>JABDRB010000021.1 GCA_013041925.1 Akkermansiaceae bacterium | reverse complement strand
GACTTCCCGTTGGACGAAAATGAGACCACAGACACAGACGGTGACGGCATCGGCAACAACGCCGACCTAGACGATGATAACGACGGAACTCCTGACACGGAAGATGACTTCCCGTTGGACGAAAATGAGACCACAGACACAGACGGTGACGGCATCGGCAACAACGCCGACGCCGATGACGACAACGACGAGACTCCTGACACGGAAGATGACTTTCCGTTGGATGAAAATGAAACCACCGACACGGATGGCGACGGCACTGGCAACAACGCCGACCTTGACGACGACAACGACGGAACTCCTGACACGGAAGATGACTTCCCGTTGGACGAAAATGAGACCACAGACACAGACGGTGACGGCATCGGCAACAACGCCGACGACGATGACGATAACGACGGCACGCCCGATACCAGGGAGATCATATATCCTGATGATTCTGCTACGTCACCAACTGTAAATTCATCAAGCGTGACGCCCGATTCCGCGGGTAAATACGCCGGTTTCCTGTCATCTGCTGATGGTAAGCGGGTGCTGGGTTACTTCAAGAAGATCAAGGTGTCCAAGACAGGCAAGCTTTCGGCCAAGATGTATTTTGGTAATGGATCCTACCCACTCAAGGGTTTGTTTGATGAGGACAGTCAATACTCTGGAGTGATTACTCCAAGGTATGGCAGCCCTGCAACAGTGGACCTTCAGTTGGTGAGAACGACTGGAGGAGGATACAAGATTGAAGGCACCGTCGTTGTTGGGAATCAGACGGCCAATGTGGGTGCGGTGAAGTCGGGCATGACAGGTTCGCAGTCGGGGGTATACACGATATTGGTTCTCGGTGAAGAGGGTGAGCCATCTGCGCCTCAGGGGCATGGGTATGCTTTGATGACCGTCACAACGAAAGGCACGGCCAAAATCAAAGGGCTATTAGGGGATGGCAGTAAGTGGACCGCAAAATGTTATGTCACACCCGATGGCGAGATGCCCCTGTATGCCGCGCTTTATCGCAAGGCGGGTTCTCTGGGCGGCACGGTTCGCTTCCGCAATGTGAGCGGAGTGAGTGACTGTGATGCCGAAGTGCACTGGCGCAAGCTGGGGGGCTCAAGGATACGGCCTTTCTCAGGAGGCTTTGACCTTCAACGCAATCTGATAGGCTCTCGCTACAGCTACACGGCTGGACGGGTCATTGCTGGAATACCAAACACCGTGCCAAACGTTGAGGCTCATGTGGGTGAAGGTTTCGGAGATTCTTCAAGTTCATGGGATCTGGAATGGACGTCAGCAAACAAGATCTACTACGCGGGTCCTGAGAAAGTGAAAGTATCAGTCAAAACAAAAACCGGTCAAATCAAAGGTTACGTGACGGATGACGGCACTAAGTTGAAGGTGGCAGGCGTTGTGTTCCAGAAGCAGGATTTGGGTGCAGGTCTAGTCTATGTGAAACGAGGTGAGCCCCGTAGCCTAGTGATTGTGCCAAAAGAATAGGCCGCATCCAAAGTCATGTGTGACACGCCCATGGAAGAAATGTAATAAAAATGTCAAGTATATATCGTTAGGTTGATTTGTTAGCTTTGACGGGTTGAAATCATGAGGTCGATAGGCTCTTGAAGCTAGCGGAAAGAGGCCGTTAACGGATCCTGGGTGGGGAGGCGGACGATTATTGTTATCATGTGATGATCCGGACTGCGGGCGGGGATTAGCGGATGATCAGCAAGGCGATGTAGGGGGCGAGGTTGAAAAACAGAAATAAGATTTTAAACAGTCCGAGGTAGGAATAAACAACAAGGTTAAACGAATCTCTGGAGATGGGGAACCATTTGGACTGCATCCGGTAGATGAAGTCTGGTGCAAAAATGACAAGCAGACTCGTGTAGATGAGCAGGATGCCATTGATGATGGTGCACCACATAAAAAACGTGGTCAGGGTCTCGATGTGCATGGTGATGTGGGGTTGGGTTTATTGCCGGATCGAAGAATCATCCGTCTACTGCACTATAAACCGTAAAACGAAAACCTCAATCGGCAAGGGGGAAAGGAGGGGGGGCAAGGAGCTCGCATGATCGGAGTGGGATCATGTTGGGAACGGGCCGATGGTAGTGCCTCACTCAGGACGCGGTCCTTTATCGAGTGGTCGATGATTGGAAATTTGCTGAGCCATCCACCGACTGAATATTTCTGCGCCGGACTCGCCGAGGTGGTAGCCGTCTGAGAAGTCACTTTCCGTCATGCCGTCGATACTGCGGGCATCGATGACCTGCATGCCGTGTTTTTCTGCGACGTGTGTGGCGGCAGGGTTATAGTCCCAGACGTCAGGTTGGGGCATGGGGACGAGCCAGACGTCGACGCCGTGCTGTTTGCATTTTTTGATAAAGCGATCCATGCGGTGGTAGGATTCTTCGGGTTCGGTTGTTGTGTTTGGTGTATTGTTGGCGGCCCGACGTTCGGCCGCTGAGGCGATGAGTTGATTGTTCCGATTGAGTCCGGCTCGGTAATCGGGAACGACGGAGTAGAGGATGCCTAACTGGTGTTCTGGTTGATCCCCTTCGAGGGCGCTGAGGTTGCAGAGGATCGATTGTGTGGTGCGGTGAAAATCTTGAAGTTCGTGTTTCCAGAGGTTGGGGAGGTCCTGGGTGGTCACAAAATGGCGGGAGAGTCGACGGAGTTTGATCGGTTCTTGATCGTGGATATGGTGGGCGACAAATCCGACAATGAGGATGTCCGGGTGGCTTTGTTCGGATTCAAAGTAGCGTCGGTAGAGGTAGACCCAGTCGAGCATGGCGGTGCCGACAGGAGTGATTTTGGCGGATTCGATTTCGGGGCCGCCGATGGATTTGAGCTCATCGCGGACGGTGTCCTCGTTGAGTCCGTGGAGCATCAGGGAGTTGCCGAAAAAGACGACGCGTGGATTTCCCGATGTCTCGGCGTGCGCTTCGAGGTTTTGGATAGTTTGGGGGAATGCGTGGATGTTGACGCGATCGTAATCCAGAGTTGGGGCAATGATGCGGGCAATGATTTCTAATACGATGATGAACCCTAGTATCACCGCAACCACCCGTAACTCCTGCCGGAACGACGGAGCATGGGCGTCGTTGGGCAGGGCGTCGTAGTCGTGATATTTTTCAGCCATGGGGTGTTAAAACTGGAAGTAAATAAACTGACCGAAAACTGGGGGGGGGAAGACGATCAGCATAAAGATGATATAGCAGTATGCGGCGGCACGCCACCCCCAACGGACGGTTTCGAGTCGGCGCAGTGTGTGCGCTTGGTTAAGCCATATCTCGTAGGCCATAAGTGGGACGCAGAAGAAGGCAAGCATGCCGAACCCGTAGCGCGACAGTGGTGTGATTTCCTGCTGGGTGAAGATCAGTCGCAGCATCTCCGATGCCTGATCAAAGGAGTCGGCGCGGAAGAATAGCCAAGTCAGGCAGACGAGGTGGAAAAAGATCAGGGTGGCGACGATCCGCCCCCAGAGTGCGGGGAGTTTGAAGTTTTCTCCCAGAGCGCGATAGACGCAGAGGATGATGCCGTGCAGTCCACCCCAAGCGATGAATGTCCATCCTGCACCGTGCCAGAGGCCGCCGAGCAGCATGGTGAGCATCAGGTTACGGTAAATTTTAGCAGAACTTCCGCGGTTGCCTCCGAGTGGGATGTAGAGGTAGTCGCGAAGCCAGGACGAGAGTGAGATGTGCCAGCGCTGCCAGAAGTCGGACGGGTTACGGGCGAGGTAGGGCATGCGGAAGTTCGTCATGAGGTCGATGCCGAGCCATTTGGAGACGCCACGTGCGATCGATGAATAACCTGCGAAGTCGCCATAGATTTGGAAGGCGAAGCAATAAAGCCCGATCAAGGCGTCGCTACCGGTGATGTCACCCTTTTCCGCGGAGAAAATGCCATCGGCGATGAATCCGAGGTTATCGCCGACCACGATTTTCAGGAACAGGCCCATGAGGACGAGGTTCAGTCCCTCGGAGAAGTCACCCTGCCTTTTGCGTCTCGGGTGGGTGATTTGTGGCATCAGTGAGGAGGAGCGTTCGATCGGGCCAGCGACCAATTGCGGGAAATAGGCGACATACAGAGCGAAGTCGGTGAACTTGCGGGTGGCTTGGGTTTTTCCTCGGTAGACGTCGATGGTGTAGGACATCGTTTGGAAGGTGTAGAAGGAGATTCCGACTGGGAGCACGATTTTGAGAATGTGCATATCCACATGAAAACCGAGCCAGCTTAGCATCTCTGCGGTGCTGTCCGTGAAAAACCCCCAGTATTTAAAAAAGCCGAGGAGGCCGAGCGAGACGGCCGCCGAGAGCACCATCAGGCTGCGGTGGCGCCGTTTGCTGTCGCTTGACTCGATCCCGATGGCGGTGAAATAATTGACCAGGGTGGTGGTGAGGATCAGTGGGAGAAAGCGCCAGTCCCAGCAACCGTAGAAATAATAACTGGCCACCAGCAGCAGCAGGTTTTGCCCACGATGGGGCAGAAGCCGGTAGATCGCCCAGATCAGGGCGAGAAAAATCCAGAAGGCGTAGCTGTTGAAGAGCACGCGTTTGTGTTTATGTGTTCAACGCTAAATGCCAAACTCCAAATCGTGAAAAAATGTGCATGGCGAGATTTCTGGGCGGGGGTGGGTGATTTTTCTGCCTCAGCGGATGCGGAGGGATCCGTGATTGGGCGAGCACTCTGGGGGTGGATCTGATTGGCTACCCAGGTGAAACTTTTGCAGCGGTGGACCGTCATCGGTCTCAAATATTACGTCGTGCAGGGTTTCGTCTTTTCCCCTTGGGGTTCACAGAGTGGCAGACCCAGAAGGATCATGTCATCTCGGTAATGCTCCACGTGTTACGCCACGATACGTGTTACCGGTAAGCGGCGCGATAATTACCTGGTGTCATGCCGACCGTGGTTTTGAACTGGCGGGTGAAGGCGGATTGGTCACCGTAGCCGCAATCCATAGCGATGTTAATGATCGCCTTGTCTGAATCTGTCAGCATATGTGCTGCCGCCTCGATGCGGGTCTTGCGGATGAACTGGGACGTTGAGACTTTAAACACCTTGCGCATACGTCGCTCGAGCTGGGTTTGGGAGAGTTCGGCGAGTTTGGCAAGCCCAGCAGGCTTAAGCTCATCGGCGAAGTCGTGATGGATTTTGTCGATCACCTTGGCCAAGCCGGTGAAACGAAGGTCGGCATCTCCTGGTGTGAGCAGGTCCCGAGAGATGGATGCCAGTCCGATGACGTTGCCCTTTTTCCCCATCATGGGGATTTTGCGTGCCAGATACCAGCCGAGCGTGCCGTCGCGGTTGAAGACAAGCTCGAGGCGGTCGTTGATTTCTCTCCCTTGCTCGAAGACTTGTTTGTCCTGGGCGAGGTAAGTGACGGCGAGATGAGGGGGGAAGATGTCGGCGGCGGTTTTACCTAGGATCTCGTCGATGGAACTCAGGCCGAGCCGTTCGGCAAAGGCGGGATTTGCTGAGATGTATTGCCCTTGGTTGTTTTTGATGCAAAAAACGATGTCGGGAACCTGTTCGAAGAGCTGCTCAGCCACAATTGGGGTGGCGAGTTGGCTGATGAACTGTTGACGGATGGTTTTTGCGGCAGACGGCATACGGGGGAAGTAAGCACAGATTTGATCTGGAAAACAGGACGATTTTATGCAGAATTTGTCGTTTGGGGCGTTGGTTTCGGTCAAGACACATCGGTTAATTTATACCTATGACGCAACGCAGTATTCCTACTCTCCTGAACGACGTAAAAGATCAATCCCTCAGCGCCGAGCAAGTTGCCGACCTCGCGGTCGAGTTGGCAGGCGAAATCCTGTCGGTGGCCAACGAAAATCAAAAGGTTTCGGAACGTTATCAAGGGTGGAAGATGGCCCGGATGATGCATGATCCCATGGGGAAAACCCTGACGCTTGCCATGGCCGACCAGGTATTCCGCTCGCCAACCGATTCTCGGTCGGCGTCCCAATTTCGTTACCTAGTGGGTGAGTATGGGGTGCCATCCTACTTGCCCCTTCACGAGCAGGTGGCGATGCGTATGGGGGTGATATCCTCGGCGGTGGCGCCTGATGTGGTGATGCCGGCGATCACTTGGAAGATGCGAGGAGAAAGCAGTGAAGTGATTCTCCCTAGCGAGGACGACCAGTTGATTCCTCACCTCAAAAAACGCAAGAAGCAGGGAATCCGCATGAACATCAACCAGCTGGGTGAAGCGATTCTCGGGGAAGAAGAAGCCGGGAAGCGAATGGATCAGGTGGTTGCCCGCCTCGAAAGCCCGGACTGCGAATATATTTCCGTGAAGATCTCCGCCATTTTCAGTCAGATCAACCTCGTCGCCTATGATCAGACACTGGAGGAAATTAAGACTCGGCTGCGCCGCCTCTACCGAGCAGCTCAAGCAAATACTTTTCTGCAGAACGATGGCACACATTCGCCCAAGTTCGTTAACTTGGATATGGAGGAATACCGTGACCTTCACCTGACCTGTGATGCATTCCAGCAAGTGCTCATGGAAGAAGAATTTCTCACGTTGCGTGCTGGGATCGTGCTTCAGGCGTATCTTCCGGATTCTCATGAGGTTCAGAAACGTTTGACGGTTTGGGCACGCGAGCGTGTTGATCAAGGTGGCGCTACCATTAAGATTCGTATTGTTAAAGGAGCCAATCTCGCCATGGAGGAAGTGGAGGCGAGCCTGCACGACTGGGAACTCGCCCCATACCCTTGCAAGGCTGACGTTGATGCCAACTACAAACGGATGGTTCACTATGGCTGCCACCCAGAGAATGCTGAGGTGGTTCAGCTCGGGATTGCCAGCCACAATTTGTTTGAAATCACCTACGCGATGATCCTTCGTGCGGGTAATGGGGTGGAGAAGGATGTGGAGTTTGAGATGTTGGAGGGGATGGCCAACCATCAGGCGCGTGCTGTGCGTGATGCCGTGGATGGTCTGCTGCTCTACGCGCCCGTGGTAAAAAAAGAGGACTTCCACTCCGCGATCGCTTACCTCGTCAGACGCCTCGATGAAAATACCGCCGAGGAAAACTTTCTGCATGACATCTTCGGTATGAAAAAAGGTGACAAAAGCTGGAAAAAACAACGCGAGATGTTCCTCAATGCCTGTAAGCACCGTGATGAGGTGAGCACCCAGCCTGCCAGAACCCAAGATCGTAACACGGAGGAATATGGACTCGATGTCGATGCCCCATTCCATAATGCCGCAGATACCGATTGGTCGCTCCGCCACAACATGCGCTGGATTTTGAAAGTCGTTGAAGACTACCGTGCCCAGCCTCTTGAGCCGATCCCCGTTCAGATCGGGGGTGAGTTTGTGTATACGGAAGAAACGAAGGTCGGTCGTGACCCATCCTGTCCAGAGAAAGAGGCCTACCGATTCAGCGGCACCGATACCCATGGTGTGGATCGCGCCCTTCAGTGCGCTACCGATGCCCAACCCGCATGGGAGGCACGCAGTATCGACGAGCGGGCGAAGCTCCTCAAGCAGGCCGCTGTCGAGCTGGCCAATGCCCGTGGCGCATGTATCGCAGCAACAATGCTTGACGGCGGTAAGGCCGCCCCCGAAGCGGATGGTGAAGTCAGTGAAGCGATCGACTTCGCGAACTATTATGCCGATAGCATGAGCGATCCGGCCTTTTTTGATGGAACCGAAAGCAAGGCACTTGGAGTTGTCGTGATTACGCCTCCTTGGAATTTCCCCTTTGCCATCCCTTGTGGGGGTGTGCTCGCTGCCTTAATGGCAGGAAATACCGTGATCCTGAAACCCGCATCCGAAGCTGTGTTGTGCTCCTGGGTTATGGTCGAATTACTTTGGAAAGCTGGGATCCCGAAAGAGGTTCTCCAGTTTGTGATGTGTGCCGACCGCAGTGCTGGCCAGCAGCTTGTCTCAGACGAGCGCACGTCGGGCGTCATCCTGACCGGTGGGTATGCCACGGCTCGTATGTTCCAAGATTGGAAACCTGAAATGCGACTCTTTGCTGAAACGAGTGGTAAAAACTCACTGGTTATCACCTCGGCCGCCGACCCCGACCAAGCCGTCAAGGATCTGGTGAAAAGCGCCTTTGGTCATGCCGGTCAAAAATGCTCAGCGGCCTCCCTTGCGATCATTGAAGCTGATCTATACGACGACCCTGCTTTTATCCGTCAGTTGCGTGATGCCGCTGCCAGCCTAAAAGTCGGACCATCATGGGACCCATCATCCATCGTCACCCCGGTCATACACAAGCCAGACGCCGACCTCGATCGTGGTCTGACCACTCTGGATGACGGAGAAACATGGTTGCTCGAGCCGGAGATGATCGATCATAACCCGTGTCTCTGGTCACCTGGGATCAAGCTCGGTGTTGCACCGGATAGCTGGTATCGCCGCACCGAATGTTTTGGTCCGGTGCTCGGGCTTGTTCGCGCTAACGACCTCGACCATGCCATCCGAATTCAAAACGACTCGGACTTTGGTCTTACCGGTGGGATTCATTCCCTTGACGCTCGCGAGATTGCGATCTGGCGTGATCGGGTTGAGGTGGGTAATGCCTACATCAACCGGAGCACCACTGGTGCCATCGTGCAGCGCCAGCCGTTTGGAGGATGGAAGAAATCCTGTTTTGGTCCTGGTGCCAAGGCGGGTGGTCCTAACTATGTTTCGATCATGGCAACGTGGTCAGAAATGGCACTACCCAAGGAAACAGCCGCCGTGATGGATACGGTCCAACCTCTACTCGAAAGCGTATCCCGTCTACTGCCCGATGAGACAGAAACGCTGCAAGCCACTGCAGGAAGTTACGCTCGCTGGTGGAGGGAAGAATTTTCTATCGAACACGATCCATCGCAGCTCCACGGCGAGAGTAACCACTTCCGCTACCGGGCCCACGATCGTATCCTCCTGCGTGCCACGGGCATGAGTGATCTGCAGCTTGCTCAAGTCTGCCTTGCGGCAACCACCTGCGGCTCCGAGATTGATATCAGCGTGAGTGAGAAGACAGCCTTCACGAAGGCTCTTCCCTTTAACATCATCGAGGAAAGTGAGGCGGCTCTCATCGCGCGTCTACCGAAGTGTGCGGCTAACTACGGCATCCTCCGTGTTCTCTCGCCTAGCACCGACCTTCAACGCGTGGCAAACAATGGATCACTTCAGACGATCACCAGTAACCCGCTTGCGAATGGTCGACTCGAGTTGCTGACCTGCTTGCGCGAGCAGGCGGTGAGTGAGACCACCCACCGCTATGGCAATGTGATCCCGTCAGCTGAAACGATTTTGAACGGATTGGCAGGTTGATGTTAATAATCAAGGTTTCTTAAGTTTTTGCTTGCTGCCCCCGCCTACGCCGGACTCGAAGGTGAGCTTAGTCTTACCTATAACAGTCAATTCAACTACCGTGGAGCTAACGGAATTCTTGCGGATGGAGCAAGTTTGCTTTTAGGTGGTGCTGACACCGATAACACATTCGATGCAGCGCTTGACCTTTCTTACGGATTGAATGACCAGTTCTCCTTGGTAGCAGGAGCGAGCATCAACACCTTGAGCGATACCAGCGTTGATCACAACCGCTATCGCGCTGGTGTTCGTTACACCGCTGAGTGTTATACCCTTGAGGTGGGATATCAGTATCAGGAACTGAGTAATGTATTACTGAGCGGCCTTGATACCGATGAAATCTACCTGAACATTGGGACCGAGTGCCCGCTTACAGGTGGTAACGTTAACCTCTACATTGCGCATGACCTTGATTTGCTGGACGGCACCTATGCCGAGCTCAGCTGGAACAAAGCATGGGATCTTTGTGATAAAACCAAGGTTGATGTCACCGTGGGGGTTGCCTACTCCTTTGATTATTGGGACAACATCATTGCAACGGGTAGCGACTGGAACCACGCATACATCACAGTGGCTCTTCCTTACCAAGCAACGGATAACCTGGTCGTAACTCCTTTTGTGACTTACAGTGAGGGATTCGATGCTCTTGATGCCACCGCCGTGGCTCCACTTAAAGAAGATGGCGAATTTGTCTTCGGTGTGAGTGCTTCTGTGAAGTTCTAATTGAACAACATCAAACGACTCAACAATGAAGTCCGGTTCATCTTATGGGTGGGCCGGGCTTTTTGTTTTTTGATTACAGGGTGTGATGTTCGCGTAAGGGCTTACTTGCGGAACCCGCACTCGAGAGTGAAATAATGGGGGTTGAGTTCGGCGAGGGGTTCTTTGAGCTTGGCGAGTTCTGTAGCGGGGCCATGCACCTCGAGTCGGGCGATTTCGGAAATTTTGAGGGCTTCCTCGATCATGAGTCCGACGGCTTGGACGTGGGCAAGCAGGGCATCCGCATTCACGTAGCCTTCGCGGCAGTGGACGGTATTGCCGTCGAAGCTGAATCCATAGTAGAGGCATCCTGGTTCCTCCTGGGTTTGGCTGATGAGTCGAGTGCAGAGGTCTTTGAATACGTCAAGCTGGCCGTCTTGGACGTTGAAGTAGGGAACGATGGTGCAGCAGGTGTCTTGGTGAATCATGATGGTTAGATTTTGATTGTTAGGTTGGGGCGATTGGTCGGGTTGACGTTGATCAGTGGTGGATTTATTGTCAATGAGGAAGGATGTGGGTCATTTGAGATGACAGCTGTAGGATGAATGAGCATGATGAGAGCTAGGGAGATGAGGGAGTGATCTGCACGGTCAGCGACTCGTAGGCATTGTTGCGTTCGTAGTCGGCTTCTTGTTCCACCTTGGGCGTGGCTTCGATGAGTTTGACCGACGAGGTGAGTTCGCAGAGTTTGCGTAGCAGAGTGCGCACGAGGAGTCGGGAATGGGGGGCTCCTAGGCAGTTGTGAGTGCCATTGCCAAAGGCAATATGCGGGTTGGGTTTACGGTCGATTCTGACCTCCTCAGGAGAGTCGAAGACGGTTTCATCGAAGTTGGCAGATGCCCAGCAGAGCGAGACGAGGTCGCCGGCTTTGACGGTCTTGCCATGGACGTCGGTATCGACCGGGCAGACGCGGCCGATGTGGGTGAGTGGGGTCGTGAAGCGGATGAGTTCCTCGGTGGCGGTGAGGATCATTTTGGGGTTTTCGCGCAAGGTATCAAGGGCGCTTGGGTGTTCGGCGATGTAGGCGATGACAACGGCTACGGTATTGATGATGGTATCGCGGCCACCGGCGAAGGTGATGTTGGCGAATCCTAACATTTCGTCACGGGTCAGGGGGCGCCCTTGGAACTCGGCTTGGACGAGGGCGGAGAAAAAGTCGTCACCTGGGTTTGCAGCGGCGGAGTCGAGAAGTTGATGGCAGTAAGCTTCCATCTCGGCTCCTTTGGAGACACCGCTTTCATCGCGGAAGACATGGGTGCCCCATTGAATCCAGACGTTGGCCTCCGATTCGGGCATGTTGAGTAGATAGGTGAGTGCGCGCGATTGCAGTGGGATGGCGAACTCGCGCACGATTTCGATGGAATCACGTTGGCAGGCGTCGGTGAGGATCTCGCCGATGAGGTTTTCCACTCGAGTGATGTATTCTGGCTGGGTCGGACGCTTGAAAAAGGGTTCGACGATTTTTCGATAGTCGGTGTGGTCGGGTGGGTCGACTTCGAGCGGGAATTGTCGGACGCTACGGACATCTTCCTCGGCGGGGATCGGGATGCGGAACGGGGCGTTGGAGCTGAAGGTTTTAAAGTCGCGCGCGGCTTTGCGGACGTCTTTGAGGCCGAGGATCATGGGCACGGGTTCACCATCGAATTGGGTTGGGAGCACGGGGCCTTTTTTGCGGGCATCTTTAAAGGGGTCGTGATAGGGACAATGGGACATAGGGTTGAGTGGTTGGAGGCGTCGTGGACGGGGAGCTAAACGACCAGAATGGCTAGGAGAGGGGGGCTACTTCGACAATGAGTCCATCGAGGTCGGGGGTGAGTTCAACTTGGCAGCTGAAGCGGCTTCCTGGGTGGGTGGCTTCTTCGAACTCGAGCATGTCTTGTTCCGTTTCGTCGGCTGGGCCGACGCGTTCGATCCATTCGGGGGTGACGTGGATGTGGCAGGTAGCGCATGAACAGACGCCGCCACAGGCGCCTTCGATGCCTTCGATACTGTTTTCCGTGGCAATATCCATTAGGGTGCCATCGGTGTTTTTGATGACGGTTTGTTTGCCGTCTGGGGTGATAAAGGTGACTGTGGGCATGTTGATGGGTGGCGTGGTTTCAATGACTGCTAGCATCTTCGGATGCGACAGGTAAGAGGGGATATTATCATTTTTATATCCGGTCAGCTAATGGAGCGATCACTGATTGTGGTAGTTTCTTCACAATTTGTATTGTTTGTGGGTTTTATCATGAGAATATTTTACTGATGAGGCCGACTCGAGAAAATATACAGCCTATGCATGGTGGATCGTTGACCTGTTTGGATATTGATTTACCTGAGTTTGACCATGATTACCACTACCCTCTTGAGTTTGAGATAACGTGGATTGTAGATAATGACGGCCAAAGGCAGGTGGGCGACGCGTAATGAGGGTTGCAGTGTGGGAAGGAGTGATTAGGGTGGGGGGATGTCAGGATTACCACGTGCGCAGTGGGCCATGGAGCTCGTTTTGGGCTTGCAGGCTTTGTTTGTCAAGGAGCTTGAGGGGGTTGCGGTTGGGGTGAGTTTTGACGAGTCGACCTGGCTGAGAGACGAGGGGAGGCATGGTGGTGGAAATCGTTTTTCGAGTGGGGGGAATGATTTTTTTGATCGAGCTTCGGTGAATGTTTCCCAGATTTATTATGATGATTTGCCGGAGAAAAAGCTCGGATCGGCAACGGCATTATCGACGATTATCCACCCGCGCAATCCCTATGCTCCGTCGATGCATATGCATATCAGCTGGACTGAGATGAAGTCGGGTCATGGCTATTGGCGGATGATGGCGGATTTGAACCCCTCGATTGAAAATGAGTCCGACACGGAGGCATTCCGGAGGTGCTTACAGCGGGTCGCACCAGCTCAGTATGATGAGGCATCGGCGCAGGGGGATCGGTATTTTTATATCCCCGCTCTGGGTCGGCACCGTGGTGTAGCGCATTTTTATTTGGAAGGGTATTCGAGTGACGATGCGCAGGAGGATCGTGATCTGGCTCGAGCGCTCGGGCGTGCGGCGATTGAGGCTTATGTGACGATTCTGCGGAATGGTATCGTTGCTCACGTGGACGTTTCTGAGTCGGACCGTGCGGCGCAACTCGCCTACCACACGTTGTATTTTTTTCAGGTGTTGACGCTGGATCGGGGGACGACATCGGGTCTTTTAGTGCATGATCAAAATGACCTAGGGATTATGGGGTCGCTGCCATCGCATGTTGACCGGGCCATGCTGGCGTCGTGGCGAGGCAGGCTGCCAGCTCCTCAGTGGGCGTTGCTGGATGGCTTGCTTGATGTATTGACTGAGGGTGTGACCAGTCGGGTGGATGATGCGGTCAAGGTGGCGATTGCGAGTGTGGTCAGGGCGCATTACCATGCGTATCCTGAAGCGATCAAGCTGCAAGCGACGGGGGGAGTAACGCCGCCGACGGTGGAGAATCATCGATAGTGGGGGTTTTCATCCTAAAGTGGATCTCTGTTCTCTTTGACGATTGAAACTTGGTGTTTTTCGCTCATGGGTGTATGCAGTTGCGCATGGAAGAAGAAAATGAGGCATCAGCGAGGCAGGTGGCGAGGTGGCTGTTTGTCTGTGCTTTTTTTATTGCGGTGATGGTGGTGGTTGGTGGCTTGACTCGATTGACGGGGTCGGGGTTATCGATTACGGAATGGGATCTGGTGATGGGCACATTGCCGCCGATGAATGACGGGCAGTGGGAGGAGGTGTTTGCGCAGTATCAGAAATCGCCAGAGTATCGGCTGGTGAATGCGGGGATGAGTATGGCTGAGTTTCAATCGATATTCTGGTGGGAGTATGTGCACCGGTTGATAGGTCGGACGGTGGGTTTTGTTTTTTTGCTGCCCTTCCTTTATTTTGTGATTCGGCGCAAAGTGAGGGGTGCGCAGGTGTGGAAGTTGTTGGTGTTATTCGTTTTGGGTGGGCTACAGGGGGTGCTTGGTTGGTATATGGTGAAGAGTGGCTTGGTGAAGGATCCGCATGTGAGTCATTTCCGGTTAACGGCGCACCTGAGCTTGGCCTTTTTGTTGTTTGGCGCAACCCTTTGGCAGGCATTGCATTTTCGCGACGGCTGTCCACGCAAGGTGGAGGAGGGGCCGTTTCGTAGGGCCTCGATCGCTTTGCTATTCCTAGTGATGTTCCAGGTGGCCTTAGGTGCGATGGTGGCGGGGCTGAAGGCGGGGTATATGTTTAACACCTTTCCGAAGATGGGCGAGTATTGGGTGCCGCCGGGCATGGGGCACAGTGTGTTGATGAATGGAATCGCGATACAGTTTATCCATCGAGTCACGGCCTACCTGGTGCTCATGGCTATTGGGGTGATGTGGTGGCAATCAAGGCGTGTGTCATTGAATTTGAGGCAGCGGAGAGGTTTTGAGTTTCTCCTGCTGGTGGTGATGATTCAGTTTGTCCTTGGGGTGTTCACCTTGATTTTTTATGTGCCGGTTTCACTGGCTACGCTGCATCAGTTTGGCGCCTTGGTGTTATTGGGAGGATGCGTGTATGTCTGCCATGTGCTGCGATTCTCTCCCCAGCATGAGCGTTCGTGCGAGTCTCTCGCATGACCGGAAACGTGGGAAGTGCGGGTGGCGCTTAGTTTGTTGCTGGCCGACGGTTGTGGTAGACTGATTCAGGTGGTCCGAGGTAGGATTTTTTGACTCCGCCAGTATTGATGATGATTTTATCAATCGTCAGGCCGGGGTCGACCATCCAAATTTTCAGTGTGTGTGGGCCTTGAGATTTTAAGTTCAGTGAGCCTTGAAGGATCATGAGGTTGTCCATCACGCTTCTGGAAACTTTACGGGAGACAATGACAGGAGGGTTGTTATCGATGGCCATGGCGAGGCGCAAGCGGTAGTCGGCATTGATCGGGTTGGATGGGACGCAGTTGAAATCGATTGTGGCGGCCCCTTTTGTAAAGGTATAAAGATCGTATTCTAGCGATGGGGATTGGCGGATAATTTCATCGATATGAACATGGCTTGGGATGTTGGTGGGCAGGATGGTGACGGAATCGCCGGTCCGGCCGAGTCCCTCGAGGGTATGCCAAGATGCGTGTTGTTGATCTGATTTTCTCGAGTAGTTTTCTGCTTCTATCGAGATGTAGCCGTTGCTTTCGGCATACCCTTTGACGGATGCTAGGGATGGATGAGCCGGGTTGAACAGACTGAGATTGACGGTGTAGGGTGTGCCATTATCGGTGGCGGTGGATGTCCAGTTGAAGGTAATGGCTCCATCGATGTTCTGGCCTTGTGGAACTTTGGCCCAGTCGATGCTGACCCAGACTCGTTGTTCGGCACGCATGGAGCCTGAGGGGGCCGTCAGCTTGATCCAATCGTGGGAAACATCCGCCGACCAGTAAACCACGCCATTGCCTGTGTTATACAGGTCGATAAAGCGTTTGTCGTTGTTGTAGATGCTGATGGTGGGAAGTTTTGAGGGGTCGCCACCTTCGGTGGTGAGTTTCATCTCGGGTTCGCCATTGGCGGTGTATGTGCTTAACGGAGGCATCGCCCATTGCTGCCACTGCATCCCCCATGGACCGGGTAGGGACGCCATGTGATCCCATTTGGCACCCACGGTGACCAGCTCCTTGTTGTAGTGGTTGATGAGCTTGTAAATATCATTTTCCGCCTGTTGCGCCATGGCCGAATAGGTTGCCGCGCTCGCTCGGTTTTGCTGGCCGTAGGCGTGGGATTTTTGCGCGTAAATGGCTTTTTTATTATGCAGCCCAGCCCCCTTGACATTGTAGGCGACCATTTGGAAAAAGGCATCTTTCATCGAGTCTGGGAGTGACGCGTAAACGGCGTCGGTTTCCTGAATGAGTTGATCGTAGGCGTCGATCCGTTGTTGCGCTTCATCGTTGTAGTTTGAGGTGCTAAACCAATCGTAGCTGTATTTTTTAGTTTTGCCTTTATACATGATCATATTGTCGGGTCGGCGTGCGTAGCCTAACTCATAATGCTTGCTCATGATGGCGGCAATCCGATCTGCGTAGGGTTGGCCAAATTCTCGTGTCGCCCAGTCTTTGAGGAATTTGGATGGATTGTTTTCTTGGAAGTCAGAGATATCCCAAGCCATTTGCATGAAATATTCCATCCCGATTTCCGCGGGTTTGATATCGCCGATATTGACGATCCAAAGGTCGCGGACGTTGTAATCGTAGGCTTTTTTCATCTCCGACCACGTCAGGGCCAAGGGTGTGGTGTAGAGCCACGGGTAGGCGGTGGTGGCGCCGTTGAGCCACTGGAAGTGATAATAGATGCCGGACCCGCCAGAGCGTGTTTGTTCTTTTTTGTTGGGCAGTTGGCGGATGTTGCCGAAGTTGTCATCAGGCCAGCAGATGATCATATCATCGGGGACCTTCATGCCTTGGTTATAAAGGCCGAGGATCTCGGTGTAGGGGATCAGGACCTGGGGGACTTGGGTGACATCCTTGTTGACCCACTTTTTCAGGATGGTTCTTTGGTCGGCAAAGATTTCTTCGAGGACTTTGACGGTGATGTCTGATCCTGCTTCATCATCCTTTCCTCGTTTGCCCATGGTATACATGTTCTCGTATTTCCCATTTTCCTTCACCCGGTCTTCCCAGTATTTGTAGATATGGGTTTTATTTTTGACGTAGTCCCATGGTTCGTTCGGGTATTCCTTGTCCCACTCCGCGCCGGGCATGTTGTTTCTGAGCATCGGTTCGATGTGAGAGGCTCCCATGACGATGCCGTATTCATCGGCCACGACTTTGTTTTCCGGGTAGGTGTTGAAGGGGATGGTATGCAGGTGCATGGCGGGCCAAAGGATGTTTGCCTTGAGTCGCATCATGAGCTCGAAAATTTTCCGGTGAGTGGATGGCCCGATTCCTTTTCCTTCTTCGGGTGCCTGAGTGTATTGAGCCCAAGGTCTGAGTCCCCACATTTCATCGTTGATGAAGATCCCCCTGTATTTGACGGAGGGGGACTTCTGGATAAACCGGCCCGATTTGATACGGATGGAATCGCGTTTTTTGACGGGCACGTCGGCAAAATAGTACCAAGGAGATACCCCCATCTGTTGGGATATTTCCATTAACCCGTAGGCGGTCCCCCTGCGGTCGCAGCCCGCCACGACGAGTGCTTTTTTGATGCCCTTCATCGGGTTGTCAACCACCTGAATCAGGCAGCTTTCCCATTGGCCTTTGATCTCACTGACATCGATTTTTTGATTTTTGATCAGCTTCTTGATCGTGCTGTTGTGATCAATGGATCCGACGATGACGCAGAGGGGTGAAAGTGAGAGCGAGCTCTCCTTGATCGGTGCTTTTTTTCCGCAGACTCTTGTTATATCCTCCGAGAATAACCGGGCGGCCAGAAGCACGGTTTTGCTGTCATGGGGGTCAACGAGGATGTCTGCAATTGAGTTGTTGGTAACGAGGTTGAAATCATTTTCGCTGCGTTTCGTCGATTCAGCATGATCAGTGACGATGCGTTGCGTGCCACCCAAGCTGACGGGAGCGAAATGCAGCATCAGAAACAGACAGATGAGAAATAATTTCATGCCATTTTCTGTATGATTCTTTGCCCGTTCTGTAAATTGCAAACTGAGATGCCGCAGAGTTATTGAAACAGGAAAAAAGAAAAACCCCAGGCGCGATCGTTGGATCACGCCTGGGGTGGTAAGAGACGGAGGAACAAGCCGCGCTAAGAAGTGGGTTTTGCTTTTACGGTAGACTGGATACGGAGGTCGCGTAGTTGCAGGGCGTCCACGCTGGCGGGGGATGACGACATGATGTCCATGCCTTTGTTGTTTTTGGGGAAGGCGATGACCTCGCGGATCGATTGTTCTCCACAGACGAGCATGGCGAGTCGGTCGAGGCCGAGCGCGATGCCGCCGTGAGGTGGCGCGCCGAACTTAAAGGCATCGAGGATGTGTCCGAACATGCTGACCTTTTCCTCCTCGGTGACGCCGAGCGCCGTGAACATGGAGCTTTGGAGGTCGGCCTCGTGGATTCGGATGGATCCGCCACCGAGCTCGTAACCATTGAGGACGACATCATAGGCTTGGGCGCGGAGGCCGGCGTAGCGTTGACTTTCGTCATCGATTTCTGCGGTTGTGGCGTCGATGAGTTTTGCTTCGTCCTCGGGGAGAGGTCGGGTGAACGGGTGGTGCACGGCATTCCACTTATTTTCTTCTTCGTCGTAGCCGAGTAATGGGAACTCGGTGACCCAGAGGAAGTTGAGCTCCTCGTTTCCTTCGAGGATGTTTTGGAGGTTGGCACATTCCAAGCGGATGCGGCCGAGAACCTCGCAGACGGATTCCCATTCGCCGGCACCAAAGAGGATGAGGTCGCCAGGTTCGATGTTGAGTTTTTCCCGCAGGGCCTCGACTTCCGCATCGGTCATCCGCTTGACGAAGGGGGATCGCCAGGTTGAGCGGTCGGTGTCGCGTGCCTGAATGTAGGCGAGACCTTTTGAACCCGCTTCAATGGCGGTCTGGGTGAGTTTTTCAATCTGCCCTTGAGTTGCGCCAGCGAAGCCTTTGGCGTTGATGGCCTTAACGACGCCGCCGTTGGCAATGGCACCGGAGAAGACACGAAACTCGCAGTCTTTGAGTTCTTCACTGAGCTCGGTGAGGTGGTAGCCGAATCTGCGGTCGGGTTTGTCCGAGCCATAGGTGTTCATGGCATCCTCATGAGTGAGTCGGTCAAACGAGGCGGGGATATCGACGCCGAGGGTTTCTTTAAACACCTTTCCCAGCAGGCCTTCGATCAGGGCATGCATGTCATCCGGCGTGACAAAAGATGCCTCAACGTCGATCTGGGTGAATTCCGGTTGGCGGTCGGCGCGCAGATCTTCATCACGGAAACAGCGAGCGATTTGGAAGTATTTTTCGATACCACCACACATCAGAAGTTGTTTGTATTGCTGAGGTGCTTGAGGCAGGGCGTAGAAGCTGCCTGGCTGCATCCGGGAGGGGACGAGGAAATCGCGAGCTCCTTCTGGCGTGGATTTCGAGAGGATGGGAGTTTCGATTTCGCAGAAGCCATTTGTGTCGAGGAAATTACGGGTCGACTGAGTGATGCGGTGGCGCAGACGGAGGTTGCGGGTCATGCGTTCACGGCGGAGGTCGAGGAAGCGGTATTTCATGCGCAGGTCCTCGTTGGAGAGTTCCTTGTCGAGTTGGAACGGGAGGACATCGGCCTTGTTGATGACGGTGAGTTGGCTCGCGGAGATCTCAATGGATCCAGTGGCCATATCTGGGTTGATGGTGGATTTCCCGTCGATTTCAGGCCGCTCCTCGACGAGTCCGGTGACTTGGATCATATCCTCGCTGCGCAGAGCTTTGGCCATCTCAGCGGCCTTGATGTTTTCCTCAGGGCGGAAGACGCACTGGGTGATGCCCTCGCGGTCACGGAGGTCGATAAAGGCGACGCCACCGTGATCTCGGTTGGAATTAACCCAGCCGATGAGGGTGACAGATTCGCCGATGTTGGAGTGGTGAAGTTCGTTGCAGTGATGAGTTCTCATTGAGTTTTTTAGTTAGAAGGATGGAGGGGTTGGGTAAGGTGTGTGGTTGTTAAGCGATTAACGGTCCGTCGGGTGAGTCGAGGTGCTTTTGAATAGCTTCGACGACAGGGGTGTTGGGGTGAATTTTTTCTTCGGTACGAGAAGAGAGGATTTTGAGTTGCATTTCAGGGAACTCGGCGCCGATGACCAAGGCGAAGCGGGCACCCGATTGTTCGGCTTTTTTAAACTGCTTGCCCACATTGAGTTGAGTCATAGGGAAGTCTGTGTGGATCCCTGCGTTGCGGAGCAGGGAAATGACACCAAGCGCGTTGTTGCGCTGAGCTTCATCTGCGATGACCACGTAGGTGTCACAGGCGGGGTTGCGAGCCATCCATGCTTCCATCTCCATCTGGGCATTGGGGGTTTCCTCGATGAAGTTACGGATCACCATATCTCCCATGGCAAATCCGGTGGCGGGAAGGTCCGCGGCACCATTGGAGAGGGTGGAGAGTAGGCCGTCGTAACGTCCCCCACCAGCTACCGCTCGCATAGATTTTTTCATGTCGAAAATTTCAAAAACGGCACCGGTGTAATAGGCGAGGCCGCGAACGATGGTGAGGTCGAGTTCAAGGAAGCGTCCGAGCCCACGAGCGTCAAGGTTGTCTTGGATGGCGCAGAATGCGGGTGAGGCATTTTCTGGGTTGTTGATGAACGCGTCCACCTGTGCGCGTGATACGCCAAAGGCAGCGAGTTGTTCGTCGAGCGCCTCAGGTTTGAGTTTTTCCAAGCGGTCAATCAGAGGAAGGAATGCGGCGGGATCGGAAATGTTGTGATCGGAGCAGAATGAGAGCCAGCTTTCGCGATCGGATGCGCGGATGACAAAGTCACCTTCTTGGAACCCGAGGCTGAGCATGGTATCGATGGCGAGGGCGATGAGCTCGGCGTCGGCGCTGGCCGATGCTTCGCCGATAATGTCGGCATTAAATTGGATGAATTCGCGTCCGCGGCCCTTTTGTGGTTTTTCGTAACGAAAGCACGGGCCTATCTCGAACCACTTGAGAGGTTTGGGGAAATTGCGTTGGTTGGCGCCGACGATCCGGGCGAGGGAGGCGGTGAGTTCTGGGCGCAGGGTGATGTCACGTCCGCCTTGGTCTTCAAACCGGAAAAGTTGGGTGGTGAGTTCACCGCCTGACTTTTTTAAATAGAGATCCGTGGATTCGACGATCGGGGCTTCATACTCGGTAAATCCATAGCGATGCGCGACGCTCCGCCAGACGGAGAATAGATAGTTTCGGACCGCGCAGTCACGCGGGGTGAAATCCCGGAAACCGGGCAGGGATTGGAAGCTCTTGTCGGCCATGCGCGCGGGAAATGGCATAGGCGGCACGAATTATCAAGCGAAATGGCGAAATCGAGCCGCGAATCGACAATGAATTTCCAAGATAAGCAAGGGATGACGCTTATATTTTATGGATTAGGGGAATTTAGATCTTGCACAATTCAGAATACTTCATAGGGTGGTAGTCGAATTTATGAGCGTTAGTGAGATTTAACTTAATAACGGGAACTGTTGATTTGAAAACATGAAAGCTGTAATTTACATTGTTTTGGTTATGGGGGCGTTACTGCTTCCTGCGTCAAAGTTTGTACGTGATAGCGCCATTGTTTTTATCAAGGCCATGGCAACGGGGATTGAGCGGTTGGTGATTCGCGGTGATTATGCGGAGATCAGGTTGGTTGACGGTGATGAGTTTAATGAGGTGATTCATGAGCCGGGTCGGCTGGTGATTATGTCGGTTCAAAAAGAGATGACGGCCTCATCGAGGAGTGAGGTTCTTGAGTTGGACCAAGCGATCAAGCGACTGCCCGCTAAGGTGCTCGTAGCCAAAGTGATCGCAGAGCAAAACGCCCCCCTGCTGGCGGAGTTAAATATACCTCGGGACGTTCCCACGATGCGTATTTACAGTCGTGGAAAGATGGTGAAAGAGTTTCAGGGGTCGGTGGACAAAGACAAGTTTTTAAGGGTTGTGCAGTATCATTTGGATAACCCCAATGTTAAAATTCACGGGGATGCCTTCATGGGCCCGATGCACCCAGACTGGATGCCAGAGGGTGTGGAGGCAAGAGGCAAGAAGGTAGCCGTTCCTGTTACGCCCTTGGAGTAGCCGCGTTTTCTTTTTACTTGATGAGGATGAGTAAGGCTCGGTGGTCACTGGCGAGATCCCAGTCCTGATGATCGATGATGCGGCTATCCGCTTGATTGATGGCGGGTGTGAGCGTGCGGTTGGTCATGGCATAATCAAAGCGTGAGTAGATATCTTCACGTTTCCAGTTATGGGTCCAGTTTTCTCCTCGTGAGTCGGTGAGCTCAATGGGGGTCATCTGTTTTGGGCTGCTGGTGCGGCCGCGCACGGTGGCAATCGATTTAGATTGTCGGGTATCGTTAAAATCACCGTAGACGAGAATCGGAGTGTTCGGGTCTGTGTTCAGGATGTCATCGATGTGTTTGCGGAGCAGGGCACTCTCATTACGGCGCATAAGCTCCTGATCGGCGCCACGGCTAGGTCGTTTGGATTTGAGGTGGACACCGAGAAAACGGACACGGCGCTGGGGGAGCTGAATCGTGGTATCAAGGACACCGCGACTGAGTTGAAAAGGTTGGCCATTGAGTGAATAATCGATTTTTTGGGGGGCGGCGGTGTTGATGATGGGGTAGCGGGAAAGGATGGCGAGGGCGCGAACACGATCGGCACCCTGGACACGGTGGGTGTGTGGGAGATCAACCCCTGCGGCTTTGAGGCGTTTCTGGAGGTCCTTCAGGTCAGCCTCATTGCCTATTTCGCAAACGCCGAGCACGTGCGGCCGGGCACTTTTGATCACGCGGATGAGTGCGTTAATTTCTTGGTCGGGTTTGAATCTTTGGGATGCCTTGCCATGGATGTAGCGATGCATCGTCAGGTAGTTTTTCAGATTATAGGCGAGAAACCGGACCTCTTGATGTTTGGGTTTTTTCTGTGAGGTTGAGGAGCGTGCCGCTTGTTGCGCAGGTGGGACGGACGCTTTGGTGAGGGAGGGGGTGGAGGTGCTCGAGGTGGTCTGAGGCGTCGACTGCTCCCAATCGGGGGTTGCTTTTTTTTCGTTACAGGCTGAGACGAGTAGACACAAAAATGCCCCGAGAAGTGTCGAGGCAAATTTGAAAGGCAAAAGTCGAGGGGGTCGAATGATGCGTATTGTGGAAGGGCTTAAGCTTTGTCGTCCTCCTTGTCTTCGCGTGGCAGGCTTTCCTTGGGGGCCGCGGTGACTTCGTCTTCAGCACGCGTGATTTCGTGTTCAAATTCGTCTTTGGCTTTTTTAAATTCGCCCATGCTTTTACCGAGCCCGCGTGCGAGTTGGGGGAGTTTTTTTGCGCCGAAGAGGAGGAGGATGATCAAAAAGATGACCACCATTTCTGGATATCCGAGAGGTCCCATGTGTATGTGTAGTTGTTGGTGTTGTGAGGGGCGAAGCTAGTAGCAAGATGTCCGTTTGGCAAATGGAATCGACGTAGCAGTGTATAATAATCTACGTTGGCGTAAAAAGCAACTTTCAGGATTCTTTGGCTATTTCTCGCGAGCGTTCGGCAGCGGCGTGGACGCCGGCGGCGATGCTGGATTCAAATCCATGTTCGGTGAGTGCCGCCAGACCTGCGAGCGTGGTGCCGCCGGGGGAGGTGACTTGATTGACGAGTTCGCGTGGCGTCATGCCGGTTTGTTGCACCATCTGGGCGCCGCCAATGACGGTTTGGATGGCGAGTTCAAGGGCGTCTTTGGCGGGCAGGCCTTCTTTTTCAGCCTGAGCTGCGAGGGATTCGATAAAGGTGTAGACATAGGCGGGGCCGCTGCCGGAGAGTCCCGTGACGGCATCGAGTTGGGGTTCGGTCGTTTCGCAGCTGATGCCTGCCGATTCCAGAAGCTTCTTGGCGAGGTCGATGTCGGAGCTTGATGCGTGGCTTCCCGCGGCAATTCCGGTGGCTCCTAGTCCGATCAACGCGGGTGTATTGGGCATGGCGCGGATGATGCGGGTGCCTTCTGGGCAGGCTGCCTCCATGGTTCCGAGGGTGACACCGGCCGCAACCGAGATGAGTAGGTGCTTGGACGTGAGGGCCGGGCTGATATCAGCCAACACCGTGGTGATATACTGAGGTTTGACCGCGAGCAGAATGGTTTGGGATTGCTTGGTCAGCTCCTTGTTGTCCGATGCGGGTTGGATATTTAGTTTCTCAACCAATGCGGCGAGGGATTCTGGGTAGGGGTCGAAAGCCCACACCTGTGACGGGGTGGTGACATCTGATTTAACGATACCTGCAATGAGGGCTCCGCCCATCCTTCCACATCCAATTAAGCCGATTTCCATGCGCAGAAACTACTCAGCAAATGCCGCGACTGGCAAGTCTCGGCATCGGATTTGGGGTAAAAAAGCCATTTTTAAACGATTGCTTTAAAAACGTGCTTGATTTTCGAAGCGATTGATTGAATCATGTGTTTTAATGATGGCGTCGAAGAAAACGACTAAAACCTGTATTCTGGAAGCCACGGAGTGCTTGCTTGCCGAGCATGGTTTTGAGTCGGTTTCCTTGCGAGATATCACGACGGCGGCGGAGGTGAACATTGCCGCGGTGAATTACCATTTTGGGAGTAAGGAGAGGTTGTTTGAGGAAATTCAATGTCGATATGTCAATCCGGTGAACGAGGAGCGATTACGGATGTTGGAATTGGCCACGGTGAATGGGAGGACGGCAGAGCTCAGGGAGATATTGGAAGCCTTTATGCGGCCGTTTTTCACGAGGGTGACGCGCAGCAAGATGAGTGAGCAGCTGTTTTTTAAGTTGATGGGTCGATGTATCATTGATCAGCAGGGAGATCTTCCCGATGCCCTTGTGCCCCAATTTAAAAAAGTGACGGAGTCGTTTACGGTGGCGCTTCATGCTGCTGAACCTGACCTTCCGGTTGGGACGATGTTGTGGCGGTTGCATTATACGTTTGGGGTGATGGCGCATACCTTGCTGCATGGTGACGCGTTGATGAAGCTTACTCAGGGGGCGTGTGGTGATCCGGATATCGAGGCGCAGTTACAGGGGATGATTGATTTTTGTTATGCAGGTTTTCATGCTGGAAAGGGGGGGGCGTGATGAGTTGGCGAATGTTTTCTGTTGGGTCGGCTTATTGCTGCACGCTGATGTTGATGGGAGTGGTTTGGTGTGGATGTGCGGTTAAGGAGCCCGCATCGTTGATGCGGGTCGTCTCGAAGGGAGTGCCCAGCGGGTGGTCGGCGAGCAAGCCGTCAAAAGCGGGTGTAGATGCTCGTTGGGTAGCGCGCTTTGGGGATCGGCGGTTGACGTCTTTTGTTGATGAAGCGCTGGCCAACAATAAAGATATGAAGATAGCCGCAGAACGAGTTCTTCGGGCGGGCGAGGCGGCGCGTGTTGCTGGAGCGTTGGCTCAACCACAATTAGGACTGAACCTCGGAGGGAATCGACAGAAGATTAACTTTATTGGGTTTCCCTTTGGGGGGTCGCAGATTTCTGAGAGTTATGGGATGGATTTTAAAGTGGCTTGGGAACCGGATATCTGGGGGCGTGGGCGTGCGGGGAGGTCTGCTGCCATTGCCGAGTGGCAGGCCGGCGGGCATGAGTTACGCGCCGCCCGTGCCTCGCTTGCTGCGCAAGTATGCAAAGCGTGGTTTGCTGTGGCGGAAGGGAATGCGCAGGTTGTTTTGGCCAAGGAGGCGCTGCGATTGCGTCAAAAAACGGAGTCCGCGGTGCGCGATCGATTCGAACGTGATATGAGAGCTGAGGGAGGATCCGCCGCACAGCTTCGGCTGGCACAGGTGGATGTGGCATCGGCCAAAGCGGAGCTATCCGCGACGCAGGGTGAGGTGGAGTTGGCGCGTCGTCAGCTAGAGTTGTTAGCTGGTCGATACCCTTCGGCCAAGGTGGTTGGTCGCGCACGTCTGCCACGGATTCCGTCGTCGCCACCATCTGGGTTGCCATCGGAGTTGTTGTTGCGTCGTCCTGATATCCTAGCCGCTGAGAGGCGGTATGTGGTCACAACGAGGCGGATCAAGGAGGCAAAACTTGCTTTTTTTCCTAGTTTTAAAATGACCGGATCGAGCGGCACGACCACGGATGCGTTGAGCCAAATCATCAACAGTGACTTTGGGGTCTGGTCGATAGGTGCCAGTGTGATTTACCCTATCCTTACAGGGGGCAGGATTAAAAGTGAGGTTCGTGTGCGCCGATCGAACCAGCGCGAGGCGCTGGCCGCGTTGCAGAAGACGGTGCTGCAGGCTTTTGGTGAAGTGGAGCAGGCACTGGCCTCGGATCGATGGTTGCAACGTCGCGGGCGAGGGTTTCGCGAGGCGCGTGATCTTGCTCGTGATGCCGCCCAATCTTCTGAGGAGGATTATCGTGATGGCAATGGTGATGTGTTGACCCTGTTTGCCGCACAGACGCGAAAAATTAAGTTAGAGTCTCAGTATCTAGCCTTGCAGAGAATGAGTTTGAATAACCGGGTGGATTTACATCTCGCCCTCGGTGGTGGATTTACAACCTCCCCCCAATCGATTAAAAAAAAGAATGAGTGAAGAAAAAGTAAAATCAAGATCGTGGGTTTACGGCAGCAAGGGGGTGGCGATTGTTGGCGTGCTTGTTGCCGGGTTTCTGGTGATGAAGTATCTCGAAAAAAATGGACCTGTGGCTGATCGGGTGGCTCCGCCTCGCGTGGTGGGTGTGGTGAGGGTGATTGAGGCGATGTCTGGAACCGTGCCACTTTTTGTTGATACTCACGGCAAGGTTGAGCCACGCCGTCGCACTCAGGCGGCGTCTGAGGTGATGGGGCGGATTGTGAGGGTGGATCCGAGGTTTAAAGCGGGAGGTGTTTTTGATCAGGATGAGATCATGCTCGCCATCGATCGCTCGGATTACGTGTCCATGCTTGCGGCTGCGGAGTCATCGCTGGCTGATGCTGCACTGGTTTTGGCTCAGGAGGAAGCGCGGGCCGATCAAGCGCGCCGCGATTGGTTGAAACACGGACGAGGGGAACCGTCAGGCTTAGTCGTGCGTAAACCGCAAATTGTTAGTGCTAAGGCGCGGGTGGTGGCTGCAGAAGCGGCTGTGGAAAAGGCGGCACGAGACCTTGCGCGCACTGAGTTGCGCGCGCCCTATGATTGCCGCGTGGAGGCGACGTATGCTGATCTAGGATCTTATGTCATGCCCGCGGCACGGCTTGCTGATCTTTACTCCAATGACGCCTTTGAAGTCCGAGTTCCGGTGACGTTGGAAGAGATGGGTTACTTGAAGCGGGGGGATGTGACGGGGACGGAAGTGGCCTTGCGGGCAAGGTTTGGTGGTCAAGAAAGAGCCTGGAAAGGATTGATTCTACGTAGTGTGGGGTTGGTGGATCGCAAGACCATGACGATGTATTTGGTGGTCGAGATCAAACCGAACGCCGGCGGCGGTGCGTATCGTCTTCCTCTTCCAGGTCTGTTTGTCAGCGCCTCAATCACGGGGAGGGTGATGCATGATGTTACCCAACTTCCCCGTAGTGCGCTTCGGTCTGATAACACACTGCTGACACTCACCGCTGACAATAAACTCAACATCATCCCCGTGAAAGTGGCCCGCACTCTCAACAAGCATGTGCTTATTGCTGAAGGACTTGATGATGGTGTTAAGGTCATCACCAGTCCCGTGGAAACACCCGTCGCCGGGATGGAGTTAAGGCAAGAAGGAGAGGCGGAATGAGGAACGAACTGACACGCTTCAATGAAGTGATTTAATCCCATGCAAAAAACAATTCACTGGTTCAGTAAAAACCATGTCACAGCCAACTTTGTGATGCTGTTGGTGTTGGTGGCGGGTTTTACCACCTGGTTTAAACTGAAGAAAGAGGTGTTTCCTAATATATCGCTGGATGCGGTGATGATTCAGGTGCCCTTTCCCAATGCGACTCCAGAGGAGGTGGAAGATGGGATTTTACTTCCGCTTGAGGATGCTATTTCTGATGTTGATGGCATAAAGCGCGTGACCTCCACCGCGGCAGAATCCATGGGCGCGGTCACTGTGGAGGTGGCAACAGGTTACGACGTCCGTGAGGTGATGAGTGACCTCAAAACCAAGGTCGATGCAATTACCAATTTTCCGGAAAAAGCGGAAAAGGCAACGCTTGAAGAGGCACGCATCGATATTCAAGTGATGAGCATCGCCGTGTCGGCCGATGTCGATGAAATGACCTTGCGAGAAATTGGAGAGATTGTCCGCGATGGGTTGTTAGATTATAAGCCGTCGCCCCCCCCCGAGGGGTTTGCAGGGGCGAAGGAGAAGTTGATGCGTATGCTGCGCGGAACAGCCAAGATCAGTAAGGCAACACTCACCGCCGTCAGGCCCTATGAGATATCCATTGAGGTCTCAGAGGAAACATTACGCAGTCACCAGCTCAGCCTGCAAGAGGTGGCGGATGCCGTTCGCCGCACCTCGCTGGATCTTCCCAGTGGCTCGATTCGGACGAGTGCAGGAGAAGTGGTTATACGGGCGAAAGGTAAGCGCTACACGACGAAGGAATTTGAGGATATTGTGATCACCACGCAACCCGACGGGTCCCAGCTTCTTTTGCGTGATGTCGCATCGGTGGTCGATGGTTTCGAGGATGTGGATATAAGCTCCCGCTTTGACGGTCGGCGGACCGTGCTCGTGAATGTTTACCGCACGGGTGAGCAGGACACGTTGTTGATTGCCGGTGGTGTCCGCGACTATATTGAAAATATTGCCCCGGGGCAACTTCCCGAGGGGGTGAAAATTGAACTTTGGAATGACGCCAGCAAGTTACTGGATGGTCGACTTAGTTTGCTGATTCGCAATGGATCCACAGGTCTTGTATTTGTATTTATCGTGCTTGCTCTTTTTCTTAGGCCAAGTTTGGCCTTCCTTGTGGCGTTAGGGATCCCCGTGTCCTTTGCTGGAGGGATCTGGCTGATGCCAGAACTCGGGGTGTCGATAAACATGATCTCCCTTTTTGCTTTTATTCTCGTGTTGGGGATTGTGGTTGATGATGCCATTATTGTCGGGGAGAACGTGTATCGCCGTATCCAGCGTGGTGAACATCCACGTGAAGCAAGTTGGCGGGGGACTCACGAAGTCGGAACGGTGGTGATCTTTGGCGTCTTGACCACGGTCGCTGCGTTTACACCCATGCTGGGGCTCAGCGGTGTCAGCGGTAAAATCTGGCCTAATATACCGCTGATTGTTATTCCGGTATTGCTCTTCTCCTTACTTCAATCGAAGCTTGTATTGCCTGCCCATTTGGCCTTGTTGAAGCCTCACAGCACGGACCCGAATGTGGGTTTCATTTTTCGGCTTCAGCGGAAGGTGGCCGGTGGGCTTGAGTTATTTGTTGAGCATGTTTACCGGCCTGCACTGTTGCGTTGTCTACGTCACCGCTACACGGTATGGGCGACCTTTATTGCGATGTTGATGATCGTGGTTGGGTTGGTGATGGGGAAGTGGGTTCCCTTTGAATTTATGCCGAAGGTGGAAGGTGATGTGGTGACCGCGAAGCTGGAGATGCCTGTGGGGGTTCCTTTTAACACGACCGAGGCCGAAATTATGCGGATGGAAAAAGCTGCTAAAACCGTGGGTGCGCGGCACAAGGATATTCACGGCAATCCAGTATCGGTGCACATTTTGGCATCGGCGGGAACGCAGCCATTCCAGACCGGATTTGGTGTTGGGAGGGTTCCGCTGGGTAGCAACATCGGGGAGGTAACGGTCGAGTTGTCCGCCGCGGCAGATCGTAGCATCTCAGCGGATGCGTTTATTGTCGAATGGCGACAGGAAATTGGATTGATCCCAGGCGTGGTTGAACTGAGTTTTCGCCAAGAGACAGGTGCAGGAGGAAACGCCATTGATATCGAAATATCAGGCCGAGATCGGGTGATGCTGGAAAATGCCGCAAAGCACATTACCGATCAGATCGCAGGATACTCCGGGGTAAAAGATATCTCGACGGATAACCGCAAGGGGAAGCGCGAACTCGTTTTTGAAGAGATTTCTCCGGCAGGTAAGGCGATGGGTTTTCGTTTGCAGTCCGTTGCTCAGCAAATTCGGCAGTCGTTCTACGGTGAGGAAGTCCAGCGGATCCAGCGTGGACGTGACGAATTGAAGGTGATGGTGCGCTATCCTGCTGCGGAAAGGCGGTCGATTGAAAACTTGGAAGACGTCCGACTACGGTCGGTTAGCGGTGAGGTGGTTCCATTGGGTGAGGTGGCACGTTCCCGGCCTGAACGTGGGCCGGCATCGATCCACCGTGTTGACCGCAAACGTGCGATTAAAATCAGTGCCGATGTCGATCGTTCACGGGCGAATGCCAATGAGGTGGTTGACCGATTTAATCGGGAAGTCCTTGAATCGCTTTCCTCTCAATTTCCTGGTGTTTCTTGGGATTATCTCGGTGAACAAAAAGACCAGAAAGACTCGATGTCGGAGATGAGCACCAAGTTTATTTTTGCCTTGCTCGGTATCTACATTCTGATGGCGATTCCTTTAAAATCCTACATTCAGCCGATCATTGTGATGACGGTCATTCCATTTGGAATTGTGGGTGCCGTGGTGGGCCATATTGTTATGGGGATGGATCTCAGCATCATGTCAATGTGCGGTATTATCGCACTTGCTGGTGTGGTGGTGAACGACAGCCTTGTTTTGGTGGAGTATGTAAACAGGCACCGTAAGGAGGAGGGGACATTGATTGAAGCTGTTCGCAATGCTGGGGCAGTCCGATTCCGCCCGATTCTGCTGACCTCGCTGACCACCTTTGCCGGTCTGATGCCGATGTTAGTGGAAACCGATATGCAAGCCCGCTTCCTGATTCCGATGGCTGTTTCACTCGGTTTTGGGATCCTCTTTGCTACCACCATCACCTTGGTGCTGGTTCCGTCCGTTTATATGATGATGGAGGATATGAAGGGGTTGTTCCGGAAAATGCGATGAGTGTGGTTGGATCTTGAGTGGTGATAAATCTTGATCTTTTTTGTAATGGCAATGATACGGGATTGGACTACGGTGGAGTCGTTCGATCGGAGAGATATGGAGATGATAAAATCTTCCCCCTCTCTGATTGAAGAAATTGATCCACCCACCTACTTTTTAAAAAATGACCGCCGTATTTATTATTTTAGCTGTGCTTGTTGTCCTTGTCCTCATCGTTGCCCTCTGGGTGATGGGCGCATACAATGGACTCGTCAAGTTGCGTAACCGCTATCGGAATGCCTTTGCTCAAATCGACGTGCAGCTCAAGCGGCGTTACGATTTGATCCCCAACTTGGTGGAAACGGCCAAGGGGTTTATGAAACACGAGCGCGAGACGCTAGAAGGCGTTATCCAAGCCCGCAACATGGCCAGCTCCGCGCGTCAGGGTGTGAATACCGAAGATGCTGAGTCGATGGGTGCCCTGATGGCTGCTGAGGGCGGTTTGGGCAACGCCCTTGGGCGCCTCTTTGCTCTCTCCGAGGCTTATCCTGATTTGAAAAGTAACAGCAACATGATGCAGGTGAGCGAAGAATTGACCTCGACCGAAAACAAGGTCGCCTTTTCACGTCAAGCCTACAACGACGCGGTGACGGCGTATAATACACAGACCGAAGTTTTTCCCTCCAGTGTGATTGCCGGCATGTTTAACTTTGGTCAAGCTACATTGTTTGAAGTGGCTGAGGCGAGCGAGCGTGATGCCATCAAAGTGGAGTTTTAATCCGTCCGTGGTTATCATGCCTTATTCTAGCGTGTGATGCCTATTTTCTCAGTCCATTAGCTCTGATGAACTTCTTTGATGCACAGGATGATGCACGGCGGCGGACCCGGTGGTTGGTCGTCTACTTCATCCTTGCGATCGTCGGGGTGATTCTCTCTGTCTACGGCATTGTTTTTCTGGCGATGTTATACACGGGCGGGGCAACCAGCCCATGGATGCCTGGGGTGTTTACGGCGACCGCTATCGGCACGGGTGGCGTGATGGGTATGGGAAGTCTATTTAAAACCATGCAACTCAATGGTGGCGGGGAAGTTGTCGCTCGTGATATGGGAGCCCGTCAGGTTGACCCCCATACCCGCGATACGGATGAGCGTCGACTTGTTAACGTGGTCGAGGAAATGGCGATCGCTTCTGGTGTTCCCGTGCCTCAAATCTGGATCATGGATGAGGAGTTGGGCATCAACGCGTTTGCTGCTGGGACCGAGCCGGGGAATGCGGTGGTTGCGGTGACACGAGGATGTATCCAGCGTCTCAGCCGATCTGAGATTCAGGGTGTTGTGGCGCATGAGTTTAGCCATATTCTCAATGGTGACATGCGGCTCAACATGCGGCTCATGGGCTTGCTTTTTGGCATTCTGATGATTTCGATGATTGGTAGAATGATGTTTGAAGCACTGCGGTTTGTGCGTGTGCGCAGCTCGAGCAATGACAAAGGTGGCGGTGCGGGAATTGTCATTGCCATTGTAGCTGTTGGGGTGAGCTTGATGATTGTCGGGAGTATCGGCGTGTTTTTTGGTCGACTCATTCAAGCGGCCATTTCTCGTCAGAGGGAGTATCTTGCGGATGCCTCCGCGGTGCAATTTACGCGCGACCCAGATGGGATTGCGGGGGCCTTGAAAAAGATTGGTGGCCAGCAGTATGGATCAAAAATGAATGCGGCCAAGGCGACCGAAGCGAGTCATCTTCTTTTTGCTGACGGTGGGATGTTTAGTTATGGATTGGCGACGCACCCACCGCTGGATGTGAGGATTAAGGCACTTCAAAAAAGTTGGGATGGTGAGTTTACCCCGAGTGAGATCCCGGACGTTGCCGCCGGTCGTTCTGTGGGAGGCGGGGACCCGCGTGTGAGTGGGTTCAGTGGGCAGACGGTATCGCCACCTCCCATCTCGCGTCACACGATCGACCAGATGGGCGAGCCGGCCGAGGTGGATCTTCAGACGGGTCACATGCTCCGCAGCGGACTCAAGCGTGAGTGGGTCCATGCTTGCCATGACCGAGAGGAGGCTCAGGCACTGATCTTTGGGTTGTTGTTGGCAGAGGATAATCAACTCCGTGAAGGTGAGATCATGTTTGTCAAAAAGGGTGCCGGTGAGGATGCTGGGGATCTTTCACTGCACTGGAATAGCCAGTTGGCGAGCCTGCATTCATCCGAGAAAATAGCCTTGGTCGACTTGTCCATCCCCACGCTCAGGGGGTTGTCGCTGCCTGAATACGATCGCTTTATCGAAATCACCCAGTGGCTCATTGCCAGTGACGGGCAGGTGGATCTGTTTGAATTCATGCTGCAGCGTGTCGTGCAGCGACACCTCGATTCCCATTTCCGCCGACATGCCTTCCCTAAGATTAAATACCGCCGGATTGAAGCCCTGCAGCATGAGGTGAACGTCTTGGTGACAACGATGGCCGCGGTTGGAGGTGAGGACCAGATGGCAGGCGGTTACGCGGCTGCCATGGGGGAATCGGGTTGGGGGATCCAGATGGCCCCTCCCTCCGAGTGTGGATTGGCGAATGTGGAATCAGCCTTGGAGAAATTCAATTGGTCGACGCCCTTGGTTAAAAAGCAACTACTGCGGATGCTCGGTCTTGCGGTGATGTATGATGGCATCGTGGAGAGTCGAGAAGCTGAATTGTTACGAGCCACGGCCGATGCCATCGGGTGTTCGGTGCCGCCGTTTGTGAAGGGGGAGTGAATGGCACTGCCGGTAGGGCGAAGTCATGCAAATAAATGTTCTATTTGTTTTGTTGGAAGCCCCGTGTAATCAGCTTTTTTGAGTCGAGTAAGTTTGACCTGCACCTGCATGGGTAATCGCTTAAGGAGTTGCAGGGATAGTTCGGCAGGAGTGGCGAGATTCCAGATGTCAAACTCCTCGTGCGCGATGATGTCACAGATAGCTGATGCCATTTCATCGAGGAGGCGTTTCTTTTTTTCTAATGATCTTCCGTGGGCTTCACCGTGTCTCATCGGCGCGCCATGGGGGAGGCCGCCGCTGGGAAAACGGCCATCATCGTCCGTGATGTCAGCGGGGTCTGGTGAGAGATGGTGCCGGTGTGTCTCGATCTTCTCGATGTGGTGTTGGTGTGGAGGTAGATTTTGGGAGATCATACGGTAGGCACACAGCTTCTCGGAATTGGCGAGGATGATGAGTTTCTTTTTCACGAGGGATGAAGGGGCAATAGGAGAACAGGAAAAAAGGATGGTTTCAAAAGGGCTCCCACCATCTCTTCCTGAGTCGGATGAGTCTGGAAATGTGATAGTGAGACCGATCTTTTTTTGGCTGACGTTTGAGTTTACTTCACAGGGATGACTTGTTGTGGTTTGGTATCTCGCTTGGGCAGATGCACGTGGAGAACGCCATCGGAAAAGTCCGCTTTGATATGACTTTGATCAATGTTTTCGGGCAGTCGGAACGATCTTTGGTAACTTCCGTAATGGCGTTCGATGCGGTGGAATTTCCTTTTTTCATCTTTTTCTTCGGATTCGCTTTTGCGTTCGCCTGAGATACGGAGTGTTCCCTCCTCAATACCGACTTTGACCTCGTCTTTATGGACTTCGGGCAGGTCGGCAACGATGAGGTATTCGCTGCTGTCTTCGGAGATGTCGACGGCGGGACTCCAGTCGGATTCTTCCAGGCCAGCGAGTGGCAAGTCCTCTTTTCCTGAGAAGAAGGAGGAGAGTCGGCTTCCTACTTGGTTGAGCTCCTTAATCGGGTCCCATTGGGCTAATTGGCGGTTCATGGTTATTGGGGGTTGGGGAGGTGACTAGATGCTGGTCGATTTCCTGCTGGTGCATATTTCCATCCTTCCACCTCTATAGTGGAAATATGCACCAGTGGTGTATGCGATTCTCTGCAATTTTTGCTGCCGCCGTTGCAAATCTTGCAGAATCAGGCGGTTGATGGGCGGGGTCGAAACGGCCGACCCCCAAGCGACCCAGACCAAGCAGGTCGGTCAGGTGCATATATCCAGTTTTACCCGGTTTCCTAGGAGTCGAGGCTGAGGCTTGAGCGGGAATGTTGGCGGTATTCCCGGGGTGCCTCACCCGCGTATTTAAGGAAGCAGCGGTTAAACTGGGAGAGCGATTGAAACCCTACGGAGTAGGAGATTTCGGTGACGGGTTTTTCCGTATTTTTGAGTTCCCCCTTGGCCAGTTCGATACGTTGTCGGTTGACATACTCGGTAAACGTCATCCCCGTGGATTGTTTGAAGAGCTTGCAGAAATAAAACACACTGACGTGGACTTGATCGGATATTTCGCCAAGTGATATTCTCTCATCAATCCGATCGGCGATGAGTTCCTTGGCTTTGCGGATGATGTCGGGCTCGTTGGTTTTGCTTTCCAGCAAGATACGGTTCAATAACTCGGTGAGTTGAAGTGAAATCACACTCAACAGGGTGATTATCGCTTCGTATTTTGTTTCACCGAATACGGGTGTCTGTTTGTATTGCTCAAAAAGATGATCTAATTCAGCCTCTGAGTATCCAGAGGCTGCAATTTTTTGACGTAAGAGGGCCACATGTTCGGAGCTCATTTGATGGATGAGTATTTGCCCTGTTTTGAGGAATCCGATGGTTTGGTGTCCCAGTCTCAAGGGGACGGCGGTCTCTGTTAAACCCGCGAAACAGGTGTGTGTGTAGGCTTTTTTCTCGGCATGAGATAAGAGGTGCTCTTGCTCACGGATACATTCGCGGCATGTTCCGTGTGATGCATTGATCCCTTGGCAGAAAGGGTTCCGGTGAGGGCTGGAGTGGCATGGGTTGAAGGCAGAGTGCTGTGCCGAAATCACAGTGAGCGGCAAATCGGTCGCATCGCGGAAGGCATTCTGACAGGCTTGGTAAAAAGGAGATCGCTTGAGGTTTTCGATGAGGTCGGGGCCGTGTGTTCCTGTTTGTATCGTTGGTGAGTCCATGAGTTGGCTGTTGTTATGGAGGTTTTTTGACCTTCAGATTTACAGAGTTAGGGGGTGGGGGCTAACTCAAGATTTTTCGTCGATATGTATTATCCCATTTGATGCGGAGGGTGGCAAGGATAAACGATAGGAAGCTAACTGAAGAAAAGGTGTTCGTCGCTCAGGCTTTGGGGGTGACTAACGATCCTCGTCGGGTTTTTGAAACAAGTCGAGGAATCGGTCTTCGTAATCGTCAAAAACCTCCAGTCGGTCCAAGAAGGCTTTCAGCTCATAAGCTTTTGATCGGTCATCGAGTGCTTGTTTGAATAACCTTTCGATGTGTTTTTTTTGTTGGGCGTTGATGCGGGGTGCTTGTTCTTCATCGATGGTGACGGCGGGCTCGATCGACCAAGGTTCCTCTGGCGGCTGGTTGCGGTGTTGTGAGATTTTTTTCTCGATTTGGGCGAGCAGTCCACCGAGCTCCCTTTCCATTTGTTGGGCGTGCCCAGCGAGCTCTGAGAGGTCGAGATCGATATGGGCCATGTTGGTAAACACCTTGAGGATGGCCATGGTGGCCTTGGGGAATGGGAGCTGAGAAAATATATGGGGTATTTCCCCGAGTAAGCAGGCACCTGATAGTCCGCGCTCTTTGGCCGCGCCAAGAAGTGTCCCATTGAGGCCACTGATCTGTCCCCCTTGAATGATATTGAGATGGTGGTTTTGCAGTGTGTGCAGCGTTTTTTTGTCGGTGGCTGCGCCAAAGACGCGGGCCTCATGTTCCGGATGCATCTCGGTAGCCATGGAGGCAAAGGTGAACAACTTTTCGACTCCAAGACCGTTGGCATAATCCATGAGTTTACGGCAGAACAAGTAATTGCCCGTGGGTGGCTGCGCTTCACCGATGAAGAGGACGATGTCGTGACGCTGCTTGGGGTCTGACCAAACGAAGATGCGGTTGCGTGGCTGGTTGCCGATGCTGATGAGCCCTTGGTGCACCTCGATGTGATCGAGGTCAAAAAGCTCCCTACTGTAGAATTCAGCCAATGGACGCATTTGCAGCTTTGCCATCAGGTAATAGCCCGCACTGACAGCCACGTTACCCATGCCTGGCCATACGGCAACAAACCATGGATGATTGAGTTGTTGGGAGGTTATTTCCATGATTCAACCTAAACCCAAATGGCACAGTTGTCATCTGGACATGGGGAATCCTCCGTGGATGTGTGTTGAGAGAATCAGCTCCGGTGTTCTCATCTGTGGCAGGGAGGCAAGATACGACGATTACAGGACAAAAGAGGATGAGGGGATTGGCTCATGCCATGAGAGACTGCACATGAGAGTAAACAACCCATTGAAAAGATGAAAAAGGCAACAAGGATTCTGCAATCAGGTGTCACGGTTTTAATGTTGGTGCTGGTGGCCTGCGGCGGCAAGGAAAAGAAAATGGCCAAAGGCTTTGTTTTGCCGGAGGGGGATATTGAGCGAGGGAAGGTGGTGTTTGTGGGGATGGAATGTCACCGTTGCCATTCCGTCGCGGGCGAGACTCTGCCGCAAGTCCGAGAACCCTCCAAGGTGCAGATCCACCTCGGTGGTGAGTTTTATAAAGTGAAAACCTATGGGCAGTTGGTAACGTCGATCATTCACCCGCAGCATGTCATATCCAAGGATTATCTCGAAACGCTTGCAAAAGAAAAACGGTCCGATGCCGGTTCGCCGATGCCATCGATGAACGATACGATGACGGTGGCTCAGTTGATCGATGTTGTGGCGTTTTTGGACTCCTGTTACATCAAGTATGAGCCTGAGTATGACGGCATGTATTATGGACCGTAGAAATTAATCGTCAGGTTCCAAGGGTCGTCCTAACATCTCTTCGTAAAGTGCGACGTATTGGTCAGCGGTTTGTTCATGGGTGAAGCGGGTCGTTGCCTCTGCCATGATCCGTTGGATCTCAGCTGATTTTTTGTTCGAGGGGCGATGGAAAAAGTCCATGGCACAGTCGATGGCCCATCTCAGCCCTTGCGTGTCGTAGTCTTCGAAAACGAAGCCGTTCCCTTGTGCTTGACTGGGATCGAGGTGGGACACGGTATCTTTCAGTCCGCCGGTGTCTCGAACAATGGGGAGGCTGCCGTATTTCAAGGCGATCATCTGGGTGAGTCCGCAGGGTTCGAATTTCGAGGGCATCAGCATGAAGTCAGATGCCGCGAATCCGAGACGCGAAAGGCTTTCGTCAAAGGGTTGAATGCTTACCGAGCCCTGCAGGTTTTCGAGGGTGATGATATCTTGGAAAATGGCGTGGTATTCGCCATCGGCGACGAGTGCAATCTGAAGCGAATCGTCCTTGTAGGCCGAAACCAGTTCGGTGAGAATCCCAGAAAGAAGTTCAGGTCCTTTTTGCATAGGGTCGAGCCGGGACGGCCAGAAGAACAGGGGGGCGTCTGGCCGGATATCGAGGCGCATACGCTTTTGAAAGGCTTTTTTGTTTTTACTTTTCTCTTTCTCAAAGTGATCGGAATTGTAATTGGATACGAGGGCCGTGTCGGATTCTGGATGGTAGCTCGGGTCGGGGGCGTTGAGGATGCCGGAGGCGTAGCCGGCATGACGTTTGTTTTGGAGTTCGGTGCGGATACTGGGAGGAATGGCCGCGTGTTCGCCTTCGACGATTTCATCGAGGAAACTAGGGCTTACGGTGTTGATCCAGTGTGCCGCAAACAGACCGCTGGCGAGCATGTCGACGGGGTTGTTGGATCGGCACTGTTCATAGCTCTCTGGGGGGTATTCATAATAGAGATGCTGCCAAAACTCGGCCGTATCGATGCCTGATGCCTCGATGTGTTCGAGTAGAAATTTGACGGTGTGGATGTTGTGGATGGTGAAGAGCGAGGGGATTCCCATGCGCCTCGCCATCGCGGGTATCATCGCAGTCATCCAGTCATTGCAGTGGATGATGTCCGGACGCACGCGCGGGATGATATTATTGATCACCTCACGTTGGAAAACCAGCGACGAGTGCTGGTTTTCCTGACTGTATGAGCTGTAGACTTGGTCTCGATAATAGAATGTGCGATCTTCAGCGAGATGGATCCGGTCATCAGGTAATTTGCTGTGATAGAGGCGGAGTTCGGACTCAATGAGTTGGGATGCCTCGATCTTGAACATGCGCCGGTAGTTGGGGATGGCGACATGGACGTCGGCACCGATGCGGTAGAGGGCGCTGACCAGGGAGGCGGATACGTCTGCCAGTCCGCCTGCCTTGGCGCGCATGTGCTGTGCCATATTCCCTAGGTTCTCTGGCAAATAGCTGATTTCTGGGGTGACGATGAGGATACGTGGGGTGCCCATGGCAAGAAGTTTAGTGAGGGATATGAATGACGCTATTGAGTGAGCCGTGTTCGTTGGGTTTCCAGTGCGGGCAGGTGGGGTCGGCAACCCATGTGTCATTCACGATGAATTTGTATTCATGACGACCTTTGGGGAGTGCGATCGATTGCTGGAAGTGTCCGTCGCCTGTGTGTTCCATTTCAATGGAGTTCGGCGACCAGCCATTAAAGGTCCCCGTGAGGTAGACACGGCTATTGACCGGAGAGAGGAGGGAGAAGTGAATGTTGCGTTGTTGGGGAGGCGTTTTTTTTCTGATGGGGGCATCGTTCATAGCGTGCATCCTAGGCACGAAATGCGAATTCGCTAGGATCATTTTGTGATGTATCATGCACATTTTGGTCAGACGATAGAGAGACGATTCAGGTGGCTGCGTTCACTGGGCCTGATTCGGGGTTCAACGGAGAAGCTCTCGCAGGGTTTGGAGTTCTTGTTCACGGGCATCAAGGCAGTCCAGAAGTCCGATGATGTAGCGGATGGTTCGAAGGCTGGCGTGTTCGCGTTGCTGAAGCTGGGCGATTTTTCGGAGCCGGGAGATACCAGCTTGATCGAAATAGATTTTACCATGGGAGTCCTTGAATCCTTGGATGAGTGATCCACGGAGGAACTCCTCGATCATTTCAGGGTGGAGGTCGGAGAGTTCCGCGGCTTCATTGAGGTCGATCATGAGTTCTCTGAATCGGGAGCTACGGGAGATGCGGGTGAGTTGGTAGCAATAGGTCATGGCTTGGAGATTGTCTGGGGTGGGTTACGGGGTTCGGGGGTTGAATGACGAGGCGGCGGCGAGTTGTTTCCAGAGTTCCTTTTCTTTTTCTGAAAGAGCAATGGGGTTGGTGATCTGCACTACAGTGTATAGGTCGCCTCGGGTGGCCTGATCACCGTGAACCAGTCCTTCCCCTTTGATCCTGAGTTCTGTGCCGTTCGCCGTCATCGGCGGAATCTTGATTCGGACCTCCCCATCGGGTGTCGGAACCGTGGTCACCGTGCCCAAAATGGCCTCCCAAGGGGCCAGTGGTAGATCGGAATAGAGGTTGGCGTTGACGACACGGAAGATGGGGTGTTTTTCCAAGCGGACACGGAGAAAGAGGTCGCCAGGTGGGGCTCCATGGAAGCCAGGTTCTCCGAGTCCAGCACAACGGATCATGAGCCCCTCGTTGACCCCCTTGGGGATGCGGATGCGCGATTTTTTGAGTTCGCTGGCACCGGTTTCGCGATTGATCTGGCGCAGGCTCAATGCGCGTTCTGTTCCATGGATGACCTCATCCAAGGACACGAGGATATCGGCATGGGTGTCGTGCCCACGCTGAGGGACGGGTTTGCGATGACCTGAAGATGTGGATCCAAATCCACGCAAATCCGCTGCCTGACCATACCCGCCGGAACTGAACATTTGCTCGAAAAAATCACTGAAGCCGGTGCCTTGGAAGTGATGGTCAAAGCTGGCCGCACTGGCGGAACCCGAAGCCCCTTGCTCGCGGTGTTTCCAATCATGGCCGAGCGTATCGTATTTCTTACGTTTCTCTGGATCGCCGAGGACCTCGTAGGCTTCGTTGATCTCCTTGAATTGATCTTCGGCCGATGATGGGTCCTTGGCGACATCGGGGTGATACTTGCGTGCGAGTTTACGGAAGGCTTTGCGGATTTCCGTCTGACTCGCGTCACGGGAGACGTCGAGCGTTTGATAATAGTCACGGAACTTCATAACAAAGAGGTAAAGACTAGGATGATGCCGCATGATAGAGAATGCTATGCATCCCTTGAGGGCAGATGTGCGTCAATTGATATGGGTCCTGGGCGGAGTGTCTTGCCAAGAGCTGCCGAGAACGTGACAAGTTATGCAGAGGCTGAGGCGTGCCCTAGGTTATGTTGCAATTGTAAGCATGATTCAGATGCAAGAACCAATAAGCCGAGTGTATACAGATGCCCACGTTTACCGTAGGTTTCTGGAGTTTTTGGGCGGTGAGACGCTGGACGAAGCGACAGCGGTGTATGTGACCCACGCGGATGGGTGCCGTATCCAAGCGGGGTGTATGGAACCTGTGGATCGTTTGCCAGTATTGATGGACAACGACTGGGATATGGACCGTTCCTTGCTCGATCGAAAATCGTTGTTGGCGCATCTTGATATTGAGTATGTCAACTTTGACTCGCCGGCGGAGTGTTACTTGAACCCTGTGCGTTCCTTTGCATTGCAACAACCTGTGATTGATGTGATTGAGCAAGAATTACTCGAGTGTGGGATCAGGCCACTTCACCTTCTTACGGGTCAAGGGCATCACTTTGTGTGGAGGATCGATCAAAATTCCGATGCCCTGGCGCAACTTACCGCATTGATGCCAAAAAATACTCCCGAAGGTAGCCCTATTCCTTTCAGTTCGCTGAGACTCCATGAGTATTCTCAAAAATGGGAGCCTCCTTTTTATGGGTTATGTCTGGTGATGGAATATCTTGCCCATCTGATCAAGAGGTTCGCGGCTCCGGAAAGTAAAGTTCCTGTGGAGATGACAGCGGTGAATGTAGGGGGCGGTGGCCGATCGCGCGAAATGATCTCGGTTGACATTTCTGAATATGGAGATCCGCTGTGGACAAGGGTCATTCGGATGCCATTTACCCATTATCTGAAACCATGGAAAAGCGGTTTGGCCGCAGCCTTGGGGATTGCGGAATCGATCCCCCCCATTTTTACGATTCCGATGCATGAGGTTGACATGCCTACCGCTTTACGAATGAGAAATTCCGCAGATCAAACCAAAGAGCTGGCGCATCGTGCATGTGTAAGGATTCCCGAGCAGTCGGAGGGGATGAGCCGATTGATCAGCCGCTATATGGATTCACCTCTGCGGAGATTTCATCAGAAATATGATGAGATACCGATGACGACGGATTTGGATATGTCATGGGTGACGGAGTATCTACCACCGTGTGCGGCATACATTGTAGCGAACCCGAATGATTTGTTATTAAAGCCATCGGGTATGAAGCTGGTGGTTCGATGTCTCTTGGCTCTGGGTGGACGTCCGCGCCAGATCGCGGCGATGATTGCGGGGGTCTTCAAGGATGCTCGTTACGACTGGAGCGGCGTTTGGAATGTTTACTCTCCGGAAATGCGGGCGGATTTCTACACCCGTCTATTTGTCGGGCAAATTGCCACGGGTTTGGATGAGTCTGTGGACTTCAACTGCGTGTCCACCCAGGAGCAGGGATTTTGTTTTAATGCACAGGGATGTAATCTGAAACCATGGCGAAAAAGACTCGCCGCAACCAAGAAAGACACACTATTATGAGCGATTGGCCTATCGGAATATCAACCGGCTGTTTTTATCAATCCGACATCCTCGATATCCTCGAGGTTGTGCGTGACGGGGGGTTCAGCATGATCGAAGTGTGTTCGTTTCCTAAGCATCTGGACTACCATGACGACGCAAAGGTAAAAGTCGCCGCCCGTAGGATCAGAGAAGTGGGACTCGATCCTTTTTCCTTTCACGCCCCCTTTGCGGATCATATTGACATCACCTCCTTGGATGATGAGATCAAAAAAAAATCGGTGAAGGAATTAATCAAAGCGGCGGAGGCGGCAGCGACTTTAGGGGTCAAACACATCGTGCTTCATCCTGGTCCGGAAAGAGAAGGTCGCCCACCTGCCGAGGAGTTTTACGACCACCTCGAGCGTGCTTGTGAATCGGTCAATACCGTTGCCAAACGCTGCGATGAACTTGGCCTGATTCTGCTTTTGGAAAACATGCTTCCTCACCTGTTGTTTGGACGAACCCGAGATATGCTCTACATCATGGGGTCTGCCGAGAGTGATAATGTGGGAACCTGTCTGGATACGGGGCATGCCCATCTCGCGGGCGATCTCGCATCGGTGGTACACAAGCTCTCGAGTCACCTGAGAATGGTGCATGTCAACGATAACCGGGGCGACAGCGATGCTCATCTTCCTCCTGGGGAGGGCCACGTCGATTGGCGTCAAGTGCTGTCTCAGCTGGAGCATTGGAACTTCCGCGGTGCTCTGATCCTCGAGCTTTCAGGTCGGCACGGCGAGAACTATCATCAGGCCATGAGCGAGGCCCGCGGAGCTCGCGACTACCTGAGCCACATGACATTATGACGGCGGGGTTATGAAAGATCGTAGTGAAAGCCATCTGGCTTCACGGCTAGAATCGAACACGGTGTCACGCGGATGATTTTTTCGGCTTTGGTTCCCAAAAAAAGTGATTTCAATCCGGTTCGTCCGCGCGTTCCCAAGACCACTAAGTCGACTTTAGAATCTTTGATGTAATTGCCGATGGCGTGTGAGATGGAGTCTTCAACGATGGAGGTTTTTATATCGAGTGACGGATGGGATGCCTGGAGCTTGTTCGCGAGATGGTTCAGTTTTTTCTTTTGATTATCCATGAGGGAATCAATGAAGCCGGGAGCAGGATCGAGATCCAGTCGGACGTCCCCATAGGGGTAAATGGGATAGGTGTAAAAGTGGACAAGCTCTAGGCTGGCGCCATCCTGAATGGCCATATCCGCAGCGATCTGGGCCGCGCGATTGGCGGTGTTTGAGAAATCTGTGCAGGCAATGATATTTTGGTAGGGGGAATCTTGTTTCTGGCGCACGAGCAGGACATGGGTAGGGGCCTTACGGACACATCGTTGAGCCAGTGATCCAACGTTGTGGAGGGTTTTTTCAGAAAGCCCCCGTGACCCGAGAACGAGTAGGTCAGCCTGACGGGATTGGATTTCATCGAGCATTTCGTGAAACGGATGACCGACTCGGAGTCGACACTGGCAGCTGTGATCAGGACCGAGAATGTCTTCCACATATTCTTTTAAATGCGTAAGGGCCGTGTGCATGACCTTGAGTTCATCGAAATCCTTTTGTTCACGGAAGAGGGAAATAACCTCGTCCTCAATGATGTGTAAGCCGTGGAGGTTTCCTTGGTTCCAGTGCGCAACACGAGCGGCTTCGCGGAGTGCGTTGACGCCGTTGTCTGAATAATCAATACCGACGAGCGTGTTTGTGTGGGTTTTCATGATTATGGGATGTGATGGTTTTTATGAAGATCCTTCGAGGTCACAGGGGACCGTTAACACGGAGCATGGGCTATGGCGGATTAATCTTTCGGCCGTCGTGCCGATAAAACATTGTGAGATGATGTTCCTGATGTGTCCCAGTCGACCCACCACGACGAGATCGGAATGGTGATCGACAAGGTATTGTGTGATTGCCATATCTGGGGTGACGTGTTCCAAAACATTGAGTGTGGTTTTAAGGGGGACCCCATCAAGGATGCTGGATGTTGTCACCTCTAACTTGTCGCGTAGGAGGTTGATATAATCTTTCTGGAAGTCCTTACTCTCGATTGGTTCGAGGGTATACATCACGTGGCTTGGTCTCAGCCATGGTGGGGTGACGGCATGGACAATGTGAAGTTCTGCCTCCTCGTCCAAGGCCACCTGCATGGCGGTTTTAATTACGTCCTCCGAGGCTGGGGAGAAATCGACACAGGCGGTCACCCGCTTGAAAAATTGTTTGGCCTGTCGTCTAACAAGCAAGACGGGGATGGGGGAGTGGCGCACACATTTGGTGGCAAAGTGTCCCGTATGCCTCGCCAGCGAGTCGTTGCCGCGGCTCCCAATAACGATGAGGTCGGTTTCGTTGTTTTCGATGTAGTGGGTAATGGCATCGTAGGGCTCTCCGATAATGACCTCGCATTCCACCCGATCTGAGGTGCCGAGATAATGGCCGACAAATTTTTTCAATCCATCGCAGAGGTTTTCTTGGGCGATGTTGGGGTCGATTTTATACCATTGTTCATACTCACCGACTTCATCGGGGGCGGCCACATAGACGGCGGTAATTTTTCCATTGGATTGTTCGGCGAGTGGGAGAGCTTGTTTGAGTGCCATGCCTGAGGAGTCGGAGAAATCGACGCCGAGGAGCATGTTTTTAAAATGTTTCATCGTTTGTAGTGGGAGTGGGTTCGTTGTTTTTTTGGGGGTTGGTGAGGTTGGAGGCTGTTTGTTGGGGTTAATGGTCGTGTAAAAATGCCGTGAACCCGCTTATTCAGCCTAACCACAATAGGTAGACATGCCGAGACTGGCTTCCGCTATCTTGTTCCGAAAGATGCAGATCTTGTGATGCCGTCGCGAGTTGTTGCTGGTTTCCCCCCTTTCGTTAGTCGACGGGTGATGTGGTGTGGGCCATGATGCGCTGATCTGAAATCCTTGACAGGAGTGAACATTTGGCTATTTTGCCAAGTAAGAAGGATCGGGACGACGATGAATGCGAAGGATAAAAAGATCTATTTAGCGAAGGCAAATGTGTTAAAAGCGTTATCGCATCCGACGAGGTTATGGATGGCTGAGCAGTTGGAAGGAGGAGAACGCTGTGTGTGTGAATTTGTGGACGCTGTCGGGGTGGATTTTTCCACGGTTTCAAAGCATTTGGCGGTGTTGAAGCAGGCGGGGATTGTGGAGGATGAAAAGCGGGGGAAAAAAGTGTTTTACAGGTTGAAGGTGCCTTGTGTTCTCAAATTTATGAGCTGTATCGAATCGGTGATAGGCTCGGAAAGGTTCTGTGGTTGTCCATAAAGTGTCGCTATGAAATGGAAACGTGAATGGAAGGCTCTGGCTTTGATGGTGGGGGTGTTTTTAGGGGTTTTCTATCTGCCGGTGGGGTCGGAGCGATTTGATCATGCGCTGATGGAATCGTTGTATTTGGCGAAGTGGTATGCGCGTGAGCATGTGTTGCTGTGTTTGGTTCCGGCCTTTTTTATTGCGGGAGCCATTGCCGTGTTTGTGAGTCAGGCCTCGGTGATGAAGTATCTGGGAGCGAAGGCCAACAAGGTGCTGGCCTATGGAGTGGCCTCGGTTTCGGGTATGGTTCTTGCCGTTTGCTCCTGCACGGTTTTGCCCCTTTTTGCGGGGATTTATCGGATGGGGGCGGGACTGGGTCCGGCGACGGCATTTCTCTATGCGGGCCCGGCGATTAATGTGCTGGCGATGATTCTAACGGTGCGTATTTTGGGTTGGGAGTTGGGGGTTGCCCGGGCAGTGGGGGCGGTGGTATTTAGTGTGGTGATTGGTGTGTTGATGGACGTCATTTTCCGCAAGGATGCGCAGCGGGAGCGGGCGATGCAGGCGGGGATGGGGGATGAGGAACCGTCACGGCCGCTGTGGCAGAATGCACTTTATTTTGCTTCGATGGTGGGGGTGTTGGTGTTGGTGAACTGGAGTCGGCCTGACGAGGAGGCGGGTATTTGGTTCGCTGTCTATGAGGTGAAATGGATGGTAGGCGCGGTGTGTGCAGCGTCTCTCGGGGTGATGCTGGTAGGCTGGTTTCGGGTGCGATGGTGGAAGGTGTCACTGGCGGCGTTACCGGTGGTGGTCTTGGCTATTCTTTTTCCTGGGCAGCCGGGGTGGGCATTTGCGGCGGGTGTCATTGGGTTGTCGGTGTTGACCAGTATGGAGTCGGGTGAAGTGGGTGATTGGTTTGCTTCCTCCTGGGGGTTTGCGCGACAGATTATGCCGTTGTTGCTGGTGGGAGTGTTGGTGGCGGGGGCGCTGCTCGGACGGGTCGGTCACGAGGCCTTGATTCCCTCGGAGTGGATTGCTCATGCCGTGGGGGGGAACTCATGGAGTGCGAACTTTGTGGCGTCGTTTGCCGGCGCCTTTATGTATTTTGCCACGTTGACGGAAGTTCCGATTCTTCAGGGGCTGATGGGCAATGGTATGGGCAAGGGACCGGCGCTGGCGTTGCTGCTGGCGGGGCCGGCACTCAGTTTGCCCAATATGTTGGTGATCCGGAGTGTCATGGGCACGACCAAGACGCTGGTTTTTACCGGGCTCGTGGTGGTGATGGCCACGATCAGCGGAATGATTTTTGGCGCTTTCTTCTAAAAAAAAACAACCCAATAAACAAGCATGCACATACAAATACTCGGTACAGGATGTCCCAAATGCACAAAGCTCGCAGAATCGACGGAATCTGCGGCGCGCGAACTCGGCTTGGACTACGAAATGGAAAAGGTCTCCGACATCAATAAAATCATCGCTTTGGGAGTGATGATGACTCCGGCTCTGGTGGTCGATGGGGAAGTGAAAATCGTGGGCAAGGTGCCATCAGTTGCTGACCTTAAATGGATTCTAAAATAAAAAAGGGAGCTGAGGTGAAGTGGCTTGTGCCTAATGGGACTTGATGCGGAAGGCGTATTGGTAGGTGCCGGCGGGCTTGATCTGGTATTGTTTGAGTGGGCGGGCGCCCCAGGAGTTGGTGCCGCCGAGGCCTGTCTGACGGTGGTCGATATTGAGGGTGTAGACATCGCGCTGGGGGATGTCACAGGGGTGAAGGGGCCCTTCAAGGTCTTGCATGAGGCAGGGGTATGCTCCGCCACTGATGAAGTGGTCACCGAGGGCTGTGATGTGTATGCCCTCGCCTTCCTGGTTGGTTAGGCTCATCCAGCGGATGTTGGTGCGGTTGCCGGACTCCTGCGGCTCAACGTAAGGAAATATGAGTGAGGGAACGGTTTTTTTATAAAGACCGACGAGTGAACTGGCTTTGCGGTCGATATACGATTCATGAGGGCCGTTTCCATACCAAGTGAAGGTGCCGTAGCTCTTGGGAACGGTCGCCTGCATGCCAATGCGCGGGAGGTCACCTACTTTCCCCTTGGGGGAGATTCTGACTGCGACCTCGATACCTTCGGTGGTCGGGGTGTAGGTGATGGTGCCTGTGGTTTGTCCGGCGGGGATGTTGAGTGTGCAGCGGAGTGACGTTTTGCTGGCTGCCATTGTTGTGCAGACGGCCTTTGCTCCGGCTTTACGCCACATGCCGGATCGTTTAGCGGCTTTATTGCCCTTATCGTTGTCGATGAGCGGGCGCCAGAAATTGAGGTGGAGTGGAGAGGCAAGAAGAGCTGTTCCGTTTCGGGTCAGGGAGATGAGCTGGCCGTTGGTGGTATCGACGATACCAGTGAGGGCACCGGCGGTGAGGGTGGCGCGGTCGCCATTTTTGACGATCTGGCCGGGCTTCCGGCCTTTGGGTGCGGTGGCCTTGCCAAGGGGGATCTGGGTGCGGGCGACGACGTGGTTTTTTTTCGCCCAGCGGGTGTCATGGCGAAGGGTGAAGAAAACGGTGAGGTGTTGCTCGCCCTCTTGAGTGAGAGCTCGAGTCGGTAAGGGTAGGGTGGTCGATTGCTGCGGGGCAAGGTCGATGGCGGCAATGGTGCCAGCCTTCACTGTCTTACCGAGGTGGCTGAGCTCCCAGCGGATATCGAAGTCCTTGAGGTTGGTGAAAAAGAAGCCGTTGCGCACGGTAAGTTTGTCCGCCTGATGGGCAAGGTGGATATGTTCGTAGGCCTTGTGGACCTCGGGAGCTTGCGGTGAGAAGATGCGGTCGGCCGTGACGATGCCGTTGCAACAGAAGTTGCCGTCGTTGGGTTGATCCCCAAAGTCGCCGCCGTAGGCGATGAATTCACGTTTTCCGTTAGGGGTGTTCTTGCTGGCACGTAGGCCTTGGTCGACCCAGTCCCAGATGCAGCCGCCTTGGAGGAGTCGCTCGCGATGAATCGTCTGCCAGTAGTCCCAGAGGTTTCCCGAGGAATTGCCCATGGCATGGGAGTATTCGCACTGGATGAGGGGTCGTTGTTGGCTGAGGTTTTTTTTCTCCTCCTTACGACAGTAGGCGAGAGTTTTACTAGGGCTATCATACATCGGCGTGAAGAGGTCGACATGGGGATTTTGTCCCGCGCGTTCATAGTGGACAGGGTATTTGACGGGGGCCTTGGTCCGGAGCCAAGCCGAGCAAGACTCGAAGCAGACACCATCGCCGGCTTCGTTGCCCATGGACCACATGATGATGGATGGGTGGTTCTTGAGGGCTTGCACCATGTTTACGATACGGTCGAGATGCGCATCTTTCCAAGTAGGGTCCTTGGCGAGGGATTCGGGACCATAGCCCATGCCGTGGGATTCGATGTTGGCTTCACTGATGACATAGAGACCATACTCATTGCAGAGTTCGTAGAAACGCGGGTCGTTAGGGTAGTGGGAGGTGCGGACGGTGTTGATGTTGAGTTGCTTCATCAGCTCGAGGTCTTTGCGCATCGATGCTTCGGTGACATAATGGCCGGTATCTGGATCGTGGTCGTGGCGGTTGACACCGGTGATGAGGACTGGTTGGCCGTTGATGAGAAGTTGGCCATTTTTAATTTCGGAGGTTTTGAATCCCACTTGAAATGCGTAGTGATCGACGGGGTTACCAGACTGATCGGAGGTTGTTACAAGGAGGGTGTAGAGGTAAGGGTCCTCGGCGGACCAGCGTCGGACATCAGGGAGAGGATCAAAGGTGAAGCGGTTGGTTTGGTTCGTGCGGGGGATGGTGCCAGATTTCTGCAAGGTATTGCCCTCAGCATCGAGTAATTGAGCGTGGAGTTTTCCGTTTGTGGTGGGGGTCTCGATGTGGAGAGTTCCCGAGGTGTAATCCTTTGAAAGGTCGGCATGGATCGTGATGTCCTTCGGGGCGAGTTTGGATGTTGACGTCAGGTAGACATCGCGGAAGATCCCTGAGAGCCGCCAGAAGTCCTGACATTCGAGATAGGATCCATCCGAGTTGCGGTAGACTTCCACGGCGATCATGTTTTTACCGTCCTTGAGGAATGGGGTGAGTTGGAACTCGGCTGGGGTGCGGGAGTCTTGTGAATAGCCGACCTTTTGGCCATTGCACCAGAGGTAGAAGGCGGAGGACACGCCGTTGAAGGTGAGGGTGGTCTCGCGGTCCTTCCAGTCGGCGGGGAGGGTGAAGATTTTGCGATAAGATGAGACGGGGTTGCGCTCCTTGAAGGCCGTGTAATTCTTGGGTGGGTCGGCCATGACGAAGGGTGGTTTTTTTGCAAACGGATATGTGATATTGGAGTAAATGGGGGTGCCGTAGCCTTCAAGCTCAACGTTGGAGGGCACCGTGATGGTTTTCCAAGAAGAGACGTCGAAGTCGGTTTTGAAAAAGTTGACCGGGCGCTTGTCGGGGTGATTCACCCAGTGAAACTTCCAGTCGTTGCCGTTGAGGACATGGCACCAAGTCGACTCCATACGCTGTTTGCTGAGTGCGTCTTTTGCCGTGGTGAACGGCATCATGACGGCATGTGGGGCATTCTTGTTGATGCGGAAGATCGCTTGGTTTTCCCAATCAGGGGCGGCGGTGGCGAAGGCGGCAGAAGCGAGGAGGAGGAGCGATGTCAGTTTCATGGCGTGGGTATGATCAGTGCCGAGTCACACGTGACCAAGCAAGGTGTAAGAGGGATATGAGAGGGGAATGATAGGCGTGTTAAGCGGGGGCGTATTTATCCAGTGAGCTCCATATTGTCAATCAGTCGTACGGTATCGTAGAAAACGGCGGTGGCGATGATGGCGGGGGCGGTCACAGGATCGATGGCTTGCAGGGAATCGGCATCGAGAAGTTCGAGGTAATCGATCTCGGCGCCCTCGCGCGTGGCCATGATTTCTTGGCGGGCGATCTCGAGTAATGTCTGAGCGGAGGTTTCCCCATTCTCGTGCGCGCTGTGGGCAGCGAGAAGGGCGCGCCGAATACGAGGGGCATCGGCATGTTGTTTCGGGGTGAGGCGGGTATTACGTGACGACATCGCAAGGCCGTTGGGTTCGCGTATGGTCTCGACCCCCTCGATGTGAACGGGGACATTGAGGTCACGTGTCATTCGGCGGATCACAGCCAGTTGTTGATAATCTTTTTTGCCAAATACGGCGGTGTCGGGTTGTGTTAGATTGAAAAGCTTAAGCACGATCGTGCAGACGCCATCGAAGTGACCGGGGCGGGTAGCTCCGCAGAGAGGATGGCTGAGCGCGGATTCAACGACCGAGACGGAGTGGTCAGGCTGGTACATGCTGCCAGGTTCGGGGGCAAAAACAACGTCGACGCCATGGCTTTCGCAGAGATGGATATCGTTTTCAAGCGTGCGTGGGTAACGTTTGAGGTCCTCGGGTCGATCAAACTGTGTGGGGTTGACGAAGAGGGTGAGGATGACGCAACCCGAATCGCCGGCAAGCTGTCGGGCGTGCCGGACCAAGGTGAGGTGTCCCTCGTGGAGCGCCCCCATCGTTGGCACAAGAATGCGGGGAGCGGAGAAATTTTTCAGAAATCCGGGTAGGTCGGCGGGCTGGGTGATGATTTTCATCTGGGAGGATGGATTGGATGGGATAGATATTGACGCCGCAGCGGAATCGGTGCAGCTTGGTCGTGCGCTGAGCGACACGTCACCCGAGTTATAGACCCGATTGCTTGTCGCGCACGTTCTATCTCACCCGAATTACTACCGAATTATTATAAGCTATTATGAAAAATTACCTTAAACTTTCCGTCATGTTCTGCGCTATCGCGGCAATCACCGTAGGGACAGCCTCTGCGCAACGGCTAAAGATCGCAACGGTTGATATGCAGAAGCTCTTCAAAGAGTATCATCGCACGACCGAGGAGCAGCAGAAGTTCAGTGAAGAGTTTGCCCGTATCCAGAAGGAGAACAATGAACGCCTCGCCAGCATCCGCGCGCTTGAAGAGATGCTTCAGGGGCTCAAAAAGAAAATTGAAGACCCGACACTGGCCGATAACGTCAAACGTGAGAAATCCCGCGAATTCCAGTTGAAGCTCGATGAAGCGAAGGCGATGGACCGTGAACGCCGTGAGTTTCTTGGCCGCCGCACCCGTGCTTTGGAGTTAAAAAAACAAGCGAGTATGCAAGGTATCCTTGAGGAGATCCGCAAGCGTATCGTCGATTATTCCAAAAAAGAGGACTTTGATTTTGTCCTTGATAAATCAGGCCTCAGTGCCAACCAGGTGCCTTTCTTGCTTTACACGAAGGATGCCACTGACATCACGGCGGGTCTTTTGGTCGAGCTCAATAAGGATGCCCCTGTAGCGCCCGCGCAATAAGGATGCCCCTGATGTGCCTGCCCGATAGGTGAGGCACTTCGCTCCTGACTATTTCATGCCCTTCCCGCCCTGTTTAATAGGCGGGGAGGGTCTTTTTTTATACCAATGGGGAGATGGGATTGACGTGTTTCGGGAAAGCATGCACGTTGAGGCGGCTAGACGCTTGGGACGTCCGAGACGTAGGTCAACTTTGTAGAAGAGATGATAATGATGATGAGACAGCTGAAGTTATGGTGTTCGCCCCTGTTGATGCTGGGCGCCATGGCCTGGGGGATTTCTGGTGTCGCCATGGCAGAGAACCCGAAAATGGCGACGGTGGACATGCAGAAGCTGTTTAAGGGGTATCACCGCGCGATCGCCGCACAGAAGCGATTCGATCGGGAATATTCTCGGATTCAGATAGGGGAGCACCAGCGGGCCGAGGCGATGAACCGGATACGCCGGATGTTGCAATCCCTTGTCACCCAGCTGAAGCAAGATGACTTGAGCGATGAGCTGAAAATGAGCAAACAGCAAGAAGGCCTGATCCTGAATCAGGAGTTACAGATGTTGAGAGACGAATTGCGGACATTCTCGAAACAGGAAAAACAGAAAGTCGATCAAATGAAAGCGGCGAGCATGCAAGGGTTAATGCAGGAAATTCGGATGAAAGTAGAGGATGTCTCAAAGCAGCAGCGGATTGATTTTGTGTTTGATACGTCGGGGAAAAACACGAATCAGGTTTCGTTTTTTCTTTATCTCAAAGATGCCAAGGAGATAACGGCAAAAACGCTCAAGGAGCTGAACGCGTCCGCACCTAGTGGTGACGGAAATTAGCGTGGGATGATGAGTGTGGGATGAAGTGTAAAATTGGTGATGCCCCCTAGAATGTGATGAACCCGATATGGCGTAAATTTTTCGGAATGAACTGGCTGCTCGTGCTAACGATGCTCGCGCTGGCGATTTTTGGTGTGTATGCCATTGAGAGTGCGGCTCGGCATTTACCCCAGGGTGGTGGTTATTATGCGGAGCGTCAGAAAATGTGGATCATGGTAGGATGTGTTGTATTTTTGGTTACGGCACTGATTGATTACCGGTGGATTAGGTGGTTGGGGATCCCGATGTATTTGATGGGTTTGGCGTTGATGGTGGTGGCGATGATGGGGGGGAGCGAGGTTCACCAGATCAACTTGGCTGGTATATCGTTCCAACCGACCCAGTTAGGTATCGCGGGGGGGATTGTGCTGATGGGGTCGCTGCTTCAGGATCTGCCACGGACCCATGCGTTTTTCCGGTTACCCTTTGTGCGTGTGGCGATTATTGCGCTGCTGGCGGGGATTCCTTTTTTAGTCGTAGTCAAAATGGGGGACATGGGGTCGGCACTGGTGTGGCTTCCCGTGACGGCGGTCATTATGTTTGCTAGCGGCATTCCGTATCGATATCTTGTGTTAATGGCCATCATCGGGTTTGGCTGCACCGCATTGGCCTATTTTATCGTGATGCCCAAGGCCTCGGAACGTGGTGCCGCACGTGTCGAACTCTATCTCAACATGCTTGACGGGCGCGAAGTCGATATCAGTGGTGATGCCTACGCCCCCTACTGGGTCTCAACGTCGATTGGCAAAGCTGGTTGGAAGGGGATTGGGTGGAATGCCACGAGCCAACGTGGGTCATTGCATGATAAAAAATACATCCCATGGAAAACGGCGCACAACGACTTTATTTTTGCGGTGATTGGTGAGGAGCAGGGGTTTCGCGGCAGTCTATTGCTGCTGACGGGTTATGCGATCCTGCTCATTCAGTGTTTATTTATCGCCTTTTACAGTCGGGATAGCTCGGGTCGGATTATTGCCACAGCGGTTGTGGCGTTGTTGTTTGCCCATATTTTTGAGAACATTGGCATGTGTGTGCTGATGACACCCATCACGGGTATCCCGTTGCCGTTGGTGAGCTATTCGGGAACCTTTGTGGTGATGGTCATGTTTTTATTGGGACTGGTGCAGAGCGTTTGGATTCACCGCAACACAATGACATCCGCGTCTGGAGAGGTGCGAGGTCGGAAGTTTTTCCGCCTGGGTGGGTTTTAAAACTGGCTGAGGCGGGTGACATCACCTGGCGAAACCGCTTGGCCAGATTCGGCACTTTTGACTGCGGCAAAACAAAGCTCGAGCGCTTTCATGCTGCTTTCGGCATGGTTCGACGGTTCTCGGTTTTCTTCGATGGCACAAAGCAATTCGCACATGGTCCCTTGGAAGCCATGGGTGAACCATGACCCTTGCAGGCTGACTTGGGTTTGCCCCTCGGGGAGATAGAGTTCCATCTCAGGTTGATCGTTGAGCCCAGGACCTCTGCTTCTTAGCGTTCCTTGGGTGCCAACGATCGTTGTGGTATCTTCTTCACCGAGTTGGGTGTGGGCATTCAATGACATCGATGCGACCGCGTGCGGGTAGGCGATCGAGACGGAGGCCAAGGCTGGTGGTTGATACGTCTGGATTGGGGATTTGCGGGCGACAGCGTAAACCATTGTCGGGTCATTCCCTTGCATGAAGGTGCCGAGAATGTCGAACCAGTGGATGGCAAAATCGAAGAGGACCATGTGATGCATTGATTCAAATGCGGGGATGCCCGCTATCCATGTTTGATCCCACTGCAGGGAGAAATCGACAGAAACAACATCACCAATCAGTCCCGAAGCAATGGCATTTCTCATGTAGGAAAAGTGAGGTGCCCACCGGCCATTCTGATTGACCGCTAACATGGCATGATGTTTTTTTGCCAATGCCCGAAGGTGATGGCCGTCGGCGAGATCGGTGACAAAGGGTTTTTGGCTCAGGACATGAATGCCACGTATGAGTGCGGCCTCGATGATTTCTGTGCGGACACTTGGGTGCGTTGTGATGTCGGCCACCTTGATCTCATGTTTGTCGAATAGTTCACGGTAATCGGTGTAGACGGCGGCGTCGGGGTAATACTGGTCGCGGCGACTGATTGCGGCATCGAGGTTGCGATCACAGAGGGCTACCACATTGAGCCCCAGTTCCTGGTAGGCTTGTAAATGGTATTCTGAGATGCCACCTGTCCCAATCAAAGCAATGGGGACGGACAAATCCTTCGGGATCTGTGGTAAGTAATGGATGCGTGGAGGCTCGATGGTGTGTGATTTTTTGTCGGAGCTCAGTCCATATCCTGATGGGTCGTCGGTATTCATCGATGGGTTGTTGTTGGAAGGGTTAGGTGACTTATGGTTGTGAGAGTTGATAGACTGTTTGTTGGTAATACTCGTCTTCGGGTTGGAGGATGGGGTTGCCGTATTCAGGGGTGTTCATTCCATCGGGATACCCTTGGCATTCCAAGCAGATTGCGGAAAATGGGGGGTAGCTCTTCCCTTGTTTTCCGATGATGTCATCGGAGAGGTATTTGGAGAGATAGAGCTGCAGGCAGTCCTCGGTGCTCCTTACAGTAAGGCATCTCCCGCTGATGGGTTCCCGTAAACGGGCCACCTCGATGAGGTCTTTGGGAGTGGATCGATCGATAAAGTAATTGTCTCCATGCTGGTGGGCGATTTCATCAAGCGCTTCTCGGATCGTCCGCGGTTCAAAAAAGGAACACCCATTGTGCCGATCGATGTTTCTTTTGGTTAATAATGTCCCGCATGAATCGGTCTCCGAGTAGCTACGGGCGGAGATTTGGAGTTGGTGGTCGAGGATGTCACCATCGCCAGCGCCTGACAGGTTGAAATACGAGTGGTTGGTGAGGTTGATGGGGGTGGCTTGATCCGTTGTTGCCCTGTATTCGATACTCAAGGCACCCTCGTCACTCAGGCGGTAGGTGACGATGAATGTGACATTGCCAGGGTAGCCCTCTTCACCATCGGGGCTGAAATACGATAGGCTTAGTGAGGATCTGCTCTCGGCTTGTACGTTCCACAATCGCTTATCCAGACCGATGCTTCCCCCATGCAAATGGTTTGGAGGGGCATTGATGGCAAGGTGATAATCCTTGCTATCAAGGGAGAAGTGGCCGCCTGAAATACGACCCGCGACGCGTCCCGTAATAGCTCCAAAGTATGTGTTGCTGGCAAGGTAGTCATCCAAGCGATCCCAACCTAATACGATGTCGGTGCGTGTGCCCAGCTTGTTGATGAATGACCACTCTGTGAGTATGCCCCCATAGGTGATGATGTTGCAGCGCATGCCTGAGGAGTTTTCCAAGGTGTATTGCTGCACCGTGTTGCCGTCTGGAAGCGTTCCGAAGTCGCTGCTGATTGCCCCATGCTTCAAAGTAGGCGGATTATGGCACTCTGCTGCAGGAGAAGCAAGCGAGGTATTTTCACATGCCTTGGCATGGTCAGACGGTTTAAATCTTCATAGCTCGATATCGCGAGAAATGAAAATGATACCGACCAAAAAACAAGTCGAGGTCTATTGGGTGTGAGACGAGTCGTCTTCCCACGGGGTGTCCTCGACCTCTTTGGAATGCGGGTGAAGGATATCTCCTTGAGTGCCCTTGGATCGTGAGATGGATTTCCTGAACCGTCGGTAGTCGGTGTGCAACTGCGAGTTGACGTAATCGAAAGTGACGGCCAATGATAGGTAGATAGGCGTGGTCAGGAGGAGGTGGTAGAGGGAATCCTCTAATTCATTCCTGAGGATCGACGAGATGCCTTGAAAAATATCCCAGCACGAAATCAAGACCGCGGCCAGTGTGCCGATGGTGAGGATGAACTGGCGCATGGTTTGATGGCGTAAAATGAATGGGCTATGCGGTGACTCTGCGGTCACCTATGTGGCCACTTGCGTCCTGTCGATAGCGAGCCGATGTGTTACCACTCGATCGCGGTGGCGGCCCACGTTAGGCCGGCGCCAAAGACGACGAGGACGATGTTGTCGCCTCGCTCGAAACGTCCTTCGCGGTGTGCCTCGTCCAGCGCAATGGCGACGGCGGCGGCTGACGTGTTACCATACTTGTGCAGGTTGACAAAAACCTTTTCGTTAGGGACGGTGAGTCGGCTGGCGATGGCATCGATGATGCGGAGGTTTGCCTGGTGGGGGACGACGAGTTTGATGTCGTCGGCCGTCAGGCCGGCGCGTTCGATTGCCGTTTCAGCGGCGGTGCGCATGGCATTGACCGCAAGTTTGAAGACCTCGCGTCCTTGCATGGTGAGTGTGTGCAGGTGGTCGTCGGCATTGGCCATGGTGATCGGGCAAGCAGACCCGCCCCCCTTGATCTCTAAGAGTTGGGTGTGGCGTCCGTCGGTTCCCATCTCGGTAGCGAGGATTCGTCCTTCGTTTTCTTCGGATCGGCGCAAGACGGCGGCGCCAGCACCGTCGCCAAAGAGAACGCAGGTATTGCGGTCCTCCCAGTTGGTGACGGATGAGAGTTTCTCGGCACCGATGATGAGGGCATTTTTGTATGCGCCGTCTGAGATGAGTCGCTTGGCGAGCTTCATCGCATAGAGGAACCCAGAGCAGGCGGCGGAAATATCAAACGCGACGGCCGAGTAGGCACCGAGTTTCGTCTGGACGTAACAAGCGGTCGCGGGGGTGGGGGTGTCTGGGGTGATGGTGGCGACAATGATCAGCTCGACGTCTTCGGCCTTGATGTTAGCTTGATCGAGTGCGCGTTCCGCGGCCTTGGTGGCCAGATCGGAAGTAAATTCATCATCGGCGGCGATCCGTCGTTCTTTGATGCCAGTGCGAGTGGTGATCCATTCGTCGCTGGTATCGACCATTTTTGCGATCTCGGCGTTGGTGAGGATTTTTTCCGGGAGGTAGCTACCGGTTCCGGCGATGGTGACGGGGATGACAGATGTGGATTCGCTCATGAAGTCAAACAGTGTTTTGCTGGAGGGAATCTAGACAGGAATCAGAGGATGAACAGCATAAACCGGAGGCAGATGACGTAAGTCAGGGGTGATTGATCTCGACGAGCGCTTCCTCAATGTGTGGGTTGACTTTCAGGCTGACGGTTTCACGGGCGACTCGGATGGCATTTTGAATGGCGAGGGGGGATGAGCCACCGTGGCCGATGATGCAAACGCCATTGACACCGAGAAGCGGTGAGCCACCAACGTATTCGTAGCTGCTTTTTTTCTTTACCGCCTTGAAGGCTCCTCGTGCGATGGCAGCACCCATGATCCTGAATGGGCTGCGTTTGAATTCGAGCTTCAGCCATTTTGACATGGCTTTGGCGGTGGCTTCGCAGCTTTTGAGAATGATGTTCCCAGTAAACCCATCACAGAGGACGACATCGAGCTCGCTTTCAAAGAGGTCATGGCCTTCGACATTGCCAACAAACTCAAATGGTGCCCTGCCTGTGGCCTCAAGGTTCTTGAGCAGGGCGAAGGTTTCCTTGGTGAATGTGGTGCCTTTTTCGTCTTCCTCACCATTGGACATCAGGCCGACTTTTGGTTTTTCGACCCCCAGCACGTTGTGGGCGTAAACGGAACCCATCATGGCGTAGGTGACAAGGTGTTGGGGTTTTGCCTCGGGGTTGGCTCCGGCGTCGAGGATTTGGCAAATCCCGTATTCGTTGGGGATGGCAGACGCGATGCCTGCGCGCTCGACGCCTTTCAGTGTGCGCAGTTTTACGGTGGCAGCGGCAACCGCAGCTCCGGTATTTCCTGCGCTGACCACGGCATCGGCACTACCTGATTTTACCAAGTCGGTGGCGATGGCGATGGATGATTTTTTCTTCCTGCGCAGAGCCTTGGCGCCTGACTCGTCCATTTCGACGACGTCGGAGGCATGCACGATGACCGCACGGGGATCGGTGAGCTTGTATTTCTGCATCGCCACCTCCAATTGGGGCGTGTCGCCGACGAGAAGGATTTGGTCGATATCCGAGTAGAGCTTGAGCGCATTACGTGCGCCGATGATGGTGGCTTTGGGCGCGTGGTCTCCGCCCATGGCATCAAGTGCGATATTCATTGCTGGAAAATATTTATTTGATCCTCTGGTTGAGGTGATGGCCCGACATGAAACAAGCGGAATGCCTAGGCATTCCGCTTATCAAAGTCATAGGGATGAGGGGGTGCCTACTAGAGGGCGTCCACTTCCAGAACCTGACGCTCGCGATAGGTTCCGCAGTGTGGGCATGCGATGTGGGATGGAACGCGGCTTTCGCACTCCGGGCATGTTTTGAGTTGGGGGGTGCGCCAGCGGTTCGCGCCGCGACGCATTTTCTGTTTCATCTTAGATGTTCTACGCTTGGGTACAGCCATGGTATTAGTTGGTTAAGGTGTTTTTAAGGTGATTGTTCGGCGGATTGAAAGGTCCGTGGAGTGACGTGTTGGAATGGCTTTTTCCGCTGGGAGATGGCTACTGCGCATCGTCGGTGGAGTCATTCTGTATGGCGTCGAGAGCGTCCCAAGGATTGGGTGCTTCGTCACGGGAGGGGGTCTTTACATCATCAATAGGGGGTTTGTCCACTGCTAAATAGCGAGAATCCAAATTACATTCGATCTCCTCATCACCTTCGTCGCAGCGTGGGTAGTCGGGGAAGAGGATGACGATTTCCTGCCGGAGTGCATCAACGAGGTCGATTTGGGATTGTGTCGCTTCTAGGCAGAGGCTGCAATCATCCGCGCGAATGGTTTGGATAAAGGGGATGAGGGTGCGGACACAGGTGAACTCGATGGGTGCGGAAAGGTTTCCTCGGACGAGGACTTCGTTGTCAAATTTCTGCACATAGACGTCGTAGAGCATCGGCCCTGCGGCTTGGATGGTTTCTTCGGGGAAGCTGAAAATGGAGCCGTCGAGCTCGCCGGAGAAGGTTTTTCCTTCCTCGGGGAGCGTATTGAGGTCGATTGTGAGGTGTTTTTTCATGGTGGCTATGATGAGTGGGTGACGTGCACCGCAAATGCCTGACGGGGGATGGTCTTTCCGATGATGACCGCGCAGGGAGCTGAGGTTTCTTCGAGGGTTTCCATGACGGCGGCGAGGTTTTCATCGGGCACGCTGAGCAGAAGTCCGCCGGATGTTTGGGCGTCGGCAAAGATGAGTTTCTGGGCGTCGGTTACGTTGGAGGCAAAGCTGGTGTGTGGTGCTGTGTGGTCGAGGTTTTTATGACTGCCACCTGGGACACAACCTGCATCGATGAGATCGAGCACCTCGGGGGACATCAGAGGCAGCAGTGATGCGTCGATTTCTGCAGAAACGCAGCTACCGTTACAGAGTTCGATCAGGTGGCCGCCGAGGCCGAAGCCTGTGACGTCTGTGCAGCAACGGATTAAGCCGCGCTCGGCGAGTGTCGCTCCGGGGTGATTGAGCGTGGCCATCAGCATGCTGGCGGTTGCGGCGAGGTCGCTGCTGCATTGGCCGCGTTTGATTCCGGTGGAGATAATGCCGCTGCCAAGCGGTTTGGTCAGGACGAGGTGCTCACCTGGGCGGGCGTGTGCATTGGCGAGGTAGCGTTCGGGGTGGACGATGCCGGTGACTGCGAGTCCGTAAATAGGCTCGGGGTTTTTGATCGTGTGGCCACCGAGTAGGGAGCACTTGGCCTCGACGCACATTTCTGCCCCTCCTTGAAAGATGCTACGGATCGTATCTTGATCGACGGATTCCGTGGGCATGCCTGCGATGGCGAGAGCGGTGATGGGTCGCCCGCCCATGGCGTAAACATCCGACAGGGAGTTGGCGGCAGCAATCCGCCCATAGAGTACCGGGTCGTCAACGATGGGGGTGAAAAAGTCGGTCGTTTGCACCAGCGCCCGTTCGTCGTCGATTTTGAACACGCCAGCGTCATCGGCGGTGGCAGAGCCAACGAGCAGTCGATCATCTTGGTATTGAGGTAACCCATGCAGAACCTGCGTGAGTGACTCGGGATCGAGTTTAGAGGCTCATCCCGCGCAGGAGGCGAGCGAGGTTAGTCGGCGGATGTCTTCCTTAGTCATTAGGCGTTATGGTTATCTTTGTGGATGCAGCACATGGTCGGGTCGGTCTGGCAGAGAAGGGTGGGGGTGGGAGGGGTGAAAGAAGTTTCACCTGCGTGAGAGGGCAAGGCGAGATCATATTGCACCGTTTTTTTTCTTCTAGACAGGCCCGTTTGTATGCAAGCTGCGTTTTATCAAGTCCATGAGTGATCCCTCCCTACCCCAAGACGGCCCGATTTGCAAACCTACCAAGTGGTTCCTTTTTCGTGCCTTGGCTATGTTGATGATGTTCAGTATCTTTGCTGTGTTGTTTCTCAAGGACGGTGTGTCGGGGTATCGGGAGAAAAACTTACAGTTCTACATGCATAAAAACTTTGTGCAGGCGGGGACGGATTTTCAAAACATGGAAAATGACGAGTCGCTTACCGAAGCGGCGTGGAAGTCCTATGCCGGTGCTAAAAAATGCATCTTCCCCAGCGATGCCAGAGACATTCTCCCGAAGGCGGCGGATCTCGAGATGGCGTGGCCTGATTCCCTCGTGGACGGTTATGCCGTCATGTCCGAAAAGGGGGCGCAGAATGGTGCGGTGAAATTATGGGAAGAATATTCAGCGGCTAAAAAATGGAGTGCGGACCCAGGGGATCATGCGATGAATGCGGGTAAGATCCGCGAGCAATTTTATGCGGCTGCTGTGGCGGGCTTGTTGATCATCATCACCCTCTTTTTTCTGATTCGCACGATGCGCCGCAGTATCCGTGCGGATGATGAGGCGCTTTACACGCAAGACGGTCGACGCATCCCCTACACGGAGATGGGGCGTATTGATAAACGAAAGTGGGAGACCAAAGGCTTGGCGGTTATCGAATACAACGATGCGGGGGAGACCAAGAAGGCGAGGCTGGATGGTATGGTGTATGGCCAGTTTAAGGTGGAAGACGGAGCACCAGCCGAGAAGCTTATGGCCTACGTGATGGAGCGCTTTAAAGGTGAAGTCGTCGAATATGTCGTCGATGAACAAGAGGAATCGGACGAGGCGCTCGATCAGAACCCGTCCAACAATTAAGAATTAATGACAAATCGTGATTTCGGTATTGCCAATTGATCGCGGCGAGGCTAAATCATCCTCAACCAACCCACAACATAATAGCTATAATGTCTGACATCGAATCCAAAGTAAAAGATATCATCGTCGAGCAGCTCGGCGTGAGTGCCGACCAAGTAAAACCCGAAGCCAAGTTTATTGAAGATCTTGGTGCTGACTCTCTCGACACTGTTGAGCTGGTCATGGCCTTCGAAGAAGAGTTTGGAATTGAAGTTCCTGACGAAGATGCTGAGAAACTGCAGAGTGTAGGTGACGTTGTTACCTATGTGAATGGCGCTTCCTAAGCTGAAGAAGTTAAATAACAGATATCCAATTCTGCTATAAATTTTAAAATGGGGCAGACTCTTTGCGGGTCTGCCCTTTTTGTTGCCAGCTCGGTCATTACCATGAATAGTGGGTGGGGGAAGGACATGGAGCTTTCCGCCTAAGATCATTAGAACAGACAAACGAACCATGCAGCATTCCCCGGACAGCATTCAATACGCGATGGAAACGGCCCGACTCATCCACGAGCCGGACCGAAGGATCGACACCTTTGGTGCCACACGATTTAAGTTTACCATGTTAAGTGAGCCGATGGATTCCGTCGGGCAGGTCCGTATTCGACAAGGGGAAATGGATGCGCAAAAACCTCAAATTATCCGCCCAGATGGGATGCAGGGTGTCGAGCTCGATGGATTTCAGGAAAAGGCGGGTGAATTTATCGATTGGTTGAAGGAGAAGCAACTCGAGCCTGTCTTTTTCCAGTATGGGTTTGTGTTTAAGCGCACCAAGGTCAGCGAAGAATTGATCCACGACAACATCGAGGCCGTCCGTGATCGTGTGCTCAGTGAGGTGAAAGCGACTGGTGACCCGATGCTTGCCGTGATGGAGGGGGTGGACGATGCGTGGGAGATATCACTGCTTAAGTTTGCCATCGATATGATTGGTAAATCGACGGATATCAATGCGTTTGACTTTAAAAGGAAAGGGTTGCTTTAAGGAGTTTGCCGAGGTGCCTGTCTTTTCAGTGGTCTGACCCCATTTTTCAGCTAAAATTTCCATTATGCGGATCATCCTCATTATCAAAGCCATTGCGGGATCGCTCGTGCTAGGTGCGATGGGTGGGACTGCCTACCTGATGCAGGAATATACTGGCACGGTTACGGAAATGCCTGGCACGGTGATGGAGCAGCAACGGCAGGTTGAGCTGAATCTAAAACAAAAAGCCGAGCAAGGGATCAAGGCGGACAACGAACCGGGTGAAAAGGCCTTTAAACGAGCCAAGGATCTTCTCGCGATGGGCTCGATGGCGGCCGCTGAGGAAAAGTTGAAGTATATCGTGAGTTTCTACCCATCGGCGATGTGTGCCCCTGCAGCCCGCAAGATCCTCGGAGAGATCAACGTCGACCGATTACTCGATCCAGATTGGAAAAAGGGAAAGAGTGTGATTCAAGTGAAAAGTGGGGATACGTTCACACGGATTGTGCGGCAGAACAAGACAACCATGGATAGCCTGGTGCATCTCAGTAAGTTGATGCGTGCGGACCATCGCAGCCTCCACCCGGGTGATAAGCTGACCGTGATGCCGCTCGAGATGCGGGTCGTTATTGATCTTCGCCGTAAAACGCTCACGCTCTGGCGCGGTGAGGAATTTATCAAAGAATACCCAGTGAAAAAAGTTGCCTACCGTGGCAAGGCGGCGGTGAAACGCTTAAAAATCGACTCCATCCGTGGTTGGCATGGAGGAAAGGTTTACCCGAGTCACGCGGAAGAATATACGGGGTCGAACAAGGTGATCACACTGTCTGATAAATCCCTCGCCATCCGTGCCGTTTCCGATGAGAATCAAGACGACATGGCGATGGGATTTCTTCTCAGCCGAGCCGATGTCGAGGAGCTGCCCTTGTTGCTTCGACCCAGTAATGACATCGAAATAAGGCAATGACCCCAAGCTACTGAATACTCTCAACCGACTACCTAAGCATGAAACCTCTTGATTTTGAAAAACCGATCATCGAGCTCGAACACGAACTCGAAAAACTGAAGCATAAGGCGCAGACGCAGAACATTGACATGTCTGATGAAATTACCGCCATCGAAGGAAAATTGGCCGACACGAGAAACCGTATTTACGATGAACTCACGTCATGGCAACGTGTGCAAATCGCACGCCACACTAATCGCCCGTTTATGCTCGATTATATTTCCCATGTCTTTGATGACTTCTGTGAGCTTCACGGCGATCGTCACATTGGCGATGATCATGCCATGCCTGGTGGGTTCGCCACGCTCAATGGGCAGCGTGTGGTCGTGATCGGGCACCAAAAAGGCCGGGATACCAAGGAAAACCTGTTACGCAATTTCGGCAGCGCCCACCCTGAAGGGTACCGTAAGTCGATGCGACTGATGAAGCTGGCTGAAAAATTTCAACTTCCCGTTGTTTCCCTGATTGATACCCCAGGTGCGTTTCCTGGTATCGGTGCGGAAGAGCGCAACATTGCCGAGGCGATCGGATACAACCTCAGGGAGATGATGCTGCTGAAGACACCCACTGTTGCTGTTGTGTTAGGCGAAGGTGGGTCTGGTGGTGCCTTGGGTATCGGGGTGACCGACCGTGTCCTGATGATGGAAAATGCGTATTACTCTGTGATTAGCCCGGAGGGCTGCGCCGCCATTCTCTGGAAACACCGCAAACACGCACACAAGGCCGCAGAGGCCATGAAGATTTCCGCTCCCGATCTCGAAAAACTCAACCTGATCGATGAGGTGATCCTCGAACCCAAAGGTGGAGCGCATCAGGACCATCAGCTGGCTGCGGAAAACTTGCGTCATGCTGTGGCAAATCAAATCAAGTCACTCCAAGCTCTCAGCACCGAGGAACTGCTTGATCAACGCTACGCCAAATTCCGTCAATACGGAGAATGGCAGGGTGAGTGATCGATGGCTTTGCACGTGTGCGTTACCTCCGGAATCGATGCCACTCAGTGGTGTCGGGGTGCAGGAGTAAATCGACCGGGGACTCGGCGAGGTCAAATTGATTGATTAGGTGTTCGAGCACGACGAGCGATGCGGTCGCGTCGTAGAGCGCATCGTGCCATGTTTTTTTAGCAATGAGTTGCGTGATTTTCCCCGTGAGTTGGAATGACTCACAAACGTCGCCCAAGGCGTGTGATTGAAGTTCCGGCCATGCGGCACGCGCGAGCTGCAGGGTGTCGACCCATGGGCCGAACCCGTGGGCGGGAAACGCGCGGAGGTAGCGTTTTTCTGTGCCGTGGCCGTGGGCAACGGCGATTCGGTTCGAGAGTCTCCCCTTGATATGTGGCCATAATGTCATCAACGCAGGTGCCTCGGAGAGGTCGTCGCTGCTGATGCCGTGGACTTTTTGAGCCGACCACGTGATCGGGCGATCGGCGCGGATAAAAGAAACAAACGGGTCGGCGTGCCCCGATTTTTGCGACCATGTGGCCATGCCAATCTGGACGGGGACGTCGGTCATGCCACGCTGCGCACCCGCTGACTCAAAATCAATGGCGGCGAACGTGTGATGGGCAATCATGGGGTGTCAAAGCGACCAGATGGGGTGGCGTCGGGGGCTGCCCAGCAACTAGCCGGCGATGCCCGCGTCCTTCAGGTCGGCGGCCGCTTTCAGGATGGTGGTTTCGGTCGTTTCCCAATCGATACATTGGTCCGTGATAGATTGGCCGTAGGTGAGGTCTTCTTTAGGTTGTGGGAAGCTTTGGTTGCCGGCGACGAGGTTGCTTTCCAGCATGGCTCCGATGACGTTGCTGTTACCTGCCGCACGTTGGCGGACGATTTCATGGAAGACGGCCGACATCTTTTCCTGATTTTTGCCACAGTTTGCGTGCGAGGCATCGATCATCACGGATGGGTGCAGCCCATTTTTCTCGAGAAGTGCGGTGGTAACCGCAACATCGTCTGCACCGTAATTCGGTCCGTTGTCGCCGCCACGAAGGATGATATGGCAGTCGGGGTTGCCCGAGGTGGTTACGGCAGATGCCACACCCAACTCGCTGACGCCGAGAAACGTCTGCGGCTGGCTGGATGCCTTGATGGCATTGACCGCCGCCACAAGGTCGCCAGTGGTCGTGTTTTTAAACCCGAGTGGCATCGAGAGACCTGACGCCATTTGTCGGTGGGTCTGACTTTCCGTCGTGCGAGCACCGATGGCAGACCAGCTAATCAGGTCGGCAATGTATTGTGGGGTGATCGGGTCGAGGAGTTCGGTGGCGGTCGGCAGTCCGATGTCGAGGATCTCGCGGAGGAATAGGCGTGCCTGGCGCAGTCCCTCGGGGATGTTGTCGGACCCATCGAGGTTCGGGTCCATGATGAGGCCCTTCCAACCGACGGTGGTGCGTGGTTTTTCAAAGTAGACACGCATGACGATATAGATCTGGTGTTTGACCTGCTCGGCAAGTTGGGCGAGTTTGTGGGCATATTCGACGCCAGCTTTGGCATCGTGGATCGAGCACGGGCCGCAGACGAGTAGAAGCCGCTGGTCGTCACCGTTGAGGATGTTGCGGATGTGCTGGCGCGAGTCAGCCATAAATTCTGCCTGTTCAGGAGTGCGATCTACTTCAGAGAGCAGCAGCGCGGGTGCAGGGAGCGGGATATTGCTTGAGATGTGAAGGTCGGTGACTTGAGCCATGCGGATACACATAAGTTCCATGGGGTAAGTTTCAAGTTTCAAGTTGAGAAAGGCTCTGCTAATTGTCGGACATGCAAGATAAAGCGATTGGATTGTTACGGGAATTGACGGATGCGCATGGTGCTCCAGGCTTCGAGGATGAGGTGCGGGCGATTTTTGCCGATGAGCTGGATGGCCTAGGGGTGATCAGCACCGATGGGAATGGCTCGGTGTTTTGTGAGGCGGGTGAGGGGCCACGGGTCTTATTGACAGGTCACATGGATGAAGTTGCATTCCGGGTGCAAAACATCACACCCGACGGGTTTATCCAGTTTGTCACCTTGGGTGGATGGTGGCCGCATACGCTACTGGCCCAGCGTGTGGCGGTGCGGACAGCGGACGGGCGTAAGGTGCTCGGGGTGGTGGCATCGACCCCACCTCACTTCCTGCCGGATTCCGAACGGTCCAAGGTCTTGTCCATTGATAAGATGTTCATCGATGTTGGCGCGAGCAGTCGGGTGGATCTTGAAAAAAACATCGGCGTCAGGATAGGTGACCCGATCGTGCCGCTGACAGCTTTTACCCCGATGCATGACCCCAACCTTTTTATGGCAAAAGCCTTTGATAACCGGGTCGGGATGGCCTGTGCCATTCAGGCAACGCAATCGCTTGCTGCGAACCATCACCCGAATACCTTGGTGGCTTGTGGTACCGTGCAGGAGGAGGTCGGGGTGCGCGGTGCGGTCACTGCGGCCGTGCAGTCGAAGCCGGATGTGGCGATCGTTTTGGAAGGGACACCTGCGGATGACACACCGGGGTTTAATCGGTCCGCCTCCCAAGGCGCCATGGGGAAGGGTGTGCAGATTCGTTTGCAAGATCCTACCGCGATCATGAACCCAGCACTTGTCGATCTCACCGTGAAAGTGGCTGAGGAAAAGGGGATTCCGTATCAACTGACCGTGCGCAGTAGTGGCGGCACCGATGCGCGGGCATTCCATTTGTCTGGTCGTGGGGTGCCGACGATTGTTTTGGGCACACCATCGCGCTACATTCACTCGCATAACTCGATCATCGATGTGCGCGATTACGTAGCGATGGTGGATCTCTCCATTGCTCTGGTCCAGCGACTCGATGAAAATGAGGTGGATGCCTTGACGGCGTATCTGTAAACGTAACCCTTGCAAGAGTCGGCATATTGGTGTGAGTTGGTCGTGTGTTAGCGACTTATATTCACAACATGGACCCCGTGATCTTGGATGTCGTAGGGCCCATCAAACTCCGCTGGTATGGCCTAGGATACCTGCTCGCCTTTGTGTTTGGTTATTACCTGCTTCGTTGGCAGGCGAGGAAAAACCTCTGGGTCCTCCCCGAGAGTAAAGTGGCGGATTTCATTGCCTACGCCGCGTTTTTTGGCGTGTTTCTCGGCGGTCGTCTTGGCTATATCCTCTTTTATCAGATCCCTAAAGATAACTTCAAGGGGTGGGACGCATTACTGGCCGACCCCGCAATGGTTTTTCGCGTCTGGGACGGCGGCATGGCGAGCCATGGCGGCATTCTCGGGTTGATGATTTTTACCCTCGTTTATGCGAGAAAAAATAAAGTTTCCTGGACGGGTGTCGGTGACGGTCTTTGTGTCGTCGCCCCGGTCGGTCTGGGCTTGGTCAGGATGGCAAACTTTATCAATGGTGAGCTGTATGGTCGGGTCGCCCACGGGGTGAGCTGGGCGGTGAAGTTTCCCGCATCGCTGCATGAAGATTTGAAATACGATCAAGCGTCGATCCATGAGGCGTATTACGCGTGTAGGCAGGTCGCTCCAGAGTTGGGTGCGGGGGAGGTTTATTATGCGGCCATTGTCGACCGTGCCCGTGACAACCCAGAACTCAGAGAAACGCTGGGCGGCTACTTGCTGGCCCGCCATCCGTCACAGCTTTATGAAGCGTTGTTAGAAGGGCTGGTGTTGTTTGCCATCCTGATCATGACACGTGTGCGGTTTCCCCAATTACCCCACGGCATGTTAACCGGTCTCTTTTTCTTGTTTTACGCGGTGTTTCGGATTGTCGTGGAAGGTTATCGTGAACCCGACTCCGCCATGATCGGGGCACTGACGAAGGGGCAGTTTTACTCGACGTTTATGATCGTTGCAGGCATCGGCTTTATCGGCTTCGCACTGTGGCGAAACAAAAAGGTAGGCGCCTTATAGATCCTCGAAGCTTCGTTGGTGCTGGTTGAGCAACAGGGTTTGGGTGTAGCCCGCCTGTTTGGCCAGCGCAATGGCTTGGTCAAAGTCGCGTGCTACCTCATCCGGGTGGTGGGCGTCGGATGAGATCACCAGTGGGATGCCGGCGGAGTGGGCGAGATCGAGAAAGTCGATGTCAGGGTAGGCTTCCTTGCAGGGTTTATGCCATCCTGCGGTGTTGAGTTCGATCGCGCCGTCGGCGGTGGCGATGGCATCGATGGCGGGTTGGTAAAATCGGCGCAGGTCACCGGTCGGTTTATAAGCAAATTTTTTGATCAGGTCTGGGTGGGCGAGGATATCGAAGAGACCGCTGGCCGCCATCTCGGTATAGGTTTTCCAGTAGCGGAGCCATGCGTCGTCGACGTCGGTTTGGGCCCATTTTTCGAGCCATGCTGGGTTATCAAAATCCCAATCGGAGAGATAGTGGACGGAGCCAATCAGGTAGTCCCATGGGTATTTCTCGGCGAGCGATGCAATCCACGGCTCGCAGCCTGGTAACCAATCGCATTCCAACCCCGCACGGATGGGCAGCGCGCCGCCCGCCTCGGCGCGGGCGCGGTCGATCCACTCAAAGTAGGCGGGCAAGTCATCTGTGGACATCCGCCAGTCGTCGAAGGGTTCTGGCTGCACCGGTGCGTGGTCGGAGATTCCCCATTCCGTCAGGCCTACCTTGATCGCGGCCTGCACAAATTCCTCCGGTGTCCCTTCGGCATGATGGCAGAGCGGTGTGTGGCTGTGGTAGTCGGCAGGCATAAACCGATCGTAATCGCGATGGGATCAATTTTAAACTCCAAAGAGAGAATGCTGGAAAGATTCCTTATAGGTGGCAGTATCAGAGGTGATGATGAATGTGATGATATCTCTCGTTGTTGCTGTGCTGGTGGTGGTAGCCACGTGTCCTCAGACGTCTGCCGCATCGCAGTTCAAGCTTGAGAAATCAATCGATATCGCCACGGTGCCGGCGGGCTTTCCCGTTGGTTTTTGTTTATGGACGGATGGCCAGCATCAGTATGTGGCATACTACGACCACCAACGTCGCATGACCATTGGCATGCGCACCGTGGATTCAGAAACCTGGCAGTTTCAGGTCCTGCCGACCAAGGTCGGGTGGGACTCGCATAACTACATCACGATGGCGGTTGACCGCGATGGCCACCTGCACGTGTCTGGGAATATGCACGCCGTGAAATTGATCTATTTTCGCACGGAAAAACCTCGGGACATCACCACCCTGAAGCGGTTTTCCATGACTGGAAAGTTGGAAAACAGGGCGACCTATCCACGTTTCATGACCGATCATAACGGCACACTGGTATTCACTTACCGCCATGGGGGGGCTGGCAATGGAATCAACATCTACAACAAGTATGACACGCACTCGCGCCGTTGGTCGCGACTGACCGATGCCCCCCTGTTTGACGGAGAGGGGAAAATGAATGCCTACCCGAGTTTGCCTGTGTTGGGTCCTGACGGCATGTTTCATACTTTCTGGGTCTGGCGAGACACACCGGATTGCGCCACCAACCATCACCTGTCCTACGCGCGGAGTAAGGATCTCGTGCATTGGGAGTCCGCCTTCGGGCAGATGGTGACCCTCCCGATTAAACAAGGAAACAAGGCACTCTGGGTCGATGCCATCCCAAGCGGTGGCGGTATCATCAACGGTGGTGCCAAACTTATTTTCGACATCAACAAACAACCGGTGATCAGCTATCACAAATCTGATGCGAATGGGGATATGCAGATCTACGTCACGCGTCCGGAGGCGGGGCAGTGGCGGCGTCATGTTCTGACCGACTGGGCCAAGCCGATCAAATTCAGTGGTCGTGGTAGTATGGGGTTTATCGGTATCCGTATCAGTGGATTCAAGCGGTTGAAGCCTGGGGTGTTATCGATGCGTTATCGCCATCGTGATTATGGAAGTGGTCACCTAGTCTTCGATGAAAAAACGTTGAAACCGCTCAATCAAAAAATCGATCATGTCCCGGAGTATCCCGCTGCGTTGAACCAGGTGCAGAGTGATTTTCCAGGTATGGTGATCCGACGGACAAATGACATCGGCCGTACGGCGGCGGGGGGCGTGCGCTCGATCCTCCAGTGGGAAACGTTGGGCCGCAACCATGATCGCCCACGTCAACCACCGCTGCCTGCTCCCAGTATGCTCAGGCTGCATTGGTTCACCGCATCAGATGCTGACGCGCAATAAACACCCCGAATGCAGTAGGAAAAAGTACGCAGAAAAAGGGACACGGCGCGAGGTCGTATCCCTTTTCCAGAGTGTGTGTAATACACGTTCGAAGTCCGTTAGGACTTGTAACGAAGGCGCTTCTTATGACGATTTGCCTTCATGCGCTTCTTGCGCTTGTGCTTACTAATTTTTGTCTTACGACGTTTTTTGAGACATCCCATGGTATTTGGTGTTCGTGTTTGAGTTCGTCAGCAGATTACTGAAGATAGAGAGTGTTGAGAAAAGGGGAAATGGAGGGGGTGTTTTAGCGGACGATCTTGGAGAGTGGGTATTCGATGATGCCCTCGGCTCCGAGTTCTTTGAGGTCGGGGATGAGGTGGCGTGCCACGGAGTCCTCGATGATGGTTTCGACGGCCACCCAGCTGTCTTCCGCGAGGTGGGAAACGGTGGGCCGACGCAGGGAAGGTAGTTTATCCAGCACAGCAGGCAAGGACTTTTCGGGTAAGTTCATCTTGAGGCCGACTTTTCCCCGGGCTTCGAGGGCGGCTTTAAGCATGAGCACCATGCGGTCCATTTTGCTCATTTTCCAGTTGTCTTCGTAGGATTTCTTGGACGCGTAGAAGTGCGGGAAGGACGTCAACAGGGTGTCGACGATACGGAGGTTGTTAGCACGGATGGATGATCCGGTTTCGGTGACATCGACGATGGCGTCGACGAGGTCGGGGACTTTCACCTCGGTTGCGCCCCATGAGTATTCGATCTCAGCGTTGACGCCGTGTTGATCGAGGTAGTTCTGCGTGATCTCCACCCCTTCGGTGGCGATGCGTTTGCCTTCGAGGTCCTTGACACTCTGAATCGGGGAGTTATCGGGGACAACCAGCACCCACTTGGTCGGGCGGACGGTGGAGCGGGAGTAGGGGAGTTCGGCGAGATCGACGAGGCTGTCCTCGTGCATCGATGCCCAGTCGAGTCCCGTGATGCCGCAATCAATAAACCCTTGGGCAAGATAACGTCCAATTTCTTGTGCGCGGATCAGGTAGATGTCGAGCTCGCCATCGTCGGAATTTGGACGGAGACCGCGGTCGGACATATACACATTATACCCAGCCTGCTTCAGAAGGTTGATCGTAGGATCCTGAAGTGAGCCTTTCGGGAGTGCTATTTTGAGTTTTTTCGACATAGGACCAGGTGGTGACGGGCGGCTTGTGTAGCTTCAAACTCACAAGAATCAACGCGAAATTTTGCAATTGGGCATAATTTTCCGACATTCGGGTGAAAAAGTCGTCAGATACGGTGATTTGACAGGATTCAGGCTTGCGGCAATGGGGACATCCGTAGACTCTGCGCGCGTCATGAATCAAGAAATTCTCGCTCAAGCTGCCAACGAGGCCCGAGGCCTTGCCATCGATGCCGTTCACGCATGTTCATCAGGTCACCTTGGCCTTCCATTGGGTTGTGCCGAAATCGGTGCCGTTCTTTTCGGTGAAAGCCTTAGTTATAACCCCGATGCCCCGAAGTGGTTGAATCGCGACCGCTTTGTGCTTTCGGCCGGTCATGGATCAATGTTTATCTATAGCTGGCTCCATCTGTCGGGTTATGCCGTCTCTCTCGATGAGGTGAAAGCCTTCCGCAAGCTGCACAGCATCACCCCAGGTCACCCTGAGTTTGATGAAACCCCTGGTGTCGAGGCCACCACCGGCCCACTCGGGCAGGGAGTCGCCAATGCCGTCGGTTATGCTCTCAGTGGGAAGCTGGCAGCTGCCAAATACAACACCAATGAGCACACCCTTTTTAACCACCATGTGATTGCGCTGAATGGTGATGGCTGTCTGCAGGAGGGCGTTGCCAAGGAGGCGATCGCCTTCGCTGGGCACAACAAACTCGATAACCTGATTCTTATTTACGATAGCAATGACGTCACGCTCGATGCCATGGCGGATGTTTCCCAAAGCGAAAATGCTGAGCAGTACTTCACCTCACAAGGGTGGGACGCGGTCACCATTGACGGTCACGATCTCACTGCCGTCTCCAGCGCACTAGCAACCGCCAAGTCAGACGATAACGGACGCCCGAAGGTCATTATTGCCAAAACCGAAATTGGCCGCGGTATCCCCGAGGTGGCAGGAACCGCCAAAGGCCACGGCGAAGGAGGTGCTAACTTTGCGGAGTCCGCCCGTAAGGGACTCGGGCTCCCCGAGGGGTCATTCTACGTCTCCGAGCAGACGAAGGCCTATTTTGCCAGCCGCAAACAGGCTGAAGTTGCGGCCTTTGATGCTTGGAATGCGACCTATGCCGCATGGGCTGACGCTAACCCAGCACTCGCCGACGAACTGTCAGATGGTGTCACCAAGTCAGTGCCAAGTGACCTGCTCGATCGTATCCCCGAGTTTGGCGCCGACTATAAAAATGCCACCCGTGCCTCCGGTGGTGACGTGATTCAAGCCGTGGCCGCCGCCATGCCCAGCCTGATCACCGGATCGGCCGACCTCTACGGGTCGACAAAAAATTACATCAATGACGGTGGCGACATTGGCGGCGACAACTTCACCGGCCGCAATATCTGGTTCGGTATCCGTGAACACGCGATGGGTGCGATCTGCAATGGGATCGCCTACGACGGATTGTTCCGTGCATCTGGTGCAACCTTTGCGGTGTTTGCCGATTACTTACGTCCATCGATCCGACTGGCTGCCTTAGCCAAGCTTCCCGTGACCTATATCCTCACCCATGATTCCGTTGGTGTCGGGGAAGATGGTCCCACCCACCAGCCGGTAGAAACCGTTAGTGGCCTGCGTGTCATCCCCGGTCTCGATGTGTTCCGCCCTGCGGACCCCGAGGAAACAGCAGGCGCCTGGGCGGCATCGATGCACCGCACCGATGGGCCAAGTGCTCTTTTCCTCACACGTCAAGCGGTGCCTACCTACAGCGAAACACCTGTGAAAACGCGCCGTGAAGGTGCCTATTTCGGGGCTTATGTGCTGAAACAGGAAAAGGGAGAACTCACCACTATCCTCATGGCCAGCGGCTCCGAGGTGGAACACTGCATGCAAGCGGCTGAAAAACTCGGCGACGGCGTGCGTGTTGTTTCCGTGCCCTGTATGGAACGCTTTGACCGTCAGACTCAGGAATACAAACAAAGCGTGCTGCCGTCATCCTGCGCACGCCGTGTCGCCATCGAAGCCGGCGTTTCCGGTCTTTGGTGGAAATACGTCGGCTGCGGCGGTGAGGTCCTCGGGATCGACCGCTTCGGTATTTCCGCCCCAGGTGATGTGGTCATGGCCCAGCTTGGCATGACCGCGGATGATGTGGTTAAGGCCGTCCAGCGTCTTAGCTAAACCTAGAATTATCCATCAGTAACCATCTTAATCACTAGAGACCATGAATATTGCTATCGGAGCCGACCACGGAGGCTTAGACCTCAAACACGCCATTGTTAGCCACCTGCAAGCTGCAGGCCACTGTGTCACTGACTACGGAACCAGCAGTGATGATCCCGTCGATTACGCGGATTTTTCCAATGCTGTCGCACGCGCTGTGGTCAGTGGAAATATTGACCGAGGTATCCTGATTTGTAAGTCCGGTGTGGGCATGTGTATGGCGGTGAACCGTTTTCGCGGTATCCGTGGTGCCAACGTCCGTAACGTTGCCGAGACGGTGACTACCCGCGAACACAACGATGCCAATGTGCTTTGTTTGGGGGCGGGTCATCTGGATGATGAGGAAGCGCTCGCGATGGTCACTGCCTTTACCGACACGGCCTTTGCTGGCGGGCGTCATCAGGCGCGTGTGACCAAGGCATCCGGAAGCAGGCTCGCGATCACCGACCCCGAGCTCTATGCCGCGATGGCGGCTGAGGAACAACGCCAGAATCAAAACATTGAGCTGATCGCTTCCGAGAACTTCACCAGCGGTGCCGTGATGGAGGCGCAGGGGAGTCTGTTAACCAATAAATACGCCGAAGGCTACCCAGGCCGTCGCTGGTATGGTGGTTGTGAATTTGTTGATGTGGCTGAACAATTGGCGATCGATCGTGCGAAGGAGATCTTTGGTGCGGATCATGCCAACGTGCAGCCGCACTCAGGCTCGCAGGCAAACACGGCAGTCTATTTCTCCGTGCTTAAGCCAGGCGATAAGATTTTGACCATGGACCTCGCCCACGGCGGTCATCTGACCCACGGACACAAGGCGAATTTCTCCGGAAAGTTCTACGAGGTGACCCACTACGGGGTCAGCGAGAAGGACGAGCGGATCGATTATGATGCGTTGGAGAAAACCGCGGTGGAGGTGCAGCCAAAGCTGATCACAACCGGTGCCAGTGCCTACCCACGTGAGATCGATTTCGAACGTATGGCGCAGATTGCCAAGAAGGTGGGTGCTTATCTCTTTGTGGATATGGCACACATTGCCGGCCTGGTTGCCGCTGGTGTGCATCCTAACCCCGTGCCTCACGCCGACTTTGTCACCACCACCACTCACAAGTCACTGCGTGGCCCACGTGGAGGTATTATCCTTTGTAAGGAGGAGTATGCTAAAAAGATCGATGGCACTGTGTTTCCCGGCATCCAAGGCGGGCCGCTGATGCATGTCATCGCTGCCAAGGCCGCATGCTTCGGTGAGATCCTCAACACGGACTTCAAGGCGTATTCCGAGCAGGTGGTTAAAAATGCCCAAGCGATGGCTGCGCGCCTCACGAGTCACGGCTACCGGATTGTTTCCGGCGGCACGGATAACCACCTCATGCTTGTCGACCTCCGTCCGGCGGGAATCGATGGGTCCATCGCCCAGCACGCCCTCGATGAGTCGGGGATCACGGTGAATAAAAACTCGATCCCCTTTGATACCGCAGGTCCGTTCAAGCCTAGCGGAATCCGCATCGGCACACCCGCCGTGACCACCCGCGGAATGAAGGCCCCCGATGTCGAAAAAGTCGCCGACTTCATTCACGAGGCACTGCAAAATTACGACAACGACGCCAAGTTGGCTGAAATCCGCGAGCAGGTTTACCTGTTTAACCGTGATTTTCCGTTGCCTGAGTAGAAGGGAGAGTTCGCGCCCCTCGTTAAAAGATCCCTTCAACAAATTCCTGTTTGTTGAAGGGTTTAAATTGTTCAGGCTCCTCGCCGAGCCCGATGAATTGGGTCGGGATCGCAAGTTCCTGCTGGATCAGCACGGCCACACCTCCCTTGCCTGAACCGTCGAGCTTGGTCACGATCAACCCGTCGAGCGCGATCGCTTTGTTAAACTCCTTCGCCTGAGCAAGCGCATTGCCGCCCGTGGTGGCATCCACCACCAAGAGCTTGAGGTGTGGTGCATCGTCATCCTGCTTGCCAATGGTGCGCTCGATCTTTCCGAGCTCTTCCATCAGGTTGTGGCGGGTGTGAATCCTCCCTGCGGTGTCGCAGATCAGAAACTGAGTGCCGTCGTTGAGCGCCTTTTGATGGGCAGTGTAACAGACGGATGCGGGGTCCGCATTCGGTGCTCCCTTGACGATGGGAATCCCGAGCCGATCGGCCCAGACACCGAGCTGCTCGACCGCGGCGGCCCGGAAGGTGTCCGCGGCCGCGAGCATCACCGAGTGCCCTTGGTTTTTAAGAAGGTAGGCAAGTTTTGCCGATGAGGTCGTTTTGCCGGTTCCATTCACACCGACAACGAGAATCACCGTCGGTCGGCCATCGCTGCGGGGGGTGAGCACCGGGAGGTCTTCTTCAAGGATGCCTGCAATGTGTTGTTTACAGACCTCGATGACGTCGTCCGCTGAGATCTTGCGGCCCATCCCTTGTAGGTCATCAACAATCCCCATCGTGGTGCGGGCACCGAGATCGGCACCAATGAGGTCGGCCTCAAGTTCGTCCCAATCAATCTCCGCGCGATTCGATACCTTGTTAAAGAGCTTTTTGAAAAATCCTGCCATGGCTTGTTGGTCGGGTTATTAAACCGATCTGACGAGATTGCCTAGATTTTTTTAAGCCAAGTCGGTCGACCCCATTTTTCCCGATCCAACGGGCAGGGGGCAGATACATCGTAGCGGTCACTTATTCACCATCTGCTCACCCTTTATCCACGGCTTGTTCACGTGGTTATGCGCATGTGGATAAGTTGTGAGTAAAATGCGAGTAACCTGTGTATAAAGATATGAATAAGTGGTAAATAGTATGTGAGTAGTTTGTGGATAAGCATCTTAAACCCTTGATTTAACAGTCTTTTTTAGAGCTGTATGATCTCAGGTTGCCTTGCTCACCCTCTCTGGCCAGATGCCCTGATGTAATCCACTCATCCGAGGCAACGACCCTGACGATGACCCCGCTGACAATCGTAATGCCTTGGTTGAATCATCTCATGATAGAGAGAATTAAAATGTGCTAGGTATAAGTGGGGTTGCGCGTATCAAAATGCCAGCTACTGGGTGGCCCTGGGGAGTTTGGGGGCATCCGCAGTCATGCCCTTCACTATCGATTTGATCCGGTGTTGTGACGAAAAAAGCGGCGCCGATTGCTCGGAGCCGCTTTGGGGTGAGGGGGGTGTGTGAAGATCAGGGTGATGGGTTGGTCACGCTGTATGCTTGTTGGGGGGTTAAGTCTATATCATTGGGGAGCTTCCACATGTTGCCCGTTGCTGGATCGACAATGAGAAAGCCAATCAAACCGCCAAATAAAACATTTCCGACATACCAAGAGTCCAACTTAGCATTCAAGTTTTTCTTCACGCTCTTTGTCATTAAGCTATATTTTGCAGGTCTAAAGAAACCTGAAGATGCGGAAAGTGTTGTTGTGGTAGGTGTTGTAGCCTGGTGAACAACTTTTCCAGATTTTTGATCAATGACCTTCACGGATGTGGGTTTTGAACTCGTAAAGGTAACTGGGTAGTCTGATTTGCTGACAATGGAGGAGCAGCTCGTAAACCCGAGGGCTATGATTAGTGGTAGTATTTGTTTTTTCATCATAAAGGATTAAGTGTTATTTGTTTATGCCGCCTGAGGAACGTTCATGTGCTTCATGATTGGAGTGATGAAGAACTTTAGGCGTAACCTGAGGTGCGGGGCTACTTTGCCTGTTGGGGTGGGACAAAGAGGGGGGGTGGCTTAAAGAAAAATGCCGAGCCGAGCAAAGAGGGAGGTGATGCCCGTGGCACGTGTGTCGCGGCGGCTGGAGGAGTCATGCCCTTATCTTTCCCTCACCCTCAAGCGAGCTAGTTGTCTTTTTTTACTTCTCAGATGGCGCCTCTATGCCCCTCCTGATAATGATTGAGGTTCTGCTAACAGTTTCGAGGGTGTGGTAAATCAGCATGAACCCTCAAGTAGTTCTGTCATGCCAGTCAATGCCGTGTGATGAGGGATGGCCAACCTGCGGCGAGGGTGCGGTTCATGCGGGGGAAGAGGATGAGGTGAATAGGGAGGAAGGCATACCAGTAGAGCCTGCCGGCAAGCCCTTTGGGGCGGAAGGTGGCGGTCTGGTGGAGTTGGTTATCGGTGAGTTTGAATTCTAACCATGCTTCGCCGGGGACTTTCATTTCGGCGTAGAGGGTGAGTCTGCCAGATTCGCGGTCGGCGACGATGACACGCCAGAAGTCGAGCGCATCGCCGGGTTTAAGTTCGGTGGGGCTACGCCGACCACGGCGCATGCCAGTGCCGCCGATGAGTTTGTCCATGCTTCCCCGGAGTTTCCATGCCCAGGTCATGCTGGGCCATCCGTGTTGGCCGCCCAGCGACCAGAGGGCATCGATGACTTTTTGTTCAGAGGCTTGCAACGGGGAGGATTGATGGTCGGTGATGGTGCCGTGTTCAGGAACCTGGATGTTTTTGATCTGTTGCGGGCTAAGCTGGCCAGATGAGAGAGCGTCATACCAGGTCGAGGGGACACGGTTTTGTGCGATGAGTGAGAGGGCTCGCTGGATGGCACCTGAATAGGAAATGAGCGTGAGTGGAACGATCTGGTGAATGCTTTTTTCACGGCAAATGGTTTCCATGTGCAGACTACCGACGAGGGCTTTGGCGAGGTGGTGGTTGGTGGCGGTGACTAGACAGAGCCAATAGGTTGAGAGTTGCGGGGTGAAAAAGGGAACTGGGATAATGAAACGGGTGAGGCCGCGCACCTTGGCGTAGCCGAGTAGCATGTCCCGGTAGGTGAGTTGCTCTGGGCCACCAATATCAAATGATTTACCGAGGCATTCGCTTTGCTGACTCACACCGATCAGGTAGTCGATGACGTTGCGTATGGAGATGGGCTGGCAGAGGGTGTTGGCCCACTTGGGTGTGATCATGAACGGGAGCTTTTCTGCGAGGTCGCGGATGATTTCAAACGACGCGGAGCCTGAGCCCACGATGATCGATGCACGGAGGGTGGTGAGTGCGATGGAAGAGCTTTTTAAAATTTCAAATACATGGTTCCGTGATGCGAGGTGTTGGGAGAGGTTTTCTCCCACGGGCATGTCTGGGATGAGCCCAGAGAGGTAAATGATCTGGCGGCAGTGGGTCGAGGAGATCCAGTCCATAAAATGATGGGCGCAGCGGCCTTCTCGTTGCTCAAACCCTGCGCCTGTTCCCATCGAGTGGATGAGGTAGTAGGCGATATCGATGTCTTTTGGACAGGGGGCCTGTTTGTCTGCAGGAGATAAAAAGTCAAATTCGACAATGGTGAGTCGGGTCCCGAACAACTGGATTAGTTCATCCGGGAGTCTGTCTTTGTTTCGCACCACGACGACGACATCGTGCTCGGTTTCGCTGAGGGCGGAGAGCAAGCGTAGACCAATATAGCCATTGGCACCCGTGATGAGAAACTTCATAGTCTTCACAATCTATCATAAAGATAAAAAAGGGGTAACGAAAACGGACGATTGTGGTGATTTATAAAAAACGGCAACGGATGTCTGAAGTGGTCGGGTTTCTTGGACAGGTCCCGTGACGGGTTTGGGTGTAATCCAGATTTCTTGCCTTTGAGCTCAGCAAGCTGCCCAACTTTTACAGACCGGCTCATTCCACCTCCGTCTTGTCAGTATCGACATTCTTTGTGCTTCGCCTCTCCAAGTGGGTGATCGATACGGGTTAGTCCCTCATGGAGGATTTGATCCGGTGATGGCGACAAAAAAAGCGGCGCCGATTGCTCGGAGCCGCTTTGGATTGGATTTTTTTAAGTCTACGCCTTGGCGGAGTCGAGGATCTGGTTGAGGACGTAGGGGAGGATACCGCCGGAGAGGTAGTAGTCGACTTCAGCTGGGGTATCGATGCGGACGACCAGTGGGATCTCGAAGCTGGTGCCGTCTGTTTGGGTGACGGTGAGGGTGGCGTCTTGCATCGGGGTGAGTTCACCGGCGAGGCCGGTGATGGAGAAGGTGGCATCGGCAAGGCCGGAAACTTTGTCGTAGTCGGCCTTGTTTTTGAAGTTGAGCGGCAGCACGCCCATACCGATGAGGTTGGAGCGGTGGATACGCTCGAACGACTTGGTGATGACCGCGGAGACACCGAGCAGTGAGGTTCCTTTGGCGGCCCAGTCGCGGGATGATCCCATGCCGTAGTCTTCACCACCGATGACAATGAGGTCGGTGCCATCGGCTTTGTAGGCCTGGGCGGCGTCGTAGATGAAGGCAGGTTTGCCTGCGCCTGCGGCAGCGATCTGGGTGTCGGGGGCGGGCACATCGGACGGGCCGAAGTACTGGGTGTATCCGCCCTCGGTGCCGGCACACATCAGGTTTTTGATACGCACGTTGGCAAAGGTGCCACGGGTCATGATGCGGTCGTTACCACGGCGTGAGCCAAACGAGTTGAACTTCGCTTTTTCGACACCATTTTCCAGCAGGTATTGGCCGGCGGGGGAGGTCGGGACGATGGCTCCGGCGGGTGAGATGTGGTCGGTGGTGACGGAATCCGCGAAGATGCCGAGTGCGCGGGCGTTGACGACGTCCTTGGCCTCGGTGGCTGGGGTGCGGGAGAAACCATCGAAGAATGGTGGGTTCTGGATGTAGGTGGAATCGTCTTGCCAGTCGAAGGTGGGGCCGGTGGAGGATTCGATATCGACCCAGTTCTGGTTCGCGTTATCGAGGTCGCTGTAGAGCTTGTTAAACACCTCGGGAACGAGTGCGGCGTCGATGACCTCCTTGAGTTCCTCGGCGCTTGGCCAGATGTCCTTGAGGTAAACGACGTTGCCGTGTTGGTCGGTGCCGATCGGGTCGTTGGCGAGGTCAAGATCGACCCGGCCAGCGATGGCGTAGGCGACGACGAGTGGGGGTGACATCAGGAAGCTGGCACGCACGGACCCGTGGACGCGGGCCTCGAAGTTCCGGTTTCCGGAGAGCACGGAAGCCGTGACGAGGTCGCCCTCTGAGATGGCATCTTCGATTTCCGGTGCGAGTGGGCCGGAGTTTCCGATGCAGGTGGTGCAGCCGTAGCCGACGGTTTGGAATCCGAGTTGGTCGAGCTCGCTCTGGAGCTCGGTGGCGTTTAAGTAATCGGTGACGACACGGGAGCCAGGTCCGAGGGAGGTTTTCACATAAGGTGCGACGGTGAGTCCGAGTGCGTTCGCCTTTTTCGCGACAAGACCTGCGGCAAGCATAACGCTTGGGTTGGAGGTGTTGGTGCAGGAGGTGATGGCGGCGATGAGCACGGACCCGTGTTTGAGTGCGCTGTGGGAGGCGGTGGTGTCCGCAGTGACGGTGTTACCTGCCTCGGTGAGGAGGTTTTGCGCCGTGGAGGAAAAACCAGCGGATGAGGCAAGATCGAGAGCCATCTCGGTGTTGCGGGTCGCTGCGGGTCGCTCGAAGCCGCCGTCGGCGATTGGGGCGGTAAAGAGCTCGTTGAACTTGGAGCCGAGGTCGGTGACGTCGACCCGATCCTGAGGTCGCTTGGGGCCGGCGACGGCGGGGACGACGGATGCCAGGTCGAACTCGAGGGACACGGAGTAATCGATGTCACCTTTTTCAGGGATGCCGAACATGTCCTGGGCTTGGAAGTAGTTTTCCACGGTGTTGCAGGTTTCCTCCGAGCGGCCGGTTCCTTTGAGGTAAGCGATGGTTTCTTCGTCGACCGGGAAGAAGCCCATGGTGGCACCGTATTCGGGGGCCATGTTGGCAACGGTGGCACGGTCAGGCAGCGAGAGTGCTTTGGCACCTGGGCCGTAGAACTCGACAAATTTGCCCACCACACCGTGCTCGCGCAGCAGCTGAGTGATGCTCAGGGTGAGGTCAGTGGCGGTGACTCCCTCGGCGAGTTGGCCATCGAGGTGGACACCGACGACCTCGGGGACGAGGAAGGTGACTGGCTGTCCGAGCATGCCGGCTTCGGCTTCGATGCCGCCTACGCCCCAACCGACGACGCCGAGGCCGTTGATCATGGTGGTGTGGGAGTCGGTGCCGACGAGGGTATCGGGGTAGTAGGTGTTATCTTTCTCAAGCACGCCCTTGGCGAGATACTCGAGGTTGACCTGATGGACGATACCGATGCCGGGAGGCACGACGCCGAAGGTTTCAAAGGCTTGCTGACCCCACTTGAGGAATTCGTAGCGTTCTTTGTTGCGGATGAACTCGACCTTGAGGTTGTTGTCGAGCGCGGTCTGGGAGCCAGCGAAGTCGACCTGAACCGAGTGGTCGATCACGAGATCGACGGGGACGAGGGGCTCGACGACGGAGGCATCAGCGCCAGCTTCGGCCGCGGCATTGCGCATGGCGGCGAGGTCGACGACGAGGGGGACACCGGTGAAATCCTGAAGGACGACGCGGGCGACGGTGAAGGGTACCTCGTAGTTGCCGGGGGAGGTGGCGTTCCAGTTGGCGAGGTTTTTGACATCCTGCTCGCTGACTTTACGGCCGTCGCAGTTACGCAGCAGTGACTCGAGAACGATACGGATGGAGATCGGGAGGCGTGAGATTTTGCCGAGGCCAGCTTCTTCGAGCGCTGGAAGTGAGTGAAATTGGCCTTCGGTGCCGGCGCCTGTTTGGAATGTGCGGATGGTGTCCATGATAAAGTTGAGAGGTTAAGTTGGGAGAGAGGTGTAATGATAATGAAGCCTACCTTGGGGGGGGTAGGCGCGGCAGAATACGGGGGGATGAGGGCTTGTCAAGAAAGCAAGAGGGGCGAGCGCAGAGGAGGGTGGTTTTTGGGGGCGGGTGGGCGCGATGATTAGCGGGCGATGACGTCGATGGTGTGGAGTTTCCACTGCCCTTGGGCATTTTTTTGCCATAGGAGGACGGCTCGACACGTCTCGTGGTGACGGGTGCCCTCTTTTTCGGTGACGGTGAGGTCGAGGTCGGCGGTGACGGTCGACCGATGGCGGTCGGGAGTCGAGATGTGGATATCGGTGGGGGTAGCTGAGGATGATTGGCAGCTGTGCACCAGCATGTGATGGGCGGAAACGAGGTCGGTGTGGTGAAGCTCTGTTTGGTAATGGGGGGTATCGACACGGCAGGAGGCGGAGGCGGCCAGGAGGTTGGCGAAACGTTGGTTTTTATGGGCACGGCGGGTTTTTCCATCGGAGCGGTCGACCGAAAGTACGTGGGCAAGCTCGTGGGTCTGGCGTTTGATGACCTGCGTATCACTGAACCACCAGACCAGCGAGGTGATGATCAGGGTGAGGGCGCAGAGGGTGATAACGATGGTTTTTTTCATAGGGAGGATGGCGAGGAGTCGTCGACGGCGATGACGGAGGAAACGTCTGCTGCAGCCACGATGTATCCACTTTTTCACAAAAAGGACAGCTCAGAGGTTGCCAAATAGCTCGAGAGGGGATAAGTGATCTGCATGAGCATGCTTGCTAAAGAATCCAACGTAATGACGAAGACCCGTGAACTGTGTGATGCCATCGCACAAGATATTGAATTTGTTGCCCTCCAAGGGCAGGTGGAGCGCTTCCTTGAGGATGACGCCGCTAAACTTCAATACCAATCGGTGCATGAGCGCGGAGAAGAGCTTCATCAGAAGCAACACGGCGGCGTGGAGCTTGCGGACAAAGAAATCAAAGACTTTGAAGAGGCACGTGATGCCTTGATGAGTAACGATGTCGCCCGTGATTTTATGGACGCCCAGCAAAACCTGCAAACCTTGCAGAAAACTGTGGGTAAATACATCGGAATGACGCTCGAGCTTGGCCGTGTGCCCGAGCCCGAGGACATGGAGCAAGCTGCCGATGGCGGTGGCTGCTGCGGTGGTGGCGGCTGCGGCTGCTAATCACGGCATGTGATCCGTCGACCATGGCACAGGCCGATGTGCCATGGAGGAGGGAGCCCATTAAGGCTGGCCCTCAAATGTTAAAGGCGCTGATAAACCAAGATGAATCCAATCGACGAGGAACGTAGCGCGTTCAATCAACAGATGAACGAGTGGGTGTCCCGCCAGGGGCTCTGGTTCCAGCTGCGTCATGCGGCTGACGGTCAGACGGTGATAGCACGGATGACCCGGATCGGCCTGCGCTTTGGCTTCTTGCTTTTCCTGATGCTTCTCGTTTTCTGGTTTTACCTCGTCAAGCGTGTCGAAGGTGAGAGTTTTCGGACGGATGTTGAGTTGTCCGTCGAGTCCGCACTTCATGGAAGCGATTGTAAGGTGTCTGGGGTTAAGAAGGAGAGGGACGTTCTCACTTTTGCATCGATTGAAATGATGGGGACGGGCGACTCCTTTTTCCACCAGATGAAGGCACGATCGGTGCGCATGAGTATGAAGGTAGCCGATGGCTTGATCGGTCACTGGGATGCGGGTGGTATTTATCTGAGGCAGCTTGATATGCTTGTTAAGGCGGGCGCTAGCGATGACGCCGCAGCCGCCCAATCCTACAGCGCACTCTTTGATCAACGGGACCGTTTTTCTTATGATTGGATTGAAGCGGACACGGCGAATATCCGTTGGGGATATTCGGCCAATAACCGTGGCTCGATCACGGGAAGCCATATGACGGCTGTGCGTGACGGTGAGAGCTGGAGGATCGAATTTAAAGGCGGCAGGTTCAGCCAAAACTGGTTGCGCGACCTGACCATTGCCCAACTCGTTGTCGTATGCAACCAAGATGGTATACAGATAAAAAGGGGGACACTGCAGAGCGGTGGCGGTGAGATTTCTATCAAACTGAATATGGGATCGGGTGGCCAACCTCAGGCGACAGGTGTGGTGGCGCTTCAATCCATGCCGATTAAAGCACTGCTTCCAGCGCTGTATCACGACAGGATGGAGGGAACCATTTCGGGCAAGGGGACAGTCTCAGGGTCGACCAATAGCCAAGAAGGTATCGTGATGGACCTAGATTTATCTCTGGATGATGGAGATGTCTTGGTGATGCGCGACAAGTTACCGTTGTTCTCCGCGCTGACGGTGGTGGACTTGTTTAACAGCTACCGTAAGGTTTCTTTTACCGAGGGGGGGGTGCACATCCGCACAGGTGGGAATACACTGAAAATCGATCAAATTCATTTAGGAGGAGAGGAGGATTTGCTTCAGCTCGCTGGCGAGATCGATGTCAGGCCGCCAACCGATGCTGAAATTGCCGAGGCCCTTGATATTAAGGATGTGAAAGTCGTTCGTGGCATCATCGAAGACAATTGGAAGATAAATGATGAAATCCTCCAGTCCTTAGACTTTCGTGTATCGCTTGCCGATGCTGCAAAAGGTGTAGGCGATATTGAGCAGTTTAATCCGGGTCGATCCAAAGGAGGTGCAGATGATGTAAGAACAACGTCTGTTTTGGTGGAAAAAAATGTCCGTCGATTCGGTGGACTGGTGAAAGTAGGTCTCAAAAGAGACGCCTTTGATAAAGCTCCAGAGTTAAAAAGGGCCTACCCTATTGACGCGTCGAGCGGAAGAATTTGGTTGGACGTGCCACTCAGTGGTCGACTGCAGTCGCTCACCTTGGCATTGGCCGAGCGCCTTTACGTCTTAGGCCGAAAAAGGGAATAAGTAGCCGAACCCGTTGGGGTGGTTTTGCGGGGTTGATTAACTACCCCATCCCGAGCGATGCGTAGACCTCTTGCGTCGCGCGGCTCTGGTTAAGCGTGTATAAATGGATGCCATCGACATCGGCATTGAGGAGACCCGCGCATTGCTCGGCCGCATGATGGATACCGACGCGTTGCACGGCCTCTTGGTTGTCTCCCGCACGTTTGAGCGCGCGGAGAAGTTTGGCGGGGAAATGTGCCCCTGCGGCGAGTTCCGCCATCCGTTTGATGCCCTTGGCTGAGGTGATTGGCATGATGCCCGCAATGATCGGGAGGCTGATGCCCGCTAACCGGCAACGATCTCTGAAATCGAAGAAATCATGATTATCAAAAAAGAGCTGGGTGCATATAAAATCGGCTCCCTCGTCGACCTTTGCCTTGAGATGATCCATCTCGAGAAGGCGGTTGGGGGTGCCTGGGTGCCCTTCGGGGAAGGCCGCCACACCAATGCCAAATCCGCGAGGGTCCGGGTGTTTGCCTGATTCGTTGAATTGACGGATGTGTCTAACGAGATCAGCGGCATAGGGGAAGGCATCATTCGATCGGTTGTAGTTGCCGTTATCCGAAGGGGGGTCACCTCGGAGCGCGAGGATGTTACCGATACCCACGGATGCGTAGCGCTCGAGGGTGGTGGTGATTTCCTCCGCGGTGTGATCGACACACGTCAGGTGCGGGATCGGCGGTGTCGAGGTGGTTTCCTTAATCCGAACGACGAGGTCGTGAGTGAGCTCTCGGGTTGATCCACCCGCCCCGTAGGTAACACTGACAAATGAGGGGTGACGCGATGAGAGTTGCTTGATGGTCTCAAAAAGGGTGTCGGCTGCTTCGCTGCTCTTGGGTGGGAAAAACTCAAAAGAGAAAGTAGGCTCGTGGGGTTTGATAATGTCTCGGATATGCATCGCTGCGGGGAGTTATCCTGCAATGTGAGCAGAAACAAATAAAAAATCGCGTTACTGGCACAACTCTCGAGGTGTTGTGGGGTTGAATCGGCGCAAATGGGATGCCTGATCACCCGCTGATGATGGTCAAGTTTCTTGATGGATACGGATGATTTGGCTGGATAATGGCGTGTGCCAATCCTATTTTCAACCTCAACGCGTCCTCGGAATCAGTCCTTCATCAGCGATTCATCAACCCTCTAGACCTCTATGAAATCTTCAACGCTTAATCCATTCGCGGCCAAGTTATGCTTGGTCATTGGCCTCGCATCCGCTGCGGTTGCGCAGGATGCGGCGGTGAATCAGCAGGGGGGACGCCCGCTCAGGGAGAGAGGTGACTCGGCTGGCGACCAACGTGGTTCCCGACCCGACCATTCGCGCACCAAGTCATTTGAAGCCGTTGATGCCGACAAGGATGGGGTGCTCACCTTCGAGGAGTTTTCGCAAATGCGCCGACTTACTCAAATGGAGGAGAAGAAGAGGCGTAAGCTCTACGATTTTCTGGACCGCAATCAAGATGGTCAACTCCACATGCGTGAACTGCAGCCTCGTAAGCCAGAGTGGCTGGATTCGCTGCGTAAGAGATTTTCCCAACTTGATGCTGATGGCGACGGCGGTCTCGATCTTAAAGAGTTCGCCCGATCTCCTCAGATGACCGAAAAAGGGAGGGGCATGGTTGCGCGTCTTTTTAAGAAAACTGACCGCAATCATGATAACAAGATCGAACGTTTCGAGCTGCAATGGTCAGGAGGATCAAGAGACAAACCGGCGATTGATTTTGTCCAATACGATACAAATCGGAGTAGCGGCCTTGATTTTCAAGAATACTCAAAAATCCCTCTGATGAAAAAAATCCCCGAGGAGCGGCGAAAGAAAATTTTTGAGCGTGTGGATGCCGATGGAGATGGTGAGATCTTACCCAGCGAAATCAAGGCCGCCCATCAGGGGCGCCGGAATCAACCGCTGCGCCGCCCTATGAGACCCGGTCAAGAGAGGAAAGCGGGTCAAGAGAGGAGGCCTGGTCAGGAGATGAGACCTAGTCATGACCGAAGGCCAGGAGGCGGAAAACCTCTACGTCGCAGGCCAGCAGGGCCTCGGCGATAAACAGCTGGGCGACGGATCCACGGATTAGGTGATGCTCTTGAAGGGCGATCGCTGAATGATGCCCAATGAGCGGGGGGGGATGCCTTTGCTTGATCGATCTGGCGCAAATGTCAGAAAGGCAAGCTTGCAAGATGCTGAAAAATGAGGTGTTTTCTTTCTAGAACATGAGCAAGCGTGAGGACAAGGAGGCAGCTGAGGCGAGCGATGACGCGCAGGGGAGCTCGGATAAGCAAGGGGAGACCGAATCGGGGCGTGCCAAGGTGATCAATAAGGGCCATGCGAAGCTCGTCATATCCGAGGGGAAAAAGGTGCAGCCTGATGAGCCTAGGGCGATCCGCCCAGAACCTCGTTCCGTTTCATTCCACCCACAAGAACAAGAGTCCGATACTCCTACGGGAGAAACCGTGAAGCGACTGGTGCGTGAGAGCCATCCCGGCAAGGAGAGAATCAAAGTTGATCAACCCAAGTTTGAAAAACTCGAGGAGCGTCTTGATGAAGCCGAAAAGCAGGAGGAACAATGGGGCAGTAAGGTTTTTTCGGGATGGTGGATGGTGATTGCTGGGGCCTGTTCCGCCGCTGTCCTGCTGGGAAGTCTCACCATAAAAAGCTGTTTCGATGGCGATGAATATCAAGAGGACACCTCGATACCACCCGCTCCCGAAGAGGAGAGTATCCATGCGGGAAGTCCTGGAAAGTGGTTTCATGAGCGATCTGGAACAATTGGCGATCAAGCCAACGCTGTGCTGAGGGGGTTTATGGAAGCGCCTGATGATGTGGCACGCAGTAAGTGGGTGCGCGATCCTGATGGATACCTCGAGAAGGTGAAGCGGTGGGATGGGGAGGTAAATCCCCATTTGAATCATAACGGGGCACAAGGGTGGTCGGTCCAGCATACAGGGAATACCGCCTTTTTGACCATGGATGGTAAAGATACGGATTTCCTGCCGTTTCGCGCCTATTTCACATGCGAAGGTGAGCAGTTGAAACTCGATTGGCAAGCAACGACAGCGTGGTCGGAGGTCACTCTGGAAACGATGAAAAAGAAGCTCAAAGACCAGTGGTTCCGGATCGATAAACAGACGCGTGATGCTCAGGGTGGGCAGCCTGAGTCCACTCCCTTACTCTACACGGAGCCGGTCCTGGTCCGTTGTATGATCCGCCGACGGAATGACTTTTACGCAGGCCCATACAATGACCTTGAGCACTCATCCTACATGTTGCTGTCTGCGGATAAGGCCCACTATCTATGGGCTTACACGGCGCGCGATTCAGCCTTGGATCTCGAATTGAGACGGCTGCTCGACCACGGACGGTTTATTGTTTCTCTCAAAAAAGATATTCGCGTGACGCTGCGTATTCGGTGCCATCAAAAAGAGGCCTTGCTATCTCAGGTGGAATTGGTGGAAATAGTGAACACCGAATGGGTGACCCCTTAAGATAAGATGACTAGAAAAACCCAAAAATTAACTCAAGGGCATTACCACTGCCGCGAATGTGGGGCACTTTTCAAATCTTCTATTCGCGACGTGAGTCAGCAGAAATGCTCGGTTTGCGGTTACCCGCCGACGGGGAAAACCCGTCAGCAAGGGCCGATCGGCAACCTTCAAAGAGTCAATCCAGAGGCTCCAGAAAGTGGCGAGCCCACATTGGATGACGACAGTCATCATGGCCGACGTCGCATTACGCGCGGGAAACGCAAAGTGAATGGAAATCGGAAACTACGCTTTGTCGCTGCGGGCTTTTTGTTTGCCATGCTCGCCATGCTCGTCGTCCGCTTGGTTGTCTACACGTTTGATTCGGGGGGTGAGGCTGAGTCCGATGCAAAGAAGAAGGAGTTCGAACGTCAGGAGTTTTTAGCGAAAGCTGAGGAGAAAAAAAAGCGGCTCTTTGTGGCGGGTTCCGTTGCTTCCTGTGAGCAGGTGATGCTCTCCTTTCTGAATGATCCGAGCTCAGCGGGTAAAGCTCAGTATGTCTACCGTGGACCTCGCTTGTCCGGTGTGATGGAGCGCTACTACCAAGCTCACCCGAGCATCTCCGTGAAGCGCAATAACATCAGAATCGACCATGGGGATTTGCTCGATGTGTCAGGAGAAACGGTCATTGGCACCCTATGTAAAAATAAAATCGGCGAGCAGTTCGAGGTGATTTTTATTGATGACGGGAAGCAGTGGAAGATCGATTGGGAGTCCTTTGTCCGATACGATACCCGCCCGTGGTTACTTTTTCCGTCTGGTCATGATGGAGACGAGGGGGTCTTTCGTCTTTATATGCGCGTCCGTGACATCGGAGAAGATTATGCGCGTGATGAGTTCGATGTCGTTTTTTACAAGCCGAATATTTATACGAAACATGAATTTGATGGTGTGGCATCGACAAGTGTGAGGGTTCCTGTCGATAGCCCATCAGGTAAATGGATTCAGAAGATGTTGCAGAGCGAAGATGCTGACGAGGGTGTCGCTAAGGACGCCGCTGGATTCACCCTAGGAGATAGGGACCCATACCGCTATCACCGCGTTAGAGTGAGACTGCGGTTACGCAAAGAAGAGGGGGAGGAAACCCAGCTGGAACTGCTCGAGATCTTGGACAACCATTGGTATGGCGTGAAGATCGAAGCCGCAGAAGATGCCGAGGCTGCCGCGCGCACCAGTGGCTCAGAGCGGGCTGAGTAATCCGCGTTTCATGTGTGTTAGCGGGTTTGTCCCAGGGAACCAGCATTCATAGGCCAACGCCCCTTGATGCAGTAACATCGAGAGGCCATTGGAGGTGCGGGCTCCCATCGATTGTGCATGCTTGATGAGCGGCGTGCTGGGCGGGTTGTAGATCATGTCATACACGAGGTGGTGAGGTTGCACACACCCGCGGGTAAGCGGCAGGGGGTCAAACGACTTGAGCCCAAGCGAGGTGGCATTGATGATGAGATCTGCGTGGCCGGCGGCCTCCACAATAGATGGATCATCGGGTGTCATGGCGTAGAGTTTTTCACCAGGGCCTTCGAGGTGCTGGGCTTGGTCGCTGAAGACACGGAGGTGTTGGGCGAGGTCTTCCGCTTTTTCTAGCGTGCGATTCACCAGCCAGAGTTGATCGCAACCGATCCGTGAGCACTGGGTGGCCACGGCACGGCCAGCTCCACCACCAACCCCAACGATCATCACTTTGAGGTCGGCTAGGTCGATCCCGAAGTCCTCATGGATGGCGCGGACGAGTCCAGGGGCATCGGTATTGTGTCCGAGAACTTGGTCGCCCAACAAAAGTGTGTTCACTGCGCCCAATGCACGCGCGTCCTCGCTGAGGTCATCACAGCTGTCTATCACCTCGAGCTTATGCGGGACGGTGACGTTGCAGCCGATAAACTCGAGCTCCTTCATGCGGTCGATCGCTTCAGCGACTTGGCCAGGTTTGACCTCGAGTCGGATGTAGCGTGCGTCCACATCGAGCGCGTCGAGAGCGGCCTGATGCATCGCAGGGGATGCCGAGTGTGCCACGGGGTATCCGATCACGGCGAGGCGTGCGGGTTTCTCGGCTCCTTGGTCGAGGATCTTGCGGCTGGCGAGATCGGAGATCTGGTAAACGTCTTTCATGGGGAATAATATTTAGAGAATGGACACGGTGTGTTGGATACGACGGATGGATTCCTCTTTGCCGAGGATGTCGAGGATGGCGCCGAGGTCGGGTCCGCCGGATTGTCCGCTGAGTGCGACACGGGTCGGGAACATCAACTGCCCAGGTTTCGCACCATGGGCTTTTGCGGTGTTGCCGATCGTTTGCTTCGCTTGGGACCAATCATCGTTGATTCTGAAAGCCTCCGCAAGTTTTTCTAGCAAGCCCTTGGCGAGCTCTTGACTTCTCACCTTCTCCAATGCCGATTGATCAAATTGAAGTTCTGCGAAAAAGGCGATCGCAGCAGGCACCTCATTGAGTAGCCTGACCTTCTCCTGCACCGAGGCGGCAATGGCCGTGTAGTTCTCCGGCAGCGCAACACCCGCTTGTTCAAGATAAGGGGCGGCTGCGTGCGCAAAGGCCTCGGCATCAAGCTGCATTAAATGCTGCTGGTTGATCCAGGCACATTTTTCGGCGTCAAACTTTGCGGGTGACCGGTTGACTCCTTCGAGGCTAAAGCGGTCGATGATCTCGCTCACTGGCATGATCTCGGATTCATCCTTTGGCGACCAGCCGAGCAGAGCGAGGAAATTAAACACGGCCTCAGACGTGTACCCCTCTTGGGCATAACCGCCGACAGCGGCCCCCGTGTCACGTTTACTCATCTTGGATCCATCTTTATTGAGGATCAGTGGGATATGTCCGTATTGGGGGGGCTCGACACCGAAGGCCTCAAAGAGTTGGAGGTGTTTCGGGGTGTTCATCAGGTGGTCTTCGCCACGTAGAACGTGACTGATTTTCATTTCCAAATCATCCACCACGTTGACGAAATGAAAGACGTATGACCCGTCAGAGCGGCGCACCACCATGTCAGGTGTATTGGATGTGTTGGTGTAGTCGATGGTGACCTCGCCGCAGATTAAATCCTGCATGACCACCGCTTTGCGCGCAAATTTGAACCTCCACGCACCGTCGTCTTCATAAACACGACCGTCCGCACGTAGCTTCTCAAACCACTTGTCATAAATTTCTCGGCGTTGGCTTTGGAAATAGGGGCCGAAGTCCCCTGACGAACTGCCATCCGCTTGCGGTCCTTCGTCCCAGTCTAGTCCAAGCCATTGCATCCCCTCGAAAATCGCCTGCCGGGCTTCCTCGGTATTGCGGGCCTCATCCGTGTCTTCCACACGCAGGACAAAACGGCCGCCGTGTTTACGGGCAAAGAGCCAGTTGAAAAGGGCTGTCCGAGCGCCTCCTACATGGAGGTAGCCGGTGGGAGATGGTGCAAATCGGGTGCGTACTTGAGCGTTTTTCACATGCGCGGTGTAACGCGACATCATCCCGAGGGCAAGGGTGGAGCACGTGAGGTGAAAAAATAACTATTATTTAAGAAAGGTGAAAAGGTTGTGTGCGGCGAGGCGTAAATAAAATGTGATACACCTGAATCAGAGTCATTGGAAAAACGGCCTTGCCCCTGCTGGGCTTGCGTTAGTGGCTCTCTGGTCTCTGTATTTAGGTGCGGTTTCCATGTTTGGGCCGATCCATGACATTGGTCATCAGCAGGATGCTAGGCCAGACCGTCAGGATGGGTCATCTTCCGCCAGCGGGTTGGATGTGAGTTCCCAAGGCGGGGGGCATAGCTCGGGTTCAGACTCTCGATATGGCGCGGACAGCGCCGACGTCCGTCCAACATCTCGGGCCGATGGTAAGTCGTTAGTCTCTGCTCAGATGTCCGGAGCGAGTGGCCCATCATCTGGAGCCTCTGGGGCATCGATCTCCAGTGTTAATCTAGCAGGTATCAAGGGTGGCCCCCTAGGTTGGCGCAGCACGACATCGGCCAAGGCCCGCGCCAGCGTGGCCTTGCGTGCCTCGATTATAGACGCAGCGTATGATCTCGCCCTCAAGAGTGAAACCCCATGGAAAAACTTGATTGCCGTTGCCATGGAGCAATACCGTCGCGGTGAGAAACGGGACGCACGGGAGGTTTTACAAATGGCCAAAAAAATGGCGGCCGATCCTGATGATCAGCTCGCATCATCGATCGCGGTGCGCGAGGTGATCAAGGCAATGTTGAGTCAACGGCAAGCCGCGGACGCCATGGAGGCATTACATGATATTCAGAACCCGCGTCAGCGTGAACGCGCACTCGGCGAGGTCGCGGCATGGTCAGCCCGCCTCGGTAAGGTCGATATGGCGCGCACACTCATTGTGCAGATTATCAACGGCAGTGATCGTGATGTTGCGCTCATTGCCATTGCGGAAAGTGAAGCGTCTTACGAGGGGGCATCCGTCGCGATGCAAACAGCAAGCACCATCATTAACGGAAGAAGAAAAGATGACGCTTACCGGCGGGTTGCGCTGAAACGAGGAACGCTGAAAGACTTTTCAGGGGCCGAGCAATCGGTGCAGATGATGAAAAATGAAAACCTGAAAGACCTGACGTTGGCAGCGCTGGCGCGACTGCGTGCGCAGAGCGGGGATGTTGCGGGTGGCTTGCAAATGGTCCAGAATGTGCGTGATCAATCGATCGTTGATTCGTCACTGCGTGAGATGGTCACCGAGTTGGCAGCCTTGGGTCAGTTTTCGGAGAGCGCATACATCACCACCCGCATCCATGACGATCGCGAGCGGTCGTATGCTCTTGAGCAGTTATCGGTCGAGCAGGCACGGACAGGTGACCTGAGTGGTTCCTTGGTGAGGACGGATTCCATTCCTATCGATGCCATCCGGGAGCGGACGCTGGGTTATGTTTCCCGTGTTACGGCAGACGGGGGAAGTCCTGCGCGGGCACGTAACGTAGCGATCAGGATTAACTCGATCAGGGCTCGCGATCGTGCCTATCGATCTATTGCGCAGGCTGCGGCTGCCGATGGCGACCACGCCGCGGCGTATAATACACTCCAAGAAATTAACCGATCTGATGAAAAAGCGATGGCCCTGGTGTCCATGGCTCGGGCTCGGCAGAGACAAGGGGATAGCCGACAGGCGTTGCTGATGCTGGAGGACGCGGGCCGTGAAATTCAATCACTCCAATCGGTTGGAGCGGTCGGACGGATCCAAGCAGGGATGGCGGTCGCCTACGCCGAGCGTCAGGAATCCGGCCATTCGCTACTCATTGCGGATAGCATCCGCAATTTACGTCAGCGCGATGCCACCTACGGAAGCTTAGCCCGCACCTTTGCCCGCTATGATATCCAAGCCGCCCAGCAGTCGGTGCTTTCGATTTCTTCTGATCGTATACGTCTCAGGGCGGAAGACACCGTGGCGCGGACACTGGCGCAAAAGATAACCCCGCAAAATGCGGTGTATGAAGCCCGCTCACTCTATTCAGAAAGACAGCAGATTGTTTTTCTCTTGGAGGTGTCGCGTAAGACATGAAATGACGTCAAACGACGGAATGGCTCGCTTGATGGGCTCACGTGGCAAGTTGTGAAAAACAAGGATTCGTGGTTTTCCTTTTCCTGATGAGCCCCTAGGATCGGTCGCATGAAGAAGATTGCTCCTCATTGGCAGATTCTGTTGGCCTTGGTATTGGCCACGGGCACAGCCATCGTCTTTCGTAATATCAGCAGAGCGGTTGCGGGTGATACGCAGGCATTTTATTTTATCCAGAATGCCATCGCGGTGAGTGACTTTGTTGGCAAGCTATTTATACAAGCGCTGAAGATGATTATCGTTCCTTTAGTGGCGAGTTCCATCATTGCGGGTATTGCGGGTTTAGGGGGCGTGAAGGGTTTTGGTCGTTTAGGGGTCAAGACTCTCGGGTTCTACATGGGCACCAGCTTAAGTGCTGTGCTTGTGGGTCTCGTTTTGGTGAATACGATCCAGCCTGGGTTGGAAAATGGGACGGCCAACCCAGAGATCCGTGCCGCCCTCGAACAAAAAGCCGAGGGTGCCAGTCAAGCTGAGAAAGATAAAGTGGCCAAGGCGGGGGAAAAGAAAGCCGGCGACTACGCGGATCTGTTTAAAAAAATGATCCCCGCCAATGTCATTAAGGCGGCCACCGAAAATGGCCAGCTGTTGGGGATGATTTTTTTCTCCATCCTCTTTGCCATCGCCATGGCACGTTTGCCGGTCGATCACATGCGACCCCTTCTCGGGAGTATCCAGGCGATCAATGACGTGATGATTCGGGTGACTCAGTGGATTATGGTTTTTGCTCCCTTGGGCGTGTTTGGGTTATTGTTACCCACCATTTTTAAAAGTGGGCCTGAGATCTTTATGAGCCTTGGGAAGTATTTTTTGACGGTAGTTTTAGCGTTGGCGATCCATCTTTTTGTGGTGATGCCGCTGGTTCTGCGTTGTGTAGCGCGGGTGAATCCATGGGCGCATTTTCGGGCGATGCGTATGGCGATGCTGACGGCTTTTTCCACGGCCTCATCGGCGGCCACCCTTCCCGAAACCATGTTTTGTGTGCAGAAAAATGCGGGTGTCTCCAAGCGCGTCTCGAGTTTTACCTTACCTCTCGGAGCTACTGTCAATATGGATGGAACGGCCCTCTACGAATGTGTCGCGGTCATCTTTGTGGCGCAAGTCATGGGGATTGACCTGAGTCTCTCCGCCCAGTTTGCCGTTGTTATCACGGCGTTGCTCACCAGTATTGGTGTGGCCGGGATTCCTTCCGCCAGCCTCGTGGCCATCCTCTTGATTTTAAATAGCTCAGGTATCCCGAATGCAGAAATGGCTGTGGTGGCCCTGTTAGCGGTCGACCGCTTGCTCGATATGAGCCGAACCGCCGTGAATATCTTTGGTGATTCTTGCGCAGCGGTTGTCATTGCCAAGTCCGAGGGCGAGGACTTATTGGTGTCCTGACTGTTGGTGCCCAGTGCCTTGATGCTTGGACCATCGTAGCGTGTCATGGGTGGGCACACTGGGGGGCGGTGTCGTCGGGTGGTTGCGGGAGTTTCCAGTGGTTCGGGGGTGGATTAACAAAATAGAGGTCATTTTGGCCAATTGAAGATGAGCTAATGGTGTTGGGGTAATGTGATGCTTAAGTGCTGCTAATGGCATAATCTTATGAAGACGAAGGATGACGATGGTGTGGACGTGTCTGACCGGACACTTCGATGGTTTGAGGAGGTGAACATGGAGTCGGTCTCCGTGGTGGGAGGGAAAAATGCATCGCTTGGCGAGATGATTCAGCATCTTGGCGAGATGGGGATCCCTGTGCCACAGGGGTTTGCTACCACCGCCTGTGCGTATCGTCGCTTTCTCCAATACAATGGGATTGAGGACATGATCGATTTACAGATTGGTGCGTTTCAGCGAGGGGAGTCGGGGTTGGATGAAACCGGAGCCGTGATCCGTCAGTTGATTTTAGATGCGGAGTTTCCCCCCGAGATGATGGCGGACATCCTTGATGCCTACCGTGACTTGAGTGCGCGATATGACGTCGGCGAGGCAGATGTGGCGGTGAGGAGTAGCGCGACGGCAGAGGATCTTCCCGATGCGAGCTTCGCGGGGCAGCAGGAAAGTTATCTGAACGTCCGTGGTGAGATGGCATTGCTGGATGCGTGCAGGAAGTGTTTTGCTTCACTCTACACGAACCGGGCGATCAGTTACCGTGAACAAAAAGGGTTTGCCGACGTCAATGTCTACCTTTCTGTGGGTGTGCAGAAGATGGTGCGGTCAGATCGAGGCGCTGCGGGTGTGATGTTTAGCATCGACAGCGACACGGGCTTCCCCGGTGTGATTGTCATCAATGCGGCCTACGGGCTGGGTGAGAATGTCGTGAAGGGGGTGGTCAACCCAGATGAGTTCCGTGTGTGTAAGGCGCTTGTCGGGCAGTCTGATGCCGTTCCAATTATTGGCAGGGAGCTCGGCGACAAGGATTTGATGATGGTTTATAGCGATCGCGATCATGAGTCCGTGATTAATTTACCGACACCGATCGAAAAATCGCGCGTATTTTGTATCACCGACTCTCAGATTATGAAGCTCTCACAATGGGCGGTTGGGATCGAAAACCACTACGGTAAAGCGATGGATATTGAGTGGGCGCTAGACGGTCAGACTGGTGAACTGGCTATCCTGCAAGCCCGACCAGAGACCGTTCATTCACAGGCGTCAGCGACAAGTCTCGTGACGGCAAAAATCACTGGGAAACGGCCCGCGCCGATCCTCAAGGCGCTCGGTATCGGATCGAGCATTGCCAACGGCAAGGTGATGGTGATCCGCAATTTGAGTGAGGCAAAGAAATTTAAGCCAGGGAGGATTTTGGTGACCTCGGTGACCGACCCTGACTGGGTGCCTCTGATGAAATCGGCGGCCGGGCTGATCACCGACCACGGTGGCCGGACGAGTCATGCGGCTATTGTTAGTCGAGAGCTGGGAGTGCCTGCCGTCATAGGGACGGGGACAGCAACCCAAAAACTTCACAACGGGCAGAAGGTGACGCTGAGCTGTGCCGATGCGGGGCGCGGGCTTGTGTATGAGGGGATCCTTGATTATGAAATCACGGAGACCAGCCTGTCTGATCTACCTGAAACCAAGACCGAGGTGATGCTCAATATCGCTAACCCGGATGCCGCAAACTACTGGTGGCGACTTCCCAGCGCCGGTATTGGTCTTGCAAGGATGGAGTTTATTATCTCCAATTTCATCAAAATTCACCCAATGGCACTGGTTCGGTTTGATGATCTCAAAGACAGCAATGCTTGGGAGGAAATTCAGAGTCTGACGCGGCAGTATACCGACAAGACACGTTACTTTGTTGATCGTCTCACCATGGGGATTGCTCGGATTGCCGCCAGCCATTACCCCCGACCTGTGATCGTGAGAACCAGCGATTTTAAAACCAACGAATATCGTGATTTGATAGGAGGTGCCGAGTTTGAACCGAGTGAAGAAAACCCCATGTTGGGTTTCCGTGGGGCGTCTCGGTATTACAGCGATGATTACCGAGAAGGCTTTGCCTTGGAGTGCGAGGCCATCAAACGGGTCAGGGAGTCCATGGGGCTTGATAATGTCATCGTCATGATTCCTTTCTGCCGGACGCCCGAGGAGGCGGATAAGGTATTAGCTGTGATGGCGGACAAGGGTCTCGTGCGGGGTGAAAATGGATTGCAGGTCTACGTGATGGCGGAGATACCGAGCAATATTATTCTCGCCGATGATTTTGCCGAGAGGTTTGACGGGTTTTCCATCGGCTCAAATGACCTGACTCAGCTGGTGCTTGGGATTGACCGAGATTCCGATAAGTTGGCCACCCTTTTTGATGAAAATCATGAGGCGATCCGCGTGGTGATCCGGCAGCTGATCAAGACCGCACATGCCCATGGGCGTAAGGTTGGGATCTGTGGGCAAGCGCCCAGTGATAAACCCGAGTTTGCTCGGTTTTTGGTCGAGGCCGGTATCGATTCGATTTCTCTGACGCCAGATAGCTTTGCCGCCACGAAACGCGCTATCGCCGAGCAGGAGTCAATCTTGGTGGGGTGAGCGGTATCCGACGTATTCGATCAGGGCAACAAGCGCACGGCGGTCGCCTTGTATTGTGGGCACTTCGACTGAGGGTCGACGGCGGGGCCGGTTAATCGGTTGGTGTGGGATTCCGGAAAGTGGAAGGAGAGAAAAAGCGTGCCGGGCGCCATTCTGAGGGAATGTTTGACGGGGACGCAGGTTTTGCCCCAGCGGCTTTGGATGGTGATGGGTTCACCCTCCTTGATGTCATCGCGCTGGGCGTCGGCGGGGTGGATTTCAAGGTAGTCACAGGCGAGCAGCTCAGTCTGCTGGGATCGGCGAGTCATGGTTCCGACGTTGTAGTGCTCAAGCACCCTTCCCGTGATGAGTAGGTAGGGGAAACCTGGGATGTCATGTTCCGAGCTGGAGGTGTGATCGAGCGCGACAAGCTGTCCTTTGCCGCGCATAAACCCGTCGGCATGAACGCAAGCCGTCCCGTGGCTCTCCAGGGTAGGGCAGGGCCACTGTAAGCCGTCGTCACCGAGTCGATGGTAACGGATGCCACCAAAAAGCTTCGGGGCCACGCGGGCAATTTCATCCATCACCTCGGACGGGTGTTGGTAGTTCCACTCCGCCCCCATCATGCGGGCGACGTCACGGATCACGCACCAATCCTGGCGTGCCTCGCCGGGAGCGGGGACGGCAGGTCGCACACGCTGAATGCGGCGCTCGCCGTTGGTGAATGTTCCGTCTTGTTCCAAGTAACTTGCGGCTGGGAGGATGACGTCGGCGTAGCGGCATGTTTCCGAATGAAACAGTTCTTGTATGACAAGGAAATCGAGTCGGTTGAGGGCCTCGATGACGTGGGATTCGTTGGGGTCACTCTGAACGATATCTTCACCCTGGATCCACAGCCCATGTAGGCTGCCCGCCGCCGCGGCATCGACCATCTCTGGGATGGTAAGACCAGCGTGTTCGGGTGGGAGTTTCTCCCAGATGGTTTCTAAATGTGCACGCACGCCGGCATCGCTGATGGATTGGTAACCCGTGAAATTATTGGGCATCGATCCCATATCAGCACTGCCTTGAACATTGTTTTGTCCTCGCAAGGGAAGCATTCCCGACCCGAGCCGACCGATGCTGCCAGTGAGCATGCCGAGGTTACAGAGGGTCATGACGGAGGCGGTTCCCTGCTCAAGCTCGGAGAGACCCAGTCCGTGCACAAAGAGCGACCCGTGACATTGACCCATCAGTGAGCTCGCCTGATCAAGTAAATCACGGGAAAGACCCGTGGTGCGCTCGACCTCATCCAGCGAAAGGTGGGTGAGAAAATGAACCAACGTCTCAAACCCATCGACGCGTTGGGTCAGGTAGGTGGTATCGATGGTTCCATTTTCAATGAGTAATTTGGCCAGTCCATTAAATAGGCATACGTTGGTTCCCGGGGTGAGCTGGAGGTGGACCGTCGCGTAATCCGCCAGCTCAATTTTACGGGGGTCGATCACAATGAGTGGCACGCCCTGCATGGCACGCTGCTTGATCCTCGCCCCGATCACGGGGTGCGCTTCGGTTGGATTGGCACCCGCGACCACGATGCAGCGACTTTGCTCGATGTCTTCGTAGGAGGCTGACGCCGCACCCGTTCCGGTAACTAGCTGAAGCGCAAGGGCCGTGGATGCGTGGCAAACCCGAGCGCAGCAGTCGACGTTGTTGGTCCCGATGACTTCACGGAAAAATTTTTGCAAAAGGTAGCACGATTCATTGGTGGATCGTGACGAGGTAAAGGTGCCTAAGCTGTCGGGGCCATGATGATCGATCAGACCTTTGAACTTCTGGACGATATACTCGAGGGCCTCATCCCAGCCGACTTCATGGAGTCCGTCAGTTCGTCTGATTAGAGGTTTTTTTAGTCGATCATCGGCTTGGAGGTAGCTGTGGGTGTAGCGTCCTTTGGCACAGAGATGTCCATGGTTGACGGTGGCACTTGGCGCCCCCTTGATGCGCACCACCTGCTGGGAATCGACGTCTGCCTCAATACGACATCCAACACCGCAGAATCCGCAGATGCTTGAAATCGTTGAGGACGTGGAGCTTACCTTCGCGCAGTCGATGTCATCGATCGCGCCCGTCGGGCAGACATCAACACAGGCGCCACAGGCGACGCAGGGGCTGTCGTGGAAGGTATCATGTTCACCAATGCTGATACGAGTGTCTGCCCCCCGGCCGGTGAGGCTGAAAACAAACTGCCCTTGGACGTGTTCACAGGTATTGAGGCAAAGTCGGCAGTGGATGCAGGTGGTTGGGTCGAACCGGAGGTAGGGGTGTTTTTCTTCATGGCGCGGACGGTTCGATGGTGCTGCTGCTGGTGGTGGTGGTGGTGAAATGTGATATTCCTCGAGGAGTGCGCGGAACGTATCGGATGTTTCCATGGCGACTCCATCCCTGAGCGTTGAGGTGTCACGGTAAAGGGAGAGGATGTTCGATCTTAATGATTCGATTGCTTGAGAATGCGTTTCAATGACCATGCCTGGCTCAAAAAGGGTGTGGCAGGCCGCTACCGGATGTGGGTGGTCCTTGGACTCGACAAGGCATAAACGGCACTCGCTGCACGGTTTTTTTCCAGGGCCATGGCAGAGAGTGGGGATGTGAATCCCCAGTCGCTCACAGACTTCGAGAATCGTTTCCTTGTGGATGGGGGAAACTGGGATTCCGTTGACGGTTGCGGTGCTCATCAGCTGGATGACGTTGAGGTGTTGAAGATTTCATCCCCAAAGAGGTCGATGTATTGGATCACCGCTCTCGGGATATCACGCCCGAACGCACACAGGCTTGATTGTATGATCGTATGAAGGAGGGCATCGAGGTCGGCTCGCGAATGGAAACCCGCCGGGCTGTCCATGATATCCACGGCTTTTCGCGAACCAAGCCGGCACGGCATGCATTGGCCACACGATTCATCCGCCATGAAATTGAGCCAATTTCTCAGTAAACTTCGCTTGTCGGCGGCTTTGGGCAGGGCAATCACGCCACCATGCCCGAGTTCAAGCCCTTGGGCGTGCATCGCATCGTAGCAGATGGGGGTGTCCCAATGATCCTTGGTGATGATGCTCCCCATCGGGCCGCCTATGAACACGGCATCGAGCTCTGTCCTTCCGCCTCCCGCGGCGTTGAGCGCATCGCGGAAAGGCGTGCCGAACTCGACCTCGATTATACCTGGTCGCATAAAGCCACTGTCGAAACAGAGTGCTTTGGTTCCTGAGTAGTTCGGGGTCCCAGTATGAGTATACGTTTGCACCCCATTGCCGACGATGTAGGGGACGTTGACGAGGGTCTCGACATTGTCCACCACGGTGGGTTGGCCAAACAACCCGGATTGGGTCGGGTAGGGGGGACGGAGGCGGACTTCTGCGCGTAGTCCTTCGATGGCATTTAACATCGCCGTTTCCTCGCCGCATACATAACTGCCTGCTCCTCGGATGACGGTGATGTTGAAAGAAAACTTGGGGTGGCTGAGCAAACCCGCCTTTTTTGCGTCAGAGATCGCTTGCTCCATGATGGTGGCAGCTCGCGGGTATTCTGATCGGATAAAGACAATACCTTCATGGGCCCCAACCGCGTAGCCGCACAGCAGTAAACCTTCGATGATGCTGTGTGGGTCTTGCTCCATTAATACGCGGTCAATGTAGGACCCTGGGTCTCCTTCGTCCCCGTTAGCGATGACATACCGCTGGTCGGATTTTGTTGAGGCGCAGGCATGCCATTTCGCGCCCGTGGGGAAGGCGGCTCCGCCCCGACCGCAGAGGCCGGCGGCAGTGATGTCCTCGATGACTTTGTGCGGTGGCTGTTGGATGGCATAGTGATAGGCTTCATAACACCCGTGATCGATCGCTGTATCCAGACTTTCGGCATGGTTTCCCAGCAGGTTTCTTGTGATGACCGGCTGGGGGGCGAGACAAAGAACCGACAGCTCATTTTCCGGAGAACGCGTTTGGATGGCCTCTTGATCGAGGTAATTGGTGGCCGTGTAGCAGTGGCCGAGACACGATGCCCTTTGGCCATGAAGGTCGCGATAAAGATCCTCTGCTCCGCCAAGGTGGCAGGACATGCCATGGCAGACTTTGACGGCATCGTTTGAGGGCTCGATGTAGTCCTGATAAGAGGAGAGCGTTGATCGAACGACGGCAATGGGGAGTTTGAGTTCGGCGGCTAAGGCGGCGAGATCATCCCCCTTGGGAACCCCCTTTTTCTGGATAAAGCGGGCAATGATTTCTAATGGATATCCCACGCTCCCGTGGGCAGCGCGGTAGCCCGTGGCGGGAGATCGGTAGAGTGGGGGAGATGACATATGGATTGTGGGGGGGCTTAGGGAAGTGGCGCATCCATCGGGTCTTCGGGTTTGACCATGCTGACGTTATCGGGCCAGTCGGCACCTTGGAGAATCCATTTTCTGAGTATTTGCAGACGGATACCTCGGATTTTATCGGGTGATGGAGGCATGTTCGTTGGGTGCTGCACATCCAATTTCAACACCTGAACGATTCTGCTTTTATCGGGGGCGCCTGGGATGATCACAGGGCGGTTGACTCCCGTGTTCATGGCAGACTGCCGTGTCTCAAGGTTGAGACCAGCGTAGAGGTGCGCGTCTGTTGCGTTGTGGCATTGCACACATAAAATTTCGAGAATCGGTTTGAGATCGCGCTCAAAGACGATCGTTCGGGGCACCCTGACCGGATACATCGCGTTAGGTTGAGCCGCATGGTCTGAGTCGATAGATGGCTGGGTGTTAGGATCCGATGGGTCTTTTTGAACGCTTTCCGATGGGAGCATGAGAGTGTGACCATTTTGGACAGCATCGGGTTTCGATCCACCATGGTGGCAGTGAACCAAGGTCAGCAAGCCAAGACCGATCATGAAGAGCGTGGACAGCATCGCAGGAATATGAAAATTCATCACAGCTAAACCCTAGTTGACGGTTGTCAGTGAAACTCCCGCAATCTTGTCCCTCGTTGAGCAAATACTGGCAAGGAGATCAGGCTCCTGAGGCTCATCCTCAATGAGTTTTTCATCAAAGAGGGGTCCACGACCTTCGCCTCCAGGTGGGTGATCGATACGGGCTAGGCAAGAAAAAGGCTCCGAGGTTAATCGGAGCCTTAAAAAGATGGCGGACAGGGCGGGATTCGAACCCGCGGAGACATTGCTGCCTCACACGCTTTCCAAGCGTGCGCATTCGACCACTCTGCCACCTGTCCGGGTAATCATCGGTCAAAAAAATTGACCTAGGTCTTGGGGGAGGCGCAAACTAGCGTGCACTTTTGCCGATGGCAATTCTTTTTTCTGCCAGCATTGCAGGATACGTTATTTGACCACGACGGCGGGCACTCCGCGGTTGTGGTTTTCGCCGAGGTGTTTAACCCGGAACCACGTTTTTTTCTGTTTATCGTAGTGGAAATAGACGGCGGTTTGTTGGTAGCCGTTTTCGCAGAGGACGGAGATATGTTTTCCGGGATCGACGCGGTAGATCTCGGCGGCCGACCACTGGTGCGACTGGGGTCGATTTTTTTTACCGGTTGATGCGGCGATATTTGGTTTGCTGTCGAGAAACGTGAGCAGGGTGCGCTCTTGTTGGGTCAAGGGGATGCCAGAGCCTGTGAATTTGACGTGTTCGATGAGGTGGTTGACGGATTTGTCGCTGGGCGCCACCGTCACAGGCCAGCCTTTGGGTTTGAAAAAGGAGTTACAGGATGTGACGGCCAGGGAGAGAGCCAATGCGGCGATCAAAGGTGCTTTCATGGGGCCTATCTTAGTGGGGTGACGGGTGATTTAGCAAGCCTGCTATCAGCCATCAAGATGAGGTTTGTTGCCCTCCTAACTTGGGTGTCGACCCGTGAAAAGGCGAAAGCCCCCATCCGCTGGGGATGAGGGCTTTCATATGGCTCCTGCGCTTGGGATCGAACCAAGGACCTAGTGATTAACAGTCACCCGCTCTACCGCTGAGCTACGCAGGAATTTCCATTTGTTGTCGTTTGCCCTTTGCAGGGGTGGGACGGGCGGGAAAGTGCCAGATTAACCGAGTAATGCAAGATTTTTTCGATGAAAAAAGGTCATTTTTTTTATCGCCTCGTTGAAAGTGGTTTCACACGCAAAATCGGCAGCACCGAAGTGCTGCCGATTTGAAAAGGGAGATGAAATAACGGGGGGTCAAGGTGTTGTCATCAGGACTTTGCGGGGTTGACTTCGGCCTCGAGGTTGGCGTCGAGTAGTTCGCGGCGGAGGTTGGCTCCACGTAGTTTGCTCCAGATGTAAACGATCGGGGAGGCGATAAAGATCGAGGAGTAAGTTCCTACGAGCACGCCGATCATGATGGAGAAGGAGAAGTCTTTCAGAGCGGATCCTCCATAGATGTAGAGGACGAGCACCGCCACGAAGGTGGTCAGCGAGGTGAGCACGGTCCGTGACAGGGTGGAGTTGATCGCGTGGTTCATGACGTCCTCGACATCACCGCGACGGGTGCGCAGGTCCTCGCGAATTCGGTCGAAGACCACAATGGTATCATTGATGGAGTATCCGGCGATGGTGAGGAAGGCGCCGACGTGGATCAGTGAGAGCTCTTGTCCTGCGAAGACGATGATGCCGAGGCAGATCAAGATATCGTGGAAAAGGGCGGCAAAGGCACCGAGGGCAAACGAAAACTCAAAGCGGATCGTGATGTAGATGAGGATGGCGATCAAACCGATGAGTAGCGCCCAGATGGCGGTGGTGAGGAATTCACCGCCGAGGCTGGCACTGATGGTTTCCTTGGCCATCTGATACTTGTATTGCATGAGCGGGGAGTTGTCCCCAGCGAGTTTGGGTTGTCCTTCGTCATCAAGCACATTTTCTTGGAGCTGGAGGACGGGGAAGGCATTACGGAGCGCTTCCTCGATGATTTCGGGGTCTGTTTTCCCTTCGGTGACGGTATTATTAGCACAGCGAACGGTGAGGAGTTCGCCGGTCGTGTTTTGTTCCTCTTGGGTGGTGGCGACCTTGGTGAGTTTCAGTCCGTTGATGACCTTTTGGGCTGCAGCTTGGTCGACGCGGGTATCATCGGCAAACTGGAATGATAGCTGGGCGCCACCAGTGAAGTCGATACCGAGAGCTTTTTCGCCTTTGATGCCGACGGCACTGACACCTGCGAGGATGAGCACAGCGGATACGCTGAAGGCGAACTTGCGCTGGCTGAGGAATTGAAAAGCATTTTTCGGGATCAGGTTCATGAAGCTGAGCTTCTTGAGGATGCCGGCGTCGGCAAACCACCAGAACAGGACGCGGGTGCAGAGCAGGGCGGCGAGCATGGAGGCGAGGATACCGATGGTCAGTGTGATGGCGAATCCCTTGACGGTGCCGCTGGCTCTCCAGAAGAGGATGAGGGCGGTGAGGAGGGTGGTGATGTTGGCATCAAAAATCGCGGAGAACGCTTTTTCGTAGGCGGCGGAGATGGCCGCCTTGACGGATTTGCCGTGGGCGAGTTCCTCGCGGAGGCGTTCGTAGATGAGCACGTTGGCATCCACGGCGACACCGATGGTGAGGATGATACCGGCGATGCCAGGGAGGGTGAAGGTGAAGCCAAACATGGCCATCGTGCCAAACAAGATGAGGATATTCAGGCTGAGGCCGATCAGGGCAATCATACCAGCAAAGCGGTAATAGATCAGGACAAAGATCAGGGTGAGCCCGAGCCCAGCCATGCCGGCGACGATGCCTTGGGAAACGGTTTCCTTACCGAGGGTGGCAGAAACGGTGCGTTCCTCATCGACGATGAGTGGGTTTTTCAGTGGGTTAAGCAAGGCGGCTGCGAGAGCCTTGGCCTCGGCAGCGTCTTTCATTCCGGAAATCTCAAACCTTTGGCTCAGGCTGCTTTGCACAGTAGGGGCACTGAGGACTTTGCCGTCGAGAACAATGGCGAGGCGGTCAGAGCCGTGGCGCATGTTTTTGGTGAGGTCGAACATTTTAGTCGCCCCGTCGTTGTTGAGTTCGACGCTGAGTTTGCCTTCGTATGGGCCGTAAAGTTCTTGGGCGTGTTTGACATAGGATCCGTCGAGGGCGGCGCGGCGTTTGATGAGGATGTTTTCTGTGGTGATTTTGCCGTCCTCGTCTTCGTCCTGAAGTGTTTTGAGTTCATAGCCGGGGACGATTTCGTTTTCGGGGTCGGCCGCGACCTTGTTGGCGAGGCTGCGGGTATCGGAGTGGACGATTTTGAGTTCCAGCTTGGCGACTTTTTCAAGGATGCTACGCACGCGAGCGGCGGCTTCAGGTGTCACTCCTGGCATTTGCACGAGGATGCGGTCGCTGCCCTGAGCGACAATGAGGAGGTCGGCGGTGCCAAAGGCGTTGAGTCGGCTTTCGACGGTTTCGATCGCTTGTTGCACGGCATTGGGTGAAACGGGGATTTCGGAGCCGTTGGCATCGGTGCTGGGTTGCACGCGCAGGGTGAAGGATGACCCACCGATGAGGTCGATGCCTCCCTTGAGGTTATGGGCTTCTGAGATGGGAGTTTTGCCTGTGAGGACATCACCCCATTTCCCCTTAGGGACGATGGAGAGCAGGCTAAATACAGCGATCAAGACCACGATGATGGTTCCGATGTTGCGTTTTTTACGTTCAAAATCGGTCGCAAAGTACCAGAAAAAGAGAGCAAGCAGTCCAAGACCTGATAGGAAGGTCAGGAGGCGGTCGTCACTGAAGAGAGAGGCAAACATGGTATGGGTGGATGTAGAGAGGAAAAAAGGGAAAGGTGGAAACGGGAAGGGGGTAATTCAAGAGGGGGCTTCAACGAAGCTCCCTAGGATTAGATGCCTCAGCCTTTGGCGGGGCTATCGGACTTTTCGTTTTTGTCATCTTTGGCGCTGACGGTGGCGATGGCGGTTTTGTCGTATTTGACAAAGATTCCTTCGGCAAGTTTGAGGGAAACGGTTTTTTCGCTGACGGCGTTGACACTGGCGTGCATGCCGCCGATGGTGACGACTTTATCCCCTTTTTTCAGAGCGGATTGGCGGGCGGCCAGTTCTTTTCTCTGTTTTTGTTGGGGGCGGATGAGCACGACCCAGAAGATGACAAACATGAGCACCATCATGATGATCGGGCTGCCGAGCGGGTTGCTGCCACCTTCTGCGAAGATGGTGGGGAGAGAGTGGAGTGTTGCGATGGTGTGGTTCATGGTTGTTGAAGGTATCGTTGATTGAAGTCGTTTTTGAAGCTGGTAAAGGTGCCTGATTCGATGGCTTGACGTGCATCGCGCATGAGGCGCAGGTAGAAATGCAGATTATGCAGGGAAAGCAACCTTAAAGAGAGCATTTCGCGTGACCGGAACAGGTGCCGGATAAAGGATCGACTGTATTTCTGGATCGACGGGTGGGTGTTTTCGTCGAGTGGGCGCGGATCGAACTCGAATTCCTTGTTTTTAATGTGGATCGGACCGTCTGCGGTAAACGCGAGTCCGTGGCGGGCAACGCGGGTAGGCATGACACAATCAAACATATCGACGCCGCGCGCAATCATCTCGAGCATCTGCGGGGGCGTGCCGAGCCCCATCGCATAGCGCGGTTTGTCGGCGGGTAAAAAGGGGACGGCATTTTCGATGGCGCGCATCATTTCGTGTTCGGGCTCTCCCACGGAGATGCCGCCGACGGCGTAGCCATCGAAGCCGATCTCGACGAGTTCGCGGGCCGACTGCTCACGGAGGTCGGCGTAGGTGCTGCCTTGGACGATGCCGAAGATCAGTTGGCGTGGATTGGTTGAGTGTAAAGGTGGCGATGACGGCTGAAGCCACGGCACGTGCAGATGGGCATTTTCCTGATGCCATTGTTTACAACGTTTGGCCCATCGGGTGGTGAGCGCCAAGGAGTCGGCGGCGTATTTTTCCTCGCAGGGGTAGGGCGGGCACTCGTCAAAGAGCATGGCGATATCGCTGCCGAGTGTGGCCTGGATTTCCATGCTTAGCTCGGGGGTAAGCATGGTTTTAGCCCCATCGAGGTGATTGGAGAACTGCACACCCTCCTCGGTGATTTTGCGTAGTTTGGCTAATGACCAGACCTGGAACCCCCCGGAATCAGTCAGAATCGGTTTATCCCATGTGCTGAATTGGTGCAGTCCGCCGAGTTGGCGGATGACATCGAGGCCGGGGCGGAGGTAGAGGTGGTAGGTGTTCCCGAGGATGATCTTGGCGTCGACGACGTCGGTGAGTTCATCGGGCGAGAGGGTTTTGACCATGCCCTGGGTGCCGACAGGCATAAAGATGGGCGTCGGGATATCGCCGTGTGCCGTGCTGAGTGTGCCGGTGCGCGCCGAGGTGTCGGGGCATTGATGGTGAGTTAAAAAGGACAAGAAGGAAGAGGTTGGAGGTCCGTGGATACGATGGCAAATCATCGGAGTCGCCCATGCCGTCCATAAGGGAGGCAGGGGGCTAAGCGCGGCCGTTAGTGGATTTGCCGATAGGTGGGGGTGTGTGTTACATGCCGGGGATGCCGAGTCCGCCTGTCAGCTTGGCCATTTCTGATGAGGCCATTTCTTTGCCTTTGGCGACGGCTTCCTGCACGCCGGAGAGGACGAGATCCTGAAGGAAATCGACATCGTTGGGGTCGACCACGGACGGGTCGATGTTGATGGAGACGACGTCGCCTGAGCCGTTGGCTACGACGGTGACCTTACCGCCGCCGACGCTGGCTTCGACATGTTTAGCGGCGAGTTCTTCTTGGGTTTTTTGCATACCGGCTTGCATTTGCTGGGCCTGCTGCATGAGTTTTTGGATGTCCATAGTGTGGGTGGGTTGATCTGTTGTTTGTAGAAAAGCGGGTGGGGTGTTATTTTTTCAGGTTACCTTCGAAGATGGCCAAGGCACTTTTGATCAGAGGGTCTTCGTAGAAGGAGTTATCGGCTGGCACTTCGGTTTTCTCTTCTTGGGGTGCAGGTTCCTTGGGGGTGAGGGTGGGGCCTGGTTGTGGGATGGTGGCGGCGGGTTCGTCCGCGGCATTATTGATGAGATCATCGAGGCTGCTTTTTCGCGGATCCTCTTGAATCGGCTGATCCTGCGCGGGCGGAGATGGGGGGGGCGCAGCAGGCGTGGGCGCTAGGGTGGGGGGCGAGACGGATTCTGGGGCGGGAGCGCTGGCAGGATTCGGTGTGGGGGCGGGTTCTTCCGCCATAGGTGTCGCCGCTGGCGGGGTGTTTTTTTCAATAGGACCGGCCCCAGCGAGGGCCTTGATGACGTCGCTGATCCGGGCGTCGTTGAGTGATTGGATGGCTTTGATGATGCCAATCTCGAAGTGGAGTCGCTTGTTGGACGCCCATTTCATCCGGCCTTCGGTATCGGCTAGGATGTCGATGAGGCAAAGAATTCGGTCGGTCTGGATCGACTTAGCGGCCTCGGCGAGGGGGTGCCAGAGTTCCTCGGGAAATCCTTCGTTGCCGGCTCCGGGGTCGAGCCGATTGACTAACATAGCGCGCAGGCAGCTGATGAGCTCGCCGAGTAATTGCGATAGCTCTTTACCGCTTTCGGCTTGTTGGTGAATGAGGTCGAGCGCGGCGGGGCTGTCTTTTTTGACGAGTGCTGTGGTGAGGGTGGCAACGGTTTCGCGTGATGTGAAGCCGAAGATTTCGAGCACGTTGGCTTCGGTGATTTCCTCGCCACAGAAGGCAACGAGTTGATCGAGCATGGATTGGGCGTCGCGCATGCCGCCGTCGGCGCCCTTGGCGATCGCCCATGCTGCGGGGTCATCGAGTTGGACGCCTTCCTCAGAGGCGATGAACTGAAGGTGTTTGGCGATGGTTTCCGTCGGGATCGGTCTGAGGTCGAACCTCTGGCAACGCGAGATGATGGTGGGCAGGATTTTATTGGGCTCGGTGGTGGCAAAAATGAATTTGACGTGTTCGGGTGGCTCCTCCAGCGTTTTGAGCAAGGCGTTAAACGCGGCGGTGGTGAGCATGTGCACCTCATCGATGTAATAAATTTTAAACTTCCCCTGAGACGGTGCAAATTGGACATTTTCGCGCAACTCACGGACTTGTTCGACGCCGTTATTGGACGCACCGTCAATTTCTAAAACATCGAGTGACCGGCCTTCGGCAATTTCTTGGCAGACGGTCGAGTCGGGGTCGAAATCAATGGTCGGGCCCTCGGGGCAATTGAGTGCCTTGGCGAGGATGCGTGCGGTGGATGTTTTTCCGGTGCCACGCGGGCCGACAAATAACCATGCGTGTGCAAGCCGATCCCGCTCGATGGCATTACGGAGGGTGGACACGACATGATCCTGTCCCAGCACGTCGGCAAACGTTTTGGGACGGTATTTTCTGGCAAAGACCTGGTAGCTCACGCGGGTTAATTTAATGAAGATCTTGGTTTTGGAAATGGTGAAATTGAGAAATGCGCGAAAAACTCACGGATTTGTCTGGATGACGCCATCGAACTAGGAAAAAGTGCCGTCGTGAATAAGTATGATAAAGCGGAACATTACCAGCGGGTGTTGGGTCAAATCACAGCGATGCTCGATGGTGAGAGGGATGATGTGGCCAGAATGGCTACGGTGAGCGCGGTGCTGGCGGGGGAGTTTGATTATTTTTATTGGACAGGTTTTTACCGGATGCAAGCGGGTGGGTTGGTGATTGGCCCATATCAAGGGACGCCTGGCTGCTTGAGGATTGCGTTGGATCGCGGGATTTGTGGTGCTGCGGTGCGACAGGGTGAGACGTTGGTGGTGGATAATGTGCATGTTTTTCCGGGGCATATTGCCTGTGATGCGAAGTCGCGCAGTGAGATTGTCGTGCCCGTGTGGAATGCCGCGGGGATGCTGGTGGCGGTGCTTGATATCGACTCTGAGCAGGTGGGCGCGTTTGGTGATATTGATCGTCTGGGGTTGGAGCGGATCGTTGCGGCCGTTTTTGCCTGTGAGGAAACGCCATGTCAAAATGCACTGGATTGAGGTTGAAAAGACGGGTTCAGCGGGTTATGGCGCGGGCGCGAACTATTCGCATTCATCAATATGAGCGACTTTTTACCCTTCCGCAAGAAGATGGAATCAGCAGCTGTTAGTGAAGCTGCCATCCGTGCCTTTGAACGCAACTATGAAGCGCTGCTTCGCAATGAGAGCGGGATGATCCCAGAGCAGAGTATCAGTCCCTGCGATCGTGTTCCGATGCTTGATGTGGTGACCTCTGGCGATGAGGTGTTTGATTCGGCGTTATTGGCTCAGACGGTTGTGATAAAGCTCAATGGTGGTCTCGGGACGAGTATGGGATTAAAAAAAGCCAAGAGCTTGCTTCCTGTGAAAGGGGAGACGACTTTTCTCGATATCATCGCGAATCAGGTTATTCATTTACGTGAGCAGACAGGAGCCAAAGTTCGTTTTCTTTTGATGGATAGTTTCAGCACGTCCGAGGACACGCTGGAGCACATGGAGACCTATGCCGACCAAGGGTTATCTGGTGCTGAAAACATTGAGTTGATGCAAAATCAGGTGCCTAAGATCGATGGAGAAACAATGGAACCGGCCACCTGGGAGAGTGCCCCGTCTCTGGAATGGTGTCCTCCTGGTCACGGTGATCTTTATGCGGCGCTTGCTGGGAGTGGTTGGTTGGATGCCTTGTTGGCGGGTGGTGTAAAATACGCCTTTGTTTCCAATGCGGATAACTTGGGGGCTGTGCTGGATGCGGGGCTGCTGCGTTACTTTGCAGAAAGCGACACCCCCTTTCTGATGGAGGCGACACGGCGCACCGGTGCAGATAAAAAAGGAGGACATCTTGCGGTGCGGGATGCGGATCAACAACTGCTTCTGCGCGAGGTCGCCCAGTGTGCCGATGAGGACATCGACCAGTTTCAGGATATCGACCGCCATCGTTACTTTAATACCAACAGCCTGTGGATTCGCTTGGATGTGCTCAAGGAATTGCTGGAAAAAGAGAATGGGGTGTTGCCCTTGCCGATGATTAAAAACACCAAAACGATCGACCCTCGTGATAAAAAGTCCAAGTCGGTGTTTCAGCTTGAAGTGGCCATGGGGGCGGCGATCGAATCGTTCCCTGGTTCGAGTGCCGTCTGCGTCCCACGCTCACGGTTTGCTCCGGTTAAAACCACGTCTGATCTATTTGCTCTGCGTTCCGATGCTTATGAACAAACGCCAGACGGTCGTATCGCGCTCGTGGCGGAACGGGCTGGGATCCCGCCAGTCATCGATCTCAGCGACGAGTATAAGATGGTCGATAGCCTCGAAGGGCTCGGTATGCCATCGCTCATCAAAGCGGGTAAGCTCACGGTGCGCGGGCCAGTGCGTTTCACGGACGGGGTAACGATCGTGGGAGATGTCGAGTTTCTCAATGAAACGGGCGAAACCAAGTGGGTGGCCGCGGGAAGCTACACCAACGAAGCGGTCGAGCTCTGAGTGGATGCAGGATGGGGCAAGGGTTTTCCGGCGCTAAGTGGTTTTCAGTAAATGGAACACGTCGGGATATAGCGGTCGATGACAATATTGTGTGATTTATGCTGTTGCAAGAAACATGCAGACACTTCATACCCACCTTGAAATGACACAATTTTCATCCCTAAATATACCCGATGGCGGCTATGACGCCGTGATCTTTGACCTCGACGGCACGCTCGTGGACTCGATGCCTATCCACTTCAAGGCATGGTGCGAGGCACTCACCAAACACGATGCCCCGAATGTCTTTCCTGAGGACGTTTTTTACGCCCTCGGTGGTCGACCAACGAAGGATATTGTCGAGGACCTCAATGGCGAGTGTGGGTTGCATTTAAATGCGGAAGAGTTGGCTGTGGATAAGCGTGAGGCCTTTCTCCGGAACATCAAGCAGGTTGAAATCATTGAGGATGTGGTTGCCTTTGCGCAGAGTTTGCGTGGTAAAATGCCGATGGGCGTCGCCACAGGTGGCACGCGGGTAGTGGCAGAAAAAACGCTGCAAGCTGTCGGACTGAGTGATCTTTTTGACGAGGTGGTTACGGCGAATGACGTGGCATGTGGTAAGCCTGCTCCCGATGTTTATCTTGAATCAGCGGACCGGTTAGGCGTTGCTCCTGAGCGCTGCCTTGTGCTTGAAGATGCGCCTGCAGGCCTGATAGCAGCACAATCTGCTGGGATGCAGGTGGTGACGGTTCCAGCACCTGTGAGGGTGCATTGATCTTTCTTGCGCACTTACGTTTATGCCTCAGAGAACTTGGATAGCGCCCGCGAAGGTGAACCTGACCTTGAGGGTTTTGGGGAAGCGCGAAGATGGGTTTCACGAGTTGGAGAGTCTGATGGCTCCTCTCGATTTAGGCGACTCCTTGCAGTTTGAGAAATCGGATCAATACCGTTTACACTGTGACACACCGGGAGTGCCATTGGACGAGAGTAACCTGATCACGATGGCGGTGCGAGCCTTTGAAAAACAATACGGGAGACGTTGTTTGTGGAATGTTTCGTTAGTCAAAAATGTTCCGCACGGTGCGGGTCTTGGCGGTGGCAGTAGTGATGCGGCATCGGCATTGTTGGCGCTGAATCAACTCGAACAAGCTGGTTTTACCGAGCGCGAGTTGGCCTCGATGGCGGCCGAGTGTGGCTCGGACGTGCCCTTTTTTATTTATCGAGGGTTGGGGATGATTGGTGGCAGGGGAGAGCGGGTAGAGCCGGTTGATGTGCCAGGGCTTGATCGCTGTCCCATCTTATTGCTTAAACCCAGTTTCGGGGTCTCTACACCCGATGCTTATCAACATTGCCTGACCGCCAAACCCCTTCCCCGTGTTCCATACCATGCGCAAGCATTGCCTTGGGGTGAGATTGTCAACGACCTTGAAAAACCGGTTTTTCAGAAACACCGGTTTCTTGCCGAAATAAAAATGTGGCTGCTCGCCCAGCCTGAAACCGAGGCCGCGATGATGAGTGGATCGGGCTCCACGATGATGGCTTTTCTGTCGGACAAAAGCCAAGCCGATGGCTTGTTGGCGCGTGCCCGTCAGGAGCTTGACCCTACGCTATGGGGACAATGTGTTCATGTGTCTCTACCGCAATGATGTGATGAATCCGCTGGGCCAAACCATTCTTAAAGACGTATCGAGATCCTTTTATCTCAGTATGCGCGTGCTGCCCAAGACGATGCGTGATCCGATCAGTCTGGGATATCTTCTCGCACGCGCCAGTGACACCCTGGCAGATACTGGCGACCTCGATGCCTCGCTGCGCTTCGAGATGTTAACTGGTTTGCGCGACATCCTCCACGGTGCGGACAGCTCAGACTGGTTACGGCGACTTGAGCGCGATGTGATTCCACGGCAGCAGCATGTTGGGGAGAAATCTCTTTTAGAAAAGATGCATGGGGTGCTGGCGTGGTTGGAATCACTCAGGGAGGCGTCGGATTCTGTGGCTGCCGATCATGATCAACCCGCGCTGCCCCCATCGATCAGCTCTCGCCAGCACGCCGCAATCCTCACGGTCATGGATCATATCCTTCGTGGACAGCGGCTGGATATTGAGCGCTTCGAACTTCAACAAGGGTTTCAATTTTCTCTCGATGCCGAACTCGATGAGTATTGCTTCCTTGTGGCCGGATCGGTCGGCGAGTTCTGGACGGAGATCGGGGCGATTTCGCTTGGTGAATTTAGTCATATTGAGACCGCGAAGCTGAAGCGCTGGGGGGCAAATTACGGTAAGGGATTGCAGTTAATCAACATTCTGCGTGATCTTCCCTCGGATCTCAAAGCGGGTCGTTGTTACCTTCCACATGTCGACGCCACTGACCGCGACGCCCTGATGGCTGAATCTTTGCGCTGGCGCACCCAAGCTCGCCGATATTTGGAGGATGGGCAAAGCTACGCTCAGTCGCTGGTGAAACGACGTATCCGCGCGGCAACGGCACTCCCCGGGCTCATTGGCGAGCGCACGCTTGACCTGATGGATGCGGCTGATTGGTATGAGCTCGAGCAGGGGGTTAAGATTTCACGCCGAGAAGTTTATCGCAGTGCTTGGGACGCTCTCATTGTTTAGATCAAAGAACAGCACTTGCAGGATGCGTTCTCATGGATTAAGGCAGGGGTGTGGCTACGACCAATACTACACAGCAAATCCCGCAACTCCCAGATTCTCACGGGCACTTTGGAACCTATGGCGGCATGTTTGTCCCCGAAACCTTGATGGATCCCATGCAGGTGCTTGCGGCCGAATATGAACAAGCAAAATCCGACCCCGAGTTTCAGAAAGAGCTCGATTACCTGTTACGCCAGTATTGCGGTCGGCCAACCCCACTCTATTTCGCCGAGCGCTGGACCGAAAAACTCGGCGGCGCCAAAATCTACCTCAAACGCGAGGACTTACTCCACACCGGAGCGCACAAAATTAACAATGCCATCGGGCAGATCCTTCTCGCCAAGCGCCTTGGTAAACAACGCATCATCGCAGAAACAGGTGCTGGCCAACACGGTGTGGCCACCGCCACCGTCTGCGCCCGCTTCGGGATGGAATGTATCGTTTACATGGGTGCGGTCGATATGGAACGCCAAGCGCTCAACGTCGCCCGGATGCAGTTATTGGGGGCCACGGTTGTTCCTGTCACCGCAGGTCAAGCGACCCTCAAGGAAGCCGTGAACGAGGCACTGCGCGACTGGGTGTCAACGGTGGAAAATACCCACTACATCCTCGGTTCTGCCTTGGGGTCGCACCCATTCCCGATGATGGTTCGCGATTTTCACCGTGTGATTGGCTTGGAAGCCCGTGAACAAATCCTTGAGCAAGAAGGAAGGCTGCCAGACATGCTGGTTGCTTGTGTCGGTGGCGGCTCAAACGCGATCGGTCTTTTTCACCCGTTTCTCAATGATCCGGATATCCGCATGATCGGCGTGGAAGCCGGAGGCGAGGGGATTGTGCCAGAGCGTCATGCCGCTCGATTCCAAGGAGGGAAACTCGGTGTCCTTCAGGGGTCGAAAACCTGGTTGCTGGCCAACGACGATGGCCAGATCGAACTCACTCACTCGGTCAGTGCGGGTCTCGACTACGCTGCCGTAGGCCCAGAGCATGCTTACCTCAAGGACATTGGACGCGCCGAATACACCTATGCGACTGACGACGAGGCGCTTGCCGCGTTCAAGGAGCTTGCTGAGACTGAGGGGATATTGCCAGCGCTCGAGTCCTCCCACGCCATGGCTCATGTGTCCAAGATTGCGCCTACCCTGTCCTCGGACACGGTGATTATTGTCAACCTCTCAGGCCGTGGAGACAAAGACGTCGAGCAAGCTGCCAAATACCTTTTGAATGATGGGGCAGGCGAGTGATTACATCGATAAGTATTTGAAGGTATTATAACACCAATCCACCATGCCACGCACCATCGGTATTATCTCAGGATCGGGTATCTACCCGCAGACGTTTATCGACGCGGCACGGGAGAAAGCTCCTGATGCACGCTTGGTGATGGCTGCTTTTAAAGGTGAGACATGTGAAGAACTTGCTGACCAAGCCAACGCCTGTGCGTGGTTTCGCGTCGGCCAGCTGGGGAAGATGATCAAGTTTCTGGGCAAAGAGGGCGCAACGGAAGCGGTGATGGTTGGACAGATCGCACCACGCAATCTGTTTGATCTTCGACCCGACATCCGCACGGCGATGCTGCTTGCTAGGCTGAAACAAAAGAATGCGGAGTCGATCTTTGGTGCCATTGCTGAAGAACTGGCAAAAGACGGCATCACGCTGCTCCCAGCCACGACATTTCTCGAGGATATCATGCCTAGCGAAGGTCACGTCTGTGGGCCCGCATTGAAAGATTCGGCAATCGAGGACGCCCAATACGGGTTTCAAATTGCCAAGGAAACGAGTCGACTCGATATCGGACAAACCGTGGTGGTCAGAAATGGCACCGTGCTCGCGGTCGAGGCCTTTGAGGGGACCAACGCGTGTATCCGGCGTGGCGGTGAGTTAGGGAAAGGCAAAGAGGTTACGCTGGCAAAAGTTTCCAAACCGAACCAAGACTTCCGTTTTGATGTTCCGGTTGTTGGTCCGGACACCGTGAAGAACTGCGCGAAGTCGGGTATCGGCGTCATCGCGATCGAGGCTAATAAAACACTCCTGCTCGGTGGTGATGATGTCATGGCCTTGTGCAACGAACATAAAGTATCCATCGTGGCGCTGGTATGAATATTGTGTTAGTCAACCTTAGAAGATGAGACGATGAAATCTTTTTTGATCCTAAATCGAGGTGCTACATGGTGTCTGGTCATCACATTTGGGTTGGCTGTTTTTCTCCTGATGGTCGGTTGTGTCAATAAGCCGACGGCATGGTCGAAAATCAGGAACGCAACGCTCGTGATCCCGAAACGATACGGCACGACTCCGCCACCTGTGCCGGAGGTGACTCAGGGCTTGCTCACGCTTTTTGCTGACGACCGATTGCGTCAATTCGTCGACCACGCACTCTCTCATAACCCAGATCTCCATGCCAGTGCTGCTCGCCTTGAAGAGGCTGGGTTTAACATCCGCAAAGCTTATGCGTCGACGATTCCATCACTGAGTGCCAACGGCGGTGGGTCACGTAGTCAGATGTTGTTAGGTGGGGCGTCGTCGCGAGGAAATCGGTTTTCGCTAGCACTCGATACCCAGTGGGAAATCGATGTCTGGGGACGGATTCGTGCTGGTGTTGCCGCCGCTTCTCGTGATCGATCTGCGGCGATATCCGATGATGCATCGGCTCGTCAGTCGATGGCTGCGCAGACGATGCAGGCGTATTTTGATCAGTTGGCGGCAGAGAAACGTATGCTTTTGTCCCGTCGGAGGCTCGCGAGTTTTCAAAAATCGTATCAGCTTGTGAACCGTCGATTCGAAGCTGGGACGGGGGACTTGGGTGAGCTTGACCTTGCGCTGACCGATGTCGAAAATACCCGTGCGCAGTTGTCACGGCGCCGGGACGCACGCGATCAGGCGGCGCGTCGACTGGCCGTGCTCACAGGTCGGTATCCGAATGCGTCGCCGTCATCATCAAGTCGTTCGTGGCCGTCGCTCCGGCGGGGTGTGCGTGCTGGGATTCCGTCGGATCTTTTGATGCGTCGGCCTGATATTGATGCTGCATACCAGCGTATCCGGGCGGCCGACTCTCGAGTCACCGTTGCCCACCGCGACCTCTACCCGAGGTTTTCGCTGACGGCGAGTGCCGGTAATCAGTCGGCGACTTTAAAAGGCATTACCGACTCACCATTCAACGTCTGGTCGATGACCGGGGGCTTAGTGGCACCCCTCCTTGATGGTGGTCGCAGGCGTGCTGAATTGGGCGCTGCCAACGCACGGGCGAAGCAGGCGCTTGCCGCGTATCAATCGACCGTGCTTAACGCATTTCGTGAGGTGGAAAATGCGCTTGGTTCTGAGCAATACCTTCGCCGTCAGGAGCAATCGACTCGTAAGGCACTGACTGCGGCCCGCAGTGCGGAGGCGCGAATCAGGCGGAATTATGAATCGGGTTTGGTTGAGATTTTGACCTTGCTCGACACCCAGCGACGTTCGTTTGATACCGAAGAATCTCTGATTGATATTCAATCAATCCGCTCGAAAAATCGCGTCACCCTAGCGCTCGCCTTAGGGACGGGTCTGTAACTCTTTTTGATGTCCCGCCAACTCTCGCCGCTCCTTACGCACTGATCATCATGAAACTCATCGCACAAATCCTCCTCCCTATCAGTTTGGTTTTACTCGCCATGTTGGCATTCAAGAAGCTGGCGGCGAGTAAAAAACCGAGACCTGCTCGGAGTGTCGATGAAGTGGTGCTTCAGGCTGATATGGTGACCGTTGCCCCAGCCGACCACCGTCCCCCGGTGCGGAGCTATGGCACGGTGAAAAGTTATTTTGAATCGGTCATTACGCCGCAGGTGAGCGGTCGGATCATTGAGGTGGCCCCTGCATTTCGTGTCGGCAGCGAGGTGAAAAAAGGCACCGTGTTGGCGCGACTTGATGAGGCCGATTATGTGGCGGCCTTAGCGCGTGAGAAATCCAATCTATCCCAAGCCAAGCGCGCATGGGCGGAAGAGAAGATCAGAGCGAAGCAGGCGGTCGAGGACTGGGAGGCATCGGGCCGTGACAAGTCAACCGCCTCGGATTTTGTGTTGCGTCAACCTCAGCTCGCATCGGCAGAGGCGGGTATTGAATCGGCAGAGGCCGCGGTGGACAAAGCAGAGATTGATATCCAGCGCACTCAGATCATGGCGCCCTACGATGCGCTTGTGCTTGAGCGCACCGCCTCAGAAGGAAATTTTGCCAGCCCTCAGCTATCGCTGGGTGTGTTAGTGGCGACCGAGCGGGTGGAGATCCGCTTGCCGTTAACGGCAGCGCAAGCGATGCGTGTCGAATTACCAGGGGCAGCATCGCGTGAAAAGACGGGTAGGGCATTGGAGGTCACCTTGACCGGTTCCGCTCAGTCCACGCAGAAGTGGTATGGTGAACTGGTCAGAACAGAACCTGCGGTGGATGTGCAAAGTCAGGTGACCTACGTCATTGTTGAGGTGAAAACCCCCTACGCCGAAGAGTCGCGACCGCTCAGGATCGGGACCTTTGTCAATGCTTCGATTCCCGCCAAGCTGATCACGGGTGCCTACAAGCTGCCGGAGTCGGCCTTAGTGAATGATCGTTTTGTCTGGGCTTTAAATGCTGATGATCAACTGTGCAGGCTGACCGCTCACCGGGTGCATAGTGATGACGGGCACGTTTTTTTGACCCTGATGACAGAGGGGCTGAAGCCGCCGCTCCGTATTGTTTCTCGGCCACTCACCAACTTTAAATCGGGCGACCTCGTTGAGCCTCAGGAAAAATAAGCACCGCCGATTCTCCTGAACTTGACCCCTCATCGCCTTTCTTTATCCATGTCACCGCTGCAGAAACACCCATTTATCACCTGGTTTGCCACCAACCCCGTGGTGGCGAATATTTTGATGATCAGCCTGCTTGCTGCGGGCGTGTTCACGGGGTTGACGGTGCGCAAGGAGGGGTTTCCGGCATTTGCTGCTGAGTCGGTGACGGTGCGTGTCCCCATCCGTGGTGGCACCCCAGAAGATGTCGAACGCGGCGTCGCGATCAAAATCGAGGAGTCGATTGAATCGGTCGACGGCATCGACCACGTCCGGTCGGTGAGCAAAGACAACATCGCCACGATTACGATTCAGGCGAAAGATGGGTATGCTGTGGAGAAGTTGCTCGATGATGTTAAAATCCGGGTCGACGCGATTCCCTCACTTCCCGAGCAGGCGGAAAAGCCGGTGGTGACTGAGAATAAACGCAATGGGAATGTGCTCTGGGTAGAACTCTTCGGGGAGGCCCCCGAGGCGGTGCGTAAGGAGGCGGCAAGAAAGCTCCGTGACGCGCTGCTGCGTGAGTCGGCGATTTCAAAAATTGAAACCTTTGGGTCGCGTGACTATGAGGTGTCCATTGAGCCGTCGGAGGAAAAGTTACGATTTTACCAGTTGACCTTTGATGAAGTTGCGGACGCCGTGAGTTGGAATTCGTTTGATCTCGGCGGTGGTGTGATCCGCTCGGCAAGAGGTGACATCGCGCTGCGCGCACGTGATCAAGCGTATCGTAAGGCCGACTTTGAAAACATCCCGGTGCGCACCAACCCAGACGGCACTCGGGTTTTAGTCAAAGATGTCGCTCAAGTCCGTGACGCATTTGTCGATCAGGAATTTCTGAACCGCTTTCGTGGTGAACCCACCGTCAGCTTGAAAATCACGACGGAGGGAAATGATGATATTATTGATGCTGTCAATCAGGCACGTAAGGTGGTCGGCGGATATCATGATTTACCCGAGGGAATTCAAGTCGCGAGTTGGCTTGATGGCTCGGTGAATATTCGTGATCGATTATCGTTGTTGGGGCGGAATGGTTTGATTGGCGTGCTGCTAGTTCTCGGCTCTCTGATGGTGTTTCTTAACCTGCGCCTCGCATTCTGGGTGGCGGTCGGAATTCCTGTTTCCCTGGCTGGCGCCGTGACCCTTTTTCCTATTCCGGGACTCGATCTATCCGTGAATGTCATCTCGGCATTTGGGTTTCTTGTTGTCTTAGGGATTGTGGTCGATGACGCCATCGTCATTGGTGAATCGATTTATTCGGAGAAGGAAAAAGACGACCATGCCGAGGAGGGGGATGGTCCGATCAGGACCACGGTGCGCGGTGTGAGTAAGGTGGTGACTCCTGCGACGTTTGGGGTGATCACGACCATTGCCGCATTTCTCCCGCTGACGCAGGTGAGTGGTCGATTGGGGAATGTGTTTGGCCAGATTGCCACGACCGTGATCTTTTGCCTGATCTTTTCGCTGATTGAATCGAAGCTTATCTTACCCTCGCATCTGGCGCACCTCAATGTGCATAAAAAGCCACGTAACCCAGTGACCCGACTCTGGGCACGCTTCCAGAAGGCCGTGGCTAACGGTTTGAAATGGTTGATTTATGCCATCTACAGGCCCATGATTCGGGTTTGTATCACATGGCGTTACGCTGTGGTTGGCGCCTTTATGGGGGTCTTCATTCTCGTCATTGGTCTTTTTCCCGCAGGGCAGCTTCGCTTTGTCTTTTTCCCTAATATTTACCGCGATAATATCTCGGTAAATCTAGAACTTGAGCAAGGACAGTCGGTTCAATACCTCCACAACCATGCCGAACGGATTGCACGGACGGCGCGCCAGCTTGGGGAGAAGTATGAACAGGAGCACGGACATAATCCCTTTTTGGAGTTACAGGTATCGGCCAGCACCAACACCCAGGTGTCGGTGGTGACCGAGTTGACACGATCGACTACGCGCGAGTTTCTCACGACCGCGGATATCATCAAAGACTGGCGCGAGGCGATTGGTCCCATTGCGGGTGCGAGGGCGCTGTCTGTTGCTGCTAGGGCTGGCCCGCCAGGTGGTGATTTGGTCGTAAATTTGGAAAGTGAAAATCTGGAGGATCTTAAACTGGCGGCCGATGAGATGAAGCAGGTGCTTGCAACCTATCAGGGGGTTTACGATATCCTTGATACCTTTGATTCGGGGAAACCCGAGATCCTCTATTCCATCACACCTGAAGGACAGGCTGCCGGATTGACGAAGCGTGATCTTGCTCACAACGTGCGTAATGCTTTTTACGGACGGGAAGCGCAGCGGGTGCAACGCGGCCGTGATGAAGTGCGTGTGATGGTGCGCTACCCACTTGACCAACGGTCATCCATTGAAACGCTACGGGAGATGCGTGTGCGTAAAGAGGACGGAACCATCGCCCCGTTTGACACCGTTGCCGATACCCGATACTCGGAATCATTGGCGTCGATCGAGCGTTACGATAATAAACGGGTCGTTGGTGTTGAGGCGTCGGTGGATAAATCGATCACATCGCCCGACGAAGTGCTGCAACGCTTACAAAAGGAATTTTTCCCTCGGATGCGTGCCCGTTTTCCTGAGATTTCTGTCAGTCAGAGTGGTGAGGCGGAGCAACGGGCGAAGTCGATGAAATCACTCGTGGTCGGTTTTCTTTTTTCGATTATCTTCATCTATATTCTGATTGCGATCGCCCTGAAAAGTTATGCCAAACCGTTGGTGATTATGTCGGTGATTCCCTTTGGGGTTATTGGTGCGCTGTTGGGTCACTACCTGATGGGGATACCTGTTTCGATCCTCTCTGTCTTTGGAATCCTGGCATTGTCCGGGGTGGTGGTTAACGATTCTCTGGTGCTGGTTTGCCGTGTGGATGACCTGCGAGCTGAGGGGGCGAGCCTGCTTGAGGCATGCCGTCAGGCTGGATCTGACCGATTCCGCGCGATTCTTCTCACTTCGCTGACCACCTTTTTGGGGCTTGCTCCGTTGTTGCTTGAGACGGAAGTGCAGGCTCAATTTCTCAAGCCGATGGCCAGTTCGCTCGCCTTTGGTATTCTTTTTGCCACCCTGATCACACTGGTGCTTTTACCGGCATTGATGGTGATTGCGAAGGAGGTCAAAGATGGGTTGAGGGACCTTTACAATATCCCGCATGGGGATTGATGAGGGGGTTTTCACCTAGAATCCTAGGATCGAGGTCTAGGCTTTGCCTGCGAGGTATTTCCATGCACCTTTGTAGCGTCTGAACCGCGCGCGTTCATGCAGCTCGTGCGGTTCACCATCGACATAACAATCTGCGATAAACTCGACCTTCCCCACCTTGTCGTTTTTCCCTCCTTTGGAGGTGCCGACGATGGTTAAAAATTTCCAGTTGATGTCGTGGATGGTTTTCTCCAGTTCGTCTTTGAGTCCAGGTTCGCGGGTGGACGGGTGCGTGGTCTCGACGAGATAATCCGTGAGTCTGAAAAAGTAGGCGCTGTAACGCGATCGCATCAACTCCTCGGCGGTGTCTGGTTGGGCCTTTTGGTAGTGGAGCGGCATACAGCAGGTGTAGTAGCTCTCGCCACTTTTACACGGGCACAGGGATTCGGCTCTCGTTCTTACAGGGGAAGAAGCATGATCGGTCATGTGAATGTTGCAGGGTGGATGTTGCTGGATGGGGGGCGAGGATGAGAGGGAAGGCTCATGGGCGAAGCATGCGGCTTTGTCTTGCTACGGGAGATTCCGATTTTTACGCATGCTCCTCATTATCCCACGCGCGGGTCTCGAAGCGCATCATTTCCTTGATAAAGGTGAGTGGGACGTCACCAGTCGGACCGTTACGGTTTTTGGCGATAACAAGCTCGGCTTTTCCGCCTTCTTCGTCACGATCTTCCTTGTTGTCGGCGTAATAGGCCGATCGATAGAGCAGGCCGACCATATCGGCGTCCTGCTCGATGGATCCGGACTCACGTAGGTCGGACATTCGGGGTTTTCCTCCGCCACCGCTAGTCCCCACACGGCTTTCAGGACCACGGTTTAACTGGGCTAGTACAATGATGGGGATTTCCAACTCCTTGGCGAGGCCTTTGAGACCGGCGGAGATTTCAGCCACCTCACGTTCCCGTGAATTCTGTGCCTGTTTTGAGTTCGACCGCATAAGCTGGAGGTAATCCACGGCGATCACCTTGATGTCGGCTTCTTTTTTCTTCCGGCGTGCCTTGGCCCGCAGTTCGTTGATGCTGATCGATGGGGTGTCGTCGATGAATAGCTTACATTCCTTGATCTCCTCTGAGGCCCGTTTGATTTTGAGTAAATCCGCTTTGACTGGTTTGTAGCCTTTCATCAGGCTGGATTTGTCGAATCGGGCACGGGCGTAGAGCAGGCGCTCAACGAGTTGTATCGAACTCATCTCCAGGGAAAACACCATCGAGGAGTGCCCTTGGTCAAGGCACATGTGCTCTATCAGGTTCATGGCAAATGACGTTTTTCCCATCGACGGACGTGCTGCTACAACAAACATCTCACCCGCCTTGAGCCCACTGGACATTTTATCAATTTCCTTGTAGCCTGTGGGGATGCCATTGCCTTGACCTTTTCCTGCGAGGAAATCCTGAAGCATGTCAATAACCTGCTCGACGGATTGCTCGACCGTAACCTCCTGATTTTTTTCCGCGCCCTCACGGATGGCCAAGACCTGCTGCTCAACATTGTCGAGTAGTTGTTCGACTTCCTCTTGGTCATCGTAGGCGCGTGTGATGGCCTCGGTGCAGTGCTTGATCACCGAGCGCAGCACATACTTATCTTTAACGATATCAAGGTGATGCAGGAAGTGGGCGTGGGTCGGGGAGTAGGTATAGATCTCTGTGATCGCAGCCGGGCCACCAACCGAGGGCATCACGCCGCGATCCATCAATGTCTGCGAAAACGAAACCAACTCGACGGGTTCATTTTTTTCAAACGACTCCATCAGGATGGAAAACAGGGCACCGTGTGCCGGATGGTAAAAATGCTCCTCTGTCAGCTTGTTTTCGACGGCCTGCGCAATGTATTCTTGTGGATCCTGAAACATCGACGAGAGAATACTCTTCTCGGGGCCCATGGCGTGGGGCAAGGCACGCGCGGCAGATGAGTGATCTTCGGCCGTTGGCGCTTTCTGTAGGGCTGGGCCTTTGTCGTTGCTAAACGAGCCCGGTGAGAGTTTGGATGGAGAGTCGGTGGCCATAAGGAGCGCCACATTGAGGACAAAGACGGAAAAGGTCAATGTGAGTAAGTGAGAAAATCTGTGAATAAGTCACCGCCGAGAATCGAGCGTCACAAGGATCAAGGCGCATCGAGAATGTGAATAACCTCTGAATAAGTTGAGAAAAGGGCAATCGCTGTCGGCGCTGGCGTGAGCAAGCCGCCGTCCCGGGGTGGGTGGTTGCGCGGGTTAGCGGGGGGCCGGAAGTGATCCGAAATGGTAGCGTGCGCTTTCGAGGATGCCGCAAGATATTTCGTCGAAATCGAGGTCGGATGTATTAATTTCCAGATGGGCTGTTTGCTCGTAGAGGGGAGCTCGTTCTTCGAGCAGTTGGGTGATGACAGCCATGGGATCATCGCATTGGAGGAGGGGACGATTGGAGTTTCGCGATGTGCGGGAGAAAATATCATCGGGTGTGCAAGAGAGCCAGACGACAAAGCCTAATTGGCGCAGGAGCGGTGGGTTTTCGGGGCGACTGATCATACCGCCGCCGGTTGAGATGATCTGATGGTTGGTTTTTTCGATGAGTAAGTTTTCGAGCAGTTGGGTTTCGAGTGAACGAAAGTGGTCCTCACCGTCTTGTTGAAAGATCTCAGGGATGGTTTTTCCTGTTTCTTGGCTGATCGAGTGATCGGTATCAAGTAGGCGATAGCCGAGTTTTTTGTTGAGTTCCCGGCCAATCGTGGACTTTCCACAACCCATGAAGCCGATAAGCACAATGTTATGCATAGGCTCGAGTGTGGTTTCATTCCCTTGGTTCATGCCCGAGAGCTTAGAGGGAATGGTGACGGGAGGCGATAGGGAAGATGGGAAAAATTTCCATGCCGATGGTTCTCATGGAAGACGTCTGTGGATCCGACAGGATAACAAATGCCCCAGTCCCGTCGTATCGATTGCAGGCGGGATGGAGCATTGGGGAGAGCATGATGGGGCCGATCTTCTAGCCGTCCTGATCGGCTTCGGTGGGGATGAATCGGTCGGTGAACGAAATGACCTTGGGTTTTACGAGGTTTCGATAATCCTCGAAGAGCAGGGTCATGACCTCGGCGTGGGTGCCGGCACTGAAGGTGATGTATTCATCCTCGGCAAGACTTTGTGCCACGATGGTTTGCATGCCGTAGAGGTTGCCGAATGGAGGCATGGCTCCGAGTTCGCAGTCGCGAAAGAGGTTGCCGAACTCGGTTTCATCGGCGAGGCGCATGTTCTCGGTGTGAAGCGCCTGCATCATACGGCCTGAGTTGATACGGTAGTTGGCGGGAAGCACCGCCATGATAGGTCGGCTTTCAATTTGCATGATGACAACTTTGGCCATTTGTTTGCCTGGTACGTGTGCCATGGCGGCAACCTCCATGGCCGTAAATGCTGGGGAGTGGCTGGTGGTGGTGTATTTGATGTTGTGAGCATTGAGGTGCTCCTTGAGTTTTTGAGTGATCATGGTTTCTGGGGGTTGGGGGTTGGGGGTTGGGGGTTAATGGATATGATGGGTTCATGTGACCCACACACACGGGGGGCATGTGTGATTCATAATCACCTACAGTCTACCCCATGTGATCGAGGTATTCAAATAAAAGCGGGGAATCATCCTTGCTGTGTATTTGGCTTCTATTTTTCGGATGAATACGTTACGCACTGGGCGTGAGCGAAACACGAATAATTGATGCCTCGGATCCAGCGGATCAAAATAAGATTGTGGAAGAAGTTGCTGGCCTGCTGGAAGCGGGTGAGGTGGTGGCTCTGCCTACGGAAACGGTGTATGGGCTTGGCGCTGATGCCTTGAATGCGGATGCCGTGGCCAAGGTGTTTGCGGCGAAGGAGCGGCCGGAGTTTGACCCGTTGATTGTGCATGTCGGATCCTACGAGCAGGTTGATGAAATTGCCGAGGTGCCGGACGAGATCAAAGAGGTGGTAGCCAAGTTGATGAAGGCGCACTGGCCTGGGCCGTTGACGCTGGTTTTACCCAAAAAGGACTGCGTGCCCGATATGGTGACCAGTGGTCTGGATACGGTTGCTGTCAGAATGAGTGCCCACCCGATCATGAAGGCGGTGGTGAGAAAACTGGGGAAACCTATTGCGGCACCAAGCGCCAACCGGTTTGGTCGGATCAGCCCGACGTCAGCCGCCGCAGTGGAAAAAGAACTGGCAGGCCGGATTTCGACGATTGTTGATGGCGGTGCGTGCCGTGAGGGCTTGGAAAGCACGATCATCCGCCCCGAAGCGGGTGAGAAGCGCCCAGTGCTGCACATGCTTCGCGCTGGTCCCGTAACGAAGGAGATGTTGCAGCGATTTGGTAAAGTCGAGCGACCCAAGAGGAATCGATCCAACGAGTCACCTGAGGCACCCGGTCAGCTCGCCAGCCACTATGCGCCGGTGACGCCGCTTCGACTGCTCAGGAAAATAGGCGATTTTCAACCTGAGCCGGGGAAATCCTATGGTTTGCTCAGTTACTGTGGATCAGAAAAAACGGGATTTATCAATGGATACGATTGGGATCAGGTTGAGGAGCTTTCGCCGGGGAATGGGAAGCTTTCCGAGGCGGCGGTGCGGTTTTTCTATGTGCTGCGCAAACTTGATGAAAGCGGCGTGGATGAAATCATTGCTGAGCCTGTCTCTGAAACCGGTCTGGGTGTGGCGATCATGGACAAGCTCAAGCGCGCCAGTGTGCGATGAGGCGATGAGGCCCCTCCCGTGATATCCATTTTTGCCGTTTAGTCTCCACGCACTTTTTCCTATGCTCCGCTCTCTGATGAAAGTATCTGGCTTTACGGCGATGAGTCGTGTGCTGGGTTTTTTGCGGGATATCCTGATTGCTCGTTATCTGGGGTCGGGGTTATTAGGAGATGCTTTTTTCTCAGCTTTTCGTTTCCCGAATCTGTTCCGGCGCATTTTTGGTGAAGGGGCCTTCAATGCAGCTTTCGTGCCGATGTTGGGCAGGAGGTTGGAGCACGACGGTGAGCCGGAGGCGATGAAGTTTGCGTCCAATGCGTTTTCCACGCTTCTGGTGATACTTATCGTGCTGACCATCGTGGCAATTCCCTGCATGCCATGGATTATGGGGGCGGTGGTTCCTGGGTTTAAAGCGAAGGTCGAGATGCCCTTGGCGATGACAGACGAGGCCCCTGCGCGGGAAAAGTTCTCCATGGTGATTGATGGTTCTCGGACGATATGTTTGTCGGTGGGAGAGTTGGGTGATGATGCACCTCACCAGTTAGCCAATTTACGTTTGGTTAAAGAAAAGCCGAAAAAGTTTTCTCATTTTTGGGGGGCGGGTGATCGTGGTGAGTCGATAGATTTAGGGGATTATCAACAGTCTATTATGGCGGGGGATAGTGCGGAGGAAAGATCGCAGAGTGACCCTCTAGTAGACTTGATCCTGAGCGAAGGAGACGAGAGGGTGATCCCTTACGGGAACAGGGCGTGGATCTACCTTCCAAAAGGGCATGATTTTGGATGGTTTGAAGGAGAATTGGTCCGGAGCGCCATGGCAGCTGGCTCGAATGCTCATTTGAGTCTCTACCGCAATCACCCAGAGACGTTTGATCTTACGGTGCGTCTTTCTCAGATTACGTTTTGTTACCTGTTGTTTATGGCGCTGGTGGCGCACCTGAGTGGTGTTTTGAACACGTTTAGATTTTTTGGTGTGCCGGCGGCGGCGCCTATTTTGCTGAATCTTGTTTTTTTGCTGGGGTTGGGTGTGTTTGTGGCCGGGATGAAGTCGGAGGTTCCAGCCCATGTTTTGGCATGGTGTGTGGCGATTGCCGGATTGCTTCAGTTTGCGATGCTTTATGGGGCGTGTTGGAAAAATGGTTACGCGGTGAGAATTCAGAAACCTGTTTTTGATAGCTCGATGAAGAAGCTTTTTCTGTTGATGATCCCCGGTATCCTTGCTGCGGGAATTCAGCAGATCAATCTCTTGGTGGGAGGGGTTATTGCCTCCTTTAAACAGGGCGCTATATCATGGTTGTATTATTCGGATCGTGTTTACCAACTACCTCTGGGGATGATCGGTATTGCTCTCGGTGTGGTGCTGCTTCCCGAGGTAACGCGACTTGTCAGGCGTGATGATGCCGTGGGTGCATCCCACAGTATGGTGCGCGGCATGGAGCTTGGATTGCTGATTACGCTCCCTGCGGCTGTGGCGATGTTAGTGATTCCTGAGCCCATCATGACGGTCTTGTTTCAGCGGGGTGCATTTACCGCGGATGATGCCTATCAGGCGGGGATGGCACTGCGTGGGTTTGCCCTTGGTTTGCCAGGTTACGTGTTGATCAAGGTGTTACAGCCGGGGTATTTTGCCCGCGAAAACACACGGGCGCCGATGCTGATGGCGGCGGTTACCGTATGCGTCAATATTGTTGTGAGCCTGCTTCTTTTTGGGCCGCTTGGGCATGTGGGTATTGCGATTGCCACCAGCGTTGCGGCATGGGTCAATGTGGCCTTGCTGGCACGCGGGTTGAAGGGTCTCGTCCACCCTGGTAAGGAGTTCTGGATGAAATCGCTGCGCATTAGCCTCGCCAGTGTCGCGATGGGATTCATCGTCTGGCTCGGGTATCAAGTGCTAGGGTCGTGGTTTGAAACGGCCTTCTGGAAACAATGTGTCGCCCTCGGGTTGCTGATCGGTCTGGGGATGTCCACCTACGCGGTGCTGGTGCTTGTTTTGAAAGCCACCAGTATCTCTGAGCTGAAGTCCGGATTCCGCAGGGCGTGAGATTAGATGGGGGATGAAATTTGAAATTCCTTCACGACCTCGCCACCGATGAGATGTTCATGGATGATGCGTTCGAGCACGTAGGGGTTGCATGAGTGATACCAAACTCCTTCTGGGTAAACGACCGCGATCGGTCCTTGCGTGCAGGCACGTAAGCAGTTTGCCTTGGTGCGAAAAACTTTTCCCACAGGTTTCAGATCGAGCTCGTTGAGGCGGTTTTTCAGGTAGTTCCATGCGATCAGACTGTCCTCACGTTTGCAGCATTTGTCCTTGGTTTGATCGGCACAGAGGAAAATATGACGTTCGATGTTCTCGGGGATGCCTATGGATCTGGCTGATTTTTCGAGGTTTGTATTCAAGGTGATAGGGGCGATTTGATGCTCATGAATGGTTGGAGGATGAACTCCAATCGAGAACGACTTTGCCGGACTCACCTGAAAGCATGGTTTCGAATGCCTTGGCAAAGTCGGTGTAGTGATAGCGGTGTGTGATCACGGCTGAGATATCGAGGCCAGCGCGAATCATGGAAGTCATACGATACCAGGTCTCAAACATTTCTCGGCCGTAGATGCCTTTGAGCATGAGCCCTTTGAAAATGACCTTGTCCCAATCGATCGAGACAGGTTCGGGGAAGATTCCGAGTAACGAAACCTTGGCTCCGTTCGATGAGTGCGTGAGGATATCGTTGAATCCGCTCGGGTGGCCGGACATTTCTAAGCAGACGTCGAATCCCTCGTTCATATGGAGTTCTTTTTTGACGTCGTCGAGTGATTCCTTGGAGACATCGACCACGCGGGTGGCACCGAGTTTGCTCGCGAGTTCGAGTCGGTAAGGGTTGATGTCCGTGACGACAACGTGGCCGGCGCCTGCAAACTGGGCGACGGCGGCGGCCATGCAGCCGATGGGGCCTGCTCCTGTGATCAGGACATCTTCGGCAACCATGTCCCATGAGAGTGCGGTGTGGACGGCATTGCCGAGCGGGTCGAAGGTTGAAACCACATCCTCGGGGATGGAAGCATCTACTTTATAGGCGTTCCGAGCGGGGATCGAGAGGTATTCGGCGAAGGCACCCGTTCGGTTGACGCCTACACCCATGGTGTTAGGGCAGAGGTGGCGTCGGCCAGCTAAGCAGTTACGGCAGTGACCGCAGACGATGTGGCCTTCGCCCGAGACACGCTCGCCTATTTGAAAGTCGGTGACACCGGAGCCAACGGCAGCGATGGTGCCGGAGTATTCGTGTCCTACGGTCATGGGCACAGGGATGGTTTTCTGCGCCCACGGGTCCCAGTTCCAGATGTGGACATCGGTGCCGCAGATGGACGTTTTATGGATCTTGATAAGGACATCCATGGGCCCGACATCCGGTTCCGGGACATCTTCCAGCCAGAGACCTGGTTCGGCCTTGGATTTGACCAGTGCTTTCATGCTTTCTTTGAAATAGGGATCGGCTGAAAGGGGGCGTCAATTTGGCCTTCCTTGGCAAGTCCGCAGGGTGGATTAAGGGGTGCGGATGGGCTCGATACGGTGGTCAACGAAACGGATCGCGAGGAAGCACTTGTTCTTGATGATACCTGGTCCCATGAGGATGGATTGGTCCGATCCTTTATGCCAGATGTGCGAGATCAGGATGTCGCGCCCTTGAAAGTCGGCCTGAGTTGGGTATTTACCATCTTGCGCTGGAGCTTGGTAGGCTTGAGTCAACAGGGCGTTGGCTTTTTTCCAAGATTCGAGGAGGGTGGTTTGGTATTGGCTCTTGCTGATTTCTTCAGAGCGCAGGGTGATTTCTTTGAGTTTACCCGTATTTGTCCATCCGAAGTAGAGGTGGTAGTTGAGTCCAGCGAGTTTATTTTTGCATTTGAAGATTCCGTTGATTCCGGTGCGGCCGAAAAATGTTTTGTTGAGCGAACTTGTGACGAGCTCGGATTTATCCAGTTTGCGGGTGACGGTATCGCGGCTGTCGCCGAACTCGAGCGTGCCGTAGACGCCGGCATCAAGCGAGTTACAGGCAAGAAGGGCAATGGCAAAGCAGGTGGTAAGGAGGTGATGAATCATGGTGTGTCAGCGGGTTGATAAAAAGGGGAGGGGACTTGCCGATCCGTTGGCGTAGCTTAAAGAATTTTTCCGCGCAGCGTGTCGGTGACCATTTTCGGGTTGGCTTTTCCTCGGGAGGCTTTCATGACCTGACCCGTGAGGAAATTGAGCAGTTTTTCGTTACCTGCCTGAATTTCTGCCACTTTGTCTGGGTTGGCAGCGATGACGGTATCGACGATCCCCTCGATGGCGCCGGTATCAGCGGGTTCGAAGCCCATGGCCTTGACCGTGGCGGCAGGTTGTTGATCGGGCGATTCCCAGAGGGCGGCGAAGACATCGCGGGCTTGGTTGTTGGAAATGGTGCCGGCTTCGACGAGTTGGACGAGCTCCATGATGTGGCTGGCGGGCAGCGGGCAATCGAGGATGCTGGTGTTATTTTCATTGAGTTTGGCAAGCACGCTGTTGGTGATCCAGTTGGCGACTTTTTTTCCGAGTTTCGGGTCGGTGGCGGCTTGTTCAAAGTAGTTGGCGAGAGATTGGTCGCTGGTAAGCACCCCTGCATCGTAGGCATTGATACCGAAGTTTTCCTCAAACCGCTGGCGTTTTTCATGGGGAAGTTCTGGAACTTGCGGGCGAACTTTTTCGACTAAGCTGGCGGTGCGGATGGGAAGGAGGTCGGGTTCAGGGAAGTAGCGGTAGTCGTGGGCGTCTTCCTTGGTTCGCATCATCTGAGTTTCGCCCATGGTGGCATCCCAGCGGCGGGTCGATTGGATTTGGGGGATGCCGGCATCGAGTTCCTCGGCCTGGCGTTGGATTTCGTAGTGCAGGGAGGCTCTGACGGCGGAGATGGAGTTTAGGTTCTTGAGTTCGACTTTCTCACCGAGTTCTTTCTGGCCAGGTGGACGGAGTGAGACGTTGACGTCACAGCGCATCTGACCTTTTTCCATATCGGCGTCTGAAATTCCGCCGTAGACGAGGATTTGTTGGAGTGACTTGAGGTAGGCGAATGCTTCCTCTGGGGTGTCGATATCGGGGTCGGAAACAATCTCCATGAGGGGCGTTCCAGCGCGGTTAAAATCGATGGTTGTATTCGTGGCGTGATGGGTGGATTTGGCCACGTCTTCCTCAAGGTGGATACGGGTGACCTTCACGGTCTTGCCGGGGTTGGGGATGGATTTCTGTATCTCCTTGGGGTAGGCAAGATCGTAAAGCGGGACGCCACCACCGAGACAGAGCGGGAGGTCAAACTGGGTGAGTTGGAAGTTTTTCGGCATGTCCGGATAAAAATAGTTTTTCCGGTCCCACTTCGATATTTCCGGGGTGGTGCAGTTGATCATCATGCCGGCGAGGATAGTTTGCTCGATGGCATGTTGATTGAGCACAGGCAAGGCACCGGGCAGGCCGAGGCAGACGGGGCAGACGTTACTATTGGGTTCCTCCCCGAAGCTGGTGGCGCAGGCGCAGAACATTTTGCTGTTCGACTTGATCTGACAGTGGACTTCGAGGCCAATGGTGACAATGTAATCTGAGATGGGCATGGTGACTGAGTGCTCGCTTTTGCGCGTAAAAAGAACTAAGCGGAATAATGGGTCAACATCAACGCTCGATTGCATCACTTTTCAGGGGGAATAGCATTTAATGAGGCGGTTAGGCATGCGATAGGGGTTTGGAAAGGAAAATTCTGGATGTTTGACTGAAGTATGACATGGTGCACGTGCCTTAGTCACTTATGTGAACATTCATACGTGCCAAGCATGCCATCAACAATACACATACTATTATGATTAAAAAACGACTCCTTATGCCTTTAATTCTCGGTTTTGCCGTTACGGCGGCTGATGCAGACGAAGCCGCTGGCAAGGCAGCCTATATGCTTTGCTCAGCCTGTCATCATGCTGATGGCACGGGGCTTCCGATTGGTGACAAAAAGATGGCTCCCTCACTGGTTGGTTCCAAGGTTGTCACGGGTGATG
>JABDRB010000020.1 GCA_013041925.1 Akkermansiaceae bacterium | reverse complement strand
GCCGATGTGTTGACCTACGTGCGCACGTCATTTGGTAACCAAGCGGCAGCCGTCAGTGTCGAAGAGGCGGCTCAATTCCGCGCCAAGTGGAAGGACGAAAAATTACCAGTCACGCGAGCCAAGCTGGCAGAACTCAGTAAGCCTGCTGAGTGATTTAGGTATTACTGCACTGCTAGGAATTTGCTTTTTGGGCGAGATGTTCGGAGAGGCTTTCATGGGGTGATAAGGGGGCTGATTTCTCGATCCGTTCAATGCCTCTCGATCCGTTCAATGCCTGTTACCCGAACCACGACCAAGGGTTTGCTACCTTTCGTCTCATTGTAGGCCAGTGCTTTGATCTTCACTCTGGCATCGGTGAAGGGCTTGAGCTGGGGGACCTTTTCCTTCGTCCAGCCGTAGCCGTTATGCACACCGGGTTGGCTGATCGGGATCTCATCGCCCGATGCGAGTTTGAGAATATAGTACCTGGGTGAAGGTTTGCCTCGCGCATCGAGCGTACTATGGAGCGTGCCTTCGAACGTTCGCTCGGTCTTGTGTGGCCAATCCACCGACACCTCACCCCACCATGCATCGTATGCCTTAGACATCTTGGCGACAATCTCCGGATGCTTCTCCGCTATGTTCTTTTCCTGAGCTAGATCTCCCTGTACGTCGAACAGCAACCATTGCCCCGGCTCTGTTACCTTAGCATTGAATGCCCTCTTCTTCGTTGAGTAGCCGCCTTTCATCGTACCATTCATGATACGGCGAGAAAACCGGCACTCTCCCCGACAGAAAGCATAAGCGCATGGGGCATTGCTTACCAGATGGTACTGTTTATAGCGGACACCACACAGCGCATGCTTATGTCGCCGCCCGCTTCCGGTACGCCAACGGCCGACGTGCGAGAAAAGCATGCGTTCAGGCTGGGGGGATGATCCCCCGGTAAGAAGTGGCACCAAACTGAAACCATTCAGCTTTTTCCGATGTCCCTTCTCCAGTTTCACTCCACCGATTTCCGCGAGGGTAGGCAACAAGTCGACGTGACCAGTCAGGTCAGAAACGGTGCCAGGTTTCAGGACACCCGGCCAATGCCAGAAGGAAAGGGCTCTGGTTCCTCCATACCACGCATTCCCTTTATGTCCCCGCATCCCCGCATTCCAGACATCAACTCCGAAAGTTCCACCGTTATCGTTCATCAGGATAATGAGGGTTTTCTTGGCAAGTCCCGACTTCTCCAAATGCAACAGAAGCTTGCCGATATTATCGTCAATGTTGGTCACCATTCCCATGAAAGTGGCTTGCTGATCGGTGACCTTCCCGTTATAGAGGTTCACATATTTTTCTGGTGCCACCAACGGGCTGTGCGGAGAATAGGTTGCCAGATAGCAGAAGAACGGCCGATCCTTATGACCGTCAATAAATCGTATTGCCTCCCGAAACAGGATGTCAGTTCGATACCCCTTGTGCTTTTCTTCCTTTCCGTTGCGCAACATGGTCGGGTTGAAGTGTGGCTTCTGCGAATCGCCTACCGTGGTCATGGCAATATCAAACCCGCGTTTCTCGGGGCGGTATGCCTTCTCCTTTCCCAGGTGCCATTTGCCAAACATTCCAGTTGCATACCCACCGCGTTTCAACATATCCGCGACCGTTACGGAATCCAGGCTCATGTGGTCGCGTCCCTTAATCGTATGCGTCACACCTGACTTGAACTCGTGCATTCCTGTCATCAATGCGCACCTGGTTGGAGAACAGGACGGAGACACCACGAAATCCTCGAAGCGCACGCTCTTTTCTGCCAACTTATTCATGTGCGGCGTCTTCAACACCGGATTCCCATGAAAGCTCAAATCGCCATAGCCTTGGTCGTCAGTCAGAATGAAAATAACGTTCGGCTTCTCGGGCAGTTTTTCCGATGCGGTCCCGGACGCGGCCGGCAATGCAGCAAGGCCCAGCATCGCAGATGCCAGCAGAGAACGACGAGATACGGCTGGATAACGTTTCACCAACTGATAGTAATTGTTATTTTCATACATATTATAGGTCAGCCTATTTCATCAAACTGATTTTACATCCCCAGACCTTTCACTCTCAGTCCTTCGAGATAGCAGTCGATCTGTGCGCGTTCATCCTCTTTGAGATCCCTTTCCATTGCACTTGTATATTGAATCGACATAAATAAACCAATAAACTGCTAGGAATTTGCTTTTTGGGTGAGGTGATCGAAGGGGCTTTCATGGGGTGATAAGGGGGTTGATAGGTGAGTGTCCCCAGATTTATTTGTCTTTTTCTGTGGGTGTGGGAGTTGCCAGATGGTACCCATCTTCATGCAAAACAAGCGGCAAACTGATGGATTTCTTCTTGCTTTTGAATCTCACCGTTAAAGTAATAGGTGGGTCAAAAGTGTATTTTTTCCCTTTTATATCTTTGACTCTATTGTAATACTTATCGGCCTTGGCATCAACCTTGAGAATTCCAACAGTCGTAAGTTCAGGATTCTTAACCACACGATAGACCTTACCTCTATAAATTGATTTCAATTCTGCTGGCATGCGTGGCTCATAGAGTTTTACTATTTCTTTAATAGAACCTGAAGCATGGGCAGCTTTGGCTCTTTCTATAAATAGTCTCTTGGCTTTTTCTTCGGGGATGGCAGCAGCCTTGTTAACTTCTTTGGTCTTTGCTGCATCGGGTTTGGTTTCTAAGCCCGGTTTTCCTCCCTCTTTATCGTTATCACTTGTGCAAGATGACAACATAGTTGAGAAAAGAACTAGAGCGATCTGAAGAAAGTATCGGTTGAGATTGTTTGTCATATAAAATCTATAGTAAGTTAGCGACTGACTGCTAGGAATTTGCTTTTTGGGCTAGATGTTCGGAGAGGCTTTCATGGGGTCATAAGGGGGGGCGCCACCCGCCCTTCGATAAACTCAGGGCCTTGGGCCAGCCGAAACGGCGATACTTGCGGCAGGTTTCGTAGCTTCGAACTGTTCCAGAGTGTTCGCGGGCTTCGCGAGCGAGAGCCCCTGATTTCCTCAGCGTTCGGGGCGTCCGCAAGCGGACACGCCACGAGTGATGACTTCTCGGCTTTACTCGCAAACGTCGCAGCGTAGTTGCTCGAAGATTTTTGGTTCTCCGTCGTTCATCAGGTTCGCCAGGCTGCGGCCCATGGCATCACCCATCAGGATGAAGCACTTGGCGCTCCCGTGGTAGTGGAAGCCTTTATTGCTGGTGACTCTTTTTAGCACCGCGACAGCCTTCTCGTGTTCCGGACTTTCTTTCTCGGTATTGTTGCGAACGTTTATGGCCATGTCCAGTTCGAGAGGGAAGTAGGGCGCGGTGTTTACGACATCAACAGAGCCACGCATTTGAGGGTGCTGCGCGGCTTGAATCATGCCGCCGTTTACATCGCCCCCGAGCGCCATATGCTTATATGAGGCCATGCCAAGTGTGCCCGCGACGAAGGGCATTTCAGGTGCACCCACTTTCTCGCGGATGAACTTAATCTGTTCGACCAACAATTCGCCGTAAGCGGGATTACCTTGGTCGCTATAGCCTTGAAACCAGACCGTTCCGGCGATTTCATAGCCCACTTCTGGGTCATAATCGGGATGGTATTTGCCGGGGTCGGCCAGCACCTTTTCGATCTGTGGCAGGGTCATGCTCCAGCAATAGGAAAGGTTGCCCCTCTTTTCGGGAGCGAGTCTCGGTGTGTGTGTGCGTCCTTCGGCTTTGGCCTGCGCTGCCATTTTCTCGTTCCAAGCTTCGCGGGTCGCTTTCTCCTTTGGCGTCTCGATGCCGTCGAGTGTCGGCGGGCGCCATGCTGCACTAAGGGCGGTATTTCCCCACGAGCATTTTACGAGTAGGATGGGGGCATCCACCATCCGTTCCAGCGCGACTCCAACGCCATATTCCGGGCCGATTGTGGTGACCGCGCCTCCGAAGCCGACGCTGAGCGGACCATGAGTGGTGTAGCGATTCTTCTCGCCCTCGGAGCCGGTCACATGACCGTGTGCGACGACGTGGACATTTTTACCGATCGGCAGATTCACATGTTCGTTGGCGAGTTGGGCATATTTTGTGCGCCACGCTTCAATCTCTGATTTCGGCTTCTTGGACATGTCGTTTTCTTTCAGTGCACTCCGAAAGGCTTCGAAGTCGGTAGCATCGGCATCTTTCAGATAATGCTCACGCACGAGTTTGATTTCATCAGCAATCTCTGCGTCGCGACCCAAGAGTTCATCGTATGCGACCTCGACGCTGAATTCGTTGTCTGGGCTGCTGATAATCTTGTCCATTCGGGAATAGATACCTGCCTCCGCTGCTTTCGCATCCAAGTAGGGATACATCACGCCGCGTCCTTTGCCTTCAGGCTTTGCGCCCCATTCTTCGCGCCATGGGCCGCGCTTGCCGTTTACGCGCTGCCGCCATTTCATGCGCGATTGGCGGCGTTCTTGGACGAGAGCATCCAATTGGTCTTTGTATTTTTGCGGCCCCTTGAAGGTGCGCGCGCCCTGCCAGTATAGATTTTGCCAGTCGAAGTTTTCCGATTTTTTAGTAACAATTTCTTTGGGTGGCACGTAGGCTGGCTCGGTTAGATATTCGGCGGTCCGCGCATCGGCCAGTCCGACCATGTTTGACTGCCCCAGAAGAAAAACGATCTGCAGTTTTTCTTTTTTAATTTTCTGCTCAGCGCTAGCAGATAGAGCGACTAGAGCTGCCAATAGGCAGGGGAGGATTAGATTCTTCATACTGAACTGCTACTGCTAGGGATTTGCTTTTTGGGTGAGGTGGTCGAAGGGGCTTTCATGGGGTGATAAGGGGGGTGCGGGGGGTGCGGGGGTGGAGAGGAACTATAATATACAGACAATGGTCGGTAAGTAGTGGTCAGCCAATAATAAAATGCGGAAATGAGCAAAATAATTGATGAGGTAGAAGTGAAGCTGCGATTTTATAGGAAGGCGTGTGCTCGACCATCATGCCGCTGCTCACGAGGTAGATGCCTTTCTTTGCGAGATCACGGCCGGGGCGCATCTTGGGCTCAGGCGACTTGACGTTCATCTTTTCGAGCATCGAGATATCGAAATCAATCAGCTGGGTGCGACGGCGAATTTTATCAAAGTTGTCGCATACCGCCATCCCGAGCCCCGCCGCGAATATCGGCGAATCGGGTAGGCTGCCGAGGTTACGGGCCTCGTAGATGATTTTGAATAGCTCCTGCATCCTGCCCAGTGCAAAGACAGGGATGAGGCAACTGCCACCTCGGTCAAGGATGCTGCCGATCTTATCGATTAATTGATCAACCTCTGAGGCGCGGCTATGACCGGACTCTCGGCCTTTGGCGCCACGAGTGGTTTCGAGGATCAGCGTATCTATCGGGCCTTTCGGCAGGTGGGCTCCCGGGAGTGTGCGCTGCGCATCAAAGAGCACATCTCCGGAGAAGACGATGCGGCGGTCGTTGTAGATAAACTCGACTGCAGCGGCACCCGCTACGTGGCCGGCAGGATGAAGAATCACCTCAATCGTTTCATTCTCTTTAAAGTATATTTCCCCGCGTCCAAAGCGTTGCACGACGATCTGCTTACTGAACTGGGCAACATCTCTATGTAAAAAAAGCGGGTATTCCGCGATTCCGTGTTCTTCGCGTTGGCGCTTCATTACGTTAATTGAGTTGCGCAGCATGCGCGGGGCCAGTAGCTCATTCGGCGCCGACGTAATGACGGGCGTCGTTGGATTATGAGCAGTGACGACAGGCATGGAACCAAGGTGATCCAAATGGCAATGGGTCAGGATAATTAAATCCAGGTCCAGATCCTCAATCGGTTCGAAGTCGGGTAGGGCATCGTAGCCCAGCGCTTTGGGATTTAGCCCTGAGTCAACCAGGATGTTGAAGGGGCCAATCTGGGCAAACATCGAATTTGCCCCGATCTCGCCGTGGCGATTTAAATCTGTTAGTTTCATACTTTCAGTTCCTTTCCGTAGCTCAAAAAAAAAGAGCCGCAGGTTGACCTGTTAAGGGTCAGCCTGCGGCTCCAATGTAAAGAATGGTATCAGCGAGTGGTCACCTAGCGTTTGCGACGCAGGATCAGCGCGAGGCCAGCAACGCCGAGTAGAGCTGCGCTACTTGGCTCAGGGACTGCACTGTTAGAAAGTCCGTCAAGGAAAGCGTCGTTGACTGGGTTTACGTCATCTTCGTGGATCAAGACAAGGCGATCAATAATGAATCCGTCTTCACGGTTCGAGATGAGCCAGTCAGTCGTTCCCGCAGAGCCTACAACCACTGTAGTTGTGCCTTTAAACCATAACCATACAGTATCAGATAGACCACTGATACCGTTCATCTCTCTCCATGATGGCGCATCCCCAATAGTCCCATCCTCGTAGTAAAAACTATCATTGTTCACCGCGGTGTCGTTGAAGTTCTCGTAGTCCTGTGTAGTATATGCGGCTCGAAACCAAGCATCATAATTGCCTGTCTTTGTGAAGTCGATATTGTAAGTAATGGTGTTGGCGGGTGCAGCGCTATGGTTTTCTGCGGCGACAACAAGAGATCCTCCACTCGCACCAGCTAATGGAGCGGTTACCCCATCGACTTCCCAGCCTAATGCCGCATTGTCAAAAGTATTATCAATGGAGCCGATTTCAGCTTCGAATGCAATGGTGTCTAAGCCACCTTGCACAATTGTTGCGGCCTGCACGCTGGTAGCCAAAGCGGCAGCACCGAAGAAGGTGAGGAGTGATTTGGTTAATGTGGTAGGTTTCATGATGTTAGTTGTTTTTATTTCTACTTTTAATTTAAATAGGTAGTTTACTCGCACAACTATGTGCTAGTATCTAATTTATTTGCCTGCCCGGATGAAATAGTCAATAAAAAACCACTAGTAGGCGCAATTTTTTGGGATAGTCGGACCAGACGTTGTCGGTGAGCCCAGAACTAGTCTTTAAGGATAAGGTAGCTTTTCGATCATTGCATTAGCGTTCGAAGTGCCGCTCAAATTCAGCCCACGCCAGTTCTTTGTAGGTTGGTTTTCCACTTGGCGAAGTGTGGGGAATGTCGCACTTTAGAAGGTCCTCAGCCAGGCGTTGAACGGTCTGCTCGTTGACCATATCATTTTTTTGGTAACTGCCGCCGGCAGCCAGTTCGGTGACTGTTTGCCAGGCCAGTTCATCCTTAGTTCGACTCCCGCTACGCTGGCGAAGCGCATCGACCGTGTCGCGAAGGAAGGAAGCGGCTGAGCTCTGGTCGAGCCATGCCGGAATGGCCTCGATGCGATAAAAGTGCCGTCCAAACTCCTCAACCCTGAATCCACCCTGATTGAGGACGTCCAGGTGCTGCTTTAAGGTCGCGGCCGCCATCGGCTCAAGTTCGATCGGCTCGGGGATGAGTAAGCCCTGACTCGGTGGATTTGTTTCGCTGAAGGTCTTTTGTATCTTTTCGAAGCGCACACGTTGATCCGCATGTCGAAGGTGTAAAAGCAGCAGGCCTTTAGGCGTGTCGAAGAGTCCAAAACGATTTTTTAGCAGTTTTACGAGCTGCCAGCCCGAGCTTTTTACTGGTTGTTTTTGGGGCTCGCACTCTTGAGTTGGGGCAGGGCTGGTTTGCGCTTTGCTCTCGACTGGGCGGGGGCTCGAAGTGACCAATGTCGGCTCATGCGCGTTAGTTGCGGTGGGTCGAATGGCCGGGCGTGGAACTGTTTTTGGAACTGGTGTACTGCTAGGAATTTGCTTTTTGGGTGAGGTGGTCGAAGGGGCTTTCATGGGGTGATAAGGGGGGTGCGGGGGTGGAGAGGAACTATAATATACAGGCAATGGTCGGTAAGTAGTGGTCAGCCAATAATAAAATGCGGAAATGAGCAAAATAATTGATGAGGAGGCACTTTGGGGTGCAAAAAGAGCTTAAGCACAGTCGGTTCGTGGTCTCATTTGATGCTCGTGAACGCAGTTTTCCCGAGCCGCTTTGTCAAAGGGATGAGTAGAAGCCGCTGGCAAGGCAGCCTATATGCTTTGCTCAGCCTGTCATCATGCTGATGGCACGGGGCTTCCGATTGGTGACAAAAAGATGGCTCCCTCACTGGTTGGTTCCAAGGTTGTCACGGGTGATG
>JABDRB010000009.1 GCA_013041925.1 Akkermansiaceae bacterium | reverse complement strand
CATCCTCTTAACCTGCCGGTTATTCTTCAACTTCGTTTTAAGCATCTGCTCAGCCCGTGTCACGCCGCTTCGCACTCCCATGTGCAACTCATTGGCAATCCAGTCCAGCTTCACCGAGCTATGCTTGCGGATGCCGGAAAATAAAAATGCCAAAATAAAAATGCCAGGCACAGGGTGACGGGTAGGTTCAATCGCCCTGATGTGGGGGTGGGCAGGATGCTCTATCAACCCCTATGGATAGAGGGTTGAGGGAGTGAGTGATACTTGAGCAGGTGGATTCCAAGACACGATATCTGGGATGAAAAATGGGGCGGATTAGCCGTTTGGGGCGTGATGGTGGGCAGGGGAGGATGGATCTCGCTCTGCGCCATCTGTGCCGGAAACAAAAAGACCCGGAGCGAACTCCGAGTCTTTTAGAAAATGGTGGGCAGGGAAGGATTCGAACCTTCGTACACTTACGTGAGCAGATTTACAGTTTGTAAAACAGGCTGTCTGGGGGTGTCTCAGTCAGTCTCGATTTGCACCCCACTTTGCCTTCGAGAAGGCTGGAATCCTTGTATTTATAGGGTTTAGGAGGCATCATTATCGTCGCCAAGACAAGACAGCCCCCGCCAAACCATATGCAACGAAAACGCCCATCCTCCGCCCATCCTGCCAAACCACCTCGCACGAGTGTGCTGCACTGGAGAAATAAAATCGACCTCACTGTTAGCCAAAATGGCAAGGTCAATACCTCCTATTCCGTTCGTATTGAATGGAGGAAAAAGCGTGTCCGATTCCCTCTCGATACCGCCAATAAAAATCAAGCGGCAAGCAAGGCAGCAAAAATCTATTGTTACCTGGTCGAGAACGGCTGGGATGCCACCATTGAGGAATACAAACCGCACACGATCCCAGAAGTCGAGGAACCGACCGCACTCGGCCAGACGGTCGGTGAGTTGATTGCGGCGAGTCTTAAATACGCATCTGCCAGACCCCAGTCTCTGGAAGCATATGCCAGGGCATTCCGGCAGATTGCTTATGGGGTGATGCAATTGGAAGATATAGAAGCATTCCCATTACGGAGTGACTGCGGGAACACCTTGTGGAGAGAGAAATGCGATGCCATCGAGCTGAAAAATCTCACGCCCATGCGAATCCAGAACTGGAAACAGCAATTCCTTATCACCAATGGAAAAACCGCCAGTGCTAGGCGCAAAGCGACGATCACAGTCAACAGCCTGATCCGTAATGGAAAGTCCTTGTTTGCCAAGAAGGTGATCCCCTTTCTGGAACAGGAAGTCGAGCTGCCCACACCACTACCCTTCGAGGGCGTCACGATGGAGAAACCACCATCAACGCGCTATCGCAGTAAGATCGATGCCAAGGAGATCCTCAAGCTCGGCCATAAAGAACTAAAACACACCAGCCCGGAAGCCTACAAGATCCTCCTGTTAGCTCTGGTCTGTGGTCTGCGTGTTTCCGAGATTGATCACATGCTTTGGGATGCCTTCGACTTCGATAACTCCATCCTAGCAATCATGGACACCGAATACCACCAACTCAAAAGCGAGGACTCCGCCGGAGAGATCTCCCTGAGTGCCGATATGAAAGAAATCTTCTCGGCCTACGAAGAACAGGCGACCGGAATCTTCGTCATCGAATCCCGTGGCAAAGTAGAACGCTCCAGCATCACCCGCTCATACCGATGCAAAGGAGCCCTCGACTTCTTACGTGGCTGGCTCCGAAAGAACGGGGTCGACTCCATCAAACCGATCCACGAACTCCGCAAAGAGGTCGGCAGTATCATCGCCAGCGAAGAAGGCATCTTCGCCGCCTCCCGTTACCTGCGCCACAGCGACATTCGCATCACCTCCGCCTTTTACGCCGACCAGAAAAATCGAGTAGTTCCTTCGATTGGTCAGGGATTGTTGGAATGATATCGAGCTTATGAAACCAACAAATAAATTTCGAGGCATCCTATCTAATACACCCAACTGTTTACCTATAACTATTTTTCAATACCGCTCATCGAAAAGAGGTAGTCGTTCAATTATAGGAAGAATAAGCTCATCCCTGATATGCGTATTCCATAGACCAGCCGTGTGACTGATTAATTTATTTGCCATAGCCAGTTAACCTGACTTCTAGGCAACGAGTTCTTGAGAAAGAGCAGTTGGCAAAGTTTCCCAATTCATCTGCTGCTCACGAATTGAGTCACCTGCAGCTGTAGCCCATTCGAGATGGGCTTGCAGATGTTTTTTTAGCTCAATAAATTTTTCATGCAATTTTGCATCTTCATAGCCTTTGTCTTTTAAGAACAAAACAGTGCTAAGAGCTTCGAGCTCTCGTGGTGATTTTTCGTTTAGTATTTGGGCGAAAGAAGCCCAAGGTGGTGTGTTTGCTAAAATACCAGATTTTTCAACTTGATCAAAACGCCCACCTTTTGAGAATTTGTAGGATGATCCACTGATTTCCTCACTGATAATGTCAAATTTATCAAGACTATCTAGTTCAGCTTTGAGAGTCTCTGAGTATGGACCAAAAAAAGCGAATTCAAATCGTTCTTCAAAAGGAGCGCCTGCAGATTGTAGAATATGAACAATTTTCTGTATTTTTTTTCGCCCATCAACAACGTCTAGTTGTTGAATGAGCATGGGGAGGAGAATAGAGTAGTGCATAACGTAGCAGGGGTTGATATTTAAGATAACTTAAATTCATCCATTAGGGAATCAATTTCTTCGACGAGGGTGTAGTGGACAAAAAGTCGGGTTACATCAAGAGGGTTATCACCCATTGACTGAAATATAAAAGAAGAAAGTTCTGCTGGCTGGGCGTCTGAGGATAAATCGCCATCAGAGAGGAATATGGAAGAGGCATCACTCACATTTTCGACGGTCCCAGCCTTCTTGATATTACTTAAGAAATCTTTATAAAGAGGCCATTTTTTGATATCATCAAGTTCCCATTTATAAGCAGGGAATTTTTCCGTTTCTTTTTCAAGAATTCCCAGAAGTTTGCCCAGCGAGAGCAGGTCTTTCCCGCTTAAGTCATACAATTTAAAGAGCTTTTTCTTGTCTGGTCCAATGCGTTTTCGTCGTTCAAGAAATGCCGAAGAAACTTCAGCGACAAAGTCGTCTGATGAATCGCGCCAATTTTCCATTGCTGAAGAAATTACTCCGTCATCTAAGCGTAAAAATAACGAATTATCTATTCCCCCCTCTTTTTGAAGAAATTCCAGTAAAGCTGGAGGCGTACCAGGCAATAAGGTAACGCCTGGTAAAGCTAGGTTATCATCTCTAGATAGCTCAGCTGCGCGACGTAATAGGCACAACAAAAGCGCCTCCCACATTCTTGTTGCAGCATGAAAGTATACTTGCATCGACATGTGGTAACGTCCAATTATGAGCTGTTCAGCAGCAAAAAGCCCCCTTTTCTCATCGAGACAGAGCCTCAAATTTGTATTTTTAATCTCAGTTTCCGCCTCTTCGTTATGTGGTCTTTTACCTAGGCACAAATGAGATGAAACCCACTCCAAATCATAATGACCGTATTCTACACCTGTAAAGAGAGAGTCTCTCAGCAAATAGTCCATTCTATCAGCGTCCAATTGGCTGCTGACAATATCACATAAAAAGCGGTATTTATGGAGCTTTTCAAGAATACTAATTACATCTTCAGCCTGGACCCCTACTTTTTCTAAAATCTGCGGTATGCCAAGACTCTCGTCTTGTATTAAGAGCATCGTTCGCTTTTCATGGTCTGCATTAGCAGAAAACAGCCTTTCCATGGCGTGAGAAAATGGAGCATGCCCAATATCATGCAATAACGCAGCGGCGAGAACGGCACGATGATTATCTTCAATGAGTTTTTGGATTTCTTCGGAATTTTGATATCTGTGATGAAGGGTATTTAAAATCCTGGAGGCTACATGAAAAACGCCCATAGAGTGCGAAAACCTGCTGTGCTCGGCACCATGGTAAGTCAACCAGCTAACCCCAAGTTGACGAACCCTTCTCAAGCGTTGCATTGGCCGGGAATCAATTAGCTCACAAAGAAAATCGTCATCATCGTCAATGTGTATGAGCTGATGGACAGGATCTCGAAAGACAATTCCTCGTTTTGCTTCATCACTCACAACTAAATGACTATCCTGACAATCGGACTTCGGCAAGAGAGAATATTTTTCATGTTAGGATGCACCCCAGAATAAGCACTTAAACATTTTTGAGGTCTATTAGATCGCGACTTCTGAGTTTTTCGAAATAATAGTTAACGCACCATAATCACCAAGAGCCATACATTCTTCGGTTAACAGGATGTCTCGATGTCCTCCCTGCTTAACATTGGCAAAAATATATGATGCTAAAGTGGCATTACTAGAACAATCTTCTTCTCCCCTTAAAACAATAGATGAAGCTGAATCTCTTGGAGCCTCAGCAGCTCTCTGGAACTTCGGTTTTGACCAAAACTTCATCGTATCATCAAGCCTGAATTCGTCAGCGAGCTTCACCCAAGCGCTTTCCCCAGAAGGCCTCCATGAAATTGCAGCTGTGGGTGCAGAACTAAGCGCAATAAACTGTAACGCAGAACTCGTTATTGATGAGTCAAAGTGAGCGGCCATCAACTGGATTTGTTTTAGGGGAGTCAACTTTTGATGTTTTCCCAAAAACTCTATAACCCTGCTAGGCGGCATAAGAAGATTTGCTGCAAAAAGGTCTGCCTCCCTTTCTTCGTTACATTGCGAACGATCAAACATGCCACATAGGGATTGATGCTGCCCCACGCCATTTTCGATAGCGATTCGATGCTCATCGATATAATAATGCCCTAGCTCATGACCAAAGGTGAATCGAGTTCGAACACTGCTAGGTCGGCTTAAACGATCTAAATTAGCGTATACGTAATACTTTGAATCTTTAAACTCAAGCATGCCGTCAAAAGTATCTCCGTAATTTCCATAGCCATACCCAATTTTTTCAGCATCAAGAATCTTACATGGGTCTATCTTACCCTTTGCACAATATTCATCTGCTACGGCTTCAGCAAGAGAGATGATTTCTAATTGGGCTTCACTTTTTTTAAGACTCATTATTTTTTCGGTCAATTTCCATTTGCCTCAATACATCGGCAGATATCTCTTTTCCGTTTCTTGCGGCCATCGATAACCCTGCATCCAAATTTACTGGCCTCTGCTTTATAAAAGGAGTCACTTTAGGTTGCGTCTCAGACAAAATTTGCTTCGCCAAAAAACTCCCTTGTAAATGGGACGGTAGTTCTTCAGACACTATATTTTCTTCAAACGCTTCGATTTCTTGATCCGTAAAAGGCACCTGAGTTCCAAATTTCTCAAGGGCTCGATCTAGAATTTTCTGATTTTTGTTGTGTTGGTTCATAATTGCTCGGTGGATTTCAATATCAATTCATAATGTCGGCTCCTGCCTCGCGTAATTTATCCAGTGCTCTTTTTCGTATTTGCCTTAGATTCACCTTAGTTGTGCCAAGACTTTTCGCAAGTTTCTCAAGTTCCTCGGGTGGAGTTCGGCCAGCCCCACCATCCAAAGGTTGGATCATGTTCCAAGCCCAAAGAACATTACATTCACGTTCTGTAAGGTGCTCCTCCATTAAGTCTCGTAATTCCTGTATCTTTTTACTTTCCTCATCATCTAATGTGCTGGCTGCACAATTTAATACGTATTCTTCATCGAGTTTTTCCTGGGTTGCGCCTTTCAGCATTTGCTTTGTGATCAACGAAACAATTGCTCCAGCCCAGTATTTATACTGCTTATCAAGCGACCTACCGGACCCTTGGTCATATATAAATCTACCGGCCAATTCAATCAGCTTAATGGCAAATTCAGAGTAAATCACTTCGTAATCCAGTAACGGAAATTGCTTAGCAACATGCTTTGCCACAGCATAAAAATATGATTGATGCCGGGTTATAATCTCCGATAACGCCTCTTGTAGAGCTTTCTTACTCGAGGCCGAGTGATCGTCCTTATAAAGATCTATAGTGGCGAGAAGGTCATCTTCTCCCATTTTTGCTTTTGTTTGAAGGGTGCACATATGTGAGATGCAGAATGAGTTCGTCTATTAGTAGGTGAACGAAGCGTGACATCCCAGCCAAAATTCTTGGATGCCGCCGAGTTTGTCACGCTTCGATTACCTACAAGTGTATGAGAAATACTAAACAGCCAATAGGCACAACTAGACGAACGGGTGAACAATGCCCGGAAAGCGGTGTTTGGACAGTAGTTGGTGCATCAAGCACAACAGCCCCAATCGCCATAGGAAACAGATTCCCTCCTTACAGAGGAAATGCTGTGACCTGGAAATTAACTCAATATGCATAATCATATGAAGACCGAAAATAAAGGCGATCACGCCAAAAGCAAAGAAGTGACGATCATCGTCAATACGCGCGAAAAGCAAGTAACCCAAAAATACCTAACTTTTGAAGAGGTTCTTGCTCTAGCATTTGATAACCCACCCTCTGGGCCTAACATAATGATAACAATTCAATATCGTCGAGGACATGGGAACAAGCCTAGCGGCTCACTTGTCCAAGGCAAAGACCCAGTCAAAGTTAAGAAAGGAATGATTTTCGATGTCACACCAACTGATAAATCATAACTCTGACCTCAAGATCCTTCGTGATGAAGGATTCAACATTAGGATTGAAAACGGCTACCTCGTGATAGCCGATATCCCCTATGTGGCATCAGACTGCTCGGTGAAAATTGGCACAATGATCACCGAGCTGACTGTTGCTGGAGACACCGTTGGAAAGATGAAAGACCACACCATGTTCTTTGCTGGGGAATATCCCTGTGACGATACGGGTGCGCCTTTGGATAAGATGAAACATTCTGTCTCTAAGCAAAATCTAGCTCCAGGACTAAGTGCCGACTGCAAATTTTCCACTAAACCAGTGGGAGGAAAACCGTATGATGGTTATTATCACAAAATAACCACCTATGCTGGGATCATCAGTGGACCAGCTACCAAGTTGGATAGCTCGGCCACCCCTAGGACATTTGCACCCATAGCTACAGAAGAGGATGAATCAGTATTTCAATACCTAGACACAGCAACCAGCAGGGCGGATATAGGAACCGTTAGTGCCAAACTTGAACTACCTAAAATAGCTCTTGTGGGACTGGGAGGAACCGGGTCTTACATTCTCGACTTGATAGCCAAAACTCCAGTGAGAGAAATTCATCTGTATGACGATGATGATTTTTTGAATCATAATGCCTTTAGAGCCCCTGGAGCAGCTTCGCTTGATGATCTAAAATCATCCCCTAAAAAGGTAGATTACTATCATAATGTTTACTCAAAAATGCACCGCCATATTCATGCTCATCCGGTGAGGGTAGAGGAAGATAATGTCGATGTCCTGAGGGATATGAGTTTTGTTTTCCTATGTCTGGATGATGGTGAATCGCGTCACTTAATTGTCCGAAAGCTTGAAGAATTTGGTATCCCTTTCATAGACGTTGGCATGGGTGTTAATCTCTCCGATAATAACGAGCTGTATGGAACCCTTCGAGTAAGTACGAGCACACCTGAAAACCGTGATCACATCGAAGCTGGCAATCGCATTCCTTACGATGGAGGAGACGGAGCCGACTTATATACTACAAATATTCAAGTCGCTGACCTGAACTGCCTCAACGCTTGCCTGGCTGTTATCAAATGGAAAAAGCTACAGGAGTTTTATCTCGATCAAGACAATGAACTCTATTCACTTTATACTACGGGGGGAAATCACCTCCTCAACGAAGATCACGCATGAAGGGCCATACAAGTATAGAACCTCGCTTTGTTAAATCTGTTCCTGCCACCTTAGAGGAGGGAGTGGCTTACGTCTCTATGGAGTATGCCAGTGTGATACACCTCTGCTGCTGCGGTTGTGGCAACGAGGTTGTTACCCCACTGTCCCCCACCGACTGGCAACTGTATTTTGATGGGGATTCAATTACACTTTATCCCTCGATTGGAAACTGGGGATTTGATTGTCGATCCCACTATTGGATTCGGGGTAATCGTATTGAGCACGCTCCACAGTGGACAGATCAGGAAATAGATGAAGGCCGAGCATATGATAGATGGCTTAAAAAGCAGTACGATCCCTCAAAAAGATCTACATCAAAGTCTCGTAAAGTATCCAAACCCTTCCAAATTGAGGATAAGATCAAAGAGCATGAAAGCTTATGGGAAAAAACAGCTAAAAAACTAAAAGGATTCTTCAAGTGCCTGCTTTAATGATGCATGACAGGGAAACGACTTTTATGAATTATATGCTTGCCCCCCAAAGGCTGTTATGATGAGTTCGCTTTTATCGAAATATTTATGACAACTATGCGAAGATTATTACTCTTTGCATTAACAGCTTCCATCGTTTTGGTGTATGGAGGCGGTTCGGTTGTTGCGGTCGAAGTGGAGCATAGCCATGAACATGAGCATGCTATTGATGCAGAGGTAAATCACCATGGGCATCATCACCACGAACCAGTGAATTCTTCGACTGATGATCAGGATGAAAAGGAGGGCGACGAAGAAAAGGACTCCCATTCTCATGTTGTGTTCATGGGTGTTGGTGCTTTTCCGGTAGTATATGGATCGATCTGTCCCAGTTTTGAAAGATGGGTTGGCCAATGTCCCGTTCCGATAGAAGAAGGGTGCCCGGATGGGCCTTATTTTAGTTTGATGAAGCCCCCTCAGTAGAGGTTCGAGGTGTGAACGACACGTGATTGGGATCGTCGATTTAACGGCCCAACTACTCGGAGATCTGCCGCCATTGGCAGACATTAGGCATGGTGTTTTGACCATCTGCCGTCCGCAGTCACACCGCACAACAATACGCGCTTATTCAGTGTTTTGCTCCCGTTTGTCGTGATGACCATGGCGTGGGCTTGGCCAAGCATCTTTGATCAGCGCTAGGCTCTTCACAATACAGTCTCTCATTATCAGAGGCACCACGTAAATAATTACGAACTATGAAAACAATTTTGAACCATAACTTTTCCAATACCAGAAAAACAATTTATCGCGCATACCTGCGCATCTCGGCGACGTCCTGTGCGTTTGGCTTACTGGCCAGCTGTCAGTCATTTCAATCCAAGCCATTGAACCTTCCTGCTCACGCCGCAAAATGGCGGGGGCTAAGTGCCTCGGACGAAAAAGTCCAAGCATTCGCCAAACGACTTGCCCAGTCCTCGCCGACCGTTCAACCGTTTAATCCTGCCAATGGAGTCTCGATCAGTGAGGGCGAGGTGATCGCCTTGGTTTACAATCCAGATCTTCGAGTTGCTCGATTGAAAGCTGGTGTAGCCAAAGCATCAGCGAAGTACGCAGGATTATGGGATGATCCTGAGCTAAGCATCGATGTTTTGAAAATCACCAAAGGAGTCCCTAATCCATGGGTTGTGGGTTCCGCTATTTCACTAACAGTGCCTCTGTCCGGTCGTCTTCAAGTGGAGAAAGGGCGAGCCAACGCTGCGATGCATGTCGAGCTTGACCGAGTTGCCGAAGCTGAATGGAGAGTAATCAGCGCTCTGCGCAGTGCATGGATTTCCTGGTCTGCGCAACGGCTGCGTCTTGAGCAGTCCAAGAAGATGGTTGCGTCACTGGACAACATTATTAAATCGACTTCTGAACTCGTGAAACAAGGGGAGATTCCCAGAACCGAGGCTGCTCTGTTTACTATTGAGCGCACAAGTCAGCGCGCTGAAATCGATCGATTGAAGGGCGAAGTGGCAGCGGAGGAACAGGAAATTCGATCTCTTCTGGGGCTTTCGCCGAGTGCTGCCATTCGTTTGGTTCCGGCACTCGCTACTGCAAGTGTCCAGCCAAGTGAAAAACGATTGGCGGCCAATAACCCCACTCTCGGGAGGCTTCGCCGTGAATACGAAGTGTCCGAGCGCACACTCCTCCGGGAGATACGCAAGCAATACCCGGATCTTCAAATCGGCCCACAGGCTGAGAAGGATCAGGGGCAGTCGAGCATCGGCTTCATCGGTGCCATTCCCTTGCCCATCTTTAATTCCAACAAAGGAGGGATCGCCAGAGCACGGGCAAATCGCGAAGTCGCGCAGGCCGCATTCGAGACAGAGTATGAGAGGAAAGTGGGCCGACTGGCCGCGCTACGAGCACGGCTAAATGCCTCGTATGCTCAGCAAAAGTCCATCGGAAAAACCCTTGTTCCGCTCGTTGATCGACAGGTGGTAGACGCACAGCGCTTGGTTAAACTAGGCGAAGGCGGAAGCCTCGTTTTACTCGAAAGCTTGACGAGAGCCCATGAGGCAAAACAAAAAATTATCAATATCCAATTAAAAACTTCACAGGTGAAAAACGATATTCGTTTTCTCCTTGGGCCAACCAGCCGCAAATAAATTCCCAACAACTTAGACCATGAAATATTTAAATTTAAAAAACCTGCCCATGTTAGGGCTTCTATTATTACTTCCTGCTTGTAGCCGCGACAGCGAAGAAGCGGCGACTTCCAAAAAAGAGGAAGCGCAGCTACCTAGCAACCGCATCGCCATTCCTGCCACCGTTAGGAGTAATCTTGGCATCACCTTTGCCAAGGTGGAACGCCGGAATGTCGCCAATACCGTGCGCGTGCCGGGATCTTTTGAGTTACAGCCACTTGCAAAACACGAATACCGGATGATGCTACCCGCTCATGTTGAGTTTCTTGTGAATCAATTTGATATCGTGAAGAAGGGTACTCCACTCTACAAGTTTCGCTCGCTCAAATTGCTGGATTTACAGCAAGCGGTTGATCTAGCCCAAGCGGCACTCACTCAGGCCCAATCGAAATACGAAACTGCCAAAGCCAGAAAAACAGCACTCGCCAAGGCCAACGTGAAACGTGCCGAACTGGACGTTCAGGTCGCAGAACTGAAGGCGGATGTTGATCAACGGCAGGCACAGCTGAAAGCCTCGACGGCTGCCTACGAGCACGCAGCACAGACACCCACGGGCAGAGAAGGAAAACCAATTCCACGTGAAGCGGTAGGTAACTGGATCGTGGTGCTCGCTCAAGAGTCTGGTGCAGTCGAGTCTCTAGCTATCACTGACGGCACCTTTGTTGAGGAGACAACGCTCATCTTGACAACGGTCGATACGACAAAAGTTCGCTTTCATGCCATGGGCTTGCAGAGTGATTTGTTGAAGTTTAAAAACGGTCAACAGGTGAGCATCGTGCCGCCACAAGCTGGACAGAACAACCTCAACGATTCGATCATAGCTACGCTTCAGATAGGCCTTAAAGCTGACCCTGAGCAACGCACAATCGATCTTTACGCAATGCCGAAAGATCTGAAATCTTGGAGTCGTCCAGGCGTGTCGGCGTTTCTGGAGATTGCCAAGGAGGCAAGTGACGGAGTCGTTTTGGCGATTCCAAGCTCTGCGGTTGTTAAAGACGGTATCACTCATGTTTTCTTTAAACGTGATCCACTCGATGCCAACAAAGCCATCCGCGTGGAAGCCGATCTCGGGGTCAATGACGGTCGATGGGTCGAGATAAAAAGCGAGCTCGGACCAAACGACGAGGTTGTTCTCAACGGAGTTTACGAGCTGAAACTCGCGAGTTCTCAAAGCGGAACCTCTCAAAAAGGTGGGCATTTCCATGCCGACGGTTCCTTTCACGGTGAAGAAGACTAACTTTTACGATTATGCTAAGCAGACTTATTAAATTTTCGCTGGAGCGCGCGCCGTTGGTGCTCATTCTGGCTGGCGTATTACTCGCCTTCGTCGCGTTGCAGCTCTCGAAGACACCTGTCGATGTCTTTCCCGAACTCAACGCACCAACGGTTGTCATCATGACCGAGGCCCCTGGGTTAGCGGCTGATGAAGTCGAACAATACGTGACATTTCCCATCGAAAGCTCGGTGAATGGAGTGCCTGGCGTCAGACGTGTGCGCACGTCGAGCGCCATTGGGCTTTCCATCGCCTACGTCGAGTTCGACTGGGGAACAGACATCTACACCGCGAGACAACTCGTTTCCGAACGCCTCGATTCCGTGCGGGAGGATCTACCTCCGGATGCCCACGCAGAGATGACTCCGATCACTTCGATCACTGGAGAAATTTTGCTCTTGGCCGTCTCATCGCCTGATCAGAAGATGAGCGACTTGGAGATTCGAGCCTACGCTGAATACGACCTGAGAAACAAACTTCTGGCCATTCCCGGAGTTTCACAAGTTTCAGTCATCGGTGGCGAACTTCCCGAGTATCAAGTGCTGGTACGTCAGGATGATCTACGCCTCTATGACCTCAGCATTCAGGACGTCATTGATGCCTCCGCAGCGTCACACAGCACCCTGAGTGCGGGCTATCTTCCCGATGTCGATTCACTTGAAATGCCTGTTAGGCAGAGTGGGCGAGTTCGATCTGTAGAAGATATTGCCGGTACGGTGATCAAATACCACCACGGGTTCCCGGTAACTATTGGGCAAGTGGCGAACGTAAAACTCGGACCTGCTCCCAAACGTGGAACAGGTGCCGATGGCGGACAGCGAGCCGTTGTCATGACCATTCAGAAAGCACCGGGAACGAATACCATCACGATCACCGAGACGATTGACTCGATGCTCGATGAACTCGATCCCTCGTTACCTGAAGGCCTCCACATCAACCGGCAGATTTTCCGCCAGGCTGACTTCATCGATTTATCGGTGTCTAACGTGGTACACGCTCTACGCGATGCTGCCATCATCGTTTCCGTAATTTTGATCCTATTCCTGCTCAATGTCAGGACCACGGTGATTACCCTGACGGCGATTCCGCTGTCTCTAGCGGTGGGTCTTCTGGTCTTCGACTGGATGAACATGACGATTAACGTGATGACTCTCGGTGGTCTTGCCATCGCAGTGGGGAGCTTGGTCGATGATGCTATCATTGATGTTGAAAATGTCTTCAGGCGACTTAATGAAGATGCGGCTAGGCCTGAATCTGATAGACAGCCACGTCTCAAGGTGATTCTTGAAGCGAGTAACGAGATCCGGCCCGCGATGGTTTTTGCTACCATCATCATCGTCCTAGCCTTCCTGCCACTGATGTTCTTGGAAGGGATCGAAGGCCGTTTCTTCCGTCCACTCGGAATCGCATTTGGTGTCTCTATTATTGCATCCTTAGTTGTCGCCCTCACGGTGACCCCTGCGATGTGTCGCTACCTGATGCGAGGAAAAAGCAACCATGGTGAATCCACAGATCCGCCTCTCGTTCGATGGTTGAAGTCAGTTTACATGCCTATTGTTAGGTGGGCAGTGAAGTTCAAGAAGTCGGTGATTGGAGTTGCGGTTATTGCCACAGCTCTGGCTCTTCTGCTTAGCTCCACCTTTGGCAAATCGTTTTTACCGGAGTTCAATGAAGGCACTTTCACCGTCGGGCTTTTCGCACCTCCCGGAACATCTCTCAAAGCGAGCGACCGTATGGCAAGCGCGATCGAGCAACAGCTACTGGCTCTCGATGGAGTGAAAAGTGTTACCCGCCGAACTGGACGTGCCGAGAGGGATGAACACGCTGAGCCAGTGAGCAACTCTGAAATCGATGTGACCATTAAGCCCGGTTTCGAAAACAAGGAGGTGCGTCAGCAGATTAGCAAAATTCTGGAGAAAGTCCCAGGGATCACTACCAACATTGGTCAGCCGATTGAGCACCGCCTTAGTCACATTCTGTCCGGAACTCCGGCCGCCATCGCCATCAGTATTTATGGTGATGACTTAGAGAAACTACGTGTGATCGCCAAGGAAATCGAGGGAGTTCTAAAACCTCTTCCAGGTGCCCGTGACGTCGCAGCGAGCCGCGAAGTGATGATTCAATCATTGCCTATTGATTACCGTCCAGCTGATCTGGCGGCGTATGGCCTGACTCCGCGCTCTGCCGCAGAGCAGGTTAGAAATGCCGTATTCGGTGTGTCTGTTGCTGAGGTGAATGAAGGAGTCCGCAGGTATGATCTAGCAGTTCGTCTTGAAGAAGAAGAGCGCGATGAGCTTCGTGATATTAGCAACTTAGTGCTTCGTGGCAAAGGCGGTGCGCTAGTGAGACTTCACGAGGTCGCCGATATCGGGCCCGAAATGACCTCCAACCTGATTGGACGTGAGAACGCCCAGCGTAGAGCTGTTGTTACGTTAAACGTCGAGGAAGGATACAACCTTGGTGATCTCGTTGAGGAGGTGCAAATCCGGGTCGATCCCATCGTGCAGCGATTCGGCTACACCGTGAAATACGGAGGCCAATTTGAGGCACAGCAAGCAGCGAGCAGGACGATTTACCTCTACAGCGGATTAGTCGTTTTGATCATGGTCTTTTTGCTCCAGCTTGCCATCGGATCATTCCGCGTTGCTCTGCTGGTGCTGGTAAATCTCCCGCTTGCCTTGATCGGCGGTATCGTAGCGATTTACCTCGCGGAATCTCCCGGGATTTCCAGCAACACAGCGGCCTTGTTTGGTCTCGGTGGACACTACACGGCTCCGGTGATCTCAATCGCTAGCATGGTCGGTTTTATCACACTGTTTGGCATCGCAGTTCGCAATGGTATCCTGCTGGTGAACCACTACGACCATCTTATCAAACACGAAGGAAAAACGATGTTCGAAGCCATCGTCCAAGGCTCATCTGAGCGACTCGTGCCGATTCTCATGACAGCTTTGACGGCAGCTCTTGCGGTCGTTCCCATCGTCTTACAAGGAGACAAACCCGGGAACGAAATCCTCGCACCGCTGTCCGTCGTGATTCTTGGAGGTCTGCTATCATCAACTTTCCTGAATCTCATCATTGTTCCGGCAGGCTACGCGGCTATTCACCGCGTATCTGCCAAACAACCCAACCCGAAAACCAAACCAACAAAATAGAAAAAATGAAACTAAAAAAACTAAATACCATCATCCCCGTCATATCTCTTGCCGCACTGCTCGTCAGCTGTGACAAAAAGCAACCAGTCACCACGGCTGACAATAAACCTGACACCAAGCAAACCCCGGCAGCAGGGCACGATGAGGATGACCACACCCATGATGAAGTCGAGCTTGGCAAGTTCGACATCGGCGGGAACATGGTGGAAGCCGCCCAAGGTCACGGCAACGTAGAGGCAGGTAAGGAAGGTCACCTCGTGATCAAGCTACCCTACAAAGATGACGGCCAGACCGTTACCCGCGCCTGGATCGGCACAGAGGACCGCACCATGTCAGCCGTTGGCAAAGGCGAATACGCTCCTTCACACGACGATTACGACATCCACGCCATCGCCCCAAAGCCACTCCCGGCCGGAGCAAAGTGGTGGCTCGAAATCGTAAAGCCTGACGGAACCAAGGCAGTTGGCTCGATGCCATTGCTAAAAGACATCAAGTCCAACTAGGCCCTGTCCCAATACTAAAAAACCCTTAGGGGAGGTGATTTTGGAATTATTACGTTTAACCCATAGGGGCAGAATTTGCGCTCTATGGGTTAAATCGTAGAATTTATAATTCATTAGCATCATAAACCAAACCGGTGTATAGTTAGAGTTCTTATCCAAAAAACAAGTTTATGCCTATTCTCATAAAATACCTGATTACAGCTGGATTGATTGTACTCATTTCTCAAGTTGCCAAATGGAATGATAAATTAGGGGCCTTAATAGCGGCCTTGCCTATGGTTACGGTGTTAGCCATGACATGGATGTTTTTTGATTTCAAAGGGCAGGAGCAAACAGAGAAAATTGCAAATCACGCTTATTATACTTTTTGGTATGTAATCCCCACATTGCCCATGTTTTTGCTTATGCCTTGGATGCTGCGCAAGGGCATCCACTATGGATTTTGCCTGCTGGGGGGATGTGTTTTAACGGCTGTTCTCTTTGTTCTGACTGCTTGGCTGATGAAGCGCTTTGGTGTCGATTTGATGTGAGCCACGCTGTCAACCATTAGGACAAGTATGCTGCTATACAGTGGCCGTCGTAACTACGATAGCGATTAGTCGGGAAAAAAGTTTTGTTAACAAAACGGAGACATCAGGATAATTGGTTCGAAGACTCTGGCGAGGAATCACCGCCATGTCACTGTGAAACTAAGGCTTCCCGAAGAGTGGGCTTATGCCTTTGTCGAAGTCTCGGCTGAGCGCAGAAAAAACAGGGAAAAGAAATGGAGCCAGCAGGATATTGTGGCTGAAGCGTTGGCTAAGTATATGAATGTTAGGTAGAATAGTTAGATCGTTTGGGCGTCATGTTACATTGAGTCTTTCGGAATCTGTATGCCCTTTTGTGGAGGATATTATTTTCAGACCACCCAGAAAAACAATCACGGTAATTATGAAGCCAATTATAATGTCCGGCCATCGTGAGTTCGTGAGGTAGATGAGGAAGCTTGCGAGGATAACTCCAGAGTTAGCAATCACGTCATTTTTCGAAAAAATATAGCTAGCACGCATGTGGGCTTCTCCTTCTTTTTCTTTCGATATTAGGCGGAGACAATAGGTGTTCACAATAAGCGCAACTATAGAAACGGAAAACATCAGGAGCGAAGAGGGATCGCTCCCGTAGACCACTCGTCTAATAATGTCAGAGAAGATACTTAGGGCAATGATCACTTGGAAAGCTCCGCTGAAAAAGGCTGCTCGTGATTTTATGCTTGCACAACGTCCAACAGCGTAAAGAGCCACACTGTAAACAAGAGCGTCTGCAAGCATGTCCAGAGAATCAGCTAGAACACCCGTAGATTCGCCAGCGATTCCAGCCACGAGTTCAATCACGAACATCGTTGCGTTTAAGCCGAGTAATTTCAGTAATACACCTTTCTGTGAAGCTTCGGTGATTTCTATGTGGCAGTCGCAGGGCATGGAGTCAGTGTGTAAGGGTGGGAATTAGCGTTTCTGGTTCTATTTTCTCGCACTTCCGGTTAATCATCAGATAGAGAATAGGCAAAACGATCAACGTCAAGACGGTGGAGGTGATGACACCACCGATGACGACTGTTGCTAGCGGTTTCTGAACCTCTGAGCCGACTCCGGTGGAGATAGCCATAGGTAGGAATCCGATGGCATCGGTGATGGCGGTTGCCAGAACAGGTCGCAACCGTTGGGTCGCGGCTTGTTTTACGGCGGTGACTGTGTCGGTGGCGTCTCGGAGGTTGGCGCGGATAGCCTCGATCAGGATTTGGCCGTTGAGGACTGCGATGCCGAAGAGGGCGATAAAACCTATGGCGGCGCTGACGCTGAAAGGAATGTCCCTGAGCCATAGTGAAAGTACTCCGCCGACCAACGCGAAGGGGATGCCGAGATAGATGAGGCCGACATCCTTGAAATTACGGAGACTGAGATAAAGGAGAACGAAAACGAGAATCATCGTTAGCGGAACGACAAGCGATAGTCGGGTGCGTGCGCGTTCGAGATTCTCGAACTGACCGCCCCACTCGATAACGTATCCTTCCGGGAGGTCGATTTTTTCGGCGATTTTGCGTTTTGCTTCCTCGACGAAGGAAACCACATCGCGACCGTCTACATTGGTTTGAACGCGGATCAGGCGGCGGCCCCATTCTCGGTTGATCGTGGCTGCTCCGGGAGCTTCTACGATATCGGCGACTTCGGACAAGGGCACGTGGATACCGGTGGAGGTGGGGATCACTAGATTTCGCACTGCCTCGATTTTGGTTCGGTATTTATCAGGCAGGACGATGGCGAGCGGGAACTGGCGTTGTCCTTCGTAGATTTCCCCGACGCGGAGCACGCCGATGGCCTCGATGTAGGGCAGGATTTCCGATGCGGAAACGCCGAGACGAGCCATTTTTTCAGGCAAGAGCTGAATTTTTAATCCGGGCTGGCCGCTGATCTGATCGCTGGAAACATCAGCCTGGCCTTCGATGTCAACGAGGACTTGCTGGATTTCGTCGCTCAGGCGGGTGAGTTCTTCGAAACTGTCTCCGTAGATGAGAATGCCGACATCGGAGCGGACCCCTGATTCCATCTCGTTGAGACGCATTTCGATGGGCTGGGTGAAGAGGATGTTGACTCCGGGGAGGGTCGAGACAGTTTCCTGCATCTTGGCGACAAGCTCATCTTGGGTTTCCGCTTGTGTCCATTCCTCGCGGGGTTTCAGGGAGAGAAAAATGTCGGTCAACTCGGTGCCCATCGGATCGGTGGCGATCTCGGCGGTTCCGATCCGGCTCCAAACGTGGCGGATTTCATCGGGGAATTTCTCTTTGAGAAGTTTTTCAATCGCGGTGTTGTAGTCGGTGGAGGTATCGATGGAGGTGCCTGCGAGACGGATGGTGTTGGCGACTACGGCACCCTCGCTGAGACGCGGGATGAATTCGCCGCCGAGCTTGGTGGCGATGACTCCGGTGGTGACAAGCAGGGCGAGGACAACGGTGAGAACCACCCACCGGGCTTTCATAACGAGTCCAAGCATTGCCGAGTAACCGCCCGTGAGTTTGCGTGAGAACCAGCCTTCCTCGCTTTTGAACTTCCGGGGAAGAAACAGGTGGCCGAGCACGGGGGAGATGACAATGGCAATGATGAGCGCACCCAACAGGGCGAGGATGAAGGTGATGGCCATGGGGCGGAACATTTTTCCTTCCGTGCCTTCGAGGGTAAGAATGGGGAGGAAAACGACGGCGATGATTCCCATACCGAAAAGGATGGGTCTCGCTACCGAGCGGCTAGATTCGAGGATGCAATCGAAACGCTCCGTGATAGTGAGTTTTCGCCCGCCATTCCTGCGGGTGCGCTCTGCGAGTCCGCGCAGGTTGGCTTCTGTCATGACGACCGAGCCATCGACAATCAGGCCGAAATCAATCGCGCCTAAGCTCAGGAGGCTTGCGGTGATCGCGAAATAGTTCATACCAAGCACGGCGAACAACATGGCCAGCGGAATGCAGATCGCCACGAGCAGTCCGGCACGGACGTTTCCAAGCAGGATCAGCAGCGTGAGGGTGACGAGCACCGCGCCGCCGACAAGGTTGTGGGTCACGGTGCCGAGCACTGAATCGGTTAGCTCGGTACGGTCATAAACGACCTGCACATCGACACCTTTCGGGATCGAAGGCTGGATTTCCTCCAGCCGTGTTTTCAGTGCTTTGGTGACTTCCTGAGCATTTTCCCCCATGAGCATAAAGGCAAGGCCAAGAACAACTTCGCCCTGCCCGTTGGCAGTTACCGCGCCGCGCCGGAGTTCGCTGCCGATGCGAACTTGCGCGATGTCAGAAACGCGGATCGGAGTTCCCTCGCTGGAGGCTACTTCGATACGTTCGATTTCAGGAATGGACGCTACGCGTCCTATGCCGTGTACAAGTAGATCTTGGCCACTAACAGTGACTCGACCCCCTCCAACGTTGCGGTTGTTCTTTTCAAGAGCTTCCACGAGATCAGCCAGAGAGAGATCAAACTTTAGGAGTAGTTCGGGATCGACGACTACGTGATATTGTTTTTCCAAACCGCCCCAGGAGTTGACTTCGGCGACTCCGGGCACCTTGCGGAGTTCTGGCTTGATGATCCAGTCGTGGATGGTACGTAGTTCTTCGAGCGAGCGGCTGCCATCGCTACTGCTGATGACGTAGTGGAAAATTTCACCTAGCCCTGTTGAGATCGGTCCCATCTGCGGCGTGCCGACTCCATCGGGCAGCTCGACGGTTAGCAAACGCTCGGAGATATATTGGCGGGCGGTGGTGATATCCGTGTCGTCATCGAAAGTGGCGACAACCTGGGAAAGCCCAAATTTGGATACGGAACGCACGCTAGCGAGTCCGGGAAGGCCGGAAATCTCCAACTCGACCGGAAGCGTGATCTGTTGCTCGATTTCCTCGCCATTGAGAGAGGGGGCGACCGTATTGATCTGGACCTGGATCGGAGTGGTGTCAGGGAAGGCGTCGACGGGAACGCGCGATCCCGCCCACATCCCGGCGACTACGATGAGCGCGGTGAAAAGAAAAACCAGTAGGCGGTTGGCGAGGCAGAAGCGAATGAGATATTGGAACATTGATGCGTTATCAGATTTAAATTTGAAAAAGACGGACGGGTAGAGAATGGCTGTTGAAAAACATCAATCGTCCACGCAGCCAGCACCGAGGAGGGATTTTAGAAACTCGGAGCGCAGGATGTAGCTGCCTTGGCTAACGATTAGGTCGTCAGGTGCGAGACCGCTACGGACCGCGCTGATATTGCTGGAACCGTTTGCCTGTGTGAGTTCCACGCGGGTGGCTGCGTAGAGTGCCGATTCCTTGCGGACGAAGACGAAAGGCACACCATCGATGGTCTGGATCGCAGTTGTGGGGACTGCGAGAGAGGATCTGGCCTCACCCAACTGGACGCGGGCTTCTCCGTAGAGACCTTTGCGCAGTGCCGCAGGGGGTGCAATGATTAACGCGCGTGCCCGGATGCGTCGGGTTTTTTCGTCAATGGCACTGGCGATCCATACGAGTTCTCCGCTGATGACTGTATCGGGGAGATCTGAAAAAATCGCGCTGACTTCCATTCCCGGAGAAAGTCCGGCTGCGTCGCGGACAGGAATTGAAAGCTCCAGCCACATGGTGGAGAGATCAGCGAGGACGAGGATTGGCTCTCCAGATTCGATCCGCTCACCCACTGAAGCATCGCGATCAACAATTGTTCCAGCGAACGGAGCCCTGATCGTGAGCAGGGAAGTCGGGCGACCGTCTGAGGCAAGCACATCGATTTCGTTTTCGCTTAGACTCAGATTGAGCAGACGCTGGCGAGCGGCTGCGAGATCGACCTTGGCGACTTCCGCTGCGGCTTCTGCAATTTCTAACTCGGAGGCTGCGGAAATGCTTTTGGCCGCGAGTTTCCGCTCGCGGGCGACTTGCAGGTCAGCTAGCTTTCTTGCGGCGGAAGCGGCAAGAAAACGGCTTTTCATTTCCGCAAAATCCGAGGAATGGATGGTTCCGAGAATGTCACCAGCGGCGACTTTCTGACCGGGAACGACTTTGATTTCCCTGATAATACCTTCAACCAGTGGCGTGATCTTAGCCACCTTATTCTGGTTGTAATCCACGGTGGCATAAGCACTCACGGCATCACGGGCGGTGGTATGTTCCGGTTTGGAAACCTGGACGCCAACCCTCTCCATTGCTTCGGCCGAAGCAACGCGGATTTTCAGACTTTCTCCCGGCTTGAGACCGACTGCAAGCTGTGGCTGGCAGACGGCGCACTCTCTTTCGGGAACACCATGTTCTTTGCACATTAAGATCGAGGCTGGAGCGGAATTAGATGATGATTTGCTCCCTGCCTTTTTGCCTTTGAGTTCCGGGTGGCAAAGGTAGCACTCATCTTCATAGACACCGTGTTCGGAGCAGTAAATGCGTTTTGGTTCCTTGATGTCAGGATGGCAGATGAAGCAGCGGTCCTCGTAGCGATCATGCTCCTTACACCATAAGCGGCCCGCTTCACGTTTCGATGAGTCGCAGATGAAGCAACCCTCACCAGTGGGACATTCGGCAACTGCGTGGAGTTCCACCTCCGTGGACGCTGAACTTTCTGTAACCTTGGCTTCTTTATTGGATGAAGCAGACTCTTTCTTGTCGGAATTACAAGAAACGAGAATGGCTGTTAGGGTGCCTATAGCGAGGACTTTGTATGTGTTTGTTATTATTTTCATGGTTTTTTGTGGGGTTAGTAGTGATTAATTGCGGGAGAAGTGTTTGAGAGAATTCGAGGCTTTTTGTAAATCAGCCCGTGCTTTGATTTGTCGCCGCTCAATTTCAAAAAGTGTCTTCCGGGCATCGATGTATTCGAGAAGGGATTTTTTCCCAGCAGCGTAGGCTGTCTGAGTGTCGCTAAGTGCCTTTCTTGCTGCTGCGACTGTCCGTGAGTCAATTTCAACCACTCTGCTTTTTGCTGAACGAAGATCGGCATTCAGTTGAGTCACTTGTAAGCGGAGGCGACTTTCGACTGCTTGTCCCTGTGCGCGGGCTTTATCTACTCTTTCCTCCGCCGCACGAATATTTCCTTGGTTTTTATTATATAGAGGAAGAGGGATAGAGATTCCTACTACGGCGGCGGTATCATTGCTTTCTCCGAAATTGCGAACGCCTCCACTGATGCTTACGTCGGAGATTCGATATGCTTTTTGAAGTTTGTAGATAGCCTGATTAAGGGCGAATACCAAAGCGGCGGACTTCATGGAAGGATGCTTGGAGATAACTATACCTGGATTGACTGCTGTCGTTGTTAGGCCGTTTGAATCTAGCGAGCCAGTTGCTTTGATGTTCGCAGATCCACCGCCCCAGATTTGGCTTAACATTGCAGCTGCGCTGGTTTCAGAAGAGCGTGCTTCTGCTAGTAATTCGCGTGATTCAGAGCGTGCGAGCCTTGCTTTATTGCCATCGATACTGGACGTGGCACCCGCTTCAATCAGAGAATCGAGTGTCTTTACCTGCTCTTGTGAGCTAGCTAGATTTTCTTCGGCTAACAGTCGCAATTTTCGAGCTGCTAACAACGCAGTAAAAGCCTTGTCAGTTTCGATTGTGACCTCTTGTTCCATACTGCGTATTGCGGAGGTTAGGGCTTGCGCTTTCAGATTGGCTACAAGATGACGTTTAGCACGTTTCCCTCCAAGCTCTAGCTTCTGAGAAACAGCCGCCGTGATTTCGGCAGTTTTGAATCCATGTGTGTTTCCGCTGCCGGAGAAATTTTCAATTTCAAGGCCAAGCTCAGGGTTTGGGCGAAGGCCTGCCTGAAGAACTTCAGCGTGTAATGCACGGAGTTCGGCTCGTAGGGCTCTTAGTTTGGGACTGTATGTAACCGCATGCTTGATCGCCCGTGATCGAGTCACCTCACCGTGTAGTGAGGGAGTAGAAACTATTGCAGAGAATGCTGATGAGGAAGCGATTTGTAGGTTTTGATCAGATGAGACTGAGTTGTTTTGATTGGAGGCGCAGCTTACAAGAAAGAGTGAAGCAGTCAGTGGGATGAGAATATTAAGATACATTTTAGTGTTTCAGATTAAGTTAGATCTAGGAAAAGAAGTCCCCCAGATTACGTTCTGGGACAATCAACGACCCGTAATAGAGGCGCGATTAGGACACAAAAATAGCGAGCACTACCAAGGTGTGTGCGCTATCGAATCTAAGGAATCAAACAAGAAACACTAGGTGCCGAACATAAATAGGCACAGATGAAACCACCAGAAGTGCTGGTGGACTTCCGCGAATTTCATTCGTGGAACGATGGTAAGACGGGGTTGGAATATTTATTACAGATTGAAGGACAAGAGATTGGCCATCAACGTCACTTGGAACACTGACATCTATATCAAAAATGAAATCGACCGTACAGTCTTCGGTTGATATTTTTACACTACAATCATCAGCGCATGACGGAGCACAGGGTTCAAGCTCCTCCTTAGAAAATGAGCACTCGTCAAACACGACCATTTCCAAACATTCACATTCGCCAGCAAAGACTTTTTCAAGACACAGACAATAGCGCAGTCCCGACTGTGACATGACAATTGTCATGGCCATCAGAGTGAATAGTGCTGAAGCTGTTACTTTATGAAGCATCGTGTCTAATAAACAGGAGAGACGGCATGGTAGTTTTATTCCCCAATAATTGCAAATTAATATTTAGGCTCTGCCAGAATGGCAGAAAGAAGGTGGCTTTCGAGCTTTTTCAGATCCTTCATGATAGGTATGAATGGGTCAGGCGCAAGTTGCTCGTTTTCAATGAGGTTCTTGATATCGGCGCGAAGCATAACTAGGTCGTCGATGGCTTTACTTGTGCCCTCGGCGTCCGGAGCTTCCTTAAGTTTGAATGTAAGGTGATTGACCTCATCAACAATCTCTTCAATTTCATAGATATCGGAGTCTATCTCCAGAGGCGCGAAACGGCCGTTCCCAATATGTGTGAGATGGACGAGGATTTCTCTGACAGGATTTATGACTTTAGACCGGAGCAGAAAGCTAAGAACGAACCAGATGATGATTCCCGTGAATAATGTTGGAAGGAGATGATGTATGAAAAGTTCGTTTGGATCCAGCTTGCCAGACGTGGTGATCTCGAAGGCAGTATAAGTTACCATACCCATGAGTACAGCCACGAGAGATGACTTCGTTAGCGTCCAGCTCATGGATTTCATTGATTGGCTTTTGGGAGTTCGGTCTATTGCGGTTTGCATTACTGTAGTTTGTGAGGTGAAGAGAGCAGGCGAAGGGCGTTGGCGATAACCATTAGTGTGGCTCCCGTGTCGGCGAGGATCGCCATCCACAATGTGGCGTGACCAGCAAAGGTCAGGATTAAAAAAACAGCCTTCACCAAAAGTGCGAAGCTTATGTTGAACTGGATCATCCCGAGGGTGCGTTTTCCTAGTTCTATCGCGTAGGCAAGTTTACTGAGATCGTCTTCCATTAGTGCTACGTCAGCAGTCTCAATTGCCGTGTCACTACCGATCGCGCCCATTGCAATACCTACGCTTGCCACGGCAAGTGCCGGAGCGTCGTTGACGCCATCTCCGATCATTCCAACCTGTCCATGGCGTTTGATCATTTCACGAAGCCGGGCAACTTTGTCGTCTGGCATCATGTCTCCAAAGGCTTCATCGAGCCCAGCATCTTTCGCAATGGCATCGACGGTGCGTTGATTGTCTCCACTGAGCATCACGATTTTTTCGAGGCCCGCAGTATGTAGTAAATCTAGCGATTGCCGCGCCTTCGGACGGAGCGCGTCGCCAATTGAGATCAAGCCGAGTATTTCACCAGCACCATTGTCCGACGGTCGTCGCCCTAAAACTGCCAGAGAAAGACCTTTGGCTTCGACTTCAGCGAGTTTCGCCTCTAAGTCAGCACCGCAGAGTCCGCTGGAATGGACAAGCCGATGGTTCCCTACGAAATACGTCTGCCCCTTAATTACGGCCTCAGCGCCCTGACCTACAATTGATTCGTAGTCTGATGATTTTGGGATACTTATTTGCCTCTCTTCGGCGTAGTCGACCACGGCGCGTGCAATTGGATGTTCGGAATGGCTATCGATCGATGCAGCGAGCGCGAGAACATGCGACTCGGTTTCACCAGAAAGTGATCGCAGGGCGACCACCTTCGGCTTGCCCTCGGTAATGGTGCCGGTCTTGTCCACCGCCAACGCCTTGAGCTTGCCTAACGCTTCAAGATGGACTCCACCCTTCACCAGCACGCCCCGGCGGGCCAAAGCTGTTAGTCCAGAAACAATCGATACTGGCGTAGCAATCACTAGAGCGCACGGGCAGGCGATTACCAGAAGAGCCAGCGCCTTGTAGATCCATGGTTGCCATTCGGCACCAAAGAATAACGGGGCAATCAACGCGGTGAGAATCGCTGCGGCGAACACCAAAGGTGTATAGATCGATGCGAACTTGTCCACAAAGCGCTGGGTTGGTGCCTGGCTGCCTTCTGCTTCTTCGATGAGTCGACCGATTCTGGCCAAGGTAGAATCCGCAGCGATCTTGGTCACACGGATCTCCAGTGAGCCCTCACCGTTCACCGTGCCGGCATAGACCTCGTTGCCGAGTTCCTTCTCCACTGGCACCGACTCTCCGGTGATCGGTGCCTGGTTCACTGCGGATCGGCCACCGGTCACTTCCCCATCAAGCGGAATCCTTTGCCCGCTGCGGACCAAAATCATTTCTCCGGCTGCCACTTCCGCGGCCGGAACTTCATCTACCGAACCACCTTCTGATTTCCGCAATGCCGTCTCCGGAGCGAGCGACATGAGCGAGCGGACCGCATTCCGAGCCCGCTCGGCGCTCAGTCCCTCTAACCACTCGGATAGCGCGAAAAGGAACACCACTGCTGCGGCCTCCGCATGCTCGCCAATGATCCATGCTCCGACGACTGCAACAGTCATCAGCACGTTCATATCGAGTTTAAACTTCAGCAGGGCCTTCCAGGCGGCAGGAAATACCAGAGCCCCACCTGACAGTGTTGCGGCTGCAAAAGCGGTCATCTGCCACAACTCGGGTATCCCTGACCATAGCAAGATCAGCCCGGCTCCGGTGAGCACCCCAGCAACCGCGATCAAGGTTTTCTGAGGCAGTGGCCCGGAGCTGTGATCATGTTCACATCCGCAGTCGGACTTCTTCACTTCGTGGGTCTGTTGGTGCATGAATAGGAAAGTGTTAGTGTGTTGGTGAAATAAATGTCAAAATCCTCATCGCAGGCACGATATCGTCGCCTAGTCTGCCGGTGTTCTGTTTCAGAATCCCCCGGAGTTCACGTACCCGATCCATTGCGCGGGATGCAGAGTCCGGTGCGGGGATACGTTTCAGTGTTTCGATCAACGAATTGATACTCGCCACGACATCTCCGACCTCACGGCTTTGCACCTCGCAATCGAGATACTCCAACCTGCCTGAAGCGACTCGCTGCAAATGCACAAAAATCCGTGAAGCCGGTTCGACAACGGCTCGCCGGATTACGGAGACCAGCGCTATCCAGACCACGATTCCGTTCACGAGAACGTGCAGAAGGTGATGTGTGAAGAAGGTCATTCCATCCGTAGGCCGGTCAATGAAGTACTCCGCCAGAGGATACGCCAACATGCCCACGAAGACCGCCCCAAATGTCCAGCGTAGCATTGATTGATCGAGCGTGGGTTTCAAGGGGTTTGCGTCGAACCTTTTGGTAGATGATTTCATTTTATATTGTTGTTAGAATTGTTTTTTGGGGTGGAGTTCCTTCTCAAAACTTGGCTGACTGTATTTAGATGCCACTAGTTTGCCCCCCACATAGATTTCCACTGCGTAACCATAATACTCCTTGCCTGAAGCTGGTACGGTCTTGGTTGTCGTTCTGGACTTCTTGCCCCGACTCTTTTTGCCAGGCCTCTTCCGAGATGAAACTTTGTGTTTGCGTGTTCCGGTGGCTTCCACCTTCGAGCTAGCGAATTTAAATCCGTCGCGGGCCGGGACTAGAACTACCCGCTCCCCTTGACCGAGCTTCACAAGCTTGTGGTCTTTCATTGTGTGACCGAAGATCCACCACTTCACCTTCACTCCGGGAATATCCTCCTTGCCAAAATTGGAAACTTCGACGTTTAATGCTCGGGTTTGTATTTTGGTCCGGGTTGACGAACCTTTGATATCCTTGTAGCTTGCTTTTCCCGCAACGTTGGCTTTCACGCCAAGAAAGGAACTCGGCTCGGCTGCGGCGAGCGGCATTGCAATGAGAAGAGCCGCCAGGGATTTAGATAGGATCGTATTCATTGGCTCAGATGTTATGTATCTTAACTGGTTGGCTTGGATTGGTCGCTAGATCGTCTCCCACGGGGGCCCGCAGGAGACGAAGTGGTGAAGACGATTTAGTGGTCGTGGCCTTTATGGTTTCCTTCTTTTTTTCCACCACCTTTTTCAGCTCCATGGTCACAGCTACAGTGATATTCCTTGTTGTCGCAGGTTGGGCACTCGCTCATGTTGAGATTGAACTTCTCGCGCACGGTTTTCGCATCTGGGGTTGATTTGATACTGACTACCGTGGGGTAGTCATTCCCTTTGGGGAGAGTGTTGGATGAAACGAGCATTCCATCTTTTTTCACCATCTTTAGAGTCGTTGGGTTTGAGCGATCACCGCAAATGATGGTGACCTTTTGATTGCCGACTGGAACCTTCTTTCCGTCATCATCAACGAATGTGATTTGAACCTTGCGATCCTTTGTGACGAAAAATTCGGCATGGGGTTCGACTTTCATGATCATACGTCCGTTGTTCGGGCCTTTGACTGCGTGCTCTTTGTGGTCATGCCCAGCATGTTCTTTATGATCATGTTTGTGCTTTTTTTCCTCCGCTAGTAGGGTGGTAGGGGCGAAGCCACAGAGGGCAACGGCGATTAGTGTTTTGGTATTCAGTTTCATTGTTTTTTTTAGTTTTGGTTTTGGTTTCTTTGGTTGCACAGCCATTTTGGCTGTAGATTGTTCTAATTTAGTCTGCGGCAGATGCACCTCGCTCAAGAGAGCGAGCGGCAGATTTACGGCAGAATTGGTAGAAGATGGCCGGGGTCACGACGAGACCGAGCAGAGTCGCACTGATCAGGCCGCCTACGATGACAATAGCCACAGGGTTGAGTATTTCCTTACCTGGTTCATCGGCAGCGAGAACAAGGGGGATTAACGCAACCCCGGCAGAGATGGCTGTCATGAGTACGGGTACGAGGCGCTCTTCGGTGCCTCGGATGACCATTTTCACTGTGAATTCTTCGCTCTCATGCGCCATCAGATGGAGATAGTGGGAGATCATCATGATTGAGTTTCGTGCAGCTATTCCAGAGATAGCGATGAAGCCGACGAGAGTCGCGATGCTGACGTTATCCAGTGTGAACCGGGTCAGAAGAATACCGCCAATCAGCGAGATCGGAATATTGGTAAGAACAAGCATCACGAAGCTAAAGCTCTTGAAAAAGCTGTAGAGCAAAAAGGCGATCACCAGAAGAATCACGCTGGACATGATGATAATTGTCCGGCGGGCTTCTTGCTGAGCCTGATACTCTCCTTCAAAGGAGATAGTATACCCTTCAGGAAGCTTGATTTGTTCTGTAACCTTTTGCTGAAGTTCTTCGACGACTGCGTTAAGGTCTGAAGTGGTCGGGTTAATCGAAACCACGAAGCGACGCTGCGTGTTTTCCCTAAGAATGGTGTTAGGTCCATTGGCTTGGCGGATTTCAGCAACGTAATTCAGTGGAATCCGGTCACCATTATGGGTGTCGATATAGAGGTTACGTAGTTTGTCGGGGTCTTCCCTCCATTCGGTGGGTAGGCGCACAACTAGATCGTAGACTCGTTGATTTTCATAAATTTCAGAGACGTAACCGCCTCCAATGAGATCGGCAAGTTCCTCATTGAGTTCGCCTGGAGTGACACCATATGCGGCAGCTCTGTCGCGATCAATTTCAATGCGGAGCTGGGGAACAGATCCTTGTTGTTCAGTGCGGGCTTCCTCCATTCCAGGAATATCTCTAGCAATAGCAACGACCTGATCACCTAGATTTCTCAATTCATCAAGATCGGGGCCATATATTTTGACCGCTACTTTGGCAGAAACCCCACTAAGCATATGGCCGATGCGGTCGGCGAGAGGAGTGCTCATGGCACTGAACGTACCGGGGATTGAGCGCATCGTATCGCGCACTTCTTCCATAACCTTGTCGCGGTTTTCCTGCCCATATTCGTCAAAATCGAGTTCAAATTCGACGGTGGATACGGGTACGACATGGTCGCCGCGTTCAGCGCGCCCGAGACGGTAGCCTACCGTCTCGACTCCTTTTATTTTCAGAAGTAGGTCCTGAGCGGTCAGCGATACATCCCTGGTTGTTTTTAGAGACGTTCCGGGAGCCATCGTGGTAGCAATGACGGCAGTTGGCTCGCGGAAAGCAGGCAAGAAGTTCCCGCCCATCTTGGTAAATTCGAACCCGGAAAACGCGATGATTCCGACTGTAATAGCCAGCAGAAGAAGGGGCTGAGCTAGCGAGAAGCGTAGCAGGGTGGCACTGAAGACTTTCTTCAATATTCTTACGAGGAAGCCATCGTCGTGACCTTTTCCTGGTTTTGGATTGAGTAGGAATGAACTAAGAACCGGAATGACAGTGAGAGATACCACGAAGGAGGCTGCCATGCTGATCATGGTGGCGACGGCGATCGGAGTAAAAAGGCGACCTTCCACACCGCTGAGAGCGATGAGTGGGAGGAATACGAGAATGATGAGAATCGTCGCATAGAGGATGGAGGAGCGGACCTCGGCAGAGGCGCGAGCGATGACTTCAAGCTTTGGCTTGGGCTCGGCAAGTGCAGTGTTCTCCCGTAAGCGTCGAAAGACATTTTCGACATCCACGATGGCATCATCAACAACCATGCCAATAGCCACGGCAAGACCGCCAAGAGTCATGGAGTTTACGCTCATCCCAGCTAGGTCAAAAACGAGTATGGTGATTCCCAGAGACAGTGGAATGGCTGTCAAGGTGATAAGCGTCACGCGGAAGTTGAACAGGAAAAGGAAGAGAACGATGGAAACCATGATGGCTCCGTCGCGTAGGGCTTCTTTCAAATTTCCAATAGAGAGATCGATGAAATCACGTTGACGGTAAATTGTGATCATCTCAGCTCCTTCTGGCAGGGATTTTTCGAGATCAGCCATGGCATCTTCGACTTGTTCTGTGAGCTTAATGGCATCAAAACCTGGGGATTTTCGAACGCTCAAAACCACCCCGGAGTTTCCGAGCATACCGTTCTCACCCGGAGTATCGGCTGAGGTTCCCAAGCCGGCATCGCCGCGCATAGGCTCGATGTCCCAGACCACTTTGGCTACGTCTTTTAGGCGAATGGCTCGGTCATCCTCGTATTTAACAATCGTCTTTGCAATTTCGGCGAGATCGGTAGTCATGGCGAGATTCCGCACCATAATTTCTTGATCTTGTTCGGTGAGGAATCCACCAGTGGAGTTCTTCACGGCACGTTTTGCGGCGGCCTGGATTTCCTCAAAGGTTACGCCGAGCGAGAGCATCTGGTTAGGATCTGGCTGGACTTGCACCTGCTTTACTCCACCGCCCATAGAAAGAACTTCGGCGATGCCGGGTATGGATTGCAAGCGACGGGCGATAACCCAGTCCGCAGTGACTCGAAGGTCTTTCACATCCGTATTTCCAGTCGGATCACGCAGACCGATAAGCATTATGTCACCCATTAGGGAGCTAACAGGGGTCATGTAAGGTGTGATCCCTTCGGGCAGAATCTCTCCTGCCCCAGTAAGGCGTTCTTGGACTAATTGACGGGCTCTATATATATCTGTTCCCCATTCAAATTCAACGATGAGGAGCGAAAGCGAAATATCATTGATAGTACGAAGGCGGGTTACACCATTGACTCCCATGAGGGATGATTCCATGGGGACTGTAATGAGTGTCTCCACTTCTTCGGGAGCGTAACCAGGGGCTTCGATTAAGATAGTGACTGTAGGTTTAGTGAGGTCAGGCAAAACCTCTACAGGCAGTTCTATTGTCTTCTTGACTCCCAAAATCATGAGAACCAAGGCAACCACGAGAATGAGTGCCCGTTGTGATAGTGAAAAACGTATGAGTGTATTGAGCATGGCGGATTAGGCGTTAGGAGAAGATGAAGTTTTCTTTCTGAGAATGTTTCTCTGAAAGATGATTAGAAGCAGAACCGTGGTAATGATGGCCCAGATTAGTATGAGCCGGTTAATGCCACCTTTTCCGGAATTTTCGCCACTCTGCCCATCTCCCTCGGAGTGGGTTGCGGATTTCTGATCTTCGGTGATTTCAGAGCCATCCTCGTTGTGTTCATGTCCGTGAGCAGCATCGAGAGCTTCTTTGAGTGATGGACCACCACCTCCTCCGGCAAAGCTGAGGGCATAAGAGCCATTCGTGACAACTGCGTCGCCCGGCAATAGCCCTTTGACGACTTCAATATATAGATCATTTTTAGCACCAAGTTGAACTGGCGATTTAATATAAGCGTGCTTCAGATCAAAGTCCTCTACGAAGACAACACGATTGGTAAGATCCCCTTGTACCGCAGTCCTGGGAATGGAGAGCACATCTTCACGTGAGCTAGTGATGATTGAGAATTCGGCTCGCATTCCGGGACGTATGACAAAGTCAGGATTCTCCAGTACAAAGATGGCATCAATAGTGCTAGAATTTCGGTCTGCTTCCGCGCCGAGGCGCAGAAGAGTTCCTTCCATTAGCTTACCACCAGCGGCCCTAATTCGGACGCGGGCTTTCGTTCCTGGTTTTAGCTGTCCTGCCTCAGCCTCAGGCACTTTTGCAACGGCCCAAACTTTGCCGAGATCCACGATATCCAAAAGCTCTTTGTCAGGTTCCACTGGTTCCCCATCAGCAACGTGACTTTTCAGAACCAAGCCGCTACGAGGTGCCTGCATTGAGATGATAGGAGGCGGGCTCCCTGGCTGTCGGCTCTCGACTTGGACGAGAGTCTGTCCTTTTTGAACGCGATCACCAACATAAGCATTTAGCTGAGTAATTCGCCCAGAAATACGGGAACTGAGTACGGACCGAGAATGTGGGCGAGCCTCGATACGCCCTATTGAAAAGAAGGTGTTTTCAAAAGTGCGCTCTTCAGCTTCGGCGGTTTCGATGCGGAGATTTTTGACGCTATGTTCGTGTAGTATGATGGTATTGGCGGCCCGCTCGGCATCCACGGCGAAGGCAGATGAGGCAAGATAAACGAAGAGGGCGGGGATGATGTATATTTTCATAGTAGTGAATATGTTATAAATTTTGTTTAGTAACCGAGCTGGGATTCATAGTTAGCCCGAGCTTTGTGAAAGGCTTCGACTGCAGCGATGCGCGAGGTCTGAAGCCTAAGCTTCTGTTCACGGCTGCGTAGGACGGTTTGAATGCTGGTAAGTCCTTCAATATAAGTTTTTTCGGCAAGCTTTTGCTGTTTTGCGGCTTCCGGAAAGAGCTTGTTATCGATTTCGTGGACAAGTCCTGCCCACTCTATCATTTCTTCGCGGGCTGCCTTCGCCTTGTGCAATACTGTTTTTTCAAGAGCAGTAAGTTCGGCTTTTTTGCGTTGCGCTCGAGCCTTAGCTGCTGCGATATTGCCTTCGTTTTTGTTCCAGAAAGGAAGAGGAATTTTAACGCCGATGCCGACAACGCCCTCGGTATCGAATCCTTCTGGAGCATCTTCTGTTCGCTCAGCGGAGGCGTAAATTCCAACTTCGATGTCATCGTATCGTCGGGCTTGTTCCAGTTCTATTTGCTTTCCAGCACCGATAATGGAGTGCTTCGCTGAGCGAATATCGCCCCGCCGATCCAGATCAGTAGGGAGAGTTTTCAAGGTCATTACATCCAAATTTCCGCCAATGATGAGAGGGGCTTCGAGTGGCATGCCAAGAAGGGGTTTGATCACTCCGTTGAGAGCTTTTTCCTGCGCTCTATATTGGCGAAGTTCCGTCGTGAGTTGTAATCGTTCCAATTTTACTAAACTGGCATCGAGACCAGAAATTTCTCCTTTGGCCGTAAGTTTTTGAAGGGTTGAGCTTAGTTCGTTAATTAGCTTGATTTGCTCCACTCTGAGTTTTCTCTGCTGAGCGAGAGAAAGATACTCGATAACTGCCTGTCGAGCCTTGGCGATCAGCTGTCGCTCCATTTCGGATATCTCGGCCCGGGCGGTCTGAACATCTACGGCACTAACTTCTTTCTCTAGCTTCAGGCGGTTTGTGGCGGGGAATTTTTGGCTAAAACCAATTGTCAAAGCTCGCTCGCGAAAGCTCTGATTATGGGAGGTCTCTATGCTCAGTTCGGGATTGGTAAGTCGGCCTGATTGTGTTAGGCGACCCATAGCCTCTTGAATACGGAACCGAGCGGCTGCGAGATCCGGGTTTTGTTTGCGAACCCGGTCTGCAATGGAGAAATAGGTGACGATAGGACGTGCTTGGTCTGCAAATGCGGAAACCGTGGTGAAGGCAATCGAAGTGCCTAGAATTAAGATGATTTTTTGGTACATTTTTTTAAATTTGGTGTGAAGATACAGTTCCCCTGTAGATTACAGGAAACGACAAAATCCTGTCAAACAGGCACACTAAGCCTGTGAAAGGATGGAGTCAGCTTATCTAAAATAGAGCTGACTAGTTTTACGCCAAATTTGGGCCTCGAACGGAAATTGCCGAGGTTGTGACGATTTCAGATATCGTCAAAACGACTCGATCCATTGACCAAGCCGGGGGGGACTCTTGCGCTTCTTCAGCCCAAGAGAGCATGCGCTGAATGCGCAAATGAAGATCATCCCACTCAGGGACGAAATCTAGAGAAATCGGTGCATTGAGGTCGAAACCGATGACCGTTGATGTGTACCCTGACCGTATAAGACTGCAGCCGGAACAATCTGATGCTGGATACGGCTCGGGGGCGGTGCTCCCGTCGTTGTTTTGCATAGATGCGTGGGTATGGTCAACCTCATGATCGTGATCATGGGATGCCGCGTCAACTGGAGCACAGCAAGCCCATGAGGAGTTGCTCAGTAATCCATACGTATCTGCCCAACACCGCCCGAAAGAGGTAAGGAAAAGCAGAAGGAGGAATGTTGCGCGGGCGGCTCTCATTAGATTATGAGACAAATAAGGTCGTCAGTGTGGAAGTCAAGTGTAATTGTTTTTTGTGAATTATTTGGCGTGCTGGGCTTAATTGAGAGGTCGCAATATTTTGCATCGTTTTGGTTATCTGGGCGGTTTGAGAGACGCCCTTGATTCTCCTTTTAATGTTCCGTAATGCACTCACAGAAGTTACTCAGCAGATTGGGATTATTTGTTAATCTCACTGTGTGATGTATTGCCCTCTCCTGACTTGCCTGAAGCGAGAAGGACATGCAGGCCAACCAGGCGGGCAACAAGTATAGTTAGAAAAAGTTGACCTATGATGGCCTCTGCACAGGAGAGAACCCTGACAGGCAGGGTTCTGGGTGATAGATCTCCGAAGCCAAGTGTGGTTAGCGTAGTGAAGCTAAAGTAACAGTAGTCTGCAACGAGTGAAGCCACACTATTACTCGCTGTGCCTGGGAGTAGCGTTTCGCTGATAAGCAGCGCCTCGCCTGTTACGGAGTGTAAGACGATATAGGAATAGGCAAAAGTTACGCCGATCAGGACATAAGCCGAAGCTGCACCGATCAGGTTGTTAATTCCAATATTGGATGAACTCAGGATACTGTAGAGGAGGGAGGCTGTAATAAACGCTAGAAAAATCAATGTTAGGGCATTTATAGAGGTAAATATCCAGCTATGCGAGTCGCTTAGAAAATTGTAACAAATCAGCCCTGCGATGCCGACTAGAATGACAATGAGGCTAAGAAAGTGAGTGATCTTTTTTACAAATGGTTTGTAGCTGGTGCAGTGGGTAGCTGTTAGGAGCATTCCCCAGAACACGGATGTCCAGATGATCAAGCCCGTGTATGCGAACTCAAGAATGGGGTAAAATAATGCGAGGCTCAGTAGCGCAATACCTAGAGGGTAATATCTAGGCTCATCTCGTTTGAAGTCGTTTGTCTTTTGATTCCTCATGGCTTTTTAAGTCGAAAAACAGTCAGAGAGATAAAAGTCGATTTTTCTAGAATGATGAGATGATTTTTCACAAGAATTTTGTTGTTGGTAAATATTTCTATGGTTGCCGATGATACCCGAATCACCGGCAACCATAACAGTTGTGCGGGGCTTACTTTTTGAAACTTCCGCAATGAGGCATTGTTGCTCCGAAGTAGGGGTTGTTGACTCTTTTGTCGCTGGCTTTTTGGAGCCAATCGCCACCTTTGTTTCCGTTGGCCATTGGACAATGCGCGACTTTCCATCCCTTTTTAGTTTTAGCCATCTTGATGGCAGCAGCACTCAGATCATTAAAAATTGTGCGCGCTTCCTTGATGGTTTTGGCTTGGGAAAGCTTCTTGGCGAAAGTAGCCATGGAGGCAGTTTTATCGTGTTTACTTAGACCGGAAGCAGATTTCTTGGCTGATGCCAAATCGTCTTTGTAAAGCGCGGTGGCAACTGCGTTGTAGCCCTCCAGCATACTGTTTGAGTGAGAAACTGTCGTTCCTGAGGTTATTGCTTTTGTTGGGGATGATTTACTAGTTGGAGCAGTTTTGTCTCCACAGCATCCGCCTTCTGTAGCGGGCGGGATTTCTCCGCAACAGCCGCCTTGTGCAAGTAGGTTGGTGCTGAAAAATGTTAATCCGATGGTGCATGTAGCGATGGTTTTTATTGGTTTCATGGTTTTTTTGTTTTTGTTGATAGCCTCGTTAGAGGCGAGAGTTTACAATTTGCTTTTTACCTCCTGCATGGTGCAAAAGAGTACAGGGACGACAAACATAGTAAGGAGTTCGACCATCATGCCTCCAAAAATGGGTACTGCCATCGGTCCCATGATGTCGGCTCCACGTCCTGTGGATGTGAGCACAGGTAGCAGGGCGAGTAATGTGGTGGCTGTAGTCATCAGGCAGGGACGGCAGCGACGTTGTCCAGCGAGCACGGTAGTAGCGCGGATTGCCTTAATAGTCTGTGGATTGTCTTTGCTGAATCTCTGGCGTAAGTAAGTGGAAATAACCACTCCATCGTCAGTAGCGATACCAAAGAGAGCGATAAATCCGACCCATACAGCAGTAGAGAGGTTGATGGTTTTTATCTGGAACAATTCCCGTAGGTTGTGACCAAAGATGGTAACATCAAGGAAGCCAGGTTGCCCATAGAGCCAGAGCAGAAGGAATCCTCCTGAGAATGCGACAGCGATACCACTGAAGATAATAAAGGTGTTGAGCACCGAGCGGTTTTCCAGATAGAGAATCAGGAAAATGGCAAGTAAGGCCAACGGCATAATGATCGCCATATTTTGCTCAAATTCGAGAGCTGACTGGTAGTTGCCCGCGAACTCATAGCGAATGCCTCCTGCCCGTTTGAGTTGTCCTGTTTCTTCCATTTCGCTTAGATGCGCTTGAATAGACTCAACCACATCCACTTCGGCAAACCCTGGCTTAGAACCAAAGGTGACGTAGCCCGTAAGAAAAGTGTCTTCACTCTTGATAACCTGAGGGCCTCTAACGTAGTCAATGCTAACAACCTGACCGAGTGGAACTTGTGCTCCTTCCTTGGTCTTGATCAGTATTTTTTTAATCGATTCAATATTGTCACGTGCCTCACGAGCATAACGGACTTGAACCGTGTAGCGTTCGCGTCCCTCTACGGTAGTAGTGACTATTTCACCACCGATGGCGGTTTGAATCGTCTTGTGTATATCAACGACGTTCAGGCCGTAGCGTTTAGCCGCTTCGCGGTCGGGATTGATTTCGAGATAGGGCTTACCAACAATCCGATCAGCATTGATGCTAGCTTTGTCCAAGCCCGGAATATTACTATCACGCATTAGGCGTTCAAGCTGCAATCCAAAGTCTTCCAACGATTCCAGAGTAGGGGCTTTGACCTTGATTCCCATAGGGGCACGCATCCCTGTGCGCAACATGACAAGGCGGGTTTCAATCGGTTGCAGTTTTGGTGCTCCAGTAACTCCTGGTACCTGAATAACTTTGCTGATTTCCTGCCAAATATCATCGACGGTTTTAATTTCAGATCGCCATTGGCGGAAAGGTTTTCCGTCAGGATCTTCAATGAGATTTCCCCTTGAATCATAAACGTAGTCTTCCTTGTCATTGATCTTGAAGGTCAATAACTCACCCTTATCATTGGTTTTGAATTCAGATTTGTAATTGACGATAGTTTCAATCATCGAAATTGGAGCAGGGTCGAGTGCTGATTCGGCGCGTCCGATTTTACCCACGACTTGCCTAACTTCTGGGATGGCGGCAATAGCGGCATCAAGTTTACGAAGAGCCTCGTTAGCCTCATCAATGGATGCATGAGGACTAACTGTTGGCATCACAAGAAATGAACCCTCATCGAGCGCGGGGCGGAACTCTTTTCCGAGACCAGGGAATTTCTTTTCAATCGCATGATAGAGTTTTGAATTTTGGGCAAATTCAGGAAAACCAGAGGTTACTTTTCCAAATCCCATCCAAATACAGGCGGCTGCGAATAGCATCATCAAAGGCAAGCTCAGAAACATGGCTTTGTGATCGAGGCACCAATTCAGTATTCTGGCGTAACCAAGCTCGAACACCTTGAAGGTGATAAGCAGGCCGCCAAGAATGATGAATACAAAGATGAAATTCTTGGTTATCGAAGCATCAAGCCCAAGGGGCATCCAGTTTTTTGCTAACAGCCATCCCACGATCACAGCAGTGCCTATGTTAACTAGCAATACTCCAAGTTTGTGGAAGCGGGGCGGTATTTTAGACTGGAAGGCAAATATGAGAGCCAACACCAGAAGGGCAACAGCGAGCATGGTTGAGAACCCGAGAGCAATTCCAGCACTGATTCCCAGTAGAGCAGTAATGATGATCTGGCGGGTGCTGAATTTTGATTTGCTTGAGTTCTCTGTGTTGTTATCTCGTTTAAACCATTTGGGGAGAACTCCTAACAGGAAATGAGCTATAGGGGGGATGATGGTCAAAGCCACGATAATTGAAGCAATAAGCGCAAAGGATTTGGTGTAAGCCAGTGGTTTGTATAGGCGACCCGCTTCACCAGTCATGGTGAAGACAGGGAGGAAACTAACCACGGTTGTCATCACGGATGTTGTGACAGCTCCAGCGACTTCTGTAACAGCCTCGTAGATAACGGTGGCAGAACTAACGCCTGGCTTGGCCTCCTTGATGTGTTTGATGATATTTTCCGTGAGAACGATACCCACGTCCACCACCGTTCCAATGGCAATGGCAATGCCGGAAAGGGCGACGATATTAGCATCAACACCGAACAGCTTCATGCCGATGAAGGTGAGAAGCACTGCGAGGGGAAGCATCGCGGAAATGAGGATGCTTGAACGGAGGTGAAGCACCATAATGACAACCACAATGATTGTAACGAGGATTTGCTGATAGAGTGCTTCGTCGAGCGTATTCAGAGTCTCGTTGATGAGGCCTGATCGATCATAGAAAGGCACAATGGTGACTTTGGAAGTATTGAACCAGCTAGGCCAGTGTTCTACATTGTGTGTATTTGCCCAGTGAGTCCATGCATCATGATTCAATTCCGTATTCGCAGGCTCGGTGGTAGAAAAAACAGGAGTGATGCTGTTCTTTTCTGCAAATTCAACAACCTGGTCACGGGAAGCCTGAGTCCAATCAACGACAGCTTTGACAGGGAGGGAAACGGAGACTTTCTCTGCCTTGGCTTTGGCATTTTTGATCGTTTGAAGCGGGTTTGCACCGAAACGCGCAACAACGATACCGCCTGCGGCATCGGCTCCATTGACATCAATGGCACCGCGGCGAGCTGCTGGGCCTAGTTGTACCGTTCCAATTTGGGCGATGGTAATAGGCGTGTTGTCTCGGACAGTGATAACTGCACTTTCGAGGTCTGCGAGGGTCTTTATATACCCAGTACCACGAAGGATATATTCAGCTCCGTTGATCGCAAGATTGCGAGCCCCAGTTTCCATGTTGCTTTTGCGAACTGCGTTAGCAACTTCAGCAAGGGTGACGTTCCATGCTTGAAGTTTTACTGGGTCAACCTCGACCTGGTACTGCTTCACAAAGCCGCCAACGGAGGCGACCTCAGCCACGCCTTCAGCGCCCAGTAATGAGTATCTAACATACCAATCTTGAATGGAGCGAAGCTCCTCGGGATTCCAACCTGGGGTTGGGTTTCCCGAGGGATCTTGGCCTTCGAGGAAATACTGATAAACTTGCCCGAGGCCGGTGGCATCTGGTCCCAGAGCAGGAATTACCCCATTGGGTAAGGTTCCAGAAGGGAGGGAATTCAGTTTTTCTAATATCCTACTTCTACTCCAGTAGTAATCTACATCTTCCTCGAAAATGAGATAGACATAAGATAGACCGAACATGGAATAGCTACGCACCTCCTGAACACCTGGTATGCCGAGCAGGGAAACGGTGAGTGGATAGCTGATTTGATCTTCTACATCTTGGGGTGAGCGCCCCATATACTCAGTGAAGATAATTTGTTGGTTATCACCGAGGTCTGGGATGGCATCGACGGCAACAGGGTCACGTGGGTAAGTGCCAGTGTCCCAATCGAATGGGGCAACACGCGCACCCCATCCAATCACGAATGTGAGAAGGATGAGGACAACCAGTTTTTGGTTTAGACAGAAATGGATAAGTTTTGACATTTTGTTAGTAGCTAATAGTAAATTTAGGTCGTGACTTGCAGCATTGCTTACTTGCTCCCTTTTGAAAGCGTGTCGGTCACATCTCCGCAGCCGAGCATGGAGCTTCCGAAGTAGGGGTTCCTGACTTCGTTTTTCTCTGATAGCCAATCACCGCCCTTGTTCTTGTCTGCCATGGGGCAGTGTATGACATAAAGGTTGCCGAGATGGTCGATGCCGTGTTTGCGAATGATGGAGATGAGGGCTATGCTAACAGGTTTGAATGCAGCTCGTGTGCCCTTGATATTTTTCTGCATGTTGAGATGCTTGAGAGCTTGCAGAAGTTTATCGGTATGATCATCGCTGGGTAGTTTTCTGGCCTCGGTGATTACTTGCGGAATGGCCTTTAAGGCTTCTTGCTCCTTATCGGCGGCAAGTGCTTTAGCGAGGGACAAGTATGCGTTTTTAGTAGCCGCTAGAGGGGCTATCCATTGAGTATCCGATTTGATCGGTGCAATGGGAGTAGCAGAAAGGCCAACATAGCGACGAGTTTCCTCCATCTGGTGTCGGATAATAGAGAGGGTGGAAGTGTTCGCAGGCATATCAGCCACCTCTGTGAGAATATTGGCGAGGCGCATCGAAAATTCTTTCCAAAGAGCCAGCTCTTTAGGTTGGAGCTGATCGTGCTTGATGCTCTCAAGTGCGGATTTCATGCTTTCGAGTTCAGCAGTAGCGGAATCGTGGTCGCCTTTCTCCATGGCAAGAGCGAGTTTGCCGTAAGTGCGGAGCAGTGATGACCATTGACCGGCTATTTGAGCAGGAGCGTTGTTGGCAGAGCGTTCTTGGATACCAGCATTGGGATTCATCATGGAGGGCTTGGCTTTAATCTGTAATTCACTATCAAGTTTGTAGCCCCCTTTAGTAACGACTAGTTCACCCACGCCTAATCCGCTTTTAACGATGAAGTAGTTGCCTGCACGTGCTCCTAGCACTATTTCGCGCCCCTCAAAAATGGGTTCGGTTTTGTTAGGAAGGCGAACATAGACCACCGCCCTGTTGCCTGTGCGAAGTACCGAGCTAACTGGAATAAGCAGAGGATTCTCAACTGGGCCGGAGGGTGCAACAAAGCCAAATTTTTCAGCGGGGACAAGGGGCATACCGCATATATCGCAGGTTCCAGCTTCATCTTTGATTATTTCAGGATGCATCGGGCTGATCCATTTTCCTGCCAGATCGGCACTAAGAACGCGCCCGTGTAACGCTACATTGGCTTGGACATTTGCGTTTGCGAACATGCCAGGCTTGAGAAGTAGCTTCTTGTTTTCGACATTCACCCTAACTTTTACCACCCGTCTGTTAGGGTCTAGCTGAGGGTCGATAAAGGCTATGCGCCCGTGGAATGTCTTACCAGGAAGTGCTTCAACTTTGAAAGACACATCCTGTGCGTATCGCAACCAAGGAAGATCGGACTCGTAGGCTTCCATTTTCAACCATACAGAATTCAGTTGAGCTATGCCAAAGAGCGGGTCGCCAGTTTTCAGATATTGTCCTTCTTTAGCGTTTAAGTTGACGATGATTCCACTCTGCGGTGCAGAAATTGTAATGTGATCATTGGGTTTTTTCTGTTTTTCGATGGCTGCGATTTGTGACTCGGTAAGCTCTAGGAGTCGCAGTTTTTCTCGGGCGGCATTGAGCAAGTTTGTGCGAATGTTGCGCACCGATTGGGAGCCGGAATCGTTGATGGATTTTACTGCTCTAATGAGTTCCTCTTGGGCTACGTAGAGTTCAGGGCTGTAGATTTTAGCTATGGCATCACCTTTGCTTACGGTGGTGCCTGTAAAATCAGCATAAAGGCGGTCGATCCTTCCACTTATTCGAGCAGTGGTGGTGACGATTTTGCGTTCGTCGTAGTCAATTTTTCCGAACAAGCTCACGTCAACTTGTGCTGGTGCCTTTATCACTGGGCTGACTCGCAGATCAAGGAGCGCTGCGGCTTCTGCACTTACGACGATTTCACGTAAACCACCTTCATCATTTCCTGCTTCAAGAGGGATGAGGTCCATATTGCAGATCGGGCAAAGGCCTGGATTGGGCTGCCTAATCTGAGGGTGCATTGAACATGTCCATTCCTGAGCACTTTCCGAGCTTGTGTTGCTGGTAGTGTCTTTTTGCTCAGATGGGAGGGCAAACCACCAGCCTGCAAAAAATAAGGTGATAGGGAGTAAGACTGCGACTGGTTTTTTGACCAGGATTAACAGGGTTTTGATTATGTTAGAGTTTTTCATAGTGTTATTGTTGTTTAAATTATCGAATTGCAGCGGCACTTTTAAGTGATGCTGATGCCTTGCCGAGCGAGGCTCGGTTTCCTTCCTGCTGGAGTTGGAATTTGAGTAGCAATCTCCATGTATCGAGCACATCGACAAAGGATTGTGTCCCTGAGCTGTATGCCTGAAGCGATAAATCGTGTGCCTGTTGGGCATCAGGAATAAGGCGTTGATCGAACAGTGTAATCATTTCACGTGATGATTTGGCTCGGAACCACGCATCTTCGATGCGCAGGCGAAGTTCCGATCTGGAAGTTGCCACATTGGCTCGCATCTCGGCCACCCCCGCGCTGGCTTCACGAACCTTTGCTTTGCGGGGTTTTTGCCAGAGTGGGATAGTCACCCCCAACGTGAACATTGTTTGGTCTTTTCCGTTAGCTGCGGGAGAAAGACCTGAGTCTGATACCCAAGCGTGTTGGGCACCGATTAGGAAATCGGGGTATGCGTCGAGGCGGGCTTTTCGTAAGCGATGCTGGAAAGCGGTCATCTTTGCCTGCCCTGCCCTGACGGTAGGGTGAGTGGCCTCCGCTCTTGCAATCAACTTACTCAGGCTGCCCTGGCTCGGAACGGATGAGCGTTTGGGGTAGGGCAAATGTGCCCCTGCGGGACGGTTTAGCAGAGAGTTGAGTGTGGCTCTGGCACTGCTGACTTGTTGAAGCGCGGCAATGAGTTGCTGGTCAACTTTGCTGATTTCAGTGGAAACCCTGAGAATGTCGGCTTGAGTCGCTTTATTGGCTTTCACTCTGGCTTGAACCACTTCCTGTATGGTCTTCAGCACACTTTTGCTGTCTCTATTGATGCGCTGGTTTTGATATGCGAGGTAGTAATTCCAATAGGCGATTCTGATGCGCTCGGCTATGAGCAGCTTGAGGTTTTCAAGCTCGGCTCTGGCTGCATCAGCTTCTTTCTGCGCTGCCTGTGCTGCTGCTTTCCGTTTTCCTGGAAATGGTATTTGTTGCTCAATCCCAGCCATTGCGGAGGTTCGGCCAGCGGCTGTCTCCGCAAGGCTTCCGGCACTGATGCGAGCTTTCGGGTCGGGAAGAGTTCGTGCCTGTGGAACTCTAGCCTGAAGTCGTTGTATTTTTTGCTGTGCTGCAACTAAGGACGGGTGATGCGTCATTGCTAGTGAGATGATATTGTCCAGCCCCGAACTGGATGGAATGGAGTAGTTGCTTGTTCTTACAGGGGGAGCTAGATGACTAGGGTTAGTCACTGCATTCTGAGTGGTTGTTTTGGTTGTTTGACAACCTATTAGTAACAGGCTGGATACAAGGATTAGGGATGATAGAAATAGTCTCATGGTGATTCATAGGTTGGATATTCTGGAAAGGTGCCCCTCTCCAGAATACCATTGATAAATAGTTTAATGATTGTGGCCACTGTGATCCGTTTGATCACGGTCGCTTTCAGAACCCTTGCCTCTCTTGAGTTTTGAGAGGTATTTTTCTGGGTTTTTGTTGAATTTAGGTAAGCACTTTTTACAGCACATTTTGATTACCTGATCTTCGTGAACAAATGCGTAAACAGCTCCCATCGAACCTAGCTCTTCATCAGAAACGATGCAGGTATCGAGAGGATATGGTTTGGCTGAGGATTGCTCGATGTCAGCTTTGGCAGCATCAGTTTTGTCTTCACTGCATGATGCGAACATGAATGGGACAAAGGTTAGCAGGGCGAGTATTTGGATGTATTTTTTAATTTTCATAATATGAGTTACTATTTGTTTCTTAGTCTGTTGGTTTGGGAAACACGTAAGCACAGGGGCACGTGTTGCTATTTTATCAATAGCCCTAACAAATATGGACACACTAGTCCTGGGAACCGTGGGGATGACGGGCGCGACAATTTCGCGAGACTATCAAGTCATGTCATCGATTGATCCGCAGGAATATGCCCAATAAAAGGAGGGCTCGCGGATATGTTCCGTATATCAAAGACGGAAAACAGAATATAGAACTCGTAGGGCCGGGCCACCTGGTGGCGGGCGTTTGGCCAATGGCGCGTCTATAGTGAAAATTGGCACTATAGGGCTAACATCTACAAATACGACAGGGGGGGCTGATAGGACTGGAAAGTCTGGGCCAGAAAAGCTGATTTGTCCCTGGTCCGTATATTGCTTATTAATTGAGCATGAGCAATCATGCTCATCACTGGGAGCATTCTCGTCCTTATTGCTATCAGTAGATTCTGAACAACACGAGCTAACAGGGGCTTCATCCGATGCACCACAGCCAATCAAAGCGCAACAGCAAGCTGGATTAGCCAGCAGCAGCACTAAGATGAAAGTAGTAATGTTTTTAGCAAAAAGCATCGTTTTAGATTTTACACCATAGACTATGGTTCGTCAATGTTCCTAGGCATAAGAATATGGGAGATCAAGTTTATTCCCTTAAAATTGCCGTTATTAGGCGCATACCCGAATCCCTATGGATGGGACGACCTTGTTCTTCTTATCAAGATACACTGCGGCAGTTATCTGGATGTTTGAGTGACGTAAATATCGAGATGCAGCGAAAATTCCCTGCTCAGCGGCTACCAAGGAGCCTATTTCCTTGCGGAGGGTGTGAATGGGTTTTTGTGCTTTGACCCCTTTATTGCGGAGCCATTTAATCAATACATCACAGTGCTTTTGACAACGGTACTTAGAGAGGGAAGCGTTTTGTGCGCTCTTATCAACCATGATTACAAAATCATCAGCAGCCTTTCGCACGCGGTTTTGTAGATGCTTACACATTTCATCGCTCAAATCCAAGATACCTTCTGAATCTTCACTTTTGAGTGTATGATATTTAGTGCTTCGTACATGGAGTAATCCTTGATCGAGGTCTACGGACTCCCACAATAGGTGGTCAATTTCCGAAACCCGCAATCCGCAGACAAACGCGAGGAGGAAGACGGTATAGGCCTGGGGGTGTTTATCTTTCAGTTCCTTATCAGCCTGGCCCATCAGCTTGACCGCATCAATCTTGCTGTGATACCGAACTGAGCCAGCCTTTTCTGATCGAACGCCTTCAAATGGCAGGGGAGTGGGCAGAACCAGTTCTTCATGGAGAAATGGTAAGAGCTTCTTTGAGAAGAACCCCTTGGCGTTTCTGATGAGGCTGTTGGTTGTAACTGTTGCCTTACGCTTTGCTGAGGCATCTTTCCCAGATTGTTTGATGTATGTTTGTTTCCAACCCTGCACTTTTAGAGGTGTGATTGCACTTAACGGAGTAGCATCAATGGATTCCTTCCACTCTTTGTTTCCGGTGCAGTTACCCGACTGGTGCTTTTTCTCATCTGGAACCTCCATGATGTCGGCTACGATTTTACGGAGCGATTTAATATAGGTCTGGAATGTGCGTTCACGCACGGTGGCGTATTTCTCGGCAACGCGAATCAAGTCACCCACAGTGGCTTCATGAGGTGGTTTAACGGTATCAGACGGGTGCGATTTATACTTTGCTATGGTTTCAGCCCATCCGTTGCCGACTAGAAACGAGAAAATTTGCGATGCAAGGTTGGCAGCTTCATTTTTATTCGAGCTGTGCAGGGAGAACCGTTTACGTCGGTTTCCCGTGAATAATGTTGGAAGGAGATGATGTATGAAAAGTTCGTTTGGATCCAGCTTGTCAGACGTGGTGATCTCGAAAGCAGTATAAGTTACCATATACTAAGCCCATCCATCACATCATCGGGCCATCCCGACCTCGATCCCGCCTGTTTTTCAGATCCTGCTGATGCTTGCGGGTGAGTTCTTTGGTGTGCTGTTTTTCTTGTGTCTGACCATAGTTTCCAGTCTCGCGCTGGTAGTCGATGTAGCTTCGGAGTTCCTGTTTTTCGGTGGCTTGCCGTAAGTGAAGTGCATCGGCGGTGCGGGCGTGCTCGGATCTGATGCTTCCGATTCTCTCGGAGTAGCGGCCTCGGGCGTTTTTGTAGGTCTTCACGGCGGTGCTGAGGTCTTGCCTGTCCCGGCGGGCTCGGCCTGTCATGCGTCGCCAGATGGATGGGTTTCTGGTCGCTTCGGCCAGTTCTTGGATCTGCTGTTTTTGCTCGCGGAGCTGGTAATGCTGGGCGAGTCGGCTCTTGGCTGATTTTAAGCGGGAATGGTATTGAGAATGGAGCTGGCCGCTTTCCTCGATGTGGCAGTCTTGCTGGTGATTTAGGCGTTCGATAGCCTGTTCTTCGAATGCCTCCCGTGCCTCTTGCTGGGCCTTTTCTTTGGCTTTTGCTGCGGCCTTGGCTTGCTTAATTTGCTGAGCCTTTTCAGCGGCTTGCTGTTTACGCTTCGTAGCGTTTTGCTTGGATTCTTTGTGTTCTTTGCCTCCTGAGGATTTGCCCTTTTTGTCCGTTTCCTTCTCTTTGGAACGGGACTGGGCAACCTTGCGGGCTTCCTCGTTGAAGTCCGGGGCGAGTTTCAGCTCGTCTGAAATTTTCGGCACATGGTCAGCGTCAGGTAGTCGGCTCTGATCGAGGTCGCTGATCCGGGTGTTGAAGTCCTTGGCTTTGACGCCTTCAAGGTGGCGAACAGGGTTGTGTGTTTTGCCGTGGGGGTCAACGACCACCAAACGCTTACGGCCACGCGCCAGCGTGTAGCCGTCTTTTTTGAGGGCAGCGGCAAATGATTTGCCGTTGTCGCTGGATTCCCATGCTTTAACGATGGAGGGATCGTGGTAGCGGGACAGCCTGCCCTCCTCCCGTTTCTGCTGGTTTTGCTCGCGCTGGAGGCAATAGATCTTGCCGTGTTCGAGTTCATACTCGTGGGCGAAGTCGGAAAATTTCCGCTTCGAATTCCTGACATCTCCGGCGCGTCCGGTGATGGGATGAACCCTGTTCACAATAACGTGCACATGTTTTTGTGGTTCATCCTGATGGGCAACAATGAGGGCTTCATGATCCTCCAAGCCCATCATGCGCAGAGATTGTCTGGCAGTATCGAGCATATGCTTCTGGTCTGGCTCCTGCTCAGGATGCCAGGCCAAGGAGTAGGCGAAAACGGGCTTTTCGAGTTTTCGTCCGGCGCGTGACTGACCAGCTGCCTCCTTCAGGCGAACTTGCTCCATGGCTGTGTAGGCCATGACCTTCCACGCCTTGTCGGGGTCGGTGGTGAGCATGTTCTCGGTCTGGGTCCAGGCCACGCGCTCTCGGGTGTCAGCCTTCTTGTCGTGCATGTAATACATGAACGCACCTTGGAAGCTTTTTCCGCCAGTTGTAATCTTAGGAATCATCGTTGGGGTCTCTCAGAGCCTCGGTAATGATGCCATCAATGCGGGAACAAAGCTGGCTGACACTGTCGTCGAGCCTACCGAAAATGTGTGAGTTTTTTACGAGCTGATTGAGGTTATGGCCGATCTTGTCGATCCGTTTGAGGAGCGCGGGATCGTTTCGGCGACTTGTCTCGATGACGAGCTTCTTGCCGCCCTTGGTGGTGAGTTGTCGGGCCAATTGATTGGCCGACAACCCGACAAGGCGGGCGTCGTCATTGAGGCTGTTGAATTCCGCTTCATCGAGGCGGAATGAGACATGGCGGCTGAGCCGTTTCTTTGCGTTTTTGATAGGTCGAGCCATAGGATTGTCCTTTCTAAAATGCTCGCGCCAGCGATAGGGAAATTGATACTCGATGTATCGGATTTCACTTACCGTGGGGATTCAACGGGGGAGGTTATCACCCCCTTGACGAGGGGTTTATGTATACATAAACGCATCTCGCTACCCTGCCATCCGACGCGCTATCCCTATTTCTTCATTCTACCATGAATGGTCGTCATATGGAAATAGCACGCCTGGATGCATCGCTGTGCCAGCGACCGCCTCCTGTCCGGGCAAGGCCAACTTTCGGCCTGTAACCCAGCTCGGTGGTGGGCTGCGCCTAACGGTTCATCACGGCTCCACGGGTCACCTTGTGTGTCTCTGGCTGATCCTCAATGCCAGCCCGTCTCGAAGGTGCAGCGTGGGGGTGAAACTCCTCCTGGGCAAGGGGTGAAAACCCCTGCTCCTCTGCGTTGCGCCCCTGCGGGTGCCAGCGTCAGATCCACCCCCTTTTATCCCCTGCATGAGACAGGCAAAAACATTGATAGATCAGGAGGATAAGATGATGAAGTTAAGACATGACTTTAACCGGGAGGCGAAGGAACAGCGCAAAAAAGAGAATGACCTGAACATCTGGCATTTGTTCTGGATCATGTTGTTGGCACAACAATTCAGAATGGAGAATGAACTCCAGCGTCAGAGGCAACCGATCCTCCGGTATGGATAATCGGTGTGAAACGCGCCGTTGCGGAAACTGTCTAAAAATGAAAAACGGGCGAAGCGGTGAAGCTTCGCCCGTGCGATGGTGGATGGATTTCCTACTCCACCGGAAGGAGAAAGAGAACTCCTTCGTGGCGGGTGAGTTCGACCGGGATATGATCAAATTTGATCACTCCGCCTTTTTTGTCTCCGTTACGGGCCCAAACGGCTCCGATCTCGCGGGCAGCTCCGAGCTTATCGCTGCCGTCTTCTTTTTTGCCGACAATGCGGGAGAATGATACGCGGTGAGTAGGTCTTTTCGTGGCTGGTTGGTTTTCAGTAGTCATGGTATTTTTCCTTTTTAGGTTTACGAGGGCTGGAGTATCCGTCCCTTACGATGAACTCATGATTGCCGTGAATAAGCGCAGCTGTCATGGAGCCACACGGGTGGCGAAGCCACTGGCGCGGGCCAGCCCTTGACAGCAAGTGCACGGCAATAGGGTAATCGTAAATATGGGTCGGGTGCTTCTGTTGACCGAGGGTTCCCAAAAGGACCAAAAAAATACCGCTGCTGGGGACAACCATGCCCATGACACTCACGAGCGGGCATACCGCTCCAGGGGAAATGATGGCAGCTACACCGAGGATCGCTGACCTTCGGATGCTACCCGTTTGAACAGCCCGTGACTTCAGAAACACAAAAATGCGGTGACCTTATTAACCGGATATTAACTCCTCGACGATAGAATGATCCATGAGGTGAACATGGCAAAGACATACGAGCACCGGAAAATTTCACTAGCTGGCTACGTGCCACCTGCAAAGCTTTTGGACAAAGTGGAAACGCTGACGCTCGATAAGATTAATTTCAAGTTCACGATCCAAAACATCCGCAACATGCCGTTTTACACCTCGGCATCGGAGCGATGGATCATCGTCGATGACAATGCGAAAGAGAAAACAGGGAAAGAAATCTTGGGGAAAAAACATGCGTGGTCACGCACCACGTCATTTGCATCCAAGTATTTCAGTGAAGGCAGTATAGCAGGTCACCCTCTCTCGATGACCTTTCGTAAAGAAAGTGTTCCTGAGGTTTTCGCCGAACCTGCTGCCGCTTCGTCCTCCTCGGAGACGGAGCGGCAACTCGGCAAACCTACGGATTTTTTAGGAATCTAATAATTTCGTCGGATAACGGCATGTCGAGACACGTTAGTTCAATATATGACAACGAGTTTACACAACAACTTCCCCCGAGGGTCGGCTGAGCAATTGGAATCGACTATTGCCAATGCCAAGTTTGCAAAATCCGCAAGCATCGTGAAAACACCTTCCCTTTCTCTCCACAAACCAAATGTGCAGGGCAAGATTTACTTGGGGGTTATCAATGGTGATATTTCCGTCACTGAACTTCAAGATGGTCGAATCGAACGTTTCGCCATGGGCGGGCTCCCTATCGGGGCAGGTGACGACAGGCACATGCTTACCGTTGCCGGATCGCGTTCAGGAAAAGGGCGAAGTACCATTATCCCTAATCTCATTGTCTATCCGGGATCTCTCCTAGCTATAGACCCCAAAGGAGAAAATGCCAAGGCGACCGCCGAATGGCGGGCTGACATGTTGGGGCAAAGGGTCGTTCTCCTCGATCCCTTTGGAACTACACCTAAATCTATCAGGAAAAAATTTGCCGGAGGATTCAACCCTCTGACTTTACTTGAGGCCAATAGCCCCTCTCTCCTGGAAGATGCCGGGCTCATTGCTGATGCCCTGATCGTTACTGCCCCCGGTGAAAAAAATCCTCACTGGAACGAAAGCTCTCGCATGTTCCTAACGGGAGTCCTTCTTCACATTGCTACAGATTCTAACTACACAGGAAAACGCAATTTAGTGTCGGTCTATGAATTTATTATGAGCCTCGATGAGGATCTTAAAAATGAAATGATTCAAAACTCCGCTCACCCTTCCATCAGTTACTCAGCCGATAGTTTCTTTGATAAGCCCGACACGGAACGGGAAACTGTTCTTTCCACACTGAGGCGTCATATTGACTTCATCGGTTTTGAACGGGTTCAAAAAGTTTTGTCCACTCATAGCATCGATCTTTCACAGCTTAAAACTGAAAACGTCTCGATCTACCTCTGCCTTCCGGCCACAAAAATGGGGATTTGCTCTGGCTGGCTTCGGCTCTTTGTTAACCTGACACTCGATGCCATGGAGCGGCAAAAATCCAGACCAAAGCATCCGGTGCTCATGTGTCTCGATGAATTTGCCATCCTCGGCCATATGAAATCACTGGAAGATGCCGTGGGACAGATTGCAGGCTTTGGCTGTAAACTCTGGCCGATTCTTCAGGATCTTGGCCAGCTCCAAGCCCTCTACGGAAAAAGATGGGAAACCTTTGTTGAAAATTCCGGGGTGCTTCAGTTCTTCGGCAATTCGGGAATGCAAACCTTGGAATGGATTTCCAAGCGGCTCGGACAAACCACTGTCCAGAGTGCCAATGTCAAAACTCCCGGTTATAGCTCACGGGTTCAAAGCGGAGACACTGGAGATTCCTGGGGCCAGCAAAGCCACCCATTGATGACACCGGAAGAAATCTCACGATTTTTCGGTCGTGACGATGAATTACTTCGTCAGCTCATCATTCGTCCAACATGGCCAGCGATGGTTCTTCAGCGTGCTTATTACGATAAACACGAGATGTTTGACGAATACCGAAAATTCATGGGCATGAACCCATAACACCCTATCAAAAGCCCCCATTCACACGCATGTCAAAACAGCTGCCACATCTTCCCCGATGGCCGTCACTCTCTGTTTCAGAAGCTGACGGCTTATGCTGTGTGTCGGGATGGCATCCCACGTTTCATCGATTAAAGTGGGCGGAACGGCTCAAGTCCGTCCTTCTGTTAGTGTGTTTATTTGGATGGTTACGCTGGCTCACGGTAAGAGATGTTGCGGCCTTCCCCTTGGCTGTTTTTCATTTTCTCCTCATGTTTGAGAAGTCATCAATTCTCCTCTGCCTTTTACTTTTCGCAAAAAGGACAAACGTTATATTTACTACCGATCACATCACGGTGAATGGTCGCTGCTATCGAACTGATCCGAGTATTTCGGTTCAGTTTCGGGCATACGAAAAATTCCTCAATGAAAGTCAGGAGCAAAAAATCAGAAAGCCACGGCCATCAGGCCGACTTTCTACATTAGACATGCACAAGCTAGGATATCGGAAAGTCGAACTGATTTACGGCAGCAATGTCGTTCCCATCGCCACGATTTCGGATGAACGAATCGCGGCGCAATTTGCGGTCATGCTGCAAGAGGCATATAGTAAAAGCCAGACGATGAAACCGCCAGGCAATCCAGACGATGGAACCGATCCTGAGGATCATCCTCCGTTGGCGTAGGGGAATTAGGCTACTCTCTAGTTTTGCTCGGCAATGATACTTTTAAGTTTTTCAATCGACATAGCGGGCTTTTCTTTATGCAACATAGCGTGGCAGTTAGGGCATACAGGGCGAAGGTCTTTGATAGGATCAACTGTATACTCTCGGTCAGTTGTAGCTATATCGACCAGGTGATGGACATGAATAAATCCAGAGCCAAGAGTCCCATAAAACGACTCGAAGTTAAACGAGCACACAGCGCAATCGTAGCCATATTCCTCGATGCACTCAAGGCGAGCTTTACTATTACGCTCGTAAATATTCACTAAAACTTGCTTTGCTTTTCCCTCTCTATGGTCGGTGTCCTCATCATCTGGGATCTCATCAGGATACCAAAAGCTTTCCGACTGAAATTCCTTATCTAGTTTTTTAAGCAACTCGCGGGTAGATACCTGTCGCCCCTTCCCTAATGAATCATAATACTCGACGTGCTCATTTGCTGCATGAAGAGCCTTTTCAAAAGATAGCTGCCCATAGTCATTTCTGATATTGCGAAGAAAATAATCAGTTGAATATAGATTCATGGCCCTATTGTAGCCCACACCCTGCATCATATACTTAAAATTCTGCGCGTAGTTTCCAGCTGATCCGACTGCCATTAGCTGTTGTTCCTCAACTTTTGTCATCAGATCACCCCTTGTGATACGACCTCGATGCATCTCCCGGCAGAGTGCATAGACTTGACGAACAGCTTCGTTCTCAATTTTCATATCGAGCAATTGTTAGTCCTTGCCCGTGATCGGGGCGTTGTAGCTTACGACCTGATCAGTAAGCGTAATTACTTTTTGCTTGGCCAGTTGCGCTACAATCTTTTTCACCTCTGCCTCGCTGAGGCTCTTCATAAAAAAGGCGTTGATTGTATTTTCGAGTGTTTTAACCCTCCTTGGTCGTGAATTCCCCCTAGCTTTCAAGGACTCGACCATTGATGTCACCTTCTGAGCCAACGTGCTGTTATTAGAATTACTCAAGATAAGAATTTCTGAGAGGCTGTTGACACGCTGAATCAAAATTTTGTTTTTCTTAAGGTGGCGAATCAAAGGGTCAAATCCTTTGTCCTTACTCACAATGTGAAAGTACGAATTCGAATCCTGCTCTGCTAACTTGCCAACGTAGTAGGCTATATGAAAATCCAGAGCATCTGGACCGTTACCATCTATTTTAATATAGCTCGCTTGATTGCCTAGTTTTTGTAGCGATGAAGCTAATTCAAATGGGATCTTGGTTTGCCTTTCGCCGATAAAGGTGAGGACTTTGATCGGAATGTCTGAACCCGTGGGCAACAGCCCCGGTTGGACATTTTCATAGTCGATGAGTATGTAATTGGTTCGCAAAGCTCTATAATACGCGGTTGTTAATTGCCTAATATCTCGTTGAACAAGCTTTGTCGAGTTGCAATGTTACGCAAGCTAACAGAAAAGAGAGCCTCTACATTTTCCATTAAAGCGCGGCTTCGCCCACACGCTTTCCCGCCAAGCCTAGCAATGGGTCATTCCAATGATGATTTAGAGAAGATAAGGTTCAAATCGGAATGGCTAATCCTGCCGATTGAGCAAACCGCTCCAATCTGGCCATGATTTCAGGATCTTTTTCTCTTTTTATATCTATGTTTCTATTAGTGTCGGCCACAGGTGTCGCCCCCGGATTTCTGCGCTTTCGCGCTGAAACCACGGGTTTCTTCTCCTTCAGGATGCGCTGTAACCTGAGGAAAACACGGATTCCCGTGATCATGCCCCGGCGGTTCTTGGTGTAGGCATAAGTGAGGTAGCCCTCACGCCAGGCATCGAGCAACATCCGCTGCACCGTGCGCACGGATTTTCCGATGTGACGGGCAACAATGCCCTGCGTGGTTTCCAACGCCTGGCCATGGCCTGCCCAGCCCGCGAGCATCGCCAGCATCCTTGCCGTGCTGTCCATAATCCGGCGGTTTTTCATGAAACTCTGCTTCATCGGGAGGATAAACGTGCCGTTATCCTCCGGCTCGATGGCTTCAGCTCTCGATGAAGGTATCGTCGGAAAAACCTTTCTTGTGCTGTTAGCGGATGTAGAAAATAGAATATGTGAAACATGCTGCATGGTATCATAAGCACGACTTTAAAAACCTGGGCATGAGGATGTAAAAAATTACATTTCGAGGTGACAAGCCTCTTGTACTTTTCCAGATAATCAGATACACTCCTCTTGTTAGTTAGAGACATGCATCACTCATGAAGAACATAACCGCCGCGCCAACGGCGGTTTTTTCTTATTCGGATTTTAACAAGCCTTTGCTCCTCCTCTTTGTATATGTGTTTAGTTAGGTTGCCCGGAAGGGCATCGATAAATTAACGACATGGGAATGTCGTCGAGAAATCACAGGATATCACAGTGCGACTTCTCGCACAAGATGGCGGTGGCAGTATCATATGATACTATCACAGAAGAAGAAACTAGGGTCAAGGGGATGGGTTCCCCTTGCCGAGTCCAGAGCAGGAAGCTCTGGAAAAAAACAGGGAAGGCTTTCGCCTCCCCTGCTTTCTCAACGGGTTAATGATTCCAAAAAACATGGGTTTCACACTCATGACGGATGGTGAACACATCACCGATTTCCATATCGCGGGCAAAGGCCTCGTAATCGAAATAGTATCGCAGATTTTCGGGAATCGCTTCAAGCTGTCCGGTATCATCCAGAAAAGCATGGCACCAATCGACCAACGTATCAGCAGACCCGGTATAAGCCTCGTTGAATTTCTCAACTGAATCAGCTTCGATGTCATGGCCTTTATGCTCGCAAAATTGACAAAACAGATCCCAGTCAACGCTTTCACTCTCCGCTTTTTCATAGGCTTCTTTGATAGCCTCCACGGTATCAAGTCCGGCGTATTCGCTCAGACCTCCGCAAAATTCGTGGTCGTGGATCGCGTATTCCTCTGCATCGCTAACAGGTGACTTTTTAAGCATCTTTTGAACGCTCTCATTCAGGTCATCACAGTCGAACAAATCGACCCATTCCCCGTGCAAGATTCCAGCGTTATAACTAGCAAGGCAAGCGACATATATTTTTGGTGTATTCTTCATAGTTTTTCTCTCTTTCTTTAATGAGCCACAGGCTTCAGGCCCGCGCATGAAACCTTGCTCTCGGCGAGAGTGGGGGTATGAGGTCATAGGGAGGGGGATCACCCGCCCTGCACAAACAAAGCGCAGCGGCGTGCGGAAGGGCGGGGACACCCTTGACCACGAGGGGGCAGAGCCCCCTTAAAAACAGATCGAAGGCCACGGCAACACTCGAACGCAGTGGAGTGCTGCGGTGGTCAGTCAAAAAGGGGCGACCGGAAATGCCGGAAGGCAAAGCGACAAAATGGAGCCGGAGGAATTGCCCCCGGCGCGGAACGCGCGTGGGGCAAATCGCAGGTGAAATGCAGGAGCGTGTCCTTTCGGGAATGAGGGTGTGGTGCGGAGCCAAACAAGCTGGTTCGTTCAAACTGGTTCGTCCGCTAAAATAAAACGGGCTGCCAAGTGTCAGCTTGGCAGCTCGCTAATGAATTCGAATGACTGGGCGTTGCGGGGTGTCCCCGCTCGAATAGGGTGCGCCGGAGATTTTACAAGCTCCGGCCAGGGGAAAGGCTTTTCCCCTCCAGATACTCTTAAAAGGGAATATCATCATCTCCATAACTAGCCCATCGCTCTCCCTGAAGACGTAATGTTTCATCTCTGCTATGCTTGATCCAATCAATAGCCACCTGTTCGCTTACTCCCAATTTTTCACCGATTTCCTTCTCAGTAAGGTCAAACTGCGAATCCAGCCAATACGCTTCCATCTGTTGCTCTGTCACGTTTTCAAGCCGCTTAAAGGAATCCCAAAAAAGATCCCTACAGTCTCTCTGAGTTAGCGGTGGGCAATCCTCATCACCTGGGATAACAATTTCATCCCAATCAATTTCTCCTTTCATAATTTGCTCCTTGGTCATATTCGTTTTTTGTTAGTTCTATCATTATTGATTGTGTTTGTTTACCCTCGGCAATCCGAGCAGGAGAAACCCTCCCAAAATTATGCTGTGTGCGTAGTTCATGGCATAGATGGCAAACCCATCTCCATTACTGATGAAGGCTGCGTAGACCATGCCGTCTTTGAAAATGACTACGTGTACCACCCATGCGGCAATCCCAGCGATGCAGAGCAAAGCACCTGAAATCCTAAGTCCTCGCCCGGCATCCATACAAAGAATGCCTAGTCCTATGATCAAAGGCATCGTGGTCGCCAGCATGATAATGTTCACCGCCCATAAGAGCCCATGCACCTCAGTCCAAGCCAGGAACACTGGATGTATCGGAACAAAGAACACAAGGTACTTGAGAGCTAGCGAACCTGCGGCGACATGTATCCCCTTCCTCCATTTGTCCTCTGATGCAGGAAGGATCATCCAAAACGATACGGCCCCGAGTATCAGGATCAGACTGCCAAGCCACGGGACCATTCGCTGTTCTTCAGCGATGCCTCCCACAAGAAATGACGAATTCATGCCGAAGAGAGCGAGATTTACGGGGATGATGAGCCACCCCCACATGGATTTTTTGATGTATGTTTTGATATTGTTCATAATTTGCTTTCGTTTTGTTAGTTAATGTAGCCATACGGCAACCAGCCGCTTCGACCGTTTTTTCTGGTGACTTTAATCCATAAAGTTCCGGTGCCGTGATGCCACCGTTGGGCACTCAGAATGAGATCTTCGTAATCATGAATTTCCGCCCCCCAGAAGGCTCTAGGGCTCGCCCAACGCCTGAGACGAACGAGCTTTCCATGGAACTGTTTTTTGAGCCTATAATAGCGAATGGATGCCTTACGCTTTACAGGCGTAATCTTAACCTTGAGTTGTTCGGAGGTTTGCTTCTGGCGCGTTGAATGAGGAGTGGATTTCTTGCTCGAAACAATCCGCCTCGACACCTGACGGGTTTTCTTTTTAGCAACAGCACTCGGAACAGGATCTTCTGGGACAACAATCGCTTTAGGCGGCACTTTGACAAATGCCCGAGGTGCAGGTTTGATCTGTGGTTTTGCTTCAAAGCGATTCCTTTGGTTCTTCTCTCTTTCGGAAACAGGTTTATTTTTGACAACCTGTTTTTCAGGAAATGAATCAACGTAAGTTTCTGACATGGGATGTTTCTCCCCGTTAGTTCCACCGCTCTTCCCTCGTTTGAAGGGAGGAAAGATCAGCAAGAAAAACGAGAAAAAGACAGCCCATCCCAGAATTCTGAGTAATATCGGTTTAATGTTCATGGCATGGGAGGAGTCCGGCAACTTCAGTCATGCCGATTTGTAATTGTTCATCCTTCACAATGGATGAGAGTTGATCACTCGATGCGAGCTGTTTAAGAAACTCTTCCAAGGCATCTGGCGTGCCGAGCGTGATGATTTCGATTCCCTCTCTCTTAGCGATGTCACCTAGTCTCAGGGCATCCGTCGGATCATTTGCCCATCCATCCGTAACGAGGACGATATAACGCCTCCCCCTTTCCTGTCTGAGATGCTGAGTTGCACAATCCAAGCCCGCCGACATGTTTGTCGATCCTCGGACTTGTAGCTTTGAGACGGCACTATCGAGCCTTGACTCGTTAGTAGTCAGCGCACACATCATGTCAGCTGAGTCATGAAAGGCGATCAGCCCCACTTTCCATCCTTTTCTAATGGCATCCCTAGAAAATTCCATGGCACCGGATTTCGCCAAAAGGAACTTTTCCCCTTCCATCGAAATGGACATGTCGATCACCAGATAGACATTGTTTCCGGCGTTGGTCATCAGGCTGGCTGGACGGCTTTTCTCCTGCACATTGCGTAACTGATTCAGGGCTGTTTCTTCTTTCTTGGGTTGGTATTTTTTAATTTTAAACATAATTTTTGAGTTGTTTTGTTGTTTGTTAGTAAATGGATTTGAGGTGATTGTGGGCACGACTAATAATGTTAAACTTCTTATTCAGTTCATCGATTTCATCTTGAGTCGCATTCGGGTGACTGTCCTCGTGATAGAGCTTCGCCATTTTTTTGAATTGCTTCTTAGCTCGTTCCTTTTTCGCCTTTACGCTATCCCTCAAAATATCAACTCCCGTCTCCAAGATATCGTGGGCTCCCTCTTCGGTTTCGATAGCTTGTTCAATTACAGTTTTCTCAACCTCTTCTTTAGCATCCTCGCGAATAGTTTTGAGGGTATCTTCAATGCTGGAAAACGCGCCATTCAAGGCGTTCCACATGCCATATCGAAAACCATTATCTAGCAGGTTGAAGTTATCATGAACTCGCTTGAGTCGATTCTCATAAATAGTCCCCGAGAGCAGACCTGTCGCTTTATACCCTTTGATTTCTTGTCCGGTATTGTAATAGGCTCCACTGAGATCACCAAATACCTGGGAAAGATTGATGAATTCCTTTTCTGAATCCGTAAGCCGTTGCTTAATTTCACGATCCGCCTTTTTTACATACTTAACCTTCCCTTGCTCGATGATGCAGCCAAGGCCGATGGCGAGTAATATTGAGCAAAATGTCTGGTATGGCGGGTCGATTTCTATTCCAAAGATTCCCAACACGGCAGCTGTTACGTAGATCCACAACACACCCAAAAGCATAATGTAGACTTTCATCGTGTCGGGACGTAATCCTGTGTCCATGGCGTATTGATCAAGCTCTCGAACCAAACTGCCTCTCTGGGTGGAGAGTTCGATGAAGTTACCAAACCTTCCCATGACACCATCTCCTTTACCGAAGTAATACACAACCCCTCGGATGAGATCGCCTGCGAGCATGTAAACTCCAAATGCCAACCAAAGGCATAGAAGGAGGTTATAGGAAAATGTAGATAGTGTAACCATTCACCCTACCAACGGATTGAAGTCCTCCTTTGTCCGGCATTGTCGAGTAATAGACTCAAAAAAATCCCCTCACCGGATTAGGGTGAGGGGATTTAGAACATCTTATCCGATGGATAAGATTAAATCATTTTAACGTGAAAATAATTGACGCACTCGCTGCCTGATAATCCAAAAGTATAGATCTAACTTGTTAAATAAATTTGCTGCGTATTTACCATTGCTATAACTCAACTCCAATTTACGAATCGCGTCACCGTTTTGAGTTCCACCCAAGATCAAACTGAAATATTGGGGATTTCTACTACGTGCAGTCACAAATTGCTTTCGACAAAATATGATCCAATCATGAGCCGTAGCCTTAGGTATTCCTGCTATGTCTGAGATTTGTTTAAATGAGTATTTATGATAAATCCTCAACCAAACAACTTCCTTCTGTTTTTCCGTTAACTCAATAGTTGGGAACATCTCCCAAAAATTATTTTTTTGTTCCTGCTCACTATGGTGTTCACCATAAATTTTCGGACTGGAATGCTGCTCATAAGTGGGGCACGAGTCATTGTTTACCCCTTCCTTGTATTCTACATATTTTCCCTCCCTCCTTTGCAGGTCACCAAATCGCCATCTAACGTTATTAATCAAGCAGGGTAAATCTAGGTAGTCGGCCCCTTTAGGATTATTCAAAAGATTCACCCATACTAATTGAACAACATCTTCAGCTTGAACCTTATTATTTGACGTTAAACTACGTGCAAAGTTGAGGAGGTAGTTCTCATGTTTAGCCTTCGCCTCAACAATTTTTGCTTCCTTCCTACTATGGTGATTCCTCTTTCGGTTATTTTTTTCTACAAATTTCATGTTCATGTTATGGATTAGATTATTTTCACATGGTGCAGAAGCGGGAACAAATACCCCACATCATATCATGCGTTCATAAAAGAATCGTAATGAGGAATCTATTTATCCGGCGGAAATGCAGTTTTTCTTAAAAAAGTTTCAAAACAACTTTTTTTGAACATAAATCACCGATTCCTCGGACATCAGAAGTGATCAACTCGTTGGTAGAGCATGATCGTTAAAACTTATTGCTCACTTCACAGAAGGCCGTTCGGATTGATGTTCCGGAAAAAGAACTCAACTGAATGGGAAGGATACAGCTCCCTTGCTGCCCCTGAAAACCGAAACATCGTTGGATACGGCCCCGACATTATCCGTGGAGGTATCTCCACATCAAGCGTCTACCCCGGATGCCCTTATTGCGCCTCGAAGACAATCTTCCTTTGCAATGACTGCAACACCCTCCACTGCTTCGGCCAATCACATGAGCGACCTGACGGCACCTGGGCAAGCTGCGTCAATTGCGGCGATATCGGTCCCATGATTGAAGGTATTGAGTCACTCGATGCCTATTCAGATATTGGCGGAGCTTAGAATAGCTCCACATCACCCTCACAAATTAAACCCCACTCACACGACTCAAAGTATGAACCAAGAACCTCCAAGACAAACTCATCAACGGCTGATCACCAAACAAATGACAGCTCAACGGCTGTCCGTATCCACCCGCACGGTGGATCGGATGGTCGCCGAGGGAGTGCTCGAAAAAGTCTTCCTGCGCGGCTCGGTAAGATTCCGTGAACACGATATCGACCAGATTATCGAGCACGGAATTTAACTGACCTGATTCAGTCCCACTCACATACCTCGCTACACACCACGTAGCGGGGTATTTTTTTGCCTATGCAGCACAGTTAAATAGCTTGAGAAATATTAATACAGCTCAAAAATGATAGTGCTTAGATCAAATCTTGTCACCAGCCATACACATCAGTATACGAAAACCCCCCAATTTCCATTGTGGTTCCGCTGTAGATTTTACCGTCAGAACCAGTATAATCGTGATATATAAAGTTACCCAGCCTTTGGCTTGAGCCTGATACACTACTACCATCCGAGGACGACCAATCCCCAAATGAAATATTACCTATATTTATTCTGCTTCCGGAGGTTGTAACTCCGTTGCCTGAATAGTAATCATCAAACTTTAAATTACCAAAATCTATCGATGTCCCATGAACATAGGAACCATTATCTGTAACTAAATCAGTAAATGTCATATTCCCCAAACGCATTGTTGTTCCAGATGCTGTAATATCACCGGAAATATTAATGCTTGAGATAGCCGAATTTATGTATTTATACAGTGAAGGATCATAGGCGCCCCTTACCGATGAAACCTTTATAGATTTCCCGTTCGAGTATGCACACAAATTAAGAGGCTTAAATTTTTTGTCATAAAAATACATCACACCTCTCTCAGACATACCGTAAACCTTCCCAAGATTTTTGTCATCAAATGAAACCACTCCAGTATATGTCTTGTTTTCATCATAATACAAAGTCATCCCTCTATGCTTGTGATGATATTTACTGAGTCTTTTCGGTAGGCTCTTCATCGGCTTCACCTTCAATGTACCATTGTCGGCATAGTCTAGAACTTTGGCTGAAAGAATAGAAATTTTCACTCTGCTATTGCCGTATGTCCAAGTTTCGTAACCTAGAGCTTTATAGCGATTAATGCCATCGGGAGTTCCTTGTAACCGCAGTACATCATCCTTGTGCGAACCATGCGTATACTGAATTGCCTGGGTGATGTTTCTTCCTGCCGCAAAACCAACCTTCAGATTGCCTTTGTTCTGCCACTCCAGCACTCGGTCATTACGTGTTGAAATTTTGACCGTGCTCCACCCGTATTTCCACGATTCATAGCCAAGCGCTTCATAGCGGTTGATATTGCCAGGGGTCCCCTGTAGCCTCAACACATCGTCCTTATGCGATCCTCGAGTATACCGAGTTGCTTGGGTAATGTTTCTTCCTGCCGCTAGACGAACCTTAAGATTGCCTTGATTCTGCCACTCTAGCACCCTGTCATTACGTGTCGAAATTTTGACCGTGCTCCACCCGTATTTCCATGACTCATAGCCAAGTGCCTTATAGCGATTAATATTCTCAGGGGTCCCTTGTAGCCTCAGTACGTCATCCTTGTGCGATCCTCGCGTATAATACGTTGCCTGGGTAATATTTTTACCTGCCGTTAGACTAACCTTGAGATTGCCTTTGTTCTGCCACTCCAGCACCCGCTCATTACGTGTCGAAATTTTGACCGTGCTCCACCCGTATTTCCATGACTCATAGCCAAGTGCCTCATAACGGTTTATGCCGTCAGGGGTTCCCTGTAGCCGCAATACGTCATCCTTATGCGATCCTCGAGTATACCGAGTTGCTTGGGTGATGTTTCTTCCTGCCGCAAAACTAACCTTGAGATTGCCTTTGTTCTGCCATTCTAGCACCCGGTCATTACGTGTTGAAATTTTGACCGTGCTCCACCCGTATTTCCACGACTCATAGCCAAGTGCTTCATAGCGATTAACTTTGTCAGGTTTCCCCATAATTTTCAGGACATCTCCTTTGGCAGATCCCATAGAAAAATTATTCTGAGCAAAAACCGCAGAACTAAAAATTGAAAATAGCACCGCAACTATAAATATTCTCCCCATAACTTTAATTTGAATGTGGAACTTCTCCATATATTTCCAACTAGGGAGCAATCCAATTTATTATCTACTGCATACGAACAGAGCTTTGAATTGAATACAAGGTTAATTGTCTCCTGTAATCGTTACTCTTCCTTGCATATCACATGCAGCACAGTTAACGCATCTTAACTACTTGCAATAGAATCGACTATTTTTTCAAGGCATGACAAAGTGGGACAATTGGAGGCAAGTTAGGGCTAATAAAAACGCCCATCTTCCGCCCATCCTGGGGTGTCTGGACAAAACAAAAAGGAGCTACGAATTAACGTAACTCCTTCATTATAAAGTGGTGGGCAGGGAAGGATTCGAACCTTCGTACACTTACGTGAGCAGATTTACAGTCTGCCGCCTTTAACCACTCGGCCACCTACCCATAAGGGATATTTATCCACCGCATGCTGGTCAGATCATGGGTGTGCCGTGGCAGGGATGCTGCCGGAGGCGGGGAGTTCTTACGTGTCAGGGTGCTGGCTGACAAGGGAAAAATAGGGAATTTTTTCTTAACCAAATAGCGCTTTGACGGGTCGGCCCTTGTGCGCGACCTGAAAGGGGCGACCGGATGGGGAGTGGAGGACGGCGCTCACGTCCATCCCCAGGCCGTGGGCGATGGTCGCATTGAAGTCCTGGATGGTGACTTTTTCTTTTTTAACGCGGTTCCCTTTGGAGTCAGTTTTCCCGTGAACCGTGCCCCCCTTGATCCCACCACCAGCGAGGAGGCTCGAAAACGCGGCCGGATGGTGATCACGCCCATTGTTGTGCTCGGCAACGATGTTTGGCGATCGACCGAACTCGGAACTGAGGGCGACGATGGTGCTCTGCAGCAGCCCCTTGGCCTCGAGCTCAATGAGGAGATTGGCGTAGGCTTGATCGAGCACCTGACATCGGGCTTCCACGGCGGTGAAGTTATCGTAGTGGGTGTCCCAGCCGCCGAGGTTGACCTCGACGTAGCGCACGCCGTGCTCAACGAGTCGGCGCGCGAGCAGGCACCCTTGACCAAAGGCGTGGCTGCCGTAGGCGACGCGGGACGACTTCGGCTCGCGCGCGATATCAAAGGCCTTGAGGTCATCACTGCGCATCAGGCGCACGGCTTCTTGATAAAGCTCGTCATAGGCGGCGGCCTCGACGTTGCGGTGCTGCCGGTGAAAATCCTGATTCAGGGTGTCGGCGAGTTTGAGGCGGCGGCCGAAGTCCTCCTCGGAAACGGAGTCGGCACGCACGCTGTCCTTGAGCCCCTCATCGGGTCGGCCGAGTGGGACGCCGGCGAACTTAACACCAAAAAAGCCCGCCGAGGCATTGGCGGTGCTGCCACCGATGGTGACAAAGCCGGGGATGTCCTTGTTGTTCCGCCCCTTGAGCTTCATCGTCCATGCGCCAAGTGTCGGGTGGACGATGGTGCCGCGTGGCGCGTAGCTCCGGTGGAGGACGTATTGGCCGCGGTCATGGGCACCATTTTCAGATGTCATCGATCGGATGATGCAGATTTTATCCATGACTGCGGCGGTTTTAGGGAGGTATTGGCTAATCTGGATACCATCGACGTTGGTGTTGATGGCCTCGACTGGCCCCTGCACCTCTTTTTTACGAGGTTTGACATCGAAGGTGTCGATGTGGCTCATGCCGCCGGACATATTGAGAAAAATGACAGCCTGTGCCGCGTTTCCTGTTGGATTCGACTGGGCAGCGGATGAGCTTGTCAAAGCGGATCCGATGAGAGGGGTGAGGCCCACTCCGAGGTAGGTGCGGGCGGCATTCATGATAAAACCACGGCGGGTGATATCATCAGATCGATTCAGGTCATTTTTCATGAGAAAGATGGATTACGGGATAAAGATGAACTCGCGAGTATTGATCAAGGCGGAGACGATGTTGCGGAATCCAGCATCACCACGTGCGGCGACCTCGGCCTGCATCACCTTCATTTCCGACGGGCTGGGTGGGCGCGAGAGGGTTCCTAAAAAGAGCGACCTGATTCTGTCTTGGTGACTACCTTGTGAGAGCCGGTGGACGTGCGCTTGATCGTTTGCCACTACGAGTTTTTCCACTTGCCCGTTTAGCATCGAGAGCACCTGAGTGGCATTGGCCTCGCGGGTTGCCGAGTCCAGCAACACTCGATCCGACTGACCAAAAATTTCGAGCACATGCCCCATGGGGGCTGGCGATGCAAGTTCGGATGCGCGCGCGATCCCAGTGAGGGCGCCGCGGCCACTGCGACTACGCATCATCATCATGTCCCTATTTTCCGTCTTATTTTTCCCGTGCTGGTCGATGCGGGCGAGCAGGTTCTGAGCATACCTGCGGAGTTTTTGAGGGGAGTCGATCGCGAGCACTTCTTGTTGCAGGGTGGTCATATTCATGGCGCCGACGAGGACGGGTCGGTTTCTATAATAAATGGCATCGGACGACCCGCGTGTGGGGAGCTGGTCGGGGTTGCCCGCTATGAGCGTCACCAGTGAATCCCAGTATTGCTCGGCGCTCATACGGCTGATTTTCCGACCATCAAAAAGGGGTTTCTCCCCTGGGGACAATTCTCTGTTAGAAGAAGCAAAGGCATACACGCGGGTGAGCATCAGGATATGCTGAAAGGATTTCAGGTCATAGTTTAACTCCTGCATGAGCTCGGTGAGGTAGCGGGTCAGCTCAGGTGAGGTGGTTTCCTCGGGCACGACGTATTCGTCGACGGGTTCAAACAGGCCGGTGCCGATAATCCGTTTCCACATGCGGTTGGTGATGATGGTGGCGAAGCGTTGGTTCCGCGGGTGGGTCACCCATGCTGCGAAGCGCTCGAGGCCATCGTCGCTGTCTTTGCGTTTGGTCATCCGCACGCCTTTGCCAAAGGTTTTTTCAGACGGAGTATGGGCGCTCACCCAATCGCCAGGGTCGCCATCATTGTATTGGTAGTCGCTGGGCAGCCTGATCCGACCGCTACCCGCACCTGTGAGAGTGCTGTAATAGACCTCGTCACCGAGATAGCGGACCATGCGGCCCAGTGGTGTGTTTTCCTGTTTGGCGTCACGAATCTCACGCCACAGGGAGTTCCAGACACCGCGGTTGATCTCGCTCTGGCCGTTGGTAAAGGCCGCGAGCCGATAAAAATCCATGCGTTCCCAGTCGTCAAACGGGTGATCGTGACACTGCGCACATTCCATGCGGGTGCCAAGGAATAGTCGCATACTATTGGCGAGGTTATCGAGGGCCATCCCCTTATCGCGGATGTAGTAGCCCACCGCGCCATTTTCCCAGATGGCCCCCTTGGCGGAGAGGAGATCGCGCGCTATGAGATCGTAGGGTTTGTTTGCCTTCACCGCCTTGCGCACCCACTGCATGTAAGGTGCAGCGGTGCGTCCGTTCTGAAAGTTTTCCCTGACCCGCAGCATATCGATGAGCCAGTTGCCCATGTGGCTGTGGTAGCCTTGGGAATTCATCAGGTAGCGCGTGATCAAGCGGCGCTTGTTAGGATCGTCTGATTCGATAAAAACGCGTGCCTCCTCCACGGTGGGGATCCGTCCGACAGCGAGCAAAAAACTGCGGCGCAAAAACACGGGGTCGCTGGCGTCACTGGGAATCCTCACCCCCTTTTTCTTAAAAATCTTTGCCACCCGAATATCAATCTGGCGGGCTGCAGCGAGGAGTTTTTCCTCTGGGACGGGCGCATGCGCTGGCGACTCGCTAGCCGATGCCGCGCCGGCGATGGGCATGACAAGAAACATGACACATCCCGATCTGATCATCGCTGCCCTGGCAAGACGCTTGAAAAAAAACGCATGCGTCATGTGGTGGGGGAGTATGCGGGCGGCCGTCATCATCATTTTAAAATGCCACCTCCGCAGAATGTTTCAAATACATTTTGCCATGGCGGCGATTGCCTTGGTCGCCTCGGTCGCCGCAAGTTGCCTAGGACGCCGCTGACGGGTGGCCGATATCATCGGGCACCTTGCTGGCTTCACGCTTGGTTAAGCCAAGCGATCAGAGCGTCTGGCTCGGCGGCCATGGGGATGGAGACTTTGGGTTCGCTGGCGAGGCAGGCGAGGCGTTCGGGAATCTCGAGAACATCGGGGCCGAGCTCCTCGGCAATGGTTTCGGGGAACTTCGCCGGGTGGGCCGTTTCGAGGATGATGGTGGTATCGTCCGGGTGGTTCGCCAGCCATGCTTTGGCGGCGAGGTAACCGACTGCACCGTGGGGGTCGATGACATAGCCCCATTTTTCATACACCTCACGGATGGCAGCGCGGGTGCCAACATCATTCGAGGCAAAGCCGGTGATGTTTTCAGTCATCGCTTTCCAGTCGTCGCCAAACAGCTCCCGCATTCGGGCAAAATTGCTCGGAGCGCCGACGTCCATCGCATTAGAAAGGGTGGCGACGGAGGGGCGAGGCGTGTATTGCGACGTTTTGAGATACTCAGGGACAACGTCGTTGACGTTGGTGGCAGCGACAATCTGCGTGACAGGCAGCCCCATGTGGGTGGCAAGCAGGAGGGCGGTGAGGTTTCCGAAGTTCCCACTCGGGATCACAAAAACCGGGGGCGTCTCGAGCTGACGCGCCGACTCGAAGTAGTAGAGCATCTGCGGGATAAGGCGCGAGATGTTGATCGAGTTCGCTGAGGTGAGGTTGCAGGCGCGGGCGGTTGGCTCGTCAAGAAATGCGGCTTTCACCATCCGTTGGCAATCGTCGAAGCTTCCGTCGATTTCCAATGCGGTGATGTTGCCACCGAGAGCGGTGAGTTGTTTCTCCTGAAGTCCACTGACCTTACCCGATGGGTAAAGGATTATGACGCGGGTGCCGGGGACGTTGTGAAACGCGCTCGCCACCGCACCACCGGTATCCCCCGAGGTGGCGACCAGTACGGTCAGCGTGTGGTCATCGTCACGTGTCAACCAAGCCATGACACGCGCCATAAAACGGGCACCAAAGTCCTTGAAGGCAAGCGTGGGCCCATGAAAAAGCTCGAGCACACGGTGTTGGTTATCCAGCGTAACCACCGGCGCGGGGAAGTTCAGCGCATCGCCGATGATTTCATTCAGCGTGTCTTCGGGAATGGCGCCTTGCAGGAGTGTTGAGACCACCCGGCATGCCATGTCATGGAAACTCAGCGTTTTCCATTCCTGCCAGAATCCATCGTCAAGGACGGGGATGTTTTCGGGCATGTAGAGACCGTTATCAGCCGGAAGCGAGCGGAGGACCGCTTCGCCAAATTCCACATAGTCAGGGTGGCCGTGACTCGGGCTGTTGGTGCTGTAGAGGCGCATGCCGGGATGCTGACCGAGGCACACCGATTTCGCAAGGATGATTCGTGTCTTGGTCCCGTGACCGATGGATGATGGACGATGGACCGGGCGACTAGGACGGCCGCGCTCGACTTATCGGTTCCAGCGTTTAACTGGCGTTCTGGATAAGGGAAGTTCGAGTTGTTGCCACTGCGGCCCTCGTCGATCCTGAGGATAGGGCTTGCGGTTAACAAGTGACGCGATGCGGGTGGCGGCATCCATCAGCGTGGATTTAACAACATCCCAAACGGTCTGTGTCGCCAGCGATAACGCATCAAGAGCCGAATCAAGGGTTTTTCTGTTCATGTGAACAGTATTGATGATTCCCCGCTTTGCGTCAAGCCTTGGATGTAAAAAATCTTTCACCTGCTCTTTCCCCCTTTAAGGTTCGAGGGTGAGCGTATCACCGGACGACTCCTTGGGGGCGCGGACGACACGATCGACGGCATGTTTGGTGACGAGATTCCCCTTCACGCCGCGGCCTTTGATGGCGAGCTCGCCAAAGGCAAAAGGACGGGAAACATTACGCAAACGGAGGGCGGGCTTCAGGTGCACAAGCACGAGGTTGGCGGCGCTTTCTGCCTCGGTGTTATGCACCGCGAGGTAAAGCACGCGGGTGCCTTTGGTCCCCTTGGTGAGATCGTATTCCTTATCGCGGGTGACACCACCGATGCGGAAGCGCTTGGCGTAGGTGGCACCTTGCCGACCATCGCGGTAGATCAGCGAGTAAATCTTATCCTCGGCCTTACGGAAAATGGCGACATGCTGTGGCCGTTTCCCGACAAATGCCTTATCGGCAATCTTGAGCACGCGCATTTTCCCTTCGCCATCGATGGCGATGATGTCATCGATGCGTGAGCACTTTTCCACGCTCTCCTCTTTTTTGAGGCCCCAGCCGGCGAAGCCATTTTTTTGGTCGAGGTAAAGGGTTTCGTTGGTGGCGACGACTTGGGTGCGGTTGACGACGCCGAATGTGGCGACCTCGGTGCGGCGTTCGCGGTTTTTACCGTATTTTTTGATCAGGCTTTTGAAGTAGGCCACGGCATAGCGGGTGAGATTACGCAGGTTTTTCTCGATCTGCTCGATTTCGTCTTCCAGCGCCTGAATCGCCTCATCGGCTTTGAAGCCGTCGAACTTCGAGATGCGTTTGATTTTGATCTCGGTGAGGCGGATGATATCCTCTTCGGTGACCTCGCGCTGGAGGCGTTTTTTGAACGGGTCTAAACCCGTATCGATGGCCACGATCACAGCCTCCCAGGTTTCGCACTCCTCGATGTCACGGTAGATCCGGTTCTCAATAAATATTTTTTCAAGCGTGCTGAAGTGCCATTTTTCCTGAAGTTCGCCGAGGCGGATCTCGAGCTCAAGCTGCAAGAGGTCCTTGGTCTGAGACGCGCTGTGATTGAGCATCTCCGTGACCCCCATAAAGCGAGGTTTCCCCTGGTGAATCACACAGGCGTTCGGGGAAATCGATACCTCACAATCAGTAAATGCGTAAAGCGAGTCGCGCGCCATCTCGGGGTCGGTGCCCGCGGGTAAATGAACAATGATATCGGCATCGGCCGCGGTGTTGTCCTCGATTTTTGAAATCTTAATCTTCCCCTTCTCGTTTGCCGCCACGATGTTATCCATCAAGCTGCCGGTGGTCACACCAAAGGGCACCTGAGTGATCCGGAGGACACGCTTTTTCTCAATCTTGATTTCCGCGCGAACCCGCACTTTACCCCCACGTATGCCGTCGTTGTAGTTGCTGGCATCCATCAGCCCACCCGTCGGAAAATCAGGCAGTAACTCGAATGGTTGCTTGCGCAGCGCAGCAATACACGCCTCCAGCAGCTCAATAAAATTATGGGGCAGCATCTTGCACGCCAAACCGACGGCAATACCCTCGACGCCTTGCGCTAAAAGTAGCGGAAACTTCAGCGGCAGCGTGACGGGCTCCTTGTTGCGCCCATCATAACTGCGTGTCCACTCAGTCGTCTTTGGATTAAAAGCAACCTCCAACGCAAAGGGCGTCAGCCGCGCCTCAATGTATCGCGGTGCAGCGGCTTTATCCCCCGTGAGGACATTTCCCCAGTTCCCCTGAGTATCGATGAGCAGCTCCTTCTGGCCCAGCTGCACCATGGCATCGCCGATGGATGTATCACCGTGCGGGTGATACTTCATCGTATTGCCCACCACGTTCGCCACCTTGTTGTAGCGTCCATCCTCGAGCTCTTTCATCGAGTGCAAGATCCGGCGCTGCACAGGTTTTAGCCCGTCCCCAAGGTGCGGCACGGCACGTTCCATGATGACATAACTGGCGTAATCCAGAAAGTAATCCGAGTACATGCCACGCAAGCTATCATGCTCATGTGAGTTATCGTCATCCGGGGTCGTATCCGGTGTTAAATCTGTTTCATCCATGGGGGAAGGTCGTCGGAAAAAGGGAGGTCAAAAAGAGGCGAGAAGTATTTAAGCATCCTTAAGCATTCATGCAAGCCCCGACTTTTATCGGCGACTCGAAGCAACACAGCACGAGGCGGATAGGACCGCTTGGACAACACAACGGGCCGCAAGCGGCAAAGAATACATTTTGCAAATGGGCCTGAGCCGTCCTATTACAAAACCACCCGATGCCTGATATTCCCTTCGACAATACCTACGCCCGACTTCCGGAACGATTTTTTGCCAAGCAGGACCCCGCCCGCGTCCCCATGCCGGAAGGCATCCGTATTAATGCCAGCTTGGCAGCCAGTCTCAGGATCGACCCCGACTGGCTGGCATCCTCTGAAGGGATTGCTATGCTGGCGGGAAACACCATACCCATCGGAGCCGAACCACTGGCTCAAGCCTACGCCGGCCACCAGTTCGGCGGCTTCTCACCCCAGCTCGGTGACGGTCGTGCCCTGCTGCTCGGTGAGATCATCGATACCGATGGCGTCCGCCGAGATCTGCAGCTCAAAGGCTCCGGGCGGACACTCTTTTCACGGGGTGGCGACGGCAAAGCGGCGCTCGGCCCGGTGCTGCGTGAATACATCCTCAGCGAAGCCATGCACGCTCTGGGTGTCCCCACAACCCGAGCGCTTGCGGCGGTGACCACGGGCGAAACCATCCTACGCCAAGACGGCCCGCTTCCAGGTGCTGTGTTCACCCGTGTTGCTGCCAGCCACCTCCGTGTTGGCACGTTTCAATACTTTGCGGCGCAGCAGGACCGCGAGGCGGTGCGCGAACTTGCCGACTACACGATCGCGCGGCACTACCCCGAGGTTCACAACCAGAATCATGCCACCTGCCCTTATCTCACGTTGTTAAAATCGGTGATTCAATCACAGGCGGAGCTCATTGCCCAATGGATGTCACTCGGCTTTATCCACGGCGTGATGAATACGGATAACACCGCCATCTCGGGAGAGACCATCGACTACGGACCGTGCGCCTTCATGGACGCCTTCCATCCGCAGTGTGTGTTTAGCTCCATCGACCAGCAAGCACGTTACGCGTGGGGCAACCAACCGAGCATAGCCCTTTGGAATCTAACGCGTTTTGCCGAAACCCTGCTCCCCTTATTCGATGACAACACGGAACGTGCCACCGACATGGCAAAATCCGCCCTCTCCGAGTTTTCTGATTATTTTGGCCAACAATACATGACACGCTTCCGAGCTAAATTCGGCCTACCCGTCGATGCGCCTGAAACCATCATCCAACGCGGACTTTCGCTTCTTGCCGACCAACAGATCGACTTCACTCTCTTTTTCCGCCACCTCACCCGTATCGCCGCAGGTGACAGTCCAGAAACGTTGTCCTCCATGTTTACGGACAAAGGACCATTCGAAACTTGGTTCACTCAGTGGCGCGATGCATCTGACCCCGCAAAAAGGCTCCCCAGCCTGCGGGCAGCTAACCCGATCCTGATCCCGCGCAACCACCGCGTCGAGCAAGCGATCCAAGCCGCCTATGCGGGCGACTACGCGCCGTTCCATCGTCTCACCGATGCGCTCGCCACTCCCTACTCCGAGCAGGAAAATGAGGCCGACCTCGAGACGCCGCCGACGCCGGATGAAATCGTCACCGAAACCTTCTGCGGGACGTAACACCAACTGCCCCCGTAAACACCCCTGAGCGATGATGGATCACGAGGACCTCGTCCTAGGCGTGCCATCACTTAAACGGGTCAACTTTTCATCGCATCGGTGGTCTTGACTCTTGCTTCTTACGGCGATCGCATTAAAAAACCTGCATGCGTATTCTCACCGGCCTCCAACCTAGCGGTAAACTTCACATCGGCAACTACTTCGGTGCCATGCAGCCCGCCGTCCACCTTCAGGACCAGGGCGATGCCTTTTATTTTATTGCCGACTACCATGCGATGACAAGCATGACGGACGCCGACACCCTGCGCGCTAACATCCAAGACCTTGCCATCGATTTCCTCGCCTGCGGCCTCGATCCCGATAAGGCGACCATTTTCCGCCAAAGCGACATCCCCGAGGTCAACGAACTCGCGTGGATCTTATCGACCGTCTGCCCGATGGGACTCCTCGAGCGTGCCCACTCGTATAAAGACAAAGTCGCTAAAGGTCTCGATGCCAACCACGCCCTGTTTGCTTACCCGACCTTGATGGCCGCCGACATCTTACTCTACGACGCCGAGCTCGTTCCCGTCGGGAAAGATCAGAAACAACACCTCGAGATGACCCGCGACCTCGCTGGTAAAATCAACGACCGATTCGGCGATAATACCCTCACCATCCCCGAGGTCCAAATCAAGGAAAACACCGCCGTGGTCCCAGGACTCGACGGACAAAAAATGTCCAAAAGCTACCACAACACGATCCCGCTAACAGGCGGGAAAAAAGCGATCCGCAAAGCCATCATGCGTATCGTCACCGACTCCACACCGGTCGAGGACCCGAAACCCACCGAGGGCTCGACGGTCATCGCGCTTTACAAGCTCTTTGCCGACGAATCACAGCTGCAGCAAATGATCGACGACCATGAAGCTGGCGGCTTTGGTTACGGCGACTTCAAACAACGGGTCTTCGACGTCTACTGGGAACACTTCGCCCACGTCCGGGAAAAACGTGAGGAGCTCGAAAACAACCTCGACTACGTCAATCAGGTCATCGCCCGTGGAGCAGAAAAAGCTCGGGCAGAATCCACCAAGGTGCTCGATCGCGTCCGTAAAGCCGTCGGGCTGCGGTAAGAAATGAAAGAGTGAAGCCATGAAAACATCAACCCAATCATCCCGCGGCCTCCTGATCTTCGGGTTGTTTTGGACTGCCTTCAGCTCCCTCTTTCTCGTCATCGGACTTAAATTGGCATACGATGCCGTCCATCGTTCTGCTTGGGACGAGGTCGACTGCACCGTCAGCCACTTGGAAATCAAGGCGGACCGGAATGCCTCGCCCCCGTTTCAACCTGCCGTCAGCTATTCCTACCGCTGGCAAGGAGCGACCCACACGGGCAACCGCGTCTGGGCCAGCAAAAAGGGGGAAGACGATTACGAAGACCTCGGCGAGCTGATCGCGCAGCATCAACATGGCAAGCTCACCCGCTGTCACGTCAACCCAGATGACCCATCCGAATCCGTGCTCATCACAGGCACCGGTGACATCTGGGGTGGCCTCGCATTCGCCCTGTTTGGCGCCGGCTTCGTCGCCATCGGCATCGGCCTGATCATTGTCTCCCGCAAACAAAAAAATAAGGAACGCTCCGCGCTGTCGTCCAAAAAGAAAAACGGTGACGCCCCGAAAGCTATCCTCATTCCCTTTTTTTCCGTTTTTGCCATCGTCGGCCTCGGCGTGTTCGCTGGTGTCATCGTCCCGCAATGGATGAAATACACCGACGCCAAAAGCTGGAAGGCCACACCCGCCAAAGTCATCTGGAGCCGTGTGGAATCGCACTCAAGTGACGATGGCACCACCTACAGCGTGGATATTTTTTACCAATACCAATTCCAAGGAAAACCCTACAAATCCAACACCACCGGACTTATGTCTGGCAGCTCAAGCGGACGGGCTGGCAAACAGAAAAAAGTGGATCAACACCCAGCTGGAAAATCCATCACCTGCTACGTCAACCCAGATCGACCCTGGCAGGCGATCATCGATCGCGACCTCGGCTGGTGGGTACTTTTTGCCCTATTCCCACTTCCCTTTATCGCCGTCGGGGTCGGTGGCCTCTGGCACACACTGCGCAAACGATCCCACGCACGAAAAAAATCCGACGACTACCTCAACGACCTCCGCAGTCGACCTAGCAGCCACCAGCACAGCGCATCCGGCTCCGACGACTTCCATCATTCCGCACAAAAAGACTTCAGCCCGGGGAGCGGTCGGGTCAAATGGTTCATCGGGTCCATCGCCATCGGGATTTTCTGGAATGGCATCACCTCCGTCTTTGTCTGGCAGGCCATTAAATCTTGGCAGAGTAACAACCCAGAATGGTTTTTGATTCTCTTTATCACCCCCTTTGTCCTGATCGGCATCGGCTTGATCGGAAACATCATCTACCGCCTGCTCGCGCTGTTTAACCCCGCCCCCAGAATCAACCTAACACCAGGAAATATCACCCTCGGCCAACCCGCCAAACTAAAATGGAACGTCGGCGCAGGCAGCCACAGGATGAATCACTTTGCCATCTACTTAGTCGGTGAAGAGGAAGCCCAGTATCGGCGCGGCACCAACACCGTGACCGACACCCGGCTCTTTTATCAACACGCCTTGATCGACACACAAGACCCGAGAAAAAGCATCTCCGGATCTGCCACCATCGACCTCCCCACTCAATCAGGAAAAATCATGCCCAGCTGGAAGAGCAGCCACAACCGCATCAAGTGGTCGCTTCACGTCAAGGGCGACATCGCCATTTGGCCGGACGTCTCAGACCGCTACGAGGTCACCGTGCTCGCCGCTCATATCACCCACTAACTGAAATGTCTGATTCACTGCATATCCAAGTCGATTACGATCACACTGAGTTCACACCCGGCGACACCATCTCGGGAACTGTGAGTTGGTTACCCACACCGAGCACGACGGGTATTTCCCTCCGCCTTTTCTGGTTCACCAGTGGCCGTGGCACCCAAGATATTGAGGTTATTTCGGAGCTCGAATGGGCCGTCACCCCTGGCTCATCAACGAGTCGACATGAAACGTTTTCCTTCATCCTTCCCAACGAACCCTACAGCTTTTCAGGGCAGATCGTGTCGCTTGCATGGGCCCTCGAAGCGGTGCAAGAACCAGAGGAAACATCATCCCGGTACCCATTCACCCTCACCCCGAATGGCGAGAAAATCACCCTGACGCCCGTGGATAACCCTATCACAGGAAAAAAGAAAATTGCGATGTGGGCGAACGCACGGAATCAACTCTACAACAACTAGTGCAAGCCCATGACAACCCGTTCGCGACCGACCGCGTCGAGCGTCTACTCACATTCAATCCAGCGTGGGCCGACACATCGTGGCCATCCATCGAAACCCGCTGGCAGAAACTCGGACGACGAGCCACCCTCACTGGCCGGCACGGGTCAGGCAAAACCACCTTCCTCGATGCTTGGAAAAAACGCCTCCATCAGGACGGTCACGAATCCCTCGATCTCTTTCTCAACCGCGAAAATTCCACGCTAGATCCAAAGAGCTGGCAAGCTTTGGCCCATTGTATCGGGAAAACCATCATCCTCGACGGCGAAGAACAACTCAGCTGGATCGCACGACGGAAATTTTACGCGCTCACCCGCGACGCCCACGCGCTGCTCGTCACCCGTCACCGGGCATCCAAGCTTCCATGTTTACTCCACCTCGACCCCGCGATCTCGCTGCTCGACCGCTGCGTTCAGGCACTCGCTCCGGATCACTATGATGCGTTACGCACGCACTTCCCATCTTGGTGGCATCAAACTCGCGGCAACATCCGTGAGTCACTCCTGCTCTGCTACGACGCGGTAGGCGACATGCACCCGTAAATGGCGTGTTTATACCACCCCATCCACCATCACCGCATCCTTGGTGGTCAAGGCCCCGACCGCGTCAAACTCCACCCCTTCGGCACGGAGAAGATCAATCTTTTTCCTCAGCTTGGATCCACCTGTTGATCCTAAATAACCACCAACCGTTAGGCTTGACGTAATCACCCGATGGCACGGCACATCGGGTGCAAACGGGTTGCGTTTGAGCGCTTGTCCGATCGCCTGAGCCGACCCGCAATGAAGCGCGCGCGCCAACGATGCGTAGGTCACCACTTTCCCCGCAGGGACACGGCGAACAAGGTCGTAAACACGCTGCTCAAACTCGGTGGGCAATCGTTTCATTCCACCACCTCGTTATGCACCTCCGCACCATCCCTGACCTCGTGTGAGATCAGGCTAAGATTTTGAGCGTTCACCACATAGGTGGCCGTCCAGCCCTCGGCGCCATCACCCACATCGACAAGCACACGCAGTTGCTCACCGCGTTGGTTGATACCAAGATGGCTCAAGCCATTCATCCACTGCGATGCCAAGTAGCGGGACTTCGCCTGCGGAATGATCATCCCTTTGCCGTCGATGGAAATCATCAGCGACTCGACCACAAACTTCGGTGGCGGGGTCGCCATGTCGCCATACCACTTAGAAATGGCTCCATCAAGCGCAGCACTATAATCGCGCCAAACCAACATCGCCACCACCTCACCCCCATCGACCTTGGCCTTCATCACCTCGCGGTTTCCTGTCACGGCATGGGTGACACCCGCGACCTTTTTCCAATCTCCTGCAACAGCATCACCACCACTGGTGGCTGTGCCTCCCACTCCCGATGATCCACACGCCGCGACCAGCGCACAGGCACCGAGTGATACTCCATATTTGATCATATTTTTCATAAGCTCGACACCGTTGCTATCCACGCCTCTACGATACGTCAAGACGATACCTGCCAAGGCGAGAAAGCCCGCGCGGTCTGGTTCAAGATGCTAGGGCTTGATGCGCAGAGGAAAACAGGTCAAGGTTGCCATGCACTCTGCGATGCCCCCCGCGATCGTGTGCCATCCCCCCCACAACCACTCACACCATGCTCAAAGGAATCTCACCCCTCATCTCCCCGGAACTTCTCGCCGTCCTCAGCCGTATGGGACACGGGGATGAAATCGTTCTCGCCGACGCCCACTTCCCTGGTGATCGTTTTAATGACCGGGTCCTGCGCGCCGACGGCCTCCGTATCCCAGCCCTGCTTGATGGCATCCTACCCCTCTTTGAACTCGATACCTACGCCGACGCGCCACTGATCATGATGGCCGCCGTGGAGGGTGATACCCTTGACCCCGCCGTCGAGGCTTCCTACCTCGTCCCCATCCATCATCACGCACCCCAAGCTCCCGCCATCAGCCGCCTCGACCGCTTTCCTTTCTATGATAGAGCCCAAGACGCCTTTGCTGTCGTTATGACCGGAGAAACCGCCAAATACGGCAACATCATCCTCAAAAAAGGTGTCACACCCACGGACTGACTGATCCGATATGAGACTGGATCGCTTCCTCTATCACCACTCGCCACATGGCCGTCGTGCGATCCGACCGATCCTCGCAGCCGGCCGGGTGCGCGTGGAAGGTGCGATAGAAAAAGACAGCCAATGTGAGATTGGTGACTTCACGCAGGTCGAGCTCGATGGTGTCCTGCTGCGCGCCGACACCCCGGTTTACATCATGCTCAACAAACCTGCGGGATACCTCAGCGCCACCACCGATCTCCAGCACCCCACCGTGATGGAACTCATCGACGAGCCGCAAACCCTGCACATTGCCGGAAGACTCGACCGCGCCACCACCGGCCTACTCATCCTCACCAACGATGGAAAATGGTCGCGCCAACTCACCGACCCCCCGCATCACAAACGTGATGGCGTGCCTAAAGTCTACCTCGTGGAAACAGCCGAACCGATCACGCAGGAAACCCATGCGCACTTTACCCAGGGGATTTATTTCGCTTACGAAGACCTCACCACCCGTCCCGCCGAGCTCGAGATCCTCACACCCCGCCAAGCAAGACTCACCCTCTACGAAGGCCGCTACCACCAGATCAAGCGGATGTTTCATGCCGTCGGCAACCGCGTCACCGCACTCCACCGACTCAGCGTCGGGAAAATCCAGCTCGATCCCGAGCTGAAACCAGGGCAATACCGAACCTTATCCGAGGCCGAAGTGCGCTCGATATCCCCGGTAAATGATTAGGGGCCAGCCACTGACCGCAAACGCTGACCCGCGATTGGCCGTCCCCCACCCCTTCACGCCCTTGATAAAACGATTCGTTGACTCTGACCGCACTTGACGCGTGCCTGAGATATGTTGCACATTACATGAAAGTTCACGCCAACAAGTGCGTATGATAAAACGAACCCACCATGTCCAAGCAACCCAGTTGCCACATCTGGTCATCGATGTTGCCATTCAACAAGGTTCACCCCGTAACATTTCCAACTAGAAACCAACACTACACCCACCACCATGTCCACTGAATCAAAAGCAGCCAATAACCCGCTCGGTCTCCTCTTCGCCTCACTCCTCCTCCGCGTCTGGCTCGGAGTGCGCGCCGTTCAAACTGGTATCGAAAAGTTCGCCGGCAAGGTCATGAGTGAGTCACCCGTTAAAATTGACGGTGAAGCCTATGACGCCGACCTCACCGAAGCCGCCAGTTCTAAAGGCTACAGCCTTGAAAACTACCACGGCATCCCCGAGGCCATGAACACCACCTTTTCCGAAGAACCCCTCATGATGGGATGGGCACTCAAAATTTACGACGTCGTGCTCGGGCCAGCCCTCATCATTCTAGGCCTCACCATCCTGCTTGGTGTCGCCAGCCGCGTTAGCCTGTTTTTACTGGGCCTCGTCTATGTCAGCCTCACCTGGGGCTTGATCCTGATCAAACAAGATGCCGGCATCGCTTGGCTTGGCATCCACATGGCACTCATCGCCATGGCCTTGAGCTGGGCCAACCACAACCGTTTCTGCCTGCTTAAAAAGTGGTAGTCAGCCGCGCATCATCCCATCGCCAACGAGTATTTAACTAGCATTATTATCATGAAACGACGCGAATTTTTATCCAAAGGAAGCACCATCGCCGGTGCCGGACTGGTGCTTGGTGCACCGTCCATCCTCAAAGCCGCCAATAAAGGGGGCGACAAAATCAACGTAGCCCTGATCGGTATGGGCAAACAAGGGCAGGTCCTCTTCCGCGCTATGTCCAACATCCCAGGCCTCCACTTCCAAGCGGTCTGCGATATCTGGGACTACAACCGCCGCGGTGCCGCAGGTAAGGTCCGCTCCCTGCAAGGACACGTCCCAAACCGCTACACCGACATCGATGAACTCCTCGAAAAGGAAAAAGACCTCGATGTCGCCATCGTCGCCACCCCCGACTTCTGGCACTCACCCCACACCGTCAAATGCCTCGACGCCGGACTCCACGTCTATTGCGAAAAAATGATGTCCAACACGCTCGATGGCGCCCGCGCCATGGTGCACGCGATGGAGCGCAACAAAAAACTCTGCCAGATCGGCCACCAGCGCCGCAGCAACCCACGTTACCGCTACACCCTCGATCACCTGATCAACAACAACAACATCTGCGGAACCATCGTCAACATCAATGGCCAGTGGAACCGTGCGGTGAAATCATCCCAAGATATCCAATACAAAAAGAGCCTCGCCATCGATCAGGCTGTGCTCGATAAATACGGATTCAAGGACATGCACCAGTTTATGAACTGGCGCTTTTACCGCGACCTCTCAGGCGGCCCCATCTCCGACCTCGGCGCACACCAGATCGATGTCTTTAACTGGTTCCTCGGCTGTCGTCCAAAGTCCGTTTTTGCCTCCGGCGGAAATGACTTCTTCAAGACACGTGAGCACTTTGACAACGTCATGGCCATCTTTGAATACGATGCACCCCAAGGGCCCGTCCGCGCCTTTTATCAGGTGCTCACCACCACCAGTGCCGGTGGCGGCTTCTACGAAAGCTTCATGGGCACCGATGGCACCATCAACACCTCTGAAATGTCCAGCAGCAGTGCGATTTACCGCGAAAGCACAGCCCCCGAATGGGACGATCTCGTCAAGCGTGGCTACCTCGATAAAAAGGCAGCACCACCCAAACCGAAGTCGACCGATGGGATCGCCTCCTACGAATCCGCTGCCCCCGAGGAGTTTGCTATCCCCGGTGTGCTCAACAAGCCACCGCACCAGCCACACCTCGAAAACTTCTTTGCCGCCGTCCGTGGCGAAGCTACCCTCAACTGCGATGCGCGTCACGCCTTCGAAAGTGAGGCCCCTATTTTCTGGGTCAATCCATCCGCCCTGCAAAAACAACCTATCGTCTTCACACCCGAACAACTACAAGTATGAAAATAACAACACTACCTACCCTCGTCCTCGGAACCGCTTCTCTTCTGATGTTAAGCTCCTGCAAGGATGATTCATCCGCAGACAGCAACACCAGCGGCGGCAGCTCAGCAGGCCCTGGCATCGGCACCACAGGCGGCGTCGAACTCAAAACAGACCTCCCGAAAGAGGTCATCGAAGGGTCACCCAAACCCAAAAACGTCAAAAACTTGATGCCGGAAATCAAGAAGTTTCCTACGTTTCTTGTCCCAGAGGGCACCGTGCTGCTCTCCCAAGGAAAAACAGTCACGTCCAGCGACGACTTCCCGATCCTTGGTGAGGTTTCCTACCTTACAGACGGCGAAAAGGAAGCCGGCGAAGGCTACTTCCTCGAGATGGTCGAAGGCACCCAGTGGGCCCAGATCGACCTCGAGAAAAGCAACCCGCTCTACGCCATCCTCATCTGGCACTTCCACAGCGAGAAACGTGTCTACCATGACGTCATCGTTCAGGTTTCCGACGATCCTGAGTTTAAGTCCGGTGTCACCACCCTCTACAACAACGACTACGATGACTCATCGGGACTCGGCAAAGGCAGCGATCGCCCCTACATCGAGTCACGCTTCGGCTTGCTCGTGAACGGCAAAGGCACCAAAGGCCGCTACGTTCGCCTCTACTCACGTGGAAGCACCTCCAACGAGATGAACCACTACACCGAGGTTGAAGTCTTCGGTAAGCCTGAGTAAGCTCACGCCTCGTTTTTCTTAAACTCGCCGTTCCTCTGGCGGACACGAATTTTCCAGAGGGCGGCGAGCATCCCCCATGCATCACGCATCGGGTTCACCTTCCCCCCGTCTTTTTCAATCCAGGTCACGGGAAGTTCTTGCCACGGCGCCCCGCTAGCCGCCAGCGCCGTCAGCATTTCGGCATCAAAGGCCAGCCCGTCCTCTTTCAAGGACTCGGCAACCGCTCGATAATCTGAGCCGCGTAGCACCTTGGCACCACATTGTGGGTCCTCACACTGCACTCCCACAAGGGTTTTCACCGCAAGGATGAAGAGCCGGTGCGCAATAGCTCGAATGACCGTCTCATGCACATCGGTGGTCTCCGTCCGCTTGCGGATAGCAAGCACCGTCTCCCCCCCCTGCTCAGCAGCCGCAAACATCCGGAGCAGCTCGTCTGGAGCCAAGCTGCCATCGGCATCCACAAAAGCCAGCCAATTGGCCTCCGGGTGTATCCCCCAGGCTTCTCGGACCACCGAGCCTTTTCCTCGATGTTCCTTGGCAAAATGCAGGGAAACCTTCGGATAAACTCCACTCAGCTTCTGGTGCAGCTCCTGCAGCTTTTGATGCTGTTCGGCGCCCGAGCCATCGTCGGCAATCACCCAGTGCACATCGTAGTGACACGCCGCGAGCGTCTCAGCCAGATCCGTGCCAAAACCACCAAGCCGCTCGGCATCCTTCCACACAGGGGTAACCAGCAGGATCCTCGATGGGGTTTGAGCTTTCATTTCAAGATCGGACATGTAATGACTTCGTTGGATTCTAATCCTCAATCAATCTGTGAATATCTCAAGTAAAGTCTTTCTCTTTTTCTGTTGGATTGCCGTGATCACACTGGCCGCATTCCTGCGCTTTGATGAGCTATCCGACCGTCCATTCCACTTTGACGAGGCGACTGGTGCCCGGATCACCTCGCAGCGGATCAACCCAGCTGCCGACTACCAGTTCAACCCGGTCCACAACCACGGCCCGCTGCTCAGCGCCGCTGCTGCGCCGATTTGTCAGCTCAATGGGGAGACGTCATGGCGATCCATGAGCAAGCTCAGCCTGCGGATCGCCACCGCCACCGCGGGCACACTCTTGGTGATGATTCCGCTATGCTGGCGCCGGCGCTTCGGTGACATCCCCATGCTTGCAGCCTCCGCCCTGCTCGCGACTTCCCCCTTACTCGTCTATTTTAGCCGAATGTTTATTCACGAGATGATCCTAGCGCTCTGTGGGCTCGCGGCACTTGCCCTCGTCTGCGTCAGGCCGAAATACTCCCACACCCTCAAGTTCGGGGTGGTCGGTGGGCTGGTCGGCTTGATGTTTGCCACCAAGGAGTCCTTCGCCATCAGCATCATCGCATGGACCGCCGCTGGCGCCATCGTCGCCCTGTCTCACATCCGCAAAATCAATCAACACAACACAAGCAAAAACCGCCAGCGGCTATGGCGGGAGTTTCGGATGCCCGCACTCAGTTTCGCCGCCGCCGCAGGCATCAGCGCCAGCTGGTATTACACTGATGGATTCAGCAACCTAATGGGCGCATGGGACGCAGTCCGCACGTTTTTTGTTTACCAAACCGGAGCGGGTCACGACAAGCCATTCAGCTACTACTTCGAGATGTTAGCTGTGCCCAGCAAGGGAGGGGTCTGGTGGTTCGAGACCCCCATTCTGGTGCTCGCCACCATCGCGCTTATCCGGAGCTACCTGCCATCGGGTAAGCGGCGCCACCAAGAAGACATCACCCGCTTCCTCGCCTTCTCCGCCATTTTCCACATCCTCATCTACAGCACCATCTCCTACAAAACCCCCTGGCTCATGTGCCTACCATGGGCCCACGTCTGCCTACTCGCTGGACTCAGCTTCCGCGGTTTCTCCCAGTGGAAAACCCCGATCCAAGCCGTCGCCACCCTGGTCCTCATCGGCGTGATTTTTCAGCAAAACCGACTGACCCGCTACGCCACAGGACGCTTTGCCAATGACGCCCGTAACCCCTACGCCTACGCACCAACAAGCCGAGATGTCGAATCCATCCGCACCTGGATGCGCGATCTCACCCAACACCTCCCACCTGCAGCCCTCGAACCCGTCGCCGTTGTTGGCACCGAATACTGGCCGCTGCCGTGGTACCTCCGCGACTTTGATGCCATCGGGTACTGGCCCGAACCCACACCTGCCGTGAGCCAATGCCCGTTGGTTTTTGCCATGCCTGAGATGGCGGACGATTTACAGATTCAGCTGGAAAAATCCCACGTCGCCCTGCCCCGCACCCTGCGCTCCCATGTGCCCGTGATTCTTTTCCTGCGCAATGACCACTGGCAACAATGGAACGCACCCGAATCTCCGTAAGCCACCCATCAGCATGTCGAGCAACGATCCGCCCCCCCAACTTCCTCCCCATCACCTCTTCCACCACGAGGCGATGATGACCACCTATTCCATCAGGATCTGCACAGACGACGATGCCCTCGCCCGCAGCCTCGCCTGCGAATGCTTTCACCGCATCGATGAGCTGGAAGAAAAACTCAGTCGCTACTTTGAAGGTGGTGACGTCTACTGCATCAACCACATGGCCGCCGGTGAAACCCTCCATATCAGCGAGGAGTGTCACCAGTGTTTACTCGTCGCCATGGAGGCCGCTGTGCATACCTGCGGGTTGTTCGATCCCACCCTCGGCACCATGATCGCACATCGTAAATCTGGGCTCGCAGGCGAGCTTCCGCAAGCGATCGGACAACTCACCGTCCACCCCGACACCCCAGCCGTCACATGTGACGCCCCAGGCCGCGTGATCGACCTCGGCGGCATCGGTAAAGGCTACACACTGGATCAACTCAAAGAAACCCTCACAGGATGGGACATCGACGGCGCCCTCATTTCCGCGGGTGCCAGCACCCACCTCGCCATCGGCCAAGCCAGCTGGCCAATCGATCTCAGTGGCGACAACGACACACTCCGTATCAACCTCCACGACGAGGCACTCAGCGCCTCGGGCACCGCCATCCAAGGTAGCCATATCGTGCACCCTGACCCCTCACGCGAGCACCAGGAACATCAACCCACCCGGATCTGGTCGCGCAGCCCATCCGCTGCCCATTCTGATGCTTGGTCAACCGCACTCATGCTCATGGCCCCCGAGGAAATGGCAGCCGCACCCTGCCACGACGCCATGCTGCACGCAATCCACATCGAACGCGACGACGGCTTCCATACCCTCACCCCACTCCCCACAAAGGATTGATGCGCATCTTTCATCCCTCCGCGAAACCGACAGGCGATTGCTCGCCACCGGCGATGACGAATTCAAGAGACGACATCTCCTTTGCAATGGATACCTGAGCGTGACTGAAAAGCCGAGGCTATGAAAGCGCGGAAACTACGCCACGTTGCTAGTAAGTAGCGACTCCGCCATATAGCGGAGCAGCAAGAATTACTTTCTAATACTATGAAGGTCGTATCGTGGAGCGTTTTTAATCTGCCTCTTCATCTCGGGCAGCCTTTTGCCCAGACTTTTACCGCGTCCATTCAAGACCGGCCATTGCTCAATGACCTCAACTACCGGCAAAGCGTCGCGCCCATAGAGAGGCAGCGTAGCAAACATCGTTTCACCAAACCAAGGCACCCACCTTTGTGGCTCATCCGTTCCTACCCACGTCTGAGCAAGCTCCATCATAAGCTCCAGCCCTTCTTTGATTCTGTATTGGGCCATCGCCGCCATCCCGCTTGTGCGCACACCTTTGGAAAACATAATGCCGCTCGGTGCGTTGTAGCGCGTGGCCTCGTAGATGCCCCCCCAGAGAAAAGTAAGCTGTTGTTCTGTGAGATCCTTCAAAGACACCATAGACCGGGCCCGACCGTTTTCGTTGAGCAAGAATTGCTGCAGGCTTTCTATCATTAGTTTCTCTGCGATTTCGCCCTCTGGCGGATAGGTTTTAATGAGATTACTACTGTGATAAAAAAGCGCCTCCGCTATCCGCCATGTAAGGTGCCCCCTTGGATCGTTAGGGGCAGGCTTTGAGGCCAACTTTAGTAAGACCGGAACCGCCTTGGCCGCAGCTCCATAGAGACCGTAATTTTTACCCTTACCGGAAGTGATCGCATCCACACCAAAATATCTGAAGAGAATATCATCATCCTGCTCCATCCTTCGCATCACCGCCGTGGCCGCATCCTCCGAGTTCCAACCGGCATAGGCCAAAGCATTGCAGGCTCCATAGCGAGCGTAGCGATCCGAGTCGTTGACCATCTCAATCAGACGATCTACGCGATCAAGTTTCTGCTCCTGCATCGCCGTCGCCGCAGTGATACGAGCGGCTGGCAGTTCGTGCCTGAGTAGTCTGAAAATGATTTCTTCCGAGAGATTTTTACGAGCTTCCGAATCGTAAATCAATTTTCCTGCCAAAAGTGCATCATTAAGAGCTTGCCCTACCAGTGGACGTTTCACGGACATTTCTTTGCCCGTGAAGTATAGCTTTTTACGACCTAAAGACAGTAGCAGTAACCGCTCTCCTGTCACATCACCACGACCCTGACTATACTTCGTCGGACCAATATTACTCTGGTCGACCACTTGGCCGTTCCAGCTGCGTTCCAGAGTTCGCAAGTAGCGGGTCTCTAAGAATGAGGCAATCAAACCCTCTTCTCCCGACCGAGCGGCACCGATGTCACTCCACAGGTGCGACCAGTAGCAACCTTGGTGCCCTTCTTCACGTCCAGTTGGAGCCGCAGCGACCGCCATCGCGGAGAAGAAACGTTGTCCACGGGGATCGCCCATAAAGCCATAGGCGATTGCTGAAAGACCAGAGGTTCCATTGTTCTCAAAATACTTTGTGCCCGCCCAGTGGTCGCCGTAAGAGATACCTCCATGCTCAACAAAGAAATCGAAAAACCGCTTACCTCTGGCGATGGCCTGAGTGAGTTCAGGATGCTCAACCCCGCATTTGACAGCAAGGGTGAGCCCGGTGAGCATGGATAGTGAGGCATTGTTGATCGCGCCATATCCTTCCAGTGGCCCATGGTAACTGTCATCTGGCTTCCTTGAGGAAAACCTGTGCCCATAACTACCAACACCACTCTGTCCTTTGGCGCCGCCGATTGCTAGGGTCTTGATCGCAGGCAAGACATAGTCATCGCCCGTCGCCATGTAATACTCGGCTAGAAAAATAAGCCTATAGGACGTGCGCCAAACGCGCTTCCCCCGGCTGGAAACCTCAAAGGTGATCGGCCTCCCACCCGCCTTCTGATCTATGCAGAGATGGTGTGCTAAGGCGCGAACCTTTGGCATGATCTTCTCATCACCAGTGGCCAACATTCCAAGCGCCGCCATGGGAGGCATGAAGACCACGATATCTTCTTTTGAAGTCCGCTTCTCCGGCGGCAGTTTAATGGTGAGCGCGTGCCTCACCATCTGGTCGATCACGGCATCGTTGTAGGGGTTGTTGAATGGAGCTTCTGGATCGAATGCGCCCATCACCTTGAGCTGGATGGTCTGGTCGAAGATTTTTCCATCGCGCCATAGTTTTAGTGATAGGGCGCCGTTGGTTTGCTCGGCCCGCTCTATGGCGGCAGCAAGCAGCTTGCGAGCATCGCTGTCAAAATTCCGGCCAGCAATACCGAGCACGACATCGCCGAGCGCAATTTTGCCCTCAGCGGGACTGCCTGCCTCGACCTTTGTGATTAGAAATTGACGGGCATCTCGGCTGGCCCCTTTTTTCATTCCTCGCGAGAACACCTGCCCCCAGAGTCCCGTAGGCCCCATGGTGCGGTCTTGCATCTTCTTTTTTGAGTGTGCAGGATCCAGCACCTCACCTTGGGTAAAGTCAGGAACTTTATTTTTTGGTTTCGCATGGATGATGCCGCAACTGAGCAAAGCAAGTAGCAAGATCCATAGCGGCCGGCCTAATCTAGGAATGATAAGAGATGACATAAAAATGTGATAATAATGAGTATAAAATAAAAAAAAGTCCCCTTGTTCGCTGAGCGTCCATCAAAAAATGAAGATGTATGCGCAACGACATCAAGACGAGATGGGATCACTCCCTTAACTTGCGCTCAAACTTACCGTTGTGGCTTTTACAGGTTTTGCACTTGTAACGCAATCCTTCGTTGAGGAATTTTTTCATACTCAGTTCTTTGCGGGCAAAAGGGAGATAGGCGGGCATCATGAATAGTTGCGTTGGCTCCCAGATTAAAACCATCAGCAAAAGATGTTAGGAAGACAATAACATCGACCCCTAGTCGTTTCATCATTGAGCTTTCAGGCACAAGCTCACGACTCGCATGGGTATGCTGTCGTCTTCTTTGCTCTCTGGGTTCTCTATAAGATGATAGTAGCAGGTATCGCCGTCCCAAGTGATGACGCTCTGCCTGTAACGCTTGCCGGCAGCGGCATAAACCAGATTCCACCGCTTGGCACCAGCGTCAAAAATCCTGACTTGAGGCCGACCCTTCTCTAGACCAAAGAGGTAGAGTCTGCCGTCTATTTCGCGAAGAGCCCCCTGGATCACTCCGTTGTTTTCGTATATCGAGAGTGTATCCTTTGCGTTGGCACGATAGAAGTGCCTAGAAATCGATGATCTCCCCTTGAGGCCGATCTTATTATAGACTCCGTGAAACGAACCATCTTTGGTGATCATGAAGTTGGGGCCACCACCGATGCGCTCACCCGATTTAACAGGTTCGGCAATCTTGAACTGCTCCCAGTCCTTCAGAGGAAGCTCAAATTTCTCACCACTCATAGTATACCAAGCCGAGCCTCCGTTCGAGTCGTTGGAATGCCCCAAATAGAGACCGCTGGCAAGGAATCCAGCCTTCACGTCATCGGCACTACGGCGCGCCCAACAGGCATACATCTTGCCGTTGAACACCTTGAAATCACCATAGAATCCTTTGATACCGCCTCTAGTTGGTTTATTCCAAGACATTGGCACAGTCCACCTCTCACCGTCATACGTGCTGAACTGTCTTTCCGCGTCATGAGTGCCTCCCTTTCGCCAATCAACACTCAGATCGCCTTTGTCACCAACTCTGAACGACGGGTAGGTGATGCGATAATAAGCCGACTTGGGTGCCTTCGGGTTCAAATGGTTCCGCTTGGGTTCGAAGAGCTTGAGTTTCCACCGTGCGTCAGAAACGACCGCCCCGCCCTTCTTTGAGACGCTATAATTAAAGTAGTCGTCCTTGAAGTCCTGCGGTCGATAGGCGTGCAGATCATAAATCAAGTGGACGGTATCGTCTTTGGGACAGATGCCGATAGCGATGGTGTTGTGAGAGTCGCCACGCCGCTTGTTCTCTGGCAATTTCTTGTCACCTCGAAACATCACGTGACGGTGCCGGAACTTGACATGCCTCCACTCTTTGCCACCCATCTTCTTGCGTGACAACATTACCGTGCGCTTATCCATGCCGCCCTGATACCAAGCGACGAAAATATATCCCTTGTAAACCTGAATGCTACCGCGATTGGCATTCAGACCAGGGCCAAACTTGTAGCGAGTCAGCCACAGGGCATCCGAAGCGACCTCTCCCTCATCGATCACCTCTACTCTTAATTTTCCTGCAATTGCACTCTTCGTCTGCTTCTCCGCAGCACCCTGCCACGACACCATGCTGCACGCAATCCACATCGAACGCGACGACGGCTTCCATACCCTCACCCCAGCCACAGAGCGCAGGCCACGCACCTGATCTATCCTTAAACTAAAATCAAAATATCCTTTCGCTCAGATTTTTCATCGCGAAAGGACTTTATAAGGTGAATTAACTCGTATTTTTATTGAGCAACTCGGGCGTAGAGCGCGGACTTCTCTATCTTGATCTGGTAGGCTTTTTCAGGGTTATACCTGTAGAGTGCAACGAGGTCTTTTTGCCTTTTCTTCATCTCAGGAGTCAGCGCAAGCCCAGCTTTTCTACTAGCAGGTCGTGCTGCTTTTGCCTGTTCAATTTTCAAGCGATGATAGACATCACGTTTTTTCTGGAAGTCTTCATAGTCTCTAGAGTTCTTGAATACATAAACCCTTTCGGCCTTGGACTTGCCATCCACTTTGGTAACGAAAAGCAAAGATGCTTGGTGCGGTACCTGCACATACTTGTTCTTCACTGAATAAGCGTAATTCTTAGCCATGAAGCGGATGTTTTCCTCCAATGCCTTTTTAGTTTCATTAATCTGCCCCGCGATCATTTCACGCTGCTGCATGAATTCAGTGGGGGTCTTGGCAAATTGCTGTGAAAGATCCGCTAGATTCTTTCGTTGCGCACCAACGACCTGAAATCTCTGATTGAGACGGCTGTTAGCATCGGCGCCCTCCACAACGGTCACTAGGGTAAATTTCCCCTGTGGGCTGTTTAGTGTAGCTGGCACGTTTTTAGCTTTGGCAATCGCCTCGGGGGAAATCACACGTTTTTGCGGTGTCTTCGAATTTGGTTTTTTGGGTGTTTTCTTCTCAGCCTGGTTCGTGTTTACCGCCCTGACGTAGAGCGCGGACTTCTCTATCCTGACCTGATAGTTTCTTTCCGTATCGTAATTGTAGAGCCGCTGCAATTCCTTCCTTTGCACATCCATCTCGGAAGTTGGAGCAAGCGTGCCGCCCTGTTGAGGCACGGGAGTAGCAGTACCGCCCTTGACGAGGACGGCTCCGGAAGGTGCCGCTTTTTTAGCCGCTCGGGTCTCTTTAGCCTGTTCACGTACCAAGCGGAGATAGGCATCACGCTTTTGCTGAAAATCCTCATAGTCTTCTGCGTTCTTGAATGCGTATACGGCTTCGGACTTGGCCTTATCATCTTCCTCGGTAACAGAAAGCAATGAAGCCTCGTGCGTCACCTGCAGGTAATTATTTTTCGGGGAATAGGCGTAGTTCTTCGCCATAAACCGCAGGTTGACCTCAAAAGCCTCACGGGCCTCTTTCATTATCCCTCCAATCCGTTCACGTTCTTGCGTAGACTCCGCAGGTGCCTTGTCAAACTGATGGGTGAGTAGCGCCAAGCGCCGGCGCTGACTACCGATGAGCTGAAGCTTCTTGTTGAACCGGCGATTGGCCTCAGCACCTTCTATGACGGTCACAAGGGTATAATCCCCCTGTGATTTCTTCAGAGTGGCTGGCACGTTTTTGGCCTTAGCGATCGCCTCAGGGGTGATCGGGCCTTTTTTAGGTGCTTGAGTGGTGGAATCAGTCGTTTTTTGTGCAGGTTGCTCTGTCTGTGGCTGCTCAACATGAGCTTGATTGATACGCATGGGTGTGACGGATGGCACGTTACTACTTTTCCCAGCGAAGTATCCGGTAGCAGCAAGGACTATCCCCAAAACGACGAGATTTAAATAGACTAATGGTTTCATTTTATTTCGACGTTTCTTGTTCATTCTGAGTGCTGAGGATTATCGTCTGCTTTTTTGATGCTTAATACTTAGTTCACGTCGTTAATCAATTATTAAAACCCATGGACTTTTAATCAGGCTGTCTAGAACCCGTCATTGCATCTGAGGTTACATGCTGAGGTATGGGCTGCCTGTGGCCAGGCCTTACATGGACTTCGCTTTGACCTGACAAGAAGGGAGATCATATACCCTAAAAAAAACCGGCCTGCCACATGGGGCAGACCGGTTGATAATTCGTTCAGATGAGTATCAGATTACCACTGGTAGCTCACACCGGCACGCACAACTGACTCATCAAAGTCAGTGGTCGAGGCCACCGAAATCTTCAGCTGAAGATTCGGGTTGATGGCGCGGGCGTAACCGAAGCCAAACCCAGTTTCTCCCTCGAAGTGGGACAGGTTGAAGTCAACCGCTTGGGTGTTACCAGGCAACACGGTGGTGTTGGTCATGGCAGCCACCATCGCGATACCGCGGGTGTTGGTCTGGATGTCGCGCTTGTTGCTTGCGATTCGGCTGCTGTTGTTTGCAATTGCACCAGCGTTATTGCTGACTTGATTCTGAAGAAACGCATCACCTGCGACACGAAGAGCTGCTTCAGCTGCTACCTCTGTATCTGTGTAAGTGTTTGCAGAAACAAGTGTGGCTGCATCACCTGCGGCACGAAGAACTGCTTCAGCTGCTACCTCTGTATCTGTGTAAGTGTTTGCAGAAACAAGTGTGGCTGCATCACCTGCGGCACGATCAAGAACTTCTTGAGCGATTGCAGCAGCATTACCGTTAATGGCAGCATCTACATCAGCAACTCCACCAGCACCGCTGTCACCGACTGAGAGCACACCGTCAACATTGGCGTCACCACCAACTTGAAGGTTTCCGCCTGTTGTCGTTGCAGGGTCTACTGAGTGTGCGGCTAGTCCAAGTGCAGCATAATCAACTGGGGTCAAGCCGTTCAAGGCTGTCTCCAAGTCGCCTGCGTTTGCAAAAGGGCCACCAGCCACAGCTACCTCAATGTAATCACCGGGGCTGGCTGGATCAGCCTCAACGAGAACATACTCACTGGTGCCAGGAATAGGCAAGCCTTCCTGAGGATCGTCATCAGGGTATACGTCGTATTTGGCAGCAAGGAAAACATCAGCACCAACAGTCCCAGTAGCTGTGCCTTGGGTCGTGCTTGTGCCTGCAGTCAAAGTCAGATTACCGTCAGCATCGATAAATGTGTTGCCTGTCGTATCAACTGTGTCGACACGGCTATACTCTTTCGTTACGTTAAACTCAGTATTAAGTGGTGCGCCAGGAACAGGTATATTTCCAGTGAGGTTATTCTCGGCGCCAGCGGTAGTGTTGCTAGAGGTGATATTACCCACTCGAGCATTGCCGTCGACAACGACAGTGTCACCAGTTACGCCACCAAGAGCACCGACTGCATCGAGATCAGCAGCATAGGCTACTGGAGTCACTGCACACGCAAAGGCTGCAGCCATTAATTTTTGCTTTGTTATCATTAGTTTTTTTTGGGTTCAGAAAAGGCGTAAATATTTAGCCGTTGCGCGGATACTGATAGGTGCAACTTGCTGCGTCAATTGTTTTTTTTAGTATTTTTAGGGGGAGTCCACCCCCATAAAATTAGGGCATCCAGAGCGTCTTTGATATGTTCTCCTGAGAATAGTGGTCGGTCGGCGGGGGAAGGGGTGGCGGCACCCTAACTCGGAGTGGTCGGACTTCAAAGTATGCCGAAGCCTTCAAACTGCTCGCCGAGATTACGCGCCGCCTCAACGAGTAGCTTGCCCGTCACTTCCTTCACGTCGTCCTTCTCCGCGGAGTAGAAGCCCGTGCATAGAACCGTGCCAACGGGCAGGGACTTGGCCGGATCAAGATCAAGCCCGAAGAGGACTCCCTTGACTTTGACGGTAACCGTTCGGTCTGGGCCACCTTCGACTGGGTCCTTGATCGGCGAGGGAGTGGTGTAGAATGTACTCACCACCACCACCGAATAGGGCTGGGTGCGCGCCAACAGTTGAGGAAAAGAAATCAGATCATAACCAACGCGGCGGAACGATTTCTCTACCCTGTGGCCCATCGCAGCAGAGCGGGTGCTGGCGGTCCTCCACCCTTCAAGTCCTCCACCTGCACCCCGCAACGGCGTCATCTTTTCGATCGGCGATCCGCTCTTTGACATGCGAATTGAAGGAAAAAGGTAAGCGTAGTAAAACATCTTGGAAGCGCCGGGGCCCGGCTCCGCAACCATCCGATAACTGACGGGGCGCACGTTGGATACGGTTTTGGACTTTCCGCTGAATGCGGTGCATCCGGCCATCATCTGGATCAGCAATGACCCGCAGAGTGCGGCCAGGCCCAGCTGACCGGCAGTTTTACTCATAATCATGGTGTTGTGATGGCTCGAACCGTTTGCGCCTCCAGCGGCCCATAGCCTGAACGGCTAGGGATTTGTTTTTTGGGTAGGGTGGGCAAGAGCATCGTGTGGGCAAGAGTTGCGGCAGGAAAAGGCGTTGAATAGGAATAGGCTGGCATGTGGACTGCGATCTGACAACGCATAAAGCGAAAAACATGTTGGACCGTGTTGCCTCATTCAAGCGGATACCGAAAAGTCGGGAATACTGAAGGGGTCCCGCCAAACCGAGCCATCAGGATGTTTCTTTTTTCTCAGTGGCTCGCTGGCTGAGATCGGAGAGGTGGAGGCCGCGTCGGTGCAGGATCACAAATCCACAGACGACGACGGTGACGGCCTGCAAGGCGTGTAAGACAATCGAATAGGCCACTCCAAACTCCTCGGGGAAATCAAAGATGGCCAACGCGACGACACAGCCGAGCTGAAACGTCCCCACAAACCCAGGTGCGCCGGGGGCCGCTACCGCGAGGGCAATCATCACACAGACGGTGACGCCAACCCAAAGCGGGGCATTAACACCAAAGCTCACCAGTCCGATTTGATAAAGTGCCACGAGCAAGGCCCAGAGGACCAGCGACCAGAAAACTGACCACACGAGGTCCTTGAGGCTGGAGACTCCGCGTAGACCGGCGAGAAAGTCCTCGACCATGGCGACCATGCGTTGTGCGAGCTTCGGGTATCTTTTTCCCAAGACGGCCATGATCATACGTTCGCCCACCCGGATCATGTGATGGGCGCCTAGGTAGGCGGCGATCATCACGATCAGGATCGCTACGGCAAGCAGGGTCACGATCTTGGCGCCAGCCGCGACGAGCGGGGGGACTGAATCGAGTTCAGCCAATGCCAAACCCAACATCGCCAACAGCGTGAGGGCATCAAAGGCACGCTCGGTCACCACGCTCGCGAGACCGGCCGAGAACTTAACCGGCTGCCAGCGACTCAGCACCCATGGGCGGATCACCTCACCCACCCTCAAAGGCAGGATAAAGGTGGCGGTAAAACCGACCAGCGTCGCCTCAAACAGGCGCATCCGAGAGAGGCCGGCGCCATCAGGAAGTAAGTGCCGCCAGCGCAGTGCCCTCACCCAAAAAGTGGACAGCGTGATCAATACCAATAGAGGAAGGTAACCCCAGTGAAGACGACCAAGCTCACTGAGAAGCGCCGACCCATCGAGCCGCACCGCCAGCACTAGCAGGATGGTCAAACTGAGTAGCCCACTGACAAGAACCGCGATGCGGTGGCCGTGGTTCTTTGCGGGGGCGGACATGAAAAATGTTGAGCAATGAAGCGCCCGGATCCTGTCGAGTATCCCGCTGGGTGTCAATCATCAGGATTTTTCATCACTGGAACAATGAACCACCACGAGGCTGGGCGACCGACGATTTTTAGGCACCCGTGTATTTGGGATTGAGGACGTCCCATGGTTGGCGCATGGGTCGGTGCATGGCTTTTTGGGCGGCGTCATTACCTAGAATCGTTTGTTTGCTCTGATCCCAGCGGACCGAGCCACCGTGGCGGATTGCGAGGTCGATGAGGTGGCAGGCGACGTCCGATCGGATCGCGGAGGGTAGATTGGTGACCGTTTGATTATCGCCCTTGATGGCATCGATGAAGTTGCGTTCGTGCTTCCCCTTCGAGTGGATGAGGCGTTTGTCCCCTGGGTTTTTACTCTTGGCGAGCAGTTCCCGGGATGACGCCTGGATACTGTATCTTGAGCAGTAGACCCAACCATCGCTTCCTAGGAAAAGCGTGCCGTGGTCTTGTTTTTTAAACCCGTCCAGCTTGGGGAGGTAGGGATCGATCGATTGTCTATCGGCAAAGCGAATGGTCATGTCGTTGGCATAGCGCATTTCTGCATCCCAGTGAGTGACCGTGTTGTAGAGTCCGGTGGTGGGAATTTTCCCCGTGGCATTCACCTCCACGGGAATACCCACACCCGTTTCGTCCAACCACCACTGGAGTTGATCCATCGGGTGGGCCCCCCAGCCAGCGACATAGCCGATGGCATGATCATAGATATGGTAAATCCCCTTGGCTTTCTCACAACGATCATTGCTGTATTCCCTCAGGGGTGCCGGGCCAAACCACATATCGAGGTTAAACCCATCGGGGGCAGGTTTGGGGATGTTCACCCCGCCGGACTCACCTTCGGGAGCCCAGACAATCACCTCTTTCACCTCACCGATGTGGCCATTGAGAACGAGTTCCATCGCGGGTCGGACATACGAGCCTGACCGGTTTTGTGTGCCATACTGGATCTGAAGCTCTGGGCGCTCCTGAACAATCTCGTTGCATGCCAGACATTGCTCGATGCTGATGCCGAGTGGTTTTTCGACATATGCATGCTTTCCGGCACGGGCGGCCAAGAGCATCGCGGGGACGTGCCAGTAATCACCTGTGGCAATGTGCATGGCATCGATGTCGTCGGTGAGGATCGTGCGAAAATCGGCGGTTTCCTTCAACGTCTTACCTTTCAGGCTATCATGTGCTTTAAGCTTGGCCATTTTGGCGGCGTTAGGATCGGCGAGGGCGACGACCTCTACGTCGGGCATCTGGGCGTAGCTGAAGGCGACTCGGCCGCGATTTCCGCAGGCGATCATGCCAACGGTCACGCGTTCACTGGGGGCGGCCTTACCTCCTTTGCCAAGAGCGGTGGCGGGGATGATGGTGGGAAAACCCAATGCGCTGGCTGCTCCGAGTGATGTCTTGAGAAATCGGCGGCGTGCCATGTCGGGAGAAGATGGGTGGGTGGACATAGTTTGATTTTGAATTATTTCTCGGTGACTTTTCAGGTTTTCAGTCGTGTGATTCTACACGTATCGGAGGTGAAACGTCACACTTCTTATGATCGCCCTGATGTTGATCATTATACCGACAAACACGGGGGGCATCTTACACAAAAAAATCCTCCCCCTCTTTCCTGCTGGTAAATAGGGGAAGGGTTTGCCGTGCCGTGTGGCGGGGCTTATGACTTACGGCGCAGCGCGATGGCTCCGGTGAATCCGATCCCAAGCAGGAGGAGGATACCCGAGGTGGTTTGAACGCCACGGGTGGAGTCGATATCAAGTTCAAGTCCGAGTTCCTTACCGCCATCGACTTGGATTCCACGGGTGAAACGAAGCACCTCACCACGACCACGCACGATGGTGCTAATGGTCTGCGGTGCAGGCTCGGTGGCGATCTGCTGGGTGATCAGACGATTGGCAATCACCTTAAGGCTTTTCTTTTCCTCTTGGCTATTGCCGCGCAGGAAATCGTCAACTTGACGGACGTCGAATTCTTGTTGCCCTTGGAAGAGGGGGTTATTGAGCGCGGAGTCTTCGAGGTCGCTGTTAGCGATCGCGGCATTACCCGCGGCTTTATTATCGAGGTAAATACGCTGGCGGCGTGTGTTTAACCCCCAGAGCGCCTGCTGAGTCTGCAGCTGTCGGAGCTGAACGCGAGCGTCCTCGTTGCTGGCCTGATCGACGGCAAAGTTCTTGGTCACCTTACTCAACTCTTTGGCGGCTTGCTTACGCTTGCCTTGGCGGAGGTAATCGTTGGCTTTTTTTAGCGATTGCTGACCTTTCTGAGCATCTTCTGTCCTGCTGCTTCGGATGGCGGCGAGGTAATCCTCCAGCGTGTAGTCACGCATCCCTTGGCTGCCACGCATTTCAAAGCCACCAGCGTGGCCGTCGAGCCTGTATCCTTCTGGAACGAGCACATCCCACTCAAGAGACTCGAGCGGCACATTAAACCCAGGCGCTGTGAGTTTGATATCCCCCGCGGCCGATGGCGTCGAGTAGACGAGAGAAACCACCGCTGGCTCCGTTTCCACTGGACCCGGTGAAACGTGGAACAGGTGATCATCGCCCTCCCTGACCACGTGCACGGAGTCGCCATTGACCAGCACATTATAAAGTGCAGCGCCGGCAGGCAGGCTGATGCGCAGGGTGCTTTTTTCCAATACGCGAGTTTCCAGGTTCACGGATGTCAGGGTATCTCCATGAGGAGAGAAAATGGTGACCATTTTTCCGCCGGTAACACGCAGTTTCAGCGTATCCGCCATCTGATGTCTTTTCAGTGCCACGCTGAGCGAGCCCTCGGGTTCGTTAAGTCGGTAACACAGATCCGGCATGCTGGTATCGGCGGGGTTACGCAGTTTTTTAGGAACGGCCGTCCAGTCGCTACGTCGCCACCCACGAGCGGATTTTCCAGCCTGCATATCGAGCCTACCGGTCGTGCGCACGGCCATAAAATAGATCAGGCGCTTCGCCTTGGCAAAAACGGCAGGGTTGATCTCCTCCGCACCACCATTACCACGATCGGCAACACGTTGATACTCGATTTGCACATGAACCGATCCAAGGATTCCACGGCGAAAACGAAGCTCCCAAGTATCAGGGTCACCCTCGACTTTTATAATATCCTTCACGGCTGTGCCGCTGGCACGCACGGTGCGTGCTTCCTCTTCACTAAGCCCGGAGAGCTCGACACGGATGTGCTTGACCGCGGCATGCTCAATCTGATAGATGGCGGAGATCCGTGTGCGGGTCTGACCTTCACGCAGAGTCACCTCATGCAACACCTTCGCGGTGATCCATGGATCAAGCTTTTCAATCGCGAGCGAGAGTGCCCAGTCTGATTGCAAGAGTCGGAATGCGAGGCCACCCGATTTTTTCACCCGTGGGTCAACCTGCTGACCACGTAGGCTCGACTGAGTATTCATCCTTGAGACATTTTTGCGATCGATGGCGCGAACACGGATGCCCTTTTCCGGCATCACTAACAACTGACCACTCTGCCGAATAGCTTCATTGAGCATGAGACGCGGGACGGCCCAATTTTTTTCCTCAACGGCAGGGGGACCAGACAAGGAAAGCGCAAACTTCTGGGCACCGAGCGTTTTGCCACTCAGATGAAGTGTGACAACACGCGTGTCCTTTTGTTTCGATTCCGTCCAGTGGCTTAATGACGGGCCACTGAGCGATTCGACCTCCATACCATCGGGTAAATTCAAGCTGAGTTTAAAGATGCCGGCACGGGTGATATTGACATTGAGTGAGGCAGAAAGAAGGATGCGCTCGCTGCCGAGCGTCAGTTCCTGCTCGGAAACCACACGGACCTCGGGTTTCACGGGGGCGACTTGCAACGTCAAGCTTCCAACTCCAGACGCGCTGCGATACACTTTATGGAGAATGCCGCGCGGAATTTTCCGGCCACTGGAATTCCTCGGAATCAAACTACGATCGAAGTCGTCAACATTCACCACCGACAGCTTATTGACGGTAATTTTTCCAGGTTGGGCTTCTGGTCCGAATGCGAGGCCGATCATGTTGGTCTCGCCCGCATCTCGGGAGACGGTCAGCGACTGAAGCATCACCTCGGCGGGTAATGCGTCGAGGCCGCGCTGGGTTTCCACCATGAATGTGAACGCGCGTGACTGGGCAGGCTCGAGATCGACCAACAACTGACGGCTAGCCGGGTCAAACCGCCAGTTTCCCACGGCAGGTCCGGCAACTTCACTGACGGCAAATCCGGCGGGCACGGTGAGTGCGATGTTGTCCACCTTGCCGCTGGATGGGCGGATAGTGACGCGGTGGTTACCATCGACCACACCGGGTGACGGCAGGTAGAGGTTCGCCAGCTCGGCGAAAAATTTGGTTTTCTCAGAGTCGACATCACGTCCCCTGACACGTAGGCCGATGGTGATCTTTTTGTGGGGCGCGAGGATGAGCTCCACCCGATTTGACTGATCGGGGCTGGCCGCATCGCGCCGTGTCTGCACGGCGGCATCAGAGTAAAGCTCAAGGCCAACTTCATCAACATCCGCCGTGATTTTCTGCACCGAGGCAGGACCGGTTGGCAGGGTGAAACTGGCATGCTTTGCGGGCATGACCATTTCATAGGTCGCGGTAGCCGTGAGCGGCCCAGCGCGGTCGACAGCGAGCATCCAAACCGTCGACTTACCTTGTTTCAGCTTGCTGACGCGCAGGCCATCGCCCGCGAAAGAGGTCAGCACGGCAGGCTCACGAAGCAGGAGGTGGCTGGCACCAGCTTTTCCATTCAGCTTGATCTCCATGGTGGCAAAAAGCCGGTCTTTTTCAATGTTCCATGTCTGCGTGATGGAGTCGATGGCACGGGCATCAGCCGCGGCGGCATCAACCTGAGTGGCAGATCCCATGAGCAGGGATCCCACAACGGCGGCCATGACAAGAAGCTTGGCGGCACCTTCCGCGCTTCCTAGCGAGATCGCCTCATCAATCTCCTCACGTTCCTTTTTTCGGCGTCGGGCACGCTCACCCATCCAGCGATTCCAGTGATTAACTGATTTTACGACAGCAAGAAGAAGCAGGATCAGGGCGATGATTGCCAGCAGGTAGAAAAACACGATCCCACCGCCACGTTGGGCGAGGACACCCCCAGCCATGGCAGCAACTGCTAGACCACGAACCCAGAACTGACTCCATTTTTTAACCAATAAACTCCCGATCACTGCGACAGCACCCACTGCGGCAATGATGATACCCATCCATGAAACCATCGCCTGCCATGGCGCAATGTTATTGAGGGTGATATTGACCGGCGAATCGACACTGACAATCTGGGCGGTAATTTCCAAGAACCGTTGATTGACGCGCCGCTCGCTCTGAACCTCGCCCGCAAGCGCAACGGAAATGATAATGACGACCAACCACCCGAGCATAGAAAGCGCACGAGTCCACCCAGCAGGTTTTTTACGACGCAGGCCATAAATGCCGCCGAGGAATAATAGAGCGAGTCCAGCCAAGGGAGCTCCGCGGTCTTGTAGACTTTCGAAACCCGTCTGTGTCAGCGGCGCCCTTCTCACCCCAGTATCATCTCCCGAGGGGGTCAAAAGACGGCCTTTTTCGGCACTCACCTTCCATCCCGCAATAATGATCGGAGCCGTCAGAGTGGGAGCACCGAGCGCCACCTTGCTTCCCTTGCCAGCTACCCCGCCGTAGCGCACAATCACTTTAACAGGATTATTAGGATCGTCACCAGCAGGGAGAGGAAGAAGGTATTGCGCTCCATCAGCACGCGCAGTGATCGTCTTACCATCGGCACGCGCATCCCATAGGCGGGTATCGTCGGGCAGAGTCATACGCAGTGCCTGGCGGCCACGTGTGCGGACATAGAATGTGGCTTCGGTCATCACCTGCCCATCACGGGAAACTCGGCTACTGAGCTCAGCAAAGTCGACCACCTGCTCGAGCGTCTTTCCTGGTTCATACCACGCGATATCGATTTCCAACTCAAACGGCCGAGCGGCATATTGCCAAGCGGCGAGTGCGGGGGCGGTGGTCAGCATCCGAAACTCCGCGGGCAACTCTTGGGCGCTGATGCCTAGCAATCCGGGAGATGTTTGTGTTACCTCGTGTCGAAGTAAAACAGGACTGACCACCTCGATAAAACCGCTTTCTCCTTGGACATTAAGGGGGTGCACCTCACCCAAACGCAGGAGCCCACCACGAGCACTCATCGCATTTTCAAAAGTGACCAACAAAGTCGCCGCGCCACTCACGGGCTGTTCAAGCTGGACAATGACGCGATCACCCTGCTCACGGCGCCACTGACGGACGTTCTGGCCTTCGATGGTCACGTTCCCGAACGCTTGCGGGATGGATAGCTCCCACTGATTGACGGGCGCGCCAACCACGTAGTAATTCATCAAGGCCGAGCCATAAGCCATCCCCTCCTTGAGCGAGTAGAGGTGAAAGACGTCAGCCTGCACACTCTGCTCGCGAGCCTCAATCTTCATCGATGCCGACCATCCTTGTTCGCGGAAACGGTAGGTTTGCTGAATATCGGGATTCTTGACAGGGAAATAAGAAAGCGGAGTTTCTGTTAACCCAGAAACATCACCGGGGATGACACGCCATCCAGCCGCCGCAGAGATGCCGATATGACCTCTGACCGACTTGGCACCAGTGAACTCAAGCACTGGCAACTGCCAAACACCAGCCGCAGCAGGGGCATTTTTCTCCAGACGTAAAGAAATCAACTGCCGACCCGAAACCGCTTTTTTAAACAGCACCTTAATGTCACGCATGCCTTTTTCGACAGCACTTCCCACCACGTAATCAGCCACCTCCGCACCCGATAGGGAGGCCACGGCGAATCCATCGGGGACCCGCAACTCCCACTCACGCAGCGGGGCCTCACGGATATCCAACTCGACACGTGCCTGGATAATACGGTCGCTTTCCGTCTGCTGGTAGACGACCACCTCATTGAGTGATACCTCCGGGAGAATCTGATCCGCCTGCACCGCCCAAGCATATTCAGCGGACGGGTAACGGAAAACAAAGACCTGGCGGGCCTTGAGTCCGCCACTAGGAAATTGCTCCGGAGACAACTGCATCATCCCCTTAACATCGGAAGTTTCCAACCGGACAGCTCCGGCATTACTAAGGCGCACGTGACCCGAGTGCCGTAGCACTCCCATGGGGGTGAGGCGCAGCGGAGTGGCCGTCACCGGGAATTGATCCAGTGCCTGCTGGCTTCGGATTTTTAATACGCCCGAATTATTCACTGGCAAGCTCAGCTGGATGCTGAGCCGACGCGAGCCAGCGGCATCGGCCACCACCGACCATGCCGCAACGTGAGTGCCCTCGACATCCAGCACTTCACCAGGACCATCCATCCGCAGGCTGAGTTGGTTGATTTTTCCTTGGAGGACTTTGAGGTCAATCTTGGTTTCCTGACGCATCAGCCCCGCGCCGACGGTGACATCGGTGAGACCTTTACTGGTGTAGGCGAGTTTTCCCTCGCCAGCCTTGCGTCCCTTTTTCCATGCAAGATAACAATGCCCCGTAGCAGGAAGGAAACCACGCCATGCACCCACGGAGCGTTGAGGTCGAAGCGGTAGGTTTTTGTTAAATTCAACGTCATCATCCAGACCCGTTAGTTGGACGGGAACCACCGCACCTTGGGGTGCCACGAAATCGATATTTTTCCAGCCGGCACCGTCATCGTCGATACGTGCAATAATGTTTAATTGCACTGGGAACTTGCCTGCACGATCAAAGGCAAGCTGATAGACGCGTCCTCCTTTTGGACCAGGGGCGAGTTTAATTTGGTAATCAGCATTTTCATCAAGACGACTGATCGCGGCGCGACCGCTGAGCAAATCAATAGTGCCTCCGTCGTCGGAGGTAACATGCGCCCAGGCGGTGAGGGTGAATTGAGTGCTGCCGAGTTTTTCATCAACGCGACCCGTGATGCGGACGCCACGAAGCTCGGCATCTGCTGGCGATGCACCGGAACGATTTAACTGGAGCGTCAGGGAATTCGACCCCGAGCTGTGGAACGACCCGCCCTGCTCGAGGGGATACATCCCAAATATTTGAGCCACCTTGAGATCGAGCCCCTGCGTCTTGATATCCACCTTAAGGGTCAGCCCTGCCGCCATTCCTGGATTGATCGTAAGTAGGTCGGGGGTGGCTGGCAGGGACTTAATTTTATATCGACTGCGCACCATAAGCTTCAACTCACGTGGCCCCGGTTGATCTTTGACAAGCACGGGCTTGATGTCGAGGTATCGATTTTTCCCATCTGCCGATGTGCGTACCGCCCAGTCGGCTAGGCCAGCACCAGTAACCGACACAATATCCCCAGCCCCATGAAGGCCAAGCGTGAGCAACTCAGGTCGACCCTGTAAAACGGATAATGTCAGCGCCACTTCCTGAGTGATTTGATCAGGGGTGACATTCACAGCCGCCTCTGCTCCGGCTTTAAAAAACAAGGGAGGCTTAGGAAGGACACCCTTGGCAGTTAGCGTCACCGACCCCGCCCCGCTTTCGTCAACCGTGGCCTGCACTCCTGCAGTTGGGAGATTTTGTGCCGTGGTCGCCCCAGTTAATAACATGACACTCGTCAGGCAACTTAGCCCTTTTTTGTGACGTCTCCAAAGGTTGGTAATCGGATTCATAGCTTTAATTATCATAATGGTGGCGTGGGTTGTGTAAATCGTTTGTAAATGTCTATTTCACCTTCTCGCACATCCGGATGAGATCCTGCACTTGGGGGTCGGCGGCGTAGTGCCCGCGGAGCTTGCCCAGCGTGTTTGAGATCATCGAGAACTGGACGGAGCCAGCATCGGTGCCGTGAAGTTTTTCGCCCAGCATCGCGGCGGTTCCAGCGAGCTGCATCGACGGTGCGGCCAGGTCAAACGCCTTGGCCTTGGGTTCATAGGGAAGTGGCCAGCTGCGTTCGACCATCCGGTTCGTGCGGGTATCGAGGAAACGGACAAAAACCTGACCGAGTTCACCTTCACCGTCTGGGTTGACTTGAATCTGGTAAACGGCATTGCCGGCTTCCTCGGCTGCCATCTCGGCGGCATCCACTTGATCGTTGCGGAAGTCTTCTTTCTTCAGTCGGTGCTTCTCAAATCCTAACAAACGATATTTCGTCACCCGCTTGGCATTAAACTCGACCTGCACCTTCACGTTTTTCGCCGCAGGACTAAGTGCCCCAGCCAACTGCTTGGCAAAGCCGCTGTCGGCATCCTCAGCACGGTTGAGAAAGTAGTAACGACCATCCCCCTTGCGCGTGAGGGCTTCGAGGATGTCATCATTGAGCCCCTCGGCACCGACACCGCAGGCGTCAAAGGCAATCCCCTGCTGACGCATCGTTTCAATCTCGCGGGCGAGTTCTTCGGGAACCGTATTTCCTAGGTTGGCGACGCCATCGGTGATCAGAACGACCCGATCTTGCGCGCCTTCCTGGTGCTGCCTTGCAGCCAAGGAGCGGGCAAGGCGCAGCGCTTCCTCAAGATTAGTCCCACCTTCACTCGGTGTATTGGCAACAATGCGCACAAGCTGGCCAGCTTGGTCACCGGTGATGCGGTCGGCCAGCAATCGTGGCTGACGGGCAAAACCCACGAGGGTAATCACATCCTGCGGCCCGAGTTGAGAGGCGAGAACCTGCATCGCAGCCAGCACCGAGGCCTCGCGGTCTTCACGCTCCATCGACCCCGAATTATCCAACAAAACCGTGAGTCGAAGCGGCGTTGAGCGCCCCACTGAGGCGGTTTTCATCCCGACCCGTAACAGGTTGCGCTGCTGCAGGAAAGGATGAGCCGATTGCTCGACGGCACAGGCGACGGGTTCGCCACGGCGCGGTGAGGAGTCGCCGTAATTGAAGGCATTGACAAACTCCTCAGTGCGCACCTTGGCGGCGTCTGGCCACTGGCCTTTTTCCAACAAGGCCACCTTGGCAAGTTTGAAGGAGACATCGGCAACATTCAGAGAGAACGTGGAGAAGGGCTTTGCGGAGGTGATGACCTCGTCCGGAAGAGCCGTGGGGGTGGCAGGGGTGAGAGGGAAAGACGTTGCGCGTTTCTTTTCCTTTCCCTCATTGGCCTTCTTCAATTCTTCCTCCTGCACCTCCTCATCAAGTTTTAGATTTTCCCCAGAAACTAGCTTGTCCAGAATACGGGGTGCGGGTTTGGGTGCCGATTGTTTCCCGCTGTATGTATAGCCGATTTTATCGGTAGGTTCTCCAGCCATGAGGTTGTCCTCAGAAAAATCATCAAGCCCCATTTGCAGGCTTTCATTAACATCAACGACAGGATTTTTAAGTGTACCCCAGCGTTCATTTGCCCGTTTTTCTCCACGATTTAGCTCGTCACCATCTTGTGCAACTCCCCCACTCTCCTTGAAATAAAGGACGTCACGCTTGGCAAGCTGATCCTTTCCCCCCGTGTAACCACCGACTGGAGCATCCATCTTCTTGGAATCCCTACCAAAATCATCACCAAAATCATCATCATTACCAAAATCCACAGAGCTGCTCGGCCCTTCGAGTTCCGGCATCGGAATGGATCCCAGTGAATTCGTAGCGGATGCAATCACCTTGGCCATACTCATACTCGGCAACGAGGGCTTACGCACGACTGATCGCGTCATTTCGCGCTTTTGAATCGATTGATCAACATTGATCTCAGCAGGCAGGTTCGATGCCCCCTTTCTTTTCCCCTTGGATCTAAACCAATTTGCATTTTGAGAATCTTTTTCAGGAGAAACACTAGACCCTGGTGTTTCTACAAATGATAAGTCAAGCCCCTCATCGAATGATTCCTTCGCCTTACCCGCCTGATAACTCACAATCTCAAAAGCCCTCTCATCGCTGACTCCCTTCTTAAGCATCGGCAGGGTCATGGAAAAAATAACCACACACACAACAAGACAGGCCGCAATAGCAATGGCCGCCTTCCATGACCCTCGCACTAACCGAATCCGCCGAGATTGAGAAACTGACCCACTTTGATGCGCCCATGCATGACGCAGCTCGGCGCGACGCTTACCACTCAACTGCCATGCCTCATCAGGATCCAGCTTCACTGCCGACCCCAATAAACCATGAATCGATTCCATGCGGCGGCGAAACAATGTAAGTTCGGGTTTCCCCTCAATCATCCGCTCAAGCTCATCCACCTCGAACTCACTCGCCTCGCCAAGGACAAGCGCAGTAATCCTGGCCTCAACGTCAGGTTCAATATAGGTATGGAGTTCGTTCCTCATTGTTTGTCGGAGTGATGGGGTGATTCTTTGTTTGTTGCTTGTCGTTGGGTGACCTACCCGCGCGGTGAGCTGATACCGGCTTTTTGCAGGGCTTCAGATAGGTGTTTAAGGAGGTGATGCAGTTTGTAGCCAACGTTGCCCGTGCTAAGCTCCAGCGCTTCACCAATACGGCCGTAGCTGAGTTCGTCATCGTATTTAAGTCGGATCAGTTCGCGGTCTGCGGTCGGAAGCTCTTCAATCAGGATACGCAGGGTGCCGATGGCTTCCATGCGCCCGAGCTCTACATCGGGGAGATCGTGAGCCGTCGGTTCCATGTCAGAATCCTCGGTCAGGGATTCACGTTGGTATTTTCTAAGGTAGTTCAGTGAGAGGTTTCGGGTGGCGCGGTAGAGCCAGGCGCGCGGCTGATCGATGTCTTTCCAGTGCTTGTGCAGCTTCAGAAATGCATCTTGCACGATCTCCTCCGCCACTTCGCGTCGCATCACCATACCGTATGCGTAACGCAACAGCGGAGTCTCCTCGGCTTCGAAGATATCTTCGATACGAGATTTCTCTGATGCTTTGACGCGTAATCGGGATTTCGATCGTAGCTTCATCAGCTTATGTTGCACTTTCGCCTGCATTGTGTGACATCATGCTTCTATCTATCTGACACACGAGCGAAAAAATCCTTGGAAGTTTTTTTTATTTATTTTTCAAAACCCACCCGACCGAATGATCCTCGCACCGCAAATTCAAGGTGCGCAAGCCTACTTCACGGCAGAACCACAAAGACCATTCCCGCTGCTCATTGTCGTTAAACCCAGATGGTCAAGCTACCTATTGCCCGAACTATCTCATTTACAGATCGGTCGCCTACGTGGCAAATTCTGAACATGAAACCTGGTGGACATGAAGGAGGAGAAGGATATTTTCTTGGTGGGATTGCGCTGGTGATTGCCGGCCTCTATTTTTTTATGGACTCGGTCTATGTCACGACGGGTCAGTATGGCGCCATCAGCAGAATGGTAGGTGGTGGCAGAAGTGGGATGGAGACAACCTCCATGGGCATTGTTTTTCTACCCTTCTTGATGGGTGTGGGAGTCTTGTTTTATGACTCATCTAAAAAGTGGGGGTGGTGGCTCGCGGGCCTAGGACTGACGATGCTCGTGATCGAAATGGTCAGCCGCATTCACTTCAGGATGGAGATCAAGTCCTCTACCTTTTTGCTGATGTTTAGCTTCATCGCCGCAGGTGTGGGTCTGGCGATACGTGGCCTCCTTCTCAACAGGAAAAAGGAGAAAAATACGAAGTCGGATCATAAGTGAATACGATGCCGCCGATCCATGCCTAGCCGCTCATCCTTGCGCCTCGATGGCGGGTCGCCCTAAGCAAGCGACTCACTCCCCCTTGAAATGCTTGTCATCCGTGGCCGCTTACCTTACAAGCGCCGCATGTCCGCCGAGATGGAACACACAGTCGCCTCCTGCGCCACGCTGGAAGGAACCTCCCTCCACACAGGAGAAAAAGTCACCCTGACCCTTAAACCTGCCCCCGCCGGGCATGGATTCAAGTTTCGCCGCGTCGATCTTGATGACCAGCCGTTCATCGATGCTGATGTCGACAAGGTTCAGACGGTGGAGCGCGCCACGACCCTCGCGGAAGGCTCCGTCAAGGTTCACACGGTCGAACACATCCTCTCTGCCCTCTGCGGCATGGGGGTGGACAATGCCATCATCGAAATGGATGCCAACGAACCCCCGATCGGTGACGGATCATCCCAACCCTACGTCGAGCTCATCAAACAAGCTGGGATCGAAGCGCAGGATAAACCACGCAAAGTTTACGAAATCCGCGAGCCGATCCACATCGAAACCAAAAATGGCTCCCTCATCACCATCGTGCCGGATAAAAAATTCCGTGTGTCCTGCACCAATGTCGGCCCTGCTGGCCGGTTCACCCAGTATTTCTCAAGCGAGGTCACACCCGAACTTTACGAAACAGAAATCGCGCCCGCACGGACGTTTGTCTACTACGAGGACGTCAAACCCCTGCTCGATAAAGGCCTAATCAAAGGGGGAAGCCTCGAAAATGCCGTCGTCGTCCGTGGCGATGAAGTCATGAGTAAGGAGTCCATGCGCTTCGATAATGAATTCGCCCGCCATAAAACGCTCGACCTCATCGGCGACCTTATGCTCAGCGGAAAACGCATCATGGGCCACGTCATCTGTGTCAAACCTGGACACGGCCCCAACACCGAGATGGCGTCCAAACTCAAACGCGAATACATGCGGATGCGCACCATGGTGCCGCCCCTCGTCATTCCCGAAGGCGAGGCTGTGCTCGACATCAATGAGGTGATGAAGATCCTGCCACACCGCTACCCATTCCTGATGCTCGACCGCGTCGTCGACTTCGAGGGTGACAACAAGTGCACGGGGGTCAAAAATGTCACCATCAACGAGCCTTATTTCCAAGGTCATTTCCCAGGTCACCCGATCATGCCGGGCGTGCTTCAAGTCGAGGCCATGGCGCAGGTGGCATCCATCGTCCTCCTCCGCCAACCTGAAAACCAAGGGAAAATCGGATACTTCATGAGTGTTGACAAAGTGAAGTGGCGCCGTCCCGTCCTTCCGGGTGACACGCTCTTTATCGAGGCCGAGATCATCAAGGTCCGGCGCAGTATTGGCTCCGCGGTGTGCCGCTGCATCGTCAACGGTGAAGTTGTTTCCTCAGGTGAACTCAAGTTTGCCTTGATCGATAACTAAAGCGCACAAGCCTCAAAGCCGAAAACCCTGGAAACCACCGACTCAGCCATCTCACGCCGTGATCCACCCAACTGCCATCATCGACCCCACTGCCAAGCTGGCCAGCGACGTGGAGGTCGGCCCCTTCTGCGTTGTAGGGGCCAACGTCCAGATCGGCGCGGGCAGCGTGCTTAAATCCCATGTCGTCATCGAAGGCCACACCACCATCGGGGAGAACAACACCTTTTTCCCCTTCGCGGCCATCGGTCAGCTCACCCAAGACCTGAAATACGACGGCGAGCCTACCGCTCTGATCATCGGAAACGGGAATACCTTCCGCGAGAACACCACCATCCACCGTGGCACCACCGAGGAGGTCCCCACCCGCATCGGCAACAATAACCTCTTCCTCGCCTACGCCCATGTCGCCCACGATTGCCTCGTCGGCAACCACTGCATTCTCTCCAACAATGCCACACTCGGCGGCCACAGCGCCGTCGGCGACTTCGCCATTATTTCCGGCCTCTCCGGCGTCCATCAGTTCTGCCAAATCGGTGAGCACTCACTCGTCGGTGGCTGCACCAAAATCGTGCAAGACGTCCCGCCATTTACCATCGTCGATGGCAATCCCGCCACGGTGCGCGGCCTCAACTTAATCGGCCTACAACGCCGTGGGTTCCCCAAGGATAGCCGACGCGCACTGAAAAAGGCCTACAAAAAACTTTTCCTCAGCAAAAAAAACAACATGGCCGAGCTCACCGAGGAGCTGGCGACATCCGAACACGCAGAGGATGTGCATGTTGCTCGCCTGATCGACTTCATCAGCACCAGCGAGCGAGGTGTTGTTCGTTAACCCATCAACCTCACGGCCGAGCGGATCCATTATTTCTAAGTGGCTTCATTGATGCGGGTGAATAGCGCACGCATCATGACAAAACCCACCACCGCCAGCATGACCATGGCAAACCAGTCGCCAGCCACCGCATAGAGCGTCACTGGACCATGCACAGGCGCGTAAGCATGACCGTATAAATTCCCGCGCACAAAGTGGTTCCCCTGTGCGTCCTCGACGACCTGACGCGCACCAGTCATCGGGTCCATCAGGCTCCCCGTGGCAGAAACCACACCACTCACGCCAGTATTGGCACATCGCACCAGAGGTCGGCGCAGTTCGATGGCGCGGAACTTCGCATTTGCCATATGCTGGGCCGCCGCTTCGCTTTCCTTGAACCACCCGTCGTTGGTGACATTCACCATCACCTGCGGTGCCTGGCGCACAAACTGCCGCGTCAAGCGCCCCACCGTATCTTCAAAACAAACACTCGGGATCAACTGCACCTCACCGTCGCCCACAGTCACAGTCAAAGGGTCCGTCGAGGTCCCCGCATCAAAGTTACCGGAAAAATCGGCACCCGCAGAGAACTTAAAAAGTTTACCCAAAAAGGGAAGTCGGTCCACCAGCGGAATATACTCACCAAAGAGGACGAGATGCATTTTACGATACGTCTGAATGCTTTCTTCCAGTGCACCGCCTGGGGCAATCACCGCGATGCTGTTATACTGTCGTCCGCCCTCTTTCCAATGCACCAGCCCATCGGAATGGTAGGCTTCAAAAAGATTCATACCCGCAATCACGGAAAATGCCCCCAGCGGTTGAATCTCATTACCTAATAAATGCGCCGTATCCCCATAGAGATAATGCCGCGTATCACCTTCGATAAACAACAGTGGGTTCGGCATCGCACTCTCCGGCCAAATAACCAAATCCGGCTGCTTCATCTCCACCACTTCGCCGTCCATATTTGCCCGGAGCAATGCAACATTAGCATCCTCAATCTCCTTCACCGCAGCGGTCGTCGAATCCGCGTATCCTTGTAAAATGTCAGCCACCGATTTGGGGTCCCATTTAATATCCTGCGGGATATTTTCCTGAATCAGAAGCACTCGCACACGCTCTGTTTCCCAGCCCCCAACATCCTTCACCCGCCAAACCCCATAACAAAATTGCACAGCCAGCATGAGCGCTGCCACACTGAAGTCGAGCCGCGGCCGGAGCTTCCCTGATACCAGCTCACCCTTGAATCGTGTCACGGTCTGGACAATCACCGCGCTCATCAACACAGGTAAAAAGGCGAGCCCCGTCACACCCACCAAGTCAGCCGCCTGCGCCAGCACCGGAGTGTCGTGAAACGCAACCCCAAGACCATTCCAACCAAAACCCGTAAACAACCAACCACGTAACCACTCGATCCCCACCCAGCTAGCCGCATTGATCAATGCAAACTTCAATGAGCGCGTCGACTCGTTGAGCACACCACCTAACACACCACCCCCTTTTTGTGCCGCTTGTTTCTTGAGGATTTTTTCCTGAATCTTACTACCTTGATGAGGTTTTTTCTCTGCCGTCTTTTTCTGCCGCCACGGGTTGCCCACACTCACCGCAATCGCCCCCCAAAACCCAAAGTAAAGCGCCAGAAAGGCCGCCATCGCGATGGCCCCAAGCCCACTCACCGTCCACAGCCACTTCAAATTTAACAACCAAAAAACAAGACCCGCTACATAGCCGATCCCAAACCCGTAGCGTTTCCGCCGCCCCCGCCATATCGCAGGAAAAAGAGGCAGCATCCACACCCAAACCATGCCAGGCCAATCCCACCCTGGGAAACACATCGCCAGTAGCACACCACTGACGAGCGCTGCCAACCACGGCCAAAGTGCCGGTTTATTCATTCCTCTCGTCATACAGGCTCTTTAACTCATCCGCTGATTGGCATCGACCTCAAGCGCCGCCCAGAGCGATTCCAAGCCACTGGCCACCTTTTCCTTACTCGCTTTCAATGCCTGCGTCGGGGCATCTTTCCCAAAGAGGTAATACTTAATTTTCGGCTCAGTGCCTGATGGACGCACTGCGCATGACCGTCCGTCCGCAAGGTCGATGATCAACATCCCCTCTTTAGGTAAGGCATCCCCTTCCGCATCTTCATAGTCGTCCTTGGAGAAATCACGCACGCGGGTGACGGCGGCACCATCCATTTCCGCAGGTGGGTTAGCCGAGTAGGATGCGGCCAGTGCCTTGATGCTCGCAGCACCATCAGCCCCCTCCATCACCATCGCCTTACCCACTTCCAAATGATAACCAAACTCACGGTAAAGCTCATCCATCAGTGCGGCCAAACTCTTGCCCACACTCCGCGCATAGGCGGCCAACTCCGCAAACATCACCGCCGCACCATTCCCGTCCTTATCGCGGATGGTATCCGTGCCCAGATACCCGTAACTTTCCTCGCCTCCGAAAATGAAAAACCGCGAATACTCGAGACGCAAGGCGCGGCTTTGCTCCGGGCTAAGTGTCCGGTAGTCGCCCTTTTTATCGGCAGGAATCGCATCCTCATACTTCTGCAGCTTGGCAGAGATGTATTTGAATCCTGTTAAAGTGTCCACAATGCCGACGCCATATTTCTCCGCGATGGCACGCTGAAGGTCTGTTGTGACCAAGGTTTTAATTAAAACGGCACGACTCCTATTCGAGTCCGTGATCACCCCCTGATCAAAGTAGGTCTTGGTCCGATACCATGCCATCAACGAGCCAATCTGATTCCCCGTCAGCAATTGCATGTCTCCCTCATCGTTTCTGACCGCCACGCCCATACGATCACAGTCGGGGTCCGTGCCAATCACGATCTCCGCCCCCTCCTTGTCCGCTAATTCAATCCCCATCGCCAAGGCCGGCGCATTCTCTGGGTTGGGCGACGCGACCGTCGGGAAGCGACCATCCTGAACGTCCTGCTCAGGAACCGTCAACACATCAAAACCAAGATCGGTGAGCAACGGCACAATACAATGCCCACCCGTCCCATGCAGATTGGTAAACACCACCTTGGTTTTTTCTTCACCCCCCGCCATCAGATCAGGACGCAAAAGCTGGGTCTTGGCATCGTCCATGTACTGACGATCCATCGCATCAGCCAGCACATGCAACGTGCCCTGATCACCTTCAGGAAGCCGATCATACGACTCGCTCACAATGGCATTCACCTCGGCAATCACACCTGCAGCATGTGGCTCCACCAGTTGCGCGCCCTCATTGAAGTATGCCTTAAATCCATTGTCGTGCGCCGGGTTATGACTCGCCGTTAAAACCACCCCCGCATCCGCATTCAACGCGCGGATCGCATAAGAAATCTCCGGCGTGGCACGCGGACCATCAAACAAATGCACATCACATCCAAGCTCAGTGCAGACCTTGGCGCAAAACTCCGCAAAATCGCGCGAAAAATGACGTGTGTCATGACCAAACACAAACACAGGTTGGCGATCGGCTCCCGTTTCCGCGAGGTATCGCTTCAGGTAAATCACCATCCCGCGCACAGCACGGCTGAGGTTGTAAAAATTCATCGATGCCGTGCCCACACAGGGATGTTCTGGCCGATCATTCGGTCCGCCCACTCCCTGCTCGGCGCCGGTCACCACGCGACCTATCGTCCTGCCACGCAAGCCGCCCGTGCCAAAGGCCAACGTTTTATAAAAGCGGTCATTGAGCTCTTCCCAAGCACCCACCTCCAACAGCTCAGCTATCGCGTCGGCCGCAACAGGACTGGTCGTGCCTGCAAGAAGGCCATGGATGTTATCACGGGACGACTCCAGCAGATGACCTGCGGCCACTGCACTATCGAGAGAGGATGAGATATGGGACATTTCGCGCTGGATGATAAGGCGAGATCATGAGATTGCAACCCCGTGATCAGGCATAAAATCCAGTCCGCCATCAAACGGCGGTCATCCCTCCTCAGCCCAACCACCAACGCACTCAGGCTGGTCGACGGCGAAGGCGATGACTTACCCGGGCTCTTCCTCGATACCTATGCCGACCGCTGGCTCGTTTCCACCCGCGCCAACTCCCTCGACCCCGACGTCCGCGCATGGCTCGAATCACTCGGCCAAAACGGACAAACATGCTACTGGAAACAGCTCGATCAACACGAAAAAACCGACCCGACCCACCTCGCTGGCCCAGCTCAAAACCAACCATTTACCGCCACCGAACATGGCGTCAACTACCAGATCAACTTCCAGGCCGGCTACTCACAGGGGATTTTTCTCGATCAACGCCTGAACCGACAACGCACGCGCGACCATGCGTCTGCGGGAAAAACCATCCTCAACACCTTCGCCTACACCGGTGCCTTTTCCGTCTGCGCCGGCCTCGGGGGCGCCACCACCACCACCCTCGACCTCTCCCAAGTCTACCTCGACTGGGCAAAAACAAATTTTCAAATCAACCACCTCGACCCCTCCGACCACTTTTTCTGCAAAGGCGATACCTTCCACTGGCTGAAACGTTTCGCCCGACAAGGCCGGACGTTTGACGGCATCATCCTCGACCCCCCCACCTTCTCCCGCGACGATAAAGGCAAGGTCTTTCGTGTCGAAAAAGATTACGCACACCTCGTCGCTCTCGCACACGCCTGCCTCGCCCGCGGCGGCTGGATCCTCTGCTGCACCAACTGTCGCAAACTTGACCCGCGCGATTTCACCCGCATGGTCCGGCATGGAGCACCAGGCGCCACCATCACCTCGCTCGACATGCCCACAGAATATTCTGGCGAGCATTACCTGAAGTCCCACTGGGTGGAAAAAGCGTAATCTACCCCGCTATTTTTCTTTTTTCACCCTTCCTACGGAGTAGGAAAAGATGAGGAATTCACCCATCCGTGAATATTTCCCTTTCCAAGTGAGGCTTCCATGCTTAGTCCACCTTTCATGCCGAAGACTCTCATCATCGCAGAAAAACCCTCTGTTGCCACCGATCTCTCACGCGCTCTTGCCAAAGCTCCCGAGGTCGGCAAGTTCGATAAAAAAGGAAAAGGCCGCGATATTTACTTCGAAAATGACGGCTTCGTCATCACTTCCGCCGTTGGGCACCTCGTCGAATTAAAAATGCCCCAAGGACCGATCGGTAAAAATGGTAAACCCCGCAACCTCCCGTGGAACTTCGACGTCCTCCCCGCCATCCCCAAATCATTCGAACTTCAACCGATCGAACAATCCGAGACGCGCCTCAAACAAGTCCTCCGACTCGCACGCCGCAAGGACATCGACACCATCGTCAATGCCTGTGATGCGGGCCGCGAGGGTGAACTGATCTTCCGCTATATCCTCGAGCTCGGAAAAGTCGATAAACCCGTCAAACGCCTCTGGATGCAGTCCATGACCCAAAATGCCATCCTCGAGGCATGGAGCCAGCTCCGCAGCGATGAAGACATGCACAACCTGCGCGACGCCGCCAAGTGTCGATCCGAGTCCGACTGGTTGGTCGGCCTGAACTCGACCCGCGCCTTAACCTGCTTCCGCTCCCGCCACGGCGGCTTCAACATCACCGCCGCCGGTCGTGTGCAAACACCCACACTCGCCATCCTCGCCAAACGTGAAATGGAAATCCGAGAGTTTATCTCCGAGCCCTACAGCGAAGTCCACGCCGACTTCACCGTAGCCAATGGCGACTACCCAGGCCGCTGGATCAATGAGTCATGGAAACGTGACCCTCAGCACCCACACTCACGCCCCGAGCGCATCTGGAAAAAAGAGGACGCCGAGGCGATCCGCACACGCTGCGAAGGTCAGACGGGCACCGTCACCGAGGAACAAAAACCCACCAAACAGGCATCACCTCAGCTCTACGATCTCACCACCCTCCAGCGTGAAGCCTCATCCCGCTACGGGTTCTCTGCCAAACGCACCCTCCAGGTCGCGCAGGCACTCTACGAGAAATACAAAATGCTCACCTACCCGCGGACCGATTCCCGCTACCTGCCAGAAGATTACCTCGGCAACGTCCACGAAACCGTAGACGCCATCGCCCAACAAGGCGGCACCCTCGGCCAACACGCACAGCACGCGATTTCCGAAAAACTCATCGTCCCCAGCAAACGCGTCTTTAATAACGCCAAAATCTCCGATCACTTTGCCATCATCCCCACCGGACGATTTGTCAAAATGGATGAGGCCGCTGAAAAACTCTTCGATCTCGTCACCAAGCGTTTCCTCGCTGTCTTTTACCCACACGCCGAGTTCCTCAACACCCGCCGCATCACCCGCGTCACCACCCCGGATGCCGTCGACGCTTTCCTCACCACAGGGAAAATCCTCGTCAAACCCGGCTGGCTCGCCGTCTACGGTCGCCAACCCGGTGTCGCCGCTGGCAAAGACGAACTCTGCTCGGTCTCCGAAGGTGAAGCCGCTCCCGTCACCCACATCGAGGTCAAACACGACCAAACCAAACCCCCAGCACGCTTCAACGAGGCCACCCTGCTCTCCGCCATGGAAGGTGCCGGAAAACTCATCGACGACGAAGAACTGCGCGAGGCCATGTCCGAACGTGGACTCGGCACCCCCGCAACCCGCGCCGCCACTATCGAAGGACTGATCCGCCAGAAATACATCGAACGCGACGGACGCGAAATCCTCGTCACCCGCAAAGGCCTGCGCCTCATCGAAATCACTGACGAGCTCGGCATCCACGCGCTCGCCTCCCCGTCCATGACAGGCGACTGGGAAAGCAAACTCCGGCAGATGGAACAAGGCGAGCTCTCCCGACCCGAGTTCATGCAGGAAATCATTTCCTTCACCTCGGACATCGTGAACAGGGCAAAGGATTACACGGCCCAACTAAGGGATAAGGTATTCCCCGACCTCATCGCCATCTGCCCGAACTGCCAGGCCGATAAACTCAAAACCACCGATGCCACCTACGAGTGTTACAACCCCGAGTGCGGATTCAAAACGAACAAACACATCGCGTCACGACTCATCACCGAAGATGAAGCGCGCGACCTGCTCGAGAAAAAATTCATCGGCCCGCTAGACGATTTCAAATCCCGCTTCAACCGTCCCTTTGAAGCCGCACTGGAACTCAAACAAGAAGAAACCAAAACCGGCAAAAAAGGGAAATGGAAAGTCTCCTTCGTCTTTGATAATGGCGAGAACGAACGTGACGACCTCACCGACGACCAGATCATCGCCACCGTCACCACCCCCGAGGGTAAAGAGGTCCAAATCTACGAGACCAAAAACGCCTGGTATGTCCCCGCCATCACCAACAAGGACAGCCCCGATGGCATCCGCATCTCGCGCACCATCCTCCAATGCGAGATCCCCAGCGATCAGGGAGTTCAACTCATCGAAAAAGGTAAAACCAACCTCCTCCCAGGATTTGTCTCGAAACGCACCAAGCGCGCATTCAGCGCCTACCTCACCTTCGATACCACCACCGGCAAAATCGGCTTCGAATTCGAACCCCGAAAAAAAGCCGCCACTAAAAAATCTGCCGCTAAAAAAACAGGGAAGAAAAAATAGCGGCTCTCACCTCAGGGTGGCGCGGGCACGCTAACAGGAAACTGACTTGTAAAAGCTGTAGTGGTCCTTCTCGAGCTTTGATTCCTCTGGGATAGGATAAAACAACATCGCACCGCCACCACATATCCAAAATCCTGATCGCAAGCGGAGGAAGGATAACTTATCAATAGCGGAATCAAGACTCACCCCTTTCGTCTTCTTGTTAGGGTTATCTTTGATCTCAAGAATCTGATCCCGCAACTTCTGCGGGTGCACGTTCGGTAGCGGACTATGATGAAAAGGGTTCTCTTCGATATGCTTCAGAAAAACATCAATCGGTAAGTCAATCTGCGTAAACATCACCTTCGGAGCCCCCTTAGGCTGATCAGGATCCGTAAGGTAATTACCAAATTCAGGCGGCGTCATGTGTGAAAGAATAATGGAGCTAAACGGACAAATCTCCTGAAACGTCCGAATAAAACCCGGCCCGTGCTGCCGCTCGTATGGTGCCTGCTGAAGACCTAACACCTCACCCTCGACCGACACAACATAGAGATCCTGAAAGGCTGATAGATCAATATGCTCAAGCACTCGGTAAGTGGCAATAAACTTGGTTCGCTTCGGCTTCCCGCTCCTCGAGGATTTGATATCCTCAAGTAACTCGTCAATGCGGAAAAATGCATCACGGTAATGACTGTCAATTTCTGCAAAGATCACCGTGCCATCAAAAAATCGCGAACTCCCCGTCGCGTAATGCCGACCAAACTCCGCTGGTTCCAGTTGGGATGCTACCAGCGCGTAATTAGGGGACATGATCACATACAGGTGGATATCTTTTATTTCACTCATCTCTCTTTTTAATCAAGTTACTGATAACCTAGACACTCCACCGTCATGCTCAAAGCAGAATCAATCGCTGGATGTAAAAAAATACACCCTAACGCCACCGAAATGCTCAAATAATCACCCAAAATAGCTCACAAAAACCATCCTACAAGCACTGAATCAGCATTTTTTGCCCGTGATTCCGCATATCCTCGATTCCCATTGTCAGATTCGAGCAATTAAGGTTAGTTGCAATCGCCATGAGCACAACACATGAACCATTGAAACAGTGGGTCGAAGAAATGACCCAACTTTGCCAACCCGACAATGTCGTATGGAGCGACGGATCACAAAACGAGTGGGATACCCTCACTCAACTTCTGTGTGACAAGGGTGTTTTCACCCGCCTAAATGAAGAGAAGCGTCCAAACAGCTTCCTAGCACGTTCAGCACCATCTGACGTGGCTCGCGTCGAAGACCGCACCTACATCTGCTCCGAAGACGAAGCAGACTGCGGCCCAACCAACAACTGGTACGATCCAGCCGCCATGAAAGAACTTCTCAAGCCGAAGTTCAAAGGCAGCATGAAAGGACGCACCATGTATGTCATCCCATTCTGCATGGGCCCTCTCGATTCACCACTCGCTAAAATCGGTGTTGAAGTAACAGACAGCGCCTACGTTGTCGTCAACATGCGTATCATGGCTAAGATCGGCGCCCCCGTTCTTAGCCGCCTCGAAGACGAAGCCGCCGGCAAGGTGGACTTCGGCCGCGATGGTCACGGAACGTTTGTTCCCTGCCTCCACACCGTGGGCGCTCCACTCGAGCCCGGACAGGAAGACGTCAGCTGGCCGTGCAACGAGGACAAGTATATCTCTCACTTCCCTGAGACACAGGAAATCTGGTCCTACGGATCCGGCTACGGCGGCAACGCCCTGCTCGGTAAAAAGTGCCTCGCACTCCGCATCGCTTCCACCATCGCCAAGAAAAACGGCTGGATGGCTGAGCACATGCTCATCCTTGGCATTGAAAACCCAGAAGGTGAAAAACGCTACATCTCTGCCGCGTTCCCATCCGCCTGCGGAAAGACCAACCTCGCCATGCTTGTTCCACCTAAGGAACTTACTGACAAGGGATGGAAAGTCACCACCATCGGTGACGACATCGCATGGCTCTGGCCACACGCGGACGGCACACTGCACGCTATCAACCCCGAGTGCGGATGGTTCGGCGTGGCACCAGGAACCTCTTACGAGACCAACCCGAACGCCATGGACTCCATGCTCGAAAACGCCATCTTCACCAACGTCGGCCTGACTGACGACGGCGACGTATGGTGGGAAGGGATGACCGACGAGGCACCAGCCCACCTGATCGACTGGAAGGGCAACGACTGGACTCCAGAGTCCGAAGGCCCATCCTCACACCCGAACGCACGCTTCACCGCTCCTGCGTCCCAGTGCCCATGTATCGACCCTGAGTGGACCAACCCAGACGGTGTATCCATCGACGCCTTCCTCTTCGGTGGACGCCGCGAGAGCACCATGCCTCTTGTTTTCCAATCCAAGAGCTGGGAACACGGCGCATTCATCGGCTCCGTCATGGGATCCGAGGTTACCGCAGCCGCTATCGGCCTCAAGCCTGGTGTCCGCCGCGACCCCATGGCCATGCTGCCATTCATCGGCTACCACGTTGGAGACTACCTCCAAAACTGGATCGATATCGGCAATAAGGTCGAGAAGTTACCCGCCATTTTCAACACCAACTGGTTCCGCAAGGACGCAGACGGCAAGTGGCTCTGGCCTGGCTTCGGTGACAACACCCGCGTTCTCGAGTGGGTTCTCAGACGTGCCACCGGCGAAGTCGGCGGCAAAGAGACCTTCATCGGCACCGTGCCAAACTGGGAAGACTTCAACGCTGAAGGACTCGACTTCTCCGAGGAAGACTTCAACAAAGTCATGGACCTCGACAAAGAAGAGTGGGCCGAAGAGATTGCTACTCAGCAGGAATTCCTCGACAAAATCGGTGACAAACTCCCTGCCGAAATCGCCCAAGAACGCGCCGCCCTGATCGAGCGCGTCAAAGGCTAAGAAAGATCTGACTTAATATCAGCGTCACTGACACTGGTGTTCAGTCATACTTAATCGCCCTGTTCATAATGAGCAGGGCGGTTTTTTTATGCCCGTGGATCCGCGCCAGATGCGGAATGATATCCACACCCAATAAAGGAATTGTTTTTCTTTATTTCGCGACATCATCTGAATACAGTGTGCACGCCGCCATGAACAAACGATTTTTTAACCAGCTTGCGCCCCACCTTGCCGCTGAGCCCTACCGAGTATTTTTCCCCCTCGCCCTGCTTGCGGGGGTTGCCGGAGTGATCCTGTGGCCACTTTTCTACTGGGGGTGGCTTTCATACTATCCCATGTTTGCCCATGGGCGCGTGATGATCGAGGGCTTTGTCGGTGGATTTGCCATTGGATTCCTCGGCACAGCTCTGCCGAAAATGCTTTCAGCCCAACCTCTCAAGGTCTGGCAGGTGGGTAGTTTACTGAGTCTCCATGCTGCCTTAGTCAGTTTCCACATGGGAGGCGATGTCCGCACCGGCGATGGACTTTTTACCGTGATGATGATCGTGATGGTATTATGTCTGCTCAGCCGCCTGATCAAGGGCAAGACCGTCCCGCCCCCCGGCATGATCCTAGCAGGTATGGGGATTTTTTGCGGAATCGCCGGCGCTGCATGGTCGGCATTCTTCGGCTTTCAGGGAGACCCTCACGTCACGCTCTTTATGCAGCGCCTACTCTACCAAGCCTTCATCCTGTTGCCATTGCTCGGCGTGGGTAGTTTTATTTTCCCCATGATCCTAGGCACACCCAACCACCACGCACGTCTCAGTGGTCCACACATGACGAGGGCGTGGAAAACCAAGGCGGGAGAAAGTGCCCTGATCGGATGCGTGCTGATTGCCAGCTACTGGATCGAGGTCCACGACCAGCCGCAATCGATGTCGTGGGTGCGTGCCACTCTCTGTGGCGTTTGGATCACCAAGGAAAGCGGCTGGTTAACACGCAAAACGTCCAGTGGCATTATGCCGCTCTCACTACGCGCTGGGATCGTGTGCCTACTCGGAGGCATGGTCGCTACGGGGGTGATGAAAACACCAAAAATCGCCCTTGATCACACACTCTACATCGGTGGATTCGGGTTGATCACAATGATCGTCGCCACGCGGGTGATCTATGGCCACAGTGGTCAGGAGGAGAAGTTCCAACGCTGGATCAAACCCCTCGCCATTTGCTCCAGCCTCATCTTGCTCGGGATGCTTACGCGCGTCACGGCTGATTTTGAATTCATGCAGCGATTCAGAATCTCACACCACATCTACGCGGCTGGCTGCTGGGTCATCGTCAGCATCATTTGGGCCATCGCCGTGTTGCCCTCCGTCCGCAAGCGACCATTCCCCTCCAGGATCAAACCGCAGGCCGATGATCGCCCCTCAGTGATGAACATGCAGTTTAGAAAATAACCCCCCGAGAATAGCACTCTGTGCCATCACAGCAAGCAAAACACCAAAGCCCGCTCAGCAGGTAATAACACCCGCGAAACAGGTGAAACTTATATCATTTGTTTGTGACGTTTCGGGTGTGCTCATGGCGAGGCCGCTACTTGATCGGCTTGATCCAGATATTGCGGAAGCGGACGTCCTGTCCGTGTTCCTGCAGCTTCAGCGGTTGATCGGTCGGGTCGTTTTTAACGCCACCGTTGGCGTGTTTGACAGGCACATTGTCGTGCACTTTAATCCCGTTCCACCAAAGCGTTAAGCGGGCGGGGGTTTTAAGCTGGGTGCCTTTCCACTCGGCGGCTTCAAAAATGAAATGAAACGCATGCCATTGGCCATTGGGTCGCCAGGCGTTGTGATCTGGGACGTGTTCCATACAGATGGCACCGATGCCGTGGGCTCCGATTTTCCAGCTGTAGGGGTCGGCGATATTTTGTTTACTCTTTGGGGATTCAATCTGCAGTTCGTGGCGGTTCTGCATGTAGACGCCACTGTTGGTATAACCTTCGGCTTTCCCGTCGCCTCGTTTACCCAGCATGACAAACTCCACGTGGCCTTCAAAATCGTGATATTTCTTTTGGGTGACCAGATCGTGTGTGCCCCATTTTTTACCGCCATTGGACATCAGGACCATACTGTCATCTGTCGGGCTTTTCACCACTTTCCACGTGATCTCCATGTTCTTGCTCGGCCACATCTCCCAGTTCTTTTTAATCGACTCGATGGTGCCGTCGAAGGGGACATCAGCAGCGGCTGGCGCCTTGGTGCCGATGTCCTTGGATGAATCGTAACCCGCCATTTGCTCAGGTTTTTCGGCATTCGCCACAGCTCCCAACATAAAAAAAGCGGCACAAAAGGAACAGAACGTGAAACGATGATTAACGTGATAGCTTGGCATGACAAGATACCCTACGTGTCGACCTGCTTATGTTTATCATGAAATGCTGGGAATCTCATGCCTCTGGCGACCTGAGACACACGGGTCACTCCGCATCGATTTTTTTCTGGAGGACCTGATTGAACCAGCCTCTGATTTTCTTTCTTTCTGCAATATCCCGAAGCACCCACACATCCGTGTGATTCGGGAATGACAATGCCAGAAAGGTAAAATTACCGGATGGATAGGCCAGCTTGAGATAGGCCCTTGTGGTCTCGACGCTTTTCTCATGGCTGATAAATTGGGGTCGCTTGCTTAACCGCCGCAGACGTTTTGCGGCAGAGATACGATCGGCACCAGCATACCCCCAATCCCTAACACCATCATAATGACTATGGCAGATGAAGCCTCGCCACAGCGACGCAATCTCGTCATCATGGAGGCCAATATAATTGCAGGCGATCGCACCACGAGAAAAACCGGCAATGAATACTTGTGTCGGATCACCACCATACTCGGTGCATATCCGATTGACGGTCATCTTGCAGTAATTGACCGTCGCCTTGACATCGCCCCACCAGGTGACGGCATTTCTCTGATGGGTTTTATCTACAAATGGCATACAGATCCAGATGACACCTTTACCTGCCGAGATACCATAACCTAGGCTGCTGCCTTCAACGGTTCCGGGACTGCTTGCTCTCCATTTATTACCTGCATACTCAACAATGACGGGGTATTTCTTCCCCTTTTTCCAATCAGTCGGAAGGTAGAGAAGGTGATAGACTCCCGTTCCTGCATAGTCTTTATTGACCTGCCTAACGCGCTTTCCAGGTGCAGGCGCATGGTCCGTGGCTGTTGGCGTGACAAGATCCGGCAGCACGCTCTCGATGCCCTTGTCGACCTGCGACGGAGAATCGGCTATCACGGCCATGGTCCATAGTGTCCATACCATTCCCTGCAAAAACATTTTCTGCCTATGCACCGGCCGTCGAGTCCAGCGTTGTCTTTTGTATCGCATGGTAAAATTTGATGATGGGTCGGCATGCCTGACATAAACAGCGGATGAGGATCAAAGCAATGAGAGGCATCCACCATCGGAGGAAACCATACGCAGCCTAGCTCGGACACGCCGATGATAAAGCAGAATCGGTCATCTCACTACTCGGATCGAGAGCCGTGCGCGGAAGGATCTGAGCGATCCGATGCTATTCCCTTGCCAACCCTGATGCCCGCGCGGATATTGTCGTCAATGATCCAACGCACACGGCTCCTCCTCCCCATCCTCCTAATCGGATGGGTCTGCACCTCATCTGCCTGGTCAAAAAGCTACTCACCCAGCCGCGAAACACCACCCATGGTCACCCGCGAATTCCGCGGCGCATGGGTCGCCAGCGTCTATAATATCGATTGGCCAAGCCGCAAAGGTCTCTCGGCCACGGCTCAGAAAAACGAGCTCCGTGCGATGCTCGACCAAATGAGCCAACTCAAGCTCAATGCCATGATTTTCCAAGTGCGTCCGCATGGTGACGCCCTCTATCGCTCACGCATCGAACCCTGGAGCCCGTGGTTAACGGGGAGCATGGGCCGCTCACCTGGCTATGACCCGCTGGCCTATTGCATCTCTCAAGCCCACGCGCGCGGCATCGAGGTGCACGCTTGGTTTAACCCGTTCCGCGCATTACCCAATACATCCATGGCCGCATCCCGTAGCCACATCAGCCGCACCCACCCCTCACTCATGCGCCGATTCAAAACCTACCAATGGATGGACCCGGCGGTCAGCTACACCCGCCAGCGCGCACTTTCCGTCATCCTTGATGTCACCCGCCGCTACGATGTCGATGGCATTCATATTGATGATTACTTCTACCCCTACCCGGACGTCGATCAACACGGGCGCCCTAAACAAATTTTTCCCGACGGAAAAAACCCGTCTCAACGTCGTGGCTACGTCGATACGTTTGTCCGTGACATGTATAACTCGGTGAAAAAAGCCAAACCCTGGGTGCGAGTCGGCATCAGCCCCTTCGGTATCTGGAAACCCGGCATCCCGTCCGGCACCACCGCCAGCATCAATGCCTACGAGCACCTCGCCGCAGACTCGCGCAAGTGGCTGCGAAACGGCTGGTGCGACTACATGTCACCCCAGCTCTACTGGCGAATCTCAGGGCCACAAGGGTATAACCGACTATTGAGCTGGTGGCGCGACCAAGGACGCCGACCCGTCTGGCCCGGTATCGCCACCGCCCGGATCCAAAGCAGCGAAGACCCAGGACGGCCGGCCACGGAAATCCTCAACCAAGTGAACCTCTCCCGCACCACAGGGCGCAACTACGCAGGCCACGTCCACTGGAGTATCAAATCATTACGCCAAAACCGGGGTGGTATCTCATCCCTGCTGGCAAAAAAAACCTACACGTCTGCCGCCCTCGTCCCCCCCATGCCATGGATCAGTAAATCCCAACCCCCGACACCCACCATGCGCGCCTCAGACTCCGGCTCTGGTGTGCTCGCTCAGTGGTCCGCGATCCGCGGGGCCTCGAAATACGCCATCCAAGCGCGCTACGGGAAAAACTGGTTCACCGTCAAGGTGCTGCCCGCATCCACCACCGCCCTCACATTAAGCGGGAAACCCGCAGCCATCGCCGTCAGCTCGGTCGACCGCTATGGCACCACCAGTGCTGCCGCCGTGGTCGCTCGATAAAGGCAACACGACGCGGCGTTGCGGCATATTATTTATAAAGCTTTACCTAAGATGTCGGCTTATGATAGACGAGCGCCAGCACTCCCCCGATACCCCCCACTGATATGCATTCTATTCGCACCTCCATCATCTGCAGCTCCGTCCTCCTTGCTGCTTGGCTCACTGCCTCCTACACCAACCAGCTTGACCCGGCCCAAACGCAGGGCGAAAACAAACACGCCATGGGGAACGCTGGCGCAAACCCTCAAGGGCATCACGCCGCCGCGACCGCCACACCGAAACAAAACGTCGCCCCCCCCGCCACTCCGATGGCGCGCGTCAAGTAAACTTGGGATAGGTCTGGAGCCCACCGCACGCTGACTGATCGGCACCACCGTGCCTGAACCGACAGTGGATGATGTTCAAAAAAAATTGAACACCCCCGCATTGAGTGCTAAATTGGCGTCCATGAACACGAAGGAAGGCACAGCAGCCATCGACGAACGCCTTATCTCCTTTTTTAGGGACGGCGTCCGCCTACTCGGTATGCCCAAATCCGTTGGCGAAATTTTTGGGGTGCTCTACGCCTCCCCGGAGCCGCTGATGATGCTGGATCTGGTCGATCGACTAAGCATCAGCAAAGGCTCTGCCAGCCAAGGGTTAAAAATGCTCAGAACACTCGGTGCCGTGCGTGAGGTAAACTACGATAACGACCGAAAAACGTATTTTGAGGCAGACGTCGAACTCAAAAAACTGGTGGGTGGGTTCATCCGCGAGGAAATCCGTCCCCACCTTCAGAGTGGCCAGAAAAAGCTCAAGGAGCTCGAATGCGAGCTCTCAACCATTAATGACCCTGAGCTCAGGGAGTTTTATGATGAACGAATTCAACGCCTCGATCGATGGTCAGGCAAAGCCAACCTCGTCCTCCCCTTGTTGCAAAAATTTCTCGGCGAATAAATCAGTATGATCCAGAACCCTCAATCCGCAGACAATGACGTAGCCGAGACCTCAACCGAGGACGATCCGGCTTGGTATTGCGTGCGCACCCAGACCAAGCGCGAGCACCTCGCCGCCAAAAGTCTGGCCCAGCTCGATGGCGTGCAGTCGTTCTGCCCGCGACTACGCTACCGTAAAGCGACACGCCGCGGGAAAGTCTGGTGGGTCGAGGCTATGTTCCCCGGCTACATCTTTGCCTTTTTCTCACGCCAAGCCCATGAACGCGCCGTCATCCATACCCAGGGGGTGATGAAGCTGCTTCAATTTGGCCATTACGTCCCAGAAATCCCCCCCTCGTTCATTGCCGATCTTTGTCAGCAGATGGTCGAGCAGGGCGGAGAGGAAGAAGAAGTGCTTACCCTCGTGCCGACGGTGAAGGAGGGTGACGAGGTCGAGTTTGCCCACGGCGCGATGCAAGGGATGCAGGGGGCAGTCATCGAGGTTCTCCCCGCGACGGATCGCATCAAACTGCTCGTCGAGTTCCTCGGCGATACTCAGGTGGTGGAGGCTGATCTCTTTTCGCTTTTGCTACCGAATAAACCCCTCCCCGAGTAGGATCCCCCCGCTTGAAACCGTTAAGGTTTTTTCACTAAGTCGACAGCGCCACGGACGCGGGAGACAATCTCAGTGAAGTTTCCCTCTTGAATCAACCCCCGCTCCACCATCCAGGATCCGCCGCACGCCGCCACACTAGGCAACGTCAGGTAGTCCATGACGTTCCCTGCGTTGATGCCTCCCGTCGGCACAAAGCGCATCTCCCCATAAGGCGCGGCCATGGCCTTCAAGGTTTTGGCTCCGCCAAATGACTCGGCAGGGAAAAACTTCACAAGGTCGAGTCCGTAGCTCATCGCCTTGGCAATGTCCGAGGGTGTGATCACACCCGGAATAACTAACACACCGAGGTCGAGGCATCGTTCGACCACTTCCTCATGCATCCCCGGAGAGATAATATAGGAAGCACCACTATCGACCGCCATATCGACCTGATCCGCTGTTAACACGGTGCCCGCACCCAAAAGAATGTCACTGTATGCACCGATCTGTTTCATCGCCCCCAGTGCCGCAGACGTCCTCATCGTGACCTCAGCCACAGGTAAGCCACCCTCAATGAGCGCTTCCGCCAGCGGCTTCCCATCCTCCGCCCGGTCCATCACAATCACCGGCACCAATTGATGCACACTCATTTTGTCCACTAAACCTACACCACATTTTTCAGTATCTAAATTGAACATGGCCTAGCTATAAAGCACCCGGCTACCGTCTCAAGTCTAAATGTTGGTCGTCCACACACACGACTCAGACACTAGATTCTAAAAATGCCCGCCCCCTTTTTCCCGACAATAACAACGGCCCCCGTGATGGATATTCCGAGGAAAACCATCGCCCAGACACCCAACGCGGATGCGAGTTCGTGACCATTGCCCAAGGTGCTGAGCAGCGTGTAAATTGCCTTGGTGATCGGATAATGTTCCGCTTGCTGAGCAAGGATGAGACTGTCTGATACCTCCAGCACGGCAAAGGCAAAGGCGAGAATACCACCCGCCACTAAATGACCGCCGATCAGTGGCACGGCGACACGTCTCAGCGCGCGCAGCGGGGTTGCTCCCAGTGAGCGTGCCGCTTCCTCCAAGGTGAGGTTACTTTGTTGAAGACCTGCCACGGCAGCACGGACAACGTAAGGAAGACGCCGCACGGCATAGGCCGCGATAAGCAGGTAGAGCGGGTTATAGGTATCACCCACCAACCCGTGCAGCGGTTCTCCCTTCTGAGTAATCGCCATGTATCCAAAAGCAAGAACCAGCCCAGGAACTGCTAGAGGAAGCATCATCACCGCATCCAAAAACACCCGCCCACGAATGCGACTCCTCACCACGACCCAAGCGATCGCCGCCCCAAGGATCAGATCGATCAACGTCGACCCCGACGCGTAAATCAGGCTGTTTTTAATCGATGGTACCACCAGCGGATGCCCAAGTGCCTCGTTGTAGTGCGCCATCGTCATCGACTCCGGAAGGATGCTTCCATACCAGTCACCGGTCACAGAAAGCAACACCACACCCAGATGAGGGACACTGGCGATCAAAAAGACTGAGATGAAGCCAGCCGAGACAAGCCAACCTCGCCACCCTGAGAGCGCCACTTCGCCTGAGTGCGTTTGGGGGCGCGGCGCTGTCCCTAAACCCGTCCGACCTAACACCACCTTGGATACCGCAAAGACGGTAGCGGAAATCACCAGCATCATCGCTACCAGCGCATAAGGCATCGGGTTCTGGTTGAGATCCTTGATACCATCGTAAACCTGCACCGAGGCCACCCGTGTGTAATCAAAAACAAGGGGCACACCCAGCTCGGTAAACGACCAAATAAACACAATCGCCGAACCCGCAAAAACGCCGGGCATACATAGGGGAAGCGTGATTTTCTGAAACCTGCGCCACGGCGAGCATCCGAGGTTCTGTGCTGCCTCCTCCATCGCAGGATCCAGATGTGCAAGCGTTGCCGCAATATTGATGTAGAGGATCGGGTACAGGTGTAACGCATTCATGAGGATCACACCCCCAAACCGACTCTCGCCTAGCCAATCGACCGGCTCGGACGCGTTCATCATCCCCACATTGATCATCAGGGAGTTCAACGACCCGCTGACACCCAAGATTTGCTGCACCCCCACGGCACCGACAAACGGAGGCAACATCAACGGAGCAAGAATGAGTAATATCAGGATTTTTTTCCCGGGAAAAAGCCAACGCCGTGATGCCAGCGCGAGCGGAAACGCAATCAACAAGGATGCGGCAGTGCTACACACCCCCATCATCAACGAGTTCCACAAACCCTCCACATAAAGCGGGTTTTTAAACACCGCCAACAGGTAGGCTAAGGTAAAATCACCCGCCTCGTTTTGAAACGCGACCGCCAATGTCATCGCCACAGGATACACAAAAAACACCCCAAAGATCAGAACCACAACCGTGGTGATTGAGTAGGCAGAGGATTTGCTCATCATGATTATTTCCCTTCCTTAGCCAGCTTGCCCGCCAGCTTGTAATTTTTCCTGAAATACCTTTCCAAAAACACCTCCATATGGGCTGCCTCAAGCTTACTCCCATCGCGAAGTTTCCTCCGTATATCCCCCATGGCATTTTGATAAGAGACCAAGGTCGTATCCGAAAACACCTTGGTCGCGCGCTCAGGCATCCCCGCATCAAAGAGCTTTTCCCACGCAACTTTCATTTCATCATGCAAATCAAGGCACATCACCCGGATGATGCATTGAATCGACTTGAAACCTTCCCCTGTTAACTCACGCCGATAAACAAATCCTCCCGTTTCCTCGTAAGGATTTATCGGGTCCGAAAAATTCTGCATGTTCTCCTCCGTATACACATCTCTTCGCACAGGCATTCGCCGGAGTGCACGGAATTTTGTTCCCCCCGGTGTTCCTGGTTTTGCATTCCAAAGCCTCTGGCCGTCCTCGGTAAGGAGAAACTCAACAAAGCGCTGAGCGATCTCGGGATTAGGCGCGCCCCGCATCACCGCGACCGGGTCCACACTCATCGAGGTTCCTCCTTGCGGGGATATCCAGCGCAACCTCGTGCTGCCATCTTTCTTTTTCAACTTCTCCTCGTAGGCTCGACCGTAAAAATCCACACACATCCCAGCGGCGGCATTCCCCTGAGCCACATCGTGCGGAATCTTTGTCGCGCTATCGGTAAAGTAGCGGGCATTGGCCGCAATGCGCTGGATCAAGTTAATCCCATTGTCCCAGCCTGCGCTCCGCCCCCGCATATCAAGTTGTTCATGTGTCTCCCCTGGTCTACGTCTGATGGATGCGATCGATTCATGCATCTGCTGCTGAATCAGCATTTCGAAAGCGCGTGCTACGGATCCACTCTTCGACGGGTCCGCCAGCGCAATCGTGCCAAAGTATCGCGGGTCACCCAGATCCGCCCACTTGGTCGGAGGATCAAGCCCCAGACGTTTCAACACGTCCACATTATAACAAATTCCAAAACGCGATAAACAAACACCCACCCACCTACGGTCTTGATCGTAATACGTTTCCCCTGTAAATTCTGCGGGTATCACCGAGGCCTGAAACCAGTCGGCGTGCGTTTGAAATACGTCCAGCTCCACCAAGTGCCCCATGTCAGCCTGCCGCCTAAAATCATAATCGCCGCCGCCAAACATCAGATCAATCCCAATACCGTTGTCACCTACGTTCTCAGCAGCTGCGTATTGGCTATCGATGATTTTTCTGATCTCAGACGTCCCCCCAGGTGTCAACCAATTCACATACACGGATTCACCCGATTGATCTTTCCACCATGCTTGAAATGCCTCACCAAACTCACGACGGATCGTCTCGTTGTGAGGTGTGATGATACTGATCCTCCGGTCCGCATTTTCATGTGTGATGCCGCTGCCACCTTGCTTCTTCCCCATGATCAATGGCACCGCAACACATCCAACAAATGCAAGCGCGACCCAGCCTTTACGATTCCCCCACTTCATCGCCGTCATCATCAATGCTCCTCTACCTTCATCACCATCACATCGGACGGGTCCGCGGTTAACACCACAGGGTCGCCCTCGTTGCGCATCACATGCGGGTTGGTTTCCATCATATTCCACAGGTATCCACCAGCATCCTTGATCTGATACCGCACATTCCTCCCCAAGTACATCTTACTCGCCACCTGACCCGTCACACGGTTGATGGGAATACCTGAATGATCGACAATAAGCGATTCAGGACGTATCGATACCAGCACCTTGGTCCCCTCCTGAGGCCGCCAATTCCGCTGTGTCACTTGCCCGTGGAATTGTCCCACCAGCGATGATACCCGCACGTCTAACTCGTCACCATCCCAGACCATACTATCCACGGTCGCTTCAATCAAATTCGTTTCCCCCATAAACCCAGCTACATAAGCGCTGCGAGGACTTCGATAAATCTCCTGAGGTGTCCCCGTCTGGATGATTTTACCCGCATCCAGCACCGCCAACCGGTCGGCCATCGATAATGCCTCCTCCTGATCATGGGTCACGTAGACACCCGTCAGATCGTTCTCTTTGACAATTCGACGGATTTCACTGCGCATCTCAAGTCGGAGCTTAGCATCCAGATTCGATAATGGCTCGTCCAACAAAAGGCACTTGGGTTTCACCACCAACGCCCTGGCAAGTGCCACCCGCTGTTGTTGCCCCCCAGACATCTGATCAATCCTCCGGTCCCCATACCCTTCAAGATACACCCTCTCCAACGCCTCCTCGACACGGGATGCAATCTCGTCTTTCTCCACCTTTCTTTCCTCCAGACCAAAGGCAATATTCTGCGCCACATTCATGTGGGGCCACAGTGCATAACTTTGAAAAACCATCGCGGCCTCACGCTTATGTGTCGGCAGTTGAGTCACATCCTTGCCCTCATAAAAGACCCGACCAGACATCGGCGTTTCAAGACCTGCGATACAACGCAATAAGGTCGTCTTCCCACACCCACTCGCCCCCAATAAAAAGAACAGTTCACCCTGTGCAATCGAGACACTGGCACGATCCAACGCACGGACTTTACCGTATTCCTTAACGAGCGATTCTACACGTATTGCATCCATGCGCCCAATCATCCTCTGTCCCAACACCCTGATTAGCAAGCAAGAACGGGACACCCGAGCCAGCAAATCTCATCGGACACTAGCACCCCCATGAACCCACCCAACAAAAAACCCCCAAGCCATCGCTTGAGGGTTTTGAAATGATTCGTTTTCGTTAGGATTAAAACTTGTAATCCAGGTAGAACTGAAATTGACCACCTTGGTCCGCGGCTTTGTCCGTGGATGGTGTGCCCATTGGGATCGCATAGTCGATAGCCAGCGGGCCAAAGGGGAGATTGAGACGGAGGCCGAATCCAGCATCGTGATAAAGACCGCCACCGAAGTCCCAGGACTTCGCGTTCACAGTGCCTACATCATAGAAAACAGCACCTCGCACTCGCTCAATAAGCGGGAAAGTGTATTCCACCGAAGCAAAGGCCGAGCTATTACCACCGAGTGACTCACCTGTAAGTGGGTCGCGGGGGCCTGCGTCACGGTTTTCAAATCCACGCAGTGAATGCGGTCCACCCAACATCTGACGGTCGAAAATAGGAACCATCTTGTTGCTTCCATGGGTATCGGCCACGGTAACGTTGCCCTTGACCGAGAGGATACTGTCACCCCAGAGGTTCCAGTATTTAGATCCGGTTCCGCTGGCGATATAAACATCCACATCTCCACCGATCATCCCACCAGCGTAGGTGAGGCCGAAGTCGAGTTTGTGACCCTTACGTGGCAACTGGTTGCTATCACGACTATCGTAAACATAGTTCACGCTGATGGCACTACGGATGAAGTCACCGTCTTCGGCCCAGAAGGCGGATGCCGGCGGCGTGTTGGAATCGACATCGATCCCGATATCCTCGATCCGATATTCTCCGCGCACATAAGCACGCTTGCTGACTGGTTTGCGTAATGACCAAGCCATACCATACTGGCTCTGCTCATACTCAGAGCTGTAATAAAGGGCATCGCGGTAGAAAATTTCCGCACCCAGAGCTAAGCGCTGACCAAGGAACCATGGCTCAACCCAGGACATGCTGAAATCTTTACGCTCGCTACCCATCTGCACCTTAGAGCTGAATCGCTGACCGGCACCCGTAAAGCTTCCCCAATTTGTAATATCGAAGTTGGTTTGCTCAAGGTTGACATAACCCACGATACTGTCCACCGAGCTAAACCCGAGACCAAAGCTAATCGACCCCGTCTTCTTCTCATTCACGGTGATATTGATATCGCGGTAGCCACTCTGAACACTCGGAGCCGCACTCACCTGAACGTTATTGAAGTAGTTCATGTTTTGAAGCCGGCGACGCGTCGTGTCCATTTCAATCGAGTTCAGGAAATCACCCGGCTTCATAGGAAGCTCACGGCGGATCACTCGATCCTGTGTCTTGTCATTCCCTTCGATGGTGACGCGGCCTACTTGATAGCGGCGTCCCTCAGCCACACGGTAAATGATATTCACACTCGTCGCGCTCACATTACGGATGTCAGGGCTGACGGCGGCATCCGAGTATCCACGGGACCCGTAATAGCTCCGGATGGTGCGGATGTCGTTATACATCTTTTTCGCTGAGTAGCCGTCGCCCGCAACCAGCGTCAGGGCTGGGACAAGCTCAGAAGCTTGGAATACCTTCATGGTTCCAAATCCAACACCTGCCACAACATACTTGTCTCCCTCATTGACGGTAATGACCAGATCCACACGACCATCTTCTAAGGGTGCTTTTCCAACCGTTGCGGAAACTCGGAGATACCCACGGTTCCGGTAGTAATCAAGCACACGGTCAAGGTCTTCATCAAGTTTGATATTATCAATACGACCGGACTTGGTGAAAAATGAGAACCAACCTTTTTGCTTGGTCTTCATCTCATTACGCAGCACGTGTGATGGATACGAGCTGTTCCCCTCGAAGCGAATCTTGCGCACCTCGGCGCGGGCTCCCTCATCGACAATCAGAACCAGCTCAGCGGTGCCGGCGGCAGCCGCCGTCTGGATACGGTGACCGACATTCACATCAGCGTATCCAAATCCACGGTAGTGATCGAGCACATTGCGGCGTGCCGATAGGATCGCCTGATCACTCATCACGCCACCCGCCTTCAGCTGGGTGACACCGGCCAGCTTCTTGTCGCTGAACCTAGTATTTCCCACAAACCCAATGGCGATGATCTTCGCACGCGTCGTCACCTCTGCGGTCACCTTCACTCCCGCACCCCGTGGCTCGGCAAAAAAGCGAACGTCGTCGACCAATCCACTTTCATACAGGCTGCGCACATCTTCATCGAGACGGGAAGCACTGTAATTCTGGCCAGCTCGCACGGACATATGGCCGCGTAACTTCGCCTCATCGACGGTGCGCGGACCATTGTAACGAACGCCTACCGAGGAAATCTTTTTCCCTTCAAAATTTTGGGCATGGCTGGTAGCTGCGCTACCTAACATAAGAACAAAACCCGCCAGCATAAGCATTTGCTGCGGGATGCGATGAATCATATTGTGTATCATGGGTATTATCTATGTGGGTGAGATGCGCTCATAAGACAACCTGACATTCATCCAGTCAAGGCGAATTCCTATCAATTAGCAGGCTAAACAAACAGCCCCAGCCATCAACGATGGCATCGGCATCACCCTTTCCGCAGCAAGGGGTGCCCCGCTTTCGCCTTCGAGGTATAAGGAGCACGGAGATATGATGGCGACAGCGGCTGCGCCATCAACTCCGATCGCCTTCCCTCATCGAGCCCGAGCCAGACATCGATCAATAACCCAGCTTCCGGCTTCGTCCGCACCACCCGACGCTCCATTTCCGGAGCTAACCCGAGTCGACTCGGATCATCCAAGGTAAACAACACACTCTCAGGTGCTTCCAATAATCGGGCCGTCAACGCATCGGAATCCATCAACTCAGCATCCATGGCCTCACCATGGCCCGCTATTTCAGCAATAAAATAAAGGCCACGGCGTGCATCACCCACCGCCAAAGGCAAGGCCGACCCACGAGATTCCCGTGCTGCGGGTGTAGCCGCCAGCGAACCCAGCCCGACGGTCGGGCATCCGTGCACGAGGGCAAGCCCCTGAGCCACGGCAATCCCGATACGTATCCCGCTGTAGCTGCCAGGCCCAGTCCCCACGAGGATGGATGACAATCGTCCCCCGTCGAGTCTTTCCAGCGCCCTTTCCAAGGGGTCGAACACCATCGAGTTGTGATTCCGATCACTACTAAAGGGCTCAGAAAATACCTTTTCCCCGTCACGCCACATGGCCACACTGGCATCTGGCACACTGGTCTCAATTGAAAGAATCGTCTCCACATGCGTATTATGAATCGACGTCAGGCAAATACCAATGCCGTAATCAGAGAAAATATATCAGACATTATCCCAACAGCTTTCGCGATTCATTCTTGCATCTCTGATGATTTGCGGCTTTTCTTCCTCAACAACACCCTTTCACAGGGTAATCAGTGAGCTGCACTAAGTCAGATTCCGAAAGGAAACAGCGCGTAAACAGCGCATAAGCTAAGCCTAGTAACACCTCACAAACCATCCATACCCCTCCAATAACAACAACCAATTATCCTACGATTATGAGTGACTACGCCAAAGGACTCGAAGGAGTCATCGCCAACGAATCCGCCCTCAGCCGCGTGCAGGGCGCTGAAGGAAAACTATCCTACCTCGGATACGATATCGACGATCTCGTCGAAAACTGCTGCTTCGGAGAGGTTAACTACCTCCTGCTGAACGGCCGACTCCCCAACGCCCGCGAGTTGAAAAACTTCCAGCAAAAACTTCGCCACGGTCGCGAACTTCCGCCACAGCTGATCGACTTCATCAAAAGCGCCCCCAAAGACGCCAACCCGATGGACATTATCCGGACTGGCGTTTCCATGCTCGGACTATTTGATAAACGTTCAAAAATTGGTGAGCCCGACCACGATGCCCTCTACGAATCCGCGATGTCCATCACCGCTCGGATTCCCGTCATCGTTGCCTACTTCCACCGCGCTCGCTTGGGACTCAGCCTGCCTCCTATCCGCACCGACCTCTGTGGAGCCGCCCACTTCCTCTACCTGATTAACGGAGAAGAGCCAACAGAAGCCGCCGTCAAGACACTCGATATCGCCTACATCATCCACGCCGACCACGGCATGAACGCCTCCACGTTCTCCGCACGTGTCACCTGTGGAACGCTCAGTGACATCTACTCCGCCATGACCTCAGCCGTTGGCACACTCAAAGGCCCGCTGCACGGCGGCGCCAACGAAGGCGTGATTCACATGCTCGAAAAAATCGGCAAAGAAGACAAAGTCGATGCCTTCGTCGAGGACTGCTTGGCCAAGAAGAAAAAGATCATGGGGATCGGCCACCGCGTCTACAAGGTGCTCGACCCACGCGCTCCTCATCTCAAGAAAATGGCCATGGAACTCACCGAGGAGCTCGGCGAGCCAAAGTGGATCAATATGTCGAACCGCATCGCCGAGATCATGCTCGAGCGGAAGGGGCTCAACGCGAACGTCGACTTCTACTCCGCTACCGTTTACTACTCGCTGGGCATCCCCACCGACCTGTTTACACCGATCTTCGCCATCGCACGCTCCGCAGGCTGGGCAGCTCAGATCCTTGAACAGCTTCAGGACAACCGCCTCTACCGTCCGCTGACCAAATATGTCGGACCTCAGGAAACTATGCCTGTGCCACCGATGAACGAGCGCTAAAGCGAACTCCATCCTTACCCCTCAAAAACCCCAGCCGGACACCATCCGCTGGGGTTTTTTACAATCTCTACTCTGGGATTTACCCCTATTGCATCCTTGCCTCCTCAGAGAATTACGCTGAAATAACCACCGCCACTCGCCACGTATCCCGCATACCACAATCATGACACCTAAAAATTCCAACAACAACCTCACCCGCCTCTCGATCATGATGTTCCTCCAGTTTTTTGCTTGGGGAGCATGGTTTGCCACACTCGCCCTCGCCATGGGAAGTAACGGCCTCGGCGACTTCATTGGCAAGGCCTACGAAAGTGCCCCGATCGCCGCCATCTGCGCTCCCCTGTTTCTCGGACTGATTGCCGATCGCCTTTTTTCCTCCGAAAAAGTGATGGGGATCCTGATGCTGCTCGGCGGGGCCATCATGTGTGTCATCGCGACCATCGCCCCACTTGGAGCGGACAAGGGGGGGCTGATCGTCTCACTCATGATCGCCTACATGCTCTGTTACATGCCCACTCTGGGACTCGGTAACACGATCACCTTCACCCACCTCAAGCAGGAGGAATTCCCTAAAGCCCGCGTCTGGGGAACCATCGGCTGGATCGTTGCCGGCCTCGTCCTCGGTGGCCTCGGCTGGTCGGCATCGTTGCATATTTTCTGGCTTGGAGCCATCTCCAGCCTCGCCCTTGGAATCTACTGCTTCACGCTTCCCAACACCCCGCCACCAGCCAAAGATAAACCCTTGGACCTCGGCTCCCTCTTTATGCTGGATGCCCTCAAACTCCTCAAAAAACCCTCATTTCTCGTCTTTGCGATTTGCTCGTCCCTGATCTGCATTCCCCTTGCTTATTATTATGGCCAGACCTCCGCCTATCTCGGCGCAGCTGGATTCGAACAAGCCGCCGCCACCATGACCCTCGGCCAAATGTCCGAGATCTTTTTCATGATTTTGATTCCCTTTTTCTTCCGCAAACTGGGCGTTAAACTGATGCTTCTCATCGGCATGGGATGCTGGGTCGCCCGTTACGCCCTGTTCGCCTTCGGCGCGCCCGATCAGGTCACATGGATGCTCCTCATCGGAGTTGCCCTACACGGCATCTGCTACGATTTCTTTTTTGTCACCGGATTTATCTACACCGATAAAAAAGCCCCCGCCAAGGTGCGTGGGCAAGCCCAGTCACTGCTCGTCTTTCTCACCCAAGGTATCGGGATGTTCTTTGGCTTCCGCATGGCGTTTGGCGGAAACATCCCCTTCACCACAACCGCCCTCCCCAACACCTACGGTGACTATGGTGCCGCCCCCGCCGGCAATCAACCCCTGATGGATAACATCCAATCTGCAGCAGGTGAACAAGCCCCATCCAGCTTCCTCGATAGCCTGCTCGGCATGTTTGGCAAAGGGTATCCAGAAGGCATCGATAGCTCACTCGTTACCACCGCCATGACCGATTGGAAAAACTACTGGATGTTTCCCGCAGGCATGGCCGCCGTTATTTTTGTCATTTTTGCCCTCTTTTTCTGGGATAAGGTAGAAACCGATGACGCCTCCCATCAAAAGGACGAAACAAACGACTAATCCGCTACGTATCCAATGTCATGACCCAGCCTGGCCCTCATCCTTCCAACCCGCCACTCCACACCCGCCGAGCCGCCCTCAAAGGGCTCGCGGCCATGGCAACGATCCAAATTTTACCCAGCCACATCGCGTTGGGCGGCCCTAAGGCACCGAGTAACCAGCTCACCAAAGGCGTCATCGGCTGCGGCAACATCTCACGCACCCACATCAGGATGCCTGGCAAGCTGCTCGCCCTCTGCGATGTCGACAGCAACCACCTCAAAAAGCGAACCGCGGAGGCGGCCAAGCTGGGTGCAGGAGACGTTCAGGGGTATTCGGATTTCCGTGATCTCATCGCCCGTGACGACATCGACATCGTCCACATCGCCACCCCCCCTCACTGGCACGCATTGCAAGCCATCGCTGCCGCCAAGGCGGGAAAAGATATCTGGTGTGAGAAACCCATGTCACGCACGATCGGGGAAGGCCTCGCTATGGTCAAAGCCGTCGAAGACCAAAAGGCCATCTTCCGGCTCAATACCTGGTTCCGATACAAATCAAGGTATTACGGCCTGAGCCGACCCGCATCCGAGGCATGGAAAGTCGTTCACCACCAACTACTCGGCGACGGCCCCTACACCTTCAACCTCGGCACCGCCTTTGTGGGCAACTGGAAACTCAAAGGGTGGTCGGGACGCACCGATCTCACCGAGCAACCCATCCCGAAGGAGCTCGACTACAACTTCTGGCTCGGGCCCGCACCCCTGAAACCCTACCACCCACACCGTGTCCATAACTCGTTCCGTGGCTACTGGGACTACGATGGCGGCGGCCTCGGAGACATGGGACAACACTACCTCGACCCCTGCCAGTTCGTGCTCGGCAAGGACAACGAAAGCCCCATCCACATCGAGGTTGATACCCAGAAACAACACCACGATGCCGTGCTGCCATGGCGCCGTATCGAAATGACCTACGCCGATGGCACCAAGATCATCCTCGACGCCGAAAACAAACCCAAGGAGCCGATCATTTCCGGCCCCAAAGGCAACATCTTCCGCCACTTCCGCTCAGACGTCCCAGGGCTCGATCAAAAGCTCAAGGAGCTGCCTGGACCTCCCCCGATGATGACCGACTTCCACCAAGCCGTGCGCGAGCGCAAACCGTTCGCCCTCAACGAGCACAACGGGTTTCGGTCATGCACCCTCATCAACCTCGGTAAAATCGCCCTCCGCCTCGGCAAACCGCTTCACTTCGACTCAAAAAGGCTCGAGTTCATCAATGATGCCGAAGCCAACAAGCTGATCAACCAGCCGATGCGCGGCCCATGGAAGCTGTCATAAAAAATCACCTCCCCCCGACACCTCAGCATCCCCGCATTCAGCATCCTCATCCCGATTCCCCCCCCCCATCCAACCCAACAGACAAATCCATGATCAACATTCTTTGTGCCGGCGCCGGCCATATGGGGCGCTCTCATGCGCTCGCATACCACAACATCCCCGAATTCAACATCGTAGGCATCTGCACACGCTCCGACGGATCAGGTCAAAAACTTAATAATGAACTCGGCGTCCATTACCCGTTGTTTCAAGACTACCATCAAGCGCTCAAAGAAACCAAACCCGACGCCGTTTCGATCTCGACCTACCCAGATACACACGCCGCTTACGCCATCGCCGCCCTCGAAGCCGGCTGTGATGTCTTTGTCGAAAAACCCCTCGCAGAAACCGTCGAGGAGGCTGAAAAAATCGTCGCCGCCGCCAAAAAACACGACCGGAAACTCGTCATCGGCTACATCCTGCGCCACCACCCGAGCTGGCAAAAATTTATCGAGATGTCCCACGACCTCGGCAAACCACTCGTCATGCGCATGAACCTCAACCAACAATCGTCCGGCGGGAACTGGGAAACCCACAAGGCACTGATGAGCTCCATCTCGCCGATCGTCGATTGCGGTGTCCACTACGTCGATGTCATGTGCCAGATGACCCGATCCAAGCCCGTCCGTGTCGCAGGCCTCGGCGCCCGACTATCCGACGACCTCCCCGAAGGGAAAATCAACTACGGCCACCTTCAGGTGACCTTTGAGGACGGCTCGGTCGGCTGGTATGAAGCGGGCTGGGGACCCATGATGTCAGAGTCCGCCTTCTTCGTCAAAGATGTCGTCGGCCCCAATGGCTGCGTCACCATCGAAGCCAAAGAAGCCGCCAGTGAAGGCGCCTCCGCCGACGTCGATGCCCACACCAAAACTAACACACTACGCCGCCACTTCTCCGAACTCGATGAAAATAACCAGTTTGTCAAGAATGATACCTGGACCGAAACGGGCGACGAACCCGACCACGATGAGCTCTGCCATCGCGAGCAAGCCTTTTTCCTCGATGCCATCCAGAATGACCACGATCTCTCCGATCACATGCAGGACGCCATCAGCTCGATGAAAATCGTTGAGGCCGCCGACAAGTCATTCCGCACCGGCGAGATGGTCACGCTCTAGCAAGGCGGCTGGCGAGACGACCGTTATCCACAGGATTCGGCAGACGAACTGCACCCACAACCACCGCCAGCTAAACGCTGCGCAATTTTATCCGCGGTCGGGGTGATGGAGAGTCCGCCGAGGTTGGTGCATCTCAATTCGCGCGGAATCTGGTGTGCCACTTTATTCATCGCGACCACCACTTCGTCAAACGGGATGAGGTGCTGGTAATCTGCCAATGCCATGTTGGCACAGGATAGCGCATTGGTCGCCGCCATCACATTTTTACCCAAACAGGGAGCCTCCACACGGTTAGCGATCGGGTCACAGACTAGGCCAAAACAATTTTGCAGCGCCATCGACGCGGCGGCCAGTTGTTTCTCGGTGCTACCGCCGGCGAGGTGGACAATCGCCGCGGCGGCCATCGATGACCCTGATCCACACTCGGCCATACAGCCACCTTCTTCTGCGGCAAAGCTGGCATCACGGGTGATAAACACACCGATGAGGCCGGCAATGAGAAGCGCGCGTGCGCGTTCATCTTCATCCACACCCAAGGCATCGGCCACAGCAAGAACCGCCCCCGGCATCGCGCCACAGGACCCCGCCGTGGGAGCCGCCACAATCACCCCCATGGATGACTTCATCTCCATCAACGCGGAGACATAACGGATGATCCGGTTGTTGATGTCCGCCGGGATCAGTCGACCTTCATTTTCGGCCTGCGTAAATCCAGGGCTTTGCGCCGGAAGAATCCGGTCGCCATACTCGGTTCCTTTTAAGCCGTCAGCCACCGCATCCGACATGATCTCAGCGAGAGATTTCATCCGATCAAGCACCTCATCCGGTGAAATACCACCCCGCGCCGCTTCATAACTGGCGGCACTTTCCCAAAGTGGACGGTCCAAAAATTCAGGGTGCTGCTGCATTTCACCACAGCGTGTAAAAGGAACCGATAGGTCCTTCCGCGAGAGGATCGGCAGGACGGCATGCAAAACTCGATGACGTGTGGAACCGAGAGCCTGCCCGAGTTTTTCCACCTCATCTGCTGGAGGGATTTCACGGGAGTCAAACCTCAGCAGTCCGCCACCATCACTACCGGGGAGCCAACGGGACATCTCAGCACCCGCATGAATACGTGTCCCTTCATACACACCCGCATCTGGCCGATGATCCATCCAGTAGACCGTCGTGTGCAGATCACCCACGCCACCGAATGGCACGCCGTCGATGGATTGCAGCTCAATCATCCCGCCACCCGTCGAGGTCGCATCGATGTGGTAAGCGCTGCCGCTTTCCCCGATCAGCTCGAGGCGGTAGTAATTCGGATGCGGTGCATCATAGGAAACATAATTCACCACCACCTCAATCCCCGCTTGTGCCAGCGCCTGCGGATAGGTGGGCAGCCTGGCATCATCAGGCTGCCAGCCAAGAATACCACTATAGAGACCCAAATCCGTTCCTTGGTCCTTATGGGTTGTCACCAGTGACCCGTTGGGGTCATAATTAGCAATCAACTGACACACACGTTCACCCACAAGGTTACGTGCAATCCGCGCAATCCGGTTGGCCGCCGCGCTGTGAGAACTGCTCGGCCCCCGCATCACGGGACCAAGAACGTCATTAAATATACTGGGTGGCAGGCTCATGCCCAAATATGGCACGAATCCACATGGATGACATCCTAATTCCGATACCTCCGATCGATGACCCACAGGTATCGAGGCACGGCACCACCCCCTCCCCCCCATTCCCCGCTTGCCTCCGTCGATCCGCCTCCTTATATCCACTTAGGCGGAAATAAGGCGGAAATATCCGCACGATCAGCCACGTATCACTCGCCAACGGATCACCCCTCGCCCATCCCAAGATGAAACGCACACTCACACTCCTCACCCTGACCGCCCTCTCCTCCTCCTTGGTATCGGCCTCTGCACCGGTCTCTCTTTTCAATGGCAAAGACCTCACCGGCTGGAAAGGATCTGGCTACGAGGTCAAAGACGGCGCCATCATCTGCAGCCCCAAGGGGAAAAATCTGATCACAGAGAAGACCTACTCCAACTATATTTTCGAGTTCGAATTCAAACTCCCACCCGGCGGCAATAATGGTATTGGCATTCATTACCCCGGATCAGGTAACCCCGCATACACCGGCATCGAAGTTCAGGTCCTCGACGATACCCACCCGAAGTATGCCGACCTCAAAGACTACCAATTCCACGGCGGCCTCTACACCCTGAAAGCCGCCCAAAAAGGTTTCCTCAAACCTGTCGGCAAATGGAATAAGGAAACCATCACCGTGATCGACCGTAACGTCACCGTCGAACTCAATGGCACCATCATCAATGAGGCCAACCTCGACGTGCTAGCTGAAAAATTCCCCAAACACCTCGGCGTCACTCGCCACTCCGGTCACATCGCTTTTTGCGGGCATGGCGACCCCGTCCAGTTCCGCGGCATGAAAATTACCGAGCTTGCAGGCCCCACCACTGGAGCACTCAACTCACCACCCGCAGGCTTCACGGCTTTATTCAACGGTAAAGACCTCAATGGCTGGTTTGGCCACGCCACCCAGGACCCACGCACGCTTTGGAAAATGAAACCCGAAGCATTCGATGCCCATAAACAAGCAACCCGCAAAAATATCAACCAACACTGGAGTGTCAAAAATGGCATTCTCGTCAACGACGGTCAAGGCCTCTACCTGACCACCAACAAAGACTATGCCGACTTCGAACTCCGACTCGAATACAAAACCGTAGCCAAGGCCGACAGCGGTATCTACCTGCGCGGCGTGCCACAGGTGCAAATTTGGGACACCACCAAAGAGGGTGGCAAATGGAAACACGGCGCCGATAAAGGATCAGGGGGGCTTTGGAACAACAGCAAGGGAGCCCTTGGGAAAAACCCATCCAAACTCATGGACAAACCCTTTGGCGAGTGGAACAGCATGCGCATCATCATGGTCGGAAACAAGGTGACCGTCCACCTCAACGGAGAAATGGTCGTCGATGCGGCCGTCATGGAAAATTATTTTGATCGCAAAAAACCCATCTTCGAACGTGGCCCCATCCAACTTCAGACCCATGGCGGAGAGATCCGCTGGCGGAATGTTTTTATCAAAGAACTCTAATCTCGCCCATCACACGTAAAATCAGCTCATTTTAGGATTATAATCCCCGCCTAACTATGGTTTAATACCGCAGTCCTATGCCCGACTGTGAAATCAAACCCAATGGCACGCTGCCCATCCAGTTTTCTGTGATGCTCAAAAACCGATCCGGCGCACTCAGTTCGCTGGTCCGCCTGCTGAGCTCCGCCCATATCGAGGTGATCGGCCTCAGTGTGCAAGACTCACGCGACGCCGCCATCGCCCGCTTGGTCCTCTCCGACCCCGATACCGCCATGCGCATCTTCATGGAAAAAGGGATCCCGCACACCACCTCAGAAATTGCCGTCATCGCACTCAATGAATCTGGGCAAGGCCTCGCACTCGCACTCGATACCCTGCGCGCCGCCGAAACCAACGTCGATTTTGCCTACTCCCTCATGGCGCGCCCCAAAGGAAAAAACCTCATGGCCATGCACCTCGAAGACACCCAGTTCGGCACGTCCGTGCTGCACCGTGCCGGCTTCCGCGTCTTTTACGAAGAAGACCTCATCCGCTAATCTCCCCCCCATCGACTTCTCGACGCCCATGCCCGAATCCTTATACCAACCAACCAACGAGTCGCCTGATCAAGCATTTGACCAATCATTGCGGCCACCTGGATTTGAGGAGTTCCACGGTCAGGAAAAAGTCACCGAGCGACTCATGCTCATGGTCGAAGCCGCACAAATGCGGGACGATGTGCTCGAACACGTGCTGCTATCCGGCCCCCCTGGACTCGGGAAAACCACACTCGCCAATATCATTGCCAATGCCACGGGCACCAACCTCCACACCACCTCCGGCCCGCAAATCGAAAAAGCCGGTGACCTCGCCGGCATCCTCACCAACATCCAAAAAGGTGACATCCTCTTTATTGACGAGATCCACCGCCTCCACCCCGCCATCGAGGAATACCTCTACCCCGCGATGGAGGATTACCGACTCGATATCATTATCGACTCCGGACCGTCCGCCCGATCCATCCAACTGAACCTCCCTAAATTCACCCTCGTGGGTGCCACCACCCGCTCTGGCATGCTCACCGCCCCCTTGCGCTCACGGTTCGGACTGGTGAATCGACTCGACTACTACACCGCCGACCAACTCGCTCATATCATCAAACGCTCAGCCAAATTGCTCGGAGTCGCGATCCAGGATGAGGGCGCCAGCGAAATTGCCTCACGCTCGCGCGGCACCCCACGTATCACCAATAACCTCCTGCGCTGGGTGCGCGATTTTGCCCAAGTCCGCGCCGATGGCACGATCACCGCCGCCATCGCCCACGACGCACTCGCCATGATCGAAATCGATAACGACGGCCTCGATGAAATGGATAAACGCATCCTCGAAGCCGCCATCTACAAATTTAATGGTGGCCCGGTTGGCCTCTCCACCCTCGCCGTCGCCATCGGTGAGGACGCATCCACCCTCGAAGAAGTCCACGAACCCTTTCTCATCATGCAGGGGTTTCTCAAACGCACCCCGCGCGGCCGCGTCGCCCTACCCGCCGCCTACACCAAAATCGGCGCAACACCCGACCCCCAGCAACCCGGACTGCTGTAAGCCCACGACCATTGCCTCATGCCCAACGACCTCAACATCCTCATCGCCCGCTGCCGAACCGAGGGACTGCGCCGCACCAAAGCACTCGAAGAGTTACTCGCCACCCTCTTAGAAGGTGACCGACCCATGACCATCACCGAGCTCGCCGACTCCCCACGGCTAACCAACCAATGTGATAAAGCCACCATCTTCCGGCTTCTCCAGCGGCTGGCCGATAAGGGGATCTTGCGCCGTCTCGGGCTACACGAACGCGCGGCCTACTTTGCCCTGCTCATCCCCGGCCAGCACCGCGACTACTTGATCTGCACAGAATGTGGCAGCATCGAGCCGATCAACGCGCCCTGCCCAGTGCATGAACTCGAAAAAGAAATCCAGTTCACCACCGGCTATCAAAACCTCTACCACGAACTCGAGTTCTTTGGCACCTGCCCAGCCTGCACCACCACGTAGCGCCCACTTAGTAAAAAAGCGCGCCGCGTCGTGGCAAGCATCGTAACAACCTAGTGGCTGCACTTCTTACTCTCGTCCGTGTAAAACCCCTCCTCGCTCGGGATAAATTTCCCCCGACCTTCGAGAAAGGTCACCGCGTCCCCCGCGGACATCATACTCTCCGAGCAACTGTGAAACGTTGTGGTGATCCCAAACTTCTCAATGATGTCCTTCTTCAGGCTCTCGCGCGTGTAAACCTTACCGCTCTCCATCATCATCTGCATAATATCGTGTACGTGTGCTTGTTCCATATCTGCCCACTATACCCTCGTTTTCCCAGCTGACCACCGCTATCACTCGCCTCATCCTGTCGAATCCTCCGCACATCGTCACCCACAAATAGATCGATTTGGTATTTGGACTTTAAAAGTGAGAGCCTATCGTCGCCACCATGGCACACATCGGACAACGCGCACAACTCACGATCCTGCGGGAAAGCTCACCCGGTCTCTTTCTCGACTCCGGCGGCGACCTCGGTGAAATCCTTCTCCCGCGCAACGAAACCATCGGCACCGTCAACGTCGGCGACTCGGTGGACGTCTTTATTTACTGCGACTCCGAGGATCGTCCGATCGCGACCATGAAACACCCGAAGGCGATGCCCGGTGAGTTTGCCAGCTTGGAATGTATCGCCAGCACCCCCATTGGATCCTTTATGGATTGGGGCCTCGCCAAGGACCTCTTTGTCCCATTCCGCGAACAAAAAATCCGACTCGACGTCGGTAAGTCGTATGTTGTTTTTGTCTATGTCGACGCCGAAAGCGACCGCATCGTTGCCAGCCGACGGCTCAACCGACACTTCAGCAATGACGACCCGGACTATGCGCCTGGACAACAGGTCGACCTCATGGTCTATGCCAAAACCGACCTCGGCTACAAAGCCATCATCAATGGCAAGCACAGCGGCGTCCTCTTTGCCAATCAGGTATTCCACCGACCTGCCCCCGGCGAGCAACTTCAAGGGTTTATCACCCAAGTACGCGACGATGGGAAAATTGACCTCTCCCTCCATGCGCCCGGCCGAGCGGGGATTGACGATCTGGAATCCCGCATTGAATCTGAGCTCCAGCAACGCGGCGGGCATTGGCACCTCTGCGATTCCAGCCCAGCCGATGATATCTATGAGGCTCTCGGCGTAAGCAAAAAATCCTTTAAAAAAGCGACCGGTGCCCTCTTTCGCAAACGTAAAATCACCATCAATAAAGACGGCATCCACCTCACCCGCTGATTCCACCACCTCCAGAGAATCGATGGCCGATGGGACCCTTACGACCAACGGATCCATGCCTTGACCCGTCAATCAGCCAACGACTGAGCGTAGATGTCCTCTGGAGAATTGAGAATGATCAACATCGGTCGGCAGCACACCTCGCAGTCATAATCATACTCCGCCGGCATCTCTGCCACCGGGGGGATGGCAATCTCAAAGGTCTCAAAACAGGTCGGACAGGTAACCGGATAGGTCATCATGGCATCATGGGGGGAAATAGACTCAGACGGGCGAACGCGAAACGTGAAATTTAAAATACCAAATTGTAATACGCTTTTTATCTCATACAACATGGCTCGGGCATGACATAAAGTATACCCACCCAATCAGATGGCAAATCCGTATTTGACGCGGCGCAGGCTACCTCAAAAAATGACATCATGAATACGCATCCTCACCGCTTCATCCTTCTTCCCCTGTTCGCGATGCTGACCACCATGCCGTGCAGTTATTCTTCCCCTGCCGACAATCCGATGGCTCAGGGCGAGGCCGCCACGCCAGTCAATGAACGCCCCAATGTATTGTTTTTGTTTACGGATGACCAGCGTGCCGACACGATCAATGCCCTAGGCAACCCATGGATTGAAACGCCCCACATCGATCGCCTCGTTCGGTCTGGTGTGGCTTTTACCAATGCATACATCATGGGAGGTTCTTCGCCCGCGGTATGTTCTCCATCACGGGCATCGCTGTTGAGTGGGCGGACATTGTGGAACCTTGAAAACCAAGGCATGTGGGGGTTTGAGATATCTGACAAGTACAAGACGATGCCTCAAGTTTTTCGTGAAAACGGCTATGTCACCTTTGCGACGGGTAAAAACGAACCAGGGATCGAGGGACACTTTAACCGATCCTTCAGCACCGGGGACAAAATTCTGTTTAAAGGGATGACCCGTAGCCAATACAAGATGCCCCTGTTTTCCTACTCGCCAAGCAATGACTACTCGCCGGAAAAATGCGTTCTGCATACTGGCAAACATTCTGCCGAGATCTATGCCGATGCATGCATCCGCTTCCTCGAAGGCCAGAAAAACAACAGCCAGCCGTTTTTCGCCTATGTCGCGTTCCAGACACCGCATGACCCGAGGCAGTCACCGCAGGAATTCCGCGATAGGTATGATGACAAAAATATCCCCTTGCCGGAATCATTTATGCCCATCCATCCCTTTGATAACGGCATGCTCAAAATCCGTGACGAAAAGCTAGCTCCGTTCCCGCGCACCAAAGCCATCGTCCAGAAACATATCGCCGATTATTACGCAACCATTACCCATACGGACGCACAGATCGGACGGATCCTCGAGTCGCTGGGAAAAAATGGAAAACTCCAGAATACGGTGATCGTTTTCTCTTCCGATAATGGTCTCGCCGTCGGTCGACACGGGTTGATCGGGAAACAGAATGTCTATGATCATTCCGTCCATGTCCCACTGATTATTTCAGGCCCTGGCATCACTGCCGGCCAAGTGCGTAAGCAGCTTTGCTATATGTATGACATCTATCCCACCTTGTGTGAAAAGGCTGGGTTAAAAACTCCGGAAACGGTACAGTTTAAGAGCCTCAACAAGGTCATCAACCATGCCGATGCCACACACCGGGAGCATCTTTATTTCGCGTTTATGTCGTGGCAGCGCTCCGTCCGCGACAACCAATATAAGCTAATCGAATACTGCGTTAACGATCAAAGGCATACCCAGCTTTTTGATCTGATCAATGACCCGATGGAAATCAACAATCTAGCTGCAAATCCTGAATATGCGGTTAAATTAAAGACACTCAGGAAACTCCTGAAACAACAGTCCGTCATACTCAATGACGGTCATACCCCGTTTGAGTTTACCCATCATCAAGGCCAGGACTTCTGGAAGATCTACAACTCCGACACCAAACCCATCCATCCATGAACCCAAAACTCATCCTCACCGCCGCCAAGGCCGCCTACGAAAACCGTGAAGTGGCAGCAAAACTCCTCACTAAGATCAAGGACTGGAAAGAATCACCCACCGAGGCATCCGGGGTCGATGAAAACGAGGTGACGCCAGATCAGCGGATTGCCCTACTGGAGAATGATGCCAAAAGAAAAAGCCAGCTCTACAAGGAACAATCTGAGCTGATTGCTGGGCTGGCAGAAAATGTTGCGGCACTCTCACTCAGCACGCAGAGTTTGATCACCCGCACGAAGTTCCTAACCGTGATGGCGAGCGTGTCCTTGGTGCTGTCCGTCACGGCATGCATCGCCGCCTTTAGATAAATAGAAAGAGATGAAACGTTTTGATCAACATGTGCGTGCACGGTGGTCGCTGATGCTCCAATGTGGCTTGGTGGGCTCTCTCGTCTTGGCCCCCGTTCATGCCGATCCACTGGCAAAAGAAGATTATGATGCCGGAGAGCTAAGGTTGTTATCCAGTGTGGCAGGTGATCACCCGTTCTACCGCGTGTGGCCTGACAATGGTCGGCGCGATGACGATCCGCTGAGGTTGTCGAATGAGGTGTTTGAGAAGCGGGTCAAGCATGTCGCCCGCCCGTCCATCATGTGGATGAAACCCGAAAAACCCAATGGCATGGCGGTGCTTCTTTTTCCGGGTGGTGGCTACCGCCATCTAGCGGCGGCAAAAGAAGGAAGCCATGTCGGCGAGTGGCTCAACAAGCAGGGCATCACCGCCTTTGTGGTGAAATATCGCGTGCCAATGCGTAAGGGTGTCAATGCCCCACTCCAAGATGCGCAACGCGCCATTCGACTCGTCCGCGGCAACGCAAAGCGTTTTGGGATCAACCCCCATCAAGTCGGGGTCATGGGGTTTTCGGCGGGCGGTCACCTGTGTGCGCTGAGCCTCCACCATTTTGACGACGCGAGTTACGACCCGATCGATCGTTGGGATAAAATCAGCTGCAAACCAGACTTCGGCGTCCTCATTTATCCTGCCTACCTCGGCAAAAAGGGAGCGGTCGACAAAGCATTCAGCCAAGTGGCCGACCCAACCATCCCTATCTACATTGCGATCTCGAAAAACGATGGGTTTCATGAAGAGGTCGAGGCCTATGTGCCCGTCTTAAAAATGGCAAAGGTGGATTGCGCGTATCATGCCTACCCAGATGGTGGACATGGCACGGGATTAGGCGGGTTCCCGTGGACCGTGAGCTGCAAGAAATGGTTAAGCTCAGTGAGAGCGGCCCCACAACACAAGAAGTCAAAGTAAGTCGGCATCATCTGTCGCCCCCCCTTTGATAACCCTCCAGTGGTCATCCTTTTTCGGCTACGGCTGGATCCGATTAATCACATCCTGCATCGCACGCTTGATCACGGGACGAGATCCCATCACCCGTGGCTGATCGTGACCCATCCAAATCACCATCACGCGCGACTCTTTCACAACGAGAGCCCAAGCATCGTGCCGCGAATGTGTTGTGGCGATCCATGAGCCGTCATCCCGCCAGTCCGTCGCGGCGAGTGCCTCTCGGGCAGACTCTTTCATCATCACCTGCGAGCGGGTGGGACGCCGGTCATAAAACACACGCCCCGCCGCATCCGTAATGCGGGAGATGAGGTAGGGTTCCGATTTATTTCCGTCAGCCGCAAGCGCGGCCGTTGCAACGGCGAGCTCGACCGGGCTGGCAGCAAGGGTGCCACGGTAAAGGTCCTCGCTGTCAGCAAATGGTCCCGTAAAGCCAAGACGCCGGGAGAGACGTATCGTTTCATCAACGCCAAGCTGACGGCCTGTCTGCACAGGATGCCCAGAGATACAAACCTTACCACGCTCCAACGCCATCGCATCCAGAAACGGAACAAAGGCAGGCCCTAGGTCACGGCGTGCCAAGTAGGCACGGTTATAGGGAGACTCACTGAATTTCCGGCCACCACCAAGACTCAGGATGCCACCCGTCTGCGCATCCATACTCACCACCACACCTTGCACCTTTCCCCGACCCGCATCTCCCGCCTTTTCAAGTCCCGGAATGGGTGCGCCCATGACCTTATCACATCGACGCTGCAGACCCGCATCCAGTGTGGTATGAATCGTTAATCCACCATCACGTATGTCGCGACCATCGAGGATGACCTGCAACTGACGGCGAATACTCTCCTTCACATAGGAGCTTCCACGATGCCGATCATCCGGTGACACAAGTCGAATCGGTTCAGCCCGTGCCGATTCCTCACCTTGTTCACTCAAAAAACCACACTGCACCATCCGCGTGAGGACTTCATCACGCTGCTGCATCGCCCCCTCCCGATTACGAAATGGGGAAAACAAATGGGGCCCACGGATGATGCCCACCAGCAGGGCACACTCGCCCGTGTTAAGCTCCGCGACGGATTGGCCAAAGTAGGTTTGGGCCGCTTCCTCCACCCCGTGGCAACCTGCACCAAAATAAATGCGGTTCAGGTAATGGGTGAGAATTTCATCTTTGGTATACCGACCTTCAATCCGCAAGGTGATCGCCATTTCCAACAGCTTTCGATGCACCGATTTCGCGCGCAGCTCATAGCTGTTCCGGGTGAGCTGCATCGTTAAGGTCGAGGCCCCTTGGGTGTAGGACATATCACGGATATTCCGTAATGTCGCGCGCACCAACCCCTTGATATCAATCCCCGTGTGATCTGGAAACTTCAGATCTTCTCTGGCACGTAACGCCAGCACCATCACATCCGGAACCTCCGACCTCGTAATCAACTTTCTCCTTTCACCATGAATCGTGGCAAACTCCTCACCATGACGATCCAAAATCACCGACCGCTCAGGAATTTTCGACACCTCCGTAAGGTCATACTTCAACGAGAGGTAAAAATAGAACAAACCCACCGCAACCCATAAAACCAGCGCGACCATCCCCCACTTCAGCAACCATCGCAAGAGCCCAGCCACCCAGGGAGGAACCCAATGGGGCATCCTACGGGCTAGGTTTGATGTTTGATTGACCGATTTCCAAGTCATAGAGATAATCGTTGATGGTTGATCCTCCGAGCTCATCGACCGCATTCCATGATGGACGACTCAGAGATTAAGTAGATAGGCAGAGAAAAAGAGACTCTTTCAAGTGGCTCATTCACTCGACAGGGATCGCGCGGGGCGGGGGGCGCCGTCGCCCGCCACTCCTCTCAGGCGCCACCGCCCGCAACGGGTGAATCGTACAAAAATCATTCGGTGCAGGTAACATGTCAGCGGGAACCTGCGCCGTGTAGACCGATTGATGCGCGGCACATCCACGGGTCGCTCGCCTCGCCGACCACCGACATAACGCGGCCGAGCGGAGTGGCAAGGGTTTAAACTTCGGTGTGGCGTATCCCAGACGACCTGCCGTCTTCATCACATCCACCCAGATCGGAGCAGCCAGCGTGGAGCCATACCCTCGATGGATGATTTTTTGCGGTTTGTCCATCCCCACCCAGACCGCACAAGTCAACGTGCCAGTGTATCCAGCAAACCATGCGTCCTTGTAGTCATCGGTTGTCCCCGTTTTACCAGCACAGGGGGACTGGTAGCCGAGACTTCGCGTCCGCCTCCCCGTGCCACGCTCAATCACTTGCTGAAGTGTATGAGAAACACACCACGTCGCACCAGGGTCTGCGGCACGCACGACCAATTTCCCCGAATCACCCTTCCCCGGATAAACACGATCACCCTTGGCATTGCGTATTTCCTGAATGAGATAAGGGCGATACCAGTCGCCATTATTAGGAAAAACCGTGTAGGCACTCGCCACCTGCCACGGAGTCGCCTCCCATGACCCCAGATAGGAGGACGGGTTAGGTGGAATCCCTTGGATAAAACCCACGTCTTGGGCAGTCTGATTCACATTTTTCAATCCGGCAAAGTTCCCGACCCGCACCGAGGAGGTATTGCGTGAGTGGACCAGCGCGTCATCAGCCGTGATGTAGCCGCCATACTTCCCATCGGAATTGGATGGCGACCACGACCTCGGCGCGCCGTCGATCTCACCCGGGGTAATCCGTCCGTCCGGCACCCACGTCAATGGCATCAATCCACGGTTAAACGCGCTCAGGTAAACAAAGGGTTTGAATAGGGATCCAATCTGCCGCTTCGCCTGGATGGCACGGTTATACTTCGATTCGCCAGCATGGCGACCACCCACCACCGAGAGCACGGCGCCGCTGCGGTTCTCAATCACCACACACGCACCTTGGACGTAGGCAGGGTCACCACGCCGACCCGCAGGACGGGCACGCCACTTTTGACGTGTCTGATGCCAGTAGCCTGGGGTTTTTTCCACCTTACTGAGGTTGCGCTCCATCGAGAGCTCGGCGGCTCGCTGGATGGTATGATCAATCGTGGTGATCACCGTCAGCCCACCTGCCTCTATGTTTTCCTCTTCCAGGATCCGGTCGAGTTCGCGCCGCACCGCATCCATGACATAGGTATCCTGAATCACCCTCCGGTTTTTGGGCCGGATTTTCAGGGGTTGACGCATCGCCTGATCCGCATCCGCCTGATCGATATACCCATAATGAACCATCCTCCCCAACGTGACATCCCGCTCACCCTCGGCCGCCTCCCTATTCTTAAAAGGTGAAAATGCATTCGGACCACGGATGATCCCCGCCAACATCGCCGCTTCCGATAACGTCAATCGACTCGCCGACTTTTCAAAATACGTGCGCGATGCCGACTCAATCCCACGGATCGAGTGACCCCAAAAAATCCGATTCATGTAGTGCTCCAGAATCTCATCTTTCTCAAACCGATGCTCGATCCTTAATGCCAGCGCCATTTCTAAACATTTCTGATGCAACAACCTCAACTTCGATTTCCTCACCGTGGAATCAGGTTGAAAATACGTGTTTTCCGCTAACTGAATGCTCAACGTCGACCCGCCCTGTGCCAACCGACGCCGCTTCACATTTTGCACCGTTGCTCGTGCTATGCTGCGTAAATCAATCCCCCAATGGCTACGAAAACGAGCATCTTCCCTAGAGATCAATGCCGCCTTGAAGTCATCCGAAACTTGATCGTGTCCGATAAGATACCGATTATCTCCATGCAGTCGACCCAGCTCCGTCTTGCCATCGCGGGAGTAAACCAAGGTTCTCGCCGGCATCGCCGTCACCTTGTCCAAATCATAGCCAGCGGCCATTATACAATAGCAAGCCGCCACCAGTATCCCAGCCCATAAAACGACCAAGCCGACCCATGCCAGCATCTGAGCTGGCCACCTCACAACGGGATGCCAACCGCGGATCATGTGCGCAAACAAGATCACCGGCCAACACACAACCTTACATAAAACACCCCGTTTTTTCGATGCGGGTTTTTTCTTCCGATGACGCGACTTCTTCTTCGCCGCCGCACGCTTACGTGGCGCAGATGAGCGCGACGGCGCACGCTTCTTGGCCCGCTTCTTTGGCGTCGATTTTGAACTGGTTTTACGCGCTGCCATAATGGTTTCCTCGTAAGCTCCACTACCCCTCGTCACTGCCCAGACACTGCCAATACAGCCTTTTTATGACATTTGCGGTAGCGAAACTACTCAGCGGTTCTAGCCTAGAGAAGCGACTTCGACCAGCGTTGCCATCGAATTATTGAAACAATCTTGCCTGCACGGGTCGCTTCTCACGTTAAATCCCTGAGTCACACCCGCCATTACGTCCCCACATTCACCATGACACGCCTTCTCCCCATTCCCGCTGCCGGACTTTTCCTGTTTGTCACCGCCAGCCTCACCCAAGCCGCTCCGCTTGTGCAAAAAATCGACGACCTCAAATCCTTACAAACTAAGATCACCCGAACCGTCAAACATGTCACACCCGCCACCATCTCGCTTTTTTCCACGAAAAATGGAGCCTCCGGCAGCGGCGTCATCGTCAGTAAAGACGGCCTCATCCTCACCGCGGGTCACGTCGTCCGCGGCGCCGAAGAAATGACCGTCATCTTCACCAACGGCCAACAAGCACGCGCCAAAGTGCTCGGCGCCCATTACACCCAAGACACCGCCATGGCCCAGATCATCGATCCCGCACCCAGCGGCGCATGGCCCTACGCCGAGGTCGGCCAGTCCAAATCACTGACGTCCAGCGACCTCGTGATCGCCCTCGGCCACGCAGGGGGATTCGATCCCATCCGCACGCCACCCGTCCGATTCGGCCGCATCATCGCACGTGGCCCCAACCAATTCATCAGCACCGACTGCACCCTGATCGGTGGCGATAGTGGTGGCCCGCTCTTCGACCTTGATGGCCGTGTCATCGGGATTCACTCGTCCATCGGCGCCTCCCTTTCATCCAATAATCACGCCAGCATCGAAGGGTTCCACAAAAATTGGGGGAAATTGAAAAATGGCGAAACCTGGGGCCGACTCGGCAGCAGTATGCTGGATGACCCCGATGCCCCCGTCCTCGGTATTATCACCCGCGACTCCGCACGGCTCGGCCTCAGCGTCCGCCACGTGTTCGACGGCGGCCCCGCCAGCGACGCGGGTCTGCGCGCTGGCGATATCATCCGCACCATCAACCGTCGTGCCACCCCCAATCTCCGCGTCCTCCACGCCACCCTCTCCCGATACAACGCAGGCGATTCCATCAAGGTCGGCATCACCCGAGGCAAGCTCAGCCGGACCCTTTCGGTCACCCTAGGACGCCGAGGCGATATCTTACCCCATCAATAAGCCACAATGCCCCCACACAAAATCTCAGCCACGCCCATGAAACGCCCTGTTCTCATCATCGCAACGGGATTGCTCGGACTCAGCATCCACGCCTTTTCACAAAATAAGCTGCGCCTACCCGACCCCCTCGAGAACCTACGGCCATCGGAAATCAAGCGACTCCATACGCAGGCTGTCGACTTTTTCCGTGCTGCCCAACCGGCCGTTGCCACCGCGTCAAAAAGCACCGTCAGCATCCACTCATCCAGACAAAGGGTCGCATTCGGCACCGTCGTCACCCACCCAGATAAAAAACAACCTGTCATCCTCACCAAATGGAGCGAGGTAAACAAACAACCCAGCCGACTCCGCGTCACCACTCCTATGGGAAAACGCTACCCGGCTCAAGTCGTCGGCATCTACCCAGACCACGATCTCGCCCTGCTCACCATCAAGTCGCCAGACGCCAAACTGGTTCCTCTCGATCTGACCGCCTCTTCCACCCCCGAACTGGGCAGCTTCATCACCCTTGCCCGCCCCGACGGTCACGTCCAAGGCTTGGGCGTCGTCAGCGTGCATGCCCGCAGCCTGCGTGAAGGCGATAAAGCCTACCTCGGTGTGCTGATGGACTTCTCCCCCACCCACCACCAAGGGGTCCCACTCAAAGAGGTCATGCCGAACTCCGCTGCGGCTCGGGCCGGACTCCGCGAGGGCGATGTCATTCTCTCCCTCGACAAAAAACCCATCACCGGCGCCATGGAAATGCGCAACACCCTCCAACGCCTCCCCCCCGGGTCTAAAATGATCGTGCGCTACCGACGTGGTCATGCGGACAAACAAACAACCGTCCACCTAGGCTCCCGATCCGAGAACACCCAGATCCGCGCATTCCCCCGCAAACGTATGCAACAAATGGAACAGATGGGCACCGTTCCCAGCCGCATCCGAACCAATTTCCCCAACGTCATCCAATCCGATATAGCCATCCAAGGTGACTCAACTCCCAATAACCCACACGATAATCAGACCAACGATTGTGGCGGCCCCGTCACCGACCTCAATGGCAACATCGTCGGTATCGCCATCGCCCGCGGCAGCCGTATCAAAACCTACATCATCCCCACATCCACCCTCCAAAACCTCCTCACCACCCATCCCGAACCCGTCAGCCGTCACCTCCCCCATGGAAATGCCCGCAGAAAAACCTCTCAATAATTAAGACCTCTTAGTTTAATTTTTTAAATTGTTTGATTGCCATAAAGCAACACTCAGGCAAAGTGCGGGCCTTATGGCGAATGCAACCAACGTTCTCGCGAATGGAATCGAAATCAACGGTTCCATCAAGTTTAGCAATGACATGGTCATTGACGGTAAAGTAGAAGGCGAAATCACTTCGGATAAAGGTAAGGTCACCATCGGTGAAAACGCTTTTGTCAAAGGTGATGTCAAGGCTGGCGAAGTGAAACTCTTTGGCAAAATCGAAGGGACCATCACCTCCGAACGCTGCGAACTCAAAACCAACTCCAAGCTCGATGGTGATATCAAAACCAAAATGCTTAGCATGGAAGAAGGTGCCGTCCTTTCCGGCCGCACCGAGATCGGTGGCTAATGGACGCCCAAGCTCAATGTGCCTGCCGGCATTAAGCACACCCATCTATCGAGCCGAGGTCACGCGACCTCGGCTTTTTTGGTAAATTGACATCAACCTTTTTTTACAAGCTCGACTGCGGACTGCGGCCCAGCAGCTCCTTTGCCATGGTCAACCATTCCTCGCCTAGCATCGACTGCCCATCTGGCTGAGGTTTCCCCGCTTGTTCATACCAGTAGCTGGCATTGGTCAGATTACCTTCCACTCGGTGCAGGTGGGCATGCACCCATGCACCATCGTTCTCATCCTCCACCGTCTGACACAGGTCGTGTGCCTCACTCCATCTACCCGCACGGGCGAGCCACAGTGCTTTGGTCGAATCATTTAACCCAGCCGGTGGGTTTCCACCAGCCGAGGCGGAGCTTGCGAGTTCTTCAGCATTCATACTTTGCCATTACACGATAGACGGCTTTCATTCAAGTGACTTTTTATATTACCCGAGAAGATCGCGGAGTTCCCCTTCGCTCAGGCCATTCATCATCGGGCGATCTTCATCGCCCACTTCACCCATCGCGGCACTGATGACGCCGCGCTTTTTTTCCTGCAATCGAAGAATCTTTTCTTCCACCGTCCCGCGTGTAATCAGCTTGTAAATCGTTGCCGGCTTCGTTTGGCCAATCCGGTGGATCCGATCCGCCGCCTGCGCCTCCACCGCGGGGTTCCACCACGGATCAAAAAGGACAACCGTATCGGCCGCCGTTAGCGTAAGGCCATACCCCCCTGCCTTCAAACTGATCAAAAATACCGGTGGCCCAGCCGGTTGCTGAAACCGATCTACCACCGCCGACCGATCCCGCGTCGCACCATCGAGATAACAATAATCGATGTCCTCACGGTCGAGCTCATCCCGGATCAACCCGAGCATCGTGGTGAACTGACTGAATACCAACACGCGGTGGCCACCACGTTGCGCCTCATCCAGCAGCTCCATCAATCGCGCCAATTTTGCCGATACGTCCGAGACCTCCGCTTTCTTCATCTCAGAATCCAACAACCTCAAGTCACAACAACTCTGCCGAAGTCGGAGCAGCACGGTGAGCATCTGCATCCGCGCCCCACTCGCACCACCCTGCTCACGCAGCGCGTCCACCTTCGCTGCACCATGCTGGAGAATCCCTTGGTAATGCTCCCTCTGCAAGCGAGATGGATCACACCAGACAATACTCTCGATTTTAGGTGGTAGGTCTTTTGCCACCAGCGACTTGGTCCGCCGTAACATAAAGGGACCCGTGCGCCAGCGTAGGCGCTGCATCGCAGCCCGGTCAGGAACCTCCGCCGCACACGGAAGTTCATAGCGATGCCTAAAGTCATCCCGACTACCGAGATACCCCGGCATGAGAAATTGAAAAATCGACCACAGATCGCGCACGCTGTTCTCCACGGGCGTGCCCGTGATGGCGATGCGGACAGCCGCCTTCACCTTCCGCGCCGCCTTCGCAGCCAAGGTGTCTGGGTTCCGGATCGCACTCGCTTCATCCAGCACCAACGCACCAAGCTTCATTTTCTGATAATGGGCACAGTCGCGGTCAAGCAACGCAAAACTCGTCACAATGATATCCGCCGCCCCCATCACTTCGTAATAATCCTTACGGCGCGAACCATGCATCACCAAAACCGTCAGCCCAGGCACAAACTTCGCCGCTTCATCACGCCAATTCCCCAACAACGTCGCCGGGCACACCACCAGAGCCGGCGCCTTGGCCGATTCCGGCCCGTGGGTTTTCCAAAGCTGGATAAAGGCGAGCGTCTGCAAGGTTTTGCCCAGACCCATATCATCAGCTAAGAGCGCCGCACCTTCACCCACTGCCCGCCGATACAGCCAATCCACACCCTCACTCTGATACACACGCAACGTTTGTGCAAGGTCATCAGGTAGGCGTGGCACCGCAGTTTTCTCGTCCTCACAGGCCTCGCCGTAGTAGCCACGCAACCGCTGCACATACGCCTCCTGACGCGCCGGAAAGTAAAACCGTCCATCTTCTTGGCGCGGATCAGTATCCAGAAGAAACCCCTCCATGACCTCCGCATCAAAGTGGGAAATCACCGCCTTGCCTCCCCGTGGAAGCGGCATGGTGCGACTACCCGATTGCAGCAGGCGCCTGACCACATCACGATCGATCACCTCACCACCGCATTGCCAAGCAACATCACACGCCAGCCAGTCACCGCCCCCCCCTTGGATATGAATCTCTGGGGTGATCCTCCCCAGCTTCGATTCCACCCGCACAAGTTTTTCTTCCGTTTTGACGTCCCACTGCTTCCGCAACGCCGGTAATGTGGTGGTCAGAAAATCAATCACTTCATCCTCACCTCGGAGAAATAGAAAACCTGAAGCATCCAGCACCTGAAACCCAGCCTCCATCAATCGCGTAAGCGCCGACCGTTCAAGCTCCGGATGACGCACCAGCCATCGGTTCACATCATCGACATCATCCGATAAAATCGGAAATTTATCCGCCGATTGATCCACCACCCCTAGCGGAACCCGCGCCGACCCAGCATACACCGCCACCAGCCGAGCTTGGAGCGTGCGGGTCGTCCCTGCGATCTCCAACTCGATGCCCGGAGTGCCTTCACACACATCCAATCCACCGAGGTCATCGGGTAGCTGATACACATCCCCCAACTCAACAAGCTGCTCAATCAAGGCTCCCGTCTCCATCTCCAGCCAATCCCCACCCAGCAGGTCCTCAGTGGTAAATAAAGGGACCCCCGACCGCAAAGGCTCCCCCGGCCGATCAGATGACGGACTCGCAATAAGCAGCCGCCCCGTCACGTCGTCCCAAGCCGCCAAGCTCTCGCCCCATGCCATCAATCCTGATTCCGCACCTTCTGTGATTAATCGCACCCAGGATAAGCCACCATCCACCTCCATCTCCAAGGGGGGCCGCAAATGGCCCATGGCCACATCCACAGTTCCCTCACCACGGGTCACCCGTGTATGCCCACAAATCGCACGATAAAACCCCGCCAGATCCCGCTCCGGAATCGAAAGCATCGCCGCATCTACCCGACCCGTGTGCTGACGCAACCAGTCACAGAGCGCACGGTCATATTCATCAGACACAGCGCCATCCACACGCCGAAGGTGCACCGCCCGCCCCCCATCGTAGGGGAACTGAGGCGACAACCTCACTTCCATCGGGACCGGCTTCGAGGCCGCATCCTTCGGCGCACGCTCCTCCTCCACGGTCGCATGAGACGACGGCTTATCCTGCCCACCCACCAAGCCCGCCAACATCACCGCCGCTGCGTGTTCACACATTGCACCGGTCGCCCGGCTCATGGCACAGCCACACAGGTTTTTTACCTGCGTCGGCCCCAACACCTTGACCACCACCCGCATCGGCCTCTTCCCCGAGCTCAATGAACCTTGAAAAACAATCGCCCCATCAACCTCTTTACGCACCACATTAAGCACCTTGCCGAGCCGCACCAGAGCACGGGCGTCCTTGAAAACCCGACCCCCAGCGGCCTTGCCTATCCATTGTTCTGTCATTTCCATCATACCAACTCAGCACCCGGTGCCCGTGCCAGATTGCCGCATTGCCGCGTCAGTGCAATGACACGTTTGAAGAACATCGTTTTTTTGGCTTTGGTCAGGCGCCGTAATGGTGCATGATTCTGGGCAAGTTCGCTCTCCGCATACGTTTCGCGGTTTTTCAGATCTGTATCGTTTCCATCCAATGAAAATCGTCGCTGTCGCCAATCAAAAAGGAGGTGTGGGAAAAACAACCACCGCCATCAATCTCTCCGCCGGCCTCGCCGCCCGCGGACAACGTGTCCTCCTCATCGATCTCGACCCGCAGGCGAACGCAACCAGCGGGATTGGACACGAACCCAATGGCCGCGAAAGCATGTATCACCCACTCATCGGGGAAAGCACCGTGGAGGAGAAAATCATCCCGTCCCGCCTCGCTAACCTCTCATTGATCCCGTCCGGTATGGACCTCGCCGGCGTGGAAATCGAACTCGCCCGCATGGACGACCACTTATTACGCCTCCGTAACCTCCTAACGCAACCCAAGGAACTCAACCGCTTCGACTTCTGTATCCTCGATACCCCACCGTCACTCGGCGTGCTCATGACCTCCGCCCTCGCCTCAGCCGATGAAATCCTCATCCCACTCCAATGCGAGTGGTTTGGCCTCGAAGGCCTGGCAAAAATTGTCCAGGTCATCGATCAAATTCGGGATTCCGGCGCCAACCCGAATGTCATCCTCGAGGGGATCCTGATGACCATGTATGATGGCCGCACCAACCTCTCCCGCCAGGTCGTCGACGAGGTGGCGAACTACTTCCCATCCCAACTTTATAAAACCATTGTCCCACGCTCAATCCGTATCGGAGAAGCCCCCAGCCACGGCAAAACTATCTTCGAACACGACCCCGCTGGCACCGGTAGTAAAGCCTACGGAGAATGCGCGGATGAGTTCCTCACCCGCCACACTGTCAGCACCGCAGCCGCCGCTGCCACAAGTCACTGACTTTTCTCAAAACCATCTCCCCGTCAAACTCAATGAATATGGAATCCAACGACCATCAAGGTGCACACCACGATGGCGGCCTCCTTTTCAAAGACCTCATTGCGCACAACTACATGTGCCACAGCGAGATCACCAAGTCACTGCGGTCATGGGCATGGAAACAGGAAAAAAGGAGCCTGCGCATTCTCGACCTCGGCTGTGGCGATGGATCCGTAGCCCAAGCCGCGTTCGATGGCGTCGACCACATCCAGTATTACGGCATCGATATCGCGAGCAACCTCCTCGCTATCGCCCGAACCCACTTTGAACCCAGCCACTGGAGTATCGAGCTCCTCCATGGCGACCTTACCGAGATGATTCAACAACTGCACGGGCCATTCGATTTTGTCCTCGCTGGCTATGCTCTGTCCTACCTCGATAACAAACAGAAATCCTCCATCCTGGATAACATCCGACTCGTCCTCAGCCCACATGGCACCCTCATGATCTACGACCTGCTACCACGCACGGGGGAAAGGCATGACGACTTCATCCAGCGACTCCTGCAGGATGCCGAAGCCAACTGGGACCTCCTCAGCCGTGAACAGCACACCTCCTTCCGTCAGCATCTCGAAAACCGAGCCTTCCCCATCGACCAAGCAGAGCTGCAACAACTCGCCTACAAATCCAGCTTAGGAAAAGGTGAACTCATCTTCCGAGACAAAGCCGAACACTACGGCCTCATCTCATTCTCGCATTAACCCCCCCACCATTGAGCGAGAAATCCAGGGGGAATCATCGGTTTGGCATCAACCTGGGTATGTCCCGTAGATGTAGTCGTAAAGCGTGTGGATCACCCCCTCATCTTCAGCCGCAATCCTACGGGTCAGGTCACCACTCGACACCACCCCGATGAGTTGATTGCCACTGACGACGGGCATATGGCGAAACCTCTTTTCGGTCACCACATGCATCGCCTCGCGTATGGTGAGCGCTGGCTTGATCACGATGACATCCTTGGTCATCACCTCATGCACCTTCACCACCGCGGGATCCAATCGCTCCGCAAGCACACGGTAAACAATATCACGCTCGGTCAAAATCCCGGTAATCTCGTCATCAAGCATCACCAAAAGTGCTCCCACCCGCTCGTCTTTCATCAGCAACGCCGCATCATCAATACTTGACTCCGGGCCAATCTGGCAGATGCGCGTTCCTTTTTCTTGAATAATCTCAGCGAGTGTCATTTCCATAATCTATTTATAGTAAGGATCATCGATCGCGTCAAGATCGCTCGCTAAGGTAAAAACATCTAACGTCTTGGCGATTGTAACCAACCGACCGCTCAGCGCACTTTATCAGGTTGATCTTTGTAAGAAAGACACGCAAAAAATCAGCTTGCGGAGATGATGCCTCGATCTAGCATCGACGAGCCGCGATTTTGCCTATTCCACAATGGAGCATTCTTATGAGTCAGCCATCCCTAGCCGAAAAATTCATCGCATCCACGAAGATCTATCTCGAGCTCCCCAAAGACCCCACGGCCTATATCTCCCAGCTCGATTCACTGCGCGCTGAATGGCAAACGATGTTCAAAAATCTCCTCCAACAGGCGAAACCAGGAGACCCTGACGTATGGTTCGCCCTAGGGCACGGATACAGTCACGGGTGGGGGACAAATCGTCATATCGGCCAAGCCAAAGCATGGTTCCAACGGGCCGCCGACGCCGGTCATGCCGAAGCAATGTGCCGATTAGCCTCCAAAGCCCGTTTCAACACGGACGATGACGAAGCATTACACCTGTATCACAAAGCCGCCGCTCTCGGAAATGCTAGCGCGATGTTTTTTCTCGGTTGCCACCACAGGTCTCATAAACAGGAAAAAAATGCCGACCACGAAAACACCCAATCCATCGAGTGGTTCCAACATGCCATCGAGGCAGGACACCGCCAAGCTATGATTGATATCGCTAAGGTCTATATCGATTACGCAGAGTCCCCTGACGAAGCAATCCCGTGGCTCCTGAAAGCACATGACGAAGGGTACGATGCCAGCCACATCATGCTGGCCGACGTCTATAACAACCCAGCAACAACCGCTTACAATCCAGCCAAAGCCATCCCATGGTATGAACGTGTCACCAAGCAATCGTCGGTCAGCGCTCCACGCTCGATGCTCGAGTTAGCTAAACTCCACCGTGCCGGCTATGGTGAAACGTCAGGGAACGATCAGGCGAGACATTGGGTCATCCGCTTACTGGATACAGTCCCTGAAAAACACCACCTCCATAAACTCGCCACCCAACTCCTCGATAAAATCGACGGGGAATTCATCTAGCCCGTCGCTGGTGATGGATGCGGGCACGTTTGACGCACCCCAGAGACACACCCATGGCAACGCCTCTACCGGTTTTTATGCGGGGATGCCTTGTCCAAGGTGTCCAAGGTGTCCAAGGTGTCCAAGGTGTCCAAGGTGCTCGGTCGCACAGGCGGTGCTGTTGACGCAGCGGGTTTTTTCACGGGAAATTTTCGAGCGAGCTCGGCAAGCCAGGCGACAACGTCGCGCTTCTCCTGATCGCGGGTGAGGTAGCTAACGGCTTTACGCATTTTTGCCCCGCTTTCATCCTCGGCGTGGTAGCCACGGATGCCTTGCTGAAAGTTCCCCAGTTGATGGAAAACATACCAATCTTGGAGCCCATTGAGTGAGGCACTGCGGAAGACCAACTCACCGTGCCCATTAAACCGATGACATGCCATGCAGTGTTCTTGATAAAGCTGCTCACCTGCCACGGCATCACCCTCCAGGGTGCGTGGGTGACTCACCGCAGATAAGGCCACGAGCTCATCCACCGCTTCCTCGATCTCACTGGCCGACAATGAGGCAATACCCGCGCGCATTTTCTGACCATTGATATCCTGCGGGTGAGCCCCCCGCTGGCCGTTGCGGAATTTTTGCATCTGCTCCTCCACATACCACCGCGGCAGGGAGGCAATAGATGGCGCCCCCAACGCGCGGTCCCCCTCACCCATCGGGCCGTGACAGCTGGCACAGATGGTTTGAAAAACGCTAGTGGGGGTGGCAGCAGATGGAGGGGTGGCATCAACTTCTCTCTGCTCACCCTCCTGACACTGCATCACCGCCAAAACAGCAAGCAGCACAAACCCTGAAACAACGGAATATAGAAGTGGCTGGCGCAATAGATCGATTTTTCAGGCTCCCTTTCTCATCACAAAAAAAGGACTTCCCGGATGAGGAAACCCTTTTTACACGACTCTGAAAGCCGTGGCAAATTCTATGATCACACGCTTAGAGGCCAGCCTCTGCCTTGGCCGCTTTGACGGAGCGTTTACGCTCGTGCGGGTCGAGGATGCGTTTTCTGAGTCGCAGGTGGCCTGGTGTAGCCTCAAGCAGTTCATCGTTGGCAATGTATTCGATCGCGCGCTCCAGTGACATCCGGATCGGAGGGGCAAGGCCTACCGTAATCCCCTTGGTGGCCGACCGGTGGTTGGTCAGGCTCTTGGCTTTAACTGGGTTGACCGCAAGATCATCCTTACGCGGGTTTTCACCAATGATTTGACCTTCATACACTTCATCCCCAGGTCCGACAAAAAGTTTGCCTCGGTCTTCGAGCGGCAGGAGGGAATAAGCCATCGCCGTGCCCGTGGACATACTCACCAATGTACCCGTGTTACGGGTATTGATCGGGCCGCAGTGGGGTGCATATTCCTTAAACAAGTGCGACATCACACCATGACCGCTGGTCAGGTTCAACAATTCAAATTCAAAACCAATCAGACCGCGTGTCGAAATCGTCGCTTCAATGGTGGCACCGTGAGCATTGGTTCCCATGTCTTCGATACGTGCGCGGCGGTTGGCCAAAGTTTTCATCACACCACCAGTGTATTCATCAGGCACTTCGACAAAGACAGTTTCGAATGGCTCCTCGACACCTCCGTTTTCGCCTTTATGGGTGATCACCATGGGGCGGGAAACAAGCATTTCATACCCCTCACGGCGCATGGTTTCGACAAGCACGGAGATCTGCATCGCTCCCCGAGCCGCTACCTCGAAAACTCCCGCCTGATCGGTATCCGAAACCTCAATGGAAACATTCGTTTTTACTTCACGATGAAGACGGTCACGGATCGCACGCGAGGTCACATGTTTCCCTTCACGGCCACCGTATGGGCCATCGTTGATCGAAAACTGCATCTTCACCGTAGGAGGGTCAATGGAAACAAAGGGCAACGCCTCCGCCTCAGGGTCGGCCGAAAGCGTTTCTCCAATATCAATATCCTCAAACCCAGCAACACCCACGATATTTCCCGCCACGCCTTCAGCGGACTCTTGGTTGGTAAGGCTGCTGTATTCAAAAACCTTGGTGACCTTGCCTCGCACCTGCTTGCCGTCCTTGCGAAGAAGAAAAATGCTGTCCCCCTTTTTGACGGAGCCAGATTGGACTTTGCCCAGCGCAACCCGGCCAACGTAGTCGTCCCAAGAAATATTCGATGCCAGCATCTTAAACGGAGCATCGGGGTCGGAATCAGGTGATGCCACATGCTCTACGATGGTTTCCAAAAGTGGGGTGACGTCCTTGTGCTCGTCATCGAGCGATTTCACAAAAAATCCATTTTTGGCCGAACCATAAACAAAGGGCGCCTCAAACTGGTCTTCGTTGGCCTCAAGTTCAAGGAAGAGCTCAAGCACTCGATCGTGCACGCCGAGCGGGTCACTGTGGTCGCGGTCGATTTTATTAACCACCACAATCGGAGTCAACCCCTGCTGGAGCGCCTTTCTGAGGACAAACCGCGTCTGCGCCTGCGGACCATCGTGGGCATCAACAAGGAGGAGCACACCATCAACCATCTTCATCACGCGTTCCACCTCACCACCAAAATCGGCGTGGCCAGGAGTATCTACGATGTTGATGGTATAATCACCCCACTTCACGGAGGTGTTTTTTGCCTTGATCGTGATCCCTTTTTCCCGCTCAAGGTCCATGGAGTCCATAGCGCGCTCGCCGGCTTGCTGGTGTTCCCCATAGGCACCACCCGCCTTTAGGAGTTCATCCACAAGTGTGGTCTTGCCATGGTCAACGTGGGCGATGATGGCGATGTTGCGGATTTGATTCGTCATGACTTAATATAGGCTAAAAATGGGTCGGCGTCCCGACGGCAGACCGGTCATCTGGCGATCAGGGGCGCGGAGACTCCTTCATTTTGAAGAAATTGCAACCACAATAACTCGCCGCCCCCCTCATCTTGCTGGATCAGGGAAGGAAAATCCCAGATGCCCCCCCCTGAGTCGTTTATGTGCGGGTCTCCATCCATGGCCAGTCTCCATCCATGGCCGTCCCTTGATGCACTTGATCCCCCCCATCGTAGCCAATCACGCAAGCGAACGCCTCCCATGGCCATCACCGCATCACACCCGCCGTTCCTGACCACCATCATAAACCGCAAATCCGCCCCGTTTTCACCCCAAATAACCCTCCTTACCATCGATCCCCTCAATATCCCGAAAATGCCCTCAACCCCCTTGTATGCAACAGCTTACAATCCACCCCACGAACTCAACCCAAAAGGGAAAATACCTCACTCCGTCACTATATGCCTGGCATTTTTTCTTGGCAGTTACCGTCGTCGCAAGTAAGCCCGACCACGATCATCTTCGATCATCAATAACCCATCCCACGTCACAGTGGGGTGGGTTTTTTGGTGGCTACGACGAGCTGGGAGAGCCCAGGCAGCTGTGGCAAGCTGTCGATGCGGTGCGAAGTGCGCATGAAGGTCTTCACCATGAAGTCTGGGCGAGCGAGCTGGACGGAGGGCTGAGCGAGAAGGGGTCGTCAAGCAGCGGGAACTGATGGAATTAAATAAAATACCCGGCCTATTCTGATTGGGTAATGACTTTACCCTGTTGGGTTGAGTGCATGAAACCCCTGAATCTCGTGTGGATCAAGAGATGATGGTATGTTCGGGCCTTGAAAAGGTCGGCAGAAAGGCGGGTGATAGGAGCGAAAAACTGGGGTGGGGGCGCGTCGAGATGCGTGACTTGTGCGCTTCACATCATGAGCTTCCGATCGAGGGTTCGGTATTGGATGGCTTCTAAAATGTGCTCCGCTTGGATCCCATCACATCCGGCAAGATCCGCGAGCGTGCGGGCGACTTTGAGGATGCGGTCGTGAGCACGTGCGGAAAAATGGAGGTCGTTCATGGCGTGCTCGAGGTAGCCAGACGCCGTTGCATCGATCCGGCAGTGTTCACGCATCATTTTACTGGGCAGGGAGGCGTTGCAGCTGATGTTCTGGGCTGCCGAAAAGCGGTTCAGCTGGCGGGCGCGGGCGGCTTCGACCCGACTGCGAACCACGGCGGACGACTCGCCTGTTTCCTCTGATGCGAGCTCACGGTATTCGACCATAGGGACTTCGACATGCAGATCAATCCTATCTAATAGCGGGCCCGAGATCCTCTGCCGATATTTCTCAATCTGGGGCGGCGAACACCGACACTCCCGTTTCGGATCGCCATAATACCCACACGGGCATGGGTTCATCGCAGCCACCATCATCAATCGACTCGGAAACGTCAGTGTGCCGGCGGCTCGGGAAATCGTCACATAACCATCCTCCAATGGCTGGCGCATGACCTCGAGTGTTTGTCGGCGGAATTCAGGGAGTTCATCGAGAAACAGCACACCATTATGGGCCAGCGATACCTCGCCTGGCCCGGGGTTGGTTCCGCCACCAAGCAGGCCGACATCTGAGATCGTGTGATGGGGAGCCCGGAATGGGCGGGTGACAACCAGCGCATTTTCTTTCCCCAATAACCCAGCAATGGAATGCACCTTAGTCGAATCGATCGCCTCCTCCTCGGTGAGGTCGGGGAGGATGGTGGGCAGCCGCTTGGCCATCATGGATTTCCCCGTTCCTGGTGGGCCGACCATCAATAAGTTATGACCGCCGGCAGCCGCTACTTCCATGGCGCGTTTCACCTGATGTTGACCTTTGACATCTTCAAGGCCGATCTCGTAATGACGGTGTGTGTCGAAGAGCTGTTTGCGATCGAGCTCATAGGGCGCGATCATCCTTTGGCCGGTGATCAAGTCCCACGCATCGCGTAAGGTTTCCACACCATAAACTTCCAAGCCCTCGACGATGGCCGCTTCCGCTGCGTTGGCTGAGGGTACGATCAGACGCGTCCTACCGCGGCGTTTCGCCTCGATCGCCATTGGCAACACGCCCCGGACAGGCCGCACCAAACCATCGAGGGCGAGCTCCCCTGCGATGCTGTAGCGCTCTGCGTTCTGAATGGTGTCATCCCCAGCTGTTTCTGCGAGAGCCAACGCGATCGGGAGGTCGTATCTCGGCCCTTCCTTTTTAATATCTGCAGGCGCAAGGTTGACGGTTTTAATCCCCTTGGCCCAGGTCAGGGCTGAGGTGCTGAGCGCAGATGTCACACGCTGCGAGCTCTCACGCACGGCCGCATCGGGTAACCCGACGACATTAATCGCCGGTTTCTCCGCATTGAAGGAACTTACCTCGACCTCGACCTCGACCGCTTCCACACCCAAAAGGGCGGATGAATACACACGCACAATCATGCACCCACACTAACAACTGACTGTTAGCCGTAAAGGCAGAAAATAGCCCCTGTTTCACACAAAAAATCACGCCTATCGCCGGTCTGGCACCTGGGCCTTTTTCGCCCAGCCGCCAACCGCGCGAACCCTTACGCTACCATCGATTCAGAATCATTCTAAAAAAAATGAATAAAACCTCATCTTGTACATCTTATGTCTAAGAAAGCGTTATTTTACATCGTGAACACATTTTTACACAATAAACCCACGATGGTGACGCTTAACCCTATGAAGCCTACCTCATAACAGCAACTTAGCCAAGTGAACGACTGGCTCAAATCACACCAGAACCCCCAACACCCAACACACCATGTCTAAATTTGAATCAGATACTAGCCTGCGGCTCTACCTGCGGGAAATTTCTAAAACGGACCTGCTCACACCTGAGCAGGAAGTTGAGCTCGCCGCCCGTATTAAAAAGGGCGACAAAAAAGCGCGCTCGCAAATGATCCGCGCCAATCTACGGCTGGTGGTCAAAATCGCCCAGGACTACGCCAACTACGGACTCCCGCTCGCCGACCTTATTTCTGAGGGCAACATCGGCCTGATGAAGGCGGTGGAACGGTTTGATCCGAACAAGGGCGGCAAGCTCAGCACATACGGGTCGTGGTGGATCAAGCAATCCATCAAACGCGCGCTGGCCAACCAGAGTAAAACCATCCGACTCCCGGTTCACATGGTCGACAAGATTGCGCGTATGCGGCGTATCTCAACGCTCCTCAGCGAAGATCTCGGTCGGGAGCCCACCCAGGGAGAACTCGCAGAGGAGTTGGGGATTCCGAGTAAGAAGCTCGCCCTTCTCGAACGTGCCGCCAAGCGCCCGACATCGCTGAACGCACCTGTCTACGATGACGATAACTCCGAGTTTTCGGATATCATCGGTGACGATCGTGCGGTCAATCCATTTGAAGCCCTGGACAGCAAAAATATGTATGGCGAACTGGATGAGTTGCTCGAGGTGCTGGATGAACGAGAGCACCGGATCATTGGGGCTCGCTTTGGACTCAACGGCAAAACGCCGAAAACGCTCGAAGAAGTGGGCCTCGAATTCGGCGTCACCCGCGAACGCATCCGCCAGCTGCAAAACATTGCACTCGAAAAGATGCGCAAGTCGCTACACAGAAAAGAGATGCCCATGCCCGCGTCCGTGACGGGGGGCATGGCAGAAGCGTCCTAATATCAACCTAAGAGGAAGTGGGGTGGACGGATGTCTGCCCCACTTTCTGTGGGCAGATCGGGCGGTCAACTCACACGTCGGAAAACAGCCGGCGCCATCGATCGCAAACTCAGCCTACCGCGCCCTACTTCCCCTGGATGCCTTGGATGCGTTTTTTAAGCATCCTACTGAAACGTGCGGGTCGGTTGGTCTCGTTGATGGCGATGACTTTCTCGGCCAACTCGATCGCCTGATCAAATTTTTTCTCCTTATAGAGTGCCTGGAGCTGGTAAAGCATCGCGGTCTGGAGTGCCTCACCGGTTGGGTTCTGCTCCTTGATATAGGCGTCCACGCACACCGAAACGCCGGCAAAATCTCGATCCTTAAACAAGGGCTGAATTGACCGCTTCAATGCCTTCGCTGTCTCGCTCGCCTTCATTTTTGCCGTAAACCCGCTGGCATCATCAGGGTCGGCCGCAGCGATGGCAGCAAGCTCGTCCTTGTAAATCATGAAACAGGAGGATGGGACCACCGAGAGTGCTTTTTCAAGGGCTCTCGCCTTGGGCGGCCCTTGGAGGTCGGCTGCCTCTGCGATGCCGGCGTCGCGTTGGGCCTTCTGACTCATGAGTCGGTTGACATGCTTCAGGTAACGCTCTGCGCCGCCGGTGCGGTATCCCGTCTTGGCGTAGGGTCGACCCTGCGCATCACAGAGCAGCACGGTCGGACAAAACGCCACCGAATAGTGCTTACGCAACAATTGATTCTGATTTTCAATGTCCGCGGGGAGCGGTGATTGGCGTGGATTATCGACGATCACAAACACAAAGTCGCGCGCGGCATTGCGTTTAAAAACATCTTGGGAGAACACCTCCTTATCCAGCTTGATGCACCAGCCACAGCGGTCGGAGTTGGTGAAATAGATCAAGACGTCCTTTCCCTCACGTTCCGCCAACTTTTCTGCGGCTTTATAATCTTGCATCCAGCCGTCACCACCAGCCCATAAAGAACCGAAGGAAAGGGCAAAAACGAAGGCTGAAAATCGAAGCGCGTTGATCATGACGGTGATGAGCTAATCCTTGAGACCAGCTGCAGGTCAGAGCGGAAGCAACCGATGATTTTGTCTAGGAAACTAGGTTGCCGTGCCGACCGCATACGCTGCCTCCACTTCTTCGGCAATGATTTTGATCCCCTCATGCACGGTGCGCTCGTCCATCGTGTAGGTGACTCGGATACACTCATGCCGGTGCTTCCAAGCATCATCATCATCGAGGCCGAAAAAGAAATAGTGCCCAGAAACAATCAGCACACCGCGCGCCTTGAGTCGCTCGTAGAGCTCACGCGAACTGATCGGCAAACCCTCAAACCACAACCAGAGGAACAGGGCACCTTCACTCAAGTGGACGCGGTAGGGCAATGCCGAATCAAACGCGTCATCGACCCACGCACGTGCCTGCCGTGATTTTTCAATGTAATACGGGCGCACGACCTCATTGCTGAGTTGAAGGATCTCGCCACTGCGGACGAGCGGTTCCATCAGGGCTTGGCCGATGTTGCCATTGGCAAGCCCGACGATGGCGCTCATGGATGCCACTGCAGCGGCGATTTCTTCACGTGCCACCACAATCCCGGTGCGGGTCCCAGGCAGCCCGATCTTAGACAGACTGAGGGTAAGCACGATGTTTTCATCCCAGACCGGCGTAGCCTCACTGAAGATAATGTTAGGAAATGGGGCACCGTATGCGTTATCGATAATCAACGGGATCCCATTTTCGTCCGCAATCGCGGCAAGACGGGCAATCTCATCATCCGTGAGCACATTCCCCGTGGGATTGGTCGGGCGTGACACACAGATCGCCGCGATCTCATCATCGACGTGAAGACGATCAAAATCAACGTGGTACTTGTAGTCGTGGTCCCCGATTTTTTCGATCAACGGCTTGACGGCCCGGAACATATCCGAGCCCACCGACTGGTTGGAATATCCGATGTATTCGGGCACCAGAGGCAGTAGGATTTTTTTGTTGATGCCATTCTTAAATGTTCCGGCGAGCGCATTAAAAAGAAAAAAGAAGGCTGTCTGGCCACCCGAGGTGATGGCGATATTTTTAGCGGTGATCTCCCATCCAAAGCTACGTTTAAAAAGATCGGCAACAGCATCGAGAAACATCGGGTTACCGCGTGGAGGATCATAATTACAGAGCATTTTCTCCATCCCGCCGGGTGTTGCCATCACCTCCTCGAGGCGCCGACGCCAAAGCGCGTTGACCTCGGGGATATGGGCCGGCTGACCACCACCTAACATCATGGTATCAGGACCACCGAGAGCTAAGGCATTGCCGAGATCATCCATTAACTCTTCGATCCCACTGCCTCGGCAAAGACGTTCACCCAAATCTGAAAATTGCTCGTTCATCATTCCTCGTTACTACGGCTGCGCATTATTGCGGAGACGGTTTCAGAACTAGCACCAATCCCCAACGATGACCACACCATAAACCATCAATCGCACGGCAGAAACCGCCCAGCAACAAACAAAAAAGCGACCGCCACATCATCCAGGGCGATCGCTTGAAACATGATCTTCTCTGTGATCAATTACTCCGCTGGGCGGGATGGATCGATCACGACGGGCGGCTCGATCCCTGGGATCTCTGGCTCGGGTGCGACAAATGGCACATCCGATGGATCCAGCGCCATGCCTGGTGTCACGGGAATCTCACCAGCACCCAGCGTCACGGGCACTTCATTCGGGGAGCGTTTTTCTCCCAGCATGACAGAGGGCACAAACCCGACTTCACCGGTATCCACCACCTCGATTTTTACGTAAGAACCTTTGGTCGAAATGACTTTGACATCCGTGAGATCAGGAAGAACCTTGTTAGGCTGATCGTTTTCCCGAGGGAAACGCGAAAAGATGGCCGTATTCGGCGATATCGTCTGAAGGAATGTCCCTGGCGTGAACGCGGGGCCATACGGGTCATCAGCGACGACCATCCCCCGGCCTGGGGAATCCAGCGGGTTAGAAGAATCACCAAGTGGCCGATTAAAGGAATCGCAACTCACCAAAGCCAACGTGAGCGATGTGAGCGCTGAGAGTCTGAATAGATGAACCATTTTCATACGCCGCCATCATGCACTTCCACGCACGCGGGGTCAATGGATTTTCAGATAAACGTGATTTCTCCCCAAGCCCGTGACGGAGGCCATCAGCCACCTATCCGCACAATCACGCACGGCAAGCTATCAGCGGTGGCAGAGAGTCTTAACCCATGATGGTTTACTCGCCAAGCTCACCTTCGAGGTCGGCAAATTCATCGGGTGCCACGCCGGCGTCTCGGATATGGCGCAGGGTCCTGCGTGAGCCACGGCGAGACCGGGGGCCATTGACCAAATCCACCACCGTGCCCACAGCGGTAGGTGCGAGGGCACAAAATCCTAAGGCCGCAAGACCGAGCGCAACGGGTCGACGTGAATCACGGTTCATTAAATCACCTAGTAAAACACCCGCAGCCGCACCTAACACCGCCGGTGCAAACGAGGCACTCGTTTCAACCCAGCTCTTCTCTGACAAATCTTCTGACATGCCTGCATAATAACCCCGTATTTACATCCGAAAAGCGCAAATCCTGATAAATCGAGGTGAAATTCATCGTTTCGATCTTTTCATCCTGAAAATCCCTCTCATTCTCTGCACATGAGCAATCCCACCCCAGTTCCTGACAGCCATCAATACGCCCTTATTCTCGCAGGTGGCAGCGGCACCCGATTCTGGCCCCTCTCCAGAAATGCCCGACCGAAGCAATTGCTTAACCTCTTTGGCGAAGCGACTTTACTCAACCAGACCATCTCTCGGCTCGATGGTCTTGTGCCCAAGGAAAACATCCTGATCCTCACCAACTCGCTGCAAGAAGAGGCCGTGCGTGAGGTCGCCTCCGACCTCCCGCCAGAGAATATCTTTGCAGAACCCGCCAAACGCGATACCGCACCGGCCGTCGCGCTCGGCATCGGACTGATCGCCGCCCGCAACCCAGAGGCCACCATGATGGTGCTCCCTTCCGATCAACTTATCAACGACACGGCTGCCTATCAATCCGTCATGCGCGACGCCCTGAGCGCGGCCGCCCACAACGACGCTCTGGTCACCGTCGGCATCAAACCGACCTGGGCCTGCCCTGCTTTTGGCTACATCGAACGCGGCGAACCCGCTAAGCTTGATGGCCCCGCACTCGATAACCCCCCCAGTGAAGTCACCCGCTTTCGTGAAAAACCCGACCCAAAGCTGGCGGAAACATTTCTCGCGCAAGGGAACTTTGCCTGGAATGCCGGGATGTTTATCTGGTCCGTCCAAACCGTGATCAACGAACTCACCCAGCACACCCCAGAACTCGCCAGCTTTATCGATGAAATCAACCAGTCGACAGATATCATCGATACCGTCGCCCATAAGTTCCCTTCCCTCACACCGATCTCTATCGACTATGCCCTCATGGAGAATGCCTCCCGTGTGCTCAACATTGAGGCCACCTTTGACTGGGACGACGTCGGCTCATGGCTCTCCGTGGCCAAGTACCTCGATACCCAAGGCGATAACAATCAAACCAACACCGAGCTCGCCGAGATCGATTCCGAGAACAACATCGTTTTCAACGCCCGCAAGGAGTCTAAAATTGCCCTCCTGGGTGTGGACGACCTGATTGTCGTGCAGACCGATGACGCCCTGCTCATTGCCAACCGCCATCAGGCAGACGCCATTAAAAACCTTGGCCCCCAACTCCCCGACAACTTACTCTAAGTCACTTCCCCACTGACGCACATTCTATGCCCCGATGACTACTGAGCATCCAGTCCTTGCTATCGACCATGGCGACGCCCGTATCGGCATCGCCGCCACGGATCCTATCGGGATCATGGCGCATCCCGTGGAAACCATCCACGTTAAGACCACCGATCCGATCGAGCGCATCGCCGAGCTCGTGCAGCAGCGGCAAGTCAAGCAACTCGTGCTCGGCCTGCCACTCCGACTCGATGGCAGCGAAGGGGCCGCCGCCATCAAGATCAGAAGATTTGGCAAACAACTCAAAGAGCGACTTCCCGATCTCCCGCTCCACCTCTGTGATGAAACACTGACCACCGTCGCCGCCGCCGATAAACTGCACCAGGCAGGAAAAAATGCCAAACGCCAGAAAAGCATCATCGATCAAGCCGCAGCCGTAGAAATCCTCAACAACTGGCTCGAATTCTCGTAAGCCGTCGTGCGCCCTACATCAACCTCCGGTCACCCCGACCCACCCAGCCACCACACCGTGAAACCACCCACCCGACCCCATATCTACCAGCTCATGGTGCGCCACTTCGGCAACACCTGTGAGGCACCCACGGCCGACGGCAGCATCACCGAGAACGGATGTGGCAAGTTTGATGACATCAATGACGCGTCGCTGGCATCGCTCAAAGACCTCGGCATCACCCACATCTGGCTGACCGGGATTTTGGAGCAAGCCAGCTCGACGGATTACCCGGACCGACCAGCCGACAATCCATTGTTGGTCAAAGGCAAAGCCGGCTCACCCTACGCGATCCGAGATTACTTTGACGTCTGCCCTGATTACGCCGTCGACCCTGCCCGTCGGCTGGATGAATTCCGTGCCCTGCTCAGGCGCATGAAAAAACATCAGCTCCAAGCCATCATCGATTTCGTCCCCAACCACGTCGCCCGGTCCTACTCGAGCGATATCTGCCCAGAACTCAGCTTTGGCAAAAACGATGACACCCAGAAGTTTTTCAACATCAACAATAACTTCTACTACCTCGGCGATCTGCACCCCGGTGGCGGCGCCCCCGTCAAGCTCCCGAGCGACAACGGCCACCATGCCTACCCGCCAGAAAGCCACTTTGGCCGCGTTACCGGCAACAACGTGATCTCATGGGCACCATCGATCCATGACTGGTTTGAAACCATCAAGCTGAACTACGGGCACAACTTCACTCTCGGCCCACCCCGTGACGACCTCCACCCGCTGCCACCGGCAGACGCCCCCACCGAGCACACACCCGACACGTGGCAAAAAATGGATGCCATCCTCGCCTACTGGCAAAATATGGGGGTCGATGGCTTCCGAGTGGATATGGCGCACATGATCCCGATGCACTACTGGGCCTGGCAGACACGACGGTGTAGAAAACGCCATCCCAGTGTCTTTTTTATGGCGGAAGCCTACGATAATGACCCGGCCAAGCTCACCGATGGCAACGTTCTCGAAGAACTATTAGCCTCGGGATTTGATGCCGTTTACGACGACCCCAGCTACGACATCATCAAACACATCATCGAGGGAGACAAGTGGGCGAACGACATCGACCCCACCGCAAATCCATTTTCGCCCCTCTTCCATCAGTCGCTTCGATACGCCGAAAACCACGATGAAGTCCGCCTCGCCTCCTCTGGCAACTGGGCAGGTTGCGGGATGGAAATCGGCCAACCCGTCTCGGCCATCCTTTTTGGCCTCGGACGTGGCCCAGTCATGCTCTACAATGGCCAAGAAACGGGCGAACCTGCCTGCGGCGCCGAGGGATTCAGCGGCGATGACGGGCGCAGCAGCATCTTCGATTACGGAACCCTCCCGTCCCTCACCCCATGGGTCAACCAACACCGGTACGATGGAGCCCAACTCACCCCCGCCCAGAAAAACCTGCGCGCCTTCTACGCCCGCCTGCTCAACCTCTGCGCGGAACCCGCCTTCACCTGTGGTGATTTCTACGGCCTGAACCAGGCAAATCAAAACAACCCCCAATACGGTCAACTCCACCACGACCCCGCGTCAGGCCACTGGCTCTACAGCTTCTTGCGCCGCGATGCACCCACCGGCCAAGCCTTTCTTGTCGTGGTCAACCTGCACCCGACCGAGACGCTCGACAACGTCCACATTCAGATCCCCGAGGACACCCAGGAATGGCTTGGTGGGAAGTTCCTGCTCGAGGGGGAACTCACCTTGAGCGATCGATTAAGCACAGCATTTGTCACGCATACAACGACGGAGCAGCTGCGAGCATCTGGGGTCAACGTAGGCTCGCTGCCACCGATGCTTGCGATGTATTTGGAAGTGCAGCCACCGGCCGCCCCGCTTACTTCAGCCTGATATCCAGCCACTGCTGCATGGTTTCCGCTGGGTTATTGGATCGCATCAGCGTCTCGCCCACCAGAATCGCATTGGCACCAGCTTCGAGCACCCGTAAACAATCGGCCGACGTCCGGATACCGGATTCGCTCACCAACAGCACATCATCCCCCACTTCATCCGCAAGCTGCTCGGTGGTCCCGAGATCGGTTTTGAAGGTTTTTAAGTTCCGATTATTAATCCCAATGAGGTCGGCACCGAGGTCGATCGCGCGTTCCATTTCTGGCAGGTCATGCACCTCCACGAGCACATCCAACTGAAAATCCCGGGCCACCTGGTAGAGACGCGATAACGTCTCATCATCAAGGGCTGCTACAATCAGAAGAATCGCATCAGCCCCAGCAATGATGGCCTCATAAATCTGTATTTCATGCCGAATAAAGTCTTTTCGGATCAGCGGGATAGAGGAAATGGGTGAAATCTTCGTCAAATCCGCGAGCGACCCTTGGAAATACTTCTCATCCGTCAACACCGACATACAGCTTGCGCCACCGTCGAGATACATTCGCGCTTGCCGGAGCGGATCAAAATCCGGGTCAATCACCCCAGCCGATGGCGAGGCGTGCTTCACCTCCGCAATGATGCCGAGCCGATCCGGCCCGCGATCCAGCGCCGACCTGAACCCTCCAAAATCGTTTCTCTCCAGAGCGGCAGCACGGTATTTTTCCAGATGAGGGAGGATCGACTCCACCTCACCTCGCTTGTGCTCCATAATCTCGCTGAGAATGTCCATGACGCATCATTAGGTTCTCAGGTGTAAATTCCAAATACCAAGTTGCAAAATCCGCGTCACCATCCGACTCTACCAACCTCAATCCAGTGGATTTTCAAAAAAAGGGCTTGTCACGGAACCATCAAGGTGTAAATAAACCCCGCGCAAGCAAGGCGAGCCTCAACTCTCCCCTCTGCAATGCGGGTGTAGCTCAGTGGTAGAGCGCGACCTTGCCAAGGTCGATGTCGACGGTTCGAATCCGTTCACCCGCTCCAATTTTCTAAAAAGCCTGGATAACTCAACAAAGTGATCCGGGCTTTTTTGTGCCTAGACCACAGGTGAACGGATGAGAACGCCGTTCGAGCGCACCGCGTAGCGTCGTGCATCACGACCAACCCCTCCCCCTCATTTCCGGAGGAGGAAATGAGCTGGCCCGCACAGCCTAAGTGGAACGAAGGCAATCCGTTCACCCGCTCGCGTTGCGATTATCGCATCGAGCCAAGATCCGCCTTTCCTCCCTGAGCTGATCACCCTAGGATGTCATCCGTCCCGACCATGTATCCCATCATCACACTCCTCCTCATCGCTGCCACCGTGGTATGTGCCGAGCCCACCCAAGTCTACATCGGCACCGCCAAGCAAGGGGTCTACGCGACTCAACTTGACCCACAAACCGGCACACTCACAGAACCCCAACTTGTGGCTGACATCAATGGGGCTGGCTTTCTCGCCATCCACCCAAGCCAAAAATACTTATACGCAACGGCCACCACAGTCGGTGATGTCGGCTCCGTAGTCGCCTTCACGATCGAAGCCGACGGGTCACTCAGCGAGATCGGTCGACAGCCGATTATGGGTAGCCGCCTGTGTCACATCAGCCTCGATGCCAGCGCTCAAATCCTCATGGGTGCCAACTACCCCGGAGGAAACGTGGTTTCACTGCCGCTCCACCATGATGGGTCGATGGGTAAGCTCGTCTCGTTTCACCAGCATGAGGGGGCCAGCGTCCACCCACAACGGCAAACAAGCCCCCACGCACACTCAATCTACCGCGGCCCGAATAACAAGTTTGCCTATGCGCCGGACCTCGGCACCGACAAGATTATGATCTACGCGATTGAGCCGGCATTGGCGAGGTTGACGCCCTTTGGGTTTAGCCCATCGCCCGCAGGGGCTGGCCCACGGCATATGAAGTTCGGCGAAAATGGCCGACAGGCGTATGTCTTAAACGAATTGTCCGTCAGTATTTCTGTCTACAACCGCAACTCGGTATCAGGAAAACTCATTCCCCATCAAGTGGTCAGCACCTTACCCGCGGGCGCCAATCGCAACAGAATGACCTGCTCGGAAATCCAAATTTCTGACAACGGCAGGTTTATCTACTGCGCCAACCGCGATCTCACCGCAGGCGGCCGCGATTCCCTCTCCGTTTTTTCCGTCGATGGTAAAGGCAACATCAAGCTCATCCAGACGGTGGCCGCCAAGGTCTGGATCCCGCGCCATATCAAGCTCGACCCGTCAGGGAAGTGGCTGCTCGTCGCAGGCCAAAAATCCAATACCCTCCCCGTGTTTAACATCGATCCCGCCACGGGCAGGCTTAGCGACACTGGCCAGCAAATCATGGTGCCCGAGCCGATGTGCATCACGTTTCAACATTAGCCACGGCGGCATCGCTACCGCAGGCCCTTCTTATTCGAATGCCGAGCGCAGGTCATCGGCGGCCGTCTTGACATCTGGCTCGTCGGCAGGCTCGGGTGCGGCAAACCCTTCGAAGCCAAATGCCTCGTCGCCCTCAGTCGTGCCAGCGATGGCAAACTCTTCACCCGGCGGGATGACCTCCTCAACCGGTAAGGGTAAGTTGGCGCGCAGCTCACGAGGGATCGACTCCACCCCTTTGGTTTCAGGGATTGATGACGTCTCGGGAGCTGCCCCCAGCTCCTCAAACTTACGCGCCCCTGTCAGGATACGAGTTTCGAGTGACCCGACGGTTTTATTGTAGTCGCCGACGGCAGAATTCAGGCTCCGTCCGAGCTTCTGCACGTGGCCAGCAAAGGCACCAAGGCGATCGTAGAGCGTGCGGCCGACGGCGGAGATCTCGCGGGCATTCTGTGCCAGCGCCTCCTGACGCCAGCCGAAGGAAACGGCACGAAGCAGAGCAATCAAGGTCGTTGGTGTGGCGAGTATCACCCCCTGATCGACCCCTTTTTCAATCAGCGAGGCATCCTGCGTCAGCGCCGCAGAAAAGAAGGCTTCACTGGGTAAAAACAACACCACAAACTCCGGGGTGGTATCAAACTGCGCTTGGTAATTCTTACTGCCAAGCTGCTGAATATGCGTGCGGACTTGGGCGGCGTGACGCGCCAGTGAGGTATCCCGCTGGCCGTCGTCATCCGCTTCGATCGCATCCAGATACGCATCCATCGGCGCCTTGGAATCAACCACAATCTGCTGCCCACCCGGCAACTTAACGATCAGGTCAGGCCGCAGGCGTTTGCCATCGTCGCTGGTCGTGGTCGTTTGCGTTTCAAAATCACAATGCTCCTGCATGCCGGCCATTTCCACCACGCGCCGGAGTTGCATCTCCCCCCATTGGCCACGACCGGTCGGCTGACGCAGTGCCTTCACCAGTTTCTGAGTCTCGCGCTGCAACCCGTGATTAGCCTCGGCGATATGGATCATCTGTTGCTTCAAGCTCGCCTTGTCTCCCTCGCGGAGTTTTTCGCTTTCGGTGATCTGGATTTGAACTTTCTCCAGTGTCTGAGAGATCGGTTTCACCATCTGTTCGACGGCCCGTTTACGTTGTTCCAACTCGCTGTTGGCTTCCTGCTGCTGAGCTTTCAGGCTATTTTTTGCGAGCGAGAGAAACTGGTCCTGGGTCGACTTCAACGTCTCGGCAGATAGGGCTTTAAAGGTATCCGTCAGGCGGGCCTCCGCCTTTTCTAATAACGCCTGCTTTTCGGCGGCCGCCTTTTTTTCCTCCTGAAGTCGGACTTCCAACTCGGTTTGTTTCTGGCGAAGGTCCCGCTCGCTCGTCTGCAGGGCATCATAGCGTAACTGCTGAGCGTCGAGGGTTTCTGTGACTAACGACCCGCGCTGCTGCTCGGCACGCAGAATTTCCGCATCCACACTCGCGCGTGCCTTATTTCTGGCGGATAAGATCAACCAAGCAATCAGGATTCCGTTGACGAGTCCGATCAATGCAGTGACATAAGGAAGTTGTTCAGGAGAAATCATGATGGCAAAAAGGGGTCAGGATGATGGGCGTGATAGGGTTTTACTTGCGGAGATAATAAGCTGCGGCATAATGCCCGAGTCGTCCGCGCTTAAGCATCCATAGTCTTACGCACCGAAGATGACAACTCATACAACCAAAAAAATATTATGGCCCACGAACTACCTGATCTTGGTTACGCCTATGACGCTCTCGAGCCTCATATCGATGCGCAGACCATGGAAATCCACCACAGCAAGCACCACAACACATACGTCGCCGGACTCAACGGCGCTCTTGATGGCAATGACGACCTTCAGGGCGTATCCGTCGAAGCGCTCATCCAGAACCTCGACAAGGTTCCCGCCGACATCCAGACACCTGTCCGTAACCACGGCGGCGGACACTTTAACCACAGCCTATTCTGGAAAGTCATCGCCCCCGGTGGCGCCTCCGCACCATCCGGCGACCTCGCTGCAGCCATCGACAGCTGCTTCGGCTCGCTCGATGCCATGAAAGAGGCATTTGCCAAGGCCGCCGCTACCCGCTTCGGGTCCGGCTGGGCATGGCTCGGCGTGCAAGCAGATGGCAGCCTCTGTATCTGCTCGACCGCAAACCAAGACAACCCACTCATGGGTGAGATCGCTGGCGCATGCGCTTGCAAACCCATCCTTGGACTCGACGTCTGGGAACACGCCTACTACCTCAACTACCAGAACCGCCGACCCGACTACATCGCTGCATTCTGGAATGTCGTTAACTGGGACGTCGTCGCAGAAAACTTCGCCAACTCCGCATGTTGTGGCGGCGGCTGCGGCTGCGGCTAAAACCGACCACGCCCTTGGTATGCGTTGTAATCAGCGCATACCCTCATTCACCAACGCGACTCACGCAGAGCCATCTGCGGGGTCGCGTTTTTGATGGTGCCACTTGATAGCCACTTGATGGCGCGGCACCACGAAGCGTAACGTCACTTCGCGAGAAAAATGAGATGCGGGATGAGATGCGATCCCGGCTTTTGATGCGATCCCGGCCGTTTCTTAGAACGGGATGTCGTCGCTCTCCTCCACATGGTTTGGCTGCGCAGGCGATCCACCTTGCGACGGTGCCTGCTGCTGTTGAGGCGCAGGGTTACCACCACTCTGATGCTGTGATCCACCACCGCCGCCGCCAGCATTCAGCAGCTGGATATTTTCGGCAATGACCTTGAGTTTATTCCTTTTCTGGCCTGAGTTTTTATCTTCCCAGGAGTCCATGTGCAGTCGGCCTTCTACAAAAAGCGGCCTTCCTTTACCCGCGTATTGGTGGGCGATCTCCGCGGTCCGTCCCCATAGGGTGATGTCCACAAAGGTGACCTCCTCGATTTTCTCCCCATTTTCGCCGGAGCGCACTCGGTTCACCGCAAGACCAATATCGGCAACGGCCGTGCCCTTGGGGGTGTAACGGAGTTCGATATCACGGGTCACATTACCCATGAGCATTACTTTGTTAAAACTAGCCATGATTCAAACCTAAAGGAAAAGGGGGGGTGACGGCAACAGTAATCTCTAACGATTTTTACCCACGGGCATTGCCCATGCATGATGCCATCCGTCGCGTTACCGACTAACTCAAGCGCTGGTAGTGCTGGAGGTAGATGCTATTGTTCAAGGTCAACTTCGTTTGAATTTGATCAATCGCTGCGGGATCGGCTTCGAAGATGTAATTGACGTAGTGGCCACCATCGACCTGGCGTGCGTTGTAAGCGAACTTACGGCGTCCCAGCTGCTGGATCTCGTCCATTTTGGCGCCATTGCCTTCCATTTCCTTGGCCACAGATGTGACAAGTTCGTTCAGTCCGTCTTCCTGGCCTTGGGAGTTGAGTACGATTAGTCCCTCGTATTTTCTGCTCATCGCTGTATTAAGTTAAAAGGTTAATTGGTGTTTTGGTTATTCTTCCGATTGAAGGCGTTGGCAGCTGCCTCGACCCCTTCGGAAAGCGCAAGCTGAACGGCATCGGCGGCAGTTGCAAGCGTGTTTTCCAATTCATTACGTTCTTCCGTGGAAAAATTCCCGAGAACATGCCCGACCATGGAATTTTTTGCCGGTTTGGCACCGTCACCCATCGCACTGCCGATCCCGATCTTCAAGCGAGGAAACTGGTCGCCGCCGAGGTGATGGATGATGGATTTCATGCCATTATGCCCACCTGCCGACCCCGACATACGAAATCTGAGCGACCCGTAGGGCAGATCGACATCGTCATACACCACCAACACATTTTTATTGGTCCATTTGTAAAACCGGAGGGCGGCTCCGACAGATTGACCGCTCTCGTTCATAAATGTCTGAGGCTTCATCAACAAGGTCGCCGTGCTCGGCACCTTGGCCACGTGGGCGCGCCACTTCAGGTGGTTCGCCATGTCGGCGCCATAGCGGGTGGCAAGCTGATCCAATACAAGAAACCCGATATTGTGACGGGTCCCTTCGTATTTCCGCCCCGGGTTACCGAGGCCGACGACAAGTTTGATGGCGGACATGGATTGATTTTAATCAGCAATTACCAAACACCAAACTCAAAAGTCGCCATTTGAAAATCGGGATGGGGAAAGCGTCGGCGAGGGGGGCGCGGGCATCTCGCCCGCATGCTGTTGCAAAAACAAAAAAGCCCGGAGCGTGAGCCCCGGGCTTTTGGGATGATTGTGTTTGTTACTCTGCAGCGGCCTCGGAGGTCACGACAGGTTCGGTAGGTGCCTCTTCGTCTTCCGCGTCTTCGCTCATGGCGGTGCGGGTCTTGGCGACAATTGCGACAACGACGTCGTCATTGAGGGCAGGCTTCACACCATCAGGGAAGGTCATTTCACCGATGTGAAGTGCGGCACCAATCTCGAGTCCGGAAACATCGGCTGAGATCGATTCCGGAAGGTCTTTGGGAAGACAGCTGACTTCCAGGCTGTGAAGCATTTGCTCGAGCAGTCCACCTTCTGCCACACCCAAGGCATTGCCTGTGAGTTCGAGTGGGAGGTTGGCGTGAATTTCAGTCTTCTGATCGACGGCAAGGAAGTCGACGTGAAGGATCTCATTGGTCAGAGCATTGTGCTGCACGTCCTGAAGGAAGGCAAGCTGAGAGCCGGTGCCTTCGATATCCAGGGTGACCAGAAAACTATCGGACACGGCATGGTTGAGCATGTCCCTGAACGTCTTCGCATCGATCTTGATGTTTTGGTTATCGGAGCCGCCGCCGTAGATCACGGACGGGACATAGCCTTCGCGGCGCATTTGCTTGAGAACGCCGGACCCTGTGCGGGCGCGTCCTTCTGCTTTTAAAGTTTGTGGTTTAGCCATTGGTTTGGATGGTTGGGATAGTTGATTGGAACAAGGAGCAGGACCGAGAAATACCAGCGTCGGGTAGTGTTGAGTAAGATGCCAATGCCTCTCGGGGGCGGGTCTTTACCACTTTAGGCGTCAATGTCAAAGAGAGAAGTGACAGATTTTCCGTCATGAATCCGCAGAATCGCGTCACCCAGCAGTCCCGCCACGGAAACGGCGGTCACCTTATCCCCATATGCCTGCGGCACGGAATCCGTGGTAATCAACTCTTTGATCGCGGATTCGGCAATGCGTTTGCGGCCCATATCGCCCAAAACACCATGAGAAACGCCGGCGTAAATGCTTTTAGCACCGTTCTGTTCGAGAATCTTTGCGGCCGCACAGAGCGTGCCTGCGGTTTCGGTCATATCATCCACAAGCAGGACATTACGGCCCTCGACGTCGCCGATGACATTCATCGCCTCCACCTTGGTCGCGCTGACGCGGTGTTTGGCGACGATGGCGAGTTCGGCGCCGAGTTTATCTGCGTAGGATCGGGCCATTTTCACGCCACCGACATCGGGTGAGACCACGGTCAGGTTACTGGCGTCCTCGCCGTGTTGCTCCTTGAGGTGTTTAATAAACACAGGTTTCGCGTAGAGGTGATCGACGGGGATATCGAAAAACCCTTGGATCTGGGCGGCGTGCAGGTCCATGGTCAGGACACGATCGACACCCGCTGCGGAAATTAAATTGGCCACCAGCTTGGCGGTGATCGGGACGCGCGGCTTATCTTTTCTGTCCTGACGAGCGTAGCCGAAAAATGGCATGACCGCCGTGATGCGGCCGGCACTGGCCCGTTTCGCGGCATCCACCATGATGAGCATTTCCATCAGGTTGTGGTTTGTTGCCGGGCAAGTGGGCTGAATAAGATAAACGTCCTCGCCACGAATGTTCTCGTTAATTTGAACAAATGTCTCCCCATCCGGAAATGAAGTGACATCAACGTCTGCTAACTGATGGCCTAGATGAGCTGCGATTTTTTCCGCAAGCTCCCGGTGTGCCTTACCGCTAAATATTTTCATAGAATTATAAACCTGCTATGGTGGAAGTCACTTTCAAAGCAACCGTGAGGGCAGTGTGGATTCTCATCTCATAATGGCAACCCTGAATCCGATTATTTGGAGATTGGGAAACTCGGATTAGGAAACGGGGGGCCGCCGCTGAGGTGGCGGAAGGATTGGCGAAGCAGCTGGACGCCAGGGCCACTCACTCAGATGCTGGCTAGATGCCCTTACGGCAGCAGTAAATATGATTGGGATGAGTGATTTTGAAAAGCTTCGAGGTGACCCGCATTCGTAACAATTAACGATGCTATATCGCTTGCCGAACAATTACCTACTCGCAGATGAATGATTTTCGCCGGATGCCCAAGTAAAACGCTCCTCTATAAAAAGTCTGGCGGAAGCGCGGCTACGCCGGTTCTTTTAGATCAACCAGGACGGTCGCTCTACGGCCGCTGGCTCCAGACTCCCCAGCTTTAGCCCTCACTTCGCACCTTTACCAAAGAGGACGGCGGGGACGGTCATCACAAGGAGCTTCATATCCAGCCAGAGCGACCAGTTATCGATGTATTCGAGGTCCATTTTCACCCAGTCTTCCCAGTCGGTGATGGTATTTCTCCCGCGTGTCTGCCAAATGCAGGTGATGCCGGGCTTCACACTGAGTCGCCTCCGGTGCTCGGATTTTTCAAACTTCTTCACCTCATACACGGGAAGGGGGCGGGGGCCAACCATACTCATCTCACCGGTCAGCACGTTAAGCATCTGAGGTAACTCATCGATACTCCACTTTCTGAGGAAACGAGCGAAGGGGAACACGCGCGGGTCGTTTTCGAGTTTGAAAACCGGACCACTCATCTCGTTGCCCATCTCCTCCTTGACCTCAGCCAGCTTGGCCTCGGCGTCGGGGACCATGGTCCTAAATTTCCACATTTGAAAAGTTTTCCCGTATTTTCCCGCCCGATCCTGACGAAAGAAGACGGGCGCGCCTGGGCTGGCCAGCCGGATTCCCAGCATCGCGATCACCCAGGCTGGAGAAGTCACAACAATAAACAAAAAGGCTCCCGCGCGGTCCATCACCGCCTTAAACAACAAGGCCCATGACAACTCAGGCGTCGCTCGCAGCACCAGCATCGGCTTGCCGCCGAGGTTATCAAATGTCGGTCGCGAAACTTGGGTCCGGATAAACGAGGCCGAGACCCATGCCTCAATCCCCTGCTTTTCACAGATCTCGACCGTCCTCGATATCTGGCGGAAAACGGAATGGCGCGATGCAATGATCACCCGCTGGACCGATTCCGCGGTGAGGATCTTTTCCAGCTCATTCAGATCCCCCTCACCCAAATCAAATTGACAAACAACCTGCCAGTAGTCGGTCACGTCCTCGGGCATCGTCGACAGAAGTTCTGCGATATCCTCGGGGTCACCCGCGAGCACTACCCGCTCCTTGCTCCCCTCTTCCCTAGCCGCCTTTTTGAGTGCCGACCGCACAATGCCGTCACGGATCAAAAGAAACATTCCAGCTAGCGAAAACGCCACGATCAGCACCAATCGGCTCGATGGCGCCATCTTGAAAAACACGACCATCACCGCCACCGCCACCCCGATCAGGATCAGGCTTCGGAACATCTGAGAAACCGACTGCGCGACGGTCTTGCGCATCATGTTCCGGTAGAACCCGAAGATTTCCAACAAAAGGGGCGTAAAGGGGACTACGATAAACAACAGCCAGGAAATCTCGGACAAGCCAATCTCTCCACCATCCGCCATCCCCAATAACGGCCGAAGGACCGGCCTCAGTTTATCCCCCACCCAGAAGGCGGTTAAAACAAGAAAGGCGTCACACAATTGTAACGCCTGAATAGAAAACATCTCTCTTTGTCTCGAACCTTGCATGCTTTAACTTTAAAAATTCGGGGGTCTCAATGTGGCTACGTGCGGATGTATAGCTTCATTTTTTTACCAAGGCAAGAGGTTAGAAAATAGAGCTGGGAAGACGGAAGGGAGTTGGGGAGGGGCGACAACTCCAGAACCTCAGTTCTGGCCAACCACCTTCGGGGCCAGCTGGCGTATGAAGTCGGCGAGGATCGCTTCGGATTCTTCGAGGGTGTAGGTTTTTACTCCTGGTCGCGTCAGTCCTTGGTCGGCGTAGACCCGAGTGACGGGCATGGAAAAGGTCGCATACGCCCATTGCTGGTCGTAGCCCTTAAACAAACGATCCTTCATATCCTGCAGCGTCCGACCGTAATGATCCTGTGTAATCGCGGTATGACCAAAAAAGGTGTAATACTGGACCCGCATGACTTGGATCGTCTTTCCATTTTCAAGCTGCACGGATTTTTCACACACAATCTCTTGGAACGGCATACCGGAGCCATCCGGCATGGCCCCCTTGATCACCACCTTGCGCTGCTTGGAGAAATTCCACCCCTGCGATCGAAGACAGCGCTCGGGCCGGTGAATACTGTTGTTGAGATCCTTACCGGAAAACACCACGGAAACCTCAATAGCGGGATGTGTGGGTTCATCCAGATTGATAAAACTCGCCCGCTCAAACTCCGTATCCTTAGCTAGAATATCCAGTTCCTTACCCGTGACCGAAACCCTCTTCCCCTGCATGGAAGCAAACTGCATCGGAAGGTTTCGAGCCAGCCTGGTGGGTTTCATCGACTCCGACTTCGGCAACAGCCAGATCATGGAAAAACCGACCGCTAGGAATACGGCGAGAATATACAGCCGCTTTACAACGGCTGAAGTGCTGGAGTGCGGGAGTGCTGAAGTACGGGAGTGCTGGAGTTCGGCGGTCATAGGGGTGGGGAAGTGGGAAGTGGGGAGTGCGGGCGTTGGGGAACTATCCTTTATTGATCAAATATTTGATAAAGCCTCCAAGTAATTTTTTAATTTAGGTCGCTTGTTGATAGAGCCGATCCAACTCAGCTTGGTTTATGTATCGGACATCCAACGCAATAGACAACTGGCTTTGAACCTCACTGGCAGATCGAAAACTGTAACGTAAGAAACGGACCAACTCTTTATTCGAACCCGCATCGAAACCTTCGGCGATATTATGCATAACCGATCCCGAGGCACGGCGGATCTGGTCAACCAACCCATAATGCTTCCTGAACTCAGGGATAAGTGTCTGACGATAAATACAGGAAGTAAGCTCACGCGCTTTTTGCCAAGCCGTAATATCTTCGAATTTTGTAATGCCCATAACAGCCAAGAACTAAAAAACCAAGAACTCTCCAACCCACGCCTACTGGCGGCGCGTCCGCACCACCTTGCGGTTACCTTTCCAGTTGAGCAACTTATCGAGCACGAACAGACCCGTGAGGGCGATGGGAAAAAAGAAGAGGAGTCCGGCCCAATCGTGATAGGCGCCGGCGGCAAATTTGCTGTAGCCCATGTTGGCGAGCACGAGGATGGTGAAGATCCTGAAGAAGTTCGCGATCAAAGCAAGTGGCAGGGCGCAGGCGAAAAGCGCCGCCATTTTCCAAACCTTCTTCTGGGTAAAATACGCGTAGATGGCCGAGATCATGACCAATGCCATCAGAGATCGGATCCCACTGCAGCCCTCGGCGATATCCAGATCATCCCAACTCCCGCTCGCCGGCCGGATCGTCGTGCCTGAATTCACCAGATCCATCCCGAAAAACGTGCCAACATGATAACAGGATTGGGTCACTGAGATCTGAAGCATATTCGTGGCCTGCTGCAGGCCGGGGACGGAGATGGCAAAGTACCAGAAAAATGCCGGGAACAACATATGACGTGCCACCTTCCAGCCGTAGACAAACATCACCCCGCCCACGATCAGGAAAGGCAACCCGATGATGGGCAACCGAGGCTGCAGGGTGCGCACAGACACCACAAATAGGAGGATAGTGAAAACAACGCCTAAAAGCCCCCAGACCGACCCCTTCACGGGTTCCAACTTCATTTGAGGCCATGCTTTGACCACAAAAAAGACAAACAAAAACGGCACCGCCCAGCCGTGGAGGAAATCTTTTCTCCAGGCGTCCGCCATGTAAAGGAGGAGGCGGTCACTTGATGTCGACGTATTCGGATAAATCGGCACTATCAGCCAAAACAGCAACATCACGGCCCCAATCGACGTTACCGGCAGTAGGTAAGGGTGTTTCTTTAAAATCGTTTTCATGGTGGTAAAAAATTGGGTTGTACGGGGATGTGCAGGAACTAAGAACGTAGGACCTTCTCCCGATCCATGGCATCCATTTCTTTTTTAGAGGAAACGATATACACAAAAGTAATCAGAGCGATACCAGCACCGTATATCATAATAAATTCCCAAAACAATCCAGCACACCAAGCCAAAGCAATTGCCAGTCGGTAAATGGGCTCATCGATGTATAGACTCATTGTTTTTTTCAGCCTCCACCACAGATTTTTTCTTCGTTTATCCTCACGTAATCTGTCCGACTTATGAATCACCGACTCTTTCAGCCACATCAAAACACACAAGGTTGCCCTGGCGGTCAAAAATAAGGTAAGTAACCCTAAACCCATACTTATTGGGGTCGATCCTACCATCACATGGTAGCCATCTGTGCCATAGGCTAATGCGCAGGGGAATATCATTCCAGAGCTTAAATCTGCCATTTTGTCACTCAACGAACCAAAACTACTTCCCTGCCCTGTCGCTCGAGCCAAAGGTCCATCAGCACAATCAAAGGCGTACCCCAGCTGCAGGCCTACAATAAGGATGACACCCGCCAGCCAACTTTCTTGACCCATGCCAATGACCAAACAAGCTGAAATAACTGTAATGCTAGCCGATAAAATAGATATCATGTTTGGAGTGACTCCCATTTTTGATGCCAGTAGAGCAAGCACTGCACCAAATCGATAGCTCACATTTCTCGTCACCCAAATCGACTGCCTCCCATGCATCTGCCAAAAATCGTTATAGCTATATGTTTTTTTTGTATTCATTTTTCTGTATTCATCACACTAATTCCGATTACCGAGGCTCGCGAACATGCAAAACATTACCCCTTGCCTAGTTACATCAAATTCCTCAAAAGTTTTCGTAGCTCAGCTTCAGTGAGTCGCCTCGGATTATTATTCACCCTTTGTGGATTAAAACCATTCTCTACCAACCTATCAATATCCTCATTGGATTTGACTCCTATTACATCAAGGCTTGTCCCAAGCCCGATTGCCCTCAACTTGCTTTTTAGCGCATCCGAGGCAGACTCTATGTTAGGGCAGCCAAGCCGATGACTAATGTCCATCAACTGTTCCTGCACCCACCCCTTTCCTCGATGGTCTAGGCAGTCATCCTCGGTCACGGCCGCATTATATTTTAAAAATTCAGGGACTAATAAACCCACTGCGTGCCCATGCTGCAAACCATAAAATGAGGTCAGCGCATACGAGACGGCATGAGGAGCCGTAGTTTTCGTGATATTAATTGCTTTACCCGCAAGATGCGAAGCCTTCGCCATTTCTTCTAGCGCATGTGGTGCCCTGCTTAACACTGCCTTTTCGAGAGATTTCCACGCTAGCGAAATGGCCTCAGCAGCTATTTTTTGTGATTCCTCTGTTGAAAAAATGGACCAGTAAGATTCTATCGCCTGACATAAGGCATCCATTCCGCTCGCTGCCGCCACCGATCGAGGCAAGCTCGCTAACAAGGATGGGATAATCACGGAAAAATTAGGAAGTATTGCCTCATGAGCTATTGAAAATTTCTTCTTTCCCTCGTAAACAACAGCAAAATGAGTTGCCTCGCTCCCTGATCCCGCAGTACTGGGAATCGCGATTAACGGTATGTCATCCGGCACCAACGGCTCTTCGTGATAGAGATTACCTATCACTGGATTTTCACTCGACCAAAAAGCTTTGAGTAATTTTGCAACGTCGAGAACACTCCCGCCACCTACGGCAATGATTATATCATAAGGTTCGTCATTTAGAACGCTACTTAAAATACGCCTAATATCTTTACCCTTAGGATTGGTGTCAAAATCTGAAACCCTCCTCACTCTTTTGCCCTTCAAAACACCACCCAATCCCGCCTCTGCCCCTGAGGAGGTATAGGAAGATCTTCCGGTCACCAGCAAAACTGAACGAACATCTTGATCATCCAAGAACTGGGCGATGGCATCCCAGCCATCGTTGCCTATATAGCTCGTTTGATTCATAATACTTCAACTTCTAAATATGAGCCTATACGTTATAACCTATACGTTATAACCACGCAATTATTCACCTCAGCTCATTACATGTGCCATGAATGATTTTTTGTTCTCGATAGGAGTCGTTGTTGGGCGGCCCAAATCTGAACGAGCACCTGGAAGCACTCTTACTTCAAGCAGTGCCGCCTCTCCAAGATTTTTAATTCGGCGGATCTCCTGGCGAATGGCCTCTTCAGTGTCGACGCTAACAGCCTCCTTGTAACCACAAGCCTTGGCGATGGCCGGAACATCAATATCAAATCCTACGGTTGATTGCCCGCCAACGGAGTCATGTTTACCATTATTCAAAACAAAATGAATCAAGTTGCCACCTTGGTATTGGCCAGATATCCCCAATGAACCCATATGCATAATTACAGCCCCATCACCATCAATACAGTAAACTTTTTTGTTCTTATTAGATAGCGCAACGCCTAACGCGATTTGGGAACAATGCCCCATTCCCCCAACCGTTAAAAAATCCTGTGCATGACCTTGTTGGTTTTTCTCTCGATACTCAAAAATTTCTCGAGAAATCATACCAGTGGTAGACACCACAACGTCTTCCGCATCAATTTCATCCAATATGATCGACAGTGCTTGCTCTCTTTTTAGACTCAACTTCGCTTCCGATTTTTCGGGCTCTTGGGTTTGATATTTTTCAAAAGTATTTTTACGCACCACCAGTGCCGTTGGTTTATTAAGATCCACCGCCATTTTAACCATTTGGCGCATTACCTGCTGAGCATCTTCATCACAATTTGGTAAAATTTGGTAGGGCACACCCATCGCTTCAAGCATTTTAAGGGTCACCTCCCCCTGCTTAACGTGTTGCGGCTCATCCTTAACACCGGGCTCACCACGCCAGCCGATCATCAATAGCATAGGGATGGAATAGACCTTGGGGTCAGCCAAAGAAAGAAGAGGGTTTATGATATTACCCAAGCCAGAGTTTTGCATATATAACATAGCCGGCTTACCTGTCGCCATGTAACTACCTATAGCCAAGCCAACCGCCGCACCCTCGTTAGCAGCTATAATATGGTTATCCCCACACGCTTTTTCTGTTATGCAGGAGCAGATTTGTTTCAGCAATGAGTCAGGAACCCCTGTACACATCCCTATGCCAGCGTCGGACATAGCCCTATAAAATTTATTACAATTAATCACTTTTATTTTTTGTTAGAATATACACACTTTTCAAGTCACCGCGTCGTCACCCAATTGATCAATCAGCAATCAGCGTAAGAATTTCCTTCACAGGCATACATAGCTCATCCGCTTCCTCGCCTCGCTTGGTTCGCAAGATGGTTTCGGCTGTATTTTTCATTGCGGGGTAAGCACTACGTAGTAAATGGTTCGCATAAATGACAACACTGAAGCCCATAGTCGCTAACTCTGATTCATATAAATGCTTGTAACTCGTTGGGACACAAATTAACGGCACTTTATTTTCAAAATCGTTGTAGGCATTACAAAATGCTTTGATTTCTTCTCCGTCTTTTTCACGGCTATGGATCATAATCGCATCTGATCCTGCGGCGATATATGCTTTAGCTCTGTCCAAAGCATCTTCCATCCCTTGCTTCGCAATCAGACTTTCGATACGCGCAACAATCATGAACTCAGCGGTCACCTGCGCTTGTTTACCCGCATGAATCTTCTCACACATCGCATCCTTTTCCAAAAGCACCTGAGGCCGGTCAGTTCCGAAGAGAGAATTCTGTTTCAGCCCTTGTTTATCTTCGATGATCACGGCTGAAACCCCCAGTCGCTCAAGGGAACGAACCATTTTCGTGAAGTGCTCAATGATCCCACCCGTATCACCATCGTAAATGATCGGTTTCGTGGTGACATCCAGAATATCATTCACGGTTTGCGCGCGGGACGTACGATCCACAAATTCAATATCAGGACGACCCTTTGCCGTCGAATCCGTTAGACTACTCAACCAAATCGCATCAAATTCTTCGAGTTTTCCATCATTATGAACATTGGAATGCTCAACAATAAGTCCTGATAGTCCATTGTGTGCTTCCATTACACGAACAATCGATTTGGCTTCCATCAGGCGCCTTAGCTTTCCCAGCCTAATACCTGGTGTTGTTCCAATTTCTTTGACCGCCTTATTCAAGGCCGTCGAGGATAATCCGTCGGTATATTTTGGTTCTATCAATTCACCACCCCAGCCTCTAAGAGCATCAATCACCCGTTCTCGAGTTTCTCGTTGAGGTCCTGTTTTCCAATCGTCTCCATGAACCACGTAATCGGGTTGAAGTGATTCCAGATTAGAGACGTAATCCAGAGTCTCTTGTGGAATCACTTTACTGACTCCTTTCACATTTTCGATAATTCTCTTCCGATGTTCAAAAGGCAAGCTAGGAAGCCGTTTATAACTGGCTATCGCCTGATCGGTCAGTAGCCCGACAATGACATCGCCATATTCCCTTGCCGTCTCAATAATATTGATATGACCTGGATGAATGAGGTCAGCACTCATGCCAATGTATACCGTTTTTGTGTCGTTATTCATAATTTTATGTCTTCCTTAAAATCAAGCTTGTTTGGAAAATTTGGACTGTTTGCCGTTCCCGTATGGCAAGACTACTTTTTGATGCCTGTAGCCTCCAAAAAATCAATCACCTCTTGGATCTTCTTCATTTGAGTTTTCCAGGTTTCGTCTTTCTGTATTTTTTCGGAACTCACATCAGGATGACTCAGCAAAGCCTTTTTTGCTCGTTTCATTAATTGATAGGCTTCTTCCGGCTTACGTTGCAACCACACGCTCATTCCCCTTTCATAGAGATGGTCAGCGTAATAGAAATTTAAGTTCGTATCAACTTGCCAGTTAAACCAATTCGTCAATTTTTGAGCTTCTTGAAACTCGACTTCAGCGGCTGCAAACTTTTTCTGACTATCCAGGAACCTTGCATAATCGACCAATATTTTTGTGTAACGCGCTACCCACCGCCTCATGCTATAATCTTGAGCTATGTTAAAACTGAAGTTATATAAATCTTTAGCTCTCAAATAATGAGGCTCCACCTCGCTGAGTGCTCTCTTGTCTGTTAAATCTCGAGCCCAAAGAATGTGCATATCTCCCCACTGTCTATGCATGCGAAACCAGCGCTCACGGGCTATAGCCAGTTCAGCGGCAGAAGCATACATCTCATCTGCCAACTGCCACTTTTTTTGTGCGGTGTAAATCGCAGCAAGGTTGATGCGGGAAATTGGGTTATGGGGGTGACGCTTCATCGAGGCCCAATAAGCACCTTCAGCTTTCATCAGCGCCTCTTCCCTGGCTTTCTCTCCCACACTGTCTGCCTCTAATCGATACAAGACCCCCAAGCGCTGATACCGTCTCCACTGTGGAGCTCTGGCTAGTGATTCTTCCAATGCTGGAATGCAAACCTCTCGGTCGGCGGACTCAGGTGCCCATGCGCCATGCTCCTTGGCCATTTTATGTTCAACCAATGGCCAGCCAGCCCACAGCTGATGTCCACCCAGCCCAACAGCCCCCAAACCCAGAAAAAGCAACACCCCCCCTAATACCCAACTTCTTATCCTCTGTCGTCTGTCTTCTGTCGTCTTTCTTCCGTCTTGTTTCCGATTACGCGGAACCGGCAATATCCACACCGCACAACACACCAGGAGCAAAAGGTTGGCCAACAAATGTGTTCTAAAATCAAAACAAATATGCACTGCCATCGCCGTCATGCCACACACTCCCGCAATCCCCAGGGCGATCGCATTCGACCCCTGCTTCAATCCACCCTCCCCCACCTTTTCAGCCAATCTATGCACCTGTTTACCTCCCCAATAGAAATGCCATCCAAGCAGCCCCACAATCAACACCAGTCCCATCAATCCATAATCGGCTAACAACTGAAGGTATTCATTATGTACGAATTCAGGGTTCCTCTGCCCCGTATCTAAATTGGGACTCCAATAGCGAAAACATTCATAAGAAAAACTCCGACTACCCGCGCCGAACCACGGATGATCGGCCCATTGTTCCGCAGCCATCGCCCAGTAAGAAACCCGGACTCCTGAATCAAAAACCCCCGAGAGGCCTTCTACTCCTCTCTGATTAAAGACCCACACTCCACCCACGCAGCCAGCAATCAACCCCAAAAGACCGAGTGCTCCAATGACCATTTTCAATCTCAATTTCAGAGCTTCGGTTTGACCGGATAACGAAACCAGGATCATCACAGCAAACGATCCTAGACCGAACACGAGGCTTAGAGCTGCGGATCGCGACTGCGACCACAAAGCTAAACCCAAACCGGTCAAACCAAGTAGAAAAATGATCGTGCGTATCCCATAGCTGAATCGCCCCCAAACACCCAAACTCAAGCATAACAAACCCGCGATCACCGCAAAGTTCCCGAAGCTGCCATAGTAGCCATACATGCCGGTGACATGATCGACGCTAGCTCGGCTCGACCCGCCTAAATACAGGGAAAGGGAATAGCCTTCACTGCCTTTGATCTGGAGAACACATGCCCCCAGATGCAGCAGCAGCAGGACGACCACCACAGCCGCCAGGCCTAGACGTAAACGTATGCCCGACTTGCCCCCTACCGTGTATCCCGCAATGAGATAGAGCAGGCCAGCCGATAAAATCAGCATCAAATCCTCAACCCCCAGATCCCACACGGGCGATAAACAGGCACGCCCGACAAAGTAGAAAATCGCCACCAAACTCAACAGCCAGCCGATCCCTCGGTTGGCTGTGGTTTGGGAGTTTTGCAGTTCCAGACTCCCGCACTCCTCTTTCTTCTGTTGTCTGTCGTCTGTCGTCTGTGATCTATATTCTTTTACCCTCTGTTGCCCGTCTTTTCCCCGTCTGTCGTCTGTCGTCTGTTGTCTCTCTTCTTTCCCCTTATCCTTCTTCCCGCACTCCCGCACTCCCGCACTTCCACACTTCACAACTTGGGCTGCTGCAAAAATTGCAGCGAGGCCCAAAAGAATCACCGCAGGCGCCTGCAAGGGCACACTCAGTGTGATCCCGATCAACCCCGCCACCAGCAAGGCGGCACAGGTAAATATGATGATGATGCTACGCATCTTAAGTTACTGATTGCAGCATACTCCCCGTAATTATTAGGGCGCTTCTGCCATTTTAAGTTGGCTGAAAGGTGGACGAACTAATAGCTCGCAGCCATGAAATCAATTTAGCTAGGATTTTTAACCTCCTGGATCAATTCGGCCACCCTAGAAACCCATTTTTCATAATTCGCTTCGGTTAATAGCCAAGCTCTTCCTTTCTCCCCCATCTCAAGCCTCTCTCGAGGCGTTTTCGCTTCCATTTTTATCACTGATTGAGCTAAATCATCAGCATTCCCCGCTTCATGTAAAAAGCCCGTTACACCATCAATAATAGTTTCTTTCAAGCCTCCTGAAGCGGCAGCCATCATAGGCTTCCCGTAATCATATGCCTCATACGTCACTAACCCGAGCGGCTCCCACCATACGGAAGGGGCAAGAGGTGCTCGGCATCTCCTCAGCAATCGGTCTTTGCGTCTACCGCTGACATATCCAACAAACCTGATGGACTTCAGTTTTCCTACGGCAAATCTAACTCGATCTTCTTCGCTACCAGCACCTGCAATAATAAGTTTTGGGCAAGCATCTCCTAACTTACGCTCTAATACCTCCCAAGCATTAATCGCTGTCTCAATGCCTTTTTCCGGAACTAGCCGTGCAATAAGTAGGTAGTAACCATCATCCCAAATCTCTGGGGCCTTCTCCATCGACTCCCAACCGTGACGGATCGTAACAATTTTCTGATCATCAATACCTGCAGAGAGAAATTTACGATTAACAAAATCGGAACAGGCAACCCAGCGCGTAATTGAGTTAATCCCACTAGAATTCACAAACCGCTTCAATATAATCCCCATGAATAGACTCTTGAAAAATGAATTCTGCCAGGATTTGGCACGAATTTCAGGCCAATGTTTCCCCCTTAATCCGGCATCAATCAAATGGTGCCCAGACCACAAACTGCCACCGACCGAAAAAGGACGATAATTATGCAAATATTGAATCACAGGAATATTTGATTTTCTGGCAGCCGCATAAACTGCTGGGGACAGTATCGGGTAGACATTATGAACAATCATAACATCAATTTGATCCGATTGAATGAGATGGCACAACTGCCTCTCGATCGCCTTGTTAAAAAACATTTTCCACAACTTTACAGGCCACCAAGGGCCTTTGTGCCCAGCCCACTCGCGACTATCTGCCATAAACAGTGATGGCACTATGTCATCTCGTTTTATTAACGCTTCTTCTAATTCAAAAACAATTAACTCCTCTCCACTCCTCTCCTGATAGCGGTTAAATACTTGTAGTACTCGTGTCATTATAAAATGTTACTTAGTCATCGGATGGTAGGCGACCCATGCTGATCAAATACTCAACAACAGAGTTCAGATCGGCGAACAGCTCACCACTACGCTCAATCTCTGAAAACTTTGATGATTTCACCCCATAAAAATCAACGCCTGCCGTTTCTGCTGCTTTCCAGTCCTTTTTACTATCCCCAATGAGACACACCTCGGAAGGCTCCAGATTAAACTCGGTCATCGCTTTGGTAAGCATCCCCGCCCCTGGCTTTCTATCTGGATGATCTCCCAGCCATTTTTTTACTCCTCCACGCAGCGAGGTATCGGGGTGCCATGGAGAATAATATATCTTATCCAGATATCCACCTGCCTGAGACAAAGACTCTTGCAAATGCCTGTGTATTGCCATCAGTTGCGACTCAGAAATCATTCCTCTCGCGAGACCCGATTGATTTGTCACAAGCACTGTGAGTATGTCCTTGGCGTTTAACCTTGCAATGGCATCAGCAACTCCGGGTAATATGTGGAAGTCTTCTAACCGGGTAATGTGCCCCTGTTCACGGTTAATCACACCATCACGGTCAAGGAAAACTGCCCGTAGTTTTCTGACGTCGCTCATCGTTTCGCGCTGGTAATTTTTGACAAGATTTCCGTAGTTGACCGACCTCCTACCAGAGTAAAGAAATCGATTTCACTGCCACATTGCTGAAGGGCATTCCGTTCATCTTGATCCATCGTCTCCAAATCATAATCACCACCTTTGGTGTATAAATCGGGATGGATATGATTGATGACCCTAGTCAATCGCTTCTCACTGAAGATGACAACCTTATCAACGCAATGCAGACCCGCAATCATTTCAGCACGGTCCATCTCGCCGATAAGCGGCCGGTCCGCGCCTTTTAGTTGCTTAACGGAACGATCTGCATTGATCGCCACAACGAGTCTATCCCCTAGGCTACGGGCATATTCCAGGCTTCTTAAATGCCCCACATGAATTAAATCGAAACACCCATTTGTCAAAACGACGCGTTCGCCCTTTGAGCGACATTCCTCTCTCCAAGTGAGACAATCCTCCAAGGTAACAACCAAATCTATCGCTTTCATTTTATTCATCACGTATCGCTTCGTCTTCGACCAATCCACATAAAATGTGACCTACCAGCATATAAACTTCCTGAATACGCGCGGTCACCTCGCTCGGCACTCTCAAACAAATATCGCACATTGACGTCATCGAGGATTCCTTTTTACCCGTAATGCCAATCACAGGTATCGACATCTCCTTAGCGGCTCGGACGGCTTGCACAACATTGGGGCTATTACCCGAAGTGGAAATAGCAATTAATACATCTTCCTGTTTACCCAAAGCCTCAACCTGCCGGCTAAATATTTCATCGAATGAAAAGTCGTTTCCACACGCTGTTAACGCACTTGTATCGGTCGTTAGAGCTAAAGCCGCCAGGGCTCTACGGTTCTCCCTGAACCTAACCACAAATTCAGCGGCCAGGTGCTGGGCGTCTGCGGCTGAACCACCATTACCGCAAAGTAGGATTTTTCCTCCCTGCTGTAATGTATTCACACAGGCATGAACCATCTCGGTAATGACCTGCAGCTCTCCGTCACCAAGACTCGATACTGCATCGGCATGCTGACTAATTGTATTTATTATTACATCTCTCACAATATTATTGGCTTAGTAAAATCTCTTTAGTTCATCGAATGATACCGAGGCAGTGCCCAGTTTACAAACCACTAATCCCGACGCCCTATTGGCAAACTGAGTTGCATCTTTCCCGCACCATCCTGCAGCAAGTGCAAGTGTAAAAAAGGTGATCGCTGTGTCACCTGCGCCAGATACATCAAAAACTTCTGCGGCTTGGGTTGGCACCCAACTGCGATCACCCGACGGCTCTACGTAAACCATGCCATGTTCACTCAACGTGACGAGCAGACTTCCGAGATGCCACCTCTCTATGAGTATATCAAGCGCATTTGAAAGCTCTACGTTTTTCAAAGGGTCTTGACCATCAACCAGAGTGATATCCACTCCCGCTAACTCTCTTAACTCTTTCAAATTGGGTTTCAGAATTGTAACCCCTGACCAATCTTGACGATTATTAGGATGGGGATCCACCGCAACAATGACTCCGTCACTGGCCAGCTCCTTGAGAGCATCGACGACTTGAGCAGTAACAACACCTTTTGCATAATCAGCAACGATAACCGCATCGACCTCCCCTCTTAGCATGTGTATGTTTTTAATCACCTGCTGCTCATGGACACCGGAAATCTGTGATGTGTTTTCGTCATCGATCCTTACAATCTGCTGCCCGTTTCCAACCACCCTCGTTTTCGTTGAGGTTGGGCGATCATTACATTCAACAAGGTAGGCAAGAGATTCTTCATGACCACAAAAGAGCTGTTTTAGTTCTAGATAAGGTTTATCGTTCTCCCCTACCACGCCGATCATTTTGAAATCGGCTCCAAAATCATAGAGGTTTCTGCATACGTTGGCAGCACCACCTGGAACATTTTTTATACCTTTTTTTTCCAATATCGGTATCGGAGCTTCGGGTGAGACGCGGCTGACCCGACCATCTATATACCGGTCAAGCATCACATCACCAATCACTGCAATTTTTAGTTTTTGCAGTTCTAATAGTTTATGTTGATTCATTTTAACGTGTGAGTATTTTCTGACTGTTCACTCTGCCTTAGTAATTCCGACAGCACATCAAAAACCTGCTGAGCATCAATATCCTGTATGCAATGAGCCTTACTAAACCGGCAATAATCCTTGCACGGTTTGTATTGGCACGGCTTGCCTTCTATATACCTCGCTTTGTCATTCCAGGGTCTGAACAACTCAGGTAATTGAGGACCAAAGATGGTTAATGTTGGAGTCCCTACACTCGCAGCAATATGTGTAGGACCACTATCGTTACCGATAACCACTTTCGCAGATGATAGAATATCTACCATCTGATTCAGATTCACCGTATCATAGACATGGTCAACTATATCTGATAATTCTGAACCATATCCATCAAAATCTTGTATGACATCAATTTCAGCCATCGGGTAAGCTTGTTTGACGCGCGTTGCCAATTCTCTCCAGCCTTCAATTGGCCATCGGCGCACACTGACACTGGCCCCCACATGCAAGACAAGCTTATCTTCAGAGCCTATGACACTATCTAATTCCGGTGTTCCATCGACATTCTCTTGGCAAAGATAGCTTGCCACCTTTTCCCAGCTCTCTACACGGTGTCTCTTAGCGCCAATTCCCAAATGCTCATTCACAAGCTTCCAATGTGGCCATCGTCGAAAACCTATGCGGCGTTTGATTCCAGCCAGCCATGCTAAAGCATCATCACGTGGATCTGCTCGAACCGAAACCGCTGCATCATATTTTTCATGGCTCAAACTACGACGTATTTTTGCCATCTCACTCCATGGCCATTTCCAAAATTGATACTTATTACGGTGTGCCGTCCAAGGAAAGGTAAACACATGCCATTTCACCACAGGAAGCCTATCCTCTAAAAGCTCCCTCACTGACGGTTTACAAAGAATGCCCACATCATGGCCCTGTTCAATCAGGCGTCGAATTGCGCCAGTAGCAAGTACAGCATCACCTAAACCCCAAATTTCTGTGATTAATATCTTCATCAATCCTAACAATATAACTATTCCGAGCTAAAACTTAATCGGAGACAGTAGAGTTTTTTTTTGCAGGTTAGTAGTCCTATTGTAACTCTGAAGCTCATGGAATATATGATCTATTATTTAAATAGCGACTTCAACACTTCCTCCCGCTGCTCTACTGCATCTTGTAGCTGCCTCCACCCATTTTCATCTAAATAATGAAAGGTCAATCCATCTACTTCATAAGAAGCCAAACTAAAACCCATGCATTTAATCGATTCCAGCTTGGGCGTATTTGAATCCAAATGCACCAAACACCCATTGATAAGGCCAACTAGCGCAACATGAAGTCGATTAGTAAAAACATACAAATGTGCTCTATATGCAGATAACAACTCGTCTAAACCGGTAGGCCAACCCACCTCACAAAGGTCTAAATCCTTATCAGATTTTCTAATACTTGCTGTATCTTGATCAAACCTTCGATCATGCTGCATTACACTCAAGGCCCCTTGCAGTCTCAGTTTGCAAAATCGGCCTGCAAGGGCAAGCATACTACAAGAATCATGTCTAGCTTTTTCAACTCCCATAACGAGTAAGGCCTTACCTGTATTAGCGTCCGGATTAACGTGATCACGCCTTAACCATAGGCTCTCGTTTGCAACTACAGGATCTAGCATAATAGTCGATTTATGCTTACCGTATATCTTCTCTACATTGCTCTGGCTAACAGCATCTCGGGCAATTATTTTTTGGATGCTTGACCGGTGTATCCAAGCATACATTTTGTGTAGCTTAGAAGAAACATTACGCACACCTACTGAAAGAATATATGGATATTGTTTAGTAAATAATCTCGATAATAACACATCCAAGGTTAATTTCCCATACGGGAAATATTTGCATTCATCATCAATAACCTGGCCCCCGGGAACAACTAAGCAGTAGCCCTCCCGGTAGGAATTGAACCTGTTCAGAAAACTATCCTCTACCAGCCTGAAATCAACACGTATTGAATTCTGTATGAATGACCAATCACTACCCATTAAAAAAACACAGCCATCGATGTCAAACCTTTCTAGATCACGAATTGTAGAAACCAAAATCAAGTCATCTCCAAGATTCAACCCCCCGAATCCTCCCCATAATACGAACTTAGACATATTTCTTAATGATTTCATCTAACTTTCTCCAATCGATAAATTTTAAATCTCCGTCGTTAAATGATTCAAAAATAATTGGTTCATAATTAAGTCCTCCAAGGATAGATATATTCTCTTTAGTCGCTCGCAACCAACTACTAGAGAAAATCTCAATAATAGTAGTTCCTGATTCAGCCCAAAGAATATTAGTTAAAGCAGCACCATGCAATCCTGCAATCACCTTAGCGTTTCGGCAATAGTTAACCTGCTCTTCAAAACTATGATCAGCCCCCTCAATCAATTTAAATCCTTTATTCTTAAAGTATTCTTCCAATTGCTCTAGAAGCAGCCCTCCACGCTTAATTCCTCTCCTTGTAAAAAAAATCATTTCTTCATTAGTCTCAGACCTGCCCACATTGGCTAAAAGATTATCCCTTAGGAAATTATAAGTGATTGGATTAATTGCATTCGATGCACCAGCATAGGAAGAAAACCAAAAATTCTCAACAACAACATTATCCGTACCTGAAGGCAACGATTCACACCGATCATAAACACCAAGAAATTTTAAGGATGCTATTTCATACTCTGTCAAATTACTTGGGACAATAATCTTAACATCAGACGGCATATGTCGCAGGTTTATTAGCCTAGGAAGAACGTCCATGAACCAATGATAATAATTCTTACAGTAAGTCCAGTAGCCCACAATACTTGTGTAATCTCCCTTTAGGTAAAGCACATCACCAACATACATTTGCGTCAAATTTGTATGCTTGATTAAATACTTCGCATCGTAACAACTTAGTTCTTCTGTAGCCAAATAAAAACTTTTGTTAATCGGCGTTAGAATACTGCCTATTAGTCTTGTTTTACCAAGATTTTTACTGAATATTTTGTACGGCTGATTATTTTTTTTGCAAAAATCTATCTGATCGAAAATATAGCGTTTGCCTACATGGCCAATTTTCTGACCTTCTATAACGAGATGCTCCTCACCATCAGACTCACCTATCCAATTCTTTAATCCGGCTGCAGGGAAATAGCGGTAGCTCACCTTAGGTAAAAGCCGTACTATAGCGAAGTATGAGTGTACCAATGACCACTTCAGCTTCTTTAATAGCGAAATAATTTTATATTTTGTGTCTTTCATTTGAAAATTTAATTCTCCTTATTCAAATTCCAACATAAGGCGCACTGCATTGGCTACATCTCGCTCACACTTATCTTTTGAAGCTAAATATAGACGGGTATCAAATGCTTTATTAGTCTGTTTCATTATTATAATAGACTTAATCGCTTTTTTAAGAGATCGAACATCACCGACTCGATAGTATCCTACATTCGATTTAAAATACTCAGCAGTCTCTCTAAGCTGAGGTAAATCTGAAACTATCATCCGCGCTTGTGAGATCCCACCCCTTACAAGCACCCCACTGGCAGAAACTTTGTTTGATCGATGGTATGGTACTACCCAGCAATCCGCCTGATGCCCACGCTGGTAGAGGTCTGCCAGCTCAAGATGACCTGGTTGCTGCACTTCAACGCCCTGATTCTTCAATTTCTTCAAAAGTCGTTCGATCTTTTTAACATACGAATCTGGCCCCTTGCCACTTAGAACAAGTCGCAATTCTTCACCCTCGTCCGCAAGAAGGCTGACCGCCTTAATTAATTCCTCAATACCCTTATGTTTCCACCAAAAACCTGCAAAAAAGACTTCGATCCGTTTATTTTTTGTTTTCTCTCTCAGTGGATTTAGACGCCACTCGTTTTGTAAATGAGTGGGTAATTCAAAAGGCACATGCGGGATGACTGCGGTCTTCATTGCAGGCCATTTCTTGGCAAAAGACTTCTCGCCAGCCTTGGATAGAAAAAAAGCACCATCAACCACACTCTCAAACTTTCTAAAAACCCAACGAGGAGCCACGATGTCCGCAAGCCTTGCTAAGCGATGCATGATCTTGCTCTCGGGCAACGTAAGGCTCAATGCTCCATTGACCGGTAGAGGGGGGTCATGCAGCGTGGCGAATACCTTCCCATCAATACCTAATTCATCCTTGGCGATGATGGCGGCCCAAACCATCAGGTGGTGATTGACTAATTCGAAGTGAAAACAATCAATTGGCCCCTTTTGTTCAACAAAATGTTTAAAACAGTTTTTAACTTCTCTATACATTTGCCTGCCTGATCTCAAATGCCAATCGCTCAGGTCTACCTTGAGAAGACTGACTCCGTCGATTTCACCTAAAACCTGGGCGAAGCATAATGAATACTCAGATAATGACGATTTTGTTGAACTAAAACAGGATATGTAAGCAACTTTCAACATATTGGCTCTGACTAAACCTCTAAACGTCCGATCCGATAGCGCCTGATGTATGCAAACACATAACCAAGGACGACCCAATGGGGGATAGCAGCATAAGGACCTTCATACGTCATCTGTAAAAATCCATTAGCTATCCCTGCTAATACGAATGTGATCGCCAATAAAAAGTGGTAATCTAGCTCACCGCCTCTGAGAATCATTATTGCTCCTCTACGCAAGTGAAGTAATATGATACTTATCAAAGTCATAAAGGCAAATAGACCAATAAGTCCCATACGCCCGATAACTGTAAACGCAACATTGTGAGGGTATCGCGCTACAGACTCAACTTCAGTTATTTCCTGAAATTCTCCTGAAAGGTCAGCACCAAACCCTTGGCCAAATAAAGGGGAATAGTCCATCGTCTCGTCCCAGATGGTGCGCCACCACCCGAGACGCCAACTTGTCGTATTGTCATTATTGACTCTCGTATCAAAATCCTGAATATCTTGGAACGTTTCTACATGATCCTTTCCAAGGTATTCGCTGTCACCTGTTGATGCCGATATTGCAATAACTCCTACTGCCACTAGTGCCAGAAATACACCCCCGATGCCCAACATCAGAAATTCTTTTCGGTGTGTCGTTAAAAAAAGAAATGCATAGGCAAATATTAGTGCTACCACACCCGAGGTTTGCCCTAGTAGCAAAATGGCGGTGACTACAAAGCATACTGGTATCGGCGTGAGTTTTTTCTTTTGTATGATTAGAACGCTAAGGCTAACGAGCAAGGCTGCTAAAAATGGCTTGGTAGTATCTTGATGTGGAAAAAACACATTCCCCATATAGGGATGCAACTCCATCAGCAGCAGATGCACTTTAAAATGAGCCAGAGTTGCTGATAGCAAGGCAAGGGCACAACACCACGGAAGAACCTTCTTCATGGCTCTAAAATTAGCATCTTTTTCCATGGCTACGTAGCTCACAATAAAAAACAGCCCATAATATGCGGTAGACGAATCACGTATCGCTAACATCCGGTACACCTGAAAATCAAAAAAAAGAAGCCTCAGCCCTGATAATGAAATCATACAGATCATTAGGACCCATATCATCTGGCCGTGCCCACGGGTTGCAGCGATAAACAGCTTCATTCTGAAAACCAATAATAGGAGGCAAATACACATACAAAATTCCCCTACGTAAAAAGGTTCAAATGGTGTGACATAAGCAAAGCCTTTCCCTCCAAAGGCATAACCAAGTAATAGAAAAATCAAAAACTTGACATCATAACTAATACGTCTTCCAGCGAAAAGAGTAAGGCTGAATAGTAAAACTCCGGCTACCGTATATATCTGATAATACGGGTTTAAGGTCGCCATTGATGAGGTAAGCCACAAAGCAATGACTAAAAATACAGGTATTATAAGTATCGCTAGAGCTTTATTATTCACAATTTACTGAGTTTTGATTTTAAATTAAATGTCGGGATGATGAGCTTAGGATCAGAAAGATATGGAGCTAATTCTCGAGTAAAGCGCCTCATCTTCTAACCAATATACTTTTAACAAAGCTCCTTATCTGAGCCATCAAACACAGTCTCTCAAACTGTAATCGTTTCATAAAAGCAACACCGTATTTGCGATGAATTTTTCTCTGTTCTTTATGTTGCAATTTCCACTGCTGAATAGACGCTCCCCCCCATCGCATACAGGTAACGACTTTATTTAAATAATAGAAACCCTCTTTATGAATATATAAATTCATAAGGTAATCATGATCTGCAGCAATCTTATAATCTAAATTGTAAGATCCGTATCGTTCATACACATCACTTTTGATAAATGTAGCCGGATGCAGGCTAGGCATATGTATCTCATTGTACACTCGCTTGGTAATTGGCGGGGTATGGATCATCTCTCTCCCGTTTTTGAGATACATGATATTGCCATGGACCACAGAAGCCCCATTCGATTTTTCAATCGCTCTTGCAACCTCTTCCAGCGCTCCCGGAACGTAATAATCATCCGCGTTTAAGGTCGCTATATAATCGCCTCCAGCCATCCCAATCCCCTTGTTCATAGCATCATAAATGCCTTCATCTTTTTCTGAAACCCACCGTAGGCGGTCATGCTGCATCGAACGAACGACATCCAACGTTCCATCCGTAGAGCCACCATCAATAATGATATGCTCATAATGATCATAACCACCCTCACGCACGCTCTGAATGGTTTCAGCGATGGTATCTTCAGCATTATAGACAGCTGTAATAATACTAATGAGCATGTTTTCTTCTATTATAGAATTTGTAATCATAATTAGGTGGCATTTCGGAAAAGAGACCACTTAACAGAAGTGGGGAAAATTTGAGTGAGCTCACGTGTGTTGCATAGCAAAAATACTGCCTATAGTGTTAGCGCTTAGAGCAACGACATTGCCAACTCATTAATAAGCATGCCTCAGAACCTGCATCGTATTGCTACCCACAACAGTATTTGCGGCAACGTCTTTTGCCACAACGCTCCCTGCAGCAATAATAGCCCGATCACCAATGGTTACCCCTTTGAGAATTATGCATCTAGTCCCTATGAAAACCCCTCTGCCAATGTTAATAGGCTGCGATCTGCTAGTCGCATCGTTATCCCATCGGTACTCACCGTCTGGATGATGAAAATCCGTATCCATGATGACGGAACCAGTCCCAATAATCGTTCCTTTTCCTATGGTGATACGAGATGCAGCACAAATCGAAGACCCACTAATGCCTACAAAATCTTCAATGATTATTTCTGAATCTTTGCCCATGGTTCTTAATACACAGGGCTGATTGTTACATAGTGGATTATACCTGATATGTGAACTTAGCGTCACATTGTCACCTAGTATAATTGCCGAGTGCGCACAACGCGTAACGATGGGCTTACCTTTAAGTTCGAGTCCACTACCATGTGACACGCCACGTAATCGCAGGCAAAAAGCCCACAGTTTTCCAGTCACCTTTCTGGCATTGTGCAAAATCTTTCCAAATTTGAGCATTGTATTTTCTATGGTTATGTAAGCTTACAACTTGTCTCTATAAGCGTAGACTCAAAAAATAATAAGCCTCTTAATTCTAACAGTATTATTTACGGCGTGCCGTCAAACTCTTCACATAGAATGTTCTCACCCTAGCTATTACAGAACGCATCCCACTATATCTCAAAGTGATAAGTAAACTGCAGATTCTCATTAACCATTTACCATTAATAAATGAGCTAATCCATGCTCTCTTGTACATTTCCCCAAGCTTATCTCCATCATTAAAAAACATATCAAAATCAGAGTCTTCGGGACATTTCACTATCAAATTGAACTTAAGAGGGTCGGTATAATTTTCTCCCTCTAGCAAAATATTTTCTAATTTTGAATCAAAATCCTCCCGTTTTGCTAATGCTTGGGAGAAAATCTTTACATTATTTTCTCTATATAGCGGATCTGAAATCAATTTTGATGCATCTTTTTCAAATTCATCAAAGGTGACAGGTTGCTGATACTCAGCAAAATCTAGATACTCTTCAGTAGGTCCAGGAAATGTAGTCTTACTACCTATCCCTGTCATTGCCACTCCTTGATTTATAGCAAAAAGCATAGTAAGCCCCCCCCCAATAGGATAAGACTCAAACATAATATCAATGTTTCCAACTAAAGCATAAAAATCTGGCCGATTTCCTAAATAATAAAACCGTTCCTCTAGTCGATATTCTTTAATAAATGAGTGAATCCATTCAACCTGCTCTGGATTACCATTCCCGCATAGGCAAAACACAAAATTAGAATGATTCTCAATTAATTTTTTTATTGCGTGAAAATATTTCAGTTCGGGGTCTTTAAAATATTTGTAAAGGTTAGCACCAGACAATCCAACCACCTTATTTGAAAAATCAGCAGGAAAACCTTTGAAACTGACTCCACTATCTATTGGATAAAATGGAAGATGAACTATTTTAGTTCTGTCAATACTACGTTTGTCCATAGTGATCCTAACCCCTAATTGTCGAAACTCTAAAAAATAATCACCACACCCTTTTCCTAACCAGAACGTGTGATCGTTATGAACAATATAATACCGCCTGTGATTATTAAATTTTACGAAAGAAGCATATCCCACGACATCATTTGGCAAAAAATGCAGGAAACTAAAATGGGGGTTAAATTGACGAACTTTATCGGTAATTTGTCTGATTTTTTCTATTTTCGAACGGCTCTCAGGAATAAATATTTCTACATTTCTATTTGTGCTTAATCGAGTAAGTATATTCTTCCCAGCTTTTGTATTTCTAGAATCAGGAACAATAAACAATATACGATAGCCATGGCTCAGTAGAAAAATGAGATACTGCTCACAAAGCGCACCATTATCAATAATTTGACCATTATAAAATACAACGCGCCGCCCCTCCTTGCATGCCAGACCTGTATCAGAATTTTCTATAACCAAGTCAGGAAGCAAAGCATCTGTCACATGTTCTATCATACGCTCGAGCTCATCATCAACAAACTCTGAAAGTACAGGGAACCTCCAAGCAATGGAGGCCGCATATTCCATTTGTCTCAAACCCTTTTCATAATGGGACCGCTCCACATATTTTTTGGCTTTCGCTTTTATTTGATCATAAGATTTCCTTAGATCTATTCTTTTTTTTACAATCATTTTATGTGCGCAAGATTCACTTTGTCTGAAAGGTCATCGGTTAATGGGGTTTTCCTAGTAGTTTAGGGCACTAAGCCAGCCATAAAACAAGTCATCTCAAAAAATCAATTCAATGTCTGAGGACGTTTGATTCCATACGCTTCGTATGGCTTCCTCGATATATTTCTCTTGATTATATGATGGAATGATTACCCTTACCAAGGGTTTCCCCATTTCATTGGCTAATTTATTTTCAGATTTTAGTCGGTCTACCATACATTTGAATGGGTGTGTTTTCCGTAATTTTTAGGAGCTTTTCAATAGTTGCCGTCGTAACAAACCTATAGTCTGATTTCCGTGCTTCCAGAGGTCTTGAAAAAAGATGGACCTGAAGCAAAAAATCCCAGCTCCTAACGAAAGAACGAATACACTTGATAGCATCATCATGTGTAGCAGCGCGTTATCTATATCAACCGCGGTCACTTGCCAGGCAATGAAGGCTGCGACGGCACAAAGAACAAACGTGGGCAATATATCAAATGCTTGGGACTTCCACCGATATCCTAGGAGTTTTACGTGATACCATACGTTGATAAAATAAGCGATGCATCTGGATACCACGACACTCCACGCCAAAGCTTCTATCCCAAAGGAAGCTGCACTCAAAACAACGATCACACCAATCGCCATCTTCATCGACTCCAAACGAAAATTGAGTTTCGAATAACCTTGAGCCTGAAGAGCCATGAGAAACATGGAACTAATGGGACAGATCATTGCGGAATAACACAAAATCCTCAATAGGGGAACAGAGGGCATCCACTTCTCTGTCATGAGTAATGGAACAAGAGGGTCTGCAATAAGAGCCAGCAACGACATCCCAGCCGCAGAAAATAAGAGTGAAACGCGGATCAATTCACGCATCCTGCAAAGCAGTAATTCTTTATCGTCCTGAATTTGTGAAAATAGGGGGAATGCCACTTTTCCGATCATTCCACTCATAGTGCCTGCTGGAAGCATATGTAGTTTTTGAGCCCTGTCATAGTATCCCAAACTGGCGGGTGAGTAAAACTTACCAATAATGACAGAATACATATTTTGAAAGACGATCCCGATCAGCTGACAATACAGTAGGTATGAACTGAAGTCCCAGATCTTACGGATATTCGCAATTCTTACATTCCCCCTTGGCGACCATGAACTACTAATCCAGAACAGTATGACTTGAGTAATATTTCCCGATAAAAGCATGCCTATCAAACTCCATACTCCCCAACCAGCATACGCCATTCCTACAGCCACGCACCCAGATACAGTGGTTCCGGCAAGAGTAATTAGAGCCATCTTGTGGAACTCCATAGCCCGTGTCATCAATGCCCTTTGAACGATAGCAAATGATGAAACAACAATCGATAGTGATTGCAGGCATAACAAAGGGACAAGCAAATCCTGATCATAGAACTGAGCAACCAATGGCGAAATAGCGCATAATAGCAATGCTAATGATAAGCCTAGTCCGATGTTAATATAAAATACACTCGTCTCATCATCCTGAGTTACTTCTTTTTTTTGAATAAGGGAGGCCGAAAGACCCGAATCAGCCAGAACCATCGCAATCCCTATGAACACAGCCAGCATACCAACCAGACCATAATCCGTAGGTTCCAGCACACGCGCCAATAAGATGGTAACAGCAACCTGAATCAGCTTAGGAACAAACTGCTCTACCGCCGACCATGCAAATGATTTTTTGACTGAAGGCATATTCACACTAATTTGAAGACTTCAATAAATCTTCAAGTGCTCGTTTAGTGACTAATCGTGGATTATTATTCACCCTTTGCGGGTTAAACCCATTTTTCACTAATTGATCAATATCTTCCTCCGATTTTATTCCTAATTTATTAAAACTAGTCTCGAGTCCGATATTTTTCATCATCTCTTTTAGGGCGTTCGCGGCAGACATAATGCTAAAGCACCCAAGCTTTTGGCTAATTTCCATCAACTGGCGATGCACCCACTCTACTCCTCGATGATCTAAACAGTCATCAGAAGTCACAGCTGCATTGTACTTTAAAAATTCTGGCACCAACAAAGCCACTGCATGTCCATGCTGCAAACCATAAAATGAAGTTAGAGCATAAGAAACAGCATGAGGCGCTGTTGTCTTGGTAAGATTAATCGCCTTACCTGCAAGGTGAGAAGCTCTCGCTATTTCCTCGATAGCCGTAGGCTCTTTATCTAATACTGATTTTTCAAGAGACCTCCACGCCAGAGAGATAGCCTCTCCCGCCATCCTCTGTGACTCATCCGTCGAAAAGATCGACCAGTATGATTCTATCCCTTGGCACAATGCATCCATTCCACTGGCTGCTGCAATGTGCCTTGGTAAGCTGGTTAAAAGAGACGGAACAATCACCGCCAGATCCGGCAATAGATTATTATGGGCGACCGAAAATTTTTCTTTCCCCAGATAAACCACAGCGAAGTGCGTAGCCTCGCTCCCTGACCCCGCAGTGGTCGGGATCGCGACAAGTGGAATATCACAGGGATTTAGTTCCTCGCCCCTCTGTAAGTTTCCATAGACAGGTAACGGGCTTTCCCAATAACCTTTGATTAATTTAGCCACGTCCATGACGCTGCCTCCGCCTACGGCCAGAATAACATCGTAGTCCGCCGGAGAGCCAAGACCAGCGAGTATCCTGACAACGTCCTCAGCCTTGGGGTTCTGTTCGAACTCCGTAACAAAGGTGACTTCTCTATTTTCTAGTATCGGCTTTAATGAATCGGCCGCACCAGACATGGAGTAACATGACCGTCCTGTAACAACTAGGATCCTACTGGCGTTTCGTTCATTAATAAAACGAAAAAGCTCAGCCCATGCGGCTTTTCCAATCGCGCTGATTTGGTGACTCATGGCTCAGTTAGTCCTGCAAATGGCTCATGAATGCGTCCCTGTTCTGAATGGGAGTGGTGCTTGGCCTACCAAGATCAGATCTTGCCCCGGGAAGCACACGAATTTCAATCAACGTAAGTTGGCCAGATGATGATGCCTTCTTAACGGCATCTCTTATCTCTTGCTCGCTTGTTACACTGACAGCGTCTTCATACCCACAGGCTAGAGCGATAGCTGGGATGTCGATCTCAAAACCCACGGTTGGCTGACCGCCTACAGAATCGTGTTTACCGTTGTTCAGTATAATATGAAGTAGGTTTCCGCCTCGGTACTGACCAGTGATCGCAAGCGATCCCATATGCATGATCACCGCTCCATCACCATCGATACAACACACGTGCTGTCCCTTGTTGGAAACCGCCACACCCATGGCAATCTGAGAACAATGCCCCATACTGCCAACAGTTAGAAAATCACGATGGTGACCTTGCCGCCTACTGGCACGATATTCAAAAATTTCACGTGACGCCATACCGGTTGTCGAGACAATGGCAACCTGTGCATCGATTTCCTCAAGAATGATTCCAATCGCACGTTCACGCCGCAACGTCAGATCCCAAGTTTTCTCCTGAGATGATTTTGACTCGTATTTTTCGAATGTGTTTTTCCTAACAATCATGGCGACAGGCCCATGTCTCTCCATGGCTTGGGCAACGAGTTGGTTCATTGTCTGAATGGCTGATTCTGTTTCCGTAGGAAGAATTTCGTAAGGTATGCCCATCACGTCCAGAAGCTCTAGTGTCACCTCTCCCTGCTTTACGTGCTGGGGTTCGTCCTTGATGCCTGGCTCGCCTCTCCAGCCGATCATCAATAGCATAGGGATGGAATAGACCTTAGGGTCAGCTAACGAGAGCAACGGGTTGACCGTATTACCATATCCAGAGTTCTGCATGTAAACCATGCCGGGTTTCCCTGTGGCAAGGTATGAGCCGGATGCCAGCGCCACCGCAGCGCCTTCATTCGCTGCTATTATGTGCGCTCCTTCAGGCGACTGATCCGTAATGCAGGCGCAGATCTCCTTGAGCAAGGAATCTGGCACGCCGGCGTAGAGGCCGAGCCCGGCTGCTGACAGGGCTTGATGAAATGAAATACAATCAATCATAAGTTTATCGATATATTATTAGTCTGCGATCAACGTCAAAATTTCTTTCACTGGCATACAGGTGTCATCAACCTCTTTTGAGCGCTTGCATCTGAGAATAGTTTCCGCGGTTTGGCGCATGGCTGGATAGGCGCTTCGAAGGAGGTGGTTCGCATAAATTACGATACTGAAGCCCATTTCGGCCAGCTCACACTCTAGCAGATGATTGTAACTCGTTGGAACACAAATCAGAGGCACTGTCTTTTCTAACTTCCTGAAAGCATTGCAAAACTCCTTAATTTCTCGCCCGTCTTTTTCTTTGCTATGGATCATGATGGCATCGGCCCCAGCATCGGTGTAGGCCTTTGCGCGGTCCAAAGCATCATCCATGCCTTGCTTGGCAATCAGGCTTTCGATGCGAGCAACAATCATGAATTCAGCGGTAACTTGCGCTTGTTTACCTGCGTGAATTTTCTCACACATGGCATCCTTTTCCAGAAGCACCTGAGGACGATCCGTTCCGAAGAGAGAATTCTGTTTCAGCCCCTGCTTGTCTTCAATGATCACAGCTGAAACCCCGAGCCTCTCCAGAGATCTCACCATCTTGGTAAAGTGCTCGGTAATGCCGCCAGTGTCACCATCGTAAATGATGGGCTTCGTGGTTATATCTAAAATCTCATTGATAGTTTGCGCTCTGGATGTCCGATCAACAAACTCGATATCGGGTCTGCCTTTGGCAGTGGAATCAGTCAGGCTACTGAGCCAGATGGCATCAAATTCCTCACGCTTGCCATCTTCCTCAACCTGACAATGCTCGACAATCAGGCCGGATAGTCCGTTGTGTGCCTCCATCACACGGACGATCGGTTTGGCACTAATAAGGCGGCGTAGCTTTCCAAGCCGAACACCAGGGGTTGTTCCTATTTCCTTGACTGCCTTATTGAGTGCTGTCGATGAAAGTCCTTCAGTATATGTCGGCTCGATCAGCGCGCCTCCCCACTGTTGGAGTGCTGCCATCACGCGCTCACGGGTTTCTTTCTGCGGCCCTGTCTTCCAGTCGTCACCGTGAACCACATAGTCCGGTTTGATTTTCTCAAGGTTGGGCACGTAATCGAGAGTTTCCTGAGCGATCACTTGGGTTACGCCTTTGACATTTTCAATGATTTTTTTCCGGTGTTCATAGGAGAGACTAGGCAGGCGTTTGTAGCTGGCGATGGCTGCATCTGTCAGCAAACCTACCGTCACGTCACCATATTCGCTAGCGGTGCTGATAATATTGATGTGACCTGGATGAATGAGATCGGCACTCATTCCGATATATACTGTTTTTTTCATTATTTGCTATATAAGTAAGGTAATTAAACTATTTTTTGCATTTGTTCGACAATCGCCGAATTTCCATCGGCTCTTTCAAAGATTTCAGCCTTAGCCTCTAGACGTTGCTTTTCATACCTGCTCGAAAAATTTTCAGGATCAGCGACGTAATGAACTAGGCACTGTTGTAGATCATCTAGGTTTTTCACTATATCGCCAGGAACAAAACTTTCATAATCAAACAAAATTCCCCACTCTTTGGTATAATTTTCCAAATCATAAGCCATAAAAATCAAAGGTTTGTTTATAAGTAGATAATCGAAGATGGCTCCTGAATAGTCGGAAATCATTAGATCACATTTAGGTAAAATCGAATTCAAATCCAACTCGAATCCGAATACTTCGATATTTGACATCCGCGTAAGAATCGAGGTGATATCTTCAGCCGAAGAACTCTCACAAGGATGTTGATAATCCTTATATAAGCATGTATGCCATTTCGTAACCACCACTATATTTTGCGATTCACAAAACTCATTCAATCTTTCGATAGATTCTCTATCTGCGACACCCATAAACAAGTCATACCCATTACCTCGCCAAGTAGGAAAGTAACCTACAATTTTTTGCTTGTTTTTTTTATGGGATACCAACTTTTCGCTGGCTCTTGCTGCAGCATCAGACAAATAGTAACATTCGTCAAAGCCATCTTCAAAAACTACGTTTCTTGGCAGATTAGCAGTAATAATATTTTCAGGCTTCACATCAAATGAATCCAAGGCGTGTTGGACATACTGCTCATTCTGCCAAAGCACATAATTACAATCGCTTCGCTCCCTTTGACCTAACAATTTTGTTTTAACAAGATGCTTCCAGCCTTTCAGGTTAACACCGTCAGGATTTCCAGCTTTGAGGCGTCGAATATCCTTAAGAGGATAACCATGCCATAGGTTGAACAAATTTGCGCCCTTTGATGAAAAAATTTTCGTGTCCCCCTTTGACACATCAAAGACATGCCACTTTGCACGAAACCCATAGTATAAGCCCATGAGGCTTGTGTTTATATAAGCATCTCCCCCTTTTGACCTTACCTCCTCAACAATGGAATTTGAGCGGGTTAACCATATCATTTTTTTGTCTGTATTCTTCAAACAATACAGATAAAAATACATCGAGTTATCGGCAAAACGTAGCCCTTTGTTCCCTCCAACAACCCAGATATCACGGCTACGCGGGATGACGCATGCAATAGCACTCGCAATTGCGAGCTTAACAATGCCAAAATACAATTTCATATTTTATATCAGGAAAAATTATTGTATGGACCAATTTTTGAGCGCGGCTATAGCGTAATTCACTTCCTCCTCCGTCATCACAGGACTGATAGGGAGAGAGACCACTTCTTCAGCCAATTGTTCTGAAACAGGAAGTGATACATGACCAAAATCTTGTTGGTATGCCTGCTGGTGATGCGGGGGAATGGGGTAGTGAACGAGGCAATGCACGCCATGGGACGCCATATGTTCGATCAATTTGTCACGCATTTTAGTGCGCACGACAAATAGGTGCCATACTGCCTCTTTGCCGTTTTCTGGCAACTGAGGTAACTGGATATCAGGATGATTGATTTCAGCGCAGTATCGAGCGGCGATTTTCCTACGACGTTTGTTGTCGGCATCCATGTAAGGAAGCTTTACCCGGAGACACGCTGCCTGCATTTCATCGAGCCGGTCATTCCCTCCACGATAGACGTGTTCGTACTTTTTAGAGGAGCCATAGTTCGCTAACGACCTAATTAATCGTGCCGTTTCAGAGTCTTTACACGTGACAGCACCCGCATCACCCAGAGCCCCCATATTTTTTCCGGGGTAAAAACTAAATGCCGCGGCATCGCCCCAGCAACCGGTTTTAATCCCCTTGATCTCAGCACCGTGTGCTTGGGCCGAGTCCTCGATCAACAAGAGTCCATTTTTATCACACAACGCCACGATTTGCTCCATCGGACAAATTCTACCGTAAAGGTGCACGGCCATCACAGCCTGCACATTGGAGGTTAAATGTTTCTCTATACCCTCTGCAGTGAGGTTATGCGTGTTTTCATCGGGATCGACAAACACGGGAGTCAAACCAGCTCCTGTAATCGCCAACACGGAGGCAATAAAAGTATTTCCAGGAACAATGACGCCGTCACCTGGCTGAAGTTTACCCTGTTCGATCCATGCATCGAAAATCAGCCGCAATGCCATCAATCCATTGGATAATCCAACCACATGGGGTGCTCCGGTCCATGCAGCAAACTCTTCTTCAAAAGCATCTACTTCTTTCCCGAGAATATACCATCCCGAATCAATCACACGCGTCGTCGCCTCTACGAGTTCATCGCGATAGCGGTCATTGATTTTTTTAAGATCTAAAAAGGGAATTTTATGCATATCACTGTACGAATTAAACTACTTCCACTCATTCACTACTTGCTCAGGATAGCCATTATGAAAACGTTTATTCCAAGGGTATACCTTCACTCCTGGATTATCTCTCATTCGCAGGATTGACGCTGGGCCTACAATTTTGGCTGGAGATCCACTGGCTAACATCCCATCCGGAACATCCACGCCAACAAGTGACTGGGCTCCTACTACAGACCCTATTCCTATGTTTACACCGGGAAGCAAAGTCGATTTGGCGGCTAACACTGCAAAATTCCCAACGATCGGCCCCAACAATAGTTCACTGGGGGGATTAGGGTCATTGGTAAGCAATACGTCTGGAAACATCCACACATAACTACCAATCTTTGATTTTTGACCAATATGTACGTGGCTATGCGTTTTGAGATAATCGCCGATTTGACAATGCCCTTGTATATCACCACGGGTTCCAAGCTGTAAACAGCAACCGGCTTGCGTATTCTCTCTTACCGTAACGTGATGCCCTGTAACAAGCTTTTCGCCAAATGTAGATCCAATATAAAATACACAGTGAGATCTAATCAAAGAGTGTTCGCCTATGCTCAACCTATCGTTATCTGCTAACTTCGACGGGAGACCTATCTCACAATGAGATCCGATTTCACTATTTGCACCGATTTCAACTCCAGCATGAATAATACTGAACGGTCCTACAGTAACATTGCCTCCGAGTTCAGCACGGGGGCTAATCACTGACGTGGGGTGAATCTGATTATTCATAACTCTACGCGGTTGAACCTGCATCAACAGTCAAAACTGTTCCTGTAATAGCTGTGGCATCATCACTGAGCAAAAAAGCTACCGAGCCTGCTACCTGTGAGGTAGTCGCCAGACTTCCCAATGGACTACGACGTTTCACAGAAGCTAACTTGGCATCATCGAGACCTTGCGTCATCTCAGTTTCCATATATCCAGGAGCTAATGCATTCACATTAATCTTTGCTCCGCCTAAATCGCGTGCTAGAGAACGACTAAATCCGATCATGGCAGATTTTGTGGCGGCATAGACAGCAAGCCCTTTATATCCTGTGCTAGCAATGATTGAAGATACGTTAATGATACGCCCTCCGCCTCCGACGAGCATCGAGCGTGATGCATACTTCGCCAAAAGAATAGGAGCCTGCACATTGACTCGTATAAGTTCTTCAATGGCTGAATCGTGTTGGGTCGGTAGAATTCCATCGTGCCCGACTGCTGCATTATTAACCAAGCCCCAAAGCGGTCCGTTCGATCGTGATACTTGGCTCACAAAAGTCGAAATATTATCGGTATTATTCAAATCAAACTCGTGAAAAGTTATCTGCCCATCATCATAATGATGAATAAGCTCATTCAATTCATCCGTCAATTTACGCGCAACCGCAAATATATTAAACCCTTCTGAGGCCAACCGTCTTGTAATTTCTAAACCAAGACCTCTACTGGCACCTGTCACCATAATGTTCTTATTTTTCATCAGTTTCTAATTATTTTACCACTGGCGTTCGTTTTTAAATCTTCAACCATTTTGAGTATCGCAGGTCGCTTAAATGCATCAAGTTGCTCTCGGCATCTCTTCATAACTTTCGTTCTCAATTCATCAGGGTCAATGCCAGCACGAGGGACAACGGTTGCCTCAACTAAACTACCCATCATTGAGTTGGTAATGCCTCTGACCTTTACGAGAGCTACACCTTGAACACCACTAATGACGCTTTCAATTTCTTCAGGCTGAACCTTATTACCACCAACGTTGATGGCTCCATTCTCTCTACCACGGAAAAGAACACGGTCATTACATATCTCGACAAGGTCTCCAGTATCGATAAAGCCATCGTCTTCTGCAAGTTGCACCTCATCAGAAAGATAACTTTGCGTCAGTTTACCTCTTCTAATTTTTAGCTTCGACTCACGAGATACAGCTAATTCAATACCTGATGGTGGAGAATCAAGCCATAATGCGGGGAATCCTTCTTTTCCATCCGTAACAGCAAAGCCCACCCCAACTTCAGTAGAAGCATAGATATGCCTTATGCGAGCGTTAGGATATTTTCCAGCAAGTGCGCTCAGCACCGTTTGGTTCGAAATTTCCCCACCTAATGTTATAATCCTGAGATTCATTTTCGATGCCGACGGTGACATCAAAATCTTTCTCCATAAAGTAGGGGTAGCAGACAGAGCATTACACCCGTGCTTTGAGAAATAAGAAATACGCTGTTCAATATCTTCGTGTTTCTCCCCGATTAACAACGAGGAACCTCCCATGAGCGATTGCAAAAAGACCTGAAGCCCTGCGAAGCGCGAAACAGCATACAAAAGGCCCCACATGATATCGCGACCTCTTTGAGGGTCTAACTTGACACTATTACTTAAACTTTCGAGTGTATGCTCCACCAACTTAGGCACATTTGTAGTGCCACTTGTGGCAATGACCCAAGATGTATTATTGCCGTTCCACAATTTTGTTGTGTTGGTATTTAGCCACTCAATCTGAGGAACGTCTAAATTAGACGGTAAGGCGTCACCTAAAGATATGATCGCATCGATATTGGATTGCTGATAATAAGCATGAACAATGTCTTCCTCGGACAAATCATCCGGCAAGATTAATAGAGCCTCTACCCAACCATCACAGAGCAATAACAATAATATCAACTCGTAGTTCGATCTCGATTTGAGCGCAACTCGTCGTCCCTTAAGTTTGCCTAACTGGTTTCTTGTGGCTGTGACCCACTTGGCAAGCGAGGCTCTAGAGAGATCTGCGCCCTCATCATCTATAAGGAACGCAGGAGCTGCATTCTTAGTCTGTAAATAGTTTAATAGCATCAATTAATTTTGCGGAGCGTATTTCTCATAGATCGCCAAGAACTCTCCATAGGTTGTTGGATAGCATGGTTTTTCCATAATGACAAATGGGTCATACTCTAACTCCGACTCAAGCCGTGCGACAAGTATAGCAAACCCCAACGAATCCATCCCTGTTTGAAGAAGCACCGTATCAGGAGTAATTTCATTTGTTAATTGGGCTCCGGTGTCTTCCGCTACAGCTGAGAGATGTTCTCTAATTATTTGGTCTAATTGTTTCATAATCTTTTATTTGGTAAACTTCTCATAATCTCTAATGTAATCGCTTTCTTGGTAGACCTCACTGGCAAGTACCAGTAGAACGCAGTCCGAAGAAAATTCGCTCATTTCCCGCCACATCCCAGGCCCTATGTATAGGGCGCGTCTAGGACTATCCATGGTAAACTCGACACTGGAATTACCGTCATCAAGCCGCATTTTACAAGAACCTGCAACCACAACCGCTAACTGCTCTAGTTCGACGTGGGCATGTTTCCCCCGAACGACGCCCTCTTCTGTTTCATAAATCCAATAGACACGTCGAATGTCAAAGGGCGCGTGGTTTCCTACCTCCGCGACGCTTAATTGCCCACGTTCGTCGCCTAAACTAGGTAATTCAATCCATGTTGGTATCATATCGACTCTAGTTCTATTGTCCTGCAACTCGTTTCAAATAATCTCCATAACCGGACTTATCGAATTTCTCAGCGAGTCGTAATAGTTGCTCCTTACCGATAAACTTGGAATGGTAAGCCACTTCTTCAATACAGCCGATTTTTTGATCCTGCCTTTCTTCAATCACGCGGACAAAGGTGGAGGCCTCATTCAGTGAGGCAAAGGTGCCCGTATCCAACCATGCGACTCCGCGGTTGAACACACCCACTTCCAGTTTTTTTCTCTCAAGGTAAACTTGGTTCACGGTGGTGATTTCATATTCACCACGTGCTGACGGCTCGATGGATTCCGCAATTTCAACCACATCATTGTCGTAGAAATAGAGGCCGGGAACCGCATAGTTTGACTTGGGCACGGTGGGCTTTTCTTCAATTGATATTGCCTTTCGGTTTTCATCAAACTCAACCACCCCATAACGTTCAGGGTCGTGCACTGGGGCTGCAAAAATCACCGCTCCGTCCGGGTCCGTATGTTTCCGTAATAGCTCACCAAATCCGGAACCGTAGAAAATGTTATCACCAAGAACCAACGCCACCTTGTCGTCGCCGATAAATTCCTTACCGATCACAAACGCCTGCGCCAGTCCGTTAGGAACTTCCTGAACTTTGTATTCAAATCGGCAGCCTAGCTCTGAGCCATCCCCCAACAGCCGCTGAAATGCCGCCTGATCTTCAGGAGTCGTAATGATGAGAATCTCCCGAATACCCGCCAGCATCAACACTGAGAGCGGATAGTAAATCATCGGTTTGTCATAGATCGGCATCAACTGCTTTGAGACCGCCAACGTGATCGGATGAAGGCGTGTCCCCGCCCCTCCTGCTAGTATTATTCCTTTCATTGAAAAATCGTAGATTTTAGGTCGCTTTGCGACAGTTCGAGTTGTGCGACGTTGTCGCAGTTCGGGAGGCGCAAAGCGCCTGTTCGAGTAATAAGTTTTGAGTTCTAGTTTAACGGCTGTGCCGTTGTTCGAGGGGATCTTCGCTTTAGTTCTAGAGGCGCAAAGCGCCTGTTCGAGTAATAAGTTTTGAGTTCTAGTTTAACGACTGCGTCGTTGTTCTAGGGGCGCTTCGCTTCAGTTCGAGTAGTTAGTTGCAAGTTCTAGTATTCGAACTCTAGACTCGAACTGCCAACTCGCAACTAGAACTGTCGTGTAACGACTACTCGAACTATAAACTCGAACTGTCGTGCAACGACCTTCTAAGTCCATAGAGCATTTTGCTAATTTCACGACATTCTGCCAAAAAGTTATCGGCTTTAGCTCGATCAAGCTCGCCAATATCTGAGGCTATCATGATTTGCGTCATTAATTCAGCACAAGATCCACTGGAATAACTGATAAAATTGGCAAATTCTTTGGTTCCTTTCCGTTCAGCCCCCTCCGCTATATTTGAGGGAACTGAAATCGCACTGCGAATCATTTGATCTTTTAATCCGTAATTCTTTGACGGAGCAATCGCCAAGATCACCTTCGAGGCTAGATCTTTGGATCGGCGCCAAACTTGTAGATCTTCAAAAGAGCTCATTTATTAATCAGCTTTGCTGATGTTCTAGTTGAACGGCGGTGCCGTTGTTCGAGGGGCGCTTCGCTTTAGTTCGAGTTCTGAGTTGGGAGTTGGGAGCTCTAGTCCTCGCACTCTTGGACTCCTGGAACTCGAACTCGCAACTCGAACTATGAGAACTTAGGCTTCGCCTAATCGCTCACGTTGGTAGCTTCCATCTTGGACGCGTTGGCACCACTCGCTGTTCGCGAGGTACCAGTCGACGGTTTTGGCGATTCCGGATTCGAAGGTTTCTTCAGGCTCCCAGTCGAGATCGTTTTTGATTTTGGTGGCATCGATGGCGTAGCGGAGGTCGTGGCCGGGGCGGTCGGTGACGTAGGTGATTAACTCGTGGTATGACTTATGAGTTGAAGTTGGGAGTTGAAGTTGAAGTGGGGCGCGGTCGTCGAGGATGGTGCAGAGGGTTTTGACGACTTCGATGTTTTGTTTTTCGTTGTTGCCTCCGATGTTGTAGGTTTCTCCTACCTTGCCCTCTGCGATGACTTTGCAAAGTGCGCGGGCATGGTCTTCGACATAGAGCCAGTCGCGCACCTGTTTGCCATCGCCGTAGACGGGTAATGGTTTGCCTTCGAGGGCGTTGAGAATCATCAGGGGGATGAGCTTCTCAGGAAAATGATACGGGCCATAGTTGTTCGAGCAATTGGTCACTAATATGGGTAATCCAAATGTACGATTCCATGATCTGACGAGGTGGTCTGATGATGCCTTACTGGCGGAGTAGGGGGAGCTGGGGGCGTATGATGTTTCCTCTGTGAAGAGGCTCGTTTCATCGAGGTCACCATAAACTTCATCGGTCGAGACGTGATGGAAGCGAAAGCTCGACTTTGATGCTGCGCTGTGCGCAGTTGAAGTTTCTGAGTTTAAGTTTAAGTTTAAGTTTAAGTTTAAGTTTAAGTTCGAGTTCGAGTTCGAGTTCGAGTTCGAGTTTTGAGTTCTAGAACTTGAACTACCAACTTGAACTTCCTCTGCTGCCTCCGGCAGCCCCCGCCAGTAGGCGAGCGATGCCTGGAGCAGCGTGTATGTGCCAACGATGTTGGTCTGAATGAACTCGCCTGGCCCATCAATCGAGCGGTCGACGTGGGACTCAGCAGCCAGGTGCATAACGCCATCGGGCTGATGATCGGCAAAGACTCGTTTGACCTCAGCGGCGTCACAGATATCGACTTGCTCAAAGGTGTAACGATCACTCGTCGCTACTTCTTTTAATGAGTCGAGATTTCCAGCGTAGGTGAGTTTATCCACATTGACCACTTCCCAGTCTGTGTTTTGGATGAGATGACGGATGACTGCAGAGCCGATAAAGCCGGCACCTCCGGTTACGATGATTCTTTTTTTCATGAGTTTTTAGTTGGGGAGGATGGATGGGGGTGGCTCTAGGGACTCCCAGCTACGTTCATTGAGCTGTCGGCCGGGCAATTTACGTGATCAATAGGGGTTTTTCCTCTGTTGAATGAGGCTGCGGCTCGTTTGAAGGCCTTGGCGGGCGTTACATGTCGCTGCGGGGTGTTGAAGTCAGATCTCGCGCACTAAATTGGGGATTGGAAGTAGGCGATGGTGCGGTCGAGGCCTTCGTCGAGGTTGATGGTGGGTTGCCAGTCGAGGTGTTTTTTGGCGAGGGTGATATCGGGTTGGCGCTGTTTGGGGTCGTCGCTCGGGAGGGGTTTGAAGATGATTTCCGATGACCCGCCGATTTTTTCCTGCACTTTTTGGGCAAGTTCTAACATGGTGAACTCATGCGCGTTGCCGAGGTTGACTGGGCCGGTGACCTCGTTTTGATTCATCAAGCGGATAAAGCCCTCGATGAGGTCATCGACGTAACAGAATGATCGGGTTTGGGTGCCATCGCCGTAGATGGTGATGTTTTCGCCGCGCAGTGCTTGGCAGATGAAGTTAGAGACGACGCGGCCGTCCTCTGGGTTCATCCTTGGCCCGTAGGTATTAAAAATACGCGCGATTCGGATATCGACACCATTTTGGCGATGGTAGTCCATGAAGAGGGTTTCGGCGGCACGTTTGCCCTCGTCGTAACACGATCGGATCCCGATGGGGTTGACGTTCCCCCAATAAGATTCGGTCTGGGGGTGGACGTTGGGGTCGCCGTAGACCTCGGACGTGGATGCCTGGAAGACGCGGGCCTTGGTGCGCTTGGCCCCACCGAGGCAGTTGATGGCACCCATGACGGATGTCTTCATCGTTTTGATCGCGTTATACTGGTAGTGGGATGGTGAGGCAGGGCAGGCGAGGTTGTAAATTTGATCGGCCTCGATTTTAAAGGGTTCGATCACATCGTGACGGATGAGTTCAAAGTTCGGGTTATCGAGGAGGTGCGCGACATTCTTTTTAAACCCGGTGAAGTAATTATCCATGCAGATCACTTCGTTGCCTTCGTTGAGGAGGCGTTCGCAGAGATGGGAGCCGAGGAAGCCAGCGCCGCCGGTGATGAGGATGCGATTCATGTTACGAGTGTGGGAGTTATTTTGGGGGGTTTAATACCATTGGGATAAGCCGCTGATCATTTTCTTTAGTTGGTCCTGCATCAAACTTGGTGAACTTCATCACTGCGCAACTACTCCACGACAGCGCATCTTAACTCCGTGTCGGCGGCACTGCTACTCCTTGCCGATGGCGTGGACGCTGAATCCTTGTTGTGTGAGGGCGTCGTGGTCGAGGATGTTCCGGCCGTCGAAGATGAAGGCGGGTTTAAACATCTTGGACTGGATTTTTGTAAAGTCGGCGTCCTTGAATTCATCCCACTCGGTGAGGACAGCAATGCCGTGTGCTTGGTCGGCAGCCTCCTCGCAGGTGTGACAGATGGTGAGTTGGGTATCGATCATTTCCTGGCTTACTCCGGCGCTCAGGAGGTCTGCGTGAATCAGTGATACGGGAACGCGGGGGTCGTAGAGGGCGATCTGGGCGCCCTCGCTGAGGAGATCGCGGCAGACGTAGATGGAGGCGGACTCGCGGGTGTCGTTGGTGTCTTTTTTGAAGGCAAACCCCCAGACGGCGATGCGTTTCCCACGCACGGTGTTGAAGAGGGCTTCGACAATCCTGTTTGAGAACCGCTGCTTTTGCCAGTCGTTCATGATGATCACCTGGTCCCAGTAGGCCGCGACCTCGGGGAGGTTGAAGTGCTCACAGAGGTAGACGAGGTTGAAGATATCTTTCTGGAAGCATGAGCCGCCGAATCCGACGGAGGCCTGGAGAAATTTAGGGCCGATGCGGGAATCTGAGCCGATGGCGCGGGCGACCTCATTGATGTCGGCGCCGGTTTGTTCGCAGAGGGCCGAGATGGAGTTAATCGACGAGATCCGCTGGGCGAGAAAGGCATTGGCAACGAGTTTGGAGAGCTCGGACGACCAGAGGTTGGTGGTGAGGATGCGGTCGCGTGGGATCCACTGGTTGTAGATGCTAACGAGGGCTTCCACGGCGGCATCGCCATCCGGGGTGCGTTCGCCGCCGATGAGAATGCGGTCGGGGTTTTGCATATCCGCGACGGCGGTTCCCTCTGCGAGAAACTCTGGGTTTGAGAGCACCTGGAATTTTCCGTCCTCGGAGTTGGCACAAAGAATTGTGCGTAAGGCCTCGGCGGTCCGGACTGGGATGGTGCTTTTTTCCACAATGATCTTGGGGCCTTTGGAGACCTTGGCAATCATGCGGGCGGCACTCTCGACATAACAGAGATCGGCAGCGCGACCTGCCCCCATCCCGTAGGTTTTGGTAGGCGTGCCGACGGAAACAAAAATGATATCGGCAGCGTCAATGGAGCCCTCAACATCGGTGGAAAAAAAGAGATTGCGACCACGGGATCCTTCCACGACGTCGTGCAGACCAGGCTCATACACAGGCAACTCATCCGAGTTCCACGCGGCAATGCGGTCGGCATTGATATCAACAACATCGACGTGGATGTCCGGGCATTTTGAGGCGATCATCGCCATGGTAGGGCCACCGACGTAGCCAGCGCCGATACAGCAGATTCTTTGTGGGGTGTTCATGTTTCGGAAATGTTGGGAAATTGAGGAACTTGAATTAAGACACTACCCGATCACGGAGTGAGTAGTAAAGAAATAAGCTGTTGTAGGTGAAGTAACGTTTAAACAGCCTGCGGGGTTCTTTGCAGAGGCGGTATGCCCACTCGATGCCGTATTTTTGGATCCAGGCAGGGGCTTGTTTAACGTCACCAAAGCGAGGGGAGCCGCTGCGCTGAATGGTGAGTTCAGAATAGTGAATGTTGAATGAATAGAAGACAGAGGGGAGCGTGGGCAGCCTGCCGGTATTCTTGCAAGTGGCCGTAGCTTCCCGTCGCTAGCCAATCCCCTCAGCCGTTATGCGTAAAAAGATTTACGAGTGATGATTGTTGAAATCAGAAGGGGGGGAGTGCGGCTGCGCCGGAATTGAGCCCTAAGCAGCTACAGGGCCATAATGAAGGGCAATCAGTGTTTCTGCTGGAAGGCCTACTAGGGCATAGCTCCGGCCATTGTCGTCAGAAAATTCCACTTCAAAAACATGATCGTCAAGAACTTCAACAATCGTTCCAACCTGCCCGGTTACCAGTTTATGTTCGGGAAAATCTACAGTCAAAGCTACAGCATCTAATAATTTTAAATTCGTTTTCATAATGGTATTGTCTATTTTAAATAGCATGTCGTCAACCTTGGAAAACCTTCTGATTTTCGCACAATCCATGCCGTACGGATTTCCGCAGCGGCCTCTCGAAAATGAAGCGTAAAATCAACAAAATATCGTATTCCATACATATCCTCAACACCTGCGTAACATTCTCCCAATCGAATACCATCCAAAATGAGAGCGCTCAATTCTTCTGCATGATCGGCCGTCATTCCTATGGAAGACTCAAAGACTCTAGCCTTATGCTTCCCTCTCGGATGTTCTGAGTTGAGGCAATAATCACATAATTTGGTTAAATCAATGACCGCTTCTGCTGAACGAGGTAAAATCATATGATCGACGAGTGATGATTTTTGAATGTTGAAGGCAGCAAGTCAAACGTGAGAGGACAGACAACAGTATTCAATTAGTCCTTCATCTGGTCACGTAATGAATACCAGACGAAGAGGGAGTTGTAGGTGAAGTAACGTTTAAACAGCCTGCGGGGTTCTTTGCAGAGGCGGTATGCCCACTCGATGCCGTATTTTTGGATCCAGGCAGGGGCTTGTTTAACGTCGCCGGCGTGAAAGGCGAAGGCGGCTCCGATACCGAAGTAAACGGCGGGGGGAAGTTGATCTTTGTGTTCGGCGATCCAGCGTTCTTGCTTGGGGCAGCCGAGGCCGACCCAGACGAGGTTGGCGCCGG
>JABDRB010000004.1 GCA_013041925.1 Akkermansiaceae bacterium | reverse complement strand
CCCCCCCCCCCCCATATCAGGCACCATCCGATGGACCATCAACCGTCAAACCTCAGCACGTCCGCCCCACCTTCACCATCACCTGCTGGCTGATGGCGCTCATAGCATTTGCCCAGCTCATCACCGTAGGCACCGCACTCACCACCCGCAACACACTACCTCCACAACAACCCACGCTAGCCACGGTCACCCCACCCCAAAAACCCATCCAGCCGCGCACATTGGCTCAAATTCTCGCAAGTGTGGGGGGCAATCCGCTTCCTCCCCCAACCAACCATCACACACCCGTTCAAATCCCAGCACATCCAGCGGTCTCACCTGCGATCATCGCGCCCCCCCCCGCCCACCACTTACCCGCCATCGCGGACCCTCGCGTGGAACGCCTCGTCCAGGAATCCCGCAGCCTGCACATGGATGGCGATATGATGCGAGCCATGCTCAAGCTTGACGAAGCAGAACGTATCGACCCCACCGAGCCCGCCGTCACTTATCAAAAAGCCATGCTCTTTGAAGACATGGGGATCTATATCAAAGCGGCCGATCATTATCAGAAAATCCAGCAAATGGGCAACAACGCAGGGACATATTTCAAACTCGCCGCCGCAAAACTCACCCAAGGCATGGATACCGCAGTGGCCAGACGCAATGTCATCTCCATTGGCCCCATGCAAACTCGCAAGTCGAGAGGGCCAGAGGGTGTCAAGCAAGCCGATGTCGCCATCACCATCCTCGCCCGCCCCGACCAACCCATCAACCCGTCAGACGTGCATGTGCAGATCCATTTCTACGATAAAGTCAATGGCGGCGAGATCAAAAAAGCAACGGCCAGCGCCACCATCGATTCGTCTTGGGCCGACCCCAAACTCGATTGGAAAGATGCCGGTAACGAGGAATGCCTCCATGTCTCCTACACGGTCCCAACCTCCGACCTCGCCGATGAACATCTGCTCGGCAGACGTGAATTCTATGGCTACGTCGTCGAACTCCTCTATAAAGGGGAAGTCATCGACCAACAGGCACACCCACGCCGACTTCACAGTGTGCACGGCAGTAAATTCAGTCCCATTCCGCAGGACAGCAACCCGCTTCCATGGCTACCGGATCAACATGATACGCTCCTTCCCAGCAAGGACCACGGCTACGGCAACAACCCGTCACTCCCGCCGTTACCCGAACGCTAGCATTCCTGAAAATCACTTTCCCCATCATCAAAATTCCTAGGTAATCCCATTGCCTGCCGACCCATTTACGCTACATATCACGCGTAGCATCACCATCCATCATGCCAGAGGAAACGCATCAACCTTTCATCAAAGGATCTCAAACCGGGGACTACCTCATTGGCGACATCATCGCCGAGGGAGCCCGCACCCTGAGCTACTCAGCGACGCAGGTTTCCGTCCAACGTGAGGTCGTTCTCTGCAGCCTCGCCCACCATCTCAAGGCAGATATCCCATTAAGAACACAATTCACCAACGACGTCCGCGTCAAAGCCTCCGTCGACCACCCTCTCATCGGCTCCGTCTTGGAGGCCGTCATCAATGACACTGAGTGTTTCTCCGCCATGGAAAAGCTCCATGGTACCACCCTCGAAAGCATCCATCATCAAGGGTCAAGTCTCTCTCCCCTCCATGCCGTCCGCATCATCCGCAATATCGCCGGCGCCTTCACCTACCTTGAAAGCCAGAAGATCGCCACCCACCCTCTCCAATCCCACCACGTTTTTATCGATGACAATTTCCACTGCCGACTAACCAATATTGCCATCAGCGGCGAGGCCAACCCCCAAATCGCCACCCAAGACAAACACCTCATCGGCCATCTCCTCCATGACCTCCTCGAACCTGGCCAACCTGGCTCGACACGCACCGGGTCCCTGCTCGATTTCATGGCGGACCTTGAGCGGGATATCCCACTCACTTGGACACAAATCTATAATCTCTCCGACGAGGTGGAACGGCAACTCACCGAACCCAAAGATCACAACCAAATCCAAAGCCCGACCATGCGGATGCCGTCCGCCATCTCATCCGCAGGCATCGCCAAAACCGTCTCCGCCATCGCCATCTCCTGCACCCTAGTTGCCCTCATCTATTACTTTTCCTCACAAAAAACCGTGCCCAAGGAACGTAAAATCTCCGACATGGTCCGAGTCCCCGCAGGCCATTACCCAGGCCCCGACGGAGTTCCCATCAAGCTACGTGAATGCTGGATCGACGCCCATGAGGTAACCATCGGAGAATACGCAAAGTTCCTTCAAGCCCTCAACATCCTCAGCGACGATCGAAAAACCGCCTACCAACACGAGGACCAACCAAACAATAAACCCTCCCATCACCCGGACGACTGGGACAACCTCTACGCCGCCGCCAAAGATGGACACTTATGGCATCAGCTCGATGTCGATCTCAACTACCCCGTGGTAGGCGTCGACTGGTGGGACGCTTACGCCTACGCCGAGTGGAAAGGACGTCGACTCCCCACCCGAGATGAGTGGTATGCCGCCTGCTCAGCAGGTAGCGACCCCAGCAAACTCGTCGGCACCGCCTGGTTACCCGTCGATCAAGCTGAGCAAACGAATCTCGGCATCTTCGGGTTAGCCGGAAACGTCAGCGAGTGGATGCGCAAGCGAACCCTCGACCCCGCCACCCCATCCATGCCCGCCCGCTACATCATCAGCGGCGCATCCTACCTGCGCCCCCAACACGGTGCCCGCGCCCGCGAATGGGTCGAAAGCCGTAACCTGCGCAGAGCTGATCTCGGATTCCGCACCTTCAGCACCTCTCCCCAAGAGAATTAATTCCTCCTCACCTCTCAAAAGACCATCACCTATGAACCACCACCAACGATTCCAGCCAAATCACCAGCACCTCCTCGCACTCTGGGCACTACTGGCAATGATCACCCTCGGCCTGACTCAGGCACACGCCCAAGTCGCGGTCCGCATGCAGATGAATAAATCCAACTACATCCTCAACGAGCCCGTCAGCGCCACCGTCTACATCACCAATCACGCCGGCCGTGAACTCATCTTAAAAGGCAATAACCAACGCGCATGGCTTAACTTCCACCTCACAGCCAGCGGCCGCGTCATCCCCACCGCCCGCAGCATCAACTACAAAGCCGTCGTCATCCCCGCAGGACAAACCGTCGCTCGCACGATCTCCCTGAGCAGCACCTACTCGCTCGGTAATATGGGGAACTACGTTTGCACCGCCTCCGTCAATATGCCCGGCCCCACCCGCAACGGCTTCAGCTCAAATCGCTCTCGATTCACCATCACCAACGGCAGAACCGCTTGGCTCCAACGCGCTGGCGTCCCCAACGCACCAGGAGAAATCCGCGAATACAAACTCCTCACCTTCTCAGCCAACCGATCCATGGAACTCTTCGCCCAGGTGTCATCCGCCAACAATGGCCGAAATATCGCGACCATCCCACTAGGGAAAATCCTCACATTCCGTAAACCCACCGGCACCCTCGACCGCGTCAATAATATGCACGCAATCTATCAGGTCAAACCCAACTTCTTCACCCACACCTGCATCTCACCCAGCGGCAAGATCATCTCCATCGACCACCACAAACGTGGCGCGACCGGTGACCCGCGCCTCATCACCTTCGGAAACGGCGAAGTCCGCGTCGCAGGTAGTATCCCCTACAACCCAAGCGCCGAAGCCGCTCAACGCAAAAAAATCCACAACATTTCCGAAAGGCCTCCCTTTGTCTATCGGTAATCCATCTAGCAGTCACTCAACCCCTCAATAACCCAGCAGCGCCCGCCACCGTCAGCCACACACACACCTAGCCAACCACACCCACGAATGACTTTCCCCTTATCGCACCGGCTTCTCATCGCGGTCACCCTGACGCTGACCGTCCTGACCGGGGCACTGCAGGCCAAGAGTTTCCGCTACGTCATCATCGACCCCGGACACGGCGGGCACGACCGAGGTGGCCACCACGGCTTGGTCTACGAAAAACACCTCGCACTCGATACCGCACTCAGACTCGAACACTACCTCAAATCCAAGGGCATTCGCACCAAGATGACACGCCGTAGCGACGTCTTCATCTCCCTGCCCGGCCGCGCCAGCTACGGAAACCGCTACAGCAAATCAATCTTCGTCAGCGTCCACTACAACAGCACGTGGAAACGTGACACCCTGGGGCTCGAAACCTATTATTACAGCAGCAAAAGCAAAAAACTCGCCACCCATGTGCAATCTTCCATGATGCGTAAACTCCGCACCCCAAACCGTGGTGTGAAACACGCAAAGTTCTACGTCATCCGTCACTCAAAACATCCCTCCATCCTCGTTGAATGCGGCTTTGTCACCAACCGCCGCGAACGAAGCCGCATGAAAAAAGCCTGGTTTCGCCAATCGATCGCAGAAGGTATTGGCGAGGGGATCTTGAACTACAAACGCTCCTGGTAGTTTGTCACCAGCAGTTTGATATCTTCGCCGCCAAATAGCTGGCTATCCCGTCATCATCCCCTTACGAGATGGCAACCTTGCCGCGTCCAATAATTTCCGTGCCCCGTCCGACCACTCTCTTTGGCCAGATTCAATCAATGCCTCGGACAGGTTACCGCCGCCACGAAAAAGCAATTGATAGGCACGCTTGATATCCCTTCTCTCCTCAGCGGTAAACCCACCACGCCGAAGACCAATCACATTGAGCCCAGCCAATGCATTGCGACCATGCGCCATACAAAACGGCGGGACGTCACGGCTCACCACCGCATTACCTTGCACAATCGCATAATCCCCAATCTGGATAAATTGATGGAAACCACCACCGCCACCGAGAAAAATATAATCCCCTAATACAATATGACCCGCCAGCAAAACGTTGTTGGCCAAATTATTATGGTTACCCATCTGCACATCGTGCCCCAAATGCACACCCGTCATCAAAAAATTTGAATCACCCACCGTGGTGCTACCACCAGCAGAGGCACTCCGGTGAATCGTCACATACTCACGAATCCGGTTATCTTTTCCAATCACCACGTTACATTTTGTCGCAGGGTCAAACGAGTTATCTTGCGGGTCCGCGCCAATGATCGTTCCATAGCCAATCGCATTACCCGTCCCCATCACCGTGCCTCCCGTAATCCACGCATGACCACCCACCGTGCACCCGCGGCCTATTTCCACCCCAGCATCGATCATCGCAAACGGCCCCACCGTCACATCCTCCGCAAGGCGGGCACTCTCGCTAACAATCGCAGTCGCATGTATCTCAGGCATAAAAAAACCATAACGACCCCAATGAGAATTTCCAACGCTAAATAGCCACTACCATGTCACCTCGATCAAGATCCAATTCTTTATCTTGATCTTAAATCAGTTCTCACCTAGACTTACCCTATGCGTATTTTCACCATCATCGCCCTCATGCCTCTGGTTTTTCTCAGCGCATGCAAAAATCCATCCCTGCCAAAAAACACATCTCAAGCGGACCAGCCACCCTTGGGATCGACGGTCAAACCCGTCGATGCCACCGCGATGATGGAACTCATCACCCAAACCTCCAACATCCAAATTCTAGATCTGCGCACACCCGCCGAGTTTGCAGCAGGCCACATCAAAGGCTCGACCAACATCGATTTTAAATCACCTCGTTTTGCCGACAACATCGACAAACTCGATAAACGCCCTGCATACATCCTCTACTGCCGCAGCGGTAATCGCAGCCGCAAGTCGCTTGAAACATTCAAAAAACACCCCTTCGGCACGATCTATCACCTCGAAGGAGGATTCAACGCCTGGCAAGCCTCTGGAAACCCCGTGGAAAAATAGTGACCCTCAAGATAAAACCCCAGCACCCGCAAACGAGTAATAGGGGCTCTTATACGCATCCGATGGCCGACCAATGATCATGTGGTCGACAAATCGAACTCGCATCATATCACTCGCTTCGCGTATTTTTCGGGTTAACACAATGTCTTGCCGACTCGGGCTCGGATCACCTGATGGATGGTTGTGCACCAACACAAACGAAGACGCTTGGTTGATGATCACATGATGCAGCACATCGCGCGGCTCGCACAGTGCGGTATCGATATTCCCCTTACTCAGCTCAATGGTGCGCGTGGCTCGCAGCTTACTATCTAACAAGATAATCAGCACATACTCGATACTTTCATGGGCCAGGCGTGGTGCCATCACTTCATAGATCGACTCGGCGCTATTCATCGGCACCCGGGTCATTTTCTCGTTAGCACAGCGCGCACCCAACTCGAATGCGGCCATCAGCTGAGCGGCCTTGGCTGGGCCAAGTCCATGTTCTCTGGAAAGCTCGTTCACACTGAGCCCGCCCAACTCGGTGAGGCTGCCGTGTTTACGGATCAGTTGTCTCCCGACTTCAATGGCGCTGGCTCCCTTCACCCCGACACGCAGAAAGATGGCCAGCAGCTCGGCATCGCTGATGGCGGCGGCACCAAGCCGGGCAAGCCGCTCGCGGGGCCGCTCATCTTCAGGCAGGTCAGGGATTTTGGTCATCATGCAGGATTTAGGATTAATCCGGCAGGTAGATCATCGCAGACGCAAGCGCCGCAATCCCTTCCTTTCGCCCCACAAATCCCATGGTCTCATTGGTCGTCGCCTTAATCCCGATTTGCCCCGTCGTGATCCCAAGCGCTGCCGCGATGTTCTTTTTCATCGCTTCCGCATGAGGTAATACCTTCGGAGCTTCCGCAATCATGGACGAATCTACATTCTGAATCACCGCTCCTCGTTCGTCACCCAGCTGACGACATTTCTCAAGAATTTTCAACGAGGAAATCCCCTCAATGCTGTCGTCCTCAGGGGGGAAATAATGACCAATATCAGGTAAACCCATACACCCTAACAAAGAATCAGCAATCGCATGACATAAAACGTCAGCATCTGAGTGCCCCGCAAGACCATGACTATGTGCAATCTCTACCCCCCCCAGAATCAACGGGCGGCCTTCGGCAAACTGGTGGACATCATATCCTATTCCTGTGCGATACATATTTTTAGTGGGTGGTTTTCAATTCAAGTATGTCACCAACGGCCGGAAGATAAAGGGCCACTCCCTTCTCAGCAAATGTCGCCTTGGCTGCTACATGATCAATCTCTATATATGGAAAACTATCAAAATGGGTTCCGATAACTTGTTTCACGCCAATCCATTCGGCACAGATCGCCGCATCCGCATAACCCATCGTAAAGTTATCACCGACACAGAGCACCGCCCAATCGAGATCATGAAACTCTCCTAACAACTTCATATCATACGTCAGCGCCGTGTCACCGGAAAAATAAAAATTCGTCTGCGCAGACTCGATGACAAAGCCACCTGGGTTCCCACCATACGTCCCGTCTGGCAAAACCGATGAATGCACTGCATTGACATACTTCACCTTACCAAAAGGAAGCTCAACACATCCACCATGGTTCAGCGGGTGTGCATTCTCAATCCCCTGCTGACCGAACCACGTGACAATTTCAAAATTGGATATCAGCATAGCACCCGTTCGTTTCAAGATCTCTGCAGCATCCGCCACGTGGTCTTCATGCCCGTGTGAAATGAGGATATAATCCGCCTCAATCGTATCGATATCCACCTCCTGCGCCAATGGGTTGGGCGAGATAAATGGATCAAAAAGGATCTTCTTCCCCGCAATTTCAACGGAAAAACAAGAATGGCCATAGAAAGTAAGAGGCGTCATGAGTCAATGGTGCGTGGTTGAGCAAACAAGCAGACAAAAAAAGGCTGCCGGATTGTGCCCGACAGCCTTGTGGAAAATGAGTTGAGTTGCAACCCTCGATTACTCCGCCTACTTGGCAGGAGCAGGTGCAGGAACCTGCACAGGTGGGGTAACAGCACTGGCTCTAGGGCGCGGCGCAGGAACTGGCGGCGCAGGAACTGGTGCCGGAGCGGCCTTGATCTCCACAAGTTCAAGCTCGAAAATCAATGCGCTATTAGGACCAATCTTGGGACCTGCAGCACGGGGACCGTAGGCAAGAGCGGCAGGAAGGAACAACCTCCACTTAGCGCCGACAGGCATGGTGGTTAGCGCCTCTTTAAAACCAGGGATGACCTGGAGTGTCATTGGAAATGCCTGACCTTCTGGTGATTTGTCAAACTCCGAACCATCGATCAAAGTTCCACGGTAATGAACCATGAACTGGGTGCCGCCATCGGGCGCCCCATTCGCTGGAGCCACATATTTCTGGTCCGTTCCCTTGTTGATCACTTCATACTGCAAGCCGCTGGGGTTGGTAATCACGCCCTTCTTCTTTGCGTTTTCCGCAAGAAATGCATTCCCTGCGGCAAGGTTGGCTTCTCCCTTTTTAGCCTCTCGGCCTTGAACCATTTTTCCAAGTGCCTCCATGGCGGCACGGAGTTTTGCTTCTGGATACTCAGGCTTCTCACCCTTAAGTCCTGCAAGAAACCCCTTGATCACGGCAGCAGAGTCAATGTCATCGACAGTAAGCCCCGCACCCGCAAAACGGCTGGACGATTGAAGACCCAGCACATACGAACTGATATTCTTCACTTCAGCGGCCGTCAGCTTGGGACCAGCAGGTGCTGCAGGAGGAGCACCAGGCGCAGGTGCCTGGGCACTGAGTGTGACGACACCGGCAAAACTAGCAAGGCCGGCAAACCCGATAACTCCAAGATAGGAGGTGATATTGTTGTTTTTCATAAGTTGTTTACTCTGGTAATTCGCCGGCAAAGTAGGGGTCAACTTCACTCCTGTCCAGCGGTTTATCTCATATTTGGGGTTGGGAATTGCTTGTTTCAATCCTACACTCCCACTATGCCACGCATTCTACTAGTAGAGGATGAAACCTCCATCGCCGACACCCTCGTCTACGCCTTGGAAACAGAACACTTCGAGGTCTGTCATACCACCACCGCAGGGGAAGCGCTGGAGAAACTTCATCACCACTTCGATCTCGCCATCCTCGACGTCGGCCTACCCGACATGTCAGGGTTCGACCTCTGCAGCGAAATCAGAAAATCCTCCTCCCTCCCCGTGCTCTTCCTCACGGCCAGGGACTCTGAAATCGACCGCATCCTCGGACTCGAACTCGGCGGTGATGACTACGTTACCAAACCTTTCAGCCCACGCGAGGTGGCCGCCCGCGTGCGCGCCATCCTCCGCCGTATGGGCAACCCGCCACCCCCACCAACCTCAGAGCCCAGCACGCTCAACCACAACCCATCGGCCATGACCATCAGTTGTCACGGCAAGCCGCTGAACCTAACCGCTCACGAGTATAAATTGCTCGCCGCTCTAATGAGCCAGCCTGGCCGCATTTTTACCCGCGAACAAATCCTCATCAAAGCATGGGACGACCCTGGATCCGCCATGGACCGCACCGTAGACGCCCATATCAAATCACTGCGCGCAAAAATCCGCGCACAAACGCCTGAGGGTAAAGACCCCATCGAAACTCGCCGCGGCCTTGGATACACCCTCAACCCGGATTCCCTCTAACCCGCCACCCCCTCAAACAAAGACATGCGATTAACTCGTGTCACCCTCTTTTTTCTCGCCCTGATCATCAGCTTCGGCTTCTACCGACTGATCGTCTACCTTCTCAATGATGTCGACGCCCAGACATTCCAAGCCACCGAGGAGGTCATGGTCGATACCGCCCACGTCATGGCCGGCATCATCGAAAGCCAGGTCGAAGACGGGAAACCCGACCCCAAATCACTGCGGAGTGCCTTTGCCAACGCGCAACAACACACCCTCAAGGCAACAATCCATCATCATACTAAAACAAGCATCGGCCTTCATGCCTACCTCACCAACGCCCAAGGTATCGTGATTTTCGATTCCAACAACGCCCGGCGCGAAGGCCAAGACATGTCCCGCTACAACGACGTCCAGCTCACCCTCGCCGGAAAATACGGTGCTCGCTCGTCACGTGAGGATGAAAAAAACCCAGACAGCTCCATCCTCTACGTCGCCGCCCCCGTTCATTCAAATGGTAAAATCATTGCCGTCCTCACCGTTTACAAACCCCAAGCCGATGTCCTCAATTTCATCGCAGACAGACGACGCGACATCCTCACCGCCACCATCCTGATCGGCAGCGGCATCATCCTGCTCACCGGGGCTGTCTTCATCTGGCTTTTCCAACCGGTCGGACGACTCACCAACTATGCACAATCCATTAGCCGAGGTGAACGCACATCCATCCCCAACCTCGGTAAGGGACGCGAGGTCAATACCCTAGGTAAGGCACTACACGACATGCGAGAAACCCTCGAGGGCCGCCGCTATGTCGAAAACTACGTCTCCTCCCTCACCCACGCACTTAAAAGCCCACTCGCCGCCATCAAAGGAGCCGCCGAACTTCTCGATGAACATATGCCCACAGAACAAAGAAAGCAGTTTCTCGATAATATCCGCCGCGAAACGGCACGCAGCGAAGAACTCGTCCGCAACCTCCTCCAACTCACCGAACTCGAACGTCAACCCCACCTTGAAAACCGACGTCAGCTCAACCTCTCAAAACTCTGTCAGCACATGGTCGATGAATCCCAACCACGTCTCCATGAAAAAAAACTCACCCTCAACGCTCAAATCCAAAACAATATCTCACTCACAGGCGATGCCATGATCCTAAAATTGGCCATCGCAAACCTACTCGAGAACGCCATCGCATTTTCACCCGATGGCGGAAACATTGACCTCCTTCTCAACACCGAGAACCATAAGGAAGCCGTCCTCCATATCGACGACCAAGGCCCAGGCCTACCGCACTATGCCATGGATCGGGTCTTCGAGCACTTCTACTCGCTGCCCCGCCCGGGTAGCGACCACAAAGGCACCGGACTCGGACTCCCTCTTGTCCACGAAGCCGTTAAACTCCACGAGGGTTCCGCTAGCCTCGTCAACCTCCCCAACCATGGCTGCCGGGCTACCCTCAGGCTACCCACCTGCGAATATTCCTCCATGAGTTGAATAGAATAGCCCTCGGGCACGTCGAAGCCATGGTTTCACCACTTTCCCATTGGATCAATCCACCAAACTACCGTAATTTACATTCAGCCAGATCCCCCCATCCACACTCAGCCATCATCATGAAACTCGCTGCCACCCTCCTCGCCCTCGCCATCTCACTCATATCCCCCTTGTCGGCGGCCCCTAAAAGATCCCTGCTCAATAATGACCCCGACGTCATTTATCTCAACGAACACGTCGAGCACGCCGTCCAACTCCTCGTCGCCAAACCCACCACCATTTATGCCACAAAAAATGGTGGCCGTCGCCTCGGCACGTTCAATATCAACACCCAAGTCGAACTCCTCGCCATGACCGAAAAAGCTTACCGAGTCAAAGGTCAGGCCAGCCACGCTGGCGTCACCGGATGGGTGGACCCCCAGCTGCTCGCATCCAAAGACAAAGACTTCATCGCCAACCTCAAAACCCTCTACAATCGCCAAATGATCGTCAAAGAGCTCATCGCTAACCATGATATCGCCATCGGCATGACCCTCAAGGAAGTCGAACAATCCCTCGGAAAACCCACCGAAACCGAGGTCAAACAAAACCGCAAAGGCGAATCAGGCAAGTGGGCCTACGTCGTCAGTAAGGAACAAAAACACTACCGCACCGTGATCGACCCGTTCACAGGCCGTGCCTACCGCCAACTTTCCCACATCACCACCGAGGAAAAATCAAGGATCACCGTCGAATTCGAAGACAACGTCATCACTTCCGTCACACGCAAAACCAATGACGGCCCCGGTAAAGTTCGCATCATCCCCGCACCCGTTGTCTTTCACTGGTAGCCAAGGATCTTCCCGCCTCTCCTCCGCGAACCCACTCACGCTCTCGCCACACCGATTGAGCCCTATAACTTCATCGCTTTTCTCAAAATTTAATCCTTTTTTCTTGAAGTCGAGCCATATGTTGTGCCAGTAAACAATACAACATACCACATGTTGACAAATATCAGGAAGATTTGTTCTTTGTATTAACCACTTAATTTCCTCTAAAAACACCAAACCCATACGCAAAAATGTCCGTTCCTCCCGCCACCGCCACCACGCCAAAACCCTCTGTATCCATGCCTGCAACGGCTGACTCAACCACCCAAGGCCTCAGCTTCAAAGCCACGTTTTCCACTCCAGGAACCTCACCCTTTGATGAAATCGAATGGTCAGAACGCACCTCCGAGATCACCGATGATTCCGGCGCCATCATGTTCCGCCAAGAAAACGTGCAAGTCCCCGCATCATGGAGTGAACTCTCCGCAAAAATCGCCGTTTCCAAGTACTTCTACGGCGATATCACCCAAGGGACCGACCCCACAAACGGCGGACGCGAAAACTCAATCCGCCAAATGATCCACCGAGTCACACGCACCGTGACCGACTGGGGAAAAGAGGACGGATACTTCACCGACTCAGAATCAGCCGAGGCATTTTACAACGACCTCACCTGGCTCTGCCTCAACCAACACGGCGCATTCAACTCACCCGTATGGTTCAACGTCGGACTCTATCAGGAATACGGCGTCGGCAAGGACAGCGGCATAGGCGGATGGCACTGGAGCGATACCCATGGCGAGGCCGTGCGTGCCTCCACCCAGTATGAATACCCGCAAGGCAGCGCCTGCTTCATCCAAGGCGTCGAGGACAACATGGAAGATATCATGCAGCTCGCCTGCTCCGAGGCGATGCTTTTCAAGTATGGCTCAGGCACCGGCTCCGACCTCTCCACCCTACGCTCCACCCGTGAAAAGCTCTCAGGTGGCGGCGCCCCATCAGGACCCCTCTCGTTCCTCCGCGTCTACGACCAGGTCGCCAACGTCGTTAAGTCAGGTGGCAAAACCCGACGCGCCGCCAAGATGAACACCCTCAAAGACTGGCACCCCGACATCGAGGAGTTCATCGAGGCCAAAACCATCGAAGAAAAAAAAGCTTGGGCACTTATCGAGCAAGGCTACGACGGCAGCTACAACGGCGACGCATACGGCTCCGTCATGTACCAAAACGAAAACCTCACCGTGCGCGCCAGTGATGAATTCATGCAGGCCGCCATCGACAACAAGGAATACTGGACCCGCAACGTCAGCGACGGCCAACCTTGCGAGAAAAAAAGCGCCCGTGATGTCCTGATGAAAATTGCCGAGGGCACCCATGTCTGTGGCGACCCCGGTATGCAGTTTGATACCACCATCCACAACTGGCACACCTGCAAATCATCCGGCCGCCAAAACTCAACCAACCCATGTTCGGAATACCTCTTCCTCAACGACACCGCCTGCAACCTCGCCTCCCTCAACCTCATGCGGTTCAAAAAATCCGACGGCGTGTTTGATGTAGAACGCTTCCAGGCTGCCGTTAGAATCTTTATCACCGCCCAAGAAATCATTGTCGACCGCGCCAGCTACCCGATCAAAAAAATCGCGGAAAACTCACACGTCTTCCGCACCCTCGGCCTCGGATACGCCAACCTCGGCGCCCTGATCATGAGCTACGGCATGTCCTATGACTCGGATGAAGCCCGCACCCTTGCCGCCTCCATCACCGCGGTCATGGCCGGCACATCCTACGAGCAAAGCGCCGAGCTCGCCGCCGCCATTGCACCCTTTCCTGGGTATCATGACGCGCGCTACGGCGGCAACATGACACCCGACGCCCCCTCGAACAAAAAACCGATGCTTGAGGTGATCGACCGCCATTCAACCATGCTCGAACACATCGAACCATCCGAACGATTCGCCAATATCCAGCAGGCCGCCAAAAAATCCTGGCTGGCCGCCTCCGAAAAAGGCCGTCGTCACGGCTACCGCAACGCTCAGGTCACCGTGCTCGCGCCCACCGGCACCATCGGCTTCCTCATGGACTGCGATACCACCGGCATCGAACCCGACATCGCCTTGGTCAAATACAAACTCCTCGCTGGCGGCGGTATGCTCAAAATCGTCAACCAAACCGTCACCCCCGCCCTGCAATACCTCGGATACAGTTCAGAACAAATCAGCTCCATCCTCGCTCACATCGAGAAACTCGACACCATCGAGGACGTCGTCGATGAACAAACAGGACAGACAATCACCAGCGGACTCAAACCCGAACACCTCGATATATTCGACTGCGCTTTCAAAGCCCACCATGGCAAGCGCAGCCTCCACTACCGCGGCCACATCCGCATGATGGCCGCCGTGCAACCGTTCCTCAGCGGCGCCATTTCCAAAACCGTCAACATGCCAGAGGAGGCCACCGTCGAGGAAATCATGAATACCTACATCGAGGGCTGGGAGCTTGGACTCAAAGCCATCGCCATCTACCGCGATGGATCAAAACGCAGCGCCCCACTCAATACCAAAAAAACCGATGGTATGGGCGGCAAAGTCGAAACCGTCAGCGTCGATGCCGATCACATCGCCAAACTCGAGGAAAGCTTTGCTCAACTCGCCATGGAAAATGAAAAACTCAAGCATCAAGCAGACCAGCCTGTGCGTAAATTCATGCCCGAAACCCGAGACTCAAAAACACACAAGTTCGAGGTCGCCGGCCACGAAGGTTACATCACCGTAGGCCTCTACCCCGATGGCAGCCCAGGTGAGCTCTTCATTCAAATGGCCAAGGAGGGAAGCACCATCGGCGGACTCATGGACACCACCGCCACCCTCACATCCATGGCACTGCAATACGGTATGCCCTTAGAGCAGCTCGTCCAGAAGTTCGCCTACCAACGCTTCGAACCCAGCGGCTTTACCAAAAATCCGGATATCCGCAATGCCTTCTCACTCACCGATTACGTCTTCCGCTGGATGGGCTGCGCCTTCATCCCTGGATACCGAGAAAGCACCTCACCGAACCACAACCAAGCCGAGCTCCCCATGCCCGAGATCGAGAACATGGAGAAAGAAGCCGTCAACCGCCCCGTTCCCGAGCTCACCCGCAACACCCAACCCGTCGCCCAGGTGCAAGATGCCAGCCAACGCGTCAACATCGCCCTCGGCAGCGCCTACATGGAAACACCATGCTCACACTGCGGTAGCGAAAAGGTGATCCGTGCCGGCGCCTGCGGCTGCTGCACCGAGTGCGGAACCAGCCAAGGGTGCAGCTAGAGGTAGCCATCGTCTCACCCGTGCCGATCACCACGATCAAGATGCGTTCCGTGGCTGCATGACTCCAACATCAACCGATTGAGTTGTGCCGCTTCGAAAGACTTCTTGTCAGCATGGAAGCCCGATAAAACTTCCTCCCATGTCGGGAGGATCAGGTTTTCTTGTATGATTTGGCGTTGATCACGTGGGAAGGCATCGTGCGGCAAGATGCCCTCCGCCAGATGGAAACATGCCCATGCGCGCCAGCTGCGGATCTCCCGCAGCGGACCGCTGACACGGGTCGCCAGATGTTGGTAGTGACGCACCGGGTTTCCCAAAAAGCCAGGTTCCTGGTGACGTGTCAAAATCCAGATTTTCGCCTGATAGGGAAGTGGCCACTGGTCGGCGGCAGCAGAGTCAATCGGGAGATCAACCGCAAGCGCGTGGTTAAGCTGAAGCAATGCTTGAGCCGGTTTCCCCTCCAGCCATAGCGATTGCGCACAGCTCAGGCAAGCGATGTAGTAGGCGGCTTGATCCGCACCGTTGCGTAGGGGGCGGGTTTCCGCCGCACAGATGACCTTGGGGGCCGACGGTAAGTAGGGGCAACACTCGCGGCCCTCAAGGTGGTGGCGGGGATTCATAACGATAGCGGTAGGTCATCGCAGCTTGGCCCGCGCCAGCCTGATGGATCGGTGAGCCCATCAAGCCCGTCAAAGCCTCCCCCCTTAGCCTTTCCCAAATTCAACGGCAATTTTTTTCACGGATGCCACCGTGTTGCGGTGGAGTTTGGCGGTGAGCTCAGCGTGTCGATTGTAGCCACCGCCGTAGAGGATGGCGAGTGGGATGCGATTTTTGATAAAGGCGCGGATGATGACATCGTCGCGGCGTTGCATGTCGTTGACGCTGAGCATCATTTTCCCAAGCAGGTCGTTGGAGTGGTTATCGGCACCGGCGACCCAGATGACAAGATCTGGGTCAAAGACGTCAAGGGCGCCGGCCAGCGATTGGAAGAGTTGTTTCAAATACATCTCGCCTTCGACATATCGCACCGTTTCGACATCCATCGACCCTTCCACCCCAGTGGTGGTACGGGCGGACTTCCCGACGTGGATCGAGTAGGTAAACACACGAGGGTCGTTGTGGAGGATGCTGTTGGTGCCATTTCCCTGATGGGCATCGGTATCGACAATCATGATCCGGATGCCAGGGCGCTTTTCCTGAAGGTCTCGCACGGCAATGGCCACATCGTTAAAAACACAGAATGCTTCACCTCGTCCTTTAAACGCGTGGTGGGTGCCGCCAGCAAGACAGACCGCCACACCTTCGGCAAGTGCCGCATGACACGTCTGCCGGGTAGCCTCGGCCTCCGTAGCACATCGGGCAAATAGCCCAGGGGTAACAGGCAGGCCGAGCGTGAGTTGTTCGCGAGTATCGAGCGCGCCGTGGTAGATTTTCGAAAGATAAGCGCCATCGTGCACGCGTTTGAGCACGTGGAGGTCAGTTTGTCTGACATCGATGATTTCCTCGGGTCTTAAAGTTCCATCCTGAAGCAGCATCTCGCGACTGGCCGAGAATTTATCCCCAGGAAACGGATGCCCGTCAGGTAAATCCATTTTTAGGTCGAGGTCAGATGAGTAGAAGCAGCGCATAATCAAATGTTATAAATCAAGCCATAGGGGGGAATGGCGGAACTGGGAAGTTTGAAGTTGGAAGAAAACAGAAGTGGAGATAAAAAGAGGGCGAAACAACGCTATCCCTACAATGAACCATTCTATGCTGTATCTTCAACGACTGAGAAAAGGAGCTGCCTGCCTCACGGCGGCGCTGATGTGTGGCCAACTGACCGCTGCACCCGCTCAGGAGACAAACAAAGAAAAGAAGCCACCCAAAGGGGACATACGGGAAAAACCCACCAAAATGGTGGAAAAGCAAGCAAGCGTGACCATTGATGGCAAAAAAATCGACTACACCGTGCGGACGTCCCGCTTAGTAATCAAAAAGGACGACGGCAAGGCCAGAGCGTCCGTGTTTCATGTCGCTTACACCCGTAATGGGGTGAAGGATCTTGCCAAGCGGCCCGTGTTGTTTGCATTTAACGGCGGCCCAGGCTCGTCGGCGGTGTGGCTGCATATGGGGGCACTCGGACCAAGAATCTTGCCCACGTCTGAGGATGGCACCCAGGCATTGAAGCCACCCTACAAGGCCAAAGAAAACCCATTCTCCCTCCTTGATGTCGCCGACCTTGTGTTTATTGATCCGGTCTCGACTGGGTATTCGCGCCCCGAGGACAAGAAGGAGAAGTTTCATGGCGTGGATGAAGACATCGAGAGTGTTGGAGATTTTATCCGTCGGTGGGTGACGCAGCATCAACGCTGGTCGTCACCGAAGTATTTACTCGGCGAAAGCTACGGCGGCGTCCGTGCCGCGGGTCTGGCCAATCATCTGCAGCACCGGTTTGGCATGAACCTCAATGGCGTGGTGCTCCTTTCCAGCCTCATGGACTTTCGCCCCCTCAGCCCAAGCGCTGGCAACGACCTCGCCTATGTGGCTTTCCTCCCAGCTTTCACCGCGATGGCACACTACCATGGCAAAATTAAGGGCAACCGCGATACGCTGGTCCAGCAGGCCAGAGATTACGCGGCCGGAGATTACGCCACCGCCTTGCTCAAGGGGTTCACGCTGGACGGCACGGCAAGGAGCCAGGTGGCCGCCCAACTCGCCAAGCTGACCGGACTGCCGGAGCAGGTCGTTCTCCGATACAATCTGCGTGTCGGGCCATCCCAATTCCGCAAGGAGTTGCTGCGAGCAGACGGCAAGGTGTTAGGACGCTTTGATGCCCGCACCGCATGGCCAGAGGTGGCAAAGGCAGGGGAACATCCTCAGTATGACCCATCCATGTCCGCGATCAAAGGCCCGATCTCTTCCGCATTACTCGATTACATGGCCGATGATCTCGGCTGGATCGAAGAGCGACCATACGAAATTATCGCACGGATCGGAAACTGGAACTGGGGGAATAAACGCGGCTACGTCAACGTCTCCTCTCGCCTCGCCACCGCCATGCGCGATAACCCGTATTTACGGGTCCTCGTCCAGTGCGGCCACGCCGACCTTGCGACACCTGCCGGTGGCATCCTGCACAGCCTCGCCCACATGCATGTCCCCGCACCTCAACGAAAAAATATCAGCGTCGCTTGGTACGAAGCCGGCCACATGTTTTACCTCAACGAGCCAGACCTGAAAAAAATGCGGGAGGATCTGGTCAAGTTTCTCCGCTAACGCATATTTTACACCCTGAGAACCATACTGTGGGCGCGTTAGCGTCCACCCACTTCCCTGAAGCGCGACTGGCTCCACTTGAGCCCCTCGGTGTATTCCTCCAGCTTGCCATTTTTGCTAATCAGGCTTTGCCACATGCTGGCAGCGCTCTTGAAGTAGGTGGCGGCCTCAGATTTTTTCCCTTTGGATGACGCCGTGTGGCCGAGGTCACCATAGAGGTAGGCGAGGGATCGACGCAGTTCGGTGTCGCGTTTCCCGGCACCGATCTTGAGCAGCCGCTGCATCAGACTGGCCGCCTGCTTGCCTTGGTTAAGCTCGCCGCTGGTATCACCGGCATCACCCGAGAGCCCCGCACGCTGCCATTTAAAAACGGCAAGTCGATAGAGCGGTTCACTGGCATCGGGATGCGCCTCAACAATCTTTTCGGTGAGCAGGATCGCATCATCCAGGGATTTCGCCGCACTCGTTGTCCTCCCTTGGTCACGCAAAAGCACCGTGCGCAGACCCTTCGCCGTGGCAATCTGCATGGAAACCCCATCGGGGGTGGTGTCGTCCGCCGGTAACCCAGAAAGCAATTTTTCCGCAGCCGTCAGCCTGGCCGCACCTTGGCTGTCATTGCCTGCGCGCATGTCAGACTCCGCCGCCATGATCTCAATCTCGGCCAGCTTCACCTTGGCCAGCTTAAGTTCTGGGTTTTTTTCCAATAACCACCGGAGATGCGTCGCGGCTTCTCCACGTAACCGGGTGGCGTCATCGACGCGGTCGAGACTTTCTGAGAGCGCAGCCGAGTGCAGACTGAATCGGGCGAGATCCGAGCGGACAACCACATGATCTGGCAACGCTTTGTGCACACCTTGCAAGTCCCTGAGCGCAAGCTGGAAATGCTCAAGTGCCTTGGCCGGGTTGGCCCCCTGAATCATCCGCCCATCAATCACCTGCATCACAGCATTGATACGGCGCGTCTCGGTCTCATCACCTGCCGTGATCGCCTGAATTTCCTTTCGGGCTTTGGGCAAGAGACGCGCAGTGAGCTCGGGGTCGTTTTGATCGAGCGACTGCAAAAGAGCAACGAGACGGGCACGCGCTTTGCGCGATGCATGATCGGGTTCATCGATGCCAGCCTGATCCCAAGCGGCCACAGCCCGATCCAACAACCGGTCCGCCTCTTCTGGGTTGTTACCGTGCAGGGCAAGCTCGGCAAGTTGCATGGCAATACGGGCACGGATCGGTTGAAACGTGTCGTCTCCCTCGGTAAGTTTGAGAAATTGCTGAAGCTCGCGGACCATGATGTCACGGCCGGGGTCGGCATTTTTAAGTTCAGGAAGGTCCGTGCTTTCATTCCGTATCATCCATGCCAGTAGGTGGTCATGGCTGACCCCAAGGGCAAGCAACTGAGTGCGAAGTAATGCCTCGCGAGCAGCGGCGGCTTGCGCGGCGGCTTGTTCACGGTTTTCCGCGTTCTTTTTTTCGGTAAGGGCAATGGCCTCGGATGATTGCGCATCGTCGCGCTCGACTTCGAGAGCCACAATCGTATCAGACAGCGTTTGATTATCCGTGCCGCGTCCAATTTTTTCTAACGTCAGCAAACTGGAGAGGATGATGCAGCCAGTAATCCCAGCGCCTGCCACGACCAGGGCGGCAAACATCTTGAGCCTACTCTGGATGACTTTTTTTCGCAGACGGGCTTTTTCATCGGCCGCTTTCGCTTCGATGTCGATGCGATCCCAAGCCAGGACAACCTCGTTGAGGTCGCCATACCGTTCTTCTGGGTTGAGGGAGAGACAACGCTTGATCACTTCGCGCCGTTTGCACTCGCGCTCATCCGCAGCCTCCTCCGTCCAGTTACCTAACTCGCGGTGCTCGAGCCGCTCCGCCAGTTTAATGACATCCGCTTGAATATCAGTGACGTGCGATTCCCCCGGTAACGGCGCTACCTTACTGAAGGTGGCTTCGCAGCGGGGAAACTTTTGCGTGAGCAAGCGGAAGGCGAGCACGGCAAAGGCGTAAGTATCCCACCTGTATCCCTTTCCTAGAAGATAGCCTCCGGGTTCCCGAAGTTGCTCGGGCGGCGCGTAGAGCAGGGCGTCCGTGTAGGGAAGCATGCCAACACCTGGCATATGACCCATCGCGAAGTCCGCCAAGTGAACCTCTCCTCGGTCGTCAAAAAAAATGTTCCCTGGCTTCAGGTTGCCGTGCGGGATCCGTTGGCGATGCATGCTAGCGAGGGCATGAGCGATTTTTTCGATGACCCCCCAGGTACCATTTTCAGGATAATCGCCAAGGCGTTCTTGAAGTGATCGAGGCGCGATCGTGCCTTCCTCCTCGTCAATCTCGGCAAGCATCGGCATGATCATGCAGCGGCCGCCTTGCGTCGATTCCTTCCAGGTAACCGGGATGACCCCGTCTGGGTGAGTGCCGCCGTCTAGCCGCTTGACCATGCTTTCCATCAGGGGACGGTTCACGGAGAGGGAGTTAAAAACCCGAACCGCATACCAACGCGTATCCGGAAGGGCGGGCGGGCTCCCTGGGCTGTCCCGTGCGATATAAATAGCACCGCAGGCCCCCTCGCCAATAAGACCGAGGATCTCCATCCCATCGATTTGCGGTTGCACCATGCCGATCATTTAAGCTTCAGCCGTCAGGATGACCAGATAAAGTTTTTTATCTTCGTCATGAAGCCACTCCGATCCATGATAACGCCTTTTTCATCCCCCCCCCAAAAAAAATCAGAGATTGCCCCATCACTTCTTCCGTCCCGGCTTGGTCCGGTGCTCACCAAAGTATTTCTCACTGCGGTAACGTAGCCAGACCCGCAGCGATTGCGGCACTTGATCACGCTGCTCCTTGGTCAACGTTTCATACAGAGCCATCGCCTTCTCTCGCTCACCACGGCATGCCCGGTTATTATGGGCGTCCCAGTAGCTACGCGCGGCACGGATACGGCGGTTCACCTCCTTGATCAAGGCCTTGCCAACGAGCGGCTTGTCAGATGATTTTTTCTTGGCGGGCATTTTCTTACTCCGTCGCCCCCCCCGCCTCTCCCGATTGGCCTCGCCGAATCGCCCTAGCGATCATCGGCTTCAATGTCATCCCCTGCACCGCAATCGAGAATATCACGATCACATAGGTCACCAACAGAATGGCATCCCGCACCTCTCCCATGCTCGTGGGGATCGCGAGTGCGAGCGCCACAGAAATTCCACCACGAATCCCACCCCATGTCAGGATCTTGGAAACTCCCGGGGTAAACACACGCCATCGCCGCAGAATCGTCACCGGGATCGAGACCGCAATAAAACGTGCCATCAAGGTCACGGGAATCAAAAGCAACCCAGCAACCAATACCGGACCCGAAAAATCCAACACAAAAATCTCCAGCCCAATCAGCAAAAAAAGCAGCGCGTTGAGGATCTCATCAATCAGCTCCCAGAATGTATCGACCTGAAGCCGCGTCTTCTCGCTCATGGCATCCTCACGCGCGTGGTTCCCTATCATCAGGCCGGCCACCACCATCGCCAGCGGCCCGCTGAGGTGGAGCATCATCGCTAATCGATACCCGCCCAGCACCAGAGCCAGGGTCAGCAGTATCTCCACATGGTAGTGGTCGATCGATTTTAACAACGTGTAACAGAGCCATCCAAGCACCCCACCTAATACAATCCCGCCACCCGCTTCCTTAACAAAAAGCATCGCAATATCCCCCGCTCCATGGTGACCCGATCCGTGACCACCGACACCCGCCATCCCCAACAAGGAAAGATAAACCACCACGCCCACACCATCATTAAACAACGACTCTCCCGTAATCTTCGTCTCCAGCGACTTGGGCGCACCGACACGCTTGAGGATACCTAAAACAGCCACTGGATCCGTCGGTGAGATCAGCGCGCCAAAGACGAGGCACCAGATCCACGGCACCTCAATGCCGAGCAGCTGAAACAACCCGTAAGATGCTGAACCGATCAGCAACGTCGAAAGCACCACGCCCGCACTCGCCATGATACCAACGATACGCCTCTGCTTCTTCAGCTCATGCAGGTTCACATGCAGCGCCCCAGCAAACAGCAGAAAACTCAGCATCCCATTCATCAGCGCCTTGTTGAAGTCGATCTCGGTCACGAATCGATCCACCGCCTCCTGCATATCCGGGAGAAACTGCCCCACCCCGATCAACATCAGACTCATGACCAAACTAATCAGCATGATGCCGATCGTCGTCGGCAGCTTGATCCAGCGATGGTTCACATAGGAGAACAAGGCTGCCAAGGTCAGTAAAATAGCGGATGCATCAAGGAGTTCCATAGTCGTGGCAGACATCTTTCAAGCCTGGCCGCCATCATGCAGCACACGCCCACCACCGCAAGAAAGGAAATCTCAGACCAGCACAGATGGGATGGGTCTTGTTCTGCCACCCGAAATGGCATACGGTTGGGGCAATCGGCTTGATCTCAACCTCATGAAATCGTTCCTCATCATTTTATCGGCGGCGCTCACTGCCAGCAGCACACACGCACAAGAGTCTCCAATCGCAGCGAAAGATTCTTCCTTACCACCCGCACTGACGAGCGCCGAAAAAATCCTCGCGGTTTCTGACCGCACACGGCTCTCGGATACCCTGGCCGCTGAGGCAGGTCGGCTACTTAGCCACGATGATCTTTTTGTCCAAGCCACCGCCGAGTGGGCACTGTCACTCAAAGTCGGGAACGAGAATATGCTCGACCAAGCAAAATGGCCGATGGTGTCCAATCCCGATTGGTTTATCCAATGGTATGACATCCCGCTGACAAAACGCATCGAGATGGACTGGTGCCGACAAGCGATCGCCGCAGGCATCAGCCGGAGCCCGCAAAAACTGATCACCGAAATCGAGGTGATGACGACCAGGCTGCAACAGCAGATCACATCTCATGCACTCAAACCTGCCGCCGATTTGGGAGCCAAACAAGCTGTCACCCGACTCAAATCGCTCGCCCGGATCGCCAAAGGGTTGAAGACTCAGCGCGAGGTGCGCGACAGCTGGCTCGCTGCTCGTCGCATCCTCCGGCCCTTTGTCTTTCAGCACAAAGCCATCGATTTCGACTCCCTCATATTTTATACTCGGCACGCACCGCATCACAAAGCCAACGTCTGCGGTATCCAGCACAACGGCACCTATAAACCTGGTGGCGCGATCACCATCTTACACGGGCTGGAAACCGCCCACGACATCCAGGATGTTATCGGTGACCAACTCCCACAAGGGCATATCCACGGCATGGACCTCCATTTCAATGGGGAAAAAATCGTCTTCGGCTATGGCAAACAGCTCATTTGGCCCCCGAAACGCGAGGCCCATTTCCCACAACCATGGAATGCCAACTGGGCACTCGACCTGCGCCAGGACCTCGAGGGCGTCGGGCTCTACGAAATCCATACCGATGGCACCGGCCTGAAACGACTGACCAGCCACCCGGTCTGGTCAGATACCGAACCGATCTACTGCCCTAACGATGATATTGCCTTCACCTCGGAGCGCTCCAAACACTCGCCACCCTGCGATTCAGAAAACAATGACATCACCGACACCAACCTCTACCTCTACCAGCGAAACAGTGAAAGCATCAGACGGCTGACCAATCACCGCGATGTCGACATGACACCTCGGCTCCTCAACAACGGACTGATCGCCTACCTCCACTGGGAATACCAAGAACGACATTTTAACGAGACCCACTCGATCTGGACCATCCGACCCGATGGCACCAATGCGGACGCCTATTACAAATCCCACATCCCCTACCCATGGGCACTGCGCGAGGTGCGTTCCATCCCAGACACAAACAAAATCGTTGCCATTGCCGCCGGCCACCACTGTTATTCCCGCGGCCCCATCGTGGTCATCGACCCCGACCAAGGCGGCAACAACCCGGCCGCCATGTCACTGATGACCGCCGGCATCCTGCCTCAGGAGGGAAAAATGAACGAGGCCACCGGCCCTGTGGAGTTCGGTGGCGTCACGGATCACCGTGGCTATTACCGCAACCCCTACCCGATCTCGGAAACGGTCATGCTCAGCTCATACACGTATGCCTCCGCCTACTGCAACCGGCATACCACGTCCGCCTCACCCGGCACCCCATCCAATGGCTTTGGCCTCTATCTCATCGACGCCTTCGGGAATAAGGAACTCATTTTCCGTGACCCTCTCCTCTGCTCGGTGGATGTCGCCCCCTTAAAAAAACGACACCGACCACACACCATGCCGGACGCGACGTCACCGGAAAAAAACTACGCCACCTGCATCATTTCCAATATCTACGAAGGAATGGCCAAGGACATCACGCCAGGCACCATCAAACACCTCCGTATCGCACAACACCTCCCCACACCTCTCGACGCAAGTGGTCGAGCACGCAAATTTGCCTATGGAAACAAATGGACCAAGCTCCCAGGCGCCACCCGCTGGACATCGGTCCGTGAGATCGGCCTGGTTCCTGTCGAGCATGACGGATCGGCGCATTTCAAGGTGCCCACGGCTTCGAACGCCTCCGTTTATTTCCAGGCACTCGACAAGGATTTCATGGAGGTCAAACGTATGCGATCGTCTGTTTCCTTCCAGCCTGGCGAAGTCCGCAGCTGCACGGGCTGTCACGAGACCCGAAGCCATGCTGCGCCCACCTATCAACAAGGCATCGCCCTGAGCCGCCCCGCAACCATGCCGGAAAAAGCACCGTGGGGATACAATGCCTTTGATTACGAAACGCACGTCCAGCCCGTCCTTGACCGGCATTGTGTCAGTTGCCACTCCGGAACCAACAAAGAAACACCCATCGACCTCACCGCGACCAAGGTGGAGTCCAAGGGCCAAGGGCGATTCAACCAGTCCTACCACTCCCTGCTTGGCCCCACCTTGCTCGGCATCGGGAAACAATCACAGGTCACCCTGGCCGACCGCTTCAGCAGCTCAAGCGTTACCGAAGCGATGGCCTTTGGCTCCCATGCCAGCAAGCTGATCACCACCCTCAAAAATGGCCATCATGACATTCAACTCAGCAACGAGGAGTGGTATGCCCTAGTCACTTGGGTCGATTTCAACTGCGTCTACCATGGTAAGCTGATCAATAAAAACCCAGCCGACGGCTCGCTGCCCCGCAGAGAAAATTACAATTGGCCCGACCCATGGAAGGTCACCAAGACCCCCGCATTCGCAGGGACGCCTACCCAGCCGACGGCAGAAACCACACTCATCGTTGCCGACCCGACACAGGGGGAAATCCTCCGTTACAGTGAAACGGGCAAAGTCACTTGGTCCCACCCCGCCAAACATTGTCACGATCTGCACGTTCTGGAGTCGGGTCACATCCTCTTTACCGATGGTGATCTCATCAAGGAAATGAACCGCAAGGGTCGCGTCATTTATCGCTACAAGGCGACCGGACCCATCCATTCCTGCGAACGTCTCGAGAACGGCTTTACTCTGATCACCGACAGCGCGGCGAGTTGCCTCATCATCCTGAATCGATCCATGCAACCAGTGATCCGAATCCCCGTCAGCGTCAAAAACAAAGGCATCCTCCGCGCTTGCCGCGGCCCACGTGGCACCTACTTGGTCGCCCAGCAAGCCGACCACCTGGTCAGTGAATACGATAAAAATGGTAAAAAACGGCGCACCATCAATTTCCCTGGTGAGGTGCACAGCGTTGCCGCCCTAGAAAATGGAAACATCCTCATCGGGGGTGACGGCGGTATCCAGATCGTTGACCCCCAGAACAAAATCACTTGGTCACTCACCAGTCAGGATATCCCCGGCGTGAACGTCGACCACGCACAGGGGGTCAGATTACTCCCGAATGGAAATATCCTCGTGCCCAGCGCGCTCGTGGAAATCAACCGCAAGAAACAAATTACGCGACGGTTCCCATACGCCAAGAACCCGCTCTCTCCAGCCTGCGCTAACCTCACGGGTGTCCCCAGTGGCATGCCGTCAAACGGTGACTACATCGTCGCCAACCAGCATGCCGTCATCAAATTTTCAGCCGACGGCAAGGTTCTCGAGCAGATCAACACCGGCACCTGCCATGATATCCAATCGCTTCCCCATGGAAATCTCCTCTTTTCCTCAGAGAACACACTCAAGGAAATCAACAGCCGCGGGGCTGTCATCCGGTCCTACACAGGAAAGGGGGACATCCTCTCATGCCGACGCCTCACCAATGGCCAGACCGTCATTCTTGACGCCGGTCAAACCCGCCTCGTCCTGCTCGATGCCACCCTGAAAGAGCTCACCACCATTGCCCTGCAACACGATGAGCCGTCGCCCATACAATCCGGTATTGTCAGAGAGAGCCGCCACGGACTCGTTGTTTCCCTCGGTGGTGAATCCACCCTGAGGGAATACAATCACAACGGCTCAGTCGTGCGTCAAATCCGCTGCCCCAGTCAGGTATCCGCCATGGCCATGAACTACGCAGGTGATATCACCGTCGGCGGAGGCTTCGGCCTGCGTCGCTATTCTACGGAAAACAAACTCACTTGGAGTATGTCGATCGAAGACCTTCCAGAACTCGGCCAAACCGACATCCGGAGCATCCAGATGCGTGACAACAACAACATGATCCTCATCAACCGTTCTGCCGGCCCCAACAGCGCCGACATACTCATTGAGATCACCGAGAAAAAACAAATTGTTCGCCGGTTCCCACCGCTCCGCCAAGTGCGCCATCTCGTCGGCCATGATGGCTAAGTGGTCGAATCCCCTGCCATCGCTTCCTGTGTCACCCCCCATCCGTCACCACTTAGGGGACAGATAATCACACTTAGCTTGTCCTAGGGTGAAACTATCTCGTCGTTCGCGGGTTACATTCCGTAACCGATGCCATACCCGCCTATCTCTCGATGACCACACTACGCGCACACAACACGTTTCTGCTTTCCTGCCTAGGCATGGTTTTTTTATTGAGCCTGGTTAGATCGCAGTCTGGGGAAATGCCGACTCCTCAGATTCATGTCACGGGGACCACCCTTACGATTGCATGGCAGGGGCAAGGGACACTCTATGGAAGCAACACGCTCAATGCCGATTGGGTAACCGTAGGAAATAGCGTGTCACCCTACGTGGAAACCATCACGGCCAGCACCAAGCTCTTTTACCGTATCGCATACGACGCCGATAAGTTCAATGAAGCAAGCTTGTCGGTCACCCTCACTGGCAGCAGCGCCGCACCCAGCGACCTCAGCGAATTACCCGTTTCAGTATCCTTCAACGGAGTGGATGTCGATCTCGGCAACGTCAGCCGCTCGAGCCAGCAGACACTTGATTTGGATTATGTCATCTACGGGTTAGCGCCTGGGGATTATACCGTTGAAGCCGTCTTTGCGTCGGGCCTGCAAACGGGAACACATACCATCCATGCCAATACCTTACTGATGATTGTCGATGATTGGGGAGTAGATGCGAGCCCCGTGGATAATGCGCTGCCCAGTGCCTTGCTCGCCAACATGCCTCACCTATCAAGCCTCGCATCGGAAGGGCTACGCTTCACCCGCGCCTACGCACAACCAACGTGCTCACCCACACGGGCGACGATTCTTACGGGCCGTCAGCCGTGGCAGCATGACGTTGGGGTGCCCGAGAAGGCCGAAAGCTTTTCAAGCTCAGAAATCACGCTGCCAGAAATTTTCACCACCATGGAGGCACCACACAAGATGCTTACCGTCGGGAAATGGCACCTCGGTGGTGGCGATGACGGCTTCAGCACACGCGGCGGCTGGCCTGAGTTCTACGGGATCACCGGCGGGGCCGTCCAAAACTACAGCAACTGGAACAAAAACAGCAACGGCACATCTGCCACCTCATTGGTCTACACCACCACGGACCAAGTGAACGAGGCCACATCATTTATTCAGTCACAAGCGGCGACCGGGACGCCGTGGTTCACCTGGGTCGCATTCAATGCCCCACATGATCCGTTTCACGCCCCGCCCGCGGACTTGGCACCTGCTGGTGGCTACTCCACCATCGGGGCGACTGAGTCCACCGACTCCCATTATTATCGAACAATGCTAGAGGCGCTTGATACTGAGATAGGTAGGCTCCTCGCATCCGTGGACCCAGCACAAACCCACATCATCATCATCGGCGACAACGGAACCCCAGGATCCGTCGTGCAAGCACCCTACGGGAATGGACACGCAAAGGGGTCACTCTACAGCGGCGGCAATCATGTCCCCCTGATTGTGAAAGGCCCTGCGGTCACCGTCAGCGCCGGCAGCACCACAGACAAGCTGGTTCACTGTGTTGACCTCTTCTCGACCATTCTCGAGCTCAGCGGGATTGCCGAGCCCGCCGTTCCCGACCTCGCGGCTCAGAATGTGACATCCACGAGCATCGTGCCAATTTTATCGGGCACCGATACCGCCGACCGCTGTGTGATCGTGGAAAGCCACGGTGAAAACGCATCTGGCCGCGCGCTCATTGTGGATGATTACCCGGATTACCGACTCTTCATCTTTAATGACCTCGACGAGGTGCTCGACTCCCCCGTCATCGAATTTTACCACACGGGGTCGGATGCCAATGAGCAAGCCCCACTCAACATCGCAAGCCTAACGGGTGAGGCTCTCGCTGCGTATAATGCATGCATCGCCAAAGATCTCGCCATGGGTGGCTACTACAGTGATGAGCCAACAACTGGGTTTGACACACTCTACATTGAGCTTCCTTCCTCGGGGGTATCACCCGAGGTTCCTAATCTCACCAAAACCAATGGCACCGACATCAGCGTCACCTCCGTCACCCTCGACGGCAATGCCGCAACGGTCATCGGCCGTGTAGGGCCAGGTGCCTCGCAAACGGATGAATCCGATGACGTCACCGCCCGCTACTGGGTCAAGGTCAGGATCGCACCCGCCAACGGAACCTACCCATCAGCGCATGTGGTCTTCCCCGATCAACCTGCCGGCCAAGGTGGCGCGGCCAGAGATTACGATTCCACCAGCATTCTGGTAAATGCCCACCCCTAGTGGCCCAGATGCCCCCCCCAAGCAGATCTACGCCGATAACGGACCTGTATTTATCTCACTCACACTAGCTTCATGGGCTAACGATAATAGCGTAAAACTACACCATATACAGCTTGATCCCCTCCCTTGGACAGGAGGTCGAACTACCCACACCTCTGCCCTTAGAAGGGTCACGATGAAGAACGCGCTATCGCAGTAAGATCGATGCCAAGGAGATCCTCAAGCGCAATTTCAAATGCTTCACTGCCAGCTCCACTACGCACGATCTTGTCCAAGCGGTTACCGCGCGCCCTCATAGGTTAAATCGCATCTTCGTATTGAACTCTTACCTGACGGGGCATGAGGGGAGATTCCCAGAGAAAATAGGCTCAGTCGCATCTCAGCGTCAGGTTCAAAAGGGTATACGTTGATCGATTACCCATTAACTCCATTGCCCCCTCCTATTCTGGAAGGGGTAGGATATGCCTAATCACTTCTGAGACGCATCTTTATCTAGGACTTTTACACAATCAGCAGAGGACGTGAACTTACGCATCTCCTTGCAAGACTTAATAGAATTCCAAAGATCTTCTTTCTTTGAGTATTTCCAACTTCAATCGTCTATGACACACCGGAATATGTTTGCTCCTTGATATCTAAAACATTTTGTGTCATCTTCGTTACAACATCAGGAGCGACCTTTCGGGGCCCGGCAACCTGGCAGTGGAAAAGCCAAGGTGCCTAGATGACAATGAACTCCGGTTCAGAGTCACGATGTGCGAAACAGACTAAACATCTGGATCGAACAGCAATTTTTCCAACCGGATTTCAACGACCCGGCCTGATGTTCAGGTCGGGTCGTTTGTGTTCGGGACTGCCGTAAAAGCAGTCCTATCTCCTGATGTGTTTATCCACGAATTACACATCATGACACAACCAGATAAAGGAAGCCTCGCCCAAGGCACAATCGCGCTCGATACGGACTCAGAACCCATCAACATTTCGTATCAGGAACACCGTGATCGCAACGGACAGTTCCTAGCCGAACTGGATCAACTTAATTTGCATTCAGGCCAACTGCTCAACCTCGCTCAACAACGGAAAGAGGCCGAAGAGAAACTTGCTCATGGCAGAGCGAGGTATGCCAACATGGCCTATATGGACGCCTTTATGACAGAGGTTTTCGATGATTTAGGCCTTCTCCCTCAAGAGAACAGCTCAACCCAATAATTGAACACGACACCTCAACTTAATCTTACCATGAAACGACGTTACTTTTTATCCATTACAGGATTGTTTTCAGGAGCATGCCTGATCCCTCCATCCGTTGCTCAGCGTATTAAACAGATCGGTTCGGGCCTCGCCCAACCAGGCATCTTATCTCCGGAAAACCCCTGTGGATCGATCTACGCAATCCAAAACTATTCAGACTCTGCCTACACGCTTTATATGGGCCATCCAAGTGCAGAACCCGATTACCCCACCCTTGAGGACTTCATTGAAATGAAGGGATATGATTCACGCGAAGACGCCGCCCTCAAAAAGTTTTTCCTCGAATGGCGAGAATCTGAATTAGACGAAGGCGAGACCGTAACCAAAGAGCATTTGCGACAATTACGCACAGAATTTGACACCCCCATCGAAGGCAGCGAACGATCGCATTGGCTCGACTGGGATTATGAAATGCACGAAAGCCCCATGGCTCAAGCTTACCACTTCATGGAAAATCTACCTCTCTCTTCCGGTGAATTTGATGAACATAATCATGACGTGTTGGGCGAACTTTCTTTCGTCGAAGGGGATCAGCCTGGCTCAAACCTGACCTACTGCGAAGCATATGGAGCGGAATCGATCGCCGCGATACAACACCGCTTGAACGAATTAAAAACAGGTATGCAAGTGGTCATTGGTCAACATTAACCAACCGAGCCTATCTCATTCAAGACTCACCCTCAGAATGTCCCATGCCTCAAGACTACTATCCAACATCGAAAAAATCATCAACTCACAACCGCACCGACCCATGCCAATCATGCCGTCCCACCACGCTTTGAGGAAGAGTCATCCACACACTCAATCACCAAATCATGATTCTTAGTGAAATTGAATATGATGGCGAGCCATTCGCCTATTTTATGAACTGAGACTGAGGTCCATCGCCATTCTCCATCAATCTCAGATTCATGCTGATTCATTCTAACCAAACATCTATGACACCGCAAGTTACAGCAGCATTGCACAAACCTATTTCACCCATAAAATAACAATCAACATCAAGGACGACCTTCACAGGTCTGACAACCTTAGCGGTTGGAACGCGTAAGGTGTAGTGGCTGGTTAACCCCGGCTTACACTGTGCGCGACAAAGTTTAGCTCAAAACTAATCTCTGTCGCGAATCGAAATATTCCAAGACATACCCTGGCATCTCTCACCCAATCACTCGGAGGGCTTTGCCTAGGGACTCTGTCCAGACCCTTGAAGCGTTGTGCTTGATCTTGTTAACCCGATAACAACCATCATGAGCACTACAACCGAAAAACAGAACATCCAGTTGGCCGTCCGCATCGACGCTGCCAATCCCCTCCACCACCTTTGGAACAACAATGGCACCTGGTGGTGTCATTTCACGCTGCACAACGACAGCTACCAAAAGCAGCGGGTCCGAATGTCCTTGGGAACAAACGACTCCTCCAAAGCCATACGCAAACGCGACTTGTTGTTTGCCCGCATTTCTCCCGCCAAAAGCATCGCTGCTCAATAATCAACCCATCACTAAACAACCCAGTCAACGACCATGAGCTTATCCTATTTTCAGCTCCCCTCAGAAGGAACTTCATCCACCGACATCCAGGCCTCCGGCATCTGGAATACAGGTGCCGCCCTGGACAAATTACTCAAGCATATCGAAACGTATCACACCAGTCAGGGACAACTTCCCAAACATGCCTGCGATCAGCTCCGAGCCAATCGCCCCTATGATTTCACCTTAAGGTCCGGGAATACCCACACTGGTAAAATTGTCAGTGATGACAACGGCTGGCTTGTGATCAAAAATGCCAATCTTTCGCCATGTATCCTGGCCACCCATGAGATCGAAAGCATCACTCCAGCAAAGACTGAGCCTACCGACGACAACTAAGAACAAGCCCATCAAACTACTAACAAAAAAACCATGAGCACCGAACCGGTGGACCGCCTGATCGAAATACGTGAATGGCCAGCCGGCAAACCGATATTTTTAGGCCGAATCGAGATCTCATGGAACGGCCAACAGTTCCGTAAAATGAAACAGCAAACAAAGAAAGCTAAACGCGCAACGAAAAGAGAAAAAAACTATAACGAACTAATTTAAAAAATGGCAAAGACAATAAAAGGCAAATTAAAGATCAAGGTCCTAGCACCGGACCACCCTATCTACTCACAAGGCTGGACGATAGGCCCAGCCCCCCTGCGCAAGGAGCCTGCGACGAGTTCTCGGCGAGAGAACCAGGCGAAGCAGGAGCTCCGACGCCCTGACCCTCCTTATTACCCCACATAAATAACCCCGATTGATGCATCACCCACCAAATGTCCCATACACACTGCCAATATCAAGCCATGAACAAGAACCTCACCGAAATCGCCTACATCCTCGACCGCTCCGGCTCGATGGACCACCTCAAGGAATCAGCCATCTCAGGATTCAACTCCTTCCTCAAAGATCAACAAGAAACACCGGGAGACGCCAACCTGACGCTCGTGCTCTTTGATGACGAAGACCTCCTACACGCCGACCGCTCACCTATTCAGGAAGTTAGACAGCTCGACGCCTCGACCTACGTTCCCCGAGGCTGCACAGCCCTGCTCGATGCCATTGGCCGCACCATCGACAACATCGGCAAACAACTTGCCAAGACACCGGAGAAAAAACGTCCAGGCAAGGTCATTGTCGCTATCTACACAGACGGCTACGAAAACGCCTCCACCGACTATACGGCCAACAAGATCGCCAAGATGATCCGCCACCAAACCGACAACTACCAATGGGAATTCCTCTTCCTCGCCGCCAACGAAGACGCCATAGCCACAGCTGCCAGTTACGGCATCGACCACAAAAACGCCTCACAGGTTGACCTCAGCGAAGACGGAGTTAACAGCTCATCCGCAAGTTTCTCCCGCAAAGTCAGGAGCAGTCGCAACATCATGCAGGAATGCGCCAGCCCAGCAGAACACCAAGACGCCGAAGCTGACCTCTCCTCCATCGTCGAAGAAGAGACCGAAAAACACGGCTACCGGAAAAACTAATCTCCCATCCTCTTTGGATGGGTTGAATTCTCTCACCTCAGTCCCCCTCCAAGGTGAGTAGCTAATGTGGGGCAGATCCGTGTATGTGGAAATGCCCCCTGCCCCGCATTAGCTAATTCAACTGTAAGTTCCCAGAGCTTCAATCAACCATCCTGATAGATGACTCAAGAGTAATGGCTGTTGATCTTTTTTCCTGGTTGTTCCAGACAAAAAAGGCATTTTGAGAAGGCAGCTTTAAAATATATGGAAAACGGAATTTATGAGCAATTAATCACTCAACTACTTCAGGATAAATTAGAACAAGTTGAGGGTCGTTATTATGTTGAGAGCCAAACATTACAAGCATCTGATGCCGCTTTGTATCTCTCCCGGTTTCTACAAAATGTGATGCATTCGGTTTTAGACGGATCCATGAAAGGGCCCGACAAACTACAACAGCAAATCACCCTCTCAAATGCTCTCATTCTATGGCTCAAAGATTATTTACAAGAAGAAGATATATCTGAGCAGTTAATCGATGCTAAAGGAGAGCTTTTAATGGCTCTCTACCAAACTCAAAATCCAGTGGCCGCGGATTTGAAGAATTATGTAGCAAAAGTCAGCCCTTTGACCGGTCTCGCTCAAAGCGAGCTATTTACAGGGTCAAATCTTGGACTTTCGTTGGAAAGTGAAATCAAGCGAGAGATTCGATCTTCTGATGAAATTTGTTGGTTGGTATCTTTTATCAAATGGACCGGGATTCGTATTTTCGCCGAGGATTTAATGCAGTTTGGAAAATCTGGAAAAAAACTAAAAATCATCACAACCTCCTACATGGGAGCCACTGACCTCAAGGCCGTTGAATTCCTTTCCAAAATCCCCAACTGCTCGGTCAAACTGAGTTACAACACCGGGCAAGAGAGATTACATGCCAAGACCTATATATTCCAACGATGCAGTGGATTTGATACCGCTTACATTGGATCATCCAACATTTCTCGTTCAGCGTTGACCAATGGCTTGGAGTGGAACCTGAAAGTTACCACGCAAGAGATTCCGCACATCATCGAGAAATTTAAATCCACCTTTGAAACTTATTGGAATTCTCCAGAGTTTGAACAGTATAAAATGGAGGACTCTGTATCTTATAAAAGGCTAGAGAAAGCGCTTAAACAAGCTCGAGGTGAACGTGGAGCGAATGAACCCATGCTCTTTTTTGATTTGGAACCTAGGATCCATCAAAAGGAGATTCTTGAGAAGCTGGAGGTTGAGAGAAATACACATGGGCGATTCAACAACCTTGTTGTTGCTGCAACAGGAACAGGAAAAACGATGGTGGCCGCATTTGATTTCAAACGATTTCAGAAAAAGAACCCACAAGCGAAACTCCTGTTTGTCGCCCACCGAGAAGAGATACTCAAACAATCCCGACAAACGTTCCGAGCAGTGCTACGAGATCCTTCTTTTGGAGAACTATGGGTCGGCAATCATCAACCGGAACACTACGATCAACTTTTTGTGTCGGTGCAGACACTGAAAAACAAATTATCCGAACTTCAATTTTCTAGCGATTTTTACGACTTTATCATCATCGATGAGGTACACCATATTTCAGCAAGTAGTTACCGACCGATTTTAAATAACCTCTCACCAGACATTTTATTGGGACTAACCGCAACGCCTGAACGTCAAGACGGAGCGAATATTTTGGATGATTTTTGCGGCGTGATCGCCGCAGAGTTACGTTTACCTGACGCTATCAACGAGCGCTATCTGTGCCCATTTCAGTATTTTGGGGTCGATGACCCTGTGGATCTTTCTCGAACATCATGGCAGTCCGGGCGATATGATCGCTCCGAACTGACCCGAGTCTACACGGCCAACGATGCCCGAGTAGACCATATCTTGAGGAATATGCAGGACATCATCGGTGACACATCATCGATCAGAGCATTAGCTTTTTGTGTCACCCAAGATCATGCCGATTACATGAAGAGTGAATTTATTTCCCGCGGAGTGAAAGCGGCGGTCTTAACCAGTAGAAATGGACAAGATCGTACAGCCTTACGTAACCAACTGGTACACGGGGAAATCAATGTGCTCTGTGTGGTCGATATTTTTAATGAAGGTGTTGATATCCCTGAAATTGATACTGTATTATTTCTGAGACCGACGGAAAGTCTGACAATATTCCTTCAGCAGTTAGGACGGGGATTACGACTAGCCGATGACAAAGACTGTTTAACGGTCCTTGATTTTGTCGGCAACGCCCATGCCAACTATGATTTCGCATCAAAGTTTAGAGCTCTTACCGGAAAAAATCACATTTCGACTCTTGATGAAGTTGAGCAAGATTTTCCGCATTTACCTGTCGGCTGCTCGATTGTGTTACAAAAGCAAGCGAAGGAGGTCATTCTAAATAACATCAAAAATGCGGTGATCAATCAGCGACGATTGTTGGGTATGGTTCGTTCATATCCGGAGCAAAGCAATTTGCCATTGACGCTCAAAAACTTTGTGAAGTTAAACCCCAACGTCTCCCTAGAACATATTTATCGCACAAAAATTGATGGCGGCGGTGGGTGGTCACGACTATGCATCAAGGCTGGGTTGACTAATAAAGAACTGAATAAGGAAATTGAGAAATCAATGTTTCGAGCCATATCGAATCGATTGCTACAGTGTTCCTCACGGGAATATTTACAATTTGTTCTCAACTTAGTTCGCAACAAGTTTCTATGGGAGCCGTCCAGTGAAATTGAGAATCAAATGGCGATGATGGTGCATTATGATTTTTGGCAAAAGCCTGGGCTACACTTCGGTTACAACTCCCTCGAGGAAAGTTTGCGAGCATTAGGGCAAGATGACGTTTTATGTGAAGAGCTAGAGGCCGTGTTGGATCTAGCTCTCGATCGCATTGAGATTCAGGAAATCCCCATGAAAATTGGCATCCCTCTCGCGCTTCATTTACATGCTCGGTATAGCAGGGATCAAATCTTAGCCGCCTTTGGTGAACATCGATTTGATAAAAAGTCGAGCAGTCGAGAAGGGGTATTAGATATTAAGTCTATCAATACGGAGTTGCTTTTTGTTACCCTGGACAAATCAGATAAAAAATTCTCTCCTTCGACGTCCTACCATGATTACGCCGTGAACGAATGGCTTTTTCACTGGCAGACGCAAAACTCGGCCCGCCCCGATAAAGGAAAAGGGCTCGAATACGTCAAACATCTCGAACTCAATAAACAGGTGCTGTTGTTTATTCGTGAAAAAAGCAAAGATGCATATGGTCGCGCTATGGGCTTTGTTAACATTGGCCCCGTCCAAATAGACTCTCACAATGATCATAAACCGATGAACATCACATGGAAGCTTCATGAAGCCCTTCCCCCCTACCTCTGGCATGATGCAGCAAAGTTAGCGGTCGGATAGTGGATTGCATCGAACCCACAACACGGACAACCATCCCAATCATCTAATCCCAGAGCAAGCATCAGTGTCAATTTCAATGGCTGCAACTACCCATCAACAGCCCGACTCCTACTTTTATAAGCCCTCTATGCAGCTTGATTTTAAGTATTTTCACCTTGAAAATCAGGATCACGTTCCCTATTTACAAGGCAAATGATTGATCGTAACCTCCATTCTAGCTTAATTAAACGCCTTTCAACGTCCCCTGTAGTGGTGCTTCTGGGGTCTAGGCAGGTTGGGAAAACCACGCTAGCACGGTCTCTCGAGCTGGAAAAACCCTGCCATTATCTCGATCTCGAACGCCCCTCTGATCTCGCCAAGCTTGCCGACCCAGAGCTCTATCTCGGTAAATTCAGCGACCATCTCATTATCTTGGATGAAATCCAACGCGTGCCGGACCTTTTTCCCGTCCTGCGCAGCCTGGTGGACGAACGCCGCCGCGCTGGTGAGAAGTCCGCTCAGTTCCTCTTACTTGGCTCAGCCTCGCCCGAGTTACTGCAGCAAAGCTCCGAAACTCTGGCGGGCAGGATCAGTTACCTCGAACTCCATCCTCTACATCTCACCGAACTCGATCCCGATCCAGACCGTGCCACTCGCGAGCAACACTGGTTCCGAGGCGGCTACCCCGACAGCTATCTCGCCGACGATGACGACACCGCCATGCAGTGGAGCGCGGATTTTATCACCAGCTATGTAGAACGCTACCTGCCTCAGCTCGGGGTCCGTTCCACACCACTCCAGCTACGCCGCTTCTGCACCATGCTGGCCCACCAGCAGGGCAGCACATTGAACCTCTCTAAGATAGGCGGCTCACTCGGTATCGATGCCAAGACCGTGCGCCACTACCTCGACCTACTCGAAGGACTCTACCTCATGCGCACCCTGCCCGCGTGGAGTAACAATGCCGGAAAACGCTTGGTCAAAGCACCCAAAACCTACTGGCGTGATACCGGACTACTACACAGCCTTGCAGGGCTAACTGATATGGAAAACCTTCTAGGCCACCCACTCTGCGGCCACTCATGGGAGGGCTACTGCATGGAGCAAATCCTCACCCGACTACCCGCCGGCACCCTCGCCAGCCACTACCGCACCCAAGCCGGAGCCGAGATCGATCTCGTGCTTGAGCACCCAAACGGAGACATCCACGCTATTGAGATCAAACGCACCCTCTCCCCGAAGCTCACCCCCTCCTTTCTCGAAAGCATGAAAACCCTCGGTGCCACCCAAGGCACCTACCTCATCCCAGAAGGCGAAACCTATCCACTCTCAGATTCCATCAACGCCATTAGTCTCCCCAACTTTTTCATGAGGAGTTAAGAATGACAAATTAGGAATGCTTAGATCATGAAACAAGACAATATCGTTCAACAAAAATCATACGCCTTTGCTGTGCGGATGGTAAAGTTGTATCAACATCTTTCAGCAGAAAAAAATGAGCATGTCCTGAGCAAACAATTACTTAGGTGTGACTTCGGGAACTCGGACTTTGGTTGTCGCTTTTTGCGACTTTAAAGAAAAAGTGCAATAGGTCATGGGATGGTGAATATGCGCTTGATGAGGAATTGAAAGGCGGAGTGGAGAGTATTGCTACCCGGCAATGTTCAAAGCGTAGCGGGTGTATTTAAGCTGGCCGGTTTTGGTCAGTGCGCCCTTGGCGACAAGATCGTTGAGGTCGCGGGTGGCGGTGGTGCGCGGTGCGCCCGTGATTGAAATGTAATTCTCCGCACTGAGACCTCCTTTGAAGCCGTCGATGCCATCGCGGAACATGCGCTCGATGACTTTCTCCTGCCGCTCGTTCAGCTTGCCGCGCAAGCGGTGGTAGAGCTTGGCTTTCTCGATAATAAAATCGATGCGTTTCTGGGTGTTGTCCTGAGCCTCCAGAATGGTTTCGGCGAAATAGACTAGCCAGCCCGTGACATCGGTGTCCTTGTTGTAGCGTTCGAGTTTTTCGTAATAGGTCTTTCGGTTTCGCTCGATGGTGTAGGCCAGTGCGATCAGTGTCGGGTGTCCGAGATTTTGGGCGAGTGACTTCTCTGCAACGGCGCGTCCGATCCGCCCGTTACCATCCTCAAAGGGGTGAATGGAAACGAAATACAAGTGCGCGATTCCGGCGCGAGCGAGGGCGGGGAAGGCTTGCTGGCCACCTTCGCGGCTTTGCTCAAAAAACTGGATAAAGGCCTCCATTTCCTCCGCCATGCGGGAAGAGGGTGGAGCCTCGAAATAGACGGTGGGGTCATGCACCGGCCCGGACACAACCTGCATCGGGTCGGCATGGGTGCGATACGCGCCGATGCTGCGGAGATCCTGACGGCCATTCATCAACCTGCGGTGCCACTCGAAAAGGGTGTCGCGGGAGAGCGGAGTGTCGAAGCTGTTGTAGAGATCGACCATCATCGCAGCGACTCCCTGCTCCGCCGGGGGAATCCGGCGGTGGTCGGCCTGAATACCGAATTGCTTGCCGATGGAAGACTGCAAGCTGTCGCGGTCGAGAATTTCTCCCTCGATCTTGGAGGTTTGCAGAGCCTCCTCACTGATTAGCTCAACCTTGAGTCGATTCTTGTCGTCCTCAGAGACGTGCTTGAAGGCACCGAAGCTCTCGCCCGCATTGCGCAGAAATTGCGCCTCCAGACCGTCCAAAGCCTTGCGGTCGTAGGTGAAATGTGGCCAGTCTGCCTGTTGCCAGTTCCAAATCATGGGTGATAAACTCCTGTTCTATGAACCACATTAGAGATCATTGTGGTTTATAGCAAGCCCATCTATGCACCACTTTCGCGCTCCAGAATGCCGAAAATGGATCGGTGAAGGTGAAAATTCCCGGTTTCAGCCCGCTTGATCAATGCCCTGAACTATCCGGCTGGCTTTGTCACTGGGTCGCTCGTCCGCAAAGCGGCATGGTCGGTGAGGAGTAAACAGAGTGCGGCTCCTGTCCGTCCGAGAGCGACACAAGCGTTGCCCCAGCTTTGCTGGCTGACTGCGAGCGGGAGTTGGAAAAGGGGTCAGTGGAAAAGGGGTCAGAAAAGGGGTCAGGCATAGAAATGCTGCATCTTGTCCATCTTCTTCCACATCCTCTTAACCTGCCGGTTATTCTTCAACTTCGTTTTAAGCATCTGCTCAGCCCGTGTCACGCCGCTTCGCACTCCCATGTGCAACTCATTGGCAATCCAGT
>JABDRB010000029.1 GCA_013041925.1 Akkermansiaceae bacterium | reverse complement strand
GCCAAACCATTATCGATACCGTCGTTGTTACCATCGACCTCCGATTGAACTCCGCCTGCCCAAATACTATAGGGAGTAGGGTCGCTCACCGTAATCACCACCTCTTCGTAGACTGGGCCATGACCATCGTCCACGATAAGGCGGAGGATGTAGGTGCCCGAACCAGAGAAGCTCACATCAGAATTGAGGTCGTTGACATCTGCGAAGGTAACGATCCCCGTGCCCGTGCCTGTGCCCGTGTCTAACCAGGTTACGCTCGGCGTGTCGTCTGTATCCATGACCGTGCCTGCAAGGGTTACCGTCGCCAAAGGAACGGACTTCTTCGGCCCGCTCGTGGCATTGGTGGTTGAATAAGGATGCGCTGCAGGGAGCTTTGCCTGCATGCCCCATTTCCATGCGAGATAGCCTTCAATCTTTTGAATGGTAGTAAGATCAGATGTGTTAAGAACCACCATCTCCCCCTGGTAGTTTTTAGGTGTGTTGTTATCCCGTCCCACCTGAATTTCATTGATGGTGAAGGTCGCGCCGTCGGCAACATTTACGGTTTTCGTAAGTGCGCCTCCATTCACGCTGGAAACACCATTTAGCCCGTCATAGTAGGCAGCGAACATCACTGGGGCGTCATCCACGATTTCTGGACTATAACTCGAAGTCATACTGATGTTATTCCCCCCATCCAACTTCAATCCGCTGTTTATTCTCCCAGATGCATCATTGTTTTGCAGCCTTAAGAATAATTTGTCAGACAGATCTGTGCTATAGACTGATCCCAAGTTAGGATAGTCACCTGCTGCTTTAGGCATTCCTACAGAGATGACGCATAGCTCTGTGCAGTTTATATCCGATATTCCAGAACGGTATAGCTCAGCAGATGTATCGGAAAAATGAATCACATTCAGCCCGTTGATCTGCGAACCGTCGTAGACCGGGTCCGTTGGGCTTTGATTTAAATCATAGCCATTCCCACTGATGTCTTTCCAATTCGTGACATTCTGCCCTGACAGCACCACATTATTCGAATCAGAGGCATCATACCAGGCAACAGCCGTAGCATCGGCAGGTGTCCAATCAGCATCCGATCCTGTCATGTAGACAGGCTGGTCCGAGCCAGCATTGACAACGGGTTTTTCGTTCCATTGTGCATATATGGTCTGATTAGACGTGATGGCAACGGTGGTAGCTGAGGTAATTTCCGATCCGCCGGCACCCGAGGTAAACCACCCCATGAATGTGTATCCAGTGCGGCTAATCGAGGCCAAGGTTCCATAGGTCGAGTCATAGGTGACTATCTTGCTACTCGGGCTAGGGGAGCCACCACCATTGGCATTGAAAGTGACCGTGTAGGTATCAGGTGACCATTGAGCATACAAGGTGGTTGCGGCGTTCGCGCTGTAAGTGCCTTCGCTCGCATAAGAATCACCACCCCCATCAGCTGCGGTGTTCCAACCACTGAAGCTGTGGCCGGTTTTCGTCAATGTCCCCACAGCTGAAATCGTTAGGTCGACTCCATGAGTCTTACTTTGATCACTTGGAGCAGATCCTCCCGTGTTGGTATTTCCATGGTAGGCCACGGTATACGTGTTGACTGTCCACTGGGCATAAAGGGTGTCGGCTACATTAGCACTGTAGGTTCCGCCCTCGGTGTAGCTCGTGCCCGTTCCATTGCTTTCGGTATTCCATCCTGCAAATGTATATCCGGATTGAACAAGCCCCCCGGAATTGCTTGCCAAGGTAAGATCGACTCCTTGAGTTTTCGTCTGGTCGGATGGCTTGGTACCCGAAGTAGCGCCATTGGCATGATATGCCACCGTGTAGGTGGGCACCGCCGCCCACTGGGCATAGAGGGTCACATTGGATGACGCCATGCTGAACGTATCGTCTGCCGCGTAATCGGTTCCCGAGCCGTCCGCCGCAGTATTCCAGTCGTCAAAAGTGTAGCCAGTCTTCGTCAAACTTGCCGTGTTCCCTAAGACGGTAACCGGATCGTCTGTGTCGTATTCATTTGCATCAACCGGCACGGCGCCTCCGTCGCTGCCGTTACCGTTATAGGTGACACTATACGCAGTCGAACCTTGCCCAATCACGCTCTCATAGGTGGAGCCGAAGCGGAGCTCGTCGTAGCTCTGAGTTCCGCCGGAATTGCGCTGGGTAAAGCTGATGGTATCGAGCAGTGTCTGATCAAAACCAGCGACAGTCTTAGTCACTCCAGTTCCGAGAGTTCCCAAGTCCGACAAAGATGGAGTATAAAGGGTGATCGTTTCGACATCCCCCGAACTCGCGCCCCACTCAATTTTCCCGACAATGAAGGTTGGTGTCGAATAGGTAAGTGAGAGACTATCGCCAACGGATGGCGACCCTGATGCGTTCCAAGTCGCGACCGAAATGGAGTCGTTTCTTGAATAGTAACCGAGGCCGTAACCACTGTTAGTCATTTGGGTTCCATTATAGGCTCCATCGACACGTTCCGTGCCAAAAGCAAAGCCCGAGTGCTCATTGCCGCCACCTCCCGATGTCTTCTGGAAGACGAAGCTAAACCAGAGCGTGGCTCCATCATCGAGCAGATTGTTATTCGCCAAATCAGTATTTGTGGTGATCCATGCGTCGTTACCTGAACTGTTAAGTAGATCGACTTGACCGGATTCATTGGGGAGGTTTCCGTAAGTCATGGTGGGGGTCGTAATCACATCGGCATCGGCCCCACTATTCCAGTTACCTGATAGCCCGACGCCACCTGCCTTGCTGTTCAGATCACCCGCAGCCTGCGCAAAGGGTTCATAGATCGTCAATGGACCGGGAACCCATAAGGCATACAGGGTCGTATTGGAGCTGATCGCAAAGGTAGCAGACTCCGCGTAGGTGGTGCCAGAACCGTCAGCGGCGGTGTTCCAACCGCCAAAAAGGTAAGGCAAATTGCTCAAGGTGCTTTGACCCAGCACCGTTACGCTGGCCCCGACCTCATAGGCATTACCGTCCGTGGGAGGCGATCCGGCCGTGCTGCCGTTGCCATCATAGACCACGGTCGACTCACTGTCAGTGACCTCAATGGTATCAGCCGTATCAGAAAGTCCACTCGCGCTGGCTGTGATGATCGCAGCCTGGGTTCCATCGAGAATCGCGTCATTTTGAGCCGTGACGGTGAAATTTGCCGTTGCTTGGCCATTGGATATGGTCACCGAAACGGGCACCGTTACCTCAGTCGTGTCACTGGATGAGAGGGTCACCGTCAAGTCGCCACTTGTGTCTTCACGGATCAAGGTCGCATTGCTCGAACCTCCGTTCTCAGAAATGGAAGCCTCCTGAATCACGAGTGAGATCCCCGAGACACCTACGGTTATCTCGACATCGGCGGAGACCTGAGCCGTCCCATCGTCGGCGGTCAAGCGCAGGGTATAAGTCCCATTCGTGGAGAAGGTAACGTTCGTGTCCACTGCCGTGGGGTCGGCGAAATCAACGACACTCCCTTCCGGACCATCAACCACTGTCCATAAGTATTCCATGACCGATAAGTCTTCAGTAGAATCAGTCACGGTGCCGTCGAGTGAGACACTGACCGACAAGTCACTGGATAAAGAGTCGTAGTTGGTCACGACTTCTGAGGCATCGAAGGCTTTGTTCTGATAAAAACGAACCAGGCCTATTTCGCCGGTAAAGTCGTCAGTCACGCCACCCGTTGGCGCTGTGCCATTGACGCTGCCCAAGCTACCGCCGTCCGTACCTGCCCAATCCTCGCCAGCCGTCCATGGCTGCTCATCTTTGAGCGCCCCATCGACGTAGAGTTGGACCACGTTATTGGCATTATCGACAACAAAGACCACGTGAATATATTTGATCTTATCGATTGGGCTAAGCGTGTAAGTAGCTCGCGCGGGAGTAGATTCCTGCACCGTTCCTCTTAAAACGCCGTCCAAGATATCAACCTGCAACCCGTCGCCAGACCCGCCGGCTTCAAAGATGCTTCCTGTGCTTCCGTCCGTCTTAATCACAAATTCGAAGGTTGCGGGCTGGCTCGAGCCATAGCCGTCCCAGCTGCCTCCAGTCGCCTCTGCCGCAGGGAAGGCATAGGCCTTCGAAAGCTCGTCGAACCATGGATCAGCAATCGTAATCGGCGAGAGTGATCCCGGCAATGTCCAATCAAACGTGTTTGCCGTAGAACTACCCCATACATTATCCCCACCCGTATCGCTGGCGGGGTCCCATTTGAAATAGGCGCCAGCCACGGGAGCAGGGGCCGAACTTGAGGCCAGATAAACGATGTCGTCCGACCCGGCATCAACACTGGGAGCCGCATTGTCGTCGTCGTTGATGGTGAGCGTTGCGGGATTGGTACCGGTGATTGCCGTGCCGCTTGGATTAGAGAGTGTAATGAGCACCGTCTGCTCGCTGATTTCGTCAACGGAATCATCGGCTATGGTCACAGTAAAGGTCTTGGATGCTGCGTTGCCATCTGCCCAACTCAGTGTGCCAGATGCCGCAGTATATTCACTGCCAGCGGTAGCCGATCCGTTGGAGGTGGCATAATTGACACTGACCGCACCCTCAGAGCCATTGGCGCGCTCCACGGTGATCGTCGCGGTGCCAGCATCCTCATCCACACTGAATTCCCCGTTATTAGCAAAGGTCAAGAGACCAGCTGGGTTCGCATCAGCTCCGCTGACGATCAAGCCAAAATCCTGGGCGCTATTTGTCAAGCTACCCGTGTAAGAGACTTCGACAGTCCATTCACCCGTCTGTCCTGGGGATTGGAGCAGGATCTGCTCAACATTGTCGACATTGTTAACACCAGTGGTGGCTGGTTGACTCATCGAGGCAACCGTCCATGTGCCAACAAAGGGCATCACGAAGGGGAAATATTCGGTATTGTCAGGAGCGATGAGTTTGAGGTTCAGGTTATTGACCAGATCCGGAGTACGGTTGTCATGGTCCGAGTCGTAGTTGCCGTTACTTGTCCCCGAAGGATCCGTCCAACAGAGTGTGGCGCGAATGGCCGAACTGCCATCCCAGAAAAAATTGTAGCTTTGCGTGGTCGTGCTGGTCGTAATCTGGTCTTCGACAAGTGAGAGCTTCTCTGGGTAAGTGGCGGTGTCATTGAGCAAATCGGCAGCCGTTTTCACGTCAATGTAGCCCCACCCATAAGTGTAGTCCGGCCCCGCGATGCCAACATCGGTCGCGGTTTGGATGAGCAAAGCTTTCAGCGTGCTAGCCCGCATCGAGGATCCCGAGAAAAGCTCACGATACAGCTCGACGAGCAAAGCCGCGGATCCGGTGGCATTGGGTGAAGCCATGCTGGTGCCGCTCATGGTACGGTAGTCGGTATCATTGCCATTATCGGAGGAATAAAGACTAGCGCCATTCGCCACCAAATCAGGTTTAATACGCCCGTCATCAACGGGGCCGGTCGATGAGAAGCTCGTAATCGTCCCATTGGACGGAGTGCGAACACCGCCAGAAACGGCGTCATTGGAAGCACCAATCGTGATCAAATTCTTAGCCACGCCGTGGTCGCCAATGGTGTCGAAGCCATTACTGTAGTCACCATCATTTTGAGGATGGATGGAAGAATTATAGGTCACATCCGATCCACCAATGGTGCAGGTGCTGCCATTACTTGGGCCATCGTTGTTTTCATTTCCGCCAGCCCAGAAAATCAAGTAATATGGGGCATTGAAAACAACACTATCAAGATCTCGCGATTTGCTGCTGTATTGGCCGAAGTCTGCATCGTAGGCATTTTCATCCGTCCCGGTCCCGGTCCATATCCACTGACCATCAGATCTCCATCCATAGCTGTAGCCATAGCTGTGGTTGGAGAGGTAAATTTTGGTATCAAACTGTCCAGTAGCGGTAGCGGCTGCAGCCGTCATCTCACTCGTATCGCTGCTCCACTGATAGGATTCAATAATGGCCGCCGGGGCCATTCCCTTGGCGTTGGCGACCACTCCAGCCGCTGCGATGGTGCCGCCGACGTGGGTGGCATGGTAATCCGATGCCGCCCCGTCCCTAATATTTACTCGGGAACTGGCGCCTTCATTAAACTCCTGGTGGGTGCTCAGGACAGAACCGCCATCCCACACGCCGACAAGAAGTCCGGCACCATCCAGAGAAAACGGGGAAACCTGAATTTGATCCACGCCTGTTGAAATAGCCGCATTGTTATTCCGCTGTTCGTAGTAGAGAAGCTCTCCACCCTCATCGATGCCGACCAACTCACGGAGTCGACCATTCGCTAAGGTTTGGCGCAAAGGTTCGCCAAGTTGAGTTGCGACCACTTTCGCCTTTTCCAGATTGCGATCCTCAATCTCTTTCATGCGCAGCACCGCTTGGGCTCGTTCTTCCGGTTTTTTCCAGTTGATGCTGGGGTCGTTCAAGACGTCACCCACTTTTCCGTCCATTAGGTTGGGCTTGGCTTTGGGCAATTGATTTAGGACCGTGGTCTGCCGCTTCGACTCGTCACTCTGCAAAACTTGAGCACCAGACTGAGTGCTGGTGCTGTAGAGAGGATCCTGCTTGGGTTGGTCGGCGGAGTTATTTGATGATTCGCCCACCGCGTTCTGCGTCTGATTCGCTTGCGCTTCCACATTTTCCGACGGGGTGCTCTGAGCCTGTTGGCCGGATTGCTGCGCCACGGTGGATTCATTCAATTGAGGGCTCTGATCCCTCGAACTAAGGGAAGATGATCTGTCGGATGACAGGACAGAGTAAAGCAGTAGGGACATCATGCCCAAGGCCATAAATAGGCCGAACACACGTAAGCTTTGCGATTTGCCTGTTTTTTTCGAGTGGTCTTGTTTCATTTTCATCATGGTAAATTCTAATTAGCTTCGGGCCGTAACATCGCCCGACCTTCTGATCGGCTCAATCAAACTGGTTGATCGTGAATGCTTTACTTTAATAGCCTCAACGTGAAGACAACTAAAAACCAGCAATTCAATAAAACCATCATTAGGCAACTCTGCAAATCTAATTTCCAAGAATAGTTCGCCCCCCGTGTTGCCTCATTGACAGCCCATTGAACCCATCCCTCAAGGGCCCGTTCGTAATCTTGAGAAAACGCTTCGCAGATAGAATACTTCCTGTCACGCTAGGCCTTGCCCACCGCGTGGAGCATCCCCAACACCCCAGCACCCACATCGATGGATAATTACCCGCCACAGTGCTCGAACGCATGCTCATCCTCGATACTCGGATCCCGCCAAACATCCAAAACACGGGCGTAAGCTCCACCAACCCTTTCAAAGCTGGAGACAAGCAGACATCATGAGTAATCACTTGAAGCCACTCAACCTTGAAACCATCACCACCGCCCTGCCCGAGTCAAAACTCCGGCACGAAGGCAACTGGCTGTTTTCACCCAAACCTCTTTCATTAGACAAAAAAACAGCCAAGGCCCTGACCCACCTCGGGCACCCGCTCGCCCAGTTCCAAAAGGCGTCCGACTCCCTCTATCAACGCAGCGCCAAAGGCAAGCTGCCAGCCTGGATCCACCAACTCCTCGACAGCGGGAAACCTCACTGGATGGTCGATGCCCAACGCGCGCCTGCTCTACGTGATGTCATGCCACGCGTGATCCGACCCGACCTCATCCTCACAGGCGACAACGACCACAGCTCCTTCGCGCTCACCGAGATCGACTCCGTCCCTGGCGGCATGGGGATCACCCTCTGGCTTTCCCAGTTATACAGCCAGCACGGGTTCAATGTCTTGGGCGGTGAACATGGCATCCGCGACGGGTTTCAATCGCTCATGCCCGCCGAGCATGGTGGGGGGAGAATCCTCATCAGTGAGGAGTCCGAGGACTACCGACCGGAGATGACTTGGCTTGCCGCCCAGTGCCAAAACATCACCTGCCAAAACGTGGAAGGCGACCTCGGCGCCGACTCCCCCGCTTACCGGTTTTTTGAGTGGTTCGATTGGGAAAACCTCCCGCCTGTCAAAAAGCTCGCCACCAGCCCGAATCTCACCTCCCCCTGCAAACCCCACCTCGAAGAAAAACTCTGGCTCGCCCTGCTCTGGTCACCATCACTTCGCGGCATCTGGGAAAAAGAACTCCGCGGCAACCACCTCAAACGCCTACGCGAGATTGTCCCCTTCGGCTGGGTAGTCGATCCCGCACCACTGCCTCCTCAGGGCGCCCTACCGCGACTAGGCGTTCACTCCTGGGATGAAGTCGCGGGTTTTAGCCAGAAAGACCGGCGGCTTGTGTTAAAAATCAGCGGGTTTTCCGAGCTCGCATGGGGGTCGCGTGGCGTCTACATCGGCCACGATATGCCGGGGAACGCATGGCGCGATCAGATCAATGCTGCCACAGCCGCTTTCGGCAACCAACCTCGCATGATGCAGCAATACCACTCGGGAAAAATCATCGAGCACCCGTATTTTGACCCAGAGACTGGCGAGAAAAAAATCATGCACGGCCGCGCCCGCCTCTGTCCATACTTCTTCACCGATCAACAGGGAAAAACCACCTTCGGCGGATGCCTCGCCACCATCGTCCCCGCCGACAAAAAGAAGATCCACGGAATGAAGGACGGCATCTTGGTGCCGTGCAGCATCGAGTAAACAAGCTGCCAAAGCAACACACTCAGCGCATCGCGTGCCACGCCCGCCTCACGCAGTAAGCGTCGAACTCGCCAAGCGTGCAATTTTTCTCTATTGAGAGCAAAATTATCTTGTCAAATCGGGGTTCATCGCCTAGGAACCCGCCAGCCTTCGGCATACCGCCGCAACAACTACGGGAAATTGAAGGACTTAGCCCATCTGGACTATCACATGCGGTAGATTTCCCAAATACCCAGAGCCCCCCTGCATTAAGGGCGGACACACAAATAACATGGTCAACGAACTGATTAACGAAATGGTCGACGCTGGTGTGCATTACGGACACCAGACCCGCAAGTGGAACCCCAAAATGAAGCCTTACCTCATGAAGGATAAAGGCGGGATCTACATCATCAACCTCGAGGAAACCGTCAAGTGCCTCGACAAAGCTGCCGACTTCCTCGGTGAGCTTACAGGTAAGGACAAGCAGATTCTTTTTGTCGGCTGTAAACGCCAAGCACAAGATGCCGTTGCTGAAGCCGCTGAGGCTATCGGGCAACACTACGTTAACCACCGCTGGCTGGGTGGCACACTGACCAACCTCGCCACCATCCGCCGCTCTGTCGAACGCCTTAAATACCTCGAAGACATCGAGAAGTCACCCGACTTCAAGAAAATGTCCAAAAAAGAGCTCTCCGCTCTCGGCCGTGAGCGCACCAAACTTCTGCGCAACCTCCGTGGTGTGCGTAACATGGAAAAACTTCCCGCAGCCATGGTTATCGTCGATTCCGCACGTGAGACCATCGCCGTCGCCGAAGCTCGTCGCCTGAACATCCCCGTCATCGCCATCGTCGACTCCAACGGAGATCCCTCCGTCATCGACTACCCCATCCCCGGCAACGACGACGCCACTCGCTCCATCCGCCTGCTCCTGCAGAATTTGGTCGACTCCATCGTCGTCGCCAAAGACTAATTGATTGAGTGGTAGCAACCGCTGCCACGGCAATCCCATTACCAACAACGCATAACTCGTAACTATTATGGCAATTACCGCATCCGCTGTTCAAGAGCTCCGCAAGATCACCAACGCCGGCATGATGGCTTGTAAAAAAGCCCTCACCGAAACCGATGGTGACCTCGACGCAGCCGTTAAAATCCTCCGTGAAAAAGGCATCGTCAAGTCCGCTGGTCGCTCTGACCGCGAGACCTCCGAAGGCTTGATCGCCGCTCACGTCTCATGCTGTGGCGAAAATGGTCTGCTCGCTGAAGTCAACTGCGAGACCGACTTCGTAGCGAAAAATGAAGCTTTTGGTGCCTTTGTTTCCGACATCACCAAGACCATCGCCGAATCCGACGCCGCAGACGCCGACGCCGCTGCAGGTGTTTCCTACGCCGATGGCACCGTGCAAGACGCACTGGGAGCCAAATTCTCCGAGCTCGGTGAAGTGATTAAGGTCAAGCGTATCGCACGCTTCGCCGCCTCAGGCAATGGTGCCATTTCCAGCTACATCCACATGGGTGGCAAGGTCGGTGTGCTTCTTGAGCTCAGCGCCGAAAAGGCAGACACCAAAGGATCCGAAGGCTTTAAAGAGCTTTCCCGCGACATCTGCCTGCACATCGCAGCATCCAGCCCAGCTGGGTTGACCCGCGACGACATCAACGCCTCCACCATTGAGGAGGAGAAGGAAATCAGCCGCAAGCAACTTCTGGCCGAAGGAAAACCTGAGCAGATCATCGAGAAGATCCTCGTGGGTAAGATCAACAAGTTCTACTCTGAGTGCTGTCTCGTCGACCAAGCCTTTGTCAAGGACGACAAAGTCAGCATCACGGAACTGCTTGCCGCCAAGAGCAAAGAGCTCGGCGACACGGTGAGCATCGTTCGCTACGAGCGCTTCAGCATCGGCAGCTAGACCGCTAAGTCATTCCTCAACTTTCAAAACCCACTCCGCTTCGTGCAGGGTGGGTTTTTTGTATCATTCTGCTCGCACGTCCTACCACTTTGTTGCTGTGTCCAAAATCACCCTCGACACATCGATGAGGAAGGGAAACAAAAAGAAAGCGGCGCTGAATCAACAGCGTGAAAATCTGGTAATGGGAAGACCCCTTCAATAGGTGGGATGGATCCGCCCGCCTACCTCCGCTTCCGATAATCGGTCTTGCCTCTCTTTTTAGCGGCCTTTTTAGCGGGGCGGCGACCTGATTTCTCGAAGCGGTCCGCCGAGTGCCGCCGTGGTTTTCTTTTCTCGAACCGTTTATCCTGCTCGGGCGCAGGAACCTGGTAGTTAAAACCCTCCACATAGCGCTTGGCCAGCGTTCTGCCAATGTGGCGTTCAAGCTTCTTAAGCCGCTCACCATCGTTGGACGTCAGGAAGGTCAGCGCACATCCTTCGTTCCCTGCCCGACCTGTCCGGCCAATGCGATGGATGTAGTCGTCACTCTGCATCGGAAAATCAAAATTGATCACATGGGTGACATCAGGAATATCAAGACCACGGGCGGCAATATCGGTTGCTACCAACACACGGATTTTGCTCGCTTTAAAATCGCGCAATGCCCGCGTGCGATGATTCTGGGATCGGTCACTGTGGATGGCCTCCGCTGAGATGCTGACACCGTGTAAGGTTTTAGTGAGGGCATCTGCCTCTTCCCGCGTTTTGACAAAAGCAATCACGGAAAAGAACTGATGATCGTCCAGCAGGTTAATGAGCAGATCCGCCTTCAGGTGCTGTTCGACGGGATAGAGAAACTGCTTCACGGTGGCTGCGGGGTTACTACGCCCGCCCACCTCGATGGTAACGGGGCTCTTGAGCGTCTTACGCGCCAGGCGCTCGACCTGCGGCGCTAAGGTGGCCGAAAACAAAAGACTCTGACGGCGCTTCGGTAGGCTGGCCGTGATCGTTTCGATATCCGGCATGAAACCCATATCCAACATCCTGTCCGCTTCATCAAGGATGAGGTGGGTGAGCTTCCCAAACGAGCCATGCCCGGCTTCCATCAACGCCATCAACCGGCCGGGTGTCGCGATCACGATATCCACATCACTCTGGAGTTTTTCGATCTGGTGCCTTTCGCTGGCGCCTCCTGTCACCATGGCGGTCCGGAGGTTGGTATATTTTCCGTAGGTGCGGATACTCTGGTTAATCTGGGCAACCAACTCGCGGGTGGGTGCAATGATCAGCACACGGGTGCCACGGGTCGACAACTCGTGGGATTTTTGGGACAAGTCGGAGAGCAGAGGCAGGGTGAATGCCGCGGTCTTGCCTGTGCCCGTCTGGGCCAAGCCAATCACATCCTTGCCCTGAAGAATCGGCGGGATGGTTTTTGCCTGAATCGGCGTGGCCTGAGTGTAACCAGCATCATCAATCGCTTGAAGAATACGCGTGTGGAGGCCGAGTGACTGAAATGACATACCCGCTGGGTAGGCAGGAATGGGGAAACTTCAAGGATTATCTCTGCCGCTCCTGGAGTCCAGCATCATAACGTCGCCTATTTCCCCACACCGGACAACCATGACTCGACGGTCGGCTCACCGTTGAGGAATTTCAGAGACACCAGGAACTTATCCATCTCGGTGACCGTCTTCACAAAATGCGCACGATTTTTTCCCAGGTTAAAAAAGCCATGTTCCTGACCTGGGTAGATAAAGGTCTCACATCGGTTACCGTTTTTTTTCATCTTCTGCTCATAAAGCTCGGCCGTCTTGACGGGAACAAGATCATCCTTCGCTCCGAGGAAAACGATCGTCGGCGGTTGCTTCCCATCGAGATTATGAAGTGGTGAAATTTTCTTCCAGTATGCCTTCACCTTCTTGTGCCCATATCCCTTCGGGCCATTATCATACACTGGGTTAAACAGCACCAAGGCATTTCCCACCGGTGAGATACTGAGATCGTCTTGCTGACTATCAAACCCGCGAACCGTGGCCGTGGCCGCCGCAACATGCCCGCCAGCCGACCCCCCACCGACAGCTATCCTCGCAGCATCGACCCCGAGTTCAGCTGCGTGCTGCTTGATATACCGGACCGCCGATTTTCCATCTTCGACACAGATTGACGGCGGCGTCCTGTAGGCTGACTTTGTGCGGTATCTCGCACTGATGGCGACCATGCCGCGCGACGCCAGGTAGGCGGCGTGCGGGTAAAACTGACTTGGGGTGCCACTCACCCATCCGCCGCCAAAAAAGAACACAATCGCAGGCCGCTTCTCACCCGCCTTCAAATCCTCGGGGTAAAAAACATCGAGCGTCAGCGGCTGTTTGGGAAACTGAGGATCCACCTTATAGGTGATCGTTTGATCTGGCGCGATCGGCTTCGGATTTTGGGTGACCGGCTTATCCGTTGCCTGTGATAACCTCGGCGCCGAGTGCCCTTGCTTGCGGATTTTCTCCAGCAACACATGAAGTTCCTTCACCTTCTCAGGATGTTTTGATGCGATGTCATCATGCTGACCCACGTCATTTTTTAAATGATAAAGCTCCGCAGGCTGACCATCATCGGCCGCGTAGCCGTGATTTTTCTCCCACCCGTCATGCCGGCGCCCGCGGGCGTAGCCGCTCTCAGTCGCCACAAGAAGCCAGTCGCGGTGACGGATCGCATACTGACCCTTAAACGTATTGTGCACATGCGTCTGACGGGCGGATGCCGCCGCCCCCGTAAGCACCGGGAGCAGGTCATGGGAATCCTCCGCCGCATGTTTGTCGGGAAGGTCAAACTCGACCACCGACGCGAGCGTCGCCATGATATCAATCTGAGACACCAAGGACGTGCATGTCGATCCCGCCTTGGTCACCCCGGGGAATTTGATCAAAAATGGCACACGGTGCCCGCCCTCGTAGATATCGCGTTTGAGACCGCGCAACGGCTTTGCCGACCAATGACCGTATTTTTCATCCCGGGCATAGGCGTAATACTCCGGCCCATTATCGGCTGAGAAAATCACGATGGTGTTGTCTTCCTGACCACTTTCTTTGAGTGCGGCGAGAAGCTGCCCGATGGAATCGTCCGTCTCCACAACAAGGTCACCATACGGCCCGGCCTGAGATTGACCATCGAACTTATCATTGGGAATGATCGGCGCATGGGGCGACGGGTAAGCAAAGTAGAGAAAAAACGGCTGATCGGATTGCGCCTGCGCCTTGATGTAATCAACCCCCTTCTGCGTGGTTGTCGGGATGTTCTGATACGGGTCCCAGTCGCCACACATCGGTCCTGGCCGGCACTCCCAGTGGCCTTCCTTGATCGTTTTCCACTTCGAGGTGTCCATCATCGTGTCGGGCGCCTTCACCAACCTATCATTCTCAATCCACGCGTAGGGTGGAAAATTGATCACGGTATCACCAAAATAATAATCGAACCCATGAGCCAACGGCCCATCTGGGATCGGCTGACTCCAGTCGTAGGCATGATGATCATAGGTTTGGCTTTTGCGTCTCCCTCTGGCAACGGGCTTTACCATGGGCTTTGCGTCTGGCTTCCTGATTGCGGTCCAGTCCCAGCCGAGATGCCACTTACCAATGGCCGCGGTCCGGTATCCCTTTTTTTGGAGCATCTCAGGCAGAGTCAATCGCTCGGGCTTAAAAACGGATGCGCCCATCGCCTGCACAATCCCATGGAAGTCACGCCAGTGGTGCCGACCCGTCAGCAAGGCATAACGTGAGGGTGTGCAGATGCCCGACGATGAATGGCCATCGGTAAACCGCATCCCCTCACCCGCCAACCGGTCTAAATGAGGTGTCGGGATCCGGCTCTGCGCGTTATAACACCCCAGATCACCATAGCCGAGGTCGTCTGCGTATAGAATCACGATATTCGGCGTCTTGGCTGCCTCCACCGAAGGCAACAAGGTGAGCAGATAAAACAAAACAAGGGAGACGGGTCGGCCTTTCAGGATCATCATGGAGGGTATACAACCCCGCTCGCGATGACCTTTCAACCACCAACTCGCCCGAACATCATGCCCAACCCATTGACCGATCAATATTTGCATCATAAAAAACGAGATCAGCACTTGTAATTAGCTGGTAAGTGGAGTCAGTTTGTAGCCAACTATATCAAAGCATGAAATTTCCTCAAATCATCCAGGGTGGAATGGGCATCGCCATATCAAGCTGGCAACTCGCCCGCTCCGTAGCTTCCCAAGGACAGCTCGGTGTTGTTTCCAGCACCGCCATCGACCTCGTTATGGTTCGGACCCTCCAATTAGGAGATCCAGGTGGTGACATGCGCCGTGCGCTCGCCGCGTTCCCGGATCAAGCACTCACGAAGAAAATCATGGACCGCTACTTCATCGAAGGTGGCAAGGCGGCCGACCAAACCTACGCCGCCAAACCCATGATCGGCGACAAGCCGAACCGCTTCACCGAGCAGTTGATTATGGTTTCCAATTTCTGCGAAGTCTACCTGGCCAAGGAAGGTCACGACGGCATGGTTGGCATCAATTGCCTGCATAAAATCCAAACCCCGATCCTCGCCGGCATCTTTGGTGCCATGCTCGCAGGCGTCGATGTCGTCATCGTCGGTGCTGGTATCCCAATCGAGATCCCCAAGGTCATCGATGGCCTGACACGAGGTGAACCTGTCGCGTTTTCCGTGCACGTCCACGGGGCCACCAAGGGCGCCGACCACAAACTTTCATTCGATCCACGCGGCATCATGGCCGAGGATATCATCCCGCCCAAGCGCCCGCTCTTTTTCCCCATCGTCTCGTCCGTCACCTTGGCCACCGTCATGGTCAAAAAATCCGGCGGCATCGTCGATGGACTCATCATCGAGGAGCCCTCGGCGGGTGGCCACAATGCGCCCCCACGCGGCAAAACCCAATACAACGAAATTGGTGAGCCCCAGTATGGCCCGAGAGATCAGGTCAACCTAGAAGCCATCAAAGCACTAGGTATCCCGTTCTACCTTGCGGGCTCCTACGCCACACCTCAAAAGCTTGCTGCAGCCCTTGCCGCAGGAGCCGCAGGTGTCCAGCTTGGCACCGTCTTTGCCTTTACTGACGAGTCGGGCCTGCGAGACGACCTGAAACGCGACACCATCCAAGAGTGCCTGCACGGAAAGCCGAATATCTACAAAGACCCCGTGGCATCGCCCACTGGCTTCCCCTTTCAGGTCCTCACCGTCCCTGACAGCTTATCTGAAAAAGAGGTCTACGAGGATCGATGCCGTGTCTGCGACCTCGGTTACCTCCGTGAAGCTTACGAAAAAGAAAATGGCTCACTCGGCTGGCGCTGCCGGTCTGAGCCCATCGACATCTTTGTCAAAAAAGGTGGTAACATCGAGGAAACCGAAGGCCGCAAGTGCCTCTGCAATAGCCTGATGGCCAACATCGGCATGGGTCAGCTCCGCAAACAGAAAGACGAAGACGGCATGATCGAGGAACTTCCCTTGGTCACCTGTGGCGATGATATCTCAACCGTCTCCATTCTCGCTACTGTGGAAAAACCACACTACACCGCTACCGAGGTGCTCGACTACATGCTGGCCCGCTCCTAAGCGATGACCTCGCTTTAATAATACGGCCTGAGCAGCAGGTAACACACGGGACCTGTCACCGCGACGTAGAGCCACAGCGGAAACACCCAACGCGCCATCTTCCGGTGGCGTGCAAAATGGTTGGTTGCTCCCAGCGACAGCGTGATCAGGATAAAGGGAAGACTCACAGCCGCTGTGAGGATGTGGCTGAGCAGCAGGATCAGGTAGATTGTTTTCGCCCTACCCTCACCTCCATAACGCACTTCATGCTGGGTGCTGTGGTAGGTGACGTAGCTGATTAAAAAGACGACTGAGCAAAGGACCGCCAGACCGATCGCCCGTTTATGCAAGGTGACGTTTTTGTTTCTGATGGCGATGACTGCTACCACCAGGCTGATCGCGACAAGTGAATTCAACACGGCATGCAAAGGTGGCAACCATGGAAGGCTGACGCCGATATCCAACTTGTAGCGGCCCATGACGCCGACCACGGTAAACACGATCACGCTCAGCACCCATGACGTCCTGGTGAGCACTTTGAGCTTAGCTGCGTCGGGCTCACGTTTCAGATAATCTTGGTAGTCTGGCATGGTCTTATTTTTTTTCCAACAATGTCTTCACCGTGTAGTGGAGTTTATTTTCCTCTCCGTTAAAATATGCCTCACCCTTTTTTCGGGCATTAAACAGATCGTGTCGTTGCACCATTGAAAGGTTCCGGTCATAGACCGCGATCGACATATCATGTTCATAATCGCCCTTCTCTGCTGCCTCCTCCGGGTCAGCACGCTGCACGATCGGCTGGTACTTCATCTGCTCGATCATATACGCTTTCAACGCCTCCGGGTCGCCGGTCAGAAACCACCAGTTCGAGGTGTCGGCATCAAGTCCCTCGGCGTAGGCTTTCATCTCCGCCACCCCATCGGTTTCAGGGTTCACCGTGATACAAACAAGCTGAAAGTCAGCTTCCCCCTTAAATGTCTCATAGAGCTTCTTGAGCCCCTGACTATTGCGCTGGGCACACATCGGGCAGGACGCATAAAACTGCGCAAACGCCCAGACCTTCCCCTTAAGATCAGATATCCGCACCTCCTTACCAGCTTGATTGGTAAGCACCAAATCCTTCTCCAGCTTCAACAGCGGGGCAAAATGGGTTTCACGCTCGTAGAATGCTTCAAGCTCCGGCTTCACTTGCCGACCTCGGATGTAATAGGTGGTCGCAAGAATCAAGACCGAGATGACGGCCACAACCACGTAAATGCAGATGATTTTTGTTTTATCGTTCATTATTGTCGGCCAGTTTGGGTTTCGTTGAGAACAAATTCAGTGTTGGCATAGAGGGTTTTTTTTAGTTCCTCGACGGCGTTGAGCACACGGTCGAACCCGTCTTCGTCGGCTAGCTCGGGCCGTTTCTCCAGCTCTTTTTCTGCCTTCACCTGATACCGGTAAGCCTCACGGAAATCATACCGCTGGCGAATGTGCATTCCGCGGTCAATCAACGCGAGTTGAGATGGAAACTTCCACTTGCCCGCGGGGTCACCATCCGCTCGCGCATTAACAAGCCCGAGTCGCAGCTGGTCTTTGATATACCCACGTTGCTTGTCGGTATCGCCCGTGGTTAACAACCAACACCGCGACTCCGCCACACCCAAGTCTTCGGCCACACCCGCAAGCTGGTCCGGCCCCACGCCCTGGTCGATCCCATCAATGGATAACCACACAAAAAACACATCCTCACGGTCACCGTAGTGCCCGACGAGCTCTTTCATCATGGCCAAGGCATGCTTGTTCTCGTCAAGCTGGTTCACACACACCGGCACAGCAAACCAAACCTTCCCCTCCAAATCATAAAGACCAATCAGCTTGTCATGTTGGTTTTTTGCGGCAAAATTGCGGGTTATCTTCGCCGTGATCGGTGGCCGGTCAGGATCCTTGCCTTTTTCATGGTTGATATAGGCATAGAGCACAAAGACCGCACCCAGAATCATGACGGCAATTAAAATCATCGCCGTTCGGCGAAGTTCGGCAGGTTTTTTTTCGGCAGGTTCCAAATCCATGAGTCTGTCAGATAAATGATGATCAAGCAGCGCAGCAGGCTAGCCCTGTTTCCACCCGATGGCAAGCAATGCCAACGCGAGCGGCAGGTAGAGTAAGGTGTAGAGAAAAAGCTTCCGAGCCGTAGGCCGATCACCCGCCCGTTTGAACTGATAACACAGCGCCAGCATCATAAGACCCGCTAAGGATCCTCCGATCACCCAGATCCCATTGGCATACCCCAGCACAAGCCCAACCGGGGCCAGCAAGGTCAGAAGCAGGGTGAAAAAGATAGCAATCCTCGCCGTTTTTTGGCCCGATTTGTCACCATTCGACCACATGCAGTAACCGGCCTGCTCATACTCTTCCCGGCACAACCAGCTGATTGCCACAAAGTGCGGCATCTGCCAGAGGAAAAGTAACGTAAACAAATACCAGCTCCGACCATCCATCCAGCTTCCGCCGCCATCGGTCAACGTATAGGCCACCGCCGCCCATCCAATCATCGGGGGAATCGCTCCCGGGACACCACCCAACAGCGTGTTCGTTGAACTCCGACGCTTCAAGGGCGTGTAAAGAAAAACATAAACCCCGAGCGCAACCGCCGCCAGGTAGGCCGAGGCCGGGTTGACTTTAATCGCAAGGTGAATAATCCCAAAAGCCGACAAGCCCCAACCAATGCCAAAGGCATTCACCGGCATGATCCGCCGTGCTGGAAGGGGCCGGTCCGCCGTGCGCTTCATCCGCGCATCCTCCTCAATCTCCATCAACTGGTTAAATGCCGCCGAGCCAAACGCCGTGCACGCCGTGCCAAGCAGCGTATGAAACAGCAACCAAGCATCGTGGACCCAAACTCCGTAAAAGTAGCGTGATGCCAGCAAGAAACCAAACAAGGTGGTGACCAGCACAAAGGTATTCAGACTCACTTTCGTGAGGATGGCGAGGTCGCCCATGAGCGTTGGGGGCGTGTCTTTTTTCTTACGGGCCATAATCGATGAGAAGGATGATGATTGCCTCCTGCCCCCTTACTGCGCAAGATGAGCCATTTTGTCCACTGATTCTTCACTGCCATAGACCATGACCGTGTCACCGGCTTCCAACACCACGTCTTTACTGGGGGTTCCGATGAAGCCCCCACCTCGCTTGGTCACACCAAGGATCACAATCCCCTGGTCATTGGGGCGCGACTCATGCAGCGCTTTGTTCACAAAAGGGTGCTCAGCCTCCATGCGGAAATCTGAGACACAGAACCCATGCTCGACATTGAGTAGCAACTCGTAATCCAAGGCCCGCACCACCCCGGCACGTTCGAGAGAATACCGCATCACCGCATCCATCGGCTTCCGAAGAAACCCCGTGTTGGCTAAAATATAGAGCACGATCACCCCCACCAGCAATAAGCCCATCACCGAAAATAACTGATACGCCCCCTCCCCGCCTTGACTCACAAAGGTAACAATCAAGGTGGCCAGCGCCGAGGTCAGTCCAATGTTCCCGGCAATGATGAGATGAAGGATGATCCGGCGTCGCACCTCGTGCCCGACCACCATCTCCGCCTCACTCGTGGTAAACCCGACACCAAAAAATGCCGATGCCGCCTGAAACCGGGAGGCCGTCAACGACATCCCAGTAAGGACAAGGGCATTGGTCCCAATCCGGACCACCAGCAATGAAACAAAAACAATGGCCAAGAGTGCTAACAATGATCCCATACCGAGAGTAAACTCTAAATTTTAACATCTAAAAACCAAAAAGGATCAAAAATGAGGGATTGGACGAAGTCTGTGGCCCAGCTTGAGGGTGCTGCGTTTCTCCTCACAACCCACCCACAGACGTTGCGGAAGGCCCATTCCTTCAAGGCAAGATGCCAAGGCACCCTGAGCTAGACGTAAACAGAAAAAACCCACCCTCCGAGATCGGAGGATGGGTAAAACTCATTTTGAGAGATCAATGTGACGTCGTTTACTTGCGACGACGTAGGATGAGCGCAAGACCACCAAGCCCGAGAAGAGCGGTGCTCGATGGCTCGGGGACGGGCGCCGCAGTGATGGTGAAACTTGAAAGTTCCTCGCCGCCGCCAGCTCCCCCCAAGTAACCGAAGGTGATGTCTGTGCCAGCCGCTACGTCGGAAACCCCTGCAGTGGTAATGTCATACGTTCCAGGGCCACTAGCGCCCAATATACTGAAAGTCCCGTAAGTGGCATCAGTCGTGAAACTCCAACCCGTTCCAGAAGCATCGGCATCACCGACCCACGCTGTGGACCGGAGAGTAATAGTTTCGTTGATGGTTTTAAAAGTCATATCATCGAAACTAATGGTTTGGTCCAAGGAAAATGTCCAGTTCTGGAGATTTCCCCATTTGTCGTTGCCGTGGCCCATAGAGTCCCCGTCCATAAATAGTGCTGCACCACTCGATACAGTAACTGTATTGAAGGTGATTGCTCCACCACCATCATCGGAGCTCAATGCTAAAACCGTGGTGTCGCCATCGGTGTCCCCATCCAGACCATTGTTTGTTGTCCCGTTCGTCAGGCCGACTGCTGCATCGCTTTCATTGGATGCAAGTGTCTTGCCAGTAGAGTTGTCCGTAATAAATGTTGTCGCCGCGTTGGCCGAGGCGGCGGTGAGGGCTAGGCTTCCAATCGCCGTAGCGAATCTGATCGTTGTTTTCTTTTTCATTCCTTTAGTTTGTTTGGGGTTATAATTAGGGTTTTTTTGAGGTTCTGTGGACTTATGCTGACTGGTTCAGCCAAATCGTCGAGAATAAATTCATGCGTCACAAAGGAAATCCAAGTCATGAGCGAAACGTTACCGAGATTTTTCACTTTTTTTTATTTCAGGGGAGGCGCACGGTGACATGGAGTCCGTTGAGGTCGAGATCTCCGTGGTAATCAACGTGGTCGGGGATAATCTCGATGCTGAGAGGATCACCGGGTTGGACACCATCGGGCAGGATGGTGGCATCCCATGAAAACCCGACGGAGTTGACCTGATTGGCGGCGCTGGGGGGCGTGTTACCAGTGAGCTGGGCGAGCGTATGCCCCCCTGAGCTCAGGCGGATGCGGTAGCCGAGAAAGGTGGATGCGGCTCGGGCATCACGGGCCCGCACGCCGACGGCGGCGCTGACGGTGTAGCGACTGCCGAGGGTGATGGTGCCGATCTCACGGCGGATGGCATGACGGATGCTCACCATCCCCGTGCTGCGCATGGACCCGATCATCCCTTGGGCCGGGCTATCATCCTGCAAGTCATCATGGAGATACCTCACGCCATCGCCGCGCGGGTTAAAAAAGGCTACGGGGCTCGTAGATTCCCAGCCCGCGAGCCAGCCGAGGCATCTGTCGCCGTCGTCGAGCGTGGCAGGTGGATGGATCGTCAGAACCCGTCCGTCGATGGAAAGCTGGCGGGAGCCCACGACCAGCGTGCTCTCACTCCAATCGGTAACATTCTGGATAAACACCCTGCCGGTGCCCCATCGGATGGCCTCGTTAAAGCGCATTTTCAACTGCCCACCCAAAACGGGGCTGATCGAGTTGTCGGCCGGTTGCAAGGCGCTGATAACGGGTGGCGAATCGTCGCGCTCGCTCATAGATTCTTCCGCGCCATCGCCAACTCCGAGCTGCGCCTCGATTCCGAGCTGCGCCTCATCTCCTAGGAAAGAGTCAACGGATGCGGCGGCGCTATGAGAAGATCCTGAGATCACCGAGATGTCACCTCGAAGAGCCATCCCCTGCAGGGACTTGTGGTGGCCGAGGCCGGTGCCGCGTGCTTTTAAGTGGAGGGTGTAGGTCTCACTGTGATCCAGCGTGGGCAGACGAGTCAGATCGAGTATGCGCGTGTATTCACCACCTGGGCAGAAGCTGTTGCCTGGGTCGACCTTACCCAGCAACCCGCTGACACTGCCGACAAGCTCGACCAACATCCTGCTGTTTTTCCCTCTTGCACTTTGCCCATAGCCATCTTTGTTGATCAACCGAAGGTCAATCTCCAACGTGGTCAACCTGATCGAAGCGACCGAAGGGCTCAAGTTGAGTTCCCATGAGGTATCCCAACCGGCAGCCTTCATGTTGTTGTTCACGTCGATCTCACCGTCAGTCACGCGGTGGAAACTCGCCGCGGAAGTGGTGCCCCCTTTCCAAAACGAAAGCGAGGTGGCTGGAGCATCGATGCCATTGACGCTATCCCAAGCCCCCCAAGTGACCGAGTTGCCTGCCTTGACAACATCGGCAAAGTCATCCGCCAAAATCGTTGCCGCATAACCCGAGATGGCGCGCGGCGTGCTAAAATTCCAGGTGGTATCGTCCTCGATCCCCTGGAACGGGTTCCCGGCGAGGTCGCGAATCACGGTTGGATCCATGCGGATGACGTAGTTTTGGTCAGCAAGAAACCCCGACTCGAAGTTCTCATCGACCAGCGTGTCAATTTTTGACGGGAGACTGTGGAGGAAGCCAAGGGCTGAGTTATCGATATCACGCAGCACCTTGGCACCAGCAAGCAAAACCGCACGGTTGGCCTGGATAATCTCCCCATGGGATCCCTCTTGTGGATCGATACGCACGCGACCTTCCAAGACGTGAAGTTCGATTTCCTCCCTGCCTTGGGGGAAATCAATGCCAAAGGATGTGCCGAGGTCCACGATCCGTTGGTGAGGGGTGGCAACGGTAAAACCCCGACCGTCTTTCGATCTAATCTGAAACAAGGCCCGACCGTAATCAAGCTCGAGAGTCCGGTCGTCACGAAGCACCATGTCAGCTGGCGCCTCGACCACCGCGCGCACATCGTGCGGGAGATCAAGCTCCACAACCCCATGCCTGAGGATCAACCGGGATCCTTCTACCAGAGTCTTGCCCGCAGGAGCATCGGTCTGGCCATCATGAGTGAGGGCGAAGTCGGTGCCTGGTGCAACCTGAAATTTAGCCTGGAGCGCGTGTTGCTCTGGCGCTTGAAAAAACCACATCCCGACAACGGTCAGCAACAGCACGGCCGCCGCTCCAAGCAGAGAAACTTTGATGGCGAATTTTCTTTGTAAGGCGAGGACGCGGTGGATGGGAACAACGGGCGGGTTTTTGACCATCCCCCTTATATCACAATGCCTCTCGAGGCCGCAGTGCAGCCGGCCGTAGGCGAGGTAAACTTCCAGAGCTTCCGAGTTTGTCAGCAGCTCAGATTCGAGCGCAGCAAATTCAGTAGCGGAGATTTCTCCGTCGATTAGCAACTGGATGTGGTTCTGGATCTCGGCTAGGGTCATCTTGATGGGTCAGACAGGGAGTTTTCAACGCACTTCCTCAACGATTCGCGGAGGCGGTGCAGGCTGATGCGCAGGCTACCGGCGGTGCACCCGCGAGTTTGCGCAAGTTGTTCGAGCGATTGCCCACGGGTATATCGAGCGAGGATGATTTTCCGCTGGCTGCCCGTGAGCTTCGCCATACACCCCTCAAGCGCTTCCAGCAATCGATTTTGCGGACTATCGGTGGGTGATGATTCTGCGATATGCTCGAGCAACTCGTCAGAAAAGACCAGTTTACCGTCGCGTTTATTCCTGCCGTGTTGCTGTTTAATTTGGAAGCGGGCGATCTGAAATGCCCAGGCGAGAAAATTCGTGCCGGGTTTAAATTTTTCCCGTTTCTGCCAGAGCACGGCATTGGTATTCTGAAGCACGTCACTGACGTTGGAGCTCCCAGGAAGCTGGGTGTATATATAGGCACGCAGCCTATCCTGATGCTCGACCAATAAGGCGACATACGTGTTCAGCTTTTCCGAATTTTCCTTTTTATCCGACATTACCTCAAGGGACTATCCGTCGAGAATGGGAAATGTTACAGTGTTTTTTATCTTTTCTTTGGGGTCGTCGATGCCGTCAACCTGCGGGTTTACGGCTTATTTCATGGTGCCCATCATACATCGCTCAAACGACACGCACGGTTTCAATGCCGAGCAGTTCGCCGAGTTTCTCGATCTTACTGGCCATGTGACCGGTACCAATGGCGCAATGGTGCGCGGGACCACCTTTCGACCAGTCGTTCATAAAGTCCTTAGCTCCGATATCAAATTGATAGCGGCTGTTGGTATTGCCAATCTGGAGGATCGGGCCAGGAACTGACTTGCCTTCGGCAACCTGCAACAAGACCTTACCATCACCGTGCTGCACCACCGAGAGAAGGGTGACTGGGCCATGTTTGACCGTCATCTGGATCGATAACCCTTTCCCTGGTTTGCCGTGATAGAGCGGCAATGGCACAAGACGGACGGCACCCTCGGCAATGGCAAAATGCGCCGGCCCATCGTGTCCGAGGTAGACGACATCATCAACAAAATCGGAGAGGTAAAACTCGGAAAATGACCCCCCTGCACCGAGCAGATCCATAATCTTCATCGCCTGCACGTTTTTAATTTCGCACTCGCCAGCGACAGGGACATTTCTCCCTGTGAGCAGGGTGTTACCTGCAATGATCGAGGTGACGATATTTTCATACTCCCCGACCCCTTCGTAATAATACGCCATCGATCCAAGATCATGCTGAGCGATCAGCTCATCGAGGGCCACCGAGGTTTTGGCAGCGCGCTCCATTTCAGATGGCTCACATTCCGGGGCAACCTCAAATTTCTCACCAAACTCAAGCAATTTGACTCTCACCTCCTCATCCGTCACCGATTTACGGAGTTCGACAAGCTCACACATCTCGAGCAGTTCAAAATGGTTCCCAAACACAGCCGCCTGCTGGGTGAGGTCGCTGTAGACATCCAACATACCACAATAGTAATGGCCAAGCACACCGACTCGGTTCCGGCGCATGCCTTCAACGGCTTTGCCAGCATCCACCCAATCGCGGATCTCACTCCACGCCTCATCTTGCTGAAGATAACCCGTCACCACATGGTAGTCGATTTTCGCCCGATTAAAGACGCAGGCGAGCTCGGGGACTGAACACGATTGGCAATGCTCGAGCCAAACACCCGTCATCTTGCCTCGATCGCCGATCGCGTTGAATTTTTCGTAATCGAGTTGAGCGACAGGCTGCAAATTAAGCATCACGACTGGCACCTTGGCCTTTTGCACCACGGGCAATACCGTCGATGACAGCGCATAGGTTGAGATAAAAAGAAAAATCATCGAAACGTCCTCCCGCTTAAATAAATCCGCCGTGCTCTCCGCCTTTTCAACATGATCAACCATGCCTCCGTCCACCAACTCAATCCCCATATCCGCAATGCGATCGCGAATCTCAGCGTGGTAGCCATTCAGGTTTTCAAGTAGACCGTCAAATTGCGGCCAATACGTATCGAGGCCAATTGAAAAAATGCCTGCTTTCATTGCCTTCCCAGCTATCTTTGTGCTCATGCTCGTGGTTGTATGTGATTTAAATGTTGGCATCCACCGCGGGTGGGCCCGATGCAAGGCCAAGCTACACAGCATCACCGACAATGAAAATACCGATTGTGAGATTTCTCAGCGGTGCCAACAAACCCAGCGGCATGATCTCCCTGATCATGACCTCACCTGCTGCCGCCCTGGCCACAGACACCCCATAAATCCGCAACCCTATCGAATTACATTGACCTCCCCGACGGGTGATTTACACAGCGCGCCATCGAAAGTTGATTACCATGAGCCAAGAAACCATCATTTACACCCAAACGGACGAAGCGCCTGCGCTCGCCACTTATTCTTTCCTCCCCATCGTCGAGTCGTTCACCCGATCTGCCGGCATTAACGTCGAAACCAAGGACATCTCACTGGCCGGCCGTATCCTCGCCCAGTTCCCTGAAAACCTGACCGACGAGCAGCGCACTCCCGACGCGCTCGCCGAGCTCGGCGCCCTCGCCAAAACCCCCGAAGCCAACATCATCAAACTCCCCAATATCTCGGCATCCGTGCCCCAGATGGAAGCCGCCATCGCCGAGCTTCAAGCCAAAGGATACAACATCCCAAACTACGCTGACGCCGAGGCCTGCTACGCCAAAATCAAAGGGTCCGCCGTCAACCCCGTGCTGCGCGAAGGTAACTCCGACCGCCGCGCCCCCAAAGCCGTCAAGGAATACGCCAAAGCCAACCCACACCGCATGGGCACCTGGTCAGCCGACTCCCAATCCCACGTCGCCTGCATGGACGGCGGCGATTTTCGCTCCAACGAAAAATCCATCACGGTGGACGAGCCGACCGAGGTCATCATTGAGCTCACCGCTACCGATGGCAGCGTCACGGTGCTCAAGCCGAGCACGCCGCTGCTCGCCGGAGAAATCCTCGATGCCACGGTGATGAGTAAAAAGGCGCTCACCTCGTTCCTCAGCGAACAAATCACAGACGCCAAGGAAAAGGGCCTCCTTTTCTCCCTGCACATGAAAGCCACCATGATGAAGGTGTCCGACCCCATCATCTTCGGCCACTGTGTTGCGGTCTTTTTCAAAGACGTCTTTACCCAACACGCCGACGTCCTCGATGGGTTAAACATCGATCTGAAAAATGGCTTTGGCGACCTGCTCAGCAAAATTGACTCGCTGCCAGCCGAGCAAAAGGCCGCCATCGTTGCCGACATCGATGCCGCCTACGCCAACGGCCCTAGCCTCGCCATGGTAAACTCCGACAAAGGCATCACCAACCTACACGTCCCCAGCGATGTCATCGTGGATGCTTCCATGCCCGCCATGATCCGGACCTCCGGACAGATGTGGAATGCCGAGGGAAACCAGCAAGACACCAAGGCCGTCATCCCAGACGCATCCTACGCCGGCATCTACCAAGCGACCATCGATTTCTGTAAACAACACGGCGCGTTCGACCCCACCACCATGGGCACCGTGCCGAACGTTGGCCTCATGGCGCAAAAAGCCGAGGAATACGGGTCCCACGATAAAACCTTTGAAATCCCAACCGACGGCACCGTCCGCATCACCGACACAGCAGGTCATACACTCATCGAACATCAGGTCGAAGCCGGCGATATCTGGCGTGCTTGCCAGGTGAAGGATGCACCGATCGCCGACTGGGTGAAGCTCGCCGTCAACCGTGCACGCGCAACGGGCTGGCCCACTGTTTTCTGGCTCGATGAAACCCGTGCTCACGACGCCCAACTCATCCAGAAAGTCGGCCATTACCTCGGCGATCACGATACCGACGGCCTCGAGATCCACATCATGTCACCTGTCGAAGCCACCGAGTTCACCCTCGCACGCGTCAAAGACGGACAAGACACGATCTCCGTGACCGGCAATGTCCTGCGCGACTACCTCACCGACCTCTTCCCGATCCTCGAACTCGGCACCTCCGCCAAAATGCTCTCCATCGTCCCGCTCATGAACGGAGGCGGACTCTTCGAGACAGGCGCCGGCGGCTCGGCCCCGAAACATGTCCAGCAGTTTGTCGAAGAAAACTACCTGCGCTGGGACTCGCTTGGCGAATTCCTCGCCCTCGCCGTCTCCCTCGAACACCTCAGTGAGAAATTCAACAACCCAAAGGCCAAGGTGCTCGCCGATACGCTCGACGCTGCCACCAGCCAGTTCTTGATCAACGACAAATCACCCACCCGTAAACTCGGCGGCATCGATAACCGTGGATCGCACTTCTACCTCGGGCTTTACTGGGCTCAGGCACTCGCAGCGCAAACTGACGACGCAGATCTCGCCGCCACCTTCACCCCCGTGGCGAAGGCACTCACGGAAAGTGAATCCAACATCGTCGAGGAACTCATCGCCGCGCAAGGGGCACCCGTCGATACCGGCGGCTATTACCTCACCGACGACACCCTGACCGCCGCGGCGATGCGCCCGAGCGAATCCTTGAATCACATCCTCGCCAGCATCTAACGGACGGCGAGACAACTCCCCCCACCTATCCCGCTAGTTTCCGCTAGCGGGATTTTTTTGCACCATCGCTATCACCACCGTCCGAGCAACCATTTTTCATCGGGTGTTTTTGGCTTGGCATTTCGACCCACCATAGCCATGGTCCATAAGGTATAGGATCTTTCTCATCGTCTCATATGAGACGGTTTCATTGACCCATCAGCCTGGGCATCTCACCCGGATATCCCATCGACTTAGACGACCAGTCTGCAACACCAACAACAAACAACTCCACCCTATGGCAACCCAGAAAAAAGGATGCGGATTCCTGCTCACCGCACTTGTTTTACTACTCATCGGAGGATGTATCGCCGGATTCACGGGCTTGAGCGCCTATCAATCAGGCAAAGCATTTGTCGATCAAATCAACCAAGGCACCGAATTCCAAGCCCCTCATCGGGCGGAGATCACCGCCGAGGAGGATGGAGAAATGACCGTCTGGCTCACCAGCAATGGCAATGAGGCCATCCACTCGGTCACCATCAACGTCAAAAACCTGGAGTCTGGCATCACCACCTCCGCAGTCCAGCCCACAGGAACAAGCAACTTCGGAAATAAGCACCTCATCGGCAAATTTACCGTGCATCAAGGACAGAGGTATCACGTCGAGTCCGTCGGCCTCACCGACGGACGCACGGTCACGCTTGCCAATGTCCCGAGCAGCGCCGTATTAAGCATCGTAGGAAAAGGCCTTGGTGCCTTTTTCGGAGGTGGGGCCTTTACCGTCCTCGCCCTGGTCTTCGGCATTATCGGAGTGATCAGGTTTTTTACCTCCCCATCATCTTCCGCTCGACCCGCCGCGGCACCACCCGCATCGCAGCCAAGGGTCTAATCCCAACCAGCTAACCCTCCACTAGGCTTGGCTTTTCCTTTGTCTCCCACCACGACTATGGGGCGCATGGCACCCAGCATCTCCGCTTTTTTACCCCCCTCCGTCAAATCATGGTTCCTGTCAGTCATGCTTACCTGCTGCTGAGCCTATTGCTCAGTGCCTGCTTCATGCTCTGCCTGATCGTATGCCCACGACAATCTCGCCTCGCCACCTGCTGCGCCCTGATGACCACCCCGTTTGCGTTTACATCCCTACTCGCCGTCCCCGATTACTGGGACCCCCCGAAGCTCGGCACCATCTTGGAAACGGGCATTGAAGATGTTTTAGTCACGCTAGCCTGCTGTGGCATCCCGATGGTTCTCGCCCTGAAAACCATCCATCCACGCATTGACATCATGTCGCCCAGCATCGGGCGGGCGGCCATCATCCGCTACCTGACGATCTCGCTGGTCGGCTTGGCGATTGGCTTAACCTCCATCCACATCATCGGCCTCCCCGTGTCCACGGCAGGCTTGGCGACCAACACCGTGATGGCCATGGGACTCCTCGCGACGCGTCCATTCCTTTGGCCCGCCGCATTGACTGGAGCCCTGAGTTTGGCCCTTGTTTACACCCTCACATTCGCCAGCATCCTCCAGCTATCGCCGGATTTCATTCATACCTGGAACCCCCATGCCCTCTGGGGCATTTCCTTCTTCAGCATCCCATGTGAGGAAGTCCTATGGGCACTGACCACCGGAGCCGTCGTTCCTCTCTACTTTGGATTGATCCTCCCACTCGAACCATCACCCAAAGGTCGAGTAACGGCAGGTTTTTCTTCGACTGACTCCCGCAGCCATTGACATCCCCGACAGATTCTGCCCAAGTTCACCCGATTCCTCGCCTCCCCTGAGGCACACTCCCCCACATCCTCATCTTAACTTCCTCATTACCATGTATGATCTTATAGTCATCGGCGGCGGCCCCGCCGGATACGTCGGAGCCATCCGCGCAGCCCAACTCGGAAAAAAAGTCGCCGTTGTCGAAGCCGACCGCGCTGGCGGAACCTGCCTGAACTGGGGGTGCATCCCGACCAAGGCGCTGCTTAAAAATGCCGAGCTCTACCAGACGCTGACCAAAAAAGCCTCCACCTTTGGGATCTCGTTTGACAACCTGAGCTACGATTGGTCCAAGGTCGTCGGCCGGTCCCGCCAAGTCTCCACCCGACTCGCCGGAGGGATCGAGTTTCTCTTTAAGAAAAATAAGATCGACTACATCCGTGGATTCGGCTCGGTCATCGACAACCGTCAGGTTGAGGTCACTGCGACCGATGGCTCAAAACAGGTTGTCGAAGGCGCAAACATCATGATTGCCACCGGCTGCAAAAGCCGTGAACTCCCGCCACTTCCATTCAATGGCAAATCCGTCATCAGCTCGAAGGAGGCGATGAATCTTGCCGAGCAACCGAAGGAAATGATCATCATCGGCGCAGGTGCCATCGGGGTGGAATTCGCCTACGTCTACAATGCCTTCGGCACCAAGGTCACCATCATCGAGATGCAACCGAACCTGCTGCCCGTCGAGGACACCGAGGTCGGCAAGGAACTACAAAAATCCTTCACCAAACAAGGGGTGCGCTCGCTGACCGACACCAAGTGTGTTGCCTTCCGCGACAATGGCGACTCCGTTTCCATCGATGTCGAAGGACCCAAAGGAAACGAAACCATCACCGCAGGCGTCTGCCTCGTCGCCATCGGCGTGGCTCCCGTCCTGCCCGGCGGAACCCAACCTGAACTCGACCGCGGGTTCATCCAAGTGGACGACCGCTACCAGACATCCATCCCCAACGTCTATGCCGTCGGCGATATCTCCGGCCCACCATGGCTTGCCCACACCGCCAGCTTTGAAGCCATCCAATGCGTCGAAGGACTTTTTGTTGAGGGTCACACGCCACGCAAGGTCGGCAATTTCCCCGGCTGCACATACTGCCATCCGCAGGTCGCCTCGGTGGGTAAAACCGAACGTGCCCTCAAGGAGGAAGGTGTCGATTACAAGGTCGGCAAGTTCCCCTACGCCGCCATCGGCAAAGCCCAAGCGTCCGGCGATGCGGAGGGGTTTGTCAAACTCCTCTTTGGCAAGGAACACGGCGAGCTTCTCGGCGCGCATATCATTGGCGACAACGCCACCGAGCTGATCGCAGAAATGGGGCTAGCCTTGGAAATGGAACTCACCAACGAGGAGATCCACTCCACCATTCACGCCCACCCGACGCTCGCCGAGGCGATCCACGAGGCGACGCTGGATGCGGATGGGCACGCGATCCACTTTTAAATCATTCATGGGTCATTGATCCACCACAAACGGGGGCTCGACGCCCCCGTTTTTTGTGCCTACGTTCGGCTAACTGTTACCCAAAACGACATGAATTACCCACTGAACCTGAGCTTCAAAGTCATCGCCATCGCCCCACAAATCTTTGTGAATGACTCCCAGGGGAGCCCGATTTGTTTCGTCAAACAAAAGCTGTTTAAGCTCAGGGAGGACATTCAGGTATTTTCCGACCCCCAAAAATCCCGACAGATCGCCAGCATCAAAGCCAACAAGGTGATCGACTGGTCGGCCCGCTATTTTTTCACCGACGATGATGGCCACGATATCGGATCCGTCGGCCGACAAGGTATGCGCTCGATCTGGCGCGCCCGATACGATGTGTTTAACCCAGGCGACGAGATCGCCGACTTTAACATTCAGGAAGAAAACCCGTGGACCAAGGTGCTCGACGGATTTCTCGGCAGCATCCCACTTGTGGGGTTCCTGACAGGATATTTCTGCCACCCAGCCTATATCGCCACCCGGCCTGACGGCACACCCGTCATGCGCGTGCAAAAACAAGCTGCCTTTTTCGAAGGGAAATTCACCATCGAAAAACTTGCCGAGCTCGCGCCGCAGGAAGAGATCAACCTGATTTACTCCTTCCTCATGCTGCTATTGCTCGAACGAGCCCGGGGGTAATCAAAATGCTCCCCATCAACCCCAGTGGGCATTCCCGCTGGGGTTTTTCTTTTCATTCCCCCCAAAAACCTCTACCTCCCCCCCTGCACACCCACTACGACCCGCCTCAGCAAAGGCGCCACCGCATTTCCCCACTCCCCATCCCATCATGTCCGACCAACGAAAACCCTTCCCCTTCGCCGATTTCGAACCCAAGTGGCAACAATACTGGGACCAAAACGACACCTTCCACACGGCCAACCCAGGCGAGGACGACTTTGATGCGTCCAAACCCAAGTACTTCATCCTCGATATGTTCCCCTACCCGTCCGGCGCCGGCCTCCACGTCGGTCACCCTGAGGGATACACCGCCACCGACATCCTCGGCCGCTACAAGCGGATGAATAACCACAACGTCCTCCACCCGATGGGCTGGGACGCCTTCGGCCTGCCCGCCGAACAATACGCCATCAAAACCGGCCAACACCCACGGATCACCACCGAGGCGAATATCGAAAATTTCCGCCGACAACTCAAGTCGCTCGGGTTCGGTTACGACTGGAACCGCGAGGTCAACACCACCGACCCGAATTACGTGCGCTGGACCCAGTGGATCTTCCTTCAGCTCTACAACTCCTACTTCAACGAGGAAACACAAAAAGCCGCTCCCGTCTCCGAGCTCGAAGCCAAAGGCTGGACGCGCGAACAAATCGATGACGTCCGACTCGCCTTCATCCACGAAGCCCCCGTCAACTGGTCGCCCGACCTCGGCACCGTGCTCGCCAACGAGGAGATCGAAGAGTGGAAATCCAAGGGCCACACGGTGGAACGCCGGCCACTCCGACAGTGGATGCTTCGCATCACCAAATACGCCGACCGCTTAATCAACGAACTCGACGACCTCGACTGGCCTGAATCGATCAAACTTCTGCAAAAAAACTGGATTGGAAAGTCGACTGGTGCCGAAGTTATTTTTGACCTCCAAGGCCACGACGTCACCGTCTTCACCACCCGACCCGACACCCTCTTCGGCGCCACCTACATGGTGCTCGCTCCCGAGCACCCATTGGTCGCTGAAATCACCTCTGAAGATCAAAAAAATGCGGTCGACGCCTACATCCAAGGCTGCGCATCCAAATCCGACCTCGAACGCGGCGACCTCAACAAGGACAAGTCCGGCATCTTCACCGGCGCCACCGCCACCAACCCGGTCAACGGCGAACAAATCCCCGTGTGGATCGCCGACTATGTGATGATGGGCTACGGCACCGGCGCTATCATGGCCGTGCCTGCTCACGACAGCCGCGACTTCGAATTTGCCACCAAGTTCGACCTCCCCGTGCTCCAGGTTGTCCAACCTAACGACGACTCGGACTGGCATGGATTTACTGGCAACGGCAAATCCGTCAACTCTGGTTTCCTCGACGGCATGAAAACCAAGGATGCTAAAAAAGCCATCATCCGGTGGCTTGTCGACAACAACAAGGGCACGTTCAAAATCAACTTCAAGCTGCGCGACTGGCTGTTCTCGCGCCAGCGCTACTGGGGTGAACCCTTCCCCATTATCTGGGAAGATGGCAACCACCACTCGGTTCCGGAATCTGAACTCCCCGTGCTGCAACCCGAGATGGACGACTTCAAACCAACTGGCTCTCCCGAAGGCCCGCTGGCGAAGGCGACCGACTGGATCAACTACACCGAAACCGCCCGCCGCGAAACCAACACCATGCCCCAGTGGGCCGGCTCGTGCTGGTATTACATGCGCTACTGCGACCCCAACAACACCGACCGCTTCATCTCCAAAGAGGCGGAAGCTTACTGGAGTAGCGCCTCATCAAACACCGAGCCAAACTCGGTCGGCATGGTCGACCTCTACGTCGGTGGCACCGAGCACGCCGTGCTTCACCTCCTTTACGCCCGGTTCTGGCACAAGGTCCTCTATGACCTCGGTCACGTCTCCACCATCGAGCCATTCCAAAAACTGGTCAACCAGGGACTGATCCTCGGTGAAGACGGCGCTAAGATGTCCAAGTCGCTTGGTAATGTGGTCAACCCGGACGATGTCGTGGAGGAATACGGTGCCGACTCCTTACGCCTCTACGAGATGTTTATGGGGCCGCTCGAGCAGGTCAAACCATGGCAGATGAAAGGAGTCGAGGGAGTTTCCCGTTTCCTCGCCCGCGTCTGGCGACTCGCCTTCGAGCAAAATCAGGAAGGCGAGTGGGTGCTGTCCAGCAAACTCACCGACGATAAACCGACCGATAAGGCGCTGTTAAAAGTCCTTCACGAAACCATCAAAAAGGTCTCTGATGACATCGAGAAAATGTCATTCAACACCGCGATCTCACAAATGATGGTCTGCACCAATGCCTTCACCCAGGCGGAAAAATTGCCTGCGCTCCTGCTGCGTGATTTACTGAAATGCCTGAATCCGTTTGCGCCGCACATCACCGAGGAAATCCACCAGCAAGTGGGCGACGCCTTCCCCAGTGCCCAGTGTAGCAAGAGCCGGATCCTCGCCGACCGCACATGGCCGAGCTTCAACGAAGCCTTTCTCGTCGAGGACGAGGTCGAAATCGTCGTTCAGGTCAATGGCAAGCTGCGAGGCAAGATCACCGTTGCCAAGGATGCTCCGAAGGATGAAATCGAATCCCTCGCCCAGCAAGACACCAACGTCCTGCAACACACCGAGGGAAAAACGATCCGCAAAATCATCGTCGTCCCCGGCCGACTGGTTAACATCGTGGCCAACTAATAGCTACGCCAAGGCGTCTCGGTCCGCCTTTTTCAATCCTCTGACCACGAGGTTGTAGGAATGATCAATCAGATCGCGCACAAGATCATCCGGCACGGTTTCGTCAAGACACAGCGTATTCCAGTGCCGCTTGTTCATGTGATACCCTGGGATGATCGCGTCGTATGCATCCCGAAGCTCAAGGGCGCGGTCTGGGTCGCATTTCAGATTCACCCGAGGCGGCACGTCATCCGGCACGGCCAACGCAAACATCTTTCCGCAAACTTTGTAAACAAGCACGTCCGGCCCAAATGGCAGGCTTTCCTCCGACGCCTTCTTGGTAAGGCAGTAATCGATCACATCCGAAAGCGTCATAACTCGACGTTTTCCGGATCAAAGGCCTCGGGGTCGTAATCGTCATCCATCCACTCGGCAAACCCTTCCATACATTCTTTATAGCCAAACGAGCCGCCGCAATCCTCAGGTGGACATGCCCGCTCACCACCTAACACCTTTAATCCATCAGCGGAATCATCTTTTTTCTCAATGACCAGTTCATGGGTCCAGTCGTCAAAAAAGTCATACCGGTAGAGAAGTCGCAGCGGCAACCGGCGCCGACCGACCATGCTGGCGAGCGTGACCTCCGTTTCATCCTGAAACGTATCCCCCGGCGCCACCTGCTCCTGGGTATCAGCGATGACGCTGGTCAGGCTTTTTCCTTTTCCATGGCGGAACTGATGTGCCTGCTCGTCATTCCACCCCATGACTTTCTGAATCACCTGATGCAGGTCGGCAAAGGTCGCCGTGTCCAGAATAGAAAACCGCCTCCAAATCAACGGGTCAACTTCGTAGAGGAATACCTTGATGATGTAGGAACTCATAACGCAGGTTTAACCACGAAAAATGAAGAACACACGCAAAAATTTACCTAGCGCCTGCCAGTCCTACCCCTGACTCCAATCATGCAATCGTTTAACCGATTCCTGGACGGCTTCTTTGCCGGCGATCTCCAGAGTGGTTGGCCCGACGAAGCCAATTTGATCGAGTGCTTCGACGATTTCCTTGATGCCGACCACACCGTCGCCCACAGGGATGAGACCCATGCCGCAGCCATACATCGTGCCGCGTTTGTCGACCCACTCGGCCCCCATATCCTTCCAGTGTACGTGCTTGATCCGGTTGCCCAACTCTTGCACAAACTGCAGCGGGTCACCACCACCGAGCCAGGAGTTGCCGGTATCGAGATTGACACCGACCACATCTTCATTGCCCAAGGTATCGAGGATTTTTTTCATACCATCCACCGTATCCGTCATGATGCCGTGAGGTTCAAGCAGCAGCTCAATACCGAGTTCACGTGCCCATTCGATCGGGGCATGAAGTTTTGATGCAATCATCAGCAACCGTTGTTCTTCGCTTAAATTATGACCGAAATCCGTCTTCGGGTCGCCCTCGGTCGTGATCACCTGCTTCACTCCCAACAAATTCGCCAGCCGGATCGCCTTGATTATCTGGTGTGTTCCATAGGAATCCGGGCTCACCGGATCGAGCAAATTGGCATGGGCACACACACTGGTCAAAGTGAGTCCGTGCTTGGCCACCATATCACGGATTTTTCCGGGGTGGGAATCCAGACTGATGGAGGCCGAAAAACCATACTCGGTTCCCAGAGTGGCACCATCATGGCTATCGGTTAAATCAGCATAATCAATCCCAAGCTCCTTGATCGCCTCAAATTGTCTCTCCATCGGGGTAAATGGCTCGATCAGTGCAAAACATCCAATAATCATCGTCTTTTTTTAGTGAATCAGCCCATGCAGATTGATCCGTTTGATCCATCCCCCATGGTCCTTGTTGAATTGAACCATAAATGAATTCTGCCGAGTAATATAGCTGAAAACCCTCCATAATTCAATACGGGTCAATCTCAAACAGAACTCACCCAGTCATGGAGATCGAGCCTCATTGCACTCAACGACTCGAGTTGACATTCCTCGCACGTGGGAAGACGGGATTTGAATCCGACGGTAAATACCATCCCCTGAAAAGCGGTGACCTCCCTGCCAAACCGCCACCGGGTTACTAATCACTGCGCAGATCTGCAAAAAAATTGGCCAGATCTTCCTCGGTCGCTTCAGCGCCCATGATGTCATCGTAGTCGAGGTGCTCAATGTGTTTTTCATCAAGTTCTGGGATGAAGGCACTGATTTCTCCCGCATGCTGCTGTCCCCACTTCGTGCGCACAGCACACCAGGTCAATGTGCACCGGTCTTGGGCACGGGTGATCCCCACATAAAGTAAGCGCCGCTCCTCGTCGCGGGTACCTTCTTCAATACTGCGTTTGTGAGGCAGAATCCCTTCCTCAAGACCCACGAGATAAACGATCGGGTATTCCAACCCCTTGGATGCGTGCAGGGTGATCAGGGTGACGCCACGCTGTTTCTCAATATCGTTATCGTCCTCGCGGTCACGGGCGAGTGCGGATTTATCGAGAAATTTTTGCAACGTCAGACCTTTTTTTGATGCATCGGTAAGCTGCTGCACCACATCATCGATGCTGCTGCGGCGCATATCCGACTCCTTTTCATTTTTACTATTCCGAATCACCCACTCGATGTATCCCGTTTCCTCCAGCAGGCTCAGCATGACCTGACCCATGTTTTCACCGCCGGCATGCATACGCTCACGGTAAGTGAGCATCAATTCCGTAAACTGCCCAATCGCATTACGCGCACGTGTCGACAAGTGATCGGACGGCACACCCATGGCTTCCCAGACGCTGCCGCCACGTTCGCGTGACGTGTCGGTAAGCAAAATAGCAGCTGACTGACCAATCCCACGCGGTGGGGCATTCATAATCCGCAGTAATGGCACGTCGGCATCTGGGTTGGCCAGCACCTGAAGATAGGCCAGCAGGTCACGCACTTCCCGCTTATCATAAAAACTTTGCGCACCGATCATGCGGTATGGGATATCTTCTTCGCGCAGCGCCTGCTCAAGATGGCGGCACTGCGAGTTCGTCCGAAACAGAATCGCAATGTCTTCGAGCGGTTTCTTCTCCACTCGATGGATGTCAGTGATCTCGTGGGCAATAAACTGGGCTTCTTCCTCATCGCCCGGCATCGCGATAATGCGGATCGAGTCGCCACCTGGTTTCACCGACCTCAATTGCTTTTCCCGGCGTCCGACATTGTGCACAATCAACGAGTTCGCCGTGTGAATGATCGCATCCGAACTGCGGTAGTTGTATTCAAGACGCACCACCTGAGGGTTCGGAAAAAACTTTTCAAACTGGAGGATATTAGCCACCTCGGCACCACGCCAGCCGTAGATACTCTGGTCGTCATCGCCCACCACACAAACGTGGTAGGGCTCACCGACAAGCTGCTGGAGCAGGCGCATCTGCAGGCTGTTGGTATCCTGAAACTCATCCACCGTGATCCGAGTCCAGCGTTTCCGACAAATGTCTCTGACATCAGGAAACTCCCTTAGAAGACGCTCACCCAGCAACAGCAAGTCATCAAAATCAACGGCATTCTGCGCACGCAGCTCATTGGCATAGGCCTGAGCAATATCGGCGATAAACGGGTCGACGATCGATGCCAATCCTCCAGGTTCATTTTTTGCTTTTGAAATTGTCGACAGCACCAAGCCGGGCTCGATTTTTTCCTGTGCGCCGCCCTTGCGGACAATGATCTGCTTGATCAGGCCAGTCTGATCATTGCCCGTGTAAATCGTGAAGTTGTGTTTGTATCCAAGCCGATCGATACCGGTGCGTAAAATCCGAACACAGAGCGAGTGAAAGGTGCAAACCGTGATCTCCTTGCCCGCCTTCTTGCTCACCATGTCGCCGACACGCTCGCGCATCTCGCTCGCCGCCTTGTTGGTGAATGTCACCGCAAGGATATTCTCGGGCGCGATACCACTGTCGACCATATGAGAAATCCGGCAGGTCACCGTCCTCGTTTTTCCCGTCCCGGCACCCGCAAGGATCAGCACGGGGCCATCGAGCGCATTGACGGCTTCCGACTGGGCTGGGTTGAGACTTGAAAATTTGAATGCCATGATGCGGCCGGAGAGATAGTCGGTAAGCCCGAACATTCAAACCCTAAACTCCCAAAAATACGACACACCTGATGCCCTGTGCCGTCATGACCTCGGGCTGACCTCAGGCTTGACATCGAACGCCTTCATCTCGGTGCCTCGGAGCACCCTAAACTTGGCCGATTCTCCTGCAACAAGGTAGTAAAAGGCATCCACCACCTCGGTGTAGTTCCGCACCGACCGATCTCCGATGCTAAGTATCACGTCCCCTTTTTTCAAGCCTGCCCGTTGCGCGGGAGAGCCAGGCCTGACGCTTTCTACCATAGGTGCCGCCACCCATTCATCCATAATGATCCCTATCCAACACCGACTCACCTTCCCGTTACGCTCGTGGTCGCTCCGAATCCGGCTCACCACCTCAGCGGGCAGGCAGTAACTGCTGCTCGGCGCGTGATGCACCGCCTGGCGAACAAGACCTACGAGTTTGCCCTCGTCATCATAGATCCCACTGCCAGGCAGGGGCGCATCTTGTGCGTGATTCACACGGAGAACCGCCAGAGGCAGCGTCTTCCCTTGAAAACGATGCTCTCGACTCACCACCCGCGCCGTGACCGATCGATCAGTGGCCGAAGTATAAACCGCCTGAGATGGCTTGAGTGACAACGATGACCCCAGCACGATCGGGTTTTGAATGAGACCGATGGAGGCTACAGGAATCTGGTAAAGGGCAACTCGACTATCGGCATCACTGACCACATACTTCAGGGGCACGTTTTTGCCGCCCGCAACCAGCGTGGCATTTTGCAGATCGGATCCAAGTTCAACCACCGTGGCAAGCGTCCCCTTGTCATCGATAAGCACGCAGGACGAGGCGGATGCCTTACCACCTTTCGATCCAAGCGCAGCAAAATTTACGCTCTGGGCCTGAAGCGCAGAAATCGAGAAATGCAGAGCACCAAGAAGGGTCAGGACAGCCAAACTTACAGTCGAGAATCGTGTCTTTTTATTCATAAAAATGCGGGGGGTCATTGCTAGTATCATCACCAACACCCAGACCGAATTCAAGTCAAATCTCCACGGCCGACGGAATGCAACATCCACCCCACCCATCTCAGTCAGCCGCATGACGCGTGATGGAAACACCCACGCATCGCGTATTCGGCAAAATGAATTTTTCAATTTCTAGATGAACCACGGTCACAGGAAACTCATCCAGCACCATGGCGGCGAGGTCCTCGGCCAAGGTCTCAATCAGTTTTCGAGGACGCGATCCGGCAACCTCATCCAGTCGGACCGCCACCGCATGGTAATCAATCGTGCGAGCAAGATCATCCTCGAGCGGCCCCGGCGAACTCATCGGCGAGAACGTGGCATTGATGACGAGCTCTTGAGCCTCGGCTCGTTCCTCGTCGGGCACTCCGACGTAACTGCTCACGCGCAGACCACGGATAAATATTTGATCGGAACGTTTCATGTTGCTTCGGGAATGCTTTTTTTTGAGAGGGAGGGAGTTGACGCGATAAGCTCGGGTCATTGACGTGCCGTTGTCTCCGTTTCATGGACCCGACCACTTTCCAGCAGCCGTAAGATTTCGGAGAGATCGTCTGCCACGAGGTCTGGGTTCGACCTCGATAACTGTGCGGCATCTTGATAACCCGTGAGCAGGGCAATCGAGCTCACCCCACCATGCCTAGCCGTCTCGACATCGTGGCACATATCACCCAGAAAAACCGTCCGCTCAATATCAAGCTGATGGCTGGCGATCATCCGGTGAATTTGATCGCGCTTATCCAACACCCCGGCATAAGAAGCCTCAAAAAAATGATCCACCCCCAGTTGCCGAGCATGCCGGTCAAACGCGAGAGCATCCATCGAACTCAGAATAAACATCCGCTTGTTCCGCGCATGTAGGCACTTGAGAAACTCCACCGCATACGGAAGCAAGGGCGATGTCACCCCAGCCGCTTCAGAATCAGCAAACCCTACCCGAAAGTGGTCCTCGAGCTCAGGCAACGGCACACCAGGGAGCATCTCCTCGTAAAACCCAGCGTAGGGAAGGCGAAATCGCATCCGGAAATCGTCACGTCCCATCTCACCTTTTCCATAATGGCGCAGGACATGGTTGGTGGCATCCAAAACCATGGCAAGATCATCGACCAAGGTGCCGGACCAATCGAAGATCCAGTTTTCACATTGATGAATTCGTGCGGTGACCATCGTCTTATACGTTATCCAATTTTAAAAACAACCTGCTTCACAATCCCCTCACCAAGCTCGCGGTGGAGGTTTTCCAACAACTTTCCACTCATCTGCTGAAGATGAAACTTCATCGTCGGCTGCAAAACACGCAACACAAGCACCCCGCCACGAATGGATTCCGGCACGGTGTGTTGAGCCACAAAGGGACCAGCCACAAGCGACCAAACGTCCTTCAGGCGTTGTTCATCAACACCATCTGATAGCCCAATCGTCTTGAGCAGGTCATCGAGATACTCACCCGGTTGGTGAATATTCCTCTCAGGGTTCGGTGGATCCAGCCCGCCTCGCCACTCGGATAGAATACGAGCGCGAGCTTTTCTCACTCCAGCAGGCACCGTGGTCCGGGACCTTGGTGACTTCGACTTCTTCGCCCCCCCACCGAATCTGGCAGGGGTCGCCGAGTTGGGATTACTCCCCATCGTCGCCAATCGCCTCGACCGGACAGCCTTCCATGGCCTCAATACACTGCTCGCGCTCTTCGTCGTTTTCTGGCTGCTTGTGCACGTAGGAATACCCCTCGTCTTCCTCGCGGGAAAAGTTGTTAGGAGCCGTCTCGCGGCAGAGGTCACAATCGATGCACTGACTATCCACATAGAAAGCGCCCTTTACATTTTCAGCGTTAATATCTTCTTTATCGGCCATATTATAAGATGGGTAATGTTGTGGGAGCTTTATTTCCTAAAACGATCAAAACATCAAGCCCCAAATCACAGGATCAACAATGAGATTCCGTCGCATGCCCCCCCCACTTGATCGGGTCAATGTGAGGGACGCCAACGCCTAACCATACAACGGACCATAGTTATCACAGGCTCGGAAGTCGCCACCTTCAGAATCGGATGTTCCATGAGCAGCCCATGACGAGGGTCGGTAGATGCGGTCTTCACTGACGTTGTGCATGTAAACGGGGATACGCAGCATCGAGGCCAGCGTAATCAGATCGGCACCCACGTGCCCGTAGCTCATGACACAGTGGTTCGCCCCCCAGTTATTCATCACCGAGTAGGTGTCGCGGAATGCTCCATCGCCGGTAATCTTCGGACAGAACCAGGTCGTTGGCCAGGATGGATTGGTGCGCTCGTCAAGCGCATCATGCACGTCCTCAGGAAGCTCAACGGTGACCCCCTCGGCAATTTGCAGAACCGGCCCGATCCCTTTTACCAGATTGAGCCGAGCGATCGTTGCCGGCATACCACCTTGGGTGGCATAGCGGGTGCTCATTCCTCCCCCAGGGAAATACTCCGTAATCGACGGGTGCCAGGTGGTGGCATCGAGGCAGGCCTCCACCTCCTCATCGGTGATATCCCAGAAGGGCTTCATCACAGGCTTGCCGCCCTCGATCATCTGACCCGTGCCATCAAGCGTCGCGGGACCCGAGTTAATCAAATGAAGTAAACCATCCGATGCCGCCCCAGTAAGCTCATGCCCAGCAACCCGCTTGACCGCGTCAGGCGACCAATAGGTGCGAAGGTCAGCAAAGATCTGCGCGGTGTTGGTCAGCAGGTGACCAAACATCATCGTCACGGCATTCAGCGCATCGTTCTCAGTGGCAAATTGATACGGGGCACGCTTGCCATTCCAGTCGAAGGAGCTTGTCAGGATCGCCTCCATAAAGTCGCCATTCGGGTAGTGATCCGTCCACTGGCGCTGCCCTTGGAAGCCGCCACAAATCGCATTTCGCCCGTGGGCTTCTTCCCCGTAGCCGAGCTCGGCGAGCCGGTCGTTTCCTACCATGAGGTCACGGGCAATGAGTGCCATCTTGACGGATGTCTCCCACTCGGCATCAAGCACCTCGCGTGGCCGCTGGGTCTCCTGGCTATTGTAGTCTTTCCCCTCAGGGCAATTTTTCTTCACCCATGCCAGCGCTTTTTCGTATTCTACGGGATCGTAGATCCCGTGATCGATACGGCGGGCGACCTCCGTCATATCCACCGCTTCAACGCGGATCCCGAGGTAGTCTTGGAAAAAATCAGGATCCACCACCGAGCCGGCAATCCCCATCGAGGTGCCACCGAGCGAGAGGTAGGACTTCCCGCGCATCAACGCAACCGACAATCCAGCGCGGCAAAACGATAGAATTTTGTGTGCGACGTCCTCTGGGATGGAGGTGTCATCCGACTCCATCACATCACGGCCATAAATACCAAAAGCAGGCAACCCCTTCTGGCTATGACCCGCGAGCGCGGCCGCCAAGTAAACCGCCCCAGGGCGCTCGGTGCCATTAAACCCCCAAACCGCCTTCGGTGTATGAGGATCCATGTCCATGGTCTCAGAACCATAACACCAGCATGGGGTAACCGTGAGCGATACTCCTACATTCTCACGTTTAAACTTATCAGCACAGGCCGCCGCCTCAGCCACGCCACCAATACAGGTGTCCGCGATGACACACTCGACCGCTGACCCGTCAGGGTAGCGTAGGTTTTGGGCAAGTAAGGCGGCCGTTGCCTTCGCCTGATTCATCGTCTGGTCTTCGAGCGACTCGCGAACTCCTCCGAGTCGACCGTCGATGGTTGGGCGGATTCCAATTTTAGGAAGGTTGTCTGATTTAAATACGGTTTTCATAGATTTGATGGTTCAAGCATTTCTGCTCATTCTTGTGTGAAGCTGTGTTTTTCTGTGTTTCTAGTCAAGCGAGTATAATTTCTATCCCGAGATTACGTAACGACTCGAGAATCGCCGGATTGGCTTTTTTGCTCGTCACCAGACTCTTCAGGTCGCCACATTGGGCAAAAAAGAAGGAGGATCGCTGACCAATTTTGGATTCGTCCGCCAGCAAACACACATCTTCTGCGGCCTCGATGACGTGCTCCTTAAAGGCGGCCTGCCGAGAATTACTCTCGCTCACCCCTCTCTCAAGATCGAGCCCATTACCTGAAAAAAACATCCGGTGGATATTGTAACGATGGAGGGTTTTCTCTGCGGCGAGGCCGATGAACGACCGTGACCGTTGCTCAAAAAGCCCCCCCGTGCTGATCACATCGATATGCTCAACCCCCGCCAAGGCTGAAATCACATCATGCGCATTGCTGATCACCGTAAAATGAAAATCCGGCAAATACTGGGTAATGGTCAGCGCCGTAGAACTCGCATCAATAAAAATCGTCTCGTCGGGCTGAATCCGCTTCGCTGCCGCCTTGGCAATCGCATTTTTGGCCTCGCGGTTAATCAACTGCCGCTCAGTCAGCGATAACTCCCTGATCACGCGCTTCGGCGGAATCGCCCCACCGTGCGATCGCACCAGCAACCCCTGCTGCTCCAGGTATTCAAAATCCTTGCGGATCGTTTCGTCCGTTACATCCAACTCCCCCGCCAGCCCCTTCGTCCGCACCGAGCCGCGCTCGGTAAGCGCTTGGATAATCCTGTGATGTCTTTCTGCTGCAAGCATGGTTAATTCTTTGTATCGTTGGCTTTAATTCGTTTTTTCTTTGTTTTTCGTTGACTTGTCAATCAAAACATGAGAAATGCCACCCGTCAGCCAGAAAATTCATGTCATCCTCTCAACAGACCAGCCCACCCCGCGCAGTGATCGAACACATGGTGCGCGAGCAGGTATACAGCAACATGGGCCTGCCTCTGCCCCAGCAAGCCAAGGCACCAAACGGATTTGTCGTCAACATCAGCGCACGCCACTGTCACCTGACTCAGGAAGCCGTTGAAGCCTTATTCGGCCCCGGCCACCAGCTCACCCCCAACAAGTGGCTCTACCAAGAAGGAGCCTACGCCGCCAAGGAGTCCGTCACCCTGATCGGACCACGGAGCCGCGTCATCTCCAACCTGCGCATCCTCGGCCCATGCCGCGACCTCAATCAGGTCGAACTCGCCTTCACCGATGCCATCGCGCTCGGATTCGATATTCCGATCAAGATGTCAGGCGATGTCGCCGGCACCCCCGGCTGCATGCTGATGGGACCCAACGGGTATTTCAAAATGGACGAAGGCGTGATCCGCGCCCAACCCCACGTGCACATGCACCCCGATGACGCCGCCTACTACGGCGTCGAGCACCTCGATACGATGAAAATGAAAGTCCACAGCGCATGCTCGGTAACCTTCGACAACATCGTCGTCCGCGTCGATAAAAGCTTCAACCTCGAAGCCCACATCGATACCGATGAAGGCAATGCCTGCGGACTCAAACCCGATACTTTCTGTGAGCTCATCAAGTAAAGGCCCACCTAAAAAACACTAACCACAACCAAAACAAACAAAACCATGAACAAAGCCCTGGGAATGATAGAAACTAAAGGCTACGTCGGTAGCGTGGAGGCCGCAGATGCAATGGCCAAAGCCGCAGACGTAGATATCGTCAAACAAGTACAAGTCGGTGCAGGACTGCTCGCGATCCTCGTCCAAGGAGATGTAGGTAGCGTCAAAGCAGCCGTTGACGCCGGCGCAGAAGCAGCCGGCCGCGTCGGTGAACTCACCGGTGCCCACGTCATCGCACGCCCCGCCCCTGAACTCTTAAAGCAATTCGACCTCTAATGTCGGATACCACCATCCACACCAACCACTAACTACATACTATTATGGCAAAGCAAGCACTTGGAATGATTGAAACAAAAGGCCTCCCCGCCCTGATCGAAGCATCAGATGCCGCCATCAAGGCCGCTGACATCACCATGACAGGCTGGGATAAAATCGGCTCAGGTCTCGTCTGCGGATTCTTCACTGGCGATGTCGCAGCAGTGAAAGCAGGCGTTGACGCCGGCGCAGAAGCAGCAGCACAGATCGGTGAAGTGAACTCCGTTCTCGTCATCCCCCGCCCTCACGAAGATCTCGGCCAACTCGGCAGCTGGATTTCCTAATCCAAGCACCACCCGACATCTCTAAAAAAATGCGTATCCTAATCGCCAACCTGGGGTCCACCTCATTCAAATACCGTCTCTATCAAATTGACGGTAACGATGAGCGTGTGGTCGCATCAGGCGGTTTCGAACGTGTGACCGACTACGCGGATGTCATCCACAAAGCCCTCTCCGACCTCGTCGACCAAGGTCATCTCAACGTCATCAGCGATATTGATGCCGTGGGATTCAAGACCGTGCTCGGCAAAAATCTGAGTGGCTGCGTGGATGCCGACGCCGCCGTCATTGACGCGCTGGAAGGCTTCCGCGAGGTGGCCCCAGCCCACAACCCACCCTACGCCGAAGGGATCAGACAATTTGCTCAGATCCTTCCCAAGGCCCGCCTCGTTGCCCTCTTCGAGACCGCCTTTTACCAGTGGGTCCCGGAGGAAGCCTCACGTTACGCGCTGCCTCAGGCATGGCACGACGCGGGCATCCGCCGCTATGGCTTCCACGGAGCCAGCCACAAATACGTCGCAGAACGCTCAGCCGAGCTCATGGGGCGGGATGACGTGGCCGAAACCGTCCGCCGACTCTACGTCGATGGCCCACAGAACATCTCAGACGCCCCCGTGCGCGTCATTTCCTTCCACCTCGGTGGCAGTAGCTCGGTGACTGGCATCCGCAATGGTGTCGCCACCGGCACCAGCATGGGGTTCTCACCCCAGAGCGGTCTGCCGCAGAACAACCGCGTCGGTGACCTCGACTCAGGTGCCATCCCCTACGCTGTAAAAACGCTGGGGATCTCCCTCGAGGAGGCCGAACGCCAACTGACCAAGGAATCCGGTCTCCAAGGTGTTTCCACAATCAGCAACGACCTGCGCGATATCCGCGAGGCCGCCGCCGATGGCCATACCGACGCCCAACTCGCACTCGATATGCTCGTCCACTCGGCACGAAAATGGGCTGCCAGCTACCTCTTCGAACTCGGTGGCGTCGACGCCCTGGTTTTCACCGCTGGCATCGGCGAAAACCACCCGTGGCTACGCGCCGCCATCTGCCAAGGGCTCGAAGAATTTGGCATCCACATCGACCCCGAAAAAAATGCCGCATGCATCGCCGAGGAAGCCGAAATCAGTGCTTCCGACTCCAAGGTTAAAATCCTTGTCATCCCGGCCAACGAGGAACTCGTGCTCGCCCGTGAGGTGCAGCGCAAGATCCTCGCCTGACCCCTTTTAATCTCTCTCTCGATAACTCAACTTACTAACCAACCCACTACCAACCCACGAATACCATGGCTAAACAAGCAATAGGAATACTCGAAACCCGCGGCCTCATCGGCCTTGTCAACGGCACCGACGCGATGCTGAAATCCGCTAACGTCACACTCTCTGGCCCCATGAGTCAGATCGGCAGCGCCATGTGCAACGTCGTTGTCGAAGGTGACATCGCAGCCGTCAAAGCCGCCATTGATAGCGGTGCCGCCGCTGCCTCACAAGTCGGTGAAGTCATCAGCGCCCACGTCATCGCGCGCCCTGACAATGCCCTCGGTGAGATGCTTCCCAAGGCAGCCAAAGCCGCTAAGAAGTAAGCCCGACCAGGCTTTCTGATGACCCGTTGGGTGCCCATGTGCACCCCACGGGCGTCACTCGCATCGTTAACCCGTCCGCACCCAACCCACTCACAAGCACCATGTTTCTCGCAGATGTCATCGGTCATGTCGTCGCCACTAAAAAAGACGACAGTATGCAGGGGAAAAAACTCCTCCTGCTGCGCCCACAACTTGTGGACGAAACAAACCCCACACAATTCCGCAACGGCGTCAATACCATCGTCGCCGTCGATAACATCGGTGCCGGCGAGGGTGACCTCGTGATGTTCTGCCAAGGCAGCTCAGCCCGCCAAGCCGCAGGACTCAAACCCCTGCCCGTAGACGCCGCCATCATCGCCATCGTCGATACCGTCGATGTGCTCGGCCAAAAAATCTATCAAAGTAGCTAGAATCTCATTTTAACCCGTGAATACCATCGATCAAGATACACTGCGTAACGTCGTAGAAAACGTGCTTCAGAAACTTAATGCTGGCGCACCCGCAGCGACGGCTCCGGCCACACCTCCTGCTCCGGCAGCCACGGCAGCACCTACCACGCCCACAGAGGACAGTTCCTCCCATTGCGAAAAAGCACCTGGCATAGGTGGCAAACACGGTGTTTTCGCCCACGTCTGCCAGGCATCCGAAGCCGCCCATCAGGCGTTTCTCCAACTTCAACAACTCGGCGTGGCAGGTCGCACCCGCGTCATCGAAATCGTCAAAGAACTTTGCACCACCAACGCACAGGCATGGGGTGAGTTCGAATTCGCGGAAACAAAGATCGGTCGACTCGACCACAAAATCGGCAAGCTTGAAATCGTCAAGTTTGTCCCAGGTGTCGAGTGGCTCCGCCCTGAAGCCATGAGTGGCGACGACGGGATCACGCTCGAAGAATACGCCCCCTTTGGTGTTGTCGGTGCCATCCTTCCCGTCACCCACTCGATCCCTACGCTCGCAGGCAACGTCATCAGCATGGTGGCCGCCGGTAATGCCATCGTGTTCAACCCACACCCAGGTGGAGCCCAAAGTGCCGCACTCGCCACCCGCGCATTCAACCAAGCGATCGAACGCGAACTCGGGATCGATAACCTGATCTGCACCATCGAGTCACCCACCATCGAAACCTTCGAGAAAATTTGTAAAAACAAACACATTGCCATCATGGCCATCACCGGCGGTCCCGCCGTGGTCGAGGCCGCCATGCAGTCAGGAAAACGCTCAATCTGCGCCGGCCCAGGCAACCCCGTGGTCGTAGTCGATGAAACCGCCAACCTCGATAAAGCCGCCAACTGCATCATCGAAGGGGCCTCCTTCGATAACAACCTGCTCTGCATCGGCGAAAAAGCCGTCTTTGTCGTCGATTCCGTTTTTGAGCCCTTCATGCAGTCCATGGAAAAGGCCGGAGCCGTCCGACTCAACTCCAGTCAGGTCGAACAACTCACCACCGTCGCATTCAACATCGAAAATGGAGCAGGTGGCTGCGCCCAAGCTGCGCTGAACCGCGACCTCATCGGGGTCGATGCCTCCGTCCTCGCCGGCCATGCCGGAATCCGCGTCCCAGCTAATACCGACCTCGTGTTTGGTGAAACGGATGCCGACCACCCCTACGTGCAGAAAGAGCAAATGATGCCGATGCTCCCCATCGTGCGCGTGCTTGATTTTAAAACAGGCGTGGCACTCGCTAAGGAAGCCGAACATGGATACCGCCACTCTGCCGTCATCCACTCGATGAACGTCGATCACATGACGCACATGGCCAAAACCATGGACACCACCATCTTTGTCAAAAACGGTTCATCCACCGCTGGCCTCGGTCTCGGAGGTGAGGGATACCTCAGTTATTCCATCGCCACCACCACGGGCGAAGGCATCACGACGCCTAAGACATTCACCCGCATCCGCCGCTGTGTCATGGTTGAAAACCTACGCATCATCTAAATCGCCGCCCCAGCGGGCCACATCACTCCCCCTCCTGATACCCCATCCCTATTGCCCTTCCCCCATGCTCCACTGTCAAGTTGTCGGAAATGCCGTTGCCACCGCGAAACACGCTTCGCTCGATGGCTTCAAAATGCTTCTCTGCCAACAGCTCGACGCCGAAGGTGGTCCATCAGGAACGCCCTTCATCGCCATCGACCTCTTTGGCGCAGGCATGCACCAGAAGGTCTTTGTCAGCACAGACGGCATCAGCGCGCGCGACATCGTGCACGACTACCACTCACCGATCCGCATGTTCATTCAGGGCATCATCGACTAATTCCCACTCCCTCATCACTCATGCGCATCGGCCACGTCATCGGAAAAATCACCATGCACACCCAGGAGGACGCCCTCCATGGTGGCCGCTGGCTGATGGTCAACCCAGTGGATACCGATCAGCTCAACCACTGCATTGAATCCCCCCCGACCCTCACCTCACAACCCTCACTGGTTGTCTACGACAACATCGGCGCCGGAGCGGGAGACGTTATCGGATTTGTCGAAGGAGCCGAAGCCACGGCCCCGTTTGACAACCCAACACCCATTGACGCCATCAGCCTCGCCATTTTCGATACCCTCCATTACGTGGCACCCACCGACTAATCACTGCCACCACCTATTTCCACTCCACGCACCATGAAGAAAGTTTACACGGGAAAAGACATCCAGGACATGATCCAACAAGGCACTTGTCTCGATACCATTGCCGCAGGGTCCGTTCTCACCCCATCGGCAAAAGACGAGATCCGCGAACACAAAAAAGGCAATACTGGCTACGGCGTCAATCCGCCAACTGTAGCGAGCCCTGCCGCCCCGGCCACCAGCGAAACCCAACGCTTGCCAGACCTTCCCGCCGGTGTTCCCACCGTGCCACCCACACCCATCGTCCCCAGCCTCGAATACAAGTGGACACCCGGTGCTGACGCCTCGACTCCCGAGGACATCCAACGTTTTTTCTACTCGCCTGAGATCCAAACCCTCAAAGAGCAAATGGCCCATATCGCCCACAAAATGTGGAACCGCAATATGGTCGACGGCAACGGCGGCAACATCACCGTGCGCGTCGGTGATAACCTCGTCCTCTGCACACCCACCATGCGCTCGAAAGGCGAACTCAAACCCGACGAAATCGCACTCGTCGACCTCGATGGCAACCAAAAAGCTGGATGGCGCAAACGCACCAGCGAAGCCAATACCCACCTCGCCATTATGAAGGTGCAACCGAAGGCGAAAAGCGTGATCCACGGCCACCCGCCCTACTCGACCGCCTTTGCCGTGGCTGGCATCGAACCTCCCACCTGCCTCTGCTCCGAAGCGGAGGTTTTCACCGGAGCGATCCGCCTCGTCGATTACCACACCCCAGGAAGCAAAGAAATCTGTGATGCCGTGTCCAAAGTCGCCAAAGACAACCCCGCCATCCTCCTCGCCAATCACGGCGTGATGACATGGGGCACCGATGCCGAGGACAGCTACTGGAAAATGGAAAACATGGAGACCGCCTGCCAAACCATCTGGGTCGCCAGCCAACTCAATGGCGGCAAGATGAAAACCATCCCCAGTGACAAAATGCAGGAGATCTTTAAAATCCGTCAATCCATCGGCATGGATGATCCACGTGAAGGCATGAAGGAATGTGAACTCTGCGATAACGACGACTTCCGCCCTGGCACCGTCTGTGAAATCACGCCCAGCCCCATCCAGCAAGAAACACCTCTCAATCTGGATGCCGAGGCAATTGTCAAAGCCCTCACCGATGAAATCGTCGCCAAAATGAGCTAATCATCCTCCAAACCGTATCCACCTGATCAGATCCCACCATTGACCACTATTTGACCACTATGAAACCTGTCTACACCGCCAAACAAATCGAGGACCTCATCCTCTCCGGCCAAAGCCCGAACTCACTCCCCGCCGGCGCCATCTTGACCCCCTCCGCCAAGGACTTCCTCAAGGACCTCGAAAATAACGGAGGTGGAAACACCAACTCATCTGCGGCACCGACCCGACCCACAAGCTACGAAGAACCGGTATTACCCGACTACGAGTATAAATGGACCCCCGGCGCTGACCCAAGCACCCCCGGCGAAATCCTCGACTTCTTTTACTCGCCTGAAATCCACGTGCTCAAAGAGCGGATCTGCGACCTAGGACGACGCATGTGGGAGCGCGACTACACCGATGGTAATGGTGGCAACTTCACCATCCGCGTGGGTGACAACCTCGTGCTCTGCACCCCCACCCTCATCTCCAAAGGATTTATGAAACCCGAGGACATGTGCCTCGTCGACCTCGATGCCAATCAGCTCGCCGGCAAGCGGCCCCGCACCAGCGAGTGCATGACCCACCTCGCCATCATGAAGCGCCAGCCGAAGTGCAAGGCGGTCTGTCACGCCCACCCGACTCACGCCACGGCCTTTGCCGTCGCCGGCGTCCGCCCGCCTCTCTGCATGATTCCTGAAGCCGACGTCTTCCTCGGCGAAATTGGTATGGCGCCCTACGATACGCCTGGCACCCCAGAAGTCGCCCGCATCGTCGGTGAAACAGGTGTCGACCACATGTGTGTGCTCATGCTCAACCACGGTGTCATCACCTGGGGAAGCCATGTTGAGGACGCCTACTGGCGGATGGAAAATGCAGAGGCACTCTGCCACACCGTTTCGGTAGCAGCTCAAATCAACCGCGGTAAAATGCTCACCATGACCGGAAAACAAGGACAGGACCTGATCGATATTCGTAAGAGCCTGGGCATGGACGATCACCGCGACGGACTCGACGAATGCCAAGTTTGTGACAACGACGCCTTCAAACCTGGTGTCTCCTTGTAAGACGCCCCGATCATTGCTGATTTACCCAAACTTAATCTCATGAAAACAACTATCATCGGCGGCGGTGGCCGCGTTGGATCCAATGCCGCCTTCTGCCTCCAGTGCGCAGGCGTCGTTTCTGAAATCCAGATCCTCGATAACAACCAAGAGCTCGCCGACGGCGAAGCCCTCGACCTCCTTCACGGTGCGTCATCCCTCGCCGACCAACGTATCTACTCGGGTGATTACGCCCGTGCTGCGGACTCCGACATCTTTATCATCACCGCCGGCCTGCGCCGCAAACCTGATGAAAGCCGACTCGATCTCATCAACCGCAACGTCGGACTGTTTTCTCAGATCCTCAACAGCATCAAATCCGCTGGCATGAAACAAGATGCCATCGTGGTCGTCGTTTCTAATCCGGTCGATATCCTCACCCACCTCGCGGTGAGCTTCCTCGGGCTGCCACCGAACCAGGTGATCGGTCTCGGCACCATGCTCGATACCGCACGCTTCCGATCGCTCATTGCCAACGACCTCGACCTCGCACCGACTCAGGTCAAGGCCCTGATTCTTGGCGAACACGGCGACACCATGTTACCTGTCTGGTCATCCGCCACCGTCGGTGGCCTCCCGCTCACCGGCGTCAAAGGGTGTGACTCAAACTACCAGCGCCAGATCTTCGATCGCACCAAAAAGAGCGGATCCGAAGTCATCTCACGCAAAGGGGGTGCCGGGTGGGCCGTCGGTGCCACCATCGCCGAAACCGTCCACGCCATCGCACTCGATAAAAAACAACTCCTCCCAGTCTCCAGCTTGCAAAACGGTTGCTACGGACTCAAGGACGTCTGCCTCAGCGTGCCCACCATCGTCGGCCGAGGTGGTGCTGAAAAGCACATCGAGATCGACCTCTGGCCGAAGGAAAAACAAGGCCTGCAAGCATCCGCCCGCGCCCTCAAGGAGATGCTAAAAAACGTGGCCAACGCCTAGGGCGTCATTTCATCGGTCCTCATCATTCCCTTACTACGCCCCGTTAATCTTCCATGATTGACGGGGCGTTTCTCTATCTCTAAAAATCCATTACTGCAACTATCACTACCATGACCACGAACACCAACTCACAACCACCCGTCGTTGCCAAAAAGCACCTCGTCACCTTCATATTGGTGACCCTCCTTTTTCCGCTCTGGGGCTTTGCCAACGACATCACGAACCCGATGGTGGCGGCCTTCAAAAAGATCCTACTCATTAGCAACTTTGAAAGCTCACTGGTTCAAGCCGCGTTCTACGGCGGTTACTGTTTCATGGCGATTCCGGCAGCTCTTTTCATTAAAAAATACTCCTATAAAAAAGGAATCCTCGTCGGCCTCGCGCTTTATGCGGGATCGGCACTCTTCTTCCCCATTGCCGGACAGATGATGGCATTCTGGGCCTTCCTGTTAGCTTACTTTACCATGACCTGCGGACTTTCCTTCTTAGAAACAACCGCCAACCCATACATTCTGTCGATGGGATCACAGGAAACCGCCACACGCCGGCTCAACCTCTCCCAGTCGTTTAACCCGATGGGATCTATTTGTGGCATGTTTGTCGCAATGATCTTCATTCTCGCCAACTTGACATCCGTCAAACATGACCCCGAGCTCGCACCTGTCCTCGCTACCGAAGCCCATGACCTCATCACTGAGGTCACCCAAACGGGTCAAAAAAGCGATATCACGATCTCCAACAAAAAACTCAACCCTGAGTCGATGTCACTTGATGCCGTGAAGTGGGAAAAAATCCAAGAACTCGGACTCGCAAGTTGGGTAGGAGGCAAGGCCAAGGGCCACATCGAAACCTCCCTCAATGAAAACAAAGACGTCAACTGGGGTGAGGCACTCACACTCATCCAGGCCGACCACCAACGCCTCGCCAAGTCGCTGGCCATCACATCCAATACTGAAACCTCAGATGCCCAAAAGTGGGAACTCCTACAAGCCCAGTCGCTCGACGCCGCACTCACCGACAAGGATAAAACAAAAATCACCCGCAAAATCAGCAAGGGCAAAGAGGTTAACTGGGAGCAGAGCCCGATCCTCGACGGATCACCCGATGAGGAACAGGCGCGCTCACTCATCGCACAAACCGACACGGACAAGTGGATCGGCATCCAAAAAGCCGACCTCAATGTGCTCCAAGGCCCCTACTTCGCCATCGGTATTGTGGTCGCCATCTTCTTCTTTGTTTTCCTCATCAAAAAACTCCCTGAAGGTCAGGGCGAAGACGATAAGTCACTCCATCTCGGCGCCACCTTCCAACGCCTCTCCAAAAACTCCAACTACGTCGGCGGCGTCATCGCTCAGGCATTCTACGTCGGAGCACAGATCATGATCTGGACGTTTATCATCCAATACGCTGGCAACGAGCTCGGCATGAGGGCATCCACAGCGCAGGGGTATAACATCATTGCCATGTTTATCTTTGTCAGCAGCCGTTTTGTCTGCACCTTCCTGCTTAAGTATGTCAGCCCAGGCGGACTGCTCTCTGCACTCGCCGTCGGCGGTGGTGCATTGGTCCTCGGCGTCATCTTCATCCAAGGCATGCTAGGCCTCTACTGCCTGATCGGCGTCTCCGCCTGTATGTCACTGATGTTCCCCACCATCTACGGCATTGCACTGGACGGCCTCGGCGACGATGCCAAGCTCGGTGCCGCAGGGCTCATCATGGCCATCGGTGGTGGGTGCCTCATGCCCCCCCTGCAAGCTGCCATCATGGATAAAGACGCCTTCCAGCTTGGCTCGATGACCCTCACCAGCACCCGCGCATCCTTTGTGCTTCCTCTGGTCTGCTTTATCGCCATCGCCCTCTACGGCTTCCTGGCTCACAGGAAACACATTGGCGAAGCCCAAGCCTAATATCAGCCAGTAGGCACATCACTCAGTACGACGTTCTCTGAAGGAGATCCTCATAACCCAAAAAGCCCCCGGTGGATTTCTCCGCCGGGGGCTTGTGATTTGTGTTTCGTAGCGAAGGCTTTGCCGCCTTCGTGGGTCAGTTAGCTGACCTCACCGCGGGCCATGCCTTTCTCTTCGAGAGCGGCTTGGGCGGCTGCGAGTTTCGCAACCGGGATGCGGAAGGGTGAGCAGGACACGTAGTTGAGACCTGCGCGGTGACAGAACTTAACCGACTCAGTCTCGCCACCGTGTTCGCCACAGATACCGATCTTGAGTTTGGCCTTGGTCTGACGACCACCCTTGACACCGAGTTCGACGAGCTGGCCTACGCCAGTTTGGTCGAGGCTAGCGAACGGGTTGTTGTTCACCACTTCAGCTTCCTGGTAAGCAGGAAGGAACGAGCTGGAGTCGTCACGGCTAAGGCCGAGGCAAGTCTGAGTCAGGTCGTTGGTGCCGAAGGAGAAGAAGGCAGCGTGTTCAGCCACATCAGCAGCGGTCAGACACGCACGTGGGATTTCCATCATGGTTCCTACGCTATACTTCAGCTGGGACTTCTTCAGACCGTGCTTCTTACGCACTTCAGCGGCAGCTTCATCGATCACGGCTTTCTGGAGTTCAAGCTCTTTCGCGTAGGACACGAGAGGAACCATGATCTCAGGAACGACCTTGATCTTTTTCTTCTGCACTTCCACAGCGGCTTCGAGGATCGCGGTCGCCTGCATCTTGGTGATTTCAGGGTAAACGATTCCGAGGCGGCAACCACGGTGACCCAGCATCGGGTTCTCTTCGTGGAGCGCGTTGATACGGCCTTTGATGAAGGCTGGCTTCACCTTGAGCTTCTTGGCCAATTCGCTGATCTGCTTGTTGTCCATGGTGCCGATGAATTCGTGCAATGGTGGATCCAGCAAGCGGATGGTAGCAGGACGGCCATCGAGAGCTGCAAAGATACCGACGAAGTCTTTCTTCTGGTAAGGAAGAAGCTTTTTGAGTGCCTTGGCTTTACCGGCTTCGGAGTCGGCGAGGATCATCTCACGGACGGCGTCGATGCGGTTCCCTTCAAAGAACATGTGCTCTGTGCGGGTAAGTCCGATGCCTTGAGCGCCAAACTTGATCGCGGTCTTCACTTGATCGGGTGTGTCGGAGTTGGTGCGAACGTCCAGCTTACGGAGCTTGTCAGCCCAGCTCATGAGCTCAACGAACTTCTTGTATGTGTCGCTGCGCTTGGCGGCTGCCTTGTTTTCGATCAACCCTTGAATCACCTGGGATGGTGACGACTTGATCTCACCGGCGTAGACGTTACCAACGAATCCGTTCAGGGAGAGGAAATCACCTTCTTTCAGGGTGACGCCGGCTCCACTGAGCGTTTTCTTCGAGTAATCGATGTCCATGCCGTGGGCACCACAGACGCAGACCTTACCCATCTGGCGGGCAACGAGGGCGGCGTGTGAGGAGGCACCACCACGTGTGGTGAGAATTCCTTCGGCTGCGATCATTCCGCGAAGGTCTTCCGGAGAAGTTTCCTGACGGGTGAGGATGACTTTCTGTCCCTTCGCAGCAGCGGCCACAGCGGCCTCAGCGGTGAAGTAGATCTGGCCACAAGCAGCACCAGGACCGGCGGGAAGACCGTTACCAACTTTGGTCGCTTTCTTTTCACCAACGGAGTCGAAAATAGGAGCCAGCAGGTGGCTCAAGTCTTCGGCTGGGATACGGAGCACCGCCTCGTTTTTGGTGATGAGCTTCTCCTTGACCATGTCGAGGGCGATGTTCACAGCGGCGAAACCAGTGCGCTTGCCGTTACGGGTCTGGAGCATCCAGAGTTTTCCTTCTTCGATGGTGAACTCAACGTCCTGGACATCGCGGAAGTGCTTCTCGAGAACCTTGCGGATTTTAAGGAGTTCCTTGTTCGGCTTGGGAAGGTCTTTAGCCAGCTTAGCAATCGGCTTAGGTGTGCGGACACCAGCAACCACGTCTTCGCCTTGGGCGTCGATGAGGTATTCACCGTAGAACACATTGGCGCCAGTGGCGGGGTCACGAGTGAAGGCAACACCTGTTCCTGATCCTTTTCCGGTGTTTCCGAAGACCATGGCCTGCACGTTCACTGCGGTGCCCCATGCGGCGGGGATACCATACTTCTGGCGGTAGACCTTAGCGCGGTCGTTGTTCCAGGAGTCAAACACAGCATTTACAGAACCAGTAAGCTGGGCGTAGGGGTCTTCAGGGAAGCTCTTGCCTGAACGTTTTTTGATGAGGGCTTTGAACTCAGCAACAACCCACTGGAGGTCTTTGACGGAGAGACCGGAGTCGTCCTTCACCTTGGCCTTGGCCTTGGCTTTATCGAGAATGACTTCATACGGGTCGTGGTGCTCACCAGCTTCAGCTTCGACGCCCATGACGACGGAACCATACATCTGGAGGAAGCGGCGATAGGAATCCCAAGCGAACTTTCCGTTGCCGGTCTTTTTGGCGAGGGCTTCGACAACCTGGTCGTTGATCCCTAGGTTAAGGATGGTGTCCATCATACCGGGCATGGATTCACGCGCACCGGATCGGACAGAGAGGAGAAGTGGGTTGTTGAGATCGCCGAATTTCTTGCCCATGACTTTTTCAATCTTGGCAATGTTGGCGCGGATCTCTGCGTCGAGCGTTTTAGGGTATTTCTTGCCGTTGTCGTAGTAGTAGGTGCAGACTTCGGTCGTGATGGTCAGACCAGCAGGAACAGGAAGCTTGATGCGGGCCATCTCAGCGAGGTTGGCGCCTTTTCCTCCGAGAAGGTTTTTCTGAGAACCATCACCGTCGGCGGTGGATCCTCCGAAGAAGTAGACATTCTTTTGGGTCTTGGGGGCGGGTGCCTTGCGAGCGACTTTTTTAGTCGTCTTACGGGCAGCTTTCTTTGCGGTTTTGCGTTTAGCAGTGGCCATCGTGATGCAGGTAGTTTTGTTTTGTTAGGTTGGGGGATGAGACAAAATCGCCGCATCCTCCTGGAAAGAGAAGGCGCAACATAGCAAGGAACGACACAGGGTCAAGCCACCGTTGTGCTCTTTTTTTAGGGTCCATTACCCGCGTTTCCTCGGTGCTTGGTTGTAACCGCAGTCATATGACTGCGGCACATCCTTAGCAAACCCACTCGAGCTTGACGCCGTTGAACCCGTCCGAGCGAACGACATCGAAGCCTAAGCGGTCGGCGGCTGATTACTTTGCCCCGAATTTTTTGAAGATGGCCTCGGAATCCTTCATCTTATCACCAAATGCCTGCATCGCTTGACCAATAATCGCCATACCATCTTGATTGGAGCTGATTGCTTGCATGGCGGCCATCATTTTGTCCTGATTGGCCTCCATCGCTTTATTCATTTTCTCATCAAGCTGTTTTTTGACGTCCTCGGATGGCTCATCGAGGGCACCGAGTCGTTGCGCGATGGCGGAAAAATCGTCACCGATGGCGTCGATGGTTTCCGCAGCCTTCTCTGCGCTCTCTTTGTCTTTAGCGCTGGCAATGGCCTCGACGAGTTGATCCATTTTAACCAGCAGTTCATCGGTCAGGGAATCGGGGGTATCGGGGGTATCGGGCGCGGATGAGGCTGAATTATTATCTCCACAGGAGGTGATCATCAGGGCAATGGCTGTGGCTGCCACCACAGATAGTTTGGTTACGATTGTTTTCATAGTTCGTCTATTAGGTTATTGATTCGTTTGTTGGTTACGCGTTTTCACCATAGTAGCGATGACGCATTGCCGATCATGCTAGGCGGGAAAATCGTAATCAAAAGGCAAGAATTAACTATTTTCTGCTCTCTACCCGTTACGCAGGGCGATGATGGGCAGCACCGTGATCATCACGACGACAGCCAACAGGAGGCCCATTTTGATATAATCGATAAAGCGATATCCGCCAGGCCCCATCACCAAAACATTGGCTGGGTGTGAAATGGGGCTGGTAAAACTGGCGGAGGCCGCCATCGCCACGGCCATGATGATCATGTGGGGGTGAATCCCGAACCGTGAAGCGGCATCGATGGCGATGGGCGCCATGATCAACACCAAGGCCGTTGTCGGAACAATGGTGGTCGCCAATGCTGTGATGATATAGAGCCCGATCACCACGCCCCACGCGCCAAACGGTCGGGCGGCGGCTTCTACGCCTTGCGCAATCCACTGCGCCGCCCCCGTCTCTTGCATGGCGGTCCCGAGGGGGATCATGCAGGCAATCAAAAAGACCGACTGCCAATCGATCGATTGATAAGCCTCGTCCATCGTTAAACAACGCGCAGCCACCATGGCCACCACGCCACCAATCGCGGCCACCGCAATGGGTAAAACCCCGAATAAAACACACGTCACCACCGCCAACATCACCATGGATGCAAAGATCGCTTTAGGTTTCGACTTTACGCCGGCAACATCCGCTGCCGTGCGTGTGAGCACAAGGAAGTCAGGATCCGATGTCAACGTCTCGATGCGCTCCCTTGGCCCGGAAAGCAACAGCGCATCACCAAACTCCAGCTTCACCCGCCACAAATGATCTGTCAGTGCATTTCCTCTGCGCCAGACAGCCAAAATCTGCAGTCCATAACGCCGTCTAAAATCGAGGTCTTTCACCGATTTCCCCACCAAATGGCTCCCTGGGGATAAGGTCACCTCAGTATGCCCCAGCTCATTGCGGTCGAGCGGGTCGCGTTCACCTTGCTCACTCACTTGAAGGCTTTGTAATCCGCGGAGCCACATCGCTGTATCGCGACTTCCGTGAACCAGCAATTTGTCTCCTGACTGAAAGTGATGCCCCCCAGTCGGGAAATAGGTTGACCCCGATGTATGGGCAATTCCAACAACACGCAGATGCAAGGTTTCAGCCAGACCACTCTCCGCCAAACTTAGACCGGTGAGGTAGGATTCCTGAGGAATGATCAATTCGAACAACGTTTCCGTTGGTGGATAGACTTCATCGATCTGCCCCTCGCCGATCCGTTCCACATTCGAGAAACCTTGCCCATGTGTAAACGCCTCCACATGATCGTGTCTCGTCTCAATCAACAAACCATCCCCCGAGGCAAGCTCCCGATCAGGGAGGCACTCGCGCAGCGTCTCGTCACCACGGCGCACCGCCAGAATGTGACTGGAAAACCGAGCGGCAAAACCTGTTTCCGATATCTTCTTGCCCACCAAATCAGAATCTTGATCCAGGTAGACAGAGAGAAACACAATCTTCTGCAATGCCAGCAACTCCGCGATCTCACGTCCACGTGCCATCTCGAAGGCTTGCCAGTGGAGGAAATCCCGAAACTCCTCGATGCTACCTTGGAGAAACAAGACATCCCCGCCTTCGATCACAAAATCACTCACTAGGTGTGTGTGGGTCACTTCACCACGCCGCACCGCATACACATTGATACCTAGCACGGCGCCCAACCTCGTATCCTCAAGGGTGCCTCCGATCAGCGGCGAATCTGACGTCACTCGCAACTGAAACCTCCGGTTTTCAATCTCATAATCGAACTCGAACATCGGTCCCGCCGCATCCACTCCATCAAGAAACTTTTGGGGCATCTTTTTGGGCAGTAAATGCCTGCCAATAAAGGCGACAAAAAGGGAACCAATCACCAAAGCAGGAACCCCGATGGGAGCAAAAGAGAATAACGTGAATGGCTCATACCCAGCCTGCTCCAAGGCCGTGGCCGCTACCAGATTGGGTGGTGTCCCAATCATCGTCGTCAAACCTCCCAACAACGACCCATAAGCCATGGGCATGAGCAATCGAGAGGGGGACGTGCACGTCCGCCGAGCCATATCCATCACCACAGGCAACATCAGTGCCGCCACGCCGATATTATTCATCACCGCAGACATGCCGCCGGTTGCCAGCATGATGGTGAGAATCATGCGGGGTTCATTGTTCCCAGCGATGCGGAACACCTGCCGACCAATCACATCGGCCACTCCAGTGGCGCTCAACCCAGCACTCAGAATAAACATCGCCCACACCGTCACCACCGCTGGATTACTAAACCCAGCCAATGCTTGATCCGTCGTCACCAATCCCGCCCATGCCAACACAGACAACACCAACAAAGCCACGAGATCCATCCGCAGCTTTTCACTGACAAAAAGCACGAGTGCCATCGCCAGAAGCGTCAAAACAAATCCTATTTCGTAATTCATCAGTGAGGGGTCCGCCATTCTATCAAATACCGAGGCAGAAGCAAGCCAGCGGTTATCGGGCGGCACACGCCCTATCATTTCCAAGCGATCGACCTCCCCCCAACAAAAAAGCCCGGCACCGTCAGAGACGAGGCCGGGCTTGATGATGTTTAAGCTTATTGAATTAAGCGCTGACTTCCTCGGTAGGCGTGTCATCCGATGTCGGTGTGATATCACCTTCGGCTGCGGCGGTGACGCCGGCCTCAGAATCATCAATTTCCTCTTCGGGCTCTTCCTGAACGGGTTCTGGCTCCTCGACGGTGAATTCAATATCCGTGTCGCGGTGCTGGTGGAATCCGGTTCCAGCGGGGATCAGGTGACCCATGATCACATTCTCCTTAAAGCCGCGGAGGTAATCCACACGACCCACCGTGGAGGCATCGGTCAGAACACGGGTGGTGTCCTGGAAGGATGCGGCGGAGATAAACGACTCCGTTTCGAGTGATGCCTTGGTGATACCCAAAAGAACCGGCTCAGACTCAGCCGCTTTACCTCCATTTTTCACCACTTCCTCGTTGGCCTTCTTAAAGGTCGTGCGGTCGATCTGGTCGCCCCAGAGGAATTCGGTGTCGCCTGGCTCGGTGATCTTGAGTTTACGCAGCATCTGACGGATGACGATTTCGATGTGCTTGTCATTGATCTCGACACCTTGGAGGCGGTAAACGCGCTGAACCTCATTGGTGAGGTGCTCCTGAAGGGCTTGTGATCCACAGGCTTCGAGCAGGTCGTCTGGAGAGATGGGACCCTCGGTGATTTGGTCACCACGGTGGAGGAAATCGCCTTCACCCACGATGATGTGTTTACCCATGGGCACCAAGTGATCGGCATGTTCGCCGGTATCCATGTCGGTAACGATGACCTTTTTCTTCCCGCGGACGTTCGGACCGAAGGATACTTCACCGTCGATTTTAGCGATGGTGCAAGCATCCTTGGGTCGGCGAGCTTCAAAGAGCTCGGCGATCCGTGGCAGACCACCGGTGATGTCACCGGTTTTAGCGATCTTACGTGGAGTTCGAGCAAGCTGCGCACCACCTTTGACTTTCTGACCTTCCTTGACGGAAAGGTGAGCGCCAACGGGAATCGAGTAGCTAGCGAGAACCTCCTGAGTCTTGGCATCGACAATGACGACTTGCGGGTGCAGGTCCTCTTTGTGTTCGGTGACCACCATGCCTTTTTTACCGGTGTCTTTGTCGGTCTCCGACTGCACGGTAATGCCCTTGATCATATCACGGAACTCCACCTTACCGGCTTTCTCTGTGAGAATCGGCACGTTGTAGGGGTCCCACGTTACGAAGGTTGATCCCTTCTTAACCTTTTCACCATCGGGGATGGAGATGGCGGATCCCATCACGAGGTTATAGGACTCAAGCTCGAGGCCGTCCTTATCGCGGATGGCAATAGATCCTTTTTTATTCAGGGCCACAAAATTACCATCGGCATCCTTAACGGCACGCACGTCCTTGTAGGCGACCACACCGCTGTGTTTGGCTTTGATGATCGGCTGTTTGAAGGACGACGATGCAACACCACCGACGTGGAAGGTCCGCATGGTCAGCTGGGTTCCTGGCTCACCAATCGATTGGGCGGCGATGATACCGACCGCTTCACCGAGTTTGGCCACCTTACCGGAAGCAAGGTTGAGTCCGTAACACTTCTGACAGCAACCGCGATCGGCTTCACATGTGAGAGTAGAACGGATCTTGAGGCGCTCGAATCCGAGATCCTCGATCTTATTGGCTTCCTCCTCACCGATGAGCTGACCCACCTTGAGGATGACTTTGTTGGTGACGGGATCGACAACTTTTTCACCGGAAACACGACCGTAGATACGGGTCGAGAGTGATGCGGCTTCCTCATCGTTCTCGATGATGGGCTCGACGGTGATCCCATTGACGGTGCCGCAGTCTGCTTCAAAGATGATGACATCCTGAGAAACATCGACAAGTTTACGGGTCATGTATCCTGAGTCCGCCGTCTTCAATGCGGTGTCGGCCAGTCCCTTACGGGCACCGTGGGTGGAAATAAAGTATTCCAACACGGAAAGACCTTCACGGAAGTTCGAGGTAATCGGGCGTTCGATAATGTCGCCGGATGGTTTCGCCATCAGACCACGCATACCAGAAAGCTGCTTAATCTGCTGCTTGTTACCACGAGCACCGGAGTCGACCATCAAGAACAGCGGGTTGACGATCTTGTCGCCTTCGTTGTGCTCAAGTTTACGGTAAAGGGCGTCGGCAATGTTATCCGACGCGTGCGTCCAAATATCGATCACCTGCTGGTAGCGCTCGTTGTCGGTAATAACACCATTGCGATACTGCTTGGTGACTTTCTCGACAGCCTCGTAGGCTTTTTTCAGTTCGGCAGGTTTTTCCTCAGGAACAACCATATCGACGATACCGATGGAGATACCAGATCGGGTTGCCTCTTTGAAGCCGAGTAACTTAAGATCATCCAGCACCAAGACGGTATCTGCCTGACCTGCAACCTGGTAACAACGCCAGATGATGTCGCCAATCTGGCCTTTGCCCACGTTAAAGTTCACAAAACCAAGACCTGATGGCCAGATCTCGTTGAAGCGGACACGGCCCGGGGTGGTGGTGATAATCTTCTGCTCGGGGTCACCATAGGGTTTGCCTTCTGATTGGTAATCCGGGTTACGCAGGCGAATCCAGTCGTGATAATTCACCTTGCGGTTTGCAATGGCGAACTCGATCTCGGTGGTGTTCTCGAACAAGGGCAAGTGGATTTCCTTCTGTGCCTCAAGCTCTTTCGCCGTCGGGGTGCGGGCGTAGGTGAGGTAGTAGGAACCGAGAATGATATCCTGAGAAGGAACGGTGATCGGCTTACCACTGGCGGGTGAGAAGATGTTGTTGGGCGCAAGCATCAGCTGACGCGCCTCCATCTGAGCCTCAATGGAAAGAGGCACGTGCACGGCCATCTGGTCACCATCAAAGTCGGCGTTATACGCGGTACAAACGAGCGGGTGCACACGGATGGCAGATCCTTCAATCAACACAGGCTCAAATGCCTGAATGGAAAGTCGGTGCAGGGTAGGTGCACGGTTCAGCATGACGGGGTGGCCCTTGGTTACCTCTTCGAGGATATCCCAGACTTCGGTCGTCTTGCGGTCGATCATCTTCTTCGCACTACGCACGGTGTGGCAGTAGCCAAGGTCTTTAAGACGGCGGATGATAAACGGTTCAAACAGGGTCAGAGCCATCTTCTTGGGAAGACCACACTGGCCGAGCTTCAGATCAGGTCCCACCACGATCACGGAACGACCGGAGTAGTCGACTCGCTTACCGAGAAGGTTCTGACGGAAACGTCCGCCTTTACCCTTGAGCATGTCGGAGAGTGATTTGAGCGCACGGTTACCAGCACCAGTGACGGCGCGGCCGTGACGACCATTATCAAAGAGAGCATCCACAGCCTCCTGGAGCATGCGCTTCTCGTTCCGGATGATAACATCGGGAGTTTTGAGTTTGAGCAGGTTCTTCAGTCGGTTGTTACGGTTGATCACACGACGGTAGAGGTCGTTCAAGTCAGAGGTTGCAAAGCGGCCACCTTCCAATGGAACCAGCGGACGGAGGTCCGGAGGAATCACAGGCAGCACATTCATAACCATCCACTCGGGGCGTGTCTTCGACTGGGCAAATCCACGGGCGAGCTTGATGCGCTTGGCGAGTTTCTTTTTCGTCTGCTTCGAGCGGGTGTTGAGCATTTCCTCCTCCAGCTGCACGGTGAGCTCGTCGAGCTTCACTTGGCTGAGCAATGATTGGAGCGCCTCGGCACCCATCTCGGCCTTGAAGCTTCCTTCGCCATAGGCGTCCTCGGCATCAAAAAACTCGATCTCACTGAGGAGTTGACCGTGTTGGAGTTCGGAGTTTCCGACGTCGGTGACGACGTAGTCCTCATAATAGATGATCCGCTCAAGCTGGCGTGCGGCGAGGTCGAGAACGAGACCGATCCGGCTTGGCATACACTTGTAGAACCAGATATGGGAAACAGGAACGGCAAGTTCGATGTGGCCCATGCGCTCGCGGCGGACACGGGAGAGGGTCACCTCAACGCCACAACGGTCACAGACGACTCCCTTGTGCTTGATGCGCTTGTATTTTCCGCAAGCACATTCCCAGTCGCGGGTAGGTCCGAAGATGCGCTCACAGAAGAGACCGCCTTTTTCGGGTTTAAATGTCCGGTAGTTAATGGTCTCGGGGTTCAGCACTTCGCCGCTGGACCAAGAACGAATGATTTCAGCTGAGGCCACGGTAATGGCGACATGATCGAACTGCTCTGGCTTGTCATTGACTCCGAAGAGTTCACGCAGGTTTGTTTCAACGCTCATAGTGATAGGAATTGGTTATTAGGAATTAGGTAATGGCGCCGCTGACGCGGCGGGTTGTTATTGACTGCGAGTTAGAGTGTGAGGTCATCGAGGGAGAACTCAGCGGCACCTGCTTTAGGTTGACCACCCGTTCCTGGGCGGACATCTAAGCAGAGTGACTGCATTTCCTTCATCAGAACGTTAAAGGATTCTGGTGTGCCGGCCTCGAGGTTGTTGTCTCCCTTAACGATGGCTTCGTAGATCCTTGTGCGGCCCTGAACGTCATCTGACTTCACGGTAAGAATTTCCTGAAGGGTGTAGGCGGCGCCGTAGGCTTCGAGCGCCCAGACCTCCATCTCACCGAATCGTTGACCACCGTATTGCGCCTTACCACCGAGCGGCTGCTGGGTAACCAGACTGTAAGGACCAACGGCACGGGCGTGAATCTTATCGGCAACGAGGTGACCGAGCTTCAGCATGTAGATCATGCCTACCACGACGGGATTCTGGAAGGCTTCGCCGGTGCGCCCATCATAGAGGGTCGATTTACCACCCGTGGTGCCATCCTTACCGTCACCAATCCAGGTGTATCCACGGGTTTCAGGTTCGCCTTTCTTGCGCTTGCGAGCTTTATCACTGCCATCACCGATATACTCGACTCCGTCTACCTTTTTGGCCTCGCTCATAAACTTCCAGATTTCAGACTCGGGGATACCGTCGAAAATCGGGGTAGCCACGGTGAATCCGAGGGCTTTGGCGGCGACACCGAGGTGGGTTTCAAGAACCTGCCCGACGTTCATCCGAGATGGCACACCGAGTGGGTTCAGGCAGATATCAACGGGCGTTCCGTCACTTAAGTACGGCATATCCTCTTCGGGAACGATGGTTGCGACCACGCCCTTATTACCGTGACGTCCGGCCATTTTATCACCGACGGAAAGCTTCCGCTTGGCGGCGACAAAGACCTTGACCTCCTTGATGGCACCAGGATCGATTTCCTCACCGCTCTCAAGTTGGTCGAGGCGGCGTTCGCGATCGACATCCAACTCACTGAAACGACCTTCAAAGCTCGAGATGATCTCAAGGATCTTGTTACGGATCGGTGAGGGGTCGATTTCGATGTGGTCATAGATGGCGGCGAGCTTACGGAGAAGCGTCTTGGTGATCTTGCGGTTTGCCGGGATGATGATTTCACCGGTCTGAGCATTGACGACGTCGAGCGGGATTTTTTCCCCGAGGAGGATGTCTGAGAGCTTCTCAGTCAACTGCTCAGTGAGATGATCCTTCTTCTTTTTATAGTCGTCGTTGATTTTCTTAACCTGCTTTTTAAGCTTTGAGGGATCGAGTTCGTTCTCACGCTTGCGGGCAAGTCCGTGGGTCACCACGCGGATATCTTGAACGATACCCGTGCATCCGGATGGAACACGCAGTGAGGTATCTTTGACGTCAGCTGCTTTTTCGCCAAAGATGGCGCGCAGGAGGCGTTCCTCAGGGGCAAGTTCTGTTTCCGATTTTGGTGTGATCTTACCGACGAGAATATCGCCGGGTTTCACCTCCGCACCGACGCGGATGATACCGTCGTGGTCGAGATTTCTGAGTGCCTCGTCACCGACATTGGGGATATCGCGGGTGATTTCCTCAGGTCCCAGCTTGGTGTCACGTGCTGCGCACTCAAACTCGGAAATGTGGATGGAAGTGAAGATGTCCTCTTTCACGACCTTCTCAGAAATGACGATGGCATCCTCAAAGTTGTATCCGTTCCATGGCATGAATGCCACGAGGGTATTGCGGCCGAGAGCGAGTTCCCCGCCCTCGGTGTTGGGTCCGTCTGCGAGCACGTCGCCGACCTTCACCTTATCACCGCGATTGCAGATCGGCTTTTGGTTCAGACAAGTGCCTGCATTGGATCGCATGAACTTGCGCAGTGGGTAGGCGAAGATGCCCTTAGCGGGCTTACTTCTGACTGCGGTCATATCACTGAGGAACTTCTCATCGGAAACGGGAAGTTCTCCATCCTTGGTGGTGATGATGATTTCAGCGGTGGCTGCGGCAACGATTCCGTCAGCCTCAGCGGTGATCACCGCGCGGGAGTCTTCAGCGGCCTTGGCTTCGAGTCCGGTTCCCACCAGTGGTGCGTCGGAAATAAGCAGTGGCACTCCTTGACGTTGCATGTTCGCACCCATGAGTGCGCGGTTGGCGTCATCGTGTTCAAGGAAAGGAATGATTCCAGCAGCCACAGAAACGAGCTGCTTGGGTGACACGTCCATGTATTGCACCGTTTTGGGGTCAACCTCGATGAACTCACCGCTTTCGCGGGCGGTGATTTTCTCGGTGAGGAAGTTTCCTTTTTTATCGATCGGGTTGTTCGCCTGAGCGATGAGGAATTCCTCTTCCTGGTCGGCGGTGACGTATTCGATTTCACTGGTCACCTTGCCCTTTTTCACAAGGCGATAAGGAGTTTCAATAAAGCCGAATTCGTTGATACGGGCGTAGGTGCAAAGGGAGTTGATCAGGCCGATATTGGGTCCCTCTGGGGTTTCAATCGGGCAGATACGTCCGTAGTGCGATGTATGCACATCTCGCACTTCGAAGCCGGCGCGATCGCGGTTCAGACCTCCGGGTCCGAGAGCCGACAAGCGACGTTTGTGAGTCAGCTCGGCCAGTGGGTTGGTCTGGTCCATGAACTGAGATAGCTGGCTACGGCCGAAGAAGTCACGGATGACAGCGCTGAGCGCCTTCGGGTTGATGAGCTTCTGAGGTGTCATTCCCTCGAGGTTGACATCAAAGAGGGTCATACGCTCTTTGACGAGGCGCTCGGTGCGGGCGAGACCGACGCGGCACTGGTTGCCGAGCAGTTCACCCACGGCACGGACACGACGTGATCCAAGGTGGTCGATATCATCAAGCACACCCTCACCTTTTTTCAGGCGGAGGAGGTATTTCACCGCACCGAGGAAGTCGTCGGGCACCATGACGCGTGCCTTAGGATCGATGTCGAGCTTGAGTTTCTGGTTGATCTTGTAACGGCCGACGCGGGTAAGGTCGTAACGCTTTTCGTCGAAGAAAAGGCGATCGAGCAGGGCCTTGGAGTTGGTGACGGTAGGAGGATCACCGGGGCGAAGCTTCCGGTAGATGTCTTTAAGTGCAGACTCCTCATCGTGGGCGGGGTCTTTTTTCAGCGACTTGAGAAGGATTTCATCTTCGCGCGAGTCAATGACATCGATGGTTTTGTGTCCCATTTCGATCAATTGGCGAACGACCCCGATGGTGAGGGGTTCATAAGCTTTGGCGATGACAAGTTCGCCGTCGAGGATGTCTTCAAAGGTCACCTTTTGGGCAAGTTCTTCTTCGTCGGCCTTTGTGTTGAGCTTCAGTTTCTCGATGTTGTAGAATTGCTCGCAGAGGTCGCGATCGGTAGGCCATCCCATCGCACGCAGGAAGGTGGTCGCGAGGAACTTTCTTCTGCGGCGGCGGCGGTCGAGGTAGACGTAGAGCAGGTCGTTGGTATCAAACTGAGTTTCCAACCAGGATCCACGGTCAGGGATAATCCGGAAGGAGTGAAGGAGTTTACCATTCAAGTGCGTCGAGGTCTCGAAGCAGATACCCGGCGAACGGTGAAGCTGGGAAACGATAACACGCTCGGCGCCATTGATGACGAAGGTTCCGCGGCGGGTCATCATCGGCATCTCACCCATGTAAACACGCTCTTTCTTGGTGCCACTCTCGTCCTTCAGCTTAAAGGTCACGTAGAGGGCTGCGCTGAAGGTCTCACCCGTCTGGAGCGACTCAAGGGCGGTGGCTTTAGGCTCTTCAATATCGAAGGCAATGAATTCCAGTGTGATGGCCTCATCATAACTTTTGATGGGGAAAATCTCACGGAATACGGCTTGGAGACCGGAATCATCCCGCTGTGAGGCTGGGATCTCTTTTTGTAGAAAATCCTCGTAGGATTTACTTTGAACCTCAATCAAGTTGGGGGGTTCGATAACTTCCTCAATCGTTCCGTAGTAGCGTCTTTCGGCCATAATAAGTAGTGGGTAGTGAGCTGTGGGTTAGCTGGATGCTGGGTAGGCGGTTTATGCAACGAGAAACGGTTTTACCCCGAACAATCTACCGGAGGCAGATTTGCCCGCACTGTTTCCAGTCCGGGCTATTCGGGTCACACGTGGTGTTTCAAGTTGTGATGGATGTAAATGTTCAGGAAACGTCTTTCCTGGTAATTCACGGGCGGGGTTCAAAGATATCTTTTCTCAGGCTTTATCGGCACATGGTCGACTCATTGGTGGCCTAGGAAAAGTTATGTCTGAATGCCATCCGTGGATGCGGGTTGTTTTGCAATGGGAGGTGACCCATGACTGACTTGTGTGTGGCGCCGGTGACGACACCACACACAAAGAAAGCCTAATGGGTGGTGAAGAACTACTTGAGTTCAATCTTGGCACCTGCTTCTTCGAGTGCCTTCTTGGCTGCCTCGGCGTCCTCTTTGGAGGCACCTTCAAGGACAGCAACGGGAGCGCTCTCGACAAGTTTTTTGGCATCGGCAAGTCCGAGTCCGCTAGCAACACCACGCACTGCCTTAATGACAGCGATCTTGTTACCTCCGGCTTCGGCGATGACGACGTCGAATTCAGTTTTTTCCTCAACGGCTTCAGCAGCGGCTGCAGGGGCAGCGGCGGCGGCGGCAGGAGCGGCGGCGGAAACGCCCCACTCTTCTTCGAGGGATTTAACGAGCTCAGCGGCTTCAAGCACGGTGAGTTTACCTAGTTCTTCAGCTATTTTTTTAATGTCAGACATATTGTTTTTCTCCTTTTGGTGTCGTCGCGCCCGGAGCTTCCGGACATTTCAGCTCTTATGCCTAAGATCCGACGAATTAACCTTATTGTGTATCAGGCGCATCCCTGGAGGGGAATACGCCATCCGTTCAGATTGTTGTTTAACCTTCGTGCTTGGCCTTGATCACACGGGCCAGCGATGCTGCAGGCTCGTTGAGGGTGCGGGCCAACTGGGTAGCAGGTGCGTTGATGACGGCGAGAAGCTGCGAGAGCAGGACATCGCGAGACGGCAGATCGGCAAGTGCGGTGATTTGTGCTTTGTCGAGCACATCCCCATCGAGGATACCCGTTTTGACTTCAGGTTTCTTGAACTCCTTGACGAAGCTCTTGATCGTTTTGGCAGCGCCGCAGACATCGGATTCACCGGTGACAAAGGCGGTTTGCCCGAGCAGGTGCTCGCTGATGTCGGGAAGGTTCGCGTTTTCAAGAGCCTTACGCATGTAAGAGTTCTTGGCGACGTGGCACTCGGATCCGTTTTGGGTGAGGCGATTGCGGAGTTCGTCGAACTCAGGCACCGTCATACCGGTGTAATCAACCACCAAGACGAAGGGGGATGAGTTGACGCGCTCGAAGAGCTCGTCGATGATGTATTTCTTATCAGGATTCATGGTCTTTTCTCCTTGGGTTGATTAGTTAACGGTGTAAAGCGACGCTTCAAGAGCGACACCTGGGCACATACTGGCTGCGATGGTGACATTCTGGATATAGTTGCCTTTCGCCGTTGCGGGCTTGGCCTTAATAACGCTTTCAATCAGCGCGGTAGTATTCTCAGAAAGTTTGTCGGCGGTGAAGGACGCTTTGCCGATGGCGGCGGAAACGTTACCGTTCTTATCAAGTTTGTAGTCGATCCGTCCGGCTTTCACCGCATTCACGGCGCTGGCGGTGTCATCGGTGACGGTGCCTGTTTTGGGGTTAGGCATGAGGCCACGTGGTCCGAGGACACGGGCGATCTTGCGCACCTCAAGCATGGCGTCTGGAGTGGCGATGGCGGCATCAAAATCAGTGAAGCCACCTTGGACTTTCTTGATGAGTTCCTCCATGCCAACCTCTTCAGCGCCTGCGGCTTCGGCGGCCTTGGCGGCATCACCGCTAGCGAATACGACGACGCGGACGTTTTTGCCAGTGCCGTGAGGCAGGGCAACGGATCCGCGCACCATTTGCTCGCTCTTGCGGGGGTCGATACCCAGTTTAAAAGAAAGTGTGACGGTGGGGTCAAACTTGGGTGCAGGGAATTGCTTAATAATCCCTACGGCGTCATCGAGACCGTATTGCTTGTCGACATCGACAAGTTCGGCCGCCTGTTGGTAGCGTTTGCTTCTTTTGCTCATTGTTTTGGTTGCAGTGCGGGCGGAGCGTGGCGGTGTGCCGTGTCCTCCTGCGGGTTTGTGTCGGTGAGACAGAAGCCTCACCCACGAAATTAATTACATTCCTTTGATCTCGAGACCCATCTGGCGCGCGGTGCCGGCGAGGATCTTGGCGGCTTGCTCAGGATCGTCTGTGTTGAGGTCAGCGATTTTTGCGGCTACAACTTCCATAAGCTGGTCTTTGGTGATACTGCCGCATGATTCCTTGTTAGGCTCACCGGAACCGGAGGCGATTTTTGCGGCCTTCTTGAGAAGGACGGCTGCCGGTGGTTGTTTGGTGATGAAAGTGAAGGACGCGTCTTTGTAAACAGTGATGACTGTAGGGAGGAGATCGCCAGCTTGCTTCTGGGTAGCTGCGTTGAAGTCCTTACAGAACTGCATGATGTTGACTCCAGCTTGTCCGAGGGCGGGGCCAACGGGTGGAGATGGATTGGCTTGACCTGCAAGGATTTGCAGCTTGAGAACGGATTTGACTTCCTTGGCCATGGTGGTGGTAGTTGTTGGTATTTGTTATGGTTAAATGATTCCGCTATTCACGGCGACATTAAGAGAGAGGTGAGAACTATTCAGTTCCTACCTGCCAAGCTTCGAGCTCGACGGGTGTGGCGCGTCCAAAAATGGTAACGGAAACAAGTAGTTTGCCGGTTTCGTGGTCGATTTCTTCGATGATGCCGGTTTGGCCTTCGAAGGGGCCGTCGCCGACCTTGACGGAGTCGCCTGTTTCGAAGCTGATGGCGGGACGAACGTTTTCTTCACGTTCCTTGATCTGGCCGAGCATTCCATCCACCTCACGCTGGCGCATCGGGATGGGTTTGTGTTTTGTTCCCGCAAAGCCGATCACGCCATCCATTTCCTTGATGAAATACCATGTCTTATCGACGAGGTCATTGTTGGCATCAAAGAGTTTCATATTGACGATGACGTATCCGGGGAAAAACTTACGTTTGGTTTCGATCTTTTTTCCTTTGCGATTTTCCTCAACACGCTCCTGAGGGACGAGCACATCAAAGACGTAGTCGCCCATTTCCTCGGATTCTACGAGGCGTTTGATTCGGTCACGCACTTTCTGCTCCTGGCCGGAGAGGACGTGAACGACGAACCATTGCTTGCGTGCTTCTGGGATGGCTGGCATAGAATGAGGTGGTGGTTGGGAAGGTGGTGGATCGGGTGGTGGCTTGCCTTGTTCCCCGATGGCTGGAATCAGCGGCGACGGGAGGCAATAGAAAGAGTGTGGTGCCTAGATGGCAAGACTGGTCAACATCGCGAGGACCTTGGTAGCAAGCACGTCGAAGAGGGAAACAAAGCCGGCGAGCAGGATCATGGCAACGAGCACCACGAGGGTCGAGTCGACCAATTCTTTGTATTTTTGGAAGCCTTTGATCTTAGGATCATTCTCCCACGGCCATGAAGCCTTGCGGAGTTCGGCTTTGACTTCGTGGATAAAGGTGGCGATTTTCCTGAACATGCTTTTTGTTGGGGTAGCTTGCGCTTGGCGAGCTGATTGGCTTATTTCGAGTGATGGGCTGACTGACTGAAAAAGATGGCAGGGAAGACAGGACTCGAACCTGCAACTTTCGGTTTTGGAAACCGACGCTCTACCAATTGAACTACTTCCCTGTGCTGTCTTTTATTTTTTATCACCGTGAAGACGTATTGTTCCCACGGGATGGTGATGATTTCTTTAGGCGACTGAGGGGCACTCCCGTCAAATGACCGAAGTGCCCCCAAAACCAGCCTATTGGCAGCTCCGGGGAGGAGGCCGCCAGACTTAAGTCAAAATCAGTCGATGATTTCACCCACACGGCCTGCACCTACGGTACGGCCACCTTCGCGGATTGCGAAACGCATGGTCTTCTCCATGGCGATAGGGGTGATAAGAGTAACTTCGAGTTCCACATTGTCGCCAGGCATCACCATCTCGACGCCGTCGGGAAGTTTGATGCTGCCGGTTACGTCTGTTGTACGGAAGTAGAACTGAGGACGGTAGTTGCTGAAGAAGGGTGTATGACGACCACCTTCATCCTTACTGAGAACGTAGATCTCACCTTTGAAGACGGTGTGAGGAGTCACGCTGCCTTTTTTGGCGATAACCTGACCACGCTCGAGATCGTCTTTCTTAAGACCACGCATGAGGAGGCCGACGTTGTCGCCTGCACGACCTTCGTCGAGAAGCTTACGGAACATCTCGATGTCGGTAACGGTTGTAACTTGGGTGTCGCGAATACCGACAACCTCAACTTCTTCCATCTTCTTAACAATACCACGCTCGATACGACCGGTAGCAACGGTGCCACGACCTTCAATCGAGAACACGTCCTCGATAGGCATGAGGAAGTCTTGATCAACAGGGCGCTCAGGCTCAGGGATGTAGCTGTCAACAGCTTCCATGAGCTTAAGGATGTTTGCCTTCTGATCGGCATCTCCTTCGAGAGCCTTGAGAGCGGAGCCGCTGATGACGGGAATGTCATCACCAGGAAATTCATACATGCTGAGAAGTTCGCGGATTTCCATTTCAACGAGCTCGAGGAGTTCGTCGTCGTCGACCTGGTCGGTCTTGTTCATGAATACCACAAGTGCGGGGACACCAACCTGACGAGCAAGCAGGATGTGCTCACGGGTCTGAGGCATGGGGCCGTCTGCTGCAGATACAACGAGGATACCACCGTCCATCTGGGCGGCACCGGTGATCATGTTCTTTACGTAGTCAGCGTGACCTGGGCAGTCAACGTGAGCGTAGTGACGGTTTTCTGTTTCATACTCAACGTGTGCTGTGGAGATGGTGATACCGCGCTCACGCTCCTCGGGAGCGGCGTCAATATCAGCGTATGCCATAGCTTCACCACCGCCTGCTTCTGCAAGGATGTTGGTGATTGCTGCGGTGAGCGTTGTCTTGCCGTGGTCAACGTGACCGATTGTGCCGACGTTTACGTGTGGCTTGTTCCTTTCAAATGCTTCTTTAGCCATGATGTTTGTTTTGTTGGTTGCCCTTTTGAGGGGCTGCTGGTTTTTCTTATTAGTTGATTGCTCTAGGCTGGAGCTCTTGGCCGGAATTGAACCGGCGACCTCGTCCTTACCAAGGACGCGCTCTACCCCTGAGCTACAAGAGCGATTTGCCCATGAGCATTCCCTTAGTTTCCAAAGGAATTCGCCGTTCCAAGCCGTCAAAAAATCAGGTTCAGAAGCAGCTCGTCCACTTGAGTTACCGAGGGAAAGCGGGCGGCAAGCTAGCAGAGAGTGGACGTCTGTCAAAAAAAATCTCTCCTAATTCGATTTTTTTTGACCCACGGCTCGATTTCCTTGCCTTCAGGGTGCTCAATAAAGAAATGACGATGATCAAGATGTCTTAACCATTAAGAAACCGCAGTCCACGCTCGGAGGCATGGCAAGGCTGAACGGAACGCTCAGAGATTGGCCCGCTAACGCGAAAATCGACGGCGATTAAACATGCATGCCGTGGCAAAAAGCGCTAAAAGAGAGACCATGCTAGGCTCAGGCACGCTCACTGTGGCGAAACCAACCAGATTCGCGTCGGTGAGCGAAAAGGTATTGGCATCACTCAGGAAGTTCAGCGCAGCTTCATAGTCTCCTGCAGTAAGAGAATCAGCGTAACCAATCACCCCACCTGCGCCAGACGGCCCGTTACTCCCAACTGATCGAAGGGTATTCACTGAATCATAGACGGATTCCGTATCACCCAGGTTATAGAGACTGATGGATGAATCGCCGGTCTGAACGCCATCCCCCGATGTTGTGTAATGAGAGGCGAGAATGAGCCCCTGATCTTCTGGGATCGTGATAAAATTATCCTCAACGGCTCTTTGAGGCGTCCCCGTAGCGTTATCCTCCGTATCGGTATTACCCACGGAAAAACTTTCAAACCGTTGCCCCGCCTCATCACCATCCTGCAAGGTTAGTGCGACCGCATTGATGGATGCGTTGAATGTTTCGACACCGAGCCCAGCGGTAGCGGATGCGGCATCCACTTTCTGCTCCAGCTTCACGGTGTAGGTTCCTGCGTCTAGGTCGCTCGTGGTGGCGTAGAGCATCGCGGCACCGTCGTCTTTATTTGCATCAACCACCACACGTTGGATTGAGGTTCCTAAGCGCTCGACCTCGGTGCCTCCCGAGTCATAAAGCACCAATTGCCAATCACCTTTTACAGCGTCTCCTCCTGAACCCAATTTATTACAGTTCATCGATGCGGCGACAAAAACCTCGCCACCATACTCACTGACGTCAATGGTGGCTGCAAGATCTGACCCGCCTGATGATTGCTTTACCTTTGACCACGAGTCGCTGGTCGTTGTCGACATATACGGCGTAGGCCCGTTGGCGGTGATGGAGGAGTCCTGCTGGGCGGTGCCATGCCTCAATGTCGTTCCGGCAACATTCAGACTCACGACCAGCATGGAGCCGTTGCGTGTGACGACATCGGACCCACCATTGGTGCGGTGATAAAGGTCAAAGGAATGACTTCCGGACGAGCCGAAATTGTAGATCCCATTCATATTGACGGAGCCGTAATCACTGCTTCCGACTACCTGTTTCCCCTGCATCCAACGTTCGTAAATCGCTGACCCACTCACACTGCTCATGGCCGTGCTGTATGTGTAGTTACCTCCCGTATAATCGGTGGCAATCTGCCACCGCCCAGCGCGGTTCCTATCCTTCTCCGCATCCGTATTCGCCGTCGTAAAACTGCTCAGAACAAGAAAATCTTTACCTCCTGTTGTTGTAACACCCAGCCCAGAATTTTGAAACTCAACACTACTGGCACCGCCTTGGCCTGTTGTGAATGTACTTGTACCAAGCGTGCCAGCCCAGACATCGAGCCGGGCTCCCAGCGCTAGGCCTGCCGACAGCAAACAGACGATCATGCTTAACATGATTGTCGCTTTTATATTTTTACGCTGATTCACTGGATTTCAAAAAAACACACCTAAAGCCCCGTTAGGCTAAGATCGGTGAAAAATAAATCCAGTAGAAATATCTATTTTATTAAAACGAGTGTTTATTTTGAAATCGGCGCCCTAACCCTTGAGCCTGAAGAACCATCCAGCGACAAAAAGAGATCAAGCTGAAAAATCACAGCGATCCAGCATCAGCCGGCAGCAGCCCTGCATCAAGACCCGCCCGCATCGTCATGGGCGATCTACCCGGCGGACGAGGCACCTTCCATTCAAGCGATCCGCCTCATCATTCACAATCACCCGATTGTAAATCGCTCGGGCTGTCAGATGGTGTCCGATTTTTGGCAACTCGAGGAATATGTGATGTTTCGCGACCGGGGGTGTAGCGAGGGGATGAACCGTGCGCGCCCTTGCCATCCATCGCAGCAAAATAACGATCTGCCATCATTTCCATACCACTAAAGGCCCAATCTTCAATCGTCATGCCCGACTCAAGCGCCGCTTTATTCCATCGACTAAACTGCGCATAGGTCGGGTGCAGCACGAGAGTATTCTTGGCACTCTCGATCCTTCTTTCCTGCTCTTTTTGATCCATCAGCGACTGGCAGGCAAAAACCTGACTCTTGGGAACCCCCTTGGTTCTCCAGTTGAATACCGTTTGCGCTTCTTTGTTAAGCAACTTGGCCACATCCCTCGCGCTGAAACCATTGGATTCCATCCAGCCAAAGAATAATGCTGAAAAGCTCTTCTCCATGACGATATCATTACCTTTTTTGCTAGAGAAAGAAAGATGAAAAATGTCCTCTTCGTTAAAAAAAATAAATAAATACCTTTTTCGTGTTGACGATTACCTGTTTAGGTAAGATGTTGACCCCGTCATGGGAAGGGACGAAAAGAAAGCGAATCGAGAAGATATCGAGCAAGTCATTGCCTTCGATCCAAGACTCTACACGCCCAAAGTCCAGGCCCTCATTATTGCCAAGACGGAGAAATGGGGCTGTCCCCCCTCCGAGACAGTAGCTCGAATGTTAGAAGAACTCGTCGATAACAGCGGCGATTGAACCCCAGACCATCTAGACTAACAAAAATCAATTCATCCAACAGAGGGGCGTTGCCCCAACGTTCTGATCCGATAAATTTGCCAACACACACACATCTTTTGGTGGGGGCAGGGTATTGCAGCGGAGAATTTTTCTCTGGTTATCCTTATACACCTTCCCTTGTAACTGCATCAAAGCAGGGGCCCGCCAAAAGAACTTACATCATCGTCCGCCGGTGACGCCATCGATAGCCAAGACGGATTCATCTGATGACGCATTGCCCTCGCAGAAAAAATCTGTAATAACGGGGGCGTGATCGTTTTTGCCACCGACATCCTCACCCACTCTGGTCTCGAATGGGGGGCCATCCTGATGGGTCTGATAGGCGGGCTCGCGCTGTTTCTTTTTGGCATGGACCAGATGGCCGCCGCGCTGAAACTGATTGCCGGTGATGGTCTGAGAAAAATCCTCTCCAAACTCACCACCAACCGATTCACTGGCGCGATAGCAGGCGCGGTGATCACCTCCATCATTCAGTCGTCTTCCGTCACGACGGTGCTCGTCGTCGGGTTCATCTCGGCAGGCCTGATGAACCTCTCCCAATCAATCGGAATCATCATGGGAGCCAACATCGGCACCACGATGACGGCACAAATCATCGCCTTCAAAGTCACCCAGTATGCGCTGCTTCTCATTGGCACAGGGTTCTCACTCTCCTTTTTTCTCAAAAACGAACACATCCGTCATTATGGGAAAATGATCATGGGTCTGGGACTTGTTTTTTACGGGATGCAACTGATGAGCGATGGCACCAAGCCCCTGCAATCGTATGCGCCATTTATTGAGTTCATGAGAAACATGAACTCCCCCTTGTTAGGGATTGCCTTTGGTGCGTTATTCACGGCACTGGTGCAGAGTTCCTCGGCAACCACGGGCATTGTCATTGTTCTCGCCAGCCAAGGTTTCCTCCCCCTCCCCGCTGGCATTGCACTCATCTTTGGTGCTAACATTGGCACATGCTTTACCGCTTGGCTCGCCTCGTTAGGGAAATCGCTGGAAGCCAAACGTGCCGTCACCGTGCATGTCCTGTTTAATATGGCCGGGGTCATCCTCTGGTTTTTCTTCATCCCCCAGCTTGCAGAATGGGTAAAAATCATCTCACCGCAGGCTGCTGGCCTCGATGGCGCTCAGCGACTCGCCTCAGAAACTCCCCGTCAGATCGCCAACGCCCACACGGTTTTCAATGTCACCAATACCCTGATTTTCATCTGGCTGGTCGGCCCGATCGGAAAATGGGTGGTCAAACTCATCCCTGACCGGCCCTTCACCGAGGCCGAAAAGTCACGCCCCAAGTACCTCGATTCCGTCTTACTCAGCACCCCTGCACTCGCGCTGAACGCCACCCGACTCGAACTCAACCGAATGGGTAAGGCCGTCATTCAGATCACAGACGGCGCGCTTGAAACCGTCATCGATGGAAACACGGAAGATCTCCGTCAACTCTGGAAAATGGACTCTCATATCGATGAAATCCACACGGCCATCTTGCGGTATCTCGGTGCGTTATCACGTGAAAACCTTGATGAAAAACAATCGGACCTCATGCATCGCTACCTCGCGGTCGCCAACTACTTGGAAAACATTGCCGACATGGTGGAAACCAACCTGGTAGAGTCGGGCCGCGGGCGACTCAATGCCAGCCTCGTCATCAGCGAATCCACCCGTAAAGTCCTCAGCCACTTCCATCAGGAAGTCAGCCGACAGGTCGCCCAGGCGGTCGACGCGCTGGTGGCCAATGACCACGGTGCAGCCGATGAGGTGATCACCGCGAAACCACGTATTTCGGAACTCGCTAGCGCGGCGGAAAAACATCTCTCCCAGCGACTTGTCGCCGACGAACCCCAACGAATGATCGCCTTCCACCTTGAATCCGAACTGATCGAATACTTAAAGCGCATGTATTACTTTGCTAAACGCATTGCCAAAATCGTGAAAGAGAACCCGTCGCCTCAGGAGATGCGGGTGCCAACGAGCGACGACCCACTGGAAACCGCCTAAGCTATCGCTTGGCCGCGAGTTTTTCCATCACGCCGATGATGGCCACCCCAGCCACAAGCCATGCGATCGCCAACCAGGTGTCACTCAGCTGAAAATCGGGGCAAATGCATCTCCAAGAAACTACCTTGTCCTTGATCACGGTGGAATACACCGCGTGCTTCCATGGCCAAATGATGGCCAGCGAACCCACCACAAAACCCGAAATCAACGCCACGGCGGTATCGTGATAACGTTTAAACAACCAGCTGAGCATATGCGAAAGTGCCACCAAACCAACCACGGCTCCGATCGCTACGGGGATCAGGACGGGTAATGATGCAGAGAAGTCCAGCTGCCGAAGGTCATTGACGGCATCCAGCACAATCAGTTTGTAGTTCCCCATGAGCAGCAGAATGAAGGACCCAGAAATCCCTGGAATAATCATGCTGCACGTGCCGGCCACGCCACACGCAACCAGATAGGCCGGGCGGGTGTCTTCACCGGCTGGGTTCAAAAACGCGAGCCAAACCGCTACAGCCAGACCGACCAGTAGAGCGATAATTTCCACACTTCTCCAGCGATTCACCATCCTTCCCACAGAAAAAATCGACGCGAGGATCAGTCCAAAGAAAAACGCACCGACAAATACCGGGCACACCTCAAATGCCTGTTTGAGGAGCTTCGCCAAGGTCAGAATGCTGGTCAGCACACCCAGCCCCAAGGCAACCAGGAAACCCAAATCCACATGCCGGGCAAATGCCGCGAAGTCAAATTTCATGAGGCAGCGCAGCGCGTGGAAATCGAACGACTTCAAGGCATCGATCAGCCGCTCATAGATCCCGGTGATAAAAGCAATCGTCCCCCCGGAAACCCCCGGGACCACATTCGCCGCCCCCATGGCGAAGCCTTTCAGAAAAATAAACAAATATTCCATGGTTTCTTCATCGTTTCCCCGCATCCCGTCAATGAATCGACGACCGAATGCGGAAACCTACATCGTTTGCCATCACATCTCAAGCATGAGTCGACTTGGATTTTCTAAGCCGTCTTTGATACGGATCAGGAAGGTGACCGCCTCCTTGCCATCGACAAGGCGATGGTCGTAACTCAGCGCGAGATACATCATCGGCAAGATGACCACTTCACCATTCACGGCCATCGGACGCTGCTGGATGGTATGCATCCCGAGAATCCCGCTCTGCGGAGGATTGAGAATCGGCGTGCTGAGCAAGGATCCGTAGACACCTCCATTCGAGATCGTAAAGGCACCCCCCTGAAGATCGGCGAGCTCTATCTTTCCTTCGTTCGCCTTGACTGCGTAGCTGAGAATCTCTTGTTCAATTTCAGCAAATCCTTTTTGCTCACAATCGCGTAAAACAGGCACCACTAAGCCTTTCTCCGTGCCGATGGCGACACCCACGTCGTAGAAATGGTTTTGCACAATGTCGTTGCCATCGATGCGCGCATTGATACTTGGCACATCCTTGAGCGCCTGCACCGTGGCTTTAACGAAAAATGACATGAAACCTAGTTTGCATCCGTGTTTCGCCACAAAGTCCTCCTGCACCTCTTTCCGCAACTTCATGATTGCGGACATATCCACCTCGTTGAAGGTTGTCAGGATTGCGGCAGTCTGCTGAGCACCAACGAGATGGCTGGCAATCTTGCGGCGCAGCATACTCATCTTCCGTCGGCTCGTCCGACCTCCATCCTCGCTCTGCAACGAACCGGAACGCTCAGAAACATCAGGGGTAACTGAGAGGTCGGGCTTTAACGCAACGGCGGGTGTGGTGACCACGGGTGCTGCCACGGGAGATGGCGCAACTTGAGGAGCAGGCGCGGGCGTGGCAACGGGTGGCGTTTTTACGGGCTCGGGCACGACCGGAGAACTCTGCGGTGCGGAACCCGCCTCACCGACAGCCAGAGTAGCGATCACGGTGCCGATAGGGACCTCTTCCCCTTCGGATACAATGATGTGCATCACTCCATTTTCTTCGGCTTCGAGCTCGTTGGAAACCTTATCGGTTTCAAGCGTCACAAGGCAGTCCCCCTTGGAGACAGCAGATCCGTTGGCAACATGCCACCGGCCTATATTCGCCGAGGTGATGGACTCTCCTGCAGCGGGAACCTTGATATCGATCACCCGTGCTTCATGGGTGCCAGATACCGCAGCCGTCGGTTCTGACGGAGCGTCCGAGCCAGCTGGCGCCATTTCCGCCGGCGCGGCAGTAGCTGCTTCGATCATCCCGACCACCGAGCCGATGGCGACTTCTTCACCTTCTTGGACAAGGATTTTCAGCGTGCCGCTATCGCCCGCTTCAAGGTCATTGGAAACCTTATCTGTTTCGATGGTTAGCACCGTTTCACCTTTGGCCACAGACTCACCGTCTTGTTTGTGCCAGCGTGCGACATTTGCGGAGGTGATGGACTCTCCAACGTTGGGAATTTTGACTTCTGTAGCCATAGGAAATATAAGTTATTAGTTTGAAAAAGGGGGAAGAATTAAACTTCAAATGCTTGCTCGATGAGCGACTTTTGTTCGCGGATATGCTGTGCCTTGGATCCGGCGGCGGGACTGGAGGATGACTTACGACCGGCGTATTGGATGCGAGTTTTAAGAACCTGCTCAAGGCGTGGTGTGATGTAGGAGCGCGCGCCCATATTTCGGGGTTCCTCCTGAGCCCAAACCCACGTGTTGACCTGGGAATACTGGCTGATCATCAACTCCAGCATCTCGACATTAAACGGGTAAAGTTGTTCAATACGGATGATGGCCGTGTTGCTGATGGCATGTTCGTCACGAAATTTAGCCAGATCATAAAACACCTTGCCAGTACAAAAAACAACACGCTCGACCTCGTTCGGGTTTTCAAACTCCTTCACATCGGGAAGGATTTCTTGGAAACAGGAGCCCTCAAGGAAATCCTCTTCCTTGGAGACGGCTTCAGGTCGCGACAACAGACTCTTGGGCGTCATCAAGATGAGAGGCTTGCGGAAGCCACGCTTCTTCTGCCTGCGCAAGGCATGAAAATACTGGGCAGGTGTGGTGAGGTTCCCCACCTGGATATTTTTCTCCGCACAAAGCTGAAGGAACCTTTCCAAACGCGCACTGGAATGCTCAGGCCCCATACCCGCATAGCCGTGAGGAAGAAGCATCACCAAGCTGCTCGGCGTCTGCCACTTCGACTCAGCCGACGCAATAAACTGATCAATGATCACCTGCGCTCCGTTGGCAAAATCGCCAAACTGCGCCTCCCACATGATCAGCATATTAGGACTACTAAGCGAATACCCGTAGTCAAAACCTAACACGGCAGCTTCAGATAAAAGGCTATTATAAACACAGAATTTCGCCTGATCATCCGATAGTTCCTTCAGAGGAATATGCTGAAGGTCTCGCACTTCAGAATCATAAAACACGGCATGACGCTGGCTGAATGTGCCGCGCTTGACATCCTGGCCGGAGAGGCGCACCGGGTGACCCTCCATCAGCAGCGAGCCCCATGCCAGAGACTCGGCGAATGCCCAGTCATAGGAACCCCCAGGTTTAAGGGCATCCTGACGGCGTGGAATAAAACGCTTGGCGAGGGTTTGATGTAAATTGAAGCCCTCGGGGATGGTGGTTAAAATCTTTCCGATGTGCTGCAGGGTATCATGGGAAATCCCAGTGGGCACGGGTGCATGTGAGTAGCTCGGCTGTGGCTCGGCCGTCGATCCACTGAACACGGTGCGGTCACCCGCCTCCATGTGCTTGACCATCCTGTCATAACCCTCATCCAATTGCGCCATCACCTCATTTTCAACCCCATCCGCGTCAGCCTGACTCATCAAGCCCTCATCCACGACACGCTCCTTGTAGGTATGCCCAATCGGTTGACGGACGTCGACCTGCTTGTAAATATGCGGTTGGGTAAATGCCGCCTGGTCCGCCTCATTGTGACCCCGACGACGGTAGCAGTACATATCGATAACGATGTCACGTGCGAATTTCTGGCGAAATTCAAGGGCCAACTCCGCAGCCCACACCAACTCAGAGGGTTGCTCACCATTAACATGGATCACGGGTGCCTCGATCATTTTAGCGACATCCGTTGCATAATGCGACGATCGCGCATCCTCAGGCATGGTGGTGAATCCAATCTGGTTGTTGATGATAATGTGGATTGTCCCGCCCGTGCGGTATCCCGGAAGCTGGGAAAGATTTAACACCTCCGCCACGGACCCCTGACCCGCAAAGGCGGCGTCACCGTGCAGAAGAATCGGCAGCACTTTTTTACGGTGCTCTTCCGTCACCAAACGGCGGCACTCCATGATGTCACCATCAACCAGCCTCTGGCGCGCGCGCGCCCTGCCCTCAACGACGGCATTCACCGCTTCCAAATGACTCGGGTTGGCCGCTAGGGCGACACGGACCTCCCCGTCAGGAAGCTTACGCACACCTTCGTATCCCAAGTGGTATTTCACATCACCATCACCTGCAACAAGATCGGGCACGTAATTCGGGGTAAATTCATAAAGCAACGTCGTCAGCGACTTTTGCAGGAAATTGCGCAACACGTTCAACCGGCCGCGGTGGGACATCCCCATCTCAATTTCACGCACGTCATTGGCTGGGCATCTTTTCAAGATCGTGTTGAGCAAAACCATCGTGGACTCACCCCCCTCGAGAGAGAATCGTTTTTCACCTAGGAACTTCTTCGCGATGAACGACTCAAAGAGCTGCGACTCGAGAAGCCAGCGCAGCACCTGCGGCTGATCACGGTCCACTTTCTCGGCCGATCGCTCATGCCGATGCTCGACCCGGTCGCGGATCCAGTTCCGCACCTCTGTGTTGAAGACATGCATAAACTCAAAGCCCATATGGCCCGAGTAGGTCTGCTCAAGTGCCGTGATCATATCACGCAGGGTCATCTTCTGACCCTTCCGGAAAAACTGTGTGGATACCACGCGGTCGAGATCGCCCTCATCAAGACCAAACTGGCCAATCTCCAAACGTGGGTTACGCACTCCTGACTCATCGAGCGGATTGAGATGCGCCTGCGTGTGCCCAAGTGTACGATAATTATAAACCAAGCTGACCACCTTACCTCGGAAGTTCAGATAGTGTTCATCCACCGATTGCACTTCCACATTCTGCGTCGTCCCATCAGGGGATTCGCTTGGAATTGCTGGGCGTGATGCCGCGGCAGCGTGGTTGGCAGACTGCTTCATCTGGGTAGCCCCCAATTCAAAGCCTTCAAAGAAGGCACACCAGTCAGACTCGACAGACTGAGGATCCTCGCACCACTGCTCATACTTTTGCTCAAGCAGATCTGCATTAAAACGAGATGATACCGATGATTTCATAGATAAAAAAAAATGATTATTTAAGGGCTCGACATGCTTTTCTTGCTTGGTGCACGCTGAAACTTGGGGCTAATTACTGGCACGCCCTCCGAGAGTCAACGCACAAGCATCTTTTGCGACAAGTTTTTTACACCCAACGACCACCCACAGTCATTTATGATCGACGTCCGCAATCTCAGTAAACGCTACGGCCGCCACGCCGCCGTCAGCGATATCAGCTTCCAGGTAGGCACAGGAAAAATCGTCGGCTTCCTCGGACCCAATGGCGCAGGTAAAACCACCACCCTGCGCATGCTCACCGGATACCTCCCACCCAGCTCAGGCAGCGCGCGGATTGCCGGTTACGATATCTTCCGCCAATCCATCAAAGCACGCCGCCACATCGGCTATATGCCCGAAAATGTTCCGCTCTACGATGAGATGCGTGTGCGCGAATACCTCCGCTACCGGGCTCAGCTCAAAGGGTTAAAAGGGAAAGATGCCCGCCAGCACATCGGTGAGGCCATGGACCTGTGCGGATTGTCCGATGTCCGCCGGAAAATGATCAAAACGCTCTCGAAGGGTTTCCGCCAACGTGTCGGCCTCGCAGATGCCTTGGTGCACAAACCCGAACTCCTCATCCTCGATGAACCCACCAACGGCCTCGACCCGAACCAAATCCGGTCGATCCGAAACCTCATCAAACACCTCGGCCAAACCCACACCATCATGGTTTCCACACACATCCTCAGCGAGGTGGAAATGACCTGCGACCATGTCATCATCATCGATGAAGGGAAAATTAAGGCGACCGGGTCGCCCCCCGAGCTCGTCAGCCAAATGCGCGCCGCCGGAAAAATCACCGTTGAACTCGATGCCGATGCCGAAACTGCCGCCGGTGCTCTTGGGCGGCTCGAGCATGTCAAAAAGATCACCCAAGAACCATCCGAGGACGAGTGGGCACGTTTCTCCTTGCTCGTGGACTCCGGCACCGATACCCGTGAGCGTATCGCCGAGCTCGCCAGCCAACACGGATGGCCGATCCGCTCGCTCTATCGTCACACCGCCACCCTCGAGGATGTTTTTGTCGAACTGACGCGGAAGGATTGATTGCGATGCAAAAAATCGGGACCCTTAATTACTCCGTCCCCCCCTGCACCCGAAGCGCCGGCTGATCCATCCCGAGCACCAATGCCATTCCTGCCGTGAGGTGGATACGGGGTGACATGTAATACGCTTTTTCCGCCGCATTACGCCCTGGCTGAATCACAAATGCCCCATCGTGCGTGCGGGCCATGTTGATGTAGGCTTTGTTGTAATCAAAAACCTCGCGGATCGCCCCCTTGTCACCCGATTGCTGAATCCCCAGCAGAGCCCAGAAAACAGCCTGCGCATTGTCGCCATGACCATCATTGAGGCGCGTTTTGGATTTTGCGAGGTGGCGCGTGACGCGGTTGACATACGGCACCGCATCGCGGTCACCAGCGAGCTGATGCACCAAGATGGAGAGCCCTTGTCGACCGACCGGGGTGTAGGCGCCGGTGGCAAACCGGTATCCCATGTAGCCGGACGCGTGTGTGTGTGTGTGGATGCAGTTGTAGGCAAGATCAAGGTGGGTATCATTGATACCCACTCCGCAGTCTTCTGCCAATTCCCATGCAAGCATCGCCAGCAAGGTGGTGATGGTCATCGTCCCGTAACCTGCGACCCGTGCGCCATGGCCATTTCCGCCTTTGAGGAAATTTTTCGCCTGAGGTCTGCCGCCGTGCATGTGGTCTTTGTAGCGAGTGGGGTCGATGACCTGAGAGAGGTATAGGCGCTCGGTGAGCTTTTTGATCGTGTCTAATACCCGCTTGTCGCCCGATTGAAGGTAATACTCGCAGAGGAAAATACATTGGTATGAGGGGTACCATGTCCAGGATTTCGCGTCAGGCATCTGATTCCACGACATCGCGAGCTTTTCCGCCTCACTCGATTTCCCACGGGCCAGCAGTGCGAGGCCGACGGTTCCTTTTTCATGAACTGCGCTGGTGTGATCATCGCGATGCTCGTGCACATAATCAATGGCGGCATCCGCGAGTTGCTTCGACTTGGCACAGTTACGCGGGAAGGTATCGCTAAACTTGCCGATGGCCTTAAGCTTCACCGTGACGCTGACCGGTTTCCCGCCGCGGATGACATCGAGTCTGAGGTTTCCGTCGCTTCCTTCGCTCTCTTCGATAGCACGTCCAAAGTCCATGATGGGCCCTTCATAGCCGACATCGTATTTCATGCCGTAGAACCTCCCGAAGGTATGTTGGTTAAACTTTTTTCCGTCGATGCCGATGATTTCGTCGTCGAGGATGAGCTTCTTATCGGCGGGAGACTCCGCAAACACGTGCTTCACCACAAATGAGTTTTCTTTGATGATGGCACGCGCGCCAGTGGGGCCGAGATTGACAAGGAAGCCGGGGACATCCTGGTCAGGTCCAATCTGCGTCGGTTTCACCCATCGCCCTTGGTTGTCAGGCTTGACGATGGCGGCGGCGGGCCCAGCTGCGCTCATGCTGAGAACGATACTGACGAGCACGAGGCGGGATCTTAAAATGATCATGATGGGAATCTATGGAATGGTGGTGGATAACAGCGTTGTCGGGCGTTCATTTACCCACCACGCAGACCCACTGTCTAGGCATTTACGGTTTGTGCCTTATCCTTGTTTGCGCTGCATCACATGCAGAGGCACTTGCCAGTCCGGACCATGCTTGGAATGAAAGCCGCCGGCCTCAATAAACAAATATTCTTTCCCTTTGATCGTCTTCGGCGTCATTTTTAGCGCTTCGTTCTTTCTCAGGTTCAGCATCATCTTGTCTGACCAGATGATGAGACCATCGTGAGTCGCCCCCTGGCCGTTGAACGTGATTTTCAGAGAGGATGATTGTTTACCGCCTTTGCCTTCGGGGTTGAATTCATCGATGCTTTTCACGGTAGCAAGTTGCACCCACGACCCTTGCACCTTCGGATTGGCCACAAACTTCCCGTCCCAGACAAACTTGCCCTCGTCGGGCCCGACATTCCGGTCGGGGTCCTGCATTGCCTGCCACCCCGCCGATCGCATCGGCACTTTCGTCGCGGAATTAAGAATGACGCTCTGATCCATCGGCGGCACCTTCATCTCCTGCAACCAGACCGAGAAGTGTCGGCGCGTTGTTTTCTCATCCATCCGAAGGAAACTCGTCGCAGCGATGGTGGTCTCTCCTTGCTGGAAGTCGGGCCACCACTCCTTGTCGATGTAATACACGAGGGGCTTGGCTCCCTGTCGTTTTCCCACACCCGTGGAGCGCTCGAGCATCTGTTTGCCCCCGACGTAGACCCGGAATCCATCGCCGCCGTGGACGTGCGACATCCCACCAATCAGTAGACGGTAGCGATGACCTTCCTTGAACGGAGGAAACTTGAACGTGCCATTCATCAACATCACTTCGTTTTCCCACAGCGTATGCATCGGATTATCACAACGACAAAAATCAAGCTTGCAGCCGCGCAACCGATCGACAAGCTTCCCATTGAGCTGTCCAAACGGTTGTTTGCCAGCCTTCCAGCCAGCCTTTTGGGCATCGAAATCAGCCTGATACCAATCCTCCATCCCCTGAGGCAGGGTCACCTTGCGATAGCGTGTGCCTGTTCCGGGCAATTTTTTCTCCGGCGGATTGAAAGTGAAATATTGCCACTGCATATCCTTCCACTTCGGCCCGAAGTCATGCCAATTGTAATCATCCACACCGGCGCGCTGATACAATTCCACCAGTGCCGCCATCCGCGGTTCACGATAGTAATAATTCCACTTGAGCGGCTCACTGCTGGTCGCCTCATTGATGAGATAGCCACGGTTCGATTCTGGGTGATTCCCTTTGCCGATGTATTCTGGGATCAGGTCCTCGACGATGATCTGCTTCATCGAGCCCTTCAGTTTCGGTCCAAGCCGTGACATATCAGCCTTGAGATAAAGGTCTTTGTGAGGGAGCGACACATCAGGGAAACGCACTTTTGCCACTTCGTAAAGGGCATCCAATCCACCTGGCGTCTCGGCTAGAGTCCCTGCGACACTCCGAAGCATATACTCCGTACCACTGGACATATCCTGACCGCCCGGCGCGGAAATAACCTCGGGGTAATCTGCGTAAGCATTGGCAAATTGTTCTTTGGCGAATTTTTGGATGGGTGCATCGGCATTGCGGGTCAACCCCGCGATACTTTGGAAATACCCATTCAACCCAGGCCTTTGGTTGCTCGCCATGCGCTTGGCAATATGAGGGATCAATTGTTTATAAAAACGCTTATCCACCACGAGAGGCGTTGCCGCCTTCATCGCGCAAGCTTGCAACCACCAGTCGTCGTGCGCCAGCCACTTTTGAATCGCCGCTACATGCGACTCCAATTGGTCCGCGCTAGCACCTTCCAAGTTTTTTAATGCCTCCATGACAACCCACCATGACTCGTTTTCATCTTCGATCATCCCAACAAGCAACCCAGCCACTTCATCGGACATGGGCTTGGGTAGAGACCCGACACCTAACAATCCTGAATGACGACCGCGTGGGTCATTTGATTTGAGCAACTGCATCGTCAAATGGTGCAACCCACGTTTACTGATTTGGCCCATGGTTGACGCGCGGATGCCTTGATCAATGTGCAAGGCGTATCCCAGTAACGTTTCTTCGGAGGCGTCCGACTTCTTGATGCGATTAAAGATCGCCTGAGATGCACCGTTGCGGATGGTCTCCTTGGAAATATCTAACTGCTTTCCTGGTGCATACTCACCCGCCTCAAGCGAGTAAAAAACGTCGTCGGCAGCGGTCCCCCAAGCACGCTCTGAGAGCTCATACGTCTTGGAATACTTGGTGGCAGGAGCACCAAAGATACGCAACTGCTTGCGAGGAAGTGTGTAGATCAGTGGAATGTAATTGCCGCCTGGTTTGTTCCCGTCATGTGTCGTGGTGTAGCCCACATTCTGCCCATCTGCCCATCCAAACTTCCCTTCATGTGTTCGGGCCAGCTCATACATCCAACGTCGCTCATCCATAAACGAGCGGTACTGCTTGGGGCGCTTGTCTTTGACCAAGCCCATCGCGGATCCGCGCCAGAGTTCGCCGATACCTCCGCCGGTGTGACCGTGGAACAACCAAGAGGTGGAGTAAAAACCTTTGGTGGCGCTGATATCTCTGGCTTTGCCGTAGACCGCTTTTTGGCCTTTGGGGGCTAAATTGGTCGCGGCTTGCAGCAAGAACGTGAGTTTACCTACCTTACCATTGTCGGTCATTCCGCCCTCTGGCATTTGGTCACCATACGCCACATTGCCTCGACCCGCGTAGCGGTAAAGGTGTCGGAAGGTATCATTGAGCAGGTGTTCGTCTACGTCGACGCCACACTCCTTGGCCATTAAGAGAAACGTGACAGCATGCAGACCTGCCGCGTTGAGGTGGCCGCCACCCATGTAACGAAAGCTCGCTCCCCCGCGGCCCATCCATGAGCTGTTATACATCCGATCGAGCAGGTAGTCACAACTGGCCTTGATGGTTGGCAGCACGCTCTCATCTCCGGTTCGCAGGTAATATTCGCAGACGGCGATACCTGTATAGCCGATTGACCACGGGTGGCCGAGACCCTTATCACCCAGCTTGCCGCTAAAGCGCTGACGCACCGCCTCCAAATCTTCAGCCTCACCCGTCGACAGTAGGAACAACGCGGCACCCCAACCCCAGCTGTCCGCCCCACGAAGATAGGCAGACATCTCTTTAACTATAGCATCAGACTTCGTGCAGTTCATGGGCCACGTATCACTGTAGACACCGCGCACAGGGATCTTGAACTCTACTGGGTAGGCCTCTGACTTTGACTTGTCTTTTATCATCAGCCGAACCACGCCATCGGCGGCTTCAATTTGGGTGATTAAGTTGCCGAGTTGGACGCGCGGGTCGATACCTTTAAGCACCTCACCGTTGATCGACGCAATCATCTGACCCTTCTTTAGTTTACCCGTTGCCGCCGCAGGCGAGCCCACTTCGACGTTGCTGATATACATCGTAAACGCAGGCTTTCGCAATTCCAGCCCTAACCCGATCGGCCCAAGTCGTCCGATCGTATTGGTCGATGCATCAGGATTGGGGAAAAAGTGAAAAAGTGGAGGCTCCGTGTAGTAGCTTTCTTTGGCAGTGGTGAGGTCAGCGGATAGACCGATCGCGAGAATGATGAGCAGGATGTGTTTCATGAAGGCTGATGGGGAATGTTCTCTTTCCCCGCGTCGACCGTAGCCCCACAGGACAGCCAGTGAAAGAGAAAAACGATCAAGCGATGGCATACGTGTCGCATTGCGCCAGAAAGCCCGCAGAGCCGCTTAATTAAGTGCCCTTGGGGCCTGTCCCGGGCCTGTCCCGGGCCTGTCCCTTTATTACCCTTCGAGCCGTTTTGTGGCATACCTCTAGACACGTACCCCAAAAAAACCCCTTGCACCCGTGCCTACCTGCGCTACATACCCGCATCCACAGGACATTCCGTCCTCATGCACAACACAAGACTCACAACCCATTAATCATCATGTCAGTACTCGTAGGAAGACCCGCCCCGTTCTTTAGCGCCAAAGCCGTCAAAGGAGAAACCATCATCGAAAACTTCAGCCTCGAGCAATACGTCGGTGAGAAATACGTTGTCCTCTTTTTCTACCCGAAGGATTTCACCTTCGTCTGCCCCACAGAACTGCACCGCTTCCAAGAGGAAATCGGAGAGTTTGAAAAACGCAACGTTGCCGTCGTCGGCTGCTCGACCGATACCGAGTTTTCCCACTGGGCATGGCTCCAGACCCCAAAAAACAAAGGAGGCATCCAAGGTGTCAACTACCCGCTCGTTGCCGATACCAATAAAACCATCTCCAACGACTACGACGTGCTTGCCGGTGAATACACCAACGACGAAGAAGGAAACCTCTCCGTTGAAGGTGAAATGGTCGCCTACCGCGGACTTTTCCTTATCGACCGCGATGGACTCGTCCGCCACCAGGTCGTTAACGACATGCCACTGGGCCGCTCGATCAAGGAGTGCCTGCGTGTCATCGATGCCCTCCAGCACTTTGAAGAGCACGGCGAAGTCTGCCCCATGGACTGGCAAAAAGGCGACGATGCCATGACCGCCACCCACGAAGGTGTCTCTGGTTATCTTTCCAAATAAAACGCCCCCGTTTTCCAAGCCCGCCACTCTCCCCCCTCCGAGTGTGCGGGCTTTTTTTGTGCGCCTGCCGCCCCCTGCCCTGTATCATTGAGAAACCCATCCTTCCTTGAAACAAAAAACAGCAAGAACCACCATGTTGAAACCACTCATCGCACTCACCCTCTCCATCGTTGCGGTGGCTCATGCCCATGAGGTCAAGCCGATCACGGAGGATCTCGCCCATGCCTACGGACTCGACCGTGATTTCTTTAAAAAATGCACCATGGCCGAAGGTATTTTCATCGCTACTTCAGCCCAGGTCTCCGATTACGCGCACCTGGAAGCCGCCTACCAGTTCGGACATCTGATGTCGGCTTTAAAACCTGAAATCGCCAAGCGAATCCGCGATGGCAAAGTGCTCTGCATCCTCGTTGGCCACAAGGAACTCACCTCCGAGATCCCGCCCTTTAAAACCGACAAAGTCGGCAAGGATCTCGCCTTCTACAATTGGCGCAATCGCGGGTTTCTCACGCGGATCGATCAACGCCCCACCGTCCTATTTTCCGAGGAAGACGTGCTCGAATACGAAGGTGGGATGCAATCGGAAAGCATTCTTATCCACGAATTTGGACACGTGATTCACCGTCCCGGATTCCCCGATGGATTCGATGATCTATTGATGACCACCTGGAAAGCCGCCAAAGCCGCAGGACTCTGGAATGATGGCTACGCGTCCCAACGCTTTCGACGCGTGAAAGGTGATACACCGGTAATCCTTCTCGATGCTTTGAGCGATTCCTTCCCACAACAATCGCCCGAGCTTCTCAAGAAATGCCTCGATGCCGGCGACATCACCGTCAACGGTAAGGCCACACATTCGATGGTGACGGTCACCGGAAAGGACCAAGTCCGCATCGTCTTCGGCGGACCCAAGGCCTGTTACGCCAGCAAGAACCGTGGCGAGTATTTCGCCGAGGTCGTGCAGGCCTGGTTCAATACCAACCGAACCATGGACCACGATCACAACCACATCGATACTCGGGACGAGCTCAAGGCATACGACCCAGGCGCCGCCACGTTTCTCCAAACGATCTTCAAAGACGAACCATGGCGCTTTGTCTCACCGCGCCAAAGAGCCGGCAAAGGTCACTTAATAGGCTATGACCCGGCTGTGGCACCCGTCGTGGTGCAAGCTGACTTCATCAAAGAGGCTGCCAATGATTATTACGACAGCTATTGGGCCGACTATTGGCAGCGCCTGAAGGATAAACACTCACGCTGATCGCCGTGCAAAGAAATGGGGGGATCAGGCATACCCCCATCGACAAAGGCAAAAACATCGGTAACGGCGTAGTCTGGGACGTCTGGCAAAGGAAAAGCCACAACATCATCCCCTCCTTCAATGGGAGGGCTCGTGCCCATGCTTCCCTCGCCCAGTATAACCTAAACGACCCAACACCCGAACCTATTTTCTGTTTGATTCAAACGTCCGTTGGTCAAATATTGGGCAAATCCATTTGCAACCACGCCAACCCGACCTTAGGAGTTCAATTCCGCAATCAAAATGCGTAACCGACTGAACCTAAACGACCTGTATAATCTACATGGCCCCAAAAACAACACACCCATCATTCAAAAGCTACCTTCTTAACCGAAAGGTAGAAGATTGTTCTTTCTACCGGAAACAGTCCGCCGAACCGGACTCTCACGTTTCCCACAAGGGCTAATACCGCCCTCCCTTTTTTCGGCTCTCCCTGACTGAGCCCGTGGATCACTTGACACGATCCTTACCCCCCAAAGCACCCCCCGCTTCCCGGAAATCAACCTCCGGATGCGACGTCTTTGACTGAATGGCGCACCCACGATTCCGTGGGCGTGGCACCCTCGATCCCTTAAGAAAATCAATCTACCAACCACAACATCCTATGCTAAAAAACACCCCCATTCGCATGATCTTTGCTTCCACCGCCGCCCTTGGGCTGGCCGTGGCCATCCACACCCAGTCATCCAATCGCCTCAAACCTGAGTCTCATAAGGATGATGACGCTATCAAATCAACCGCCGCTGCATCGCACCATACGCACCACGGGCACACATGCAGCCATCATCACAGCCCAGATAACGATGCCAGATCAGCGCACCACAGCCGCCCACTCCCCCAACCTGGCCTGCTCTGGGAAACCGATTTGACCGATCCTGCATCCATGGAACTCACTGGCGTCATGCCCAGCCCAGTGGATTACCGTCCCAACACCCGTCAAAGTATCACCATCGAGAACGGCACCCGCATCCACATCGATGTCCAGCAACGCCACACCCACAACGATGGCACCATCGCCATCAACGGCACCGTCGCAGGAAAAACTCAAGGACGACTCCACATGCAATGGAATTCCCAAGACGACTTTTTCCTCGGTCAGATCGAATTTGATAACCACCCCGTCGCCTACGAGATCACCCGTGATGCCCAGGGAACCCACCATATCACCCGCCGCTCCATCACCGAACTGGTCTGCGCCGAGATCGATACCACCACAGGGGCGGTGCGCTACGGCCTCCCCCAACTGCCCGCCCATGAAGCCGGCGGCGTGGACGACTCCGAAGCCGCCCATGCCGAGGGCCCCTCTCTCGTTCCCGCACTCAACAGCTACCCCGCCGCCAGCGCCTGCATTTACCTCGACTTCGACGGTGAACAAGTCACTGGCACCTCTTGGGGCAGCAATATCAACGCCGCCGCTACCGGCTACAGCGCCAGTAAAATCACCGACATCTGGAAACGTGTCGCCGCCGACTTCGAACCCTTTAACCTAAACGTCACCACGGACGAGTCCGTTTACCTCAGCGCGCCCGCCACTAGGCGTATCCGCTGCATTATCACCCCCTCCAACGAATGGTATGGATCCAATTCCGCCGGCGGCGTTGCCAAATACAACTCATTCGTTTGGTCCGGTGACACCCCATGCTGGGTCTTCTCTGACAACCTCGCCAACGGCAGCAAATACATCGCCGAAGCCTGCTCCCACGAGGCCGGACACACCTTCGGGCTGAGCCACGATGGTAAAAGCGGCACCACCTACTACGCAGGTCACGGGTCCGGGGCGGTCAGCTGGGCCCCGATCATGGGCAGCGGATACTTCAAAAGCGTCACCCAGTGGAGTAAGGGGGAATACTCCAGTGCCACCAATACCCAAGACGACCTCTCCATCATCGCCTCCGCCACCAATGGCTTCGGCTACCGCAGCGATGACCACAATAACCAAGACAGCAGTGCCACCACCCTGGCCGCCGATAGCTCGAACCAGATCGCCAGCAGCGGCACCATTGAACGCCAAGACGATACCGACGTGTTTTCAATGGAATCAGGTGCCGGCACCCTGACCCTCGCCATCACCCCAGCCAACAGCTACGGCAACCTCGATATCCAGGCCGACCTCTTCGACGCCAGTGGCAACCTCGTCACATCCATCAACCCAGCCACCCAGCTCAATGCAAATATCAGTACCAGCGTCAGTGCTGGAACTTATTTCCTCCACGTCCGATCCACGGGATACGGCAGCGCCAATACTGGCTTTACCGACTACGCCAGCCTCGGTGCCTACACCGTCACCGGTGAGGTCGCCGCAGCCGCAGTCCCCACCCCATTCGAGCTCACCATGGCATCCCTCCCAGAAAACCAACGCAACCCCAGTGACGACCCCGATGGTGATGGAATCAGTAACCTGACTGAGCACGCCCTCGGCACGGACCCTGCCTCACCAGAGACCTCCCACCACTTTTCAAGCGTCTCACCCAATGGCAGCTCGGGTGTCGAGTTCCTCATCGACCTCCCTGCCGACATCCCCAGCGATGTCCTCTATACCGTCGAAGCCAGCTGCACACTTGATAGCACAGACTGGACCAGCATCGCCAGCCGTGACACGGCAGGCCAATGGAGCGGTAGCGTCACCGAAGAATCAGGCCCATCAGGCACGCGTCGTTTCAGGGTGACAGAAAACCCCTCCGAGCCATGGACCTGCCGCTTCATCCGCATTCATATCGAACTCGCTCTGTAAGCGAAATTGAGATTTATAAATACCACCCATGAACCACCACTTACTTAGTGGGTGTTAAATTTTTTCTGTTAAAAAAAAACAGCAGGTCCTCACCCCTCATACGAGAATTTTGAGCCCTGAGACGTATGTATAATGCGTTCTGAATATGGGATTAAATCCTTACAAAATCTCCATTTCCCGCGATCCCCTTAAGAAGCTTAAATGACAAACCTCCGCTGCATTTCACGCGGCGCAAACCAATGATAACTCATTGAGACAGAGGAAATAGATAGACTTTAAGGCGAATATAGTGCTATCATGTGAATGCTCAAAAAAACCCTATTTGAGATTTACAAATTAAATACCCTTCAAACGGCAAGAACCTCAGATCGGGATTTTTACGAGTGTTAACTACTACGTAGAAAGAACCCCAAAAATGAAATCCCCATTCATTACCACATTGATGGCCATCGCCCTCTCAATGACTACATCACACGCTGTCATACACAGCGGATCACTCGGCTCACCTGGTGCTTTGTTACTTGACGGAACAACGCCAGACGGAACACTGTTCGGAACCGAGGAATGGCAAACTGGTGCTACCTTCACCTGGAGCGCATCAAACGAAGAATCTGGCTGCGATAGCTGGTATTACACCTACACTCTCAGAGTACTAGGAAAAGACATCAGCCATGCGACAACGGAAGTCTCTAGTACCTTCGAAGCTTCGAACCTACTTGGTGACATCAACGACCCCGGAAATATTCTGAGCGACGGCTCACTCGACCTTTATGGTCCTGGCCTTCATGGCAGCAGCGATCCCAGCATTCCTGACAACATGTATGGGATTAAAGTAGACACAACCGGCGACACAAAAATCATCACTTGGTCATTATGCTCAAACAGAGTCCCTGTCTGGGGTGACATGTATGCCAAAGATGGAAAGAGCAAAGGCGCAGATGTCTACCTCTACAACACCGGCTTCACGGCTAATGATGTCGACCCAACGGATCCCGCATCAAGCGGTAGTGTCAACAACCACATCTTGGTGCCTAATAGCATCGGTGACGACCCAGAAGGACCTGGCATCCCCGAGCCCAGCACCGCTGTATTGGGAGCTGTCGGACTCTTACTCATCCTCCGTCGACGGATGATATAACCCCCAACCCATAACCCCCCAATAAAATTCAAGCCCGCACGCTGCCCAGCAGTATGCGGGCTTTTTTACCGCTCAAAAACATCGACTCACTCAATCATTTCTACGGAAAAATCGATACACCAACCCTCAGGATGCGTGATACTCTTGCACCATGGACAAGGATTTACGCGCCCGGCTCGACAAGGTATTACACAAGCAAGCCGAGATCCAAGAGGACCTCCATCAACTCGGCCAAGAATGCCAAACCATCAGAGATGAACTCAACCGACTTCCTCAACCCACTCAACCACCCCCACTCCCTTCTCAGTCAGCCATCGTTGAAAATCCCGCAACCAACAAGGCCACACCGAGACAAGTAAATCACGTTCTACCGGCTGAACCAATCAACGCTCCTGTGGCGGCACAAACAACAGCAGAAGCGCTGCGGGTCACCCCAGAAAAGAACACACCCCCACAAAGAATCCCCACAAAAAAAACGGCCCTCAACACAGGCGAGTGGGAGCTCAACTTTGGTCGTATCTGGCTGGTGAGGATCGGCGTGTTACTACTGCTCACCGGACTGATCTTCCTGAGCACTTATGCCTACAAAAACTGGCTATTCAACACCGGACCTGCGGTCAAAGTGACGTTTTTCATGGCGGTCTCATTGACACTAACATGCGTTGGTATGTGGCTGGATCACTGGAAAGAGCGCTTCCGTCAATACGGCCGCGTGGTCGCCTCTGGTGGTCTGGCAGCAGGATATTACACAATCTACGCTTCTCACTTTGTGCCAGCACTCAAGCTCACCCAAAGCACCCTACTCGCCGGCATCCTGCTCACGCTCTGGGCGGGAATCATACTGGCGTATGCCGTTTGGAAAAAATCGCGTGTGGTCGCCGTGCTGGCGATCGGTCTCGCCTTTTACGGCTCGATCGTCAACCCGTCTGGTTGCTTGTCGCTGTTCTCCGCACTGTTGCTATCCAGCGCAGGCATGTGGTTAATGATCAAGTTTCGCTGGACCGCAATTGGTCTTGGCACCGTCGTTGCGGCCTACGCAGCACATGCATTTTGGTTAGGGTTTTACCCGCAATCCACAAGCGAGTCGGTGCGTTTCACCTATCTCGCCTGTTACTGGCTGTTATTTATCGCAGCCCTCACTGTGCACAAGGCACGGGTGATGCCAGAGCAGATTCAGCGTGCGTTTTGCGCCATCAACAATGGTGCCGCATGGTCTCTGGCCGTATTCACCATTCCTCGAATGATTCCGCATGAAGAAATCGGATGGATCTCCATCGGTGTAGGGGCTCTCTTCTTAGTGATCGCGACCGTAGCCCGAACGGGAGAATTATGGAACCGCTCACTGGCGGCCGTCTTTGGCTATCAGGGCGTTTTAATCGCTAGCCTTGGAGTGCTCCTAGAGGCCACGGGTTACACACGGTTTCTCGTCATGGCCGTCGAAGCCTGTATCCTGTTAGCTGGCGCCCGCTACTTCGGCGGCACACTGGCACGCGCTGTATCAGCAGTGGCATTTTCCTGCGCTCTGATCACGGCATTCCCAGAAATGAATGGCGGCAACCTAGCGCCATGGCCAAGCTATGCTGCCTTAGCATTAGTCTGTGCCATCTACACAGCACTCGTCCGCCACGATGGCACCCGCACAAACATCAGCAGCGACATCCAAAAAACCGAACCCAACATGACTCCCATGTTACCAGCCTCGATCACATGGGTCGTCGCCGCCTTCGGCATTTTCAACCAGTGGCAATACTCATCCGGGATCAATGGTCTCTGGATCACGGCCACCGCAGTGATGATGACTCACTTTGTGATCAAAAACCCACGATGGCGCAGGTGGATTTGTGATTTGGCAGAAATTACAACTTTTGCCGCCTTGGCGGGTGCGTGGTGGTATCTCACCGGATCACCGGCACTCGGCATCCATCAGTCGATTCTGCCACTCATCGGTACCGCTGCATTTTGGTTTATGAGTCCACAGCTCACTCAGGTCTGGGATCAACTTACAGGGAATAAAACAAAGCCCGACAGCAAAGCGCTCGAATGGATTTTCAGTGTCTTATTCTGGGTGATGCTCGCCGCCACCTTGAACCAGCACATGAAATCCGATGCCACGTGGATGATCGCGGGTGGGGTGCTTGCACTTTCTGGAAACGCAATCGCCAAACTCACACGCCGTAATAGCATCGGAAAACCCGCACTATGCTTCCACCTAGGCGCCCTCATCTCCCTTGCCGACCACGGAAATCAGGAATCGGCAATCGGATGGATCCCCGCGCTCCTGCTTTTCATCCACTTGGTATTGGTCGATACCCGCTGGAAAACATCACGGCATAACCACCTGCACCAACTTTTCTCACTCGGACTTGTCATCGCCGTGTGCATCCATGCATTCCAAGAGTTTGACCGACCCGACATCACGCTCACCTTATTCGGTCTGGTGATGATGGCATGGGCATACCATCGGAAAAACACCGGCTTCGCCATCGCAGGAGGAATTCCCCCCTTGATCATCGCATGTGTCAGCACGATAATCATACACGCCAGCCAAGACTGGTTGCGTTACTTTCCCATCGCCGCCACCCTGCCGGTGCACGCACTACTCTGGAGAAAGACCCACGATAACCAGAGTTGGCAACTGACGCGTTCTCTGGTTCTGTGCGCCGGCTTAGCTTCCCTCTTTTTCTCCTCGTCCATGCATGTGCAACAAAGCTTCAACGGCTCGGGCCTCGCCATCTGTTGGGCACTGCTTGCCACATTGCTCTTCTGTGCTGGACTGGTAATACGCTGCCGCCCTTACCGCCTGATCGGCCTCTACTGGCTAGCCGCAGCCGTGCTCCATGTGGTATTCATCGATGTGATGCAAATGGACACACTCGGGCGTATCCTGAGCTTTATTGTCCTCGGGCTCATCTTACTCACACTCGGCTTCCTCTACAACCGATTCCAAGAAATAATCAGAAAATTTCTGTAACGCCATGCACTCTCACGGCAAGTCAAAAAGAATGATTGAGAGCTTCACCCTGCACCCAGCAGGTCAGAATACCCTTATACCATGACGAAGAAGAAACGCAGTGAAAACAGCCAATTATCCGCAACCATCATTGAACACAACGTGCCTTTGCTCCTACCTCAACAAGTTTCAATCGTATCGTCTGATTTGCCGAGCGGTATTACACCTCGCTGCGTTGAATACCCGCGGGGTTGGCATCCTTTAGCTCGTCAGGAAGGATGACATCTGGACAATCCTGATAACATACGGCACGCGTGAAGCGACCAATCGCCATGGTTCCGACAGAAGTGCTCCGACCATCCGAGGTAGAAGGAAAAGGCCCCCCGTGCACCATACTGGCGCAGACTTCAACCCCCGTCGGAAATCCATTGAACACAACGCGACCAGCTCGATCTTCCAAAACCCTCGCCAAACGAACATGCTCAGCAAGTTCACTATTCGTGCCGTGCAGGCTCGCGGTGAGCTGCCCCCCAAGGGATCGGAACGAGCGGATAAGTTCCTCGTCACTCGTATAGGTAACAAGGAGGGTGGCGGGCCCAAAAACTTCCTCGGTGAGGTTGCCTGATGAGATGAAATCAGCTGCGGTGGTTTGAAACACCGTGGGGATAGCCTGATTGCCTTGATCCCCGCATAAGCCCTCAGCCAGTATCTGCACCTGAGCATGATTTTTAAGACGCTCAAGCCCTGCCCCATAGGCCTGACAGATACTGGAGTTAAGCATGGTGCCACTCGAACTGGCTGATACCAGCTCACCCAGTTTCACCGCGATACCTTCTACGGCATCAACATGGATGAATACGAGCCCTGGATTTGTGCAGAACTGGCCCACGCCGAGGGTGAGAGAACCGAACAAACCCTCGGCAAGTGTGGCCCCATTGGCAGCCGCCGCTTCCGGCAGGATAACCACAGGGTTGATAGCACTCATTTCTGCATAAACTGGGATAGGCTCAGGTCGAGCCGCTGCGAGATCCATGAGATTACGCCCCCCGGTGTAGGAGCCAGTAAATCCAACAGCTTTTATCGCTGGATGACTCACCAGCGCTTGACCAACCCTGCGACCACTTCCGTAAACGAGCGAAAAAATGCCTTCGGGTAGTGCACAGTCGGCAACCGCTTTCTGAATTGCCAAACCCACTATCTCCGCAGTTCCAAGATGGGACGAGTGCGCTTTCACAATCACCGGACATCCAGCAGCCAAAGCCGAGGCCGTGTCGCCACCTGCCGTGGAAAATGCGAGTGGAAAATTACTCGCGGCAAAAACAGCCACCGGCCCGAGCGGTCGCAGCATACTACGGGTGTCCACCTTCGGTAAAGGTTGGCGATCCAGCTGAGCTCGATCGATACGAGCATCCACCCAAGACCCCTCCTCCACAAGGTCGGCAAACATCCGTAACTGACCACAGGTGCGTCCGGATTCACCACGGACACGCATTTCTGGCAAGCCAGTTTCCAATGGCATACGGACAACGAGGTCTTCGATGCATGCCTCGATATTGCTAGCGATGGCACGCAGAAACTCGGCCTTTTTCTCCCCAGAGGTATCTCGGTAAGTTTTGAATGCCTCGGCGGCCAGACTCGCTGCCATGTCCAACTCCTCAGGAGTAACCGCAGCATAGTCGGGATCAATAACTTCGTTATTGGTCGGGTTGATGCTTTTGCCGGCGGAGTTGCTGCCTTGGCCGCGGCGACTGCCGATGATGGATACGCCCTGAAGTGTCATAACATTAGAAATAAAAATGAAGAATACCGTGATTGATTAGCTCCTCCCTCTTGGAGGATGATCGCGGATTTACCCTTAACGTATGCCCATCGCATGACAAAGGGAATAACACAAATTCCGTCAATAATCTTCCCCCGCTTCCATAACGAATTCAATAAATGAAAGAAGCATTATCCGCCTTGGCTGCCCCCCCAGCAACCCATTCGAGATGCCCAGCCGAAATTGAAAATTTCCTTGCATGGCGAGAAGGAAAACGCATGTTCGAAGCGTCCCAAAGTTCAGGGACCCCGCACACGAGCAGTGACATGACCACCCTAGTCGCTGCTCTTTTTTTTAAAAACCACAACTCGATCATGATTTCCTTCTCATCTTTACGCATTTTAGGTCTGCCAGCTCTTTCTGCAGCCTTTTCTTTACTCAGTCTTTCATCGCTGCTGGCGCTCGACGGACCCACACCCGTTCGCACCTTCGGTCCCACTGGACTTGAAATTTCACTCCAAAAAAATAACACCCTGAAAGTCACGGCGGTCCAAAAAGACTCGCCAGCCGCAGGCAAGTTCACCCAGGGTCAAATCATCACCACCATCAATGGCCAAGCGATGCCTGCAGGTTTCTGGGAACACCGCCTGCTTCTCGGTGACCTCATCACCAAGGCAGAAGCCACCGACGGAAAACTCATCTTCGCTACCGACAAAGGCAACGTCACCCTGCATCTCCCCATACTCGGTAGCTACAGCGACAGCTGGCCACTCGACTGCCCGAAAACTCAGAAAATCATCGATGCGAACGCAGCTTACCTCCGTGGGCTCGCTGACTCTGGAAAACTCGGCAAGCATAGCATGACCCACGCGCTCGCCATTGTGTCGCTGCTCTCTACCGGGGAAGAGAAAGACCTCGAAGCCGTTCGTAAGGTCTACCGCGAACGCATGAAAACGTTTAATCCCAATAAGAATATTGGTCCTCACACATGGCACAATGGCCACCAAGGCATTGCGGCGGGCGAATACTACCTACGCACTGGAGACAAATCCGTATTGCCGCTGATCAACGCCATCTGCAAAGCCGCCAAACGCTACCAAGTCCAAGGTGGATACTACCACTGGGCGACCCAAGCCAACCCCAAATATGGCGTGGTCAATGCCTGCGGAACCAACATGCTCACCGCCATGCTGCTCGCCAAACAATGTGGCGCAAAAGTAGATCAAGACACGCTGCTTGAGTCCCTTGTCTTCTTCTACCGCTTCGCGGGTCATGGCCAAAATGCCTACGGCAATGGTCGCCCCGAGCTCGGACAAGGAGGCAATGGCAAAACCGAGCAGATTGCCGCCGCCATGCACATTGCCGCTCACGCAAAAAATGGCGATGCCTACGCCATGGCTGCCAAGAAATGCGCTCAACAACCGCTCTACACCTACCGCTCGATGTTCCGCGGCCACACTGGCCCGATCGGCAACCTCTGGTTTAGCCCCATGGTGGCCACGATAATCCAGGCTAAGCCAGACCTTTATCACAATCGCCAGAATCAAGTGCGCTGGTTTTACGAACTCTCACGTCAGCACGATGGGTCCTTCGTGATGTCCAGCTGCCGTGGCTACGACAACACCCAGTATGGTAACAGCATGTTGCTCGGTCTCACCGGACCACGCAAAACCCTCCAAATCACCGGCGCTCCAAACTCCCGATTTGCCACCTCATTCTCGCTGCCCGCAAATCCATGGGGACGCCCAGCCGATTTGGCCTTCCTTGAACCGAATGGCAGCCCCAACTACAAGCCGCTTGATCCCGCTCCTCACCTCGAGGCCGAAAAAATCAGCACGGCGACCCAAGCGCAACTGCAACAAGTCGCTGGCCACCCAGAGCATTCTTTCCGCGAAATCGTTGCTGCCTCCATTCGCAAACAGGGCCACTACGACCTAATCGAATCACTCCTCGCCTCCAAACATCCCTTTGAACGCCACACCGCTTGCCTTGCCATCAACCATTTTCAACCATGGCGGATGCGCTACAGCAAAGGCTGGCGCAGTGAACGCTCCATCGACCCCGAACACTTTACCCAAACGATGTTCGACCGCTTGATCGCCATGATCAACAACCCCGACGAAGCTCTGTGGCTGGTGGATCAATCGATGCTCGCACTCGCCGCGGCCAAACCCGAACAAACACTCAGCCAAATCCAATTACTCCTACCATGGCTCAACCACCAAGAATGGTGGCTCAAGGAGTCGGCATTCATTGCCGTATCACCGGCACTCGAAACCCAACTAGGCGTCGATCAAATTATGCCACCACTCAGCCAAATGCTTGGCACACTGGAACACGCAAAACCACGGTCCGTGGTTTACTATTTGATTAACCGCAACATCGCCCTCATTCCAAAAAACTCTCGCCACTCTGTATCCGAAGCCCTCAAGCGAACTTACGCCGCAATCCCCAAACAAACATGGGAAGCCGGATCAATGGATCTCTCCAACATCCCGAGCGTCGATCTCGCCAATACCATCCAGACAATTCTTAATATCGATCCCTTACAAGCGCCAGCGATGGCCATCTTAAGCGCAAAACGTCTTGATGACCTCCAGCCTCGTGAACGAGGACTGCACATTGACGCCCTCATCAACGCAGCCCAAAATCTCGACCCCTCCTCGCGCAAACAAGTCGGCGATGTGCTCACCCAACATTACCGATCCAGCATCTACCAAGAGAATGCCAAGGTCCTCAGTCCTGATTACAAAGGGTCATACAAAGCCCAAATCACTCCCCTTAATAAGATTCTGGATATCGACGACTTGTGTGGCATCTCCGGCGGTTGGACGCTCTTAGATGAAAATTCAAAAAAGGGATCGTCCTGGGAATTTACTACCTACGAGCCAGCGGAGAAACGTGACCCTAGCGATAAAAACCGACGCCGTGAGGTATCCTTACCCGAACACCTCAAAGGCTGGTTTCAACCCGATTACGATGCGAAAGCCAAGGGCTGGAAAACGTTCACCGCCGACGTCAGTAAACAAGCTCCACGCCGCTATCGCAACCAACCCGCATGGCGCAGCGACCACCCCGATCAAGCAGGCGAACTCATCTTCATCCGCAAGACCTTCGAACTCAAAGACACCGACTACACACTGATGCGCCTCGCCGCCTACACCCGACAAGGTTACCAAATCTACATCAACGGTGAGTTGATCGTCGACCAAAAGGGACGCTCAAAAAACTGGTTCCCCCGCATGAGCTATGACGCCCCCGGCAGTAAACTCTTCAAAGCGCTCAAACCTGGCACCAACGTGATCGCCGCCACGAGCTTCCTTCAATACTTCAAAGGTAAAGAAGGCGACATCGAAGTCTACCTCGAAGGCCTCAAGGAACTCCCCAAAGCGAACTGATCCAACTTTATTTGAGAGCCTCCAATGGCTGGTAAAATTCAACCTCCCACAGGCGGGAAATGCCCTGCGGGCTGCGGGTGATGACAAACCGGAGGTGCTTTATTTTTACCGGAGAGAAGGTTGCCGACCAAACAGGATTTTCATTATTCTTCACAGCAGGAAGGGCACCCCGCCAAGCTTTTCCATCATGGTACTCGATCTTAAAATCACAAATCGGGGCAAGGACACGAGCGCCATTGTATCTACCAGAAATCACCCTCACCGCTCCGAGCTCAACCGCTTGATCCCACCGATATTCAATAATATGAGGCATAGTGCCCGTCCCCAACCACCGAGCACTGCCGTCCTCAATTCTGCCGTTCCCATCGTTAAGGAGGACGGTGCGGTCAACACCGTCACCTTGAACAGGAAGGTTGGTAATCACCTTGGCCGTGCGTGCTAGATTCTTACCCACCCGCTTGAGCCATCTCGGCTGGGCAAGCCTGACTTGGCGCATACTTTTTCCATGCTCACCTTGATTCGAATAGGGGATGGTGGAACCATCGACCTTACCAACGCCTTTACCCATCCGCTTCTGAAGTTCGGCGAGATGTTTTTGGTAAACACCGCGTGGATTGGTAGCGAATTCCTTGCAGACGCTTGCAGCCATACCGACAATTTCGCCTTGGGTGCCACAGGTGCGCATCACCCGCACGGCGCCGAGTGCATCGTGGGTCACGCTAATGCAGCGACCAGCCATAAAGAGGTTTTCAATGTTCCGTGAATAGAGGCTGCGATAAGGGATCCAGAATGGACGGTTGTCCTTATGAGCTGGAAATAACCCATGTTTGGCACTTGAAATAAAAGCATCACCTTTGAAGCCCTTCTCGTATTTAGGGTTGGGGAGATGAAGATCGTTGCTCCAACCAGTGGGAGCTGCGCCATCGGGAAACTTCCGGTCTTCATTAAGATCATCCACATCAAGAATCACATCACCGAGGAGACGGCGTGACTCTCGCTTACCTAGGATGTAGGCTGACCAGTTGAGCTGATGATTAGGCAGCACCTTGTCGACATTTTTGAGCGCATCCCAAGCACCATACATGGCGCGAAAATTCCAGTCGCGGACGTATTCCATCTCGTTGATCGGGTCCCGATCGAAACCGCTCTCCCAGTACCAGCCACCGAGTTTGTTCGGGTCAGGTTTGAGTTGATCCCGACCGGGGAAAGGCTTGTCGGAGAGATCAAGCGCCCACGGGCATCGTGGAAAAGGAATCGCCTCGGCGGACATCTTCGTTCCGGTGTTGATGGGATTCGTATCCTTACACTCGCAGACGTTCCACAGATTACACGGGCCCATCTTGTTTTTCTCCTGCATGTCAAAATCGGCTCCGGCGAGAGCTCCGATGCAGGCGTCTCCAGTACAGTCGGCGAACCAACGACCACCGATGCGGACACATCTACCGGTGCGGATTTCTGTAGCGAGCACAGCTCGGATACGCTTACCATCCATCTCCACGCCGTTGCCACGATGCTCGAGGAAAAGGGTGATATTCGGTTCCCCCTTCACCACCGCCATTTTTTTGTCGTCCTCGTAGAGCTCGGCGGTATTGGTCGGGCCATAATGGGCACGGTTGTCAGCTTCCAGTTCGGCGACCACATCGCCAACGCGTGGCCAGGGTTCCTTGCTGCGGGCTCCTTGTAACCAAACGCGAACCTCCGAGCTGTTATTGCCGCCCAGCACCGGCCGATCCTGAATGAGGGCAACTTTCAAGCCAAGCCGGGCAGCGGTCACCGCAGCACACACGCCCCCTACCCCAGCCCCTGTAACAACGAGATCGTATTCACCGACAGCTTCCGGTTGAGGAGGAAGCCCGAGACAGCGGCGGCGCCAAACTGCCATCTCTGGGTCTTGATTAGGCGGGGTGAATGCAGGGTCGCTTGAAAACACGACGGCGTCGCAGCGCCCCTCAAATCCAGTGAGGTCGTGCAGCGTAAGATCAAGTTTCCCTTTGGGAAGGTCGAGCTTTCCTCCGTCCTGCCAGTGCCACTGGGCCCCGACAGTCCCAAAGGTTGTCATCAGGGGCGTCCCATTGATCATCACCTGGAATTGGCCTGGTGCGCCAGGGGCTTGCCACTGCGCCACCCAATCCTTGGTTCGCACCCAAACTCGGTAATTTCCCGCCACGGGGATGATTACCTCTGTTTGGGCATCTTTGACTGGGACACCGAGACCGTGAGCAAGCAGGTAGGGTGAACCCATCAAATCCATGAATTGGGGGTCGACAACCCAGCCCCCAGTCTCAGCGAAACCCTCGGCCTCGACGAGGACTGGCAGACCAGCTTTAGCATCGCCAGCAGCGAGGGAGAGGGAAAGATCACCAGTGGCGGCGAATAATACAATCAAGCATGCGTAAATGCGCGCGATCAGGTGCTTCGTTGGAGCGATTGGAAAGTGATTGTGAGTTTGCATGATTCTACTCATTTTACAACGTCACACGCGGCACAACTCTTTCAATAAATGACGACCATAGGTTCGAGTTGACCTGAAGTAGACTATCGATGGATGCTATAAACCAGATTCCTTAACGCGTTGCTTCTTCTCGCGCTTCGATACTGCGCAGCCACAGCGGCCGTGACAACAGCCCGACTCACGCGCCTTCAACCACCTACGCACAAACACCAACACGGTGATCAATACGATCCCAGGCGCTGCATAAGTCTGCCAATTCGTCCAGTCCATGTCTCAGTATAGCGCGGATTGAAATAATAGATAGCCGGTCAGCTCAATAAACTCCCGACTTGGTAAACCGTGAAGGCGGCCAGCCACGCGACGGCCGTCATACCCACCAACTGACCGATGGCCCATTTCCACGATCCCGTCTCACGCCGCACCACCACCGTCGTCGGCAAACACTGAAGCGCATAAACAAAGAAAACTAACAGACTCATCGTCGTCAAAGGTGTGTAAACCTTACGACCATCTGGCCACGTTGCCTTCGCCAGCTTGCCTCGCAGTTGTTCCAGAAATTTGTCTTCGTCATCGGCTTCTTCCACCGAGTAAGAAATCGCCAGATTGGCATTAAAGACCTCACGCGCAGCAAAGGCGGCAACCAGCGCTGTCCCGGTCCGCCAGTCATAACCCAGTGGCTTCACCAAGGGCTCAATGGCATGCCCCATGCGCCCCATGTAACTCTGCTCCAACGCCAAAGCTGGATCATCCGCCGCAGGCGATCCTTCTTTTGGCTTCGGATACGTCTCCAATGCCCACAACAAAATACAAAGGCCCAAAATCACGGTTCCCGCTTTCCGTAAAAACGACCACGCTCGCTCGACCAAATGCCGAACAATAAATGAGACATCCGGCTTGCTGTAGGAGGGAAGCTCCATCAGGAAGTGGGACACCTCCTCTTCCCCTTTCACCTTGGGTGCAAGTAGCCAGGCGGCAAACAGCGCACTCACCGTGCCTAATCCATAAATCCCCCCTAGAACAAGAGCTTGAACCGCCGCCCCATAACCCGCTAACAACATTCCAATCAATAAAGAATACACAGGTAGCCTCGCCGTACAACTCATCCATGGCGCAATCAAAATAGTCAACAGGCGCTGCTTCGCACTATCCATGCTCCGCGTCGCCATAATCCCAGGAATGGCGCACGCGTAGGAACTCAGCAATGGCAAAAATGCCCGACCGCTCAAACCCACCTTACTCATCACCCCATCCATCAACAGCGCAGCCCGCGCCATATACCCAGTGGTCTCCATCAGCCCGATAAAAAACAACAGCAACAAAATCTGCGGCAAAAAAATCACCACACTCCCGACCCCGCCAATCACTCCATCGTTCACCAAATCCTTGACATCCCCATCCGGCATCAACGTAGAAACTCCTTGTTTCAAGGCGTCTATGCCCATCTCCACCCAGCCCATCGGATACTCCGACAAACTGAATATCGACCAGAAAACAACAAACATCAGCCCCACAAAAAAAGCCCAACCCCACACCGGATGAAGCAGCACCTGATCGATCTTGTCACTGGTCGTAAGTCCTCCAGCCTGCGCGTCCACGCCCTGTCGGCGTGCCGCCACCTTGCAGATCGACTGCACCCACTGTGTCCGTGCTTGGGAAATCTCCTCCTCTGTCGATACACCCTCGCGGGCACACACCGAAGCAAGATCCACGGCTAACGACTGGATACTCGGGTCAAGCGCCGGTTGATCCTCGCCTCGATATCCAGCGTCAGCCAACAGGTGCACGGCATGAGCTGATGGCTTCTGCATGCCTTCACTCTCCAGCTTCGCGGTCAGATCATGAATGGCCGATTCCGTTTGTTTACTCGCCTGCCACTTGCGCCGAGATGGGTGGGGCAGCGGATGCCTCATTGCATGCTTCAGATCCAGCACGCCCTTCCCCCGGTTCGCCTGGCATGGCACCACCGGCAGTCCCAACTCCTCAGAGAGAAGCTCCACATTAATACGCAAACCTAACTTCTCAGCCAAATCCACTTTATTTAATGCGACTACCACCGGCAACCCTAGATCAATGACCTGCAAGACCAGATAAAGATGACGTTCAAGATTCGACGCATCCACCACACAGACAACCGCTGAGGGCAACTCACTCCCCTGCTGATCACCTAACAACACATCACGCGTGATCCGTTCATCCGGTGCTTTGGGCGTTAACGAATAACACCCCGGCAAGTCCAATAATTCAAACTTGTTTCCATGAGGCGTGCGCAATACGCCCGAGACACGGGATACGGTGACACCTGGGTAATTCCCTGTTTTTTGATTCGCCCCAGTCAGGGCGTTAAACAAGGTCGTTTTTCCACTATTAGGATTACCAACCAGAGCGATGATTTCCATGGGATCAGAGTCGAATAAGGTTAAGTTAAACCATTTCCACCAGAACTTGATCACCCAACTTTTTGCTGAGCGCCAAGCGGGTTCCGCATACTGAACAAATCATGTTGCGGCCATCTGAGAGCTTGCTTATTTCCAACTCCTCACAAAAACCAATTTCGCGCAACCTCTGGCAGGCACTTCCCGCCAGCTGGCGAATACGCAGCTGACATCCAGCACTCGCCTTACTCAAGGTCATAGCGCTGTCTACTTTCAGGTCACTGGCGATATCGGCAATCATCTCTTCTGCAATGAATAAAGCCTAATTGAGACTCTGTTGCAATAAGAATCTTTGATCAAAAAAAATGATTCCCACGGATCGTCGGAAAATCGCCCTTATTCTGCGGTATCAGAGCCTGATTTCCCTTTTCAATTTCTCGTTATTAGCACAGGTTCCATCCCAGCTATCAGCACATTTTTACCGCATAAAGAGAATAATGATCACGACGCATGCAAAAATCACTCCAGTTCTGGACCCCGACTTTGTCCCAGCCGTTCTCTGGAACAGGGGATTCGAGAAAAAAACAGCCACCGACCCCGGCGCACACGATCTGCATATCGCGCTAGCCCGCAATGACGGCACCGTATTCCGCCGCTCCTTGCGCGTCCTTTCCCACCAAGGTGAAAACATCGCTATCAACGTCCAATACGTCGAACGAATGGTCAAATTTATGCTCTGGGCACAGGGGGGCAGCCACATCCACATCGCCGGAAACGATGCCCTCGCCGCCGCCCTCGCTGAGATTTACTCAGAATCAGGCGCACGTGCCTTCGACTGGGACATCGTCGGCGATGGCATGTTCGGTGAGCCGATCATGGTCACCGCAACCACCCTAGATGAGATTCCCGCTGAAAACAGCCCAGTTGCCCCACTCGGCCGCCACCTCAATGGCTGCCGGATCGGCTTCGACCTCGGTGGCTCTGACCGAAAATGCGCCGCGGTCATCGACGGCGAGGTTGTTTTTTCCGAAGAAGTCCCATGGGACCCCTACTTTCAAGAAGATCCAAGCTACCAATACGACGGCATTGTTCATTCGCTCAAACTTGCCGCCGATCACCTTCCGCGCGTCGACGCCATTGGCGGATCCTCCGCGGGTGTCTACATCAACAACGAAGTCCGTATCGCCTCGCTTTTCCGTGGCATCAAGGACGAGAAGGTTTTCGACGAAGTCGTCCGCCCGATGTTTAAAAACGTCGCCGCCAAGGAATACCCTGGGGTCCCCTTCGAGGTCATCAATGATGGCGAAGTGACCGCACTGGCTGGCTCCATCAGCATGAACACCAACTCCGTACTCGGCGTCGCCATGGGCACCTCCGAAGCCGTCGGCTACGTCGACCCCCAAGGCAACGTCACCACCCAAATCAACGAACTCGCCTTCGCACCCATCGACTATCGTGAAAACGGCCCTGTCGACGAGTGGTCAGGCGATCAAGGCTGCGGGGTGCAGTTTTTTTGTCAGCAGGGGGTTGCTCGACTCGCACCTGCCGCCGGCTTCGACTTCGGCGATATGCCCTACCCCGAGCAACTCATCGAAGTGCAGAAAGCCATGGCCACAGACGACCCAAGGGCCGCCAAAATCTACCAAACCATCGGCACCTGCTTTGGTTATGCCATCGCACACTACGCTGATTTCTATACCATCGAAACCCTCATCATCATGGGCCGCGCCACCTCAGGCCCTGGTGGCCAAATCATCATCGACGCCGCCCAAGAGGTGCTCAACGTCGAGTTCCCCACACTCGCCAAGCAAATCAACATCACTCAGCCCGATGAAAAAATGAAACGCCACGGGCAGGCTGTTGCCGCAGCATCTCTCCCAGCACTCACCTGACTATGCCCGACACCATCCAGGCGCACCTTGTTTTTGACGAAGGCACACACCTCAGAGCTTTCCGCATCCACATGTGGCATCGCTACCGTATCTGGCTGATGATCCGGACCGCTCTGAGCATCACCCTCCTTCTGGCAGGTCTCATTCTATTGATCAGTCGCGGGCCCAACCCGATGCCCGTCCTCATGCTGATGATTGGCACCTTTGCACTTCTCCGACCCATGATCTGGAAAATCATGCACGCACGGAACCTGCGTCAAACCCCTGGATACGGTCAGTCGGTAAGCTACACATTCACCACCGAAGGCGTGGAAATCAACGGCGAGGACCGACACGGTAAACTCAAGTGGAGCGACCTCCTCGAATCCGTCCCCCACAAACGAGGCCTCCTCCTCTACCACGGCAAAAAATCCTACACCTGGATCCCCCACGACGCCTTTGATTCCCCTGGAGACTTCCAATCCGTCATCCAGTGGGCCGATCCGTCACCGGATACACTCAACCGCTAAACCGACTGCGCCTTCATCTTCCGTGCGTAATCATGGAAGGGAGATTCAACCCATCGGTAAAAAAGGGCCGATGCAAAGCCCGCCAACAGCGTCGCAAGAACAGCACCGGGAAGTTGGTACGGCCAAGTAGGCGGAAAATACTTGAGATGACTCATCACCGCACCGCCAAAAGTAATGTGCATCAGGAAAAACGAGTAGGATAGCTTACCCAGATACCCGATTTTCAACCATTGAGCCCAGCTCGCACTCATCTGCGGCACATAGGCCACCATCAAGGCCGTCGCCATGGCCGTCCATGCAGCACGTGAGCTCACGGCGGCATAGTGACCATAAAAGGCACAAGCTAATAGCCCCACAAAAAGCCAGGCAGGCAACGATCGGTGCATCTTCAAAAAGACCGCCATCCCCATCGCATACAACGCGCCATAACTAAGAATCGTAGCCCCCTTGTCCACACACAGCGGAGCCAACGCCCACACCAGAACCACAAGCACCCTGACCGTCGACTTCCTGTGCGCCAACAAAGGGTAACAAACCAACAGCGCCACAACAAACTGAGCCTCAACACCCAGTGTCCAAAACACCGGAACATACCACGCCTCACCCACAAAATCAGCATACAACAAATAATTAGCCAACGTGCGGGACCACGTAATATCCTCAAGATGCTGCCCGTAGCCAAACACAGGATTCCCACAGGCATAAAAAATAATCTCAATCAACGCAATGATGGCAAATGCCGGGTAAAGACGAAAAAGGCGACTTAACAGAAAACGCCCCGTATCTCGATAGCTGAAGTTTGACCACATCAACACGAGGGGCGTGATATACCCAGAAATACAGAAAAACACATTCACCCCGAGGTATCCAAAGGCAAACAACTCACTGAGCGCACTCCTATCATACCAGTTGAAATGATAAAAACACACCCCCAAGGCAGCAAGAACCCTGAGCACATCAAGATTGAAGAATCGAGTTTTCTCTTGGGACATCGGGTTCAAAGAATACTCTCTTACGTATTGATCGACACAGCACAGACTCACCTATCAGTAAAAACTTACAATCTCATCGATCGGCTTTTTCTCAATCACGGGCACCTTACAATCCTCCGACGGATACCCGACAACCAGCAATAAAAAAGGCTTTTCACCACTCGGACGCCCCAGCAATTTATTCAGAAATTTCATCGAGCAAGGCGTGTGGGTCAGGGTGGCCAACCCAACACGATGCAGCGCCGCTATCAAAAAACCCGTGGCAATCCCCACCGATTCCTTGGGGTAATACGTCTTGCTCTCGACGCCCCGGTGATCTGTCGTTTTTGATTTCTGAAAAATAACAATCAACGCAGGGGCCACCTCCAGAAACGGCTTGCTGGCATCCGTGCAGAGATGCGACAGCACATCCAGCCACTCATCAGGCGCCCGCCCATCATAAAAGGCCCTCTCCTCCTGCTCGGCCGCCTCGCGGATTTGCTTTTTCATCTCTCCCCCCCTGACCACCGCAAAGTGCCATGGCTGAAGGTTAGCACCACTGGGCGCCGTCCCCGCCGCCATCAAACAAGCCTCCAACACACGCTCAGGAATCGCCCGCGATGAAAAATCACGTACCGTTCGCCGGCTTCGCATTTCTTGGCAGATAACTTCGCCCAGCTCCTGCATCACCTCATCGGGCAAATCATTAAAATCAAGTGGCTGTGTCGCGCTCATGCCGCCAGCATGCCCACCTCATCCTATTTGAACAGCCAGATTGCCGAGATGACGCCAATCTCCCAACAACCCCCGCAAGTATATGCACGACAATAAGCAAACCCATTCCATCTTTCATCTTGTCAATAAATCTGCCCTCAGATCATCCTGTCAGCGATTTCCATATGCGCATCCTCGTCCTCAACAGTGGCTCGTCCTCGCTACGCTTCGCTCTCTATGAGGGTTCAAGCAACGCTCCGCTTGCCTCTGGCCTGGCCGAATGCCTCAACAGCCCAGACACCAGCCTCACACTCAATATCTCAAAGAGTGAGCTCACCCTCCCCATCCCGGGCTCCGATCACGAACAAGCCCTAAGGTCCGCCGTCACCTTACTCCAAGAACACGGCGCCCTCACATGCGCTCCCGACGCCATCGGACACCGCATCGTCCATGGCGGCGAATATTTTTCCGCCCCCACCATCATCACCCCCACGGTGATTGAGCGTGTTGCCTCCTGCAATCACCTCGCCCCTCTCCATAACCCAAGCGGCCTACTCGGCGTCAACGTCGCCCAACAAATCTTCCCTGACACACCGCAGGTGGCCATTTTTGACACATCCTTCCACCAGTCACTGCCCGAGCGCGCCTACCTCTACGCCATCCCCCGCTCCTATCACCAACAACATGGCGTGCGCCGCTACGGATTCCACGGCACCAGCCATAGCTACGTCGCCCAAACCGCCGCCCAACAACTCAATCTCCCCGTAGAAACGTCCCGCATCCTCAGCACCCACCTCGGCAACGGCTGCTCAGCAACCGCCATCCTCAATGGCCAAAGCGTCGACACCACCATGGGCATGACCCCACTCGAAGGACTTGTCATGGGAACGCGCAGCGGCGACATCGACCCAGGAGCCCTCCTTTTTTTCGGGAAAGAGCTCAATATGCCCATTCAGGAAATATCCGACCTCCTCAATAAACAATCAGGCCTCCTCGGACTGAGCAATATCTCCAACGACATGCGCGAACTGCGTGAGCAAGCTAGTGATGGCTCAGACGAAGCTGCGCTCGCCATCGAAATCTTCTGCTACCGGGCTGCCAAGTCACTCGCCAGCCTCACCGTTGCCTTGGGCGGACTCGACACCCTCATCTTCACTGGAGGCATCGGTGAAAACGACCCCCTGACCCGTCAACAAATTCTCCGGCACCTCTCCTACCTCGGATTAAATATCGACTCCAACCGCAACTCAGATCATGGCAGTGCATCCAATGGCATCATCACCACAGATACCAGCACCGCTCAAGCAGCCGTCATCCCCACCAACGAGGAACTCATGATCGCCCGCCTCACGCAAAACACCCTGGTCGCTCATCGCTGATCACCCCAACCATGCACACCTTCCTCATCGTCCCCGCCTCGGACCACGCCGGACTTACCTCCACATCCATCGGACTCGTCCGGGCACTCGACCGAATGGGCCTGCGCATCGGCTTCTTCAAACCCATTAGCCAGTCGTATCACGAACAAAGCACCGACCTCTCCACCGCCTACATCCGGAGCATCTCCTCGCTCAACCCACCGGAACCCATCTCCATCGAGGAAACAGAAACCATCCTCGCCTCCGGCCAAATCGAAAACCTCCTCGAACGCATCGCGGAAAACTTTCAAACCGCCGCCAAGAACACCGACGTCGTCATCGTCGAAGGCCTGCAAGCATCGTCAAAAAACCAATTCCTCAACGAACTCAACCCGCGCATCGCCAACGCGCTCAATGCCGAGGTAATCTTCGTTGCTTCCGCCAAAGGTACTAACCCAGAGAAAACCTGTCAGAAAATCAACCGCCGACTCGAGTCCGCCTGCCAAGCATTTGGCGGTGTAAAAAGCGAACGCATCCTTGGCGCTATCATCAACCAAGGGAGCAGCCAATGCCATGCAGATGCCTCCTCGATTCTGCAACGATGCCCTATCCTCATCAAGGACAAGATCAAACTGATCGGTTTCATTCCCTTCAAAAACAGCCTCACCCACCTGCGCACAAGCGACCTCGTCGCCCCACTCAAAACAACCACACTCCACGAAGGTGAAATCCACACCCGCCGGGTCACCCAGATCCACCTCTGCGCGCGTGACATCGACCACCTCACCCACGTCTTCCACGCCGGATCATTGGTTGTCACCCCAGCAGACCGCTCTGACATCATCATCAGCGCCGCCTACGCCTCACTCAATGGCATCCCACTCGCCGGACTTGTACTCACCGGAGACATGCCCCCTGAGCCTGATATCCTTAACTACTGTAAGGTCGGCATCGAATCTGGGCTTCCCGTGCTCACCGCCAAAACATCCTCATTTGAAACCGCCCAAGCACTCTCATCCCTCAACCCAGAAACACCCGCGGACGACACCCAACGGCTCGAACAACTCGTCGATCATGTGGCTCGTAACATCGATACACAATGGCTGAAACAACACTGCACCACACCCAACAAACCACGACTTTCCCCGCCCGCCTTCCGTCACCAGATTTCAAAAATTGCCCGTCAGAAACCCCAACGCATCGTACTCCCCGAAGGAGAGGAACCGCGCACCCTAGAGGCAGCTGCCATCTGTTTTCAACGCGGCATCGCTATCCCCGTCCTCCTCGGAAACAAAGACACCATCGAAGCCGTCGCCGAACACAACGGCATCAAACTGCCCGAGGGCATCACCATCATCGACCCCCAGCAATGCCGGGAACAATATGTCGCTCCCATGATGCTGCTGCGTAAACATAAAAATCTCACCGAGGAACAGGCAATCAGCCGACTGGAAAACAATATTACACTCGGCACCATGATGCTGGCCATGGAAGAAGTCGATGGCCTCGTCTCGGGTGCCATTCACTCCACCGCCGACACCATCCGCCCCGCCCTCCAACTCATCCGCACCGCTCCCGGAGCCACCGGAGTCTCATCCGTCTTTTTCATGTGTCTACCCGGCCAAGTGCTTGTCTACGGCGACTGCGCCGTTAATCTCGACCCCGATGCCCACCAACTCGCCGATATCGCGATCCAAAGTGCCAATACCGCCAGTGCTTTTGGCATCGAACCCCGAGTGGCTATGATTTCTTACTCGACCCACGATTCGGGATCCGGTTCCAATGTCGAAAAAGTCCGAGCCGCCACCACCCAAGTCCACAAACTCAGACCCGACCTCTTGCTCGACGGCCCACTCCAATACGATGCCGCCAGCAACAAACAAGTCGCTCAAACCAAAGCGCCCAACAGCAAAATTAAGGGTGATGCCACCGTCTTTATTTTCCCTGACCTCAACACAGGAAACACCACCTACAAAGCCGTACAACGCGCCGGACACGTCATCTCCATGGGCCCCATCCTCCAAGGACTACGTAAACCCGTTAACGACCTCTCGCGCGGAGCCTCGGTCGAAGACATCGTCTTCACCATCGCCATCACCTGCATCCAAGCCCAGCAGCTCGACCAGCAGAGTTAACTTCATCAGGCGGAGTTCAGCTCATTCACATGCGCCAACACGGCACTCGCTAAACCCTCCGGGTTATACCCCCCCTCTAACACGGAAACCAAGCGGCCGTCACACAGCTCATCCGCCCAACCACAAACCATCCGTGTCAGCTCGGCAAAGTCACTATCCGTTAGATTAAGCATCCCTACAGGATCATCCACCCGAGCATCGAACCCTGCAGAGAGAAGGATGAAATCTGGCCTGAATTCCCTCACTGCTGCGCCGATGGTTTCCCTCCATAATGGCAGAATAACTCCGCCACCAGAGCCCTCAGGCACGGGCAAGTTCATCGTTGTGCCCAAACCCATCGCCTCCCCTGATTCATCCACAGGCCCCGTAAAAGGGTAGATCTCCTCTTCGTGGGTAGAGGCAAAAAATACCGTTCCATCATCGTAAAAAATATCCTGTGTCCCATTACCGTGGTGCACATCCCAATCGAGAATAGCCACACGCTCGATGCCGCGCCGCCTCTGAAGATGCCGCGCCGCAATCGCCACATTGTTGAAAATACAAAATCCCCTCCCACACCCGGCTGACGCATGATGCCCAGGTGGCCGCACCGCACAAAAAGCATTTTTAACCACTGCATCACAGACAGCATCCGCCGCCACAATGGCGGCACCCACCGCCTCCATCGCCACATCATAAGAATCATGACAAATCGCGGTATCCCCCGTGCGTAACACTTCGGCAAACTCATCCACATCCATCCTGACAATATCGTGATACCAGGCATCGTGACAAAGCAACACGTCGCCAATTTGAGCTTTCTTGCCGCGTAACCGAGACAGCGGCTCGCCTCCTTCATTTTCCAGACGCTCCAAGGCCGCCATCACCGCCGCATAGCGCTCGGCATTCTCAGGATGCATCGGACCCGTATCATGTTTAAGAAAACCGATATCGTAAAGTATCCCTGTCTGTTGCGCCGCTTTAGCCATCTTAATTCTTCCAGCACTATGACCACACGCCACGCCCTCGACAAGGTTGTTTATAAGATCACCCCATGAAACTCACGCCATCTGAAAACCCAAACCACATTTGCACTTGATATGTGATGACGAGCAAGAATAATGCCGCCCTCACAGAGAAAATTCATTATGAAATACACAACTATTCGTTGGTCGGGAATCGCTGCTGCCGCAGCCTTATTAAGCACTGGAATGGCAACCGCAGACCACGGTTGGAAAAATTTGTTCAACGGAAAGGATTTCGACGGATGGACACAAAAAGGAGGTAAAGCCAAATACAGCATCGAGGACGGCGTCATCGTCGGTCACTCGGTGATAAAAACTCCCAACTCCTTCATGTGCACCGAAAAAAACTACGGTGACTTCATCCTCGAATACGAATTTAAAGTCGACCCCCGGCTCAACTCCGGTGTTCAGGTCCGCAGTCAATGTTTTGACAAACCCCACCAGTATGAGTGGAACGGAAAAAAAATCACCGTCAAACCCGGCCGCGTCCACGGCTACCAAATCGAAATCGACCCCGATGTCAAACGTGGCCGACTTTGGAGCACCGGCATCTTCGACGAAGGCCGCCGCAAATGGCTCTTTCCCGGCCAACTCGGGGGTAGTGGCGAGGCCTTCTCAAAACAAGGCTCCGAATGCTTTAAAGCCAATGACTGGAACCACGTCCGTGTCGAGGCCATCGGCTCATCCATCCGCACATGGCTCAACGGCACCCCGCGCGCATCCATTCAAGATGACATGACTCCAAGCGGCTTTATCGGCCTGCAAGTTCACTCGATCCACAGCAAAGACATCGAAGGCACCACCGTGGCATGGCGCAACCTGCGCATCAAAGAAATCGTCCCCGGCACAGGTGATAACAGCCTGAATGCCGAGGAGATCGCCCAAGGATGGAAACTCCTCTGGGACGGAAAAACAACCGACGGATGGCGCGGCGCAAAAATCGACACCTTCCCAAAAACCGGTTGGAAAATCGATAGCGGCGTCCTCACCGTGCTCGAAAGCGGCGGTGGTGAATCCGTCTCAGGCGGCGACATCGTCACCCGCCAACGCTACGCCCGCTTCGACCTGAAACTCGACTTCAAAATCACTCCAGGCGCAAACAGCGGCGTGAAATACTTCTGCCAACCTAACCTCGACCCCGTCACCGGCGGCGGTGCCAAGGCCAAAAAAGGATCTGCCATCGGCCTAGAAAGCCAGATCCTCGACGATGTTAAACACCCAGACGCAAAAAAAGGCACCAACGGCAACCGCACCGTTGCGTCTCTCTACGACCTCATCACTGCTGACACATCAAAAAAACCCAGCCCAATCGGCGAGTGGAACTCGATGCGTGTTGTCACCGACGGCACCCACGTCGAACACTGGCTCAATGGTCAAAAAGTCGTTGAATACGATCGTAGCACCCCAGCATTCAGCGCCATCGTCGCCAAAAGTAAGTACCGGAATATCCCCGGATTCGGCAGCTGGGCTGACGGACACATCCTCCTCCAAGATCACGGCAATACCGTGCACTTCCGCAACGTCAAACTCAATGTGCCACCCGCACCCATGCCCAAATAGTAAAGTCTCCTACCAAACCTAAAAAACGAGGTCGGGTTCTACCCCGACCTCGTTTTTTTAGGTTTTCATTTTCGGATGAAAAACACTTCATGCGAAGCAGGCTGGCCTCATCAATCTCTTCCTGACGGATGATCGTATCAAAAAATACCCCGTCTTGGGCATGTGCGCACTCGGTGGCACACTGCGCCCCCTCAGGGTAAATATAAACCCCCTGTATCATCCTCCCTGGTTTCAAAATGCTCCGACACCTATATCGCCTGACCTCACCACGTTTTGTATCCCTTCCCGTTCTCGTTCACAAACTCAAACAACGAGCAATACATCCCAGTGATGAAGTCCCCCCCGAAGTCCACGGGAAGCCGATCAGGTTATTGATGATTAATGGCAGCTAATACGCGTTCTTTACTTGTCATGATGGCTGGGTTTGTTGTCCAATTTTTTCATGTTATCATGATGAACGATGGAGAGATTTGTTTAATTGGCCAACGTCCATCAGGAAATCATCGCTATCCTCGCCAAGCTCAGACTCCTTGACCGCACCGAGCTTTTGAAACACGGAAGCCATGGCTTTATTTCGTTTCAACACGGAGGCCCATAAGGTTTTAATCCCTCTTTGTTGGGCCACGGAGGCAAGCTCACCCAACAAAAATCGAGACATCCCCATACGCCGCTTCTTTTCACCCACCACAAAGGCCACCTCCGCTGAATCCCCAGAGGCGTCACAGTAAAACCGACCCACCGCGCAAATCTCTTGTCGGTGGTCATGCTCGTCAAATAACGCAAAGGCCGCATCAACAGCTTGATCAACCGATGTCAGCTTATATGCCGATTCATTGGTCAACCTGTCCTTAACGTGCCCGTAACGCATATTGACCGTCTCCTGAGTGTGGGAATAGAAAAACTCCTGCAACCCGCGCGTATCACTAGGGTGCAACGGCCGGAACATAAAGCTATGCCCCTTCAACTCCACCCGACGTGACTCCACCTCAGAGGCATCATCTTTCATACTGGTGGGTGTCACGTTATAAAATTTCGGGATCCACCCCCACGTGTGCGCATCTCGTAACAATTTCTCACGGTGATCAGGATGCGCCACCTCCACCATGTTTAATACTCGCTCACGGATACTCCTGCCCCGCAGTCTCGCTACCCCATACTCCGTCACCACATAGTGCACGTCACCCCGCCCCGTATTCACTCCACTGCCTGGCTTAAACCCTGAAACAATCCGCGAGCTCTTCCCATCATCCGACATCGATGTCAGCACGATCAACGGTCGTCCATGCTTACTGTGCGCCGAACCACGAATAAAATCCTGCGTATTCCCCATCCCACCGTAAAACCGATGACCTCGTGAGTCGCGCACCACCTGCCCGGTAAGATCAACCTCGTATGCTCCGTGAATCGCCACCATCCGGTCGTTCTTTTCAATGCGGGAAACATCAGAAACCCAATCAGACGGCTGCATCTCAATGCCATCATTGCCGTCCACAAAATCATACAATCGCTTCGACCCCAACACGGTGGAGCACACCACCTTCCCGTCGTGGTAATGTTTCATCGAGTTGTCCACCGCCCCACACTGCACCAACTCCATCATCGCATCACTAAACAGACCAGTGTGAATCCCCAAATGCTTATGATCTTTTAACGCAGACAGAACCACCTGCGGTGTGTTCCCCAGCCCAGCCTGAATCGTCGATCCATCCTCAACGAGCTGTGAGGCATACTCGGCCGCCTTCAACTGCGCGGCATTCGGCACATCCCAATCAATCACAGGCAGTGGCCGATCTGCTTCGAGATAGTAGTGAATATTCCTACCCGAAATGCGCGCCAACCCGCCAATGTTCGGCATCGACGGATTAATCTGTGCGACCACCACTCGCGCCGCTTTCACTGCCGCCTTGACCACATCCACACTCACCCCCAAGGAAACATAACCCTGCGCATCAGGCGGACTCACCTGAATCAACGCCACATCCACGGGTAACAAGTGCCCGCCAAAAAGCGATGGCACATCAGACAGCGGACACGGCGTGTAGTCCGCCCGACCCGCAGCCACAGCTTGCTGGATCGATGGCGTCAGGAAAAACGTGTTCGTCCGCAATGACCCGTCATACTTTTTCGCCACCCACGGCATCTCCCCGATGGTATGAATATGCGTCAACTCAACATCTCGGAACGACCCCGCTTCCTTCAGCATCGATTCCACAACAGCAAAGGGCACCGCAGCACCGCTGCCGATGAACATCCTGCTTCCGGGATTAATAATATCTCCCCACGCCTCTTGCGACAATGGTTTCACGTGCAAAGCCTGTCACATCCAGCATCGAACAAAAAGCCCAAACGATGCCCCCCATTCTGAATTGCTGCCCCTTTCTTGCTCGCTTTACAGCCCATGCCCACATATCGCAAACGTCGGAAAGATTCCAGCCCCACTACGGGTAGTAATAGCAACGGGCATCCGCCCTCAGATGCATTAATCCGATAAGATACACCATGACCAGGAAACACATTGAAGCGACGCTGCTTTATTTATCTCTAGGCTCCCTCATCGTAGGTAGCTCCATCGGGCAGGAGAAATCACCCAGAGCACACACATCGGTCCCCTTTCCCGAAGTCATCAAAACGCAATCAACCGCAGAAAAAATCCTGTCGCTGCGCAGGGCAATCGAGGATATCGAAAACGACCATCCACACGCCTTCTCTGGAGAAAAATTCCTCGCCGAGCTATCAGCTCTCGAACAGATCGCCGATGAAAAACAACGTATCGACGCACTCGACCAGCTCCAAAAACGTGCCCTACTGGCAAACCCAGCACTCGATTTCGATAAAATCCTCGTCGTGCGTCGGCATCTTGGAAACAACAACGACCGCATATTGATGGGACGGCGTATTGGGATGGCCGCCGGTAACTTCTCATCGATGTATAATGCCCTCAAAGAACTTCCCAGCGAGATTGCCCAAATCGAATCATTCAAAAACAACGCTCGGGTTCACTCCCTCTACCAAACAGAAAAAAAGCAGCTCATCAGTGATATCGACCTTCATTTTGATCATCAAAAAATTATGTTCTCGTCACTGAACAACCAAAATGCCTTCCGCCTCTTTGAACTCGGCGTTGATGGCAAAGGCCTCAAGCAACTCACCCCCGACTCCGACGGCAATGACGTCGACCACTTCGACTCCTGCTACCTGCCCGATGGCGATATCATCTTCACCTCCACCGCAAGCTTCTGCGGCATGCCCTGCATCGATGGCAAACCTCGTATGTCGAGCATCTACCGGCTCACCCCGACATCTGGAAAAATTCGGCAACTCTCATTCGACCAAGACAGCAGCTGGTGCCCCACCGTCCACAATGACGGCCGCGTGCTCTACCTACGCTGGGAATACAGCGACCTCCCACACTCGAACTCCCGGATCCTGATGACGATGCACCCCGATGGCACACGCCAGAAATCCTACCTCTTTTCCAACTCCTACTTCCCCGCCTCCTTCTTCTACGCCCGTCCCATCCCCGGTGACCCCACCAAGGTCGTTGGCATCGCCACTGGACACCACGGCAACTCACGCACCGGCAGAATGCTCATTGTCGACCCCCAACTCGGTACCCACGAGGCCGACGGCGTGGTACAGGAAATCCCAGGCTATGGGAAAAAAGTCCAAGCCATCGTGCGCGACCGTCTCGCCGACGGTATCTGGCCACAAATAACGCAACCATTCCCTGTCGCGCAATCCGGTAGCCACAAGGGAGCGGGAAAATATTTCCTCGTCTCCATGAAACCAACCCCCGATGCTCTCTGGGGCATCTACCTGGTCGACATCTTCGACAACCGCACCCTGATCATGGAACAAGAGGAATACGGATTCTTCGAGCCCATCCCACTGAAAAAATCACCCAAACCCCCAGTCATCAGTGACCGAGTTGACGAATCAATCAATACCGCCACCGTCTACATCCAAGACATCTATCATGGCCCAGGATTAAAAGGCGTCCCGCGCGGCTCCGTCAAGTCACTGCGCGTTTGCTCCTACGAGTTTTCACCCGCTTCACCGATCCGCGGCCAGGGCAGCGGAGGACTGTTAGGAACCATCGGTATGGACGGCCCTTGGGATATCAAAAAAGTCCTCGGCACCGTACCCGTGCACGCCGATGGCTCGGCACACTTCACCATCCCCGCCAACACACCCATCTTCCTATTACCCGTGGATCAAAATGGCCAAGCACTCCAAATCATGCGCAGCTGGTTTACTGGCCAGCCAGGCGAACGCGTCTCCTGCATCGGTTGTCACGAAGGCTCCCACGAAAGCCCACTACCAAAAACAACCACCGCCTCCACCTCCACCCCTACCCCTCTAGATGAACTGTTAGACGACATCGAAAACTTCAGCTTCGCCACACAAATCCAGCCCATCATCGACCAAAAATGCCTTAGCTGCCACGATGGAAAACCGGCCAACGGACGATACACCAGTCACCGCGCAGACTATCAACAAAAACCCATCCCCTACCTCGGCGCGGATTTACTCAAGGACTGGAAAGTCCGCTACGCCGGCTCAGCCAACTCAAAAAGCTACGGAGGGAGGTTCTCCCAAAGCTATTACCAACTTTTCAAAATGACCCGCGGCCCAGGAATCGAAAGCGATATGGCCCTGCTCACCGCCAAGGAATTCAGCGCAGATTCCACCGAACTCGTCCAGATGCTCAAAAAAGGCCACCACGGCGTAAAAATCAACCCGTCCGAATGGCAACGCATTTACCAGTGGATCGATTTTAACACACCCTTCCACGGCGACCGACTCGACATCGTCCGCGGACTCCCAGTGGAAAAGGGCGTGCGTCTGGGCATGAAACGCTCCAACGAACTCGCCGCCATCTACAGCGCCTACCGCACCCCCTTCGGCAACACCAACCCACCCAAACCCCAAAAACTGCCCCCCCTCCCAGTCCCAGACCAGAACGCCGAAAAACAAACGCGCGCCGCCGGCACCCTGCCATTTAAAGCCACCACATCCACCAGCAAACGTAACAACATCACCCTGGACCTCGGCCGCGGGCAATCGATCAACCTAGTCTACATCCCCGCCGGAAAGTTCACCATGGGCTCCGCAGACGGCGCCCTGGACGAACTCCCCATGCACCCACAAACTATCCATAACGGGTTCTGGATGGCCGAAAGCGAGATCACCAACGCGCAAATGCGCCGCTTCAACCCAAACCACAATAGCCGCTACGAGGACCGACACGGCTACCAGTTCGGCCAAACCTGTTACGACGTCAACGGCGACACCCTGCCCGCCGTCCGCCTGAGCTGGGACGACGCCACCGCATTCTGCCAATGGCTGTCACAAAAGACCGGTAAAAAAATATCCCTCCCCACCGAATCCCAATGGGAATGGGCATGCCGTGCCACCCGCGCCACCCCCTTCTGGTTCGGCGACCAAGGCACCGACTTCCACCCGTTCTCCAACCTCGCCGACAAAAGCCTCCAAGACTACGCCGACGACTCAGCCAAAGGAAAATACCCATACTTCAGCTGGCAAAAAATACCCAATCCCAACCCATACGAAGCCTACGTCCCGCGCATCGATCACATCGACGACGGCAGCTTCCTCGCACAAGCACCCAAAAAATACAAAGCAAACCCGTGGGGGCTCTACGATATGCACGGCAACGTCGCCGAGTGGACTCGCTCAGACTACCGCCCCTACCCGGCGGATAATACAGCAGCCGACAACCACCACTCTGCCCTACGCGTCGTCCGCGGCGGCTCATGGCGGGACCGGCCTCACCGCGCCACCTCCAGCCATCGCCTCCCTTACCCTCGCTTCCAAAAAGTCTACAACGTCGGATTCCGCATCATTGTTGAATGAGCAGAAACACTCATCCAGCCCAACCAACCCTATCGGCAACAACCCAGGGTCAGCGAAGTCGCAAGCACAGCTCTGCCAACCTGGGTTGGATTGCCCATTCAGCGTAACCTATGCCCTCGTCCAACGTGTAACCCATGTGCTCGATTCTTACCCCTGACCCATTTTCGCAACGATTTTCAAATAGATCTTAGGGCATTCTTATACTGGTCTCGCTTAATTCAACGACACTCTGAAGAATTTTGGTGGCAAATTCTGAGCGCCGCCGTTCGCAGGCACTGTAGTGAGAAATGGAACGCTTACAGCTTCTTGATCGCCAGCCGAACCTGATCCTGTTAGCACCGTTGGGGTTACTGCGCTAGCTGTCCATTGCTCAAGATCTGCGCTAAATTCAACCGTATAGGTAAGGCCCGCTGTGTCGAAGTCTTTGCGACGACTATAGACTGCTCGATATGCTGGCGACTCTCCTTGTGCGGCAAAATTTTGCAATATCGGTTTACCCGGCCGGTTGACATCCCCATTGGCTGTGTAAATCAATGGCAAACTATCCGAACTTGTCGGATCCGTCCCAAAGGCGAATTCCTGCAGGTTGTTAAGATTGTCATCGTCAGGATTGCGGATGTAACCCAACTCGGTGAACGGATTAGCAAAACTACCACCCGCCCAAGCACTGTAGGTGTTGGCGACGCTGACAGTGATGGTCACTTCGGCGAAGGTACTATCGACGCCGTCACCGGCCGTTAATCGCAGCACGTAACTTCCATACTCCGAAAAACTTGCCGTAGTGTCGACAGCACTGGCATCGTCAAAGCTCACTGAGCCAGGACCACTGACCACCGACCAAAGCGTGGTGAGTGAGTCGTCATTAGGATCGCTGACCGTACCGTCGAGAATTACTGTCACATTGCCGCCACCAGGAGCTTCCGCGAAGTAAGGATGCCCCCCAGGTAAATTGCTTGCCAATCCCCACTTGTGGGCAAAGTAGCCTTCTATCTTTTCTCGATCCGTCGTGCTGATGGTGCCGAAAATGACCAAACCCTCGACGACCTTGCCGGCAAAAGCATTCGCCAAGGTTTCACTCACGTTGCCTGTGTTGATGTAACCATCGATGTTGTCAAGCGAAACGCTGGCATTGATGTTCTGGCTGCCATCGATGTAGCCCAATTGGCTCGAGGTCGAGCGAGTCGCCACACGCAAGTGCTTGCCAGTGGTGGCCGTTATGCTGCCTGCACTGTACCCCCCGTCATAGCGGAGAGTATTGTCCATAGCCAAAGAGAAGCTTGACGGACCGGTGGCTTGGCTGCCTCGGATGCCGAAGGCTCGGTCGTTGGCATCGGTATTGGACTGCTGAAAGACCGCGGCGAGCGTCACGGCACCCTGAGTGAGCTTCGTCACGTTTTCAAGATAGTCATTGGATCCGTCAAAGGTGACAGCAGGCAGGGAGCCATTCCATGCGGTGGCGCTGTAGGTCGGCTGTTTATCGGCTGTGCCCTGATTTAGATGGTAGTTGTTGCCGCTCTTATCCCTCCATTGCGAGACGACTCCGGCAGCCTCGGTGATGGTTGCCGCATCGGCAGCATCGTACCAAGCATCGGGACTGATGCCTGCGGGAGACCATGGCCCACCACCCGAGAAAAACACCGCATCATCAATCCCAGCATCTACCACCGGCGCATCATTGTCATTTTCCGCTTCAGTGGCATCCACCGTTTCGCTGGTATAAGTGCCGCTGCCATCTGAACAGAGAATGATCGCCGTTCCGTTGTTGTTGTCGCCATCTTCCGCGGCCGCCAATGTAACTATCTGCCAATCCGTTCCATTGGAAGGAGTGAAGACCAAAGATGCTCCGGAGCTTACAGTTAGATCGCTGTCGCCGGACTGGCGGCTGACATTCACCGTGATATCGCTAGCCGGAGGCGTGCGCAGTTTTACGGAGAAGGTCTGGGTGCCACCCTCCGGAACCGACACCGAGCTTGGACTGACATTAATCTGGGGCTGGCCGATTACGTTGATGTTGATCACCTTGGTGTATTTCGCACCTTCAATATCGGTGACTCGCACGCGGATGCTGCGGGTGGCGCCGTCGTCATAGCTTAGTACCGACGCTGTTTTGAGGACTCCGCTCATAGTGTTGTCAGAAACGAATTCCGGGATGGAAAACTCGCTGTTGTGCGTGTCGCCAGTGCCGGAAACGAGCTCGTAGCGATGCACCTCCGCTGGGTCGGCGTCGATGGCAGCAAGGTTGCCAACCACTGTCCCAGCGGGCGCACCCTCCTGCACGGCATAGGAGTCCATCGTGATGTCGGTGGGTGCCACGTTACTCGTCGCCCCTTCCCAAATTTTCCAATAGTCGATGAGGTAACGCTGAGGGCCGCTGTTCATGGTGGCCGTGGGATCCCCACCCGCATTGCCGCCGATAGCGAGGTTAAGCCAGCAACTCATGCCGTTGCTGATGAAGGGATACTCTGGGCCCCATTGCGAGGCACCATTCGTATTTCTCAGCCAGGTCTGCGGAACCGTGCCCATCAGGATGTTGTCCACGTAAAGCCTTACATTCTGATCGTCCCACTGCATGGTCCAAATGTGCCAACCGGTTCTCCAATTGGAGTCCACGGCCTCCAGGCTGCTCATGCTTCGATCGGGCGTGTAGGGATCCCATTTGGAGCCCCAGTGCGAAGTCGTGCCCACCGCACAGTTGGCCAAAATCTTGTTGTTGTAGTATTCGAGAATGTCCACCTCGCCATTGTGCGGCCAATCTCCGACTTCACCCGTGCCCCAGATGGCGGGCCACATGCCGGACTTGGCAGGAATCTTAGCGCGGATTTGGGCCCGACCATAATGCCAGTAATACTTGTTGGACGTGACGATGCTGGCGGACGTGTAATCGTAGCCAGAATAGTCATTGGCGGTATCCTTTTTGCCCTCAATAATGAAGTTGCCGCCCTCCTGCCAGCCATTGTCCGAACCTGACACATAGTATTGCAACTCGTTGTTGCGCTGGTAACCCTCTTCGTAGTTCCAGACCATGGGATTGGCCTGACCGGTTCCATTGAAGTCCTCGATCCAGTTCGGGTGAATGGGAATGGAAGAAGTTGGGTTGACCACGATGTAGATGCAGTCGAAGAGGACGGCATCACCTGCGCCACTGTCATTGTTGGTAAAGGTCACCGAGAGGCTTGCAATTTCCGCCAAGGTGTCGACGCCAAAGTCGCCTGCGGTGATCTCAGTGTAACCCCAGCGACCATAGTCACGGTCGGCGGGCACGATTGTGGTGTTCACACCGTTGACCTTGAGAGCATTGGTCCCGTTGTAGCCGGATTCGACGGAATACTGGGCAAATACATACACCGAATTGATAGTGCCCGATCCGGAGCCGAAGCCCCCAACGCTCATGGAGGCGCTTTTGGCAACGGAGTATCGGGCGTCATTGTCCGTCTGGAGGTCGGCCACCGCGCCAGTGCCGCCAGAAGCCGTGGCGGGCTGGATGATGGTGCCGCCACCAAACGTGTCAGCATTGGCAGACATAGTAATACACATGACTAAGCTAATCAAGATGCTGAACCACGCGCAATGTTGTTGCGTGGTTGTGCTGATGGGAAAGCTGCTAAGAATTTGCTTTTTGGGCGAGGTGTTCGAATAGGCTTCCATAGGGTGATGAGGGGTTTTGTTTAATGTTCGGCGGGATCCCTGTTGAGGGATAGGTTTGAGAGGGGGGATAGGTTTGATGAGAAACGCCTGCCATCCTAGTGGAAGAGATCCCCCTCTGCAAGCGCTTATTGAAACAGTTCAAATGGGACGTATCAACCCGCGCTGAGTTGGAGGCGTTTTATCTCCCTAAAATCCGCGTGACAACCTTCCTTGGGGCTCTTTTTCATTCTGGATGTGGAGCCACCCCTGGCTCAGATCATATTCTCGATGACTTTCGTGAAAGACCCATCCACTCTCCCCCGTTATCATCTCAGGGAAAAGAACCTCAACAAGCATGTTTATACCATTGGGTCATAAAACCTCGATACCAGCACTTATTTTTATCTCTGTGATACACGTGGCCTACGCAGAGCCTCAACCAGTCGGCCATGATCTCGAGGCCAAAGCCCAGTATGAAGTGCTTGCTCAGGACATTCAAAATGCAGCACGGATCCAACAGTTCAAACAGGAAACCTATCACGAGTCGGCCTTGATCCACGACCACGACCGCGACCCGGTCGATGTCATCCTCCGCCGCACCCAGTTGCTCCTCAAAGATATCTCAGGAATGCCTAGCGCACCTAACATGGCGCCCCATTCCAAGTCACTCGACCGCCTCACCCAACAGGCGTCCCAGACGGCCGTCAGCGACCCCCAAAAACGCTACCAAATTTTTCAACAAGCCCACACCCTGCGGCGCACCATCGCATTCTCCAACCCATTGCTGAACTTCGATAAAATCCTTTTTATCAAGAGACAACGCGCGAAGTTCGATCACATGTGCGACCAGTATTACGGCACCCATGCCGTGCCCGGCGGTGGTGTTTTCGTACTGGCCAACCCATTCGGCAACCAACCAGAAACCATCGATCTACTGAAAAAAACAACCGTCAATCAGGGACGACTCAAGGGACAGAAACTCGATGGAGGAAGCTACCTTTCTCCCGAACTCTCCTACGACGGCAAGCGTGTCTTTTTTTCCTACGTCGAGTGCACCGGCAAGCGAGGACACAGGCAACACCTCGATCATGCCAATCAAGGACACTGGAGCCGAGGTCGCTGCTACCATCTGTTCTCCTTTGACCTGGACCCGACGGCTGCGCCCACTATGGGTGGCAAAAACCTCCGGCAACTCACCGATGGCACATTCAACGATTTTGACCCCTGCCTGTTACCCAACGGCCGACTGGCATTCATCTCCGAACGACGAGGTGGTTACCTTCGCTGCGGCCGAAGCTGCCCAAGCTACACCGTCTACGACATGCATCCGGACGGCTCGGATATCCGAATCCTCAGCCCGCACGAAAACAATGAGTGGCAACCCAGCGTCAGCCATGACGGTATGATCCTTTATACACGTTGGGACTATGTCGACCGTCACGGGTGCACCGCCCATCACCCGTGGATCATGACCCCCGATGGCCGCAACTCCAGAGCTATGCACGGCAATTTCTCCATCAAAGCAAAACGTGCCGATATGGAAATGGACCTGCGAGCCATCCCAAACTCCCAAAAAATCGTGGGGACCGCCGCCCCTCATCACGGTCAGGCCTACGGTTCACTCATTATCCATGACCCACGGATCCCCGATGACGATGCCATGGCCCCCGTCAAACGGCTAACCCCAGAAGTGGCTTTCCCCGAAAGCCAAGGGGGAGAGGAAGTTTACGGTACGCCTTGGCCATTGAGCGAAAATTACTACCTCTGCGTTTATGATACCGCGATGCAATACACGCATGACAAGCACTCGGGAAAATCAAATAAGGGAAACTACGGTATCTACCTCTTAGACGCCTTTGGCAATAAAGTCCTGCTTTACCGAGACACCAAGATGGCATGCTTGAGCCCCATCCCACTACGCGCTCGGAACAAACCACCAGTCATACCTGATATGTCAGACCGCCGATCCAAGTCCCCCCCCCAGCATGGCACTATGGCCGTCATGAATGTCTACGACAGTAAATTGCCGTGGCCAGAAGGCACCAAAATCAAGGCTCTGCGTATCTATCAAATCCTCCCAAGCTCCGTGCCCAGCGGTAAGCCACCTCATGAAACAGGACTCCGGATTGCGGAGGCCAAGGACTCCGTCAACCTTGCCCGCAAGATACTGGGCACCGTACCAGTCGAAAAAGACGGCAGCGCCCACTTCACCCTACCCGCACTGAAGGAGGTTTATTTTCAAGCACTCGATCAAAATGGACTAGCGGTGCAGTCGATGCGCTCATCCACTTGGGTGCAACCGGGTGAACGTATGGTCTGCCACGGTTGCCACGAATCCAAGCAATCCACACCCATGCCGCGGCACGGGGTGGCCCTCGCATTACAACGGCCACCGTCCACTCCTCAAGCCGATGTCGAGGGCAGCAATCCGTTTAGCTACCCCCTTCTCGTCCAACCCGTTCTCGATAAAAACTGCGTGCAATGCCACAGAGATCATGCCGAAAAAGGAGCCCCTCCATTGGACCGTAAGGTGATCTTGTCAAAATTAGGCAATACCCCCACCAAGGTGTTCAGGTCTTATGACAGCTTGATTCATAACTACGCATTTTCGAGCTTCAGTGATCGCTACCGAACCACCCCTGGCAAATTCGGTGCCCACGCATCCCCATTATATAAACTACTTAAAGATGACCACCACGGCGTCAAACTCTCCAAGAACGAGATGCACCGGATCACGCTTTGGTTAGATTCCATGTCAAATTTCTACGGAGTTTACGAAAAAAAAGGTGGTGAAGCGCAACTCCGCAATGAAGTTGCACAACCCACCTTAGAATAAGGTCCACACCGCCTGATTACCAGGCAAACTGGATACCTACTGATGCAAACCAGTCCGTTCCGAGTTGAGGTCCGTCAAGGTTCTGATAGACAGGTGCACCGGCTTCGATCGCTACACGCGCGCCGTTCTCAGTGCTCCAGAGATTGAGCCCAACCGAAAGGTCAACCCTTGAGCCGGCTCGCACATCAGGATCCGCCGATGCCGCCATCGGCTGACCCATCATCGCACCCATGGGAACCGTGGGCATCATGATATCACGACCCTCCACATCGCCCCATGTCGTCCCCGTGAGGCGCAGGGAAACGGCGGACCAGGCACTGAGTCGACGACTGATCCATCCGGTCAGGCTGGCGCTATCGCCCAGGCTATAGCCATGATCGTTTTCACCCAGATGAATCACCGCAGACGCCTGGCTTCCATAGGACCAGTCGCTGTCACCCGACCGACCTAGCCAGGTCAGGGAAGGTTTCAAGTCCCAGGTTCCAGATCCTAACTGCATGGGATACGGCTGATGCACGCCACCAGCAAGCGTTTCGTCAATGCTCCCAGTAGGGGCAGAAAGACCAAGCCCGAAGTGTGCGCTGCTTTGAGCTTTTTGATACAAGCTGTAATAACCGGAAAGTGTGGTATCTCCCCAGCCTGACGAGCGCATCGAGGATTTCACTCCCGCCCTATTGATCATCCCCATCTCGTTCTCGAGATAGTTCGTCATCAGCATCAGCGTGAGTTTGTCCGTGGGCGCATACATCACCCCCAGCATATGCATCTGCATATCCATATCCGTCGGCGCCATCATATAATCATTGAGAGCCGCAGCATCGCCAATACGGGAATCACCATCATAGTTGCGCTGCATCCGCATCATCATATACCGGTAGGACGCCATCAAACCACCCTTGCGGTGAATGTGATCTCCCATCACGCCGATCGGGGCGTGGGGGAAAAAGTCATGGCTGTCGGCCGCACAACCACAGTCGGAAATACAGGAACAATCAGTATCGCTGCAGTCCTTACATACTTGAGAACCAACAGGGGACGACACGCCAGCTTTCAACGAAGGAGAAAGGGCACCAACAACAACCACCATCAGGGTGGCACAAGAATAAATCGATTTTTTCATGATAAAATAATGGGTTAAGAAAATAAAACGGATGACACCCCACCCATGGGAGGACTCCGAGACAAAATAAAATAAGACACCCCCTGCAAAACGAGGGTTCGGTCATGCGCACATCCTGTGTGCATGATATCACAGACTCACACCACCACGCGCGGCGGCGGCGACGGGGGAGCGTCCAATCGACTCACCACCATGGCCGACACCTCGGCCGATCTCGGGATATACTTTCCCACTGGGGCGGTCACCATCATCACAACGCGGCCAACCCAAGGGAATTTCATCGTGGGTTGACTTTCGGGCACAGGCGCGTCCCGTTCTTTTTCCTGCCTTTTTTCCTTAATCGAGCAGCACATCGGGCACGGTGCATCACCGCTGAATGTGCTGCCAATGGCCTCGCCAACTCCGAGTTCCGGAGCACGGTCCTGCAACATCGTCATCCATGCCCATGTCTGAGCAAGCATGAGATGGCCGTCGAGCACCCCGAGGATGGCGACCATACAGAAACATTTTCCGAGCCACTTTGGCATAACGACGATAGGTTGGGCCACGGCACCCATGACAGTCAAGCGGTTCTTTTTCTGAGTCTTGCAGTTGACGAAGCCGCCCGTCTGGCTATGTGTTTCGCCATGCAAGAGCAGACGCAGCAGAGCGAAGAGATGATAAACGAGGAAAACTCCGCCGGAGAAGAAGCCGTCGAGAACGATGCCACTCCCACCGAGGGCGTTGATACCCAGACCACCGAGGAGGATGCCGAAGCCGAACTCGACCCCTGGGAGGCCCTCGAAATTGAAGCCGCTAAGTGGAAAGATCAAGCGATCCGGACCGCCGCAGAACTCGATAATTTCCGCAAACGCATGACCCGTGAAAAACTCGATGCCGTTCGCTACGGCAACCAACGGCTTCTGGAAGAACTCCTCCCCGTGCTCGATAACTTCGAAATGGGGATGCAGGCCGCCGCCCAAGAAAAAGGATCCATGCTCTACATGGGGATGGATATGGTGCACAAACAGATCGGGGAGTTTTTCACCACCCAGAATGTCACCGAAATCCCCACCACCGTCGGCGGCGACTTCGACCCGAACCTGCACGATGCCATCAGCCAAGAACCCAGCAGCGAGATCGAAGATGGCAAAATCATCCGTATCGTCCGCAAAGGATACCAAATCGGCGACCGCCTGCTGCGCCCATCCAATGTCACTGTCGCCCAAAGTGCCGAATCATCAGAATCTTCTGAAAATCAACCTCAGCCGGAAAACGAATAACCCATGTCCACGAAACGCGACTACTACGACGTCCTCGGTGTTGCCAAGGACGCTTCCGCTGCCGACCTTAAAAAGGCCTACCGCAAGCTGGCAATTAAGTATCACCCGGATAAAAACCCAGACGATCACGCCGCCGAGGAAAAATTCAAGGAGCTTGGAGAAGCCTATGAGGCGCTTAGCGACGAGGACAAGCGCGCCGCCTACGACCGCTATGGTCACGCCGCCTTTGAAAACGGAGGTGGCGGTGCAAGAGGTGGATTCGGCGGTGGTGGTTTCCACGACGCATCGGATATTTTCTCCCAAGTCTTCGGAGGCGCCTTTGGTGGCGGCGGAGGTGGCGGGTTTGAAGACATCTTCGGCGGTGGCCGTAGCCGCCGCGACCCATCCGGAAGACAACCCGGCAGCGACCTCCGATACGACCTCGAAATCACCCTCGAAGAAGCCGCCGAAGGTGTGCAAAAAGAACTCGAAATCGAAAAACTCGAAAACTGCTCGACCTGTAATAGCTCAGGCTCGAAAAGTGGTAACGGTCGGGAAACCTGCTCAACCTGTCGCGGCCAAGGTGCCGTGACCCGCCAACACGGCATCTTTGTCCAGCAAACCGAATGCCCCGCCTGCCACGGTGCGGGACAGACGATTTCCGACCCGTGCCCGAGCTGCCACGGGGAGGGACGCAGCAACGAAACCACCCGTATCAAAATCAACATCCCAGCCGGTGTCGACGACGGCACCCGCCTGCGTTCAGGCGGCAATGGGGATGCCGGCATGCGTGGTGGCCAACCCGGCGACCTCTACGTTTTCCTCCACATCAAACAACACGACATCTTTGAGCGTGAGGACAACAACCTCTTCTGCCAGGTGCCCATGCCCTTTGCCACGGCCACCGTTGGCGGCGAACTGGAAGTCCCCACCTTAGAAGGAAAGTCCTCCATTAAAATCCCCGCTGGCACCCAGAGTGGCACCACCTTCCGACTCCGCAACCGCGGAATCAAAGACCTCCGCTCCGGCGGCAAAGGCGACCTCCACATCGAGGTCCACGTCGAGGTCCCCACCAAACTCAACAGCGAGCAAAAGGAAAAACTCAGCGCATTCGCCGAGTCCATCGGCTCCAAAAACAACCCGATGCAGGAGTCGTTCTTCGAAAAAGCCAAACGCTTCTTCGGATCCTAATGGCGCATCACACATAACGCCAGCGCGCCCGTCCACCATGAACCGCTACTACCTCCCCGCCGGTGATTGGAAGAATCATACCCTCGCGCTCACAGGTGATGAGGCCAAACACTGCACCCGCGTCATGCGCGCCCGTGAGGGCGATACCATTGAAATCTTCGACGGAGCCGGCAAGAGCGCCGTCTGCACCATCCAAGCCATCAGCCGCGACCTCGTGCAATGCCAGGTTTTGGATCAAAAAATCCACCCGCCTGCCAAGCACCCGATCACCCTCTACCAAGCCATCCCCAAGGGGGGGAATATGGAACTCATCGTGCAAAAAGCCGTCGAACTCGGCGTCCACGCCATCCAACCCTTGATCACCGCCCACACCGTGGCCCGACCAGAATCAGTGGCAAAAAAACAACTCAAGTGGCAACGCATCGCCCTTGAAGCGTGCAAACAATGCGGCCAAAACCACCTCCCAGAGGTCCGGCCTGCCGTCCATCTCCCCATCGGTCTCGATACCCTGCCCTCCTACGGAACCCGTCTCATCGCAGCCCTCGACCCACAGGCGGTTCACCTGAAATCACAACTCGCAATCACCCCCGCCCAAGGCCATATCGCCCTCCTCATCGGCCCAGAAGGTGATTTCTCCCCCGAGGAATACCAAGCCGCCTACAGCTCCGGCTTCCTCCCCATCAGCTTCGGCCCGATCATCATGCGCGTCGAGACCGCCACCCTCTACGGCCTCAGCATTTTACAGCACGAGCTGTCAGCGCTTTCGCTCGCCGAATAGAGCCCCCGCCGACGGGTCATTACCCTCATCTGATGAAAAATCAGATCACCTCCCACGGCTCACCGAGCCCCGGTAGACATCGATCGCCCTGACAAGCGCATTGGCCAAGGTTTCGCGGTAGGCGCCAGAATGCACCTTGCCAGCCTCCGCGCGATTCGATAGGAACCCACCTTCAAAAAGAATCGCGGGAATCCTGATACCGGTCAGCACATTAAACCGAGCCCGCTTGATCCCGCGGTCTTCGATGCGGAAATTATTTCCGTAGGTCGCATCGTTCAGGTAGAGGAGCGCCCTGCTATGCACGGCCGTTGCCAGTGCGATACTGGCGGAGTCCATGATATTTCCGGGAACCATATTAAAATCCCTCGCCTTCACACCACGACCCATATGCGGCACACCTACGGGAGAAATCGTAAAGGTTTCAATCCCATTGGCACGCGCATTTCCCGAGTTAAAATGAATACTGACAAAGACCGCCCCAGGATATTTATTGGCGATACGCACACGGTTCGAAAGACTGATAAACACATCACTGTCCCGCGTCATGACAACCCGATACCCCTTGGCCTGAAGCTTATCACGCACCAGCCTGGCCATCTTCAACGCATACTCTTTTTCGTTCAGGAAAAAACCACGACTCCCCGGATCCTTGCCACCGTGACCCGCATCCACCACCACCGTCGTAAATGGCCGAGCATTCTTAATGTAGGTAGGACGCATCACCGGGTCCACCAGCTTCACCAGGTCCGTCCGCGACATCAGGTAGCGCCCGCCCGACTGAATAATCGGATGACTCAGGATAAACAACACACCATTGAGTCGGCAGCGCTGTGAGCCTTTACTCACCTCCATCTTCACCTTGGAAGATTCCAAGGTAATCTTCGATCCATACTTGATCGATTTAAAATAGTAGAAACTTTGGATACTCCTCAAGGTAACGTATTCAGCCCCCTTATGCTTCACAACCTCCCACTTGAAGGCCTGCCCAAGGGATCGAGCCCCTGTGCAGCATAAAACACAAATAACGAGAAAGGTGGATAGAATGACGCGGTGATATCTTATCATCGGTTGATTCAAAGGTGAAGTTGACGTAACCCCGAGAAGCCTAAGCCGATTCCTCGGAATGACAATGGTATTTCTCGCAGATACACAGCTCATGCGCTCGACATCTCCAAAATCCACTGCTAGTTCTCCGCCTATGGAAACCATCGATATCGCAGGAACCTACCACGCCCAGTGGGGAGAAGGCCCACTCTGGTGGCAAAACCACCTCTACTATGTCGATATTGAAAACGCGCGCGTGCTCGCACTCGACCCCGCCAACGATACGGAAAAATCCTGGGATGTGGGCACATCGGTAGGCCGCGTCGGCACCGTCGTCCCCCGTGCACAAGGTGGCCTCGTCGTCGCAGGCGATACTGGCATCCACTTCCTCGATCCCGATACCGGAAACACGACCTCCATCACCGACCCCGAACCCGAAAAACCTGACAACCGTTTTAACGACGGCAAGTGCTCGCCCGATGGCCGGTTTTTTGCTGGCAGCATCAGCTTGGTCAAAAACACCGGCGATGCCAGCCTCTACCGCCTCGACCCCGACCTCTCACTGCACACGGCATTCGACAAGGTCACCAACTCCAACGGGATCGCCTGGAGCCTAGACGGAGCCACGTGTTACTACATCGACACCCCACGTCAGGAGGTCATCGCCTTCGATTACCACCCTGAAACCGGACAGCTCGAGAACGCGCGCACTGCCTTTAGCACCCGCCATATCAACGCATCACCGGATGGGATGACCATCGACAGCACGGGCAACCTCTGGATCGCCTTCTGCCACGGTGCCTGCGTCATCTGCTACGATCCCACCACCGGAAAACAACGCCACCGCGTCGAACTCCCTTGTTTGGAAACAACGGCCTGCGCGTTTGGCGGCACCAACCTCGACGAACTTTACGTCACCACCGGAATCCACTCAACCCATGAAGAAGATGATGCAGGCCGCCTGCTACGCATCCGTGGACTTGGCGTCACGGGCGTTCCCGCCCACCCCTTTGCTGGCTAAAACACCCCCTGTTTGGACTCGCCAACCGTCACACATTCCACTAAGACCCTCCGCCATGAATACTGACGCAGCCAAAGAAGTCCGCGTATTTGCACCCGCCACCGTCGCCAACGTCGCCTGCGGATTCGACGTGCTCGGCTTTGCCATCTCAGCACCTGGCGATGAAGTCGTCGCGCGCCACTCCGATAAACCTGGCCTGCGCATCACCAAGATTACGGGCGACAACGGCAAACTCCCGACGGCTCCCGAAAAAAATACCGCGGGGGTCGCCGCCCTTGACCTCCTCCGCCACCTCGGCATGAGCGATCGCGGCATCGAACTCGAAATCCATAAAAAAATGCCCTTTGGCAGCGGCCTCGGATCTTCCGCCGCCTCCGCTGTCGCGGGCGTCTACGCGGTCAACAAACTCATCGGCGAACCCCTCGCCAAAAAACAACTGCTCCCCTTCGCCATGCAAGGTGAAGCCAGCGCCGACGGGGCATGGCACGCCGACAACGTCGGCCCCAGCCTGCTGGGGGGCGTCGTTTTTATCCGCTCCAATCAAGAGCTCGACATCTCCCAACTCCCCGTCCCCGCCAACCTCTGGGCTGCCGTCGTTCACCCAGAAATGGAAATCCTCACCAAGGTCGCCCGCGAAATCCTCCCCAAAGACATCCCCATGGTCAATGCCACCCAACAGATCGGCAACCTCGGCGGACTCATCTGCGGACTCATCCAGGAAGACTACGCCATGATCGGTCGATCCATCCACGACGTCATCGCCGAGCCCCGCCGCCACAAACTCATCCCCGAGTTCTATAACGCCAAACGCGCCGCCATGTCACACGGCGCCCTCGGCTTTTCCATCTCAGGCGCAGGCCCCAGCGTCTTCGCCCTCTGCGAAGGAGAAGAAACCGCCCAACGTGTCGGCGATGCCATCTCGGGCGTCTTCAATGCCATCGATCTCGAAAACCAATGCTACGTCTCCCCCATCAACAAAGAAGGCGTACACGTGATCGCATAAATCCCTTGGACCCCTCAAAGGCAGGCCGTGCCACCAACCACCAGGCGCGCGTTATTTCTTGAAATTTAATTGTCAAGAAATATTAACTATTTATCTGGTCAGCAGGGTTGTTTTTTATTAGAATGCTGACAATTCGCTAACCTAGCCCCGTCCTTACATGTCTACTCCAAGCACTCGCAAACAGCATCTCAATATCCGCACATCCCAGATGGAAATGCATCCGCAAGGATCCGTGGGTGGATCCAACCCGCTCGCCGATGACTTCAGCGGCAAGCTGCAGGAAGCCCAGTCTCAGATCGAACAACTTCAGCAACAGCAGGCTGACGTCGAACGCCAAAAACTGGAACTCCAAGAGCTCAACGAAAACAAGGATGACTTTCTCCACGGTCAGGTCGATCTCCACGAAAAACTCAGCACCGCAGTCACCACGCTGGACCGAGAAATTTTTGCAACCCGTCAAGAAACCGAAGAACTCGAGCAGGCGCGTATTTGTTTTGCTGACCATTTGGAGAAAATCAACCAGCTCAATCCAGACGGTTGGAACAACGAAAGTCTGCGTCAGGATCTTGCCCGGGCGATCTCGGTGCTTGATCTCGCCGAGGACGAGTATGAGCAAACGGTCTCGCACTTCACCAGTGGACGCAGCGCGTCTCTCTTTGGCGGCGGAAATAAACCCAAACGCGCGGCGGCCAGCGAAAGCGAATTTGGCAGCATGCTCAAAAACGGCTTTGCATTCAACCTGCCCATTATGATACTGGGGGTTGTCGCGCTGATCCTCTATTTCATCAAGTAGTCCGCGGCTCCACCCACCTCCCTCCATGGATGCTCGTCGCCCAAAGTCTGGCACCCGCCATGATGTCAAACCCCGTAAGGGCTCTGACCTCGACTCCCTGAGCGCGCGCGAGCGGGAATTAAGGGAGAAAATCGAACAACTCCAAGACTTTGTCGATCATGGTCCGGAACGTGAACGTGAAGCCGAGGAGGAACGGAGGCGCATCCTGCCGCCACCGTCTGAAATCACCCAGCGCAAGAGGGAAAAAAAATTCATGGAGCAGCTCAGCCGCGGCGAACTCAAAAACGAGAAACGCCATCAAGCAAAGAGTGGATTTTTGCTTTTTCTCCTGATCCTTGCCATCCTCGCCATCGGCCTGTGGATTTACCGCACGATCCAGTAGTCCGCGACCATGCCTGACACAGGGAATGTGGATCAATGCTTGAATTTTTGAATCCGCCCATGCACTTTCCCCGCATGAGCAGTGAGCATATGGATGTGCGCTACGTGGCCAACCTCGCACGTATCGATCTCAGCAACGAGGAATGTGAAACATTCCAAGGGCAACTTGACGCCATTCTGGGGTATATCGAAACGCTCACCGACGTCGATGTCGATGGGATCGAGCCCACCGCCCACGCCTCCCCGGTGTTCGATCGTCTCCGTGAGGACGAATCGCGCCCCGGCCTCGGCCAAGCCGACCTCCTCCGCAATGCCCCTGAATCTGCCCTCGGCCAAGTCCGCGTGCCCAAAGTCGTCGACGCCTAACCCCCGAGTCCCATGTCCCTTTCCACACAAAGCATTTCCAGCCTACGCCAGCAACTCACCTCCGGTGACATCCAGCCCAGCGATATTCTCGACTCCCTCGCTGAGTCGATCACATCCCAAAATGACAGCATTGGCGCCTACCTATCTCACGATCTGGATGCAGCTAAACAAGAAGCGAATCAGGCCGACCTAAGCCAACCGCTCGGTGGCATCCCGATCGCCATCAAGGACAACATCAACGTCAAAGACCAGCCGTGCACCTGTGGCTCCAAGTTTCTCGATGGAGCTTATCAATCGCCTTATGATGCCACCGTGATCAGCAAGCTGCGCGCTGCTGGCGCCATTCCATTTGGCCGCGCCAATATGGATGAGTTCGCCATGGGATCCACGACGGAAAACTCAGCACTAGGGAGCACTTGCAACCCCAACGACATCACACGCGCACCCGGTGGATCGTCCGGTGGCTCAGCCGCTGCCGTCGCATCACAAACAGCAATCGCCGCACTCGGGTCCGATACCGGTGGGTCCATCCGTCAGCCAGCCAGCCACTGTGGTGTGGTGGGACTGAAACCTTCCTACGGCCGCGTCTCCCGCTACGGACTCGTCGCCTTCGCCTCCTCACTCGATCAAATTGGTCCACTCACCCAAAATGTCGAGGATGCCGCGCTGATACTCAATGCCATCAGTGGATACGACAGCTCAGACTCCACCTCGCTCGCGCAGGACGTGCCCGATTTCACACAAGGTCTGGATCAAGGTGTCGCAGGCATGAAACTCGGCCTGCCCAAGGAATACTTCGGTGAGGGCATCGACCCCAGCGTCAGAGAGCAGGTCGATCAAGCCATCGCCGGCCTGGAGTCGGCAGGTGCCGAAATGGTTGAGATCTCACTGCCGCACACCGAATACGCGGTAGCGACCTACTACATCATCGCCCCAGCCGAGGCATCATCCAACCTGTCTCGCTTCGATGGTGTCCGCTATGGCAACCGAGTGGATCAGCCCGACGACATCCTCGACCTCTACCGTCGCAGCCGCGAACAAGGGTTTGGCCCCGAGGTCAAACGCCGTATCATCCTCGGCACCTACGTGCTCTCCTCCGGATATTATGACGCGTATTACAACCGCGCTCAGAAAGTGCGCACGTTGATCCGCCAGGACTTTCAAAATGCCTACCAAAACGTGGATGCCATCCTGTCGCCAGTCACGCCAAGCGCAGCACCACTGTTAGGGTCCGACCGCGATAACCCCCTGCAGCAATACCTCGCTGATATTTACACTCTATCAGCCAACCTTGCCGGCATCTGTGGCATCAGTGTCCCCTGCGGTAAAGTGACTTCAGAGTCCGGCAGCCAACTCCCCGTCGGATTACAAATTCTCGGCCCTCACATGGGTGAGCAAAAACTCCTCCAAATCGCACGCGCAGCTGAGATCCAAGCAGGAAACTAATCCCCCCTGCGCGCGCGCAGTTTATTTCGAGAACTCGATTCCATCGTCACCGAGATCTGCGCGGATGATATCACCATCGACAAAGTTTCCCTCAAGCACTTCCAGACTGAGCGGATCCAATAAAAGTTTCTGAATAGCGCGCTTCAACGGACGTGCCCCATACATCGGATCATAGCCTCGATCGGCAATCACCTCTCTCGCGTCGTCTGATATCTCCAAACCAATCCCCTGCGCCGCAAGACGCTCACGCACCCGCTCCAGCTGAAGCCCAACAATTTCGGCCAACTCCTCACGGTTGAGTCGGTCAAAAATCACGGTTTCATCGACACGGTTGAGGAATTCGGGTCGGAAATGACCACGCAAGGCTTCCATCACCTGAGCTTCACGTTGTTCAGCACTTTCCTCCCCCATGATAAACTGACTACCGATGTTAGAGGTCATCACCAACACGGTATTGCGGAAATCCACGGTCCGCCCCTGCCCATCCGTAATCCTACCATCATCAAGCACCTGCAGCAGGACGTTGAAGATATCAGGATGGGCTTTTTCGATTTCATCAAACAGAACCACGGAATACGGATGGCGCCTCACATGCTCACTGAGCTGACCACCCTCTTCGTATCCGACATAGCCGGGAGGCGCGCCAATCAGTCGGGCGACGTTGTGCTTTTCCATATACTCGGACATATCGATGCGCACCATCGAATGCTCGTCATCAAATAAAAACTCGGCGAGTGCCTTGGATAATTCCGTTTTCCCCACACCCGTGGGCCCAAGAAAAAGAAACGATCCGATCGGACGATTTTCATCCTGCAGTCCGGCGCGGGCACGGCGCACCGCATTGGCAACGGCAACCACGGCACCACGCTGACCAATCACACGTTCACCGATACGATTTTCCATTTTGACCAACTTCTGCCGCTCCCCTTCCTGAAGTCGACTCACCGGGATACCTGTCCAAGTAGAAATCACTTGGGAGATATCCTCCTCGGTCACCTCCTCCTTGAGGATCCGACTATCCGCTTGCAACGTGGATAACTTGGCCTGCGCGTCTTCGAGGTCCTGTTCGGCCTTGGGAATACTACCGTAGGTCAGCTCAGACGCGCGATTCAGGTCGCCGAGTCGCTGAGCCTGTTCGACCTCGGTCTTTAGTTCATCGATCCGCTCCTGCGATGCACGCACGACGTCGATGACGTCTTTTTCATTCCGCCAGCGTGTCATCATGCCCGCCGACTCTTCTTTCAAATTCGCCATCTCCTCAGTCACTTTCTCCAGACGCGCCAAGCTGGCGTCATCGTCCTCTTTTTCCAGCGCCTGCCGTTCCATTTCCAACTGCATCAACTGACGCTCGATCTGGTCAATCTCGGTAGGCATCGAGTCGAGCTCGATCTTCAGCCGCGACGCCGCCTCGTCCATCAAGTCCACCGCCTTGTCCGGTAAAAACCGATCTGTGATGTAGCGATCACTGAGGTGCGCTGCCGCAATCAACGCACTGTCCTTAATCCGCACACCATGATGCAATTCGTAGCGGTCCTTCAATCCACGGAGGATCGCCACCGTGCTTTCGACACTCGGTTCGTCACACCTGACAGGCTGAAAACGACGCTCCAACGCGGCATCCTTTTCCACATACTTCCGGTATTCATCCAAGGTCGTGGCACCAATCGTGTGCAGCTCGCCACGCGCGAGTTGTGGCTTGAGTAAGTTGGATGCATCCACCGCTCCCTCGCTCGCGCCAGCGCCAACGATCGTATGAAGTTCATCAATAAAAAGAATAATCTCACCCTGAGACTCGGTCACTTCTTTCAGGAAGGCTTTGAGCCTGTCTTCAAATTCACCGCGATACTTGGCCCCCGCAATCATCCCGCCAAGATCCATCGCAATCAGCCGCTTATTCTTCATCGAATCAGGCACATCTCCACTGATAATACGACGGGCTAACCCCTCCACAATGGCCGTTTTCCCCGTCCCTGGCTCACCGATGAGCACGGGGTTGTTTTTTGTCCGACGTGATAACACCTGCATAATCCGCCGAATCTCCTCATCCCGACCAATCACAGGATCAATTTTCCCTTCACGCGCCTTCGCCGTGAGATCCGTCCCGTATTTTTCCAACGCCTGATACTTCCCTTCAGGATCCTGATCGGTCACTTTCTGGCTACCACGGATCTCTTTCAACACAGCATCCGCCTTGGCTCGATCAAACCCAGACTCCTTGAGAATTTTCCCTGCCGGCGAATCAGAATCCAACGCCCCAAGCAGAAAATGCTCCACACTCAGAAAGTCGTCTCCCATCTCCTCACGCACCTTGTCCGCCGCATCAAGATTCGCCCGTAAACCATAACTCATTTGCGGCTGAGATGCCGCTCCTTGTATGCTGGGCTCCCGCTCAAGGGCCGATATCGCCAAGGCCTTGAGCCGAGTCACATCCATTCCCGCCTTTTCCAACATAGGCACAACTATCCCGCCGTCCTGCTGCAACAACGCAACAAGCACGTGCAGGCTCTTTAACTCAGCATGTGCCGACCTCGAGGCTAGCTGCTGCGCCGCTTGCAACGCCTCCTGAAATTTCGTGGTGATTTTATCGAGTCCCATAATATTTTGTTGGTTGAAGTTTATAAATGACCTTCATCTATACTCTTAGGCGTCATCATAGCAAGTTTTTGTTCACCTTTTTTGTATTATTTTTTTGTTATGATTGACCATCGTGCCGTCCTCCACGCGCGTAACCCGTGATCCATCGGCGCCCTCGGGCATGGAAAACATCAAGATTCGCCTTGCAGGCCATAGCTCCACACCTTATCGAAATGCATGTCCAAGGCGTTGCCAACCCGACCACGTAGCCTCAGCCACCAAACATCGATCTCCATTGTTGCTGCGCAGTATAATGAGGAGTATACCGATGCGTTAGTGGAGAATACCCACGAAGAACTCACCGAGATCGCGTCTCATGCCAACATCAATCTGATCCGAGTCCCTGGCGCCTTTGAAGTTCCCGTAGCGGTGGAAACCCTTATCCGTGAGGAAAAACCCGACTGCGTCATCGCTCTCGGGCTGATCATCCGAGGCCAAACGGCCCACGGCGACATGATTGGCGAAAGCGTCACCCATGCCCTGCAACAGATTGCCATCAAACACGCCATCCCTGTCATTCACGAAGTCATCCTTGTCAGTGATGAGAAACAGGCATACGCACGTTGCATCGGCTCCAAACTCAACCGCGGGCGCGAGGCCGCTCGCTCCGCCGTCAACATCATCAACACCTTCCACCAAATCAAACGCCCGACAACGCGCGTTTTTCCAAGTAATGCTTAAACGGCGTAATATCCGCGAATCAGCGGTCCAATTCCTCTACCTTGCCGACCTCGAAGATACCCCCGAGGCCGCAGAAATGCAGGACACATTCTGGCAGATCACTCAGGAAACAAGCCTGCGAAAACTCGCGCAAGCCAAAGCCAAGGCGATACTCCACGTCGCCCAAGGACGTGATCACCGCATCGCCAAACTCATCGAGCGCGCGCCCCTCTCACAGGCTGAACTCAAGGCGACCGATGGCACCGCCCCACTCGTTTCCAGCTTAAACAAGGTGCTCCGACAAGAAAGGCAGCTCAGCGACGCCATCGAGCAACTCAAAACGTCCGTCAAAAATAAAGGCAATGACACACTCCCCGCCGATCACCTTGATGCGGTCATCCTTGCTAACACAACCCTCATCAGCCATTATCAAGAGTGGCACCAGACACTCGAGGACTTCCCCGCATGGAGAAACCGGCTCGACCCCATCACCGCAGCCATCAACCACCTCGCGCGCGTATCGGATCGCCTCAGTGCCATCGATGACCCAGAATCCACCATCGGTAGCTTTGCCCACCTCCGTGCCAGCCATGCTGAAATAGCGATCTTTCGGAAAGAAACCCAGGCACTCGTCCAAGGGATCCTCCGCCACAAACAAGAGATCGATACCGCACTCGCTGCTGTCATTGAAAACTACGCCCCCAGCAGGGTTGCACCGGTCGACCGCGCCATCCTCAGGCTCGCTACTTACGAGATCAAACACGTCGAGGACATCCCGAAAGCGGTCAGCATCAACGAAGCCATCGAGATTGCCAAACGATTTGGCAGCACCGACTCCGCACGTTTCATCAATGGCGTGCTCGACGCCCTCTAATCCACCTCTCCGTCGACTCATGGAGATGAACGTTCGGTTCACGTGATCAAGTATGGCAAGCTTCCAGCTTGCCGTGCGTATCAGTAGATGGTTGGATACCACCTATCCAGCCAGTCACCGCCACCCATCACCTTGCCCATGAGTAAAAAAATCGAGATCTTCGGCCAAAAAAATATCCCCAAGGAGGGGGCGCTCGTCATCCCGGGTCGCGTGGATTTTCACGAAATCCTGCATCTCGAAAAGATCTTTTCCGACCGAAAAATCACCTGGCTCTGTGAGGAAAACACCGTGCTCGAAGATGTCCTCCGCAATTACCTCGAGCGCGACACCGTCACCGCGGTCACCTTTTCAGCCACCGATACGGCCCCTGCAGCCATCGGCAACACCCTGCGCAGCCACCTCGACCACGGTGGCCTCATCATCTTCCTCACCGGCCTCGTCTCATGCCTCGATGGCGAATGCTGCCACATCCCAGCCGCCACCCTCAAGCAGCTCTGTTCCCTCGGCCTCCCCATCCTGCCCGTTGCGGTCAGCCAACCCGCAGAAACAATAAGCTCCCCCGAGAACAGCAGTCGACTCCCCAACTCCGTCTTTTCTTTCTCCACACTCATTCCAGCCAAGGATGTCTCCGTAGCGGCATGGCGACAAGCACTCCACGCCGCGGATGAGATTGCCTTCTCATCACGCACCTTTCTTCAAGGATCACTTCCGATCTCCATCATCGCGGGACTCAAAAAACACGGATCATCCACCACCCTGTCCGATGGGACGGATGACTCCGACACCACCTTTGATCAAATCCTCGCCGCCGCCATCGCCTTCTCAGGCGATATTAAAAAACGTACCCAGAAAAAAAGGGTGGGCATCCTCCTGCCACCAGGGAAAGGCGGTATGGTCGCCAACCTCGCCGTCCTCTTTGCCGGAAAAATCCCGGTCAATATCAACTTCACGTCCAGCCACTCTGCCGTCGAATCCTCAATCCGCCAAGCAGGTATCGATAAGTTCATCACCGCCGACCCCTTTGTCCGCAAGATCTCATCCTTCCCATGGCCCCCCAACAGAGACCTTATCTTCATCGAGCGCACCCTGCCACGACTTAAGAAAAAAATCATCCGCTGGGTCATTCTCAGTAAAATACTTCCTACCTCGGTCATCGCGAAAATCCTTCGGCTCGGCGAGTCCTGCGGCGATGACGAAGCCGTGCTCCTGTTTACTTCTGGGTCGTCCGGCGAACCCAAAGGCGTGCCACTTTCACACCGCAACGTGCTGGCAAACGTCTGCCAATTTGGTAGCCGAATCAACCTCGGACACGAAGCCAAAGTGCTCGGCTGCCTCCCCCTCTTTCACTCCTTCGGCAGCACGGTGACTCTCTGGTACCCCTGCATCCAAGGAGTCAATCTCGTCACCTACCCAAGCCCGCTCGAAACCAAACGCCTCGCCGAGCTGATTAAGATGCACGAAGTCAACATGCTGCTATCCACCCCAACCTTCCTCCGTGGATACATGCGCCGCGTAAAACAGGATCTCCTGCAGTCGCTCGATTACGTCGTTACCGGGGCCGAAAAACTCCCGGAGTCGCTCGCCACCGCCTTTAAAGAAAAATTTGGTATTCTGCCCATGGAAGGATACGGCCTGACCGAAACATCTCCAGCCACCAACATCAACCTCCCCACCGCGGATAAACAAGGCAAGGCACCCGTCATCGCAACAAACCGCTTCGGCTCCGTCGGAAAATTCCTCCCCGGCATCGCCATCAAAATCACCAACCCGACAACGGGCCGTCCCTGCCCGGTCGATACCCAAGGCACCATCTGGCTCAAAGGCGCCAACGTCTTTCTCGGATACCTCAACAACCCACAGCAAACCGCAGAGGTCATCATCGACGGATGGTTCAATACAGGTGACATCGGCCGACTCGATGCCGATGGCTTCCTCTACATCGAAGGACGCCTATCACGCTTCTCCAAAATTGCGGGGGAAATGGTGCCCCACGAAACCATTGAGGCCGCCATCACCAAGGTGCTCGGACTCGACCAAGATGCCGAGCGCCGCATCGCGGTAGTCGGCATCCCCGACAATCAAAAGGGTGAGGCCATCGCACTGCTGACCACGGTATGCGGTGACACCTACGAGCAGGAATGCATTGATCTACGCTACAAGCTCATGGATCAGGGAGTCCCCAGCCTCTGGTGCCCAAAAACCTTTATCCCCACCGATGAAATCCCCATCCTTGCATCTGGCAAGCTCGACATCAAAGGCTGCCAAGAGCTGGCGCAAGGGTAAGGACACCGCCATGAAAGCCCTCCTTTTTCTCTGCCTCGCAAGCACCTGGATCTCCGCACAAGTTCCAAGCAACTGCACCCAGGCCATCGTCGGTATTGCCCGTGACTGGAACACATCCCACGTCACCCTCACCGTGCATGAAAAACAGGGCCGCCACTGGAAACCTGTCGGAACCTCATGGCAAGGCAGGCTCGGACGTAACGGCCTAGCATGGGGGCGCGGCCTCCACCCACTCAAAAATAATCCCGCACCACTCAAGAGAGAAGGTGACCGACGCAGCCCAGCGGGTATCTTCAAAATCGGGGGGGCCTACGGATACGCCGCTGAGATCAAACGCCACCCGCGCCTCCCCTACCGCCAACTCACTCCCCGCGACCTCTGGGTGGAAAACAAATCATCACCCGACTACAACCGCCACCTTATCCTCGATCACGACCCCACATCCGACTGGGAAAAAAAGGCCCAGATGCGGCAAAACGATCACGCCCACTCACTCAAACTCTACATCGCCCACAATGACGCCATCCTCGGTGGACGTGCCATCCCCGGCCTCGGGTCCGCCATCTTTTTTCATATCTGGCGCGGCGGCGGCAAGCAATCTACCGCAGGCTGCACCACCATGGCCGCAAGCCAACTCCAACAACTCATCGCCAGGATTGATCCCGCCCAAAAACCCGTCTTTATCCTGTTGCCTAAAACCGAATACCAACAGCTCCACCGCATCTGGAAACTCCCCTGATCAGAACTTCAATCTACATGCAACATGCTCTGCTTCTCTACATGCTGGAATAACGCGCGCCACTCAGAAGGTGAAGACATCATCGATGAAATCCTTGATCTCGGGTTCAACACCATAGAACTCAGTCACGGGATGACCATCAGTAAACTCCCGGGCATCCAAAAATCCTACCACGCAGGGAAATTCCGCTGTTCAGGGGTGCATAACTATTTCCCGTCACCCGTCGAGGTCATGATCGACGCTCCCGACGCCTACGAGTTTACCTCCCACCGCCCGTATGATCGACAACGCGCGATGGAGATGAGCCACAAAACCCTCGAAATCGCCGCCGAGTTCAACGCCCAATACGTCGTCATGCACATGGGGTCCGTCCCCATGCCCAGCAAAAAAGGCACCAAACGACTCACCGAAATGGTCAGACAAGGGCAACAACTCAGCCCAGAATACGCCAAGGCCAAACTCAACTTCGTCCGCAAACGCGAAAAAATTTCCCCGCTCTACTACCAACGCGCCATCGAGGCCCTCGAATCCCTCTCCGAGAAAGCCGCCGAGCTACAAATCCCGCTCGCCGTGGAATCCCGCAGCCGCTTTGAAGACGTCCCAAGCGAAAGCGAAATGATTCGCCTCCAGGAGCACTTTAAAGATAATCCATGGGTCGGCTACTGGCATGACTTCGGTCATGTGCAGTTGAAACATAACCTCGGCTTGCTCGATCACGACCAATGGCTCACCAAAATGGCCCCCTACCTCATCGGGTGCCACGTCCACGATGTCTCTTGGCCAGCACGTGACCACCGCGTGCCACTCACCGGAGAGCTCGACTTCAAAAAACTCCTCCGCCATATCGACCCCGACAAGCCCTTCGTCTGGGAACTCAGCCCAACACGGAAAACAGAGCAGATCCGCGAGGCTCTCCAGATCTGGAAAATGGCCTTCCCCGAGACACTCAGTGAGTGACCTCCCCGCCATCGTCCGCTTCGCTCCAGGACGCTAAATACTTGGACCACTAAACGGTTTTTCGTGATTATCAAAAAAAATATTCGATTATAATAATTCTATAATTGACCGCTATTTCACCACACGTTATTCTCCTTATTAACCTCCACTAATATGAACCACCTCCTTCAAAATTAACACCGTCACCCGTTAGGTCATCTTTGAATCCATAAGGCGAACTCATTGGGCGACACCCATCAAACACATCAAACACAGATCCATGACTAACCTAGAAATGCTCGCCATCATCAGCCTCATCGCCTGCGCCATCCTCATGGTGTGGCAAATCCTCTACCAATTCTCAAGATCAAGAATCTCCCTCAAACACGATCTTGAGATCCTCAAACTCCTTCCTCCCACATCGGTTTATTCGAGTAAAGTCAGGAAACGCGTCGAGAACCGACTCAAAAAAAACTACTGCGACAAAGAGTCACGTTCATGGGGAGGGCTCATCTTTGCGCTCCTCATTTTCGCTAGCTTTGCCTTTGCCACTTATTTTAATTTCACCGGGGGGCGGTTGCTCATTGGTTGCATCACCGCCGTCTTCTGCATGCTTAGTTTGCTCTCCGCCATGTGCCACTTTTCTCCCCATGAAAATTGATGGGTTCGTTAAAAACCGACCAGCGCGCGCGCGGCCTTAGTCGATTCAATAATGCCTGTATCCTCTGTATCCTGAATCCATGGTTGGCCACAAGCCGCCGTTGAGGAGCCGCGCATCCCCCATTTTTTATAAAAAAACATCAAAACACCTTGACCACCCCTGATTTATAGCTATGATCTTGAACAATCATTATAAAAAACAATCAAAGTAGGCGCGCGTGACGCGCGTCATCCAACCTTACAATGCGAGAAAATGAAAAAAAACCCACCTGTTTTCATGATCAAATCGGCATTGATGCTTGCCCTTACCGGGACGGCATCTGCTTCCATTACGTTCACATCGAAGACCACCCTGCTTACAGCTGATTCTGCGACCTCCTCAACGACTCCAGTGAACGTCAGCGGGCTATCCACTTCGCTCACGGGATACACAGGAAAGGCCATGGTTATGTCGACATTTTCGTCCCAGAAGGGCAGTAACTCTTCCTCTCTGACAGCCACTTATCGCCTTCATGATGGTGCCGCCGTGGGTCAGGATCACATGCGTGTACTCACCAAGAACGATGCTTATGATACAGGAGCAGGATCTGTCCTTGGCATTGCAGACATCACGAGTGGCTCTGCTGTCAACCTACAGCACTCGAGAACCAGCTCTAAAAGTATTGATTTGGAAACACTTGCAGGATCTACCCTAACGGCCATCCCATTAACCGCCGGCGGAAAAACGCTCGACTACACATCGCTTAGCTCAAGTTCGAGTGTGACAAATAGCAGCTCAAGCGATGTAACCGTAGCCAGCCTCACTGGCGCAAACACACTCTCCGTTGCCGCCGTGCATGATGGAACCTCCGAAGTCTTTGTCATGGCATCCTTCGATACCTACGCGGCTGCAGACCTCGATGCCTCATGGAGTTTACAGTATCGAGCCGAGGGCGACACGGGTAGCTGGACGGATATAGGCAAACAAGCACAGCGCTCCGTCACGGCAAACGAGGGCATCGTTACCCTCGTCGGTCTAGCCGACCTCTCTGCGGCAGGCAACTATGATATTCAATTGGTTCAGAGGTCGGACGGGTCGAATAACTTAACCACCCTCGGGGCCAACATTGTGGCACTTTCTCTCGCGATTGATGAAAATGAATACCTGCAAAGCTACGAAGCGACAAGTGTTGGCGCCACGGGAGCCACCTTGGACATCGATCTGAGTGAAGACATGGACGTGTTTGCGGTGTCCAATATAACGGCTGAAACAAATGGCACTTCAACAATAGACAACTACAACCTCCTCAGCAATGACGGAACCAGCGACACCACATTAGCTTACTCGACACGCGAAGTCGGCAGCACCGACCTTGGAAGCGTCGGACTTGGTTCGATTTCATCGATGCTGGCATCCAACAACAACAGCTTCGAGATCAATTCCACCGGCACGATTCTAGAATTTAATCCCGATTCTAATTTTGTTGCCTTTGGACTGACGTCCGTCCCCGAACCGAGCAGTAGCGCGCTCCTTGCCCTTTCCGCCACGCTCTTTGCCTGGCATCGTCGCCGCAAGAACTAGGGGGCAGGGACACTCATGTCCCTCAGCAACCTAAGCTCGCCCCATGTGCACGGCCGCCTTGACGGCCTCACGCTTCAACCTCAACTCGCGCCACTCATTCACCAGGCGAGAAGCTTCAATCACACCACACCCGGAGGGAATCGAAATATCAGCCCCCTGCCAGTGCACGCCACGGATTGCGACCACCGAACGAAAAACGCCCCCCTTTAACAAACCAAAGGGGGCACCAAAGCAAGGTGGGCAACCCAACCTCTGACGCCACTCGACAAGCAGACTCATGGTTTCTTCCGTCCTAGGCAAGGGCCCGAGTGCCGGCGTAGGGTGCAAGCGACGGATCAAATCATCCATTCCCCTCGCGGCAAAGAGCTCAACATCAATCGCGGTGTGAAAATGCACCAAGTCCCCGAGGTCCATGATACTTCGCTCCGCACGTGATACCCTTCCAATATCCGAAAGCTTCGCCACCAACGTCTGCGCCACAAATTCATGTTCTCGGATCTCCTTACCATCGACCGCAAACACATCACGCTCGTCGGCCTTCGCCGTGCCCGCCAGCGCCATCGTTTTCAACCTGCAATCGTCCAACTCAAACAACAGCTCCGGTGTGGCACCACAAAACCCGCTGCCGTCCAATGCCCAGCCGTAGCTGTAAAACGGTGCCCCTAAAGCCTGAATATTCCCCATGAATGACTCCCCCGTCCCCCCAGTCATCCGCCCCTTTTCCGTAGCCACAGGCACCGACTTCTCAATCACCCCACGGCTGATCATTTCATTGATCTCAGCAAATACACCAGCAAATCCGTCCGCCTCGATTTCCTGCCAGTCGATAGCCGCCGACACCGGCGCGCACCCTACCTCCTGAAGGCTATTTACCTCCACCCACTCGGCTGGGATTTTCCACGGAAGCGGGTCAGATAAAGTAAAGTCATTGCAGTAAAATGCCACTCCCAGCTCCGGTGCCATGGCCCGCTGCTCAAATGGCCCCAACCCCACAAGATAGGTACCATCACCAGCCTTCATAAAGGCCCAGCCATCTGAAAAATTACGTTCTTCCACACCCCCAATCAACAGTCACCAGGCGCCATCACCAAGATTATTTTCCATCTCATCCAATTTGGTATTGGGTATTTCGCTCCGGCCACTTAAAAGAAGGCCGTGGGTCGCATTCCAGATGAAACTATCGAGCAGGTTCTCGCCGCCACGGATATCGTGGATCTGGTCGGCTCCTACTTGCCGCTGAAACGCTCCGGATCCAACTTCAAGGCAAACTGCCCCTTCCATAACGAAAAAACACCCTCGTTTATGGTCAACCCCGCCAGACAGTCATACCACTGCTTCGGCTGCGGCGAGGGCGGCAGCGCCATCGGCTTTGTCATGGCCTACGAAAATCTCCCCTTCCCCGATGCCGTCAAAAAACTCGCCTCCCGCAGTGGTGTCCTCATCCAGGAGGAGGCCTACGACCCAGAAGCGGATCGACGACGCAAAAGCCGGTCGAGACTCATCGAGGTGCACAATGCCGCCGCCCGGTTCATGCACGAGCAGCTGCTCACCTCACCCGACGCCCAGCATGCCCGCGATTACCTCAAATCCCGTGGATACGGAAAGGAAATGGCAGAACGTTGGACGGTCGGCTGGATGCCCGATAACCCCGACGTCTTCCTCAACTGGGCACGTGAAAAAAAATTCACCGGCCGTGAATTGGTCAATTGCGACCTCGCCGGCCAAAAAGACGAACACCGTGCCAGCGCCGGCCTCTACGTGCGATTCCGTGGCCGCTTGATGTTTCCCATCCACAACGACTACGGCGACATCATCGCCTTCAGCGGCAGACAGCTACGCCACGACCCGAACACCGGGAAATACATCAACTCCCGAGAGACCCCTCTGTTTAAGAAATCCAAGGTCTTCTTTGCGCTCGATAAAGCACGGCGGAACATGACCAAAGACAAGTTTGCCCTGCTCTGCGAAGGCCAGATCGACGTCATCGCCTGCCACGAAAGCGGGATCAGCAGCGCCATCGCCACCCTCGGCACCGCCTGCACGCCCGACCACGCACGCTTACTGAAACGCTACACCAATGACGTCATTATCTGCTTTGATGCCGACGCCGCCGGATTCAAGGCCGCCGACAAAGCCTTTACCATCCTCTCCCCCGAGGGCATGCACATCCGCATGGTCGCGATGCCTGAAGGGCAGGACCCTGACTCGCTGATCAAACGCGACGGCGCCGAGGCATTCAGAAAACTCGTCACCGAGGCCCGCGAATACTTTACCGTAAAAATCGAACACGAAGTGGCGACCCGCGACCTCAGCTCCATCCGAGAGCGCGCCACCCTTGCCAATGAGCTCGCCGCACTGGTCGCCTACGTCGGGGATAAAATGACCAAGGAGGCACTCATCAACCAAATCTCAACCCGCCTCGGCATCGGCGCAGAAGAGCTGCGCGGCGAGGTCGTTACCGCAGAAAAACAACAGGCCCGCAGCAAACTCTACGAAAACCGACAACAGCGGAAAGACAACACGTCCGACGCCACACCCCGCGTTGCAACCCCCGTGAACGGATCTGTCGCCTACCTCTGCCGCCTCGCATTAACCTCACAACAAGCACAGGAATGGCTCGGCGAACAACTCGAGTCGTTGACCGACCCTCTCGATTCGCTCGCCGGCGGATCCATCTTACGCCATATCCTCAGCCAACTCCCCGACCCCAATAATACGGCCGCCATCCAAACCTACATCACCTCACTCGAGCCCGATGACCAATTAGCCCTCCGCAATACCCTCGTCGGCGAAACACCCGAAAACCCAGTCCGTGCCGCCGAGGAAACCACCGCCATGCTCGTCAGCACCCATTTTCAAAATAAGGAGGCATCCATCCGCGCTCGACTCCGTGAACCCAATCTCGGCCCCGAAGAAATGGTCGCCTTGATGAATCAGGCCACGGAACTTCAGGATATCCTCAAAAACCTACAACAACGGTTTATCCGCTGATCGTCCGCGGAGCTGAAGTCGAATAGCTGCCCTTTGCAGACAAGCGGATAGGTTCTCAACCTCGTTAGTTCGTCACGGGCTTGGCAAGCACCACGCTGTCACCAGGCTGGGCCACCATACCTGGAACCATGCTCTTGTAGTCAACATCAGCGACGATACGTGAGCCTTCAATCGCATTAATTCTGAGGTTACCAATAAATGAGGCACCACGCTTGATCATCAACTTCGAGGTCTCATCCACGGGCATGTTGCTTGGGACTTTTACGATAGCAAACCCCCAATCATGATTGATCGCAGTGATCTGACCTTCTGCAGAGTTCCCCTTAATATTGGCTGCACGTTTGGCCATACGCTGCCTGATGTCTTTGAGTTGCTGGTTTTTGATGGTTAGGCGTTTGTCAGCAGCATCGCCAAGCAATTGCAGCTCTTCCCACTTACGGTTCGATTCTTTCAGGTCATTCTCAAGCTTCTTCACCAGACCTGGGATCTGATCAAGCCTGACATCACCCAGCTCTTTAAAGGCATCCTTAATGCTCTGGATCACATTCTTGATGCCATCCAGCTCTTCCTGCTGCTCGGCAATCTTGCTGTTCCAAGTAGCCGCCTCACGCTTGGATAGCTTCAAGTTTTTCTCCTTCACCTCAAGATCAGCCGTGGTGTCGTCACGCAACTCCTTGGCCGCATTACGCTCAGCTTCCCTTTGCTTAGCTTCCGCCTTCGTCGTCTTGATCGTGGCTTTCCTGTTTTCGTTATTGGTATCAAGCTCAATGCGTTCCTCCTTGAGCTGGTTAAATTGATTCATGGTGTCATAGGAGAACCATCCCGCCGCGCCGATAGCGGCGATGGCGATAACATAAAGTAGAGCTTTCATAGTCAGTAAAAGGTATTGGAATTCTTACGTGTGTTGGTGTGTCGGGGTGCGATGCCTTGATCCTGCTAGGGAGCCGAGACAAGCTGTTCTTCCTTTTTCTCAGCCACCACCGTATCACCTGATCGAAGTGTTGTGCCCTCAGCCACGGAATCGAGAATGATATCAGCTGATGCGCGTCCTGCCTCAACCGCGGTTACCTTGAGTTTTGCAATCACTTCACCGCCACGCATGACATCAAGCAGTGAACCCGATACGACACCCTGCGTGTCACCCGCTGCTAGGATCACAAAACCCCAGTTGCGGTAAATCGAGCTGATCCGAGTCTTCAACGACGGGAAAGATTGACCACTACTCTGAAGCTTCATAATGGCGCGATTACTGGCGATTTTTGCTTTCGCATCATCGTCTTGCTGAGTGAGATTAGCCAAGCGGGCTTCTTGGGTCGCAATGCCATTGGTAGCATCAGATAACTCAGACCGCATGCGCCTCACCTTGGGCACAAGCTCGTTGTGATCGGGAAGCCCCTTGAGCACCTCATTGGCATTGGCAATTTCAAACTCATTATTTTTGTGCTGTTTCTTGAGCGACTCCACTTTTTTGACGGCGTCGTCATACTTGGCCGTCACCTCGTCGAGCTCTGCCTGAATCTTCACGGTCTCCGCGGTATAGCTATCCCTCAATGCCGCAGCATCATCACGGCGCTTCCGCTGGGCAGCCAATTCCTTGATCGTGCTCTTTTCTAACTTCTGAGCCACTTGAAGTCGGCCTTCCACCGGTGGATCTTCCTTTTTATTTCCGGCCTCTCTCACGAGAGCGTCCATATTTTTCCATGCAATAAATGCAGCGACAGCTAAGATGACGACTGCGATGGTTCCAAATACTTTTGACATGATTGATTACTGTGAGTTGAGCTCGGGGGTTTCTCGCGTGTTATGGATAAACTAGATGCCCTAAGGGGGGGGCGGCAATGCCTAATTTCCCTAATTTCCTCTTATTTTTACTTGTCTTTACATTGGCATAACCGCAAGCGTACTAGCAACACCCACCATGAAGACGATTTTCCGTATCTTTTCCTACCTTGGCAAATACCCAAAGCTCGCGTCTGCGCAACTGCTATGCGCGATCCTAATGACATTCATGCTGCTCGCATTCCCCGTGATGACAGGCCGAGTCAAGCGCGAGGTCATCGACGGGCAACAAATCGACAAACTCATCCCATTCATCGCCATCGTCTTGGTCGCGTTCTTTTTACGCGATTTCTTTAACTACTTACGCATTCTCATCAACAATACCTTCGAGCAAAAGGCCGTCTTCGACCTCCGCTCCCAACTCTACAACAAACTACAACGGCTCCGGCTCAACTGGTTCGACCAACGCCGCACAGGCGACATCATGACCCGGGTCGCCGAGGATGTTCCGCAGATGGAACGCATCCTCATCGATGGGATCGAGCAGGGACTCGTTGCCTTACTCCAAGTCCTGATCGTCACCATCTTCCTCATTACCCGCTCCCCGATCCTGGCACTTGCAGCCCTCGCCCCACTGCCACTGCTCGTCGTCGGCGCTTGGCTCTACTCGCGCCACGCATCAACCCGGTATCGAATCGTCCGAAAAGCCACAGGCGAAATGAATGCCATGCTGCACGATAACATCGCCGGCATCCGACAAATCAAATCCTATGCCGCCGAGGACGATGAACTCGCCAGCTTCAACCAATCATCGTCAAAAGTGCGTGACGCCAACCTCACCGTCATGAAAGCATGGGCGCTCTACTCACCCAGTATGAGTTTTGCCAACTCCATCGGCTACGCGCTCGTTCTCGGCGTCGGCGCATGGCAAATCTATTACCACGGGCTCGACCATGCCGTGTTATTGGAATTTTTCACCATCATCTGGGCACTCTACGAGCCACTGGGACGACTCCACCAGCTGAATCAAATGACCCAATCGTCGCGGGCCGCTGCGGAGCGTGTGTTCAGCATTCTCGATGAAGAGGATGAAATTCACACCTCCGACGGTGCCCAATTAGGCGAGCCAATCCGTGGTCACGTGAAGTTCGATGATATGCACTTTGCCTACGCGGATGAACCGACCCTTCGGGGGATCAGCCTCGAAGCTCAGCCCGGACAAACCATCGCCCTCGTAGGCTCAACGGGTGCCGGAAAATCCACCGTCGTCAGCCTGCTGTCGCGTTTCTACGAATACGATCGCGGCTCAATCACCATCGATGGAACCGAACTCAACACCATCGCCAAACCTTCCCTGCGCTCTGTCATCGGCTACGTCACCCAAGACGCCTTTCTTTTCAATGGCCCCGTCCGCGAAAACCTCCACCTGGGCAAACGTAATGCCACCGATCAAGAAATGTGGTCGGCCCTCAAATCCGCCAATGCCGACGGGTTCGTCCGCGATCTCCCCGATGGACTCGATACCTCCGTCGGTGAACGCGGCGTCAAACTATCCGGCGGCGAACGACAACGACTCTCGATCGCCCGAGCACTCCTGAAAAACCCACCGATTTTATTGCTGGATGAAGCCACCGCTTCCGTCGATAGCGAGACCGAGCGGCTTATCCAAGAGGCACTCGATCACTTGATGGAAAACCGCACCGCCTTTGTCATTGCACACCGCTTGTCAACTATCCGCAATGCCGACTGCATTCACGTGCTCGACGCGGGACAGATTATCGAAAGTGGCACCCACGACGAGCTGCTCGCCCGAGGCGGCAAATATGCCACCCTGTCAAAACAATCATTCCTCTCTTAACCCGCATTGATCACCCACGTGGAGACGATGCCCAGAGCCTGTCTGCACTGACATGGCGGAGGCGGGTTCAATGTGCGCAGCAAGCCCCTGCGAGTCGACCCGCAGAAAGCACACATTTTAAACCCAAAAAAACGGCGGAATACCAAAGTAAACCGCCGTTTTGAAATGAGGATAATTCTCGATTATCGTGAGTAAAGTTCCACCACGAGCTGCACGTTGACTTGGTGATCAAAGTCATCGTTTTCAGGCACGCGGACGATCTTGCCCTTCATGTCAGCACGATCAAGTGTAAGCCATTCTTTCAATGGCACCGCTTGGGTGAGGTCCATGTAGCGCAGACCGAGCTGCTGTGAGCTCGGCTTGTCCTGCACCGTGATGGTGTCACCAGGCTTGCACTGATAACTCGGGATATCAACACGCTTTCCATTCACTTCAATGTGGCCATGGTTGACCATTTGACGTGCCGCAGAACGCGTGTTGCCAAGGCCGAGACGGTAGCAAACGTTGTCGAGACGTAGTTCAAGCAGCTGACAAAGCACCTCACCGGTAATACCGCGGCGACGACTTGCCTCTGCATAGTAGAGACGGAATTGTTTCTCAAGCACACCGAACTGGAAACGAAGCTTCTGCTTCTCTCCCAGTGCAACCGCGTAGTCTGACTTCTTCCGACGTCCTGCACGCACACCGTGCTGGCCAGGGGGGAAGGAACGACGCTCAAGCGCTTTGGAAGGTCCGAATAGGGCGACACCGAAACGGCGACTGATTTTATCTTTGGGGCCAGTGTAACGAGCCATAATATAAGTAAGTTAAAGAGTTAAAAAATAATGGTTAATTACACGCGGCGAGCTTTCTTAGGGCGACAGCCGTTGTGAGGAATAGGAGTAACGTCCTTGATCGCAGTGATGTTGATACCGAGACCTTGCACGGCACGCACAGCAGATTCACGACCGGAACCAGGTCCCTTAACGCGAACTTCTACTTCTTTAAGACCGTGACTCATCGCTTGGCGACAAGCATCTTGGGAAACAACCTGAGCCGCATACGCGGTGCTCTTACGTGACCCCTTGAATCCCATCTTTCCAGCACTGGACCATCCGATGGAGTTACCATTCAGGTCAGTGACCGTTACAAGTGTGTTGTTAAAGGTAGCGATGACGTGCACCACACCCGTCTGGATGTTTTTGCTCTTCTTCGCCTTGTGAATGCGGATTTGCTCTTCCTCGCCACCGGCGATTTCAGCAAAAATGTCACGCTTCTTTTCAGGTGCCTTGGGCGCCTCTTCAGCAGGGGCGGCTGGCGCTTCAGCTGATTCAGCTTTGGGCTCATCCGCAGCAGGAGCTTCGGCAGGAACCTCAGCAGGTGTCGCTGCGGCGTCGTCTTTGATTTCTTCTTCAGACATAATAATAAATAATGTTGGGTCAGTGGGTTACTTCTTCACACCTACGGTGCGCTTCTTACCCTTACGGGTGCGTGCGTTCGTGCTGGTGCGTTGACCACGGACGGGGAGACCTACCTTGTGGCGGATGCCACGGTAGCAGTTAATCGCTTGCAGACGCTTCATAGCGGCTTGCTTTTCGCGACGGAGGTCACCTTCAATGAGAATCGTCTCTGAGGTGATTACTTGGGCAATTTTAACAAGCTGCTCCTCAGTAAGCTCGCCGGTGCGGATATCGGGATCCACTCCTGCTTGCTCGAGAATACGCTTGGAGGTCGTTTGACCTATGCCATAAATGTAGGGAAGAGAAGCTTCGATGCGCTTCTCATTCGGGATTTCTGTGCCGAATATACGTGCCATGATCCTTGTTTTAGCTGGATTGTTTTTTGTAGTGGGTAGGTGCGCTCATTCCGGAGAATTTCCTCATGAATGATAGTCCGTCTGGACATCCTGCACACCGCGCGGGACGGGGTATTTAGCAGAGATATTTCATCTGGCAAGCGAGAACTGACGATTTATCACTTTCCAAGCGACTATTCACCGAAATTCCTGCCTTTTTCTTCATGACAACATCGCCGACTTCTCGCTGGCGAGGATGTCATCCATCGTCTGCCTCGGGCGAATCACACGAGCTTCACCCCCATCAACGAGGATCTCCACCGGAAGCGGGCGGGAATTGTAGTTCGATGCCATCACAAATCCATAGGCACCCGCACTGAGCAGGGCAATCGCCTCACCAGGGGCAAAATCAGGCAGTTCACGGTCCTGGCAGAAGAAGTCGCCCGTTTCGCACACGGGGCCGACCACATCGACCATTGATGACTCCCCCGTCGACTCACGGAGCGGCACAATGTCATGGTGACCTTCGTAAAGGGCCGGCCGAATCAGGTCATTCATGCCCGCATCCACAATACGGAATGTTTTCGCCGATCCCTTTTTCTCGTAGAGGCAACGCGTTAATAAAACGCCGGCATTCCCGACAATATAGCGCCCCGGCTCGAGGAGGATCTTCAACCCTGTCTCCTTCAAGACAGGAACCACACCCGCAGCATACTGGCTGATCGTCAGCGGCCTTTGGTCCTCATCCTGGTCCGACCACCACTCCGTCGGCCCCGACTCCAAGGCCGAGTCATAGACGATCCCGACACCACCACCGATGGAGAAAAACTCAATCCCGTAGGTGTCCTTGAGTCGAACCGCGAGTGGGGCCACCTTTTCAACCGCTTCTATAAACGGCTGCAAGGAGGTGAGCTGCGAACCAATATGCATCTGCAACCCCCGAAGCCGGACGTTGGCTAGTTTTGAGGCGCGTGCATAGGCGTCGTCGATGGATGCAAAATCCACACCAAACTTGTTTTCCGATTTCCCTGTCGAGATATACTTATGCGTTTTGGCATCGACATTCGGGTTCACGCGGAATGCCACAGGGGCGACTTTCCCCATCTCACCTGCCACCTTGTCGATAAAGACCACTTCCTCTTCACTCTCGGCATTAAAGCAGTAGATCCCTTCGGCTAATGCATACTCAATTTCCTCGCGGGTCTTACCTACACCCGCAAATGTGCACTTCCCGGCATCACCACCCGCCTCGATCACTCGGCGCAATTCCCCCCCGGACACAATATCAAATCCACTCCCTTCTTCGACAAGCAACTTCAGCACCGAAAGGTTTGAATTCGCCTTCACCGCATACTCGATACCGTGATCAATCTCAGCCAGCGCTTGGTCGAGCCGACCGTAGTGGTCGCGGATCGTATTCGCGCTGTAGACATACGCCGGCGTGCCGTGTGTATCAGCAAGCGAGACAAGATCAACATCCTCGCAATGCAAGGATCCATTCTGGTAGTGAAATGAGTGCATGCCCATCGTTTGTACCAGCACAAGAAAATTTGCAAGTGCCTAGCTCACTGCAAATGCGGTGTTTACATGACATAGATCGCTTTGACCATATCCAGACACTTCTCACCTGGCAGTGGACTCAACTCCATTTGATTCATGACGTAGGTAAAGGATATCCCCGACTCAGGATCACCAAAGGCATGACTCCCCCCCGCACCAGGATGACCAAAAGCACGGCGCGACAGCCCGTAGTGATGACGATCTTTCCGCCCAAATCCATCGACCGGATCACATTGGAACCCACAGGTAAAGGCCGTCTTTGTCTTTAACACCTTATCCTCGCCACTGCTCCTCACCGTGCCCATCCACTCCCGAAGCTTCGGTGAGAAAAACGGAATCGCCCCGCAGGCCGCTTGGTAAAACTTCGCCACGCCCTTTGCCGTCCCGATCCCACCCATCGCCGGAAACCCCGCACGCCAAGCACGCACATCATTCATCTCCCGCACCGAGTGCATCCCGCGAAGCGAGAAAAAGGCACGCTTCACCAACGATCCCGGCGTATGCAAGTCACGGTAAAAACCACTCTCGAGGTCGGATTTATCCTGCTTACCAGGGTAAAGCGACGCCACCCGATGAATCTCAGACTCTGGCAGACCCATCCACACCTCAAGCCCCAATGGCTCTGCAATTTTTTCCCACCATAACGCACCCAAGGTCTTACCCGCCAATCGACGCACGATTTCATCCTGAATAAAACCCAGCACCCGCGGGTGGTAGCCGTGCCCCGAGCCCAGCGGCCAATTCGGCGATTGCCGCTCGACCGCCCCAATCACCTCGTCATGGTCCCATACCGACACCTTCTCATCCAATGCCGCCAACCCCAAACGATGCGACATAAGCTGGGCAAACGTCGCACCCTCTACCGGAAACCGAGGCCAAACATCACCCACCTCATCATCAGGTGTCATCCCCCGCTCCTCAAGCAGCATCAGCAAAGTCGCCGCCGCCAAACCCTTGGTGGTTGAGTAAAAGGGGACCAACGTCTCTGCCGTCCACTCCCTCTCACGCTCACGCTCACACCACCCATGCGCCAGAGAAACCACTTCCTCCCCATGACGCCAGACACTTACCGAGGCCCCCAACTCACCACGCTGCGCGAAATTTTTCTCAAAGGCTTTCTCTAATTCGGGCAAATTCACGCCCGCTCCATAACTTAATGCTTCAAACTTCACACATAAATCTTCAACCTTCTGCCATGCCCGCCTGCGCCCGCACCCCAGAACCCTGCGAATTTATGCCCGATGACTTTTTCCGCAGGCATTCACCCGACGACATCTTCCCTCATAACCACCCACTCGAAATCGACCTCGGCTGCGGCGATGGCACCTTCCTCATCGAAATGGCCCAACATTACCCGGAACGCAACTTCCTCGGTGTGGAACGACTCCTCGGTCGCGTCCGCGGCGTCTGCAAACGTATCCAAGCCCTCGGGCTCACCAACGCCAAAGTGCTCCGACTCGAAAGTCAATATACCCTGGAGTGGCTCCTCGCCAAACATTCCGTCTCACGTCTTCACCTCCTCTGCCCCGATCCATGGCCAAAGGCCCGCCACCATAAACGCCGACTCGTCCAACAGGAATTCCTCACCATCCTCGAAAATGTCCTCACCCCCGATGGCGAGTTCCTCTTTAAAACCGACCACCCCGAATATTTCGAATGGGTCTGCGAGGAAATGGACACCTTCGCCCAGTCAGGCGGAAAATTCAGCCAGCTCCCATGGCCCGCCGATGGCGAGCAGGATGCCCTTTTCTATCCTAAAACCGACTTCCAACGCCACTGGGAAAGTCAGGGGAAAACCATCCATCGTCTACGTTACCAACGCTGAAAAGGGACACGCAAGCACCCGTGCCACGCGAAAAATTACCCCCATCTGGCTTCCCTAAAAATTAGAGGGGTTGTCCTTGTTGTCACGATTGGTAATACTCGTCGTGTCAACTTTCCCGTCAGGGCCATAGCTATAGATGACAATCTTGCGCCTGATGATTTCACTCGCATTATAAGGGTGCTCAATGCCGTCATCATCCCCACCCTGAATATAATCAAGCATGATCCGATAACGATCACCCCATGGGTCATACAGCGCCGCTGTGCCTGCGCCCCTATCAACATGCATTCCATCCTTGTAGGTGGCATCACTGTTCCCCTTGGGCTCCTCCTGAGTGAAATACGTGATGCTTTTCATATTGATTTCGTCCTCCAGGCCGGCAAGCACCGCCATCAGCCCATCATTATCGGCATCACTGAGCTCATCTTCTGTCGCAGGATAATCATTCCCACCATAAGGAAGGAAATTATACTCGCCTTCAAAGCCGTCCACCGCCATTTCCACACTTTTACAAATAGCCGAAACCCTGGTTATTTTTGCCTTCGTCAACGCCCTGAGAACAGCGGGGGTGGCAATCACCGCAAGCGCCGCAATAATCGCAATCACTACTAACAGTTCAACTAGAGTAAATCCTTGGGCTCGTTTCGTTTGTATCTTCATCGGGTCTATACGTTTATGATTTAGCATTTCATTTTAAAGATGATACAATGGCATCATCCCATGTGTCCATCGTTCCTCCTTGGTCAATCTGGCCATTCCATAATGTGCTCAGACTTTCCAAAAACGAATCAGACAGAATTTCCACGCGGACGCAACCATGGAGTTGAGTCCATGAATACATTGCGCATACAGAAATACCACCGAAATCACGGCGCGGCAATCGAAAAATGACCCACCACCCTAATCAACATCAACGACCTCACCCTTTGCCCCACCCTGATTCCTCCGGCCCAAAAACGTGGAAAGATCCAACCCGAAATATCGAGCACAGGCAATCAATACCGCCATCGCCGTCGCCTCATCAATATTCCCAATGATAGGTAGCAGGTCATTGATTAGCTCAACCTGACCAAAACCTGGGTTCAGAAGATACACGGCGCAACACAAGGCGACCACGGCAACGAGAATGCTTTTCATGCACTCACCTTACCCTGCATCCAGAAATACGCAAAGACCTCCGTGTGACAGCCTACTTTTTAGCGGATTTTTTGGCCGCCTTTTTAGCGGATTTCTTGGCCGCCTTTTTGGTCGCTTTTTTGGCTGCTGGCTTATCCACTGGGATCACATCGATCAGGTCGCTGGCCGTTTTCTTGGCTGCGCGCTTCTTCGGTGGTTCCTCCTCTTCCTCAAAACCGCCGCCGGCACCGAGAATGAAGGCGAGATCGTCCATGGCAAGACTGGTCGCAAACCCTTCATCGCCCAACACATTGGTGACAAGCTGCGTTTTTTGGTGCTGCAGGATACGGATTTTCTCCTCCACGGTCTCCCGAGTGAGAAGGCGGTATGCGATCACCTTGTTTTTCTGACCAATACGGTGAGTTCGGTCGATCGCTTGGTTCTCCACAGCTGGGTTCCACCATGGATCATAGAGGATGACGTAGGAGGCTGAAGTGAGGTTAAGACCGGCACCACCCGCCTTCAGTGACAGCATAAACACGGACGGATCCTTGGTCGTCTGGAAATTCTCAATTTCCCCCTTACGGTCCTTGGTTTGACCCGTGAGGTAGTTGAACGGTCGGCTCTCCACTTCAAGGCGAGCCTTGATGATATCAAGCATGGAAACAAACTGAGAAAAGACGAGCACCTTGTGCCCTTCCTCGCGGAGCTGATCGAGCAAGTAAAACAGAGCATTCATTTTAGCGCTCTCCTCCTTGAGGAACTTGGGATCAATCAGGCCTGGGTGACAACAAATCTGGCGCAGACGCATCAACCCCTGAAGAATCGCAAAGGAGTTTTTCTTAACCGCCTCGTCGGACTCAAATCCCAACAATGCCTTCTGGATGCGCTTAAGCTCCGCCTTGTAGAGCTCAGCTTGCACACCTTCCATTTCAGCAAAAACTTCTTCTTCGGTCCGTGGTGGAAGATCCTTGGCCACCTGAAGCTTGGTCCGGCGGAGAAGGAAGGGACGCAGACGGGAAGCCAGGCGACTCTGGGCACCGGGGTCCTTACGTTTATCAAAACGTTTCTTGAAGTATGCGCGACTTCCCAGCACACCGGGCATGGCAAACGACATCAGCGACCACATATCCATCAGGCGGTTCTCGATAGGCGTTCCGGTAAGGACCAGACGGTTTTTCGAGTTGAGCTCGCGAGCGGCCTTGGCGGCCTTGGAATCCGGGTTCTTAATCTGCTGGCCTTCGTCGAGGATGGTGGTCAACCACTTCACCTTGGCGAGCTCCTCGCCACAAAGGCGAAGCTGCGCGTAGTTGAGAACGAAGATGTCCACCTCGGTTTCCAACAGCTTGAGATCGAGATCATCGCGGGTCCGGAGAATCTTAACCCGAAGTTCAGGCGCAAATTTTTCTGTCTCGGAATGCCAAACGTCGATCACGGACTTCGGACAGACAACCAGTGAGGGCGACACCTTCGCCATGGATCCTTTTTCCTTGGCCTCCTCATCACGGAGCCAGAGGAGGTAGGTGATCGACTGAACGGTTTTACCCAGTCCCATATCATCCGCAAGCAGGCCACCGAAGCGGTTGGTCGCCAGATAACAAAGGAAATGGAAACCTTCGACCTGGTAGGGACGGAGGTCCGCCTTGAGGTTCTTGGGCACCGGCGGGGTAACTTCGATTTGAATATCGCGGGCACGATCCTTGATACGCTTCCACGCCTTCGGATCAAAGACCTCAGCCGCCTTCGGATCAGCAAGCTGCAGAGCATGCATCCGGTGAGTTTCACCAGTGAGATCGAAGGGGTCAAGCCCCAGACGGGTCACCGCATCACGCTGATCAGCATCCAGCTTGATCTCCAAGCGCATCCAACCGCCGTCGTCCATGCGGACGTAGCCACCACGCGCGGCGACAAGTGAACGGATTTGGGCATTCGACAGAGTGACACCCTCGACATCGATCACAATACGCAGGTCGAACCAATCGATTTCCTGATTCACCACCTCGAAGCGGATCGCTGCGGTGACGGGGTCAGCAAGAAGCGTTTGTAATTTTCCGTCCATTTGAGCCACCAAAGACTCTGGAAGAGCCTTGGCCCACTCGGAAAACTTCTCTGGAAAAAGCTTGGTGATCCTTGATTTAAACGCATCCAGCTTCTCATCGTAGGTGAGACCCATCTGCGCCAACAGAGCAGGCACGACGTAAAGCTCCTCCCGCGCAAAACGGAGTAACTGTTTCCCTTTGACAGGCTTTTGTTCAACAAGCTCCCACTGGTCCTTGATACGTTTTTCTTCGCGGCGCTCTTTTTTCTCAAGGGCACGCACATCAATGACAAGGTGTTCGGTCTCAGCGGCAGTCAAACCCTGCTCAATCTTCATCTTGAAGCGTGGGTAAAGATCTAGGTCCGTCACCCGACGGCGTAAGGACTCGGGCAGGCTCGACCCGATTTTCCTGAGAAACTCGACACCCTCTAGGCTGTCGATCACATCTTTCGGGATGTGATAACGCGGTTGAATATCCGTGTCTGACAACCACCGTGGGGGACCAGGAAATACGGTTTCATCCGATTGATAGAGCACTTCACGTCCAGGAAGCAGGCGCACTGAGTGGGTAACATGTTCCTTGGCCGAGGTGACCAGTTGAAGGGCAAAACAATTAGGCACGTATGGGTCATCTTCGCAGATCCACTTCAGAGGTTTGTCAACCACCTTGAACTCACGCTCATCGAGGTTGACCACATACCCCTTCAGCGCAGGCTGACGGAAGATGCGGTTCATAAATTGACATGCCGGCTCCTGATCCAGATCGAAGCGTGAGTCCCCTTCTTTTTGATAAAAGGTAATAAAGTGCTCCCAAATCAGCTGACTGGATGCATCCATCCGCAAGGCGGAGTCCTCAAAGAGCGTAAGAAAACGATCGATGTCGCCTTTTTCAAGCAGTGGCAACCACGCGCCCTCCCGCTCACGGAACTCAACCCGCGCCTCATTGATCGTAGAGAGTATACGGAACTCAGCATAAACAGGTTTATCAATCGGCGGACGTTCATTCACACTCTCGATCCGATCATACCAAGCGGCCACTTCACGCTCCCTCTCCCACTCATGCATCTTCTTCTGCACCGCCTCAAGGTCGGTAATGGCATTCAGAAACTCAGGATAGGGCAGCCTCTTTTTATAAAAGGCATAAGCAATGTAGTTCCAAAACTCAAGGATGTCACCAGGAGGCATTGGCCAGAGTTCCAATGGCTCATAGCTGACAATTTCCCATCGGGGGTTCAACCGCACCAAATCGTGATCATGGATCTCCCCTTCAATCACGTATCGGCGGTATCGTTTCTCAAGCTTATTAACGAAGTCAGCCTCCTTATCGTCCAGCTCGTGACCCAGTTTCTCCTCGATCACATCAATGATCGGCGTGTCATCAAATTCGTTTGGACTCTCAGGAAGATCCTCACCACGGTGCATCCGCTCCATCATCGTGGCATACATACATGCGCCCGCCACCACCTCATCTTCCGCCGTACAACTACCAAACCATCGGTTCCCCTGAAGACGTAAGCTGGTCCGGAACACCCCGGTAGAATCCTCCACCCGGCCTTGAATGAATAAGTGATTTCCAAAAATTTGAGTCACCGCACCGTCCTCTTGGAGGGCATCGCCACGGTCACGAGATTTTTCGGGAAAACTATTGAGAAAGTTCAGTGTCGCTCTATCTGGATTCATTCCTTGGAATAGGTTGCTGTGTTTAAAATAATGATCTTACCCCGCATTCAATGATTGCCTCATAGGCAAACCCTCAACGCGTAAAAACCGGGCGCACCATCTTCTCCGATACCTATCGAAAAAAAAGCAACCCGGAACTTGGGGGCATTATGATATAGCTGGTTTTTAATTTCATGCAATAAAAAGCACATAAAAACATATCGCCGCCCACCCATCACCTCCCCTCACCCCCTCGCCCGATCATGAAGCCATGCCAGATACCCCGCTGACCCATCAACCACCGGCATCGCGATAATCTCAGGCTCGTCGTAGGGATGAAGCGCAGCTAACTCACGACTCATCACCGCAAAAGCTTGGCGGGTCGTCTTAATCACCGCCATCACCTCCCGATCTTGGCAAAGCTCCCCACGCCACTGGTAGATCGATTCCACACCAGGAATAATATTGATGCAGCCCGCGTATTGCCTTTCCACCAAATGTGTGCCAATCTGTCGCGCCTTCTCCGCATCGGGGAACGCGCATAATACCACCAGTGCCTCCGTCATAGCAACCACACTAGAGGATTCCTCATCGTCCTGCAACCATTCAACCTCACTTTCACCAAGGCACCGCACCACCATGAAATCTGGCTTCCTCGATAAACTCATCGCCCGCCTCGACCAAGTCGACCCCGCGGAGGTTCAACGGCTCGTGATGCGCTTGGTGCGAGAAAAAGGCTTTCTCGAAAGCGTCTTTGAAGCACTCCAAGAAGGCGTCCTCATCCTTGACCCAGACGGACAGATCACCTTTGTCAACCACTCCGCCTCCCGCATCTTCGGTATCAACCCAACAAAAAGCATTGGCCAAAGCCTCGCCAAAACCGTGCGCGGACTGAACTGGAAAAAACTCGCCGACCCCGGACGCATCGTCAGCAGGGACATGGAGATCCTCTACCCCGAGCAGCGCTTCATTAACTTCTACCTCTCACCCATGCGCGGCGAAGTGGAAAATGACGACCACCTCCTCGGCTACGTTCTTTTAGTGCGTGACATCACCCGATCACGCAAACTGGCGGAGGAAAATGTGGAAAGTGAAAAGCTCAATGCCCTCACCCTGCTCGCTGCCGGCGTCGCCCATGAAATTGGCAACCCACTCAACTCACTGGATATCCACTTGCAACTGCTCGAGCGAAAACTCAAAAAACTCCCCGAGAACGAACAAACAAACCTCACCCACCACCTGCATACCGCCCAAGGCGAGATCAGACGACTCGATACCATCCTTAAACAATTCCTCCAAGCCATCCGCCCGAGCCAACCAGAACGCAGCCCCCTTCAGCTTCACGACCTCCTGCGGGACACCCTCACCCTGCTCGCCCCCGAGTTTGAACAACGCCACGTCAAGGTGACCCTTGACCTCGCGGAAACCACACCACTACTCGAGCTCGATGAAAATCAAATCAAACAAGCCCTCTACAACGTCCTCAAAAATGCCTCCCAAGCCCTCCCCGCGAGCGGTGGACAAATCGACATCCTCTCCCATGTCACCGACTACGAGATGACGCTCACCGTCCGCGACCACGGCTCTGGGATCCCCCCCGAGGTCATGGGGTCGATTTTCGAACCCTACAACAGCACCAAAAAATCCGGCACCGGCCTCGGACTCCTCATTGTCCGCCGCATCATCCGTGAACACGGAGGCGAGATCGAACTCGATAGCCAAACCAACAAGGGCACCACCGTCACCCTCTCACTCCCGCGCCAAAACCGGAACGTCAGACTCCTCGAGGACAACCGGTCATCATGCATCGAGGTCGACACCACACCCCCCACCCCCTAATCAGCCATGACTTCCGCCACACTCCTCATCGTCGATGATGAAAAATCCACCCGCGACGGCTTGCGCATGGCCCTCGAGGACCGCTTCGATTGTTATGTCGCCGCCGACATCAAACAAGCCATCGGGCTACTCAAGTCCGAGCCGATCGACCTCCTGCTCACTGACCTTCGACTCGCAGGAGACAGCGGCATGGACCTCCTCGATCAAGCACTCGCGCTGCCACGTCCACCCGTTGCCATCATGATGACCGCCTACGGCTCCGTCGATACAGCCGTAGAGGCCATGCGACGCGGTGCATGGAACTTCGTCACCAAACCCCTCAACCTCGACGAAGTCGAACTCCTCCTCAACCGCGCCCTCCGCAGCCGCTCACTCGAAAAAGATAACGTCCGCCTCGAACACGAAGTCCAGGACCTCCGCGAGAAAAGTGGCACCAGCAAACACGGACTAGAAAGCCTCATCGGAAAATCCCCCGCCATGCAACACATTGGCGACCTCGTCAGCCAAGTCGCCCCGACACGTGCCACCGTGCTCATCGAGGGCGAAAGCGGCACAGGTAAGGAACTCGTCGCCCATGCCATCCACCAACTCAGCGGCCGACCCGCCGACAAGCTCCTCGTGGTCAACTGCGCCGCACTCTCACCCCAACTCTTGGAAAGCGAACTCTTCGGCCACGAAAAAGGTGCCTTCACCGGAGCCACCCAGAAACGGATCGGCCGCTTTGAACAAGCCGACGGAGGCACCATTTTCCTCGATGAAATCGGCGAAATCGACCAAGCCACTCAGGTCAAACTCCTCCGTGTCCTCGGCGAGCGCACCATCGAGCGCGTCGGCTCCAACACCCCCGTCAATGTCGATGTCCGCGTCATCACCGCCACCAATCAAAACCTCCGCAGCCTCGTCAGTAAGGGCGAGTTCCGCGAGGATCTCTTTTTTCGCCTCAACGTCGTCCGCGTCCTGATGCCGACATTAAGGGCCCGATCCGAGGATGTCATCCTGCTCTCCCAAGCCTTCCTCCGAGAATTCTCCCTTGAGAACAACAAGGAAATCAAACCCCTCAGCGACCAAGCCCTCGCGCAACTCAGATCCTACCCGTGGCCCGGTAACGTCCGCGAACTCCGCACCGCCATCGAGCACGGCGTCGTGATGAGTAACGACCCCATCATCGGGATCCACCACCTCCCCTACTTCCTCAACACGGCAGACGGTGCCCCCTCTACTGGAGCACCTGATACACCGCAAATATTCGAAAAGAAGGAAAACTCGCTTGCCTCCGAGGGGGAATTCAACTTGCATGCGCTGGAGCTGCGCACGATCCAGCGCGCACTCCAACACACCGACGACAACCGCACCGATGCTGCCCAACTGCTCGGCATAAGCCGCCGCACCCTGCAACGCAAACTCAAGGAACTTCAAAACGACCCCCAAGTCTAAGCCGGTCACCTCCTGTCCTTTCGCACCCTCACCCACCCCCTCATCCACCCTTTCGCCCCCCCCTCACCCATGAGCAACCATAATCCTTCAGGGACTATAACCTACGACCCCGCCGTCATCATCAGGCGGATAACCTTCTTCGTCGTCCTCGTCAGCCTCGCCATCATCTCCATCTTCTTTACTTTTAAAGGCCTGTCAGCACCTCGCGGCATGGAACAAGCACAAATCGGACGGGAGATCGCACGGGGACACGGATACTCCACCAAGGTCATTCGCCCCCTTGCCCTCAAGCAGATGGAGGACGCCAACAAAGAAAAGCCCAGCTTGGAAAACCTCCCAGATACCTATCACGCCCCACTCAACCCCTGCGTCTACGCAGCCGTCCTCAAAGCCACCGATGCCAACGACGGAAAACGCTGGAGGATGCCCCAAAAATCAAACATCTACCAGCTCGACCGCGTCATCGCAGCAACCTGCGTCATTTTTTTCCTGATATCGATCGGGGTCAACTACCTCCTTGTCTCTAGGATATTTGATACCACCATCGCCTCGGTCACCGCCTTGTTGATGCTCTTCTGCGAGCTCATGTGGAAGCTCTCCCAGTCAGGTCTACCGCAAATGCTCATGCTCATGCTCTTCTCTTGCTCCATGTTCTTCCTCTGGCGCGCCATTGAGAACGCAGAAGAAAACAAATCGGCCTTGAGCCAGATCCTCATCTCCGGTGTCTTCATGTGCCTTCTCGTGCTTACCCACTGGATCACACTCTGGATGTACATCGGCTATCTGATCTTTACCGCGGTTTACTTCAAACCGCGTGGCGTCATCGCTGGCGTCCTCGCCGGCATGCTGGCTCTGTTCGTCGTTCCCGTCGTCTACTTCCTTTATGTCACCCCCACAGGCAGCCCGTTCGGAACAGCCTACTACGCCATCCACAATGGCCTTGGCTCAGGCGAGGACTCGATCATGCGCTCCCTCTCTCCCGCCACAGAGGAACTCGGCCTCCAAGGCCTCCTGCTCAACATTCTGGCGACCACCCTCAGGCAAATATCCGACCTGCACCGGAACTTTGGCGCCATTCTTGTGGCCCCCATCTTCTTCATCGCCCTGCTGCACCCGTTCAAACGCGCGACACTCGCATCATTCCGCTGGCTCATCCTGCTGATGTGGATCTTCGCAGGCATCGGCATGTCCATCTACGGCATCCGTAACGGAGCCATGGACTCCAACCAAATCCACATCCTGTTCGCCCCCCTCATGTCCGCCTACGGCCTCGCCATGATCGCCATCCTGTGGGCCCGACTCAACATCCCGCCGTCCATGCATGCGCTCCGCTATGCTCACCTCATCCTCATCGTCGCCATCAGCGCAGGCCCCATGACCCTCCCCTTGTTCAAAAACATCAAACGGGGAATCGACGCAGAGAACATCGGAGGATTCCCCAACTGGCCCCCCTACTTCCCCAAGGCATTCAATCGCACCTTGGCTGATAACACCTCCCCCCAAGACATCATCATCAGTGACACCCCATGGGCCGTGGCATGGTATGCCGACCGCATGTCCGTCTGGCTCCCCAAAAACCTCGAACAGATCGAGGAAATCGAAACCCTCGCCAGCAACCAACAAAACCCCGTCAGCGGAATCGTCATCTCCCCCTACTCCTTTAACAGCGATAAAATCCTCAGCACCGGATCACCAAACGCCAACTACGGTGATCTTTACCCACTCGTGTATGGCGCCTGGGCAAGATTTGGCTACTCACCTAACTTTATCGACTTACACCCCCAGTTCAAGTCATTGTCCCAACGCTATCAACACAAGCAACCTCTCTTCAGCTACGGCTACATCACGTATTACTCAAGCAGACCAGTCGTCGAATCCCCCGAGTAATCTTTTTTTCCTTTCAAACCATGTCCAATCCAAAAAAAGAAAATCCTTCCCCAGCAGAAAAAGCACCCAGCTTTGAGGTCGCTCTGGAAGAGCTTGAAACAATGGTGGACACCATGGAATCCGGACAACTTCCACTGGAAAAGCTCATCACCCATTACGAGCGCGGTGCTGCCCTCATCTCGCATTGCGAGGCCGTCCTTGACGATGCTCGCAAAAGACTCGAACTCATCACCCTCAAACCTTCCACACAAAGTAAGGAAGGCCCCCGTAATAACTCAACCCAAGAGAGCTCAACAGAAAGCACTCAAGAATCTAACGATAATAATGACGACGAAATCCGGCTCTTTTGAACTCCCCGAACTTCTCTCTCAGATTCATGGCCCCGAGGATGTCAAGGCACTGCCCGATGACCAACTCGATAACCTCTGCGAAGAAATCCGGCACACCCTCATCCACTCCCTGTCTCGCACAGGTGGACACCTCGGCCCGAACCTCGGTGTCATCGAGCTCACCGTCGCCCTCCACCGCGTCTTTGATAGCCCTGAAGACAAATTCCTCTTCGACGTCTCCCACCAAGGGTACGTCCACAAGATGCTGACCGGCCGCGCCGACACCATCCACACCATCCGCACACCAGGTGGCCTCAATGGCTTCCTGCTTCGCACCGAGTCCGAACACGACTGCTATGGCGCTGGCCATGCAGGCACCGCCCTTTCCGCAGCACTGGGCATGGCCTCCGCCCGTGACCTCAAGGGCGATGATAATCACGTTGTCGCCGTCGCTGGCGATGCCGCTTTCACCTGTGGCACCACCCTCGAAGCAATGAATAACGTGGAGGAAACCACCAAAAAATTCATCGTCGTCCTCAATGACAACGAGTGGTCGATCGACCGCAACGTCGGAGCCATGGCAAAGTACTTCAACGCCCTGCAAACCCACCCGACATTTTCCTCCGTCAGACACAAAGCCGCAGAATTTGTCGGAAAAATCGGTGGCGAGAGCGTCCGTAAATTTGCCCACAAGGTCGAACGTAATACCAAAAACCTGATCGTCCCCAACGTCCTCTTCGAAAAATTTGGGATGCGCTATTACGGCCCCATCGATGGCCACGACCTCCCGCTACTCATCCGCACGTTCGAGCACCTTAAAACCCAAAACGAACCTGTCATCCTTCACATCATCACCGAAAAAGGACGCGGTTACGATCCAGCTCTCGCCAACCCCGGAAAATTCCACGGCCTCGGCACTTACAAAATTGAGGACGGCTCCACCGCCGCCGCCGAAACGCCATCATACTCCGAGCTCTTCGGCCGCGCCGTCACCGACTTCGCCAAAAAAGATCCCAAAATCACCGCGATCACCGCCGCGATGCCCGGCGGAACCAAACTCGAAATCTTTAAAGAGGAAATCAACGAACGCTACTTTGATGTCGGTATCGCCGAGGAACATGCCGCTCTCTTTGCCTGTGGCCACGCCACCCAAGGCTTCCGCCCCTTCCTCGCCATCTACTCGACCTTCATGCAACGTGCGATCGATATGATCATCCACGATATCGCACTGCAAAACCTCCCCGTTAGACTCTGCATGGATCGCGGCGGACTCAGCGGCGACGATGGCCCAACCCACCACGGACTCTTTGACATCGCCTACCTGCGCGCTGTCCCCGGCCTCATCCACATGCAGGCGAAGGATGAAGACGAATTCATCGACATGCTCTGGACCATGGCCAACTACGATGACGGCCCCACCGCCATCCGCTACCCACGCGGCGCCGGTATGGGCACCCGCCCGAAGGCCGAACCCGTAATGCTGGAAATAGGCCAAGGTGAAGTCATTCAAGACGGCAGCGATGTCGCCATCATCAGCCTCGGCCACATGTATGAAACCGCACTTGAAACCAAGGAGCAACTCGAAGCACTCGGCCACTCCGTCGCTCTCATCAACCCACGATTCATCAAACCCCTCGATGCTGACCTTATCCAGACATACGCAGAGAAATGTAAAATCGTCTGCACCATGGAAGACCACGTGCTCGCCAACGGCTTCGGCGCCAGCGTCGTCGAACTCCTCAGCGACAACGATATCCACACCCCAGTCGTCCGTATCGGCTGGCCCGATCAATTTGTCGATCACGGCAAGGTCGATGAACTCCGTGAAAAACACGGCCTGACCGCTGACAACGCCATCAACTTGGTCACCCCCTACCTCACATAAAACGCGGCCACTTCTTGGGGGAACAGGAACACCACCGTGTTGCGCCACAAACGCAGACATTTGACGAAATAATTTGAATTTCGGCACGTATGCTTCATCTTAAAGCGATCCCGCACTGCCTAATGCTGGATCAGCCCAAGAATGCTTTTCATGCCGCCACCCATTCATTATTTCCATGCTGAAACCCACCATCTTCATTTGCTCCATTGCATGTCTTGCTCTGGTCTCGTGCGAAAAAAATAAGGAGAAAGACGATTCACAATCGACCGATTCAGCACCAAGCCAATCGCCCCCACCCCAGCAGGCAAACTCAACGGTCAACGTCAAAGCAGGGCTCCCCGTCTCGTTTAACGAGCACATTCAGCCGATCCTTTCATCCTACTGCTACCACTGCCACGGACCGGACGCCGGTTCCCGTCAGCCTGAAAAAAACCCCCTACGCCTCGATCTGGAGGAGGACGCGTTCACAGCCCGTGAAAATGGCAAACCCGTCATCATCAAAGGCAAACCAGACGCATCTTACCTCATCGAACTGCTCGAGTCTGACGACAAGGAGAAGGTCATGCCTCCCCATCCGGATCACAACCCGCATGGAAAAATCATGAAACCCGAGGAAATCACCCTGATCCGCCGCTGGATCGAAGAGGGCGCCGCCTTCGAGGACCACTGGGCCTACATCGCTCCCGAAAAACAAGCCCTCCCCGAAGTCGATAACAAGGACTGGGCAAGAAACCATCCTATCGATTCCTTTGTTGCTGCCGCATTTGAAAAATCCGGCCTCCAACCCAGCCCACAGGAAAAACCCGCACGCCTCTACCGCCGACTCTTCTTTGACCTTACAGGCCTCCCTCCTACCGCAGAGGAACTCGAGAATCGACTCAACGACCCACGCGAATTTGATACCGTCTACAACGAGACCGTCGATCAACTACTCAAGACCGACGCCTACGCAGAGCACTGGGCCCGCCACTGGCTCGATGTCGCTCGCTACGCCGACACCCATGGGATTCATATCGATAACTACCGCTCAATCTGGCCCTACCGTGACTGGGTGATCAAGGCATTCAAAAAAAACATGCCCTTTGACCAATTCACGCGTGAGCAGATGGCAGGTGATATGATGCCCGATGCCACACTCGATCAAATCATCGCCACCGGCTTCAATCGCTGCCTGCCCACTACCGGAGAAGGGGGCGCCATTGCCGAGGAATACAATGCCATCTACGCGCAAGACCGAACCGACACCACCGCCGCCGCATGGCTTGGCCTGACCACCGGATGCGCCGCATGCCACGACCATAAGTTCGATGCCATTTCCACCAAAGAAAACTACCAACTCACCGCATTTTTCCGCAACACCCCGATGTCAGCGCTCGATCGCAACAATGCGCAGCACCCGCCGAACGTCATGGTGCAGACTAAGGAGGAGCAAATCACATCCGCATCACTCGCCCAACAAATTACCCATACGGAAAAAACACTCGCCGAGCACCAAAAAACGTCCGAACCCGATTTCCAACAATGGCTCGAAACGCAACAATCTCGCACGCCTCACACACACAGCCTCCCCGCCCCTGTCCTCGAACTCCCACTCAATCAAATCCAGGACAAAGGCATCATCGATAGCTCTGGCATCAAACACACTACCGAAAAACCCGTTCAATGGACCGATGGACCCATCGCCAAGGCCGCACACCTTCAGGACAATGCCATCATCGTCCAGCCAGCCCCATCTTTCGAGAGCGACCAAGCATTTTCCTACGGCGCATGGCTCAACCTCCCAAACCGAGGAATCGCCGGACTCATTGCGAAGATCGACATCGATCATCATAACCGCGGCTTTGACCTCTGGGTCAATGGCAACAAACTTTATGCGCACATCATCAGCGAATTCCCTGACGACTCCCTGAAGGTGATCATGAAAGACGCATTCCCACACAAGACCTGGTTCCACGCCATGGTCACCTACGATGGCAGCCGTAAAGCGTCAGGTTTGAAAATCTACATCAACGGCAAATCGGTCAAACTCGGCATCATCAGGGACAGCCTCAATGGCAGCATCACAAACAACACCCCGCTCACCATTGGCCGCCGCCACAAGGCGCCCCATGCACGCTCCATGAAGGTCACCGGACTCCAGATCTACAACCGCACCCTCACTCCAGAAGAATGCCTCACCCTCGGCAAGCACTCCCTGATCGATCAGTTGATGGCACTGCCATCACCCGATGCTCAACAACTCCAGAAAATCCGAGATCATTACTTCGGCACCATCGATCACCAAAGCATCGAGCTCAGCCAAAAAATTGCGACACTCAAACAGAAAAAGAAGACCCACGACAGCAAAGCGCCCGTCACCTTGGTCATGAAGGAAAATGTGGATAAAAAACCCTTCGCTCACATCCTGAGTCGTGGCAATTACACTGAGAAACTAGATCAGGTTTTCCCAGACACCCCCGCATCCCTCCCACCCATGGGAGATCTGCCTAAAAACCGACTCGGCCTCGCTCAGTGGCTCACCATGCCCGAGAATCCACTCCCTGCACGGATCACCGTCAACCGCTACTGGTATTACCTCTTCGGTCGCGGCATCGTTGAAACCACGGGCGACTTCGGCGTCATGGGTGCCCGCCCCAGCCACCCCAAGCTCCTCGATTGGCTCGCCGTCGATTTCGTGGAAAACAATTGGGATCTCCACCACCTGCTGCGCACCATCGTCACCTCCTCAACCTACCGCCAACGCTCCGTCATCACCGACAATCACCTCAAAATCGATCCAGAGAATATCCTGCTCTCACGAGGACCACGATACCGCCTCGATGCCGAGCAAATCCGTGACCTCGCCCTCAAAGCCTCCCAATTGCTCCATCACAAGGTCGGCGGACCTTCCGTCAAACCCTACCAACCAGAAGGTATTTGGTCGGCCGTGGCCATGCCCAGCTCGAACACCAAAAAATACCAGCGCGACACAGGAGAGAGTCTTTACCGCCGCTCGCTCTACACCTTCTGGAAACGTACCGCACCCCACCCGGCCATGGATATCCTCAACGCCCCAGTCAGAGAAATTTCCTGCGTTCGCAGAGAGTTAACCAACACCCCCCTGCAGGCGTTTGTCCTGATGAACGACCCTCAGTTTGTGGAAGCATCCCGACGCCTTGCCGAGCGCGTCATGAAAGAAGCCAAATCACCCGACGCTCGTATCCATGCCATGGCCGTAGCACTTCTTGCTCGTCCCATGAACAACGACGAACTCATCATCGTCAAACGCACCTTCGATCGGGCTAAGAAAAAATTCACCACGACACCGGAAGCCGCTCAAAAATTGATCACCGTGGGTGAGTCCAAACCAGACCCTCATCTATCCCCAACAGATCTCGCCGCTTTAACCATGGTGGCAAACCAGATCCTCAACATGGACGAAACTCTCAACAAATAACCCCGCCATGAATCACTCCGACATCGCTAAAACCGTCGACCTGCACGATACCTCTCTCACGCGCAGACAGTTCTTCCGCAGAAATGCCATGGGACTTGGTAGCGCCGCGCTGGCGTCCCTGCTGCCCAAGGAACTCATGGGGGCCATCTCCGAGGCAACCCCTGGCACATCCCACTTCCCTGCCCGGGCGAAACGCGTGATTTACATCTCTCTCATCGGCGCCCCTTCACAGTTTGAGACATTCGATTACAAACCTCACTTACAAAAGGAGTTCAAGAAGGACATCAAGGACTTCCTCGTGAAATCAGGTCAACGCCTCACCGGAATGACGGCCAAACAATCCAAATTCCCTGTGGCTCCTTCGTTTACAGGATTCAAACAATATGGTGAATGCGGCACATGGGTCTCAGACCTCCTCCCATGGACCGGAAAAATGGCAGACGATATCTGCGTGATCAAGTCGATGCATACCGATGCCATCAACCACGAACCCGCAAACCAGTTGATGTACACCGGGAGCATGGTCGCAGGCCGACCCTCCATGGGGTCCTGGCTCTCTTATGGTCTCGGATCACTCAATCAGGACCTCCCCACATTTTGTGTGCTACACGCCCAGCACTCGAACCCCAAAGCCAACGTGCAAGCCATCTCTGCTCGACTCTGGGGATCGACCTTCATCCCCGGTAAACATGCTGGCGTTAACTTACGCTCCCATGGAGACCCCGTGCTCTACCTCAAAGACGCTCCAGGCATCGATCGCAAGTTGCGCCGTGAGATGTTAGACGGACTGTCAGCGCTCAACCAAAAAACTTTAGAAAACATCGGCGACCCCGAGATCCAAAACCGTATCCAACAATACGAAATGGCCTACCGGATGCAGATGTCCGTCCCTGAACTCACCGATATGTCCGAAGAGACGGAAGAAACCTATGACCTCTACGGGCCTGACTCAAAAAAACCAGGCACCTTCGCCTACACCGCACTCATGGCTCGCCGCCTCGCCGAGCGCGGTGTGCGTTTCACCCAGATTTTCCACCGTGGATGGGACCAGCATGGCAACCTCCCACGCGATATCTCATCTCAGTGCAAGGATGTCGATCAAGGCGTCTACGGCCTCATACAAGACCTCAAACGCCGGGGACTACTCGAGGATACCTTGGTCATTTTCGGTGGCGAGTTTGGTCGCACCGTCTACTCTCAAGGAAACCTAACCGAGTCGAATTATGGTCGCGACCACCACCCGCGCGCATTCTCACTTTGGATGGCGGGCGCGGGTGTCAAAGGCGGTATGACGTATGGCGATACAGACGAATACTCGTTCAATATCACCACACCCGACCAGAAAGTCCACGTCCGTGACCTGCACGCAACCATCCTAGAGCGCTGCGGCATGGACCACCACAAACTGACATTCAAACATCAGGGGCTCGACTTCCGCCTCACGGGTGTCGAGCCCGCCCGGGTCGTCACCGATATCCTCGACCACTCCCCGATGGCCAAGCCTACTTAAGCTGCTTTTTCAACGCAAAGTATGCGGTCCAATCATAGGCTTTCCCTTGCTTCGAAGCGGCCGCCGCTTCACGTTTCATCCCCGCCATTTGGGTGTAAATCATGGCTCTCTTTTCATCTCCAGCTTGCATCGCCGCATTGGCTTTTTCCGTATAACGTGCCGCGGAATCGAGAAACCCATTCCCGGTCGACTTCTTCGGTTTTTTCACAAGGCCGCCTAAGTGCGCACCTTTGTCTTTCGCTGTTTTTTTACCGCTATAAAGCGCCTTTTTCAGCTTAGAATACTCGCTCCAGTCAAAACTTCCAGGACCCTTGTGAGCCGCAGCATCACGCTTGATCTGTGATAGCCGACCATAGATCTGAGCATGCTCATGGTTTCCAGCGGCTTTCGCTTTTCCTGCCATCTTTGCGTATCGCTCAGCGGCAGCATTCAAACCCCCATTTTTTTTCTTGCCTGCATTTTTCTTGCCTGCATTTTTCTTGCCTGAAAGCTCAGCTCTCAGTTTTGAATAATGGCTCCAGTCATACGATTCCCCATTTGCTGCGGCTGATGCCGCGTCTTTCTTCATCTGGCTCAACTTAAAGTAAATCGCCGCATCTTTGAGGTTCCCTGCCTTTTGTGCCATTTGACCCTGCTTCGCATAGCTTTCCGCCGCTCGTAAAAGGCCATTCCCTCCTCCCTTTCCCTCTGCCCATGATGAGGTGATCGATAAGCCCAAAAGGGCACAAGCTGCAAGGGTCGTCATTAATGTGGTTTTCATGATATTGATTCGTTGTTGATTCGTTGTTGGTTAGTGGGTCATTCACAGTTCGTCATTCACTCAAGGTGAAATAGGTGCACCCGCCCCTGGAATCGAGAATATCCCATGGCCATGGCGCGAGTTATAACCATGGCGAAAGCAAAACCATCATGCAAGGAATAAGCACAAAAAGTGCCGGCCAAAATAATCCTTCTCATCCCCTGCCATATCAGAAATACTGACAGCCAGCCATAATCCTATGCCACGCATCAATATCACCGAACCCAGCCAAGCCAGCCAAGCCTATCGCTTCGATCTCAAACGTATGCGCATCACACTCGGTCGCAGTAGCAGCTCCGATATTACCATCGACCATCGATCCGTCTCTAAAAACCACTGCTTCATTGATCGACTCAAAGGGGGCTATGTCATCCGAGACAACGGCTCAACCAACGGGATCAAACTCGACGATGAACGCCAAGAATCCATCACCCTGACCAACGGCATGGAACTTCAAATCGGCGATATCCCCGCCGTTTTCACCCTCACCGAAGAAGAATGTGATTACCTCACCGAGGAACGCTTTAAAAAACGTAAAGAGGTCAAAAAAGATGAAACAATCGATCAAGATGAATCATCCTGACTCATCCTGCACTTGCAGAAACGGCATCCAGCATGTATGCGCACTGACATGAAAGTCCTGAGTCACAAGGATGCCGCCTACACCCGATTCGTTCGCAAACTCGACCGCCGTGCCACCCCAGGTGGCTCAGGTCAAAAAGTTGAGCAAATCGTCGCGTCCATCATCACCGATGTCCAAAAACGAGGAAACACGGCCGTGTTCGATTACACCGCGCGTTTTGACGGACTTAAACTCACGGCCAAATCCCTGTTTGTCAGCCAAGCTGAAATCGACGACGCTTACGCCGCAGTCGACGAGGAGGTCAAAAAAGCCGTCGCCATCAGCAAGCGCAACATCCACGCCTTCAGCAAACGCAGCCTCCGTAAGGATTGGAAAACCAAAAACCCACAAGGCGTCGAAGTCGGCGAACGCTTCACCCCCTACGATCGCGTTGGCGTCTACGTCCCCGGCGGTAAAGCCCCACTCGTCTCCTCCGCATTAATGACCGCCGCCTTCGCCCAGGCCGCTGGCGTGCCTGAAATCCTCGCCGCCACTCCCGCCGGATCCGATGGGAAAATCAACCCCGCCCTCCTCTACGCCCTGATCGAATCCGGTGCCACCGAGGTCATCAAGGTCGGCGGAGCCCAAGCCATCGCCGCCATGGCCCTAGGAACCCAATCCATCCATCCCGTCGAAAAAATCTTCGGCCCCGGCAACGTCTTTGTGGTCGAGGCCAAACGCCAACTCGTCGGAGCCGTCTCCATCGACCTGCTGCCTGGACCCAGCGAAGTCCTCATCGTCGCCGACAAGTCAGCTAACCCGCGCTACATCGCAGCGGACATGCTCGCCCAAGCCGAACACGCCGGCGATAGCGTGGTGGGGTTCGCTACCAACTCAAAACGTCTCCTCAATCAGGTCCAACAAGAAATCAAACTGCAAACCCCTACCCTCTCACGCGAAAAATATATCCGTGAGGTGCTGAAAAAAGGAACGTTCTGCCTGCTCACCAAAAACCTGCAGGAGGCCGTCGACATCTGCAATGCCTTTGCCCCCGAACACCTGTCACTCATCGTCGAGGACGAACACACGTGGCTCGATAAAATCCGCACCGCGGGCGCCATTTACGTCGGTGCCCTGTCCACCGTCGCCGTCGGTGACTTCGTCGCAGGCCCCAGCCACACACTGCCAACTGGCGGCTCCGGCAAATCCTTCTCCGGCCTCCGTGCCGACCAGTTCCAGCGCCGCGCCAGCATCGTTCGCATGGATCATCAGGCACTCAAAAAATCACAGGCGACCGTGGACACCTTTGCCCGCGTGGAAGGCCTCGATGCCCATGGAAAATCGGTCAGCATCCGCTTATCCTAGCGCATCCGCCCTCACCCACTCAGATTTCCCGCCGCCTCCCTAGCACGGCGGATTCCTCCACGCGTCATTTTTCGTAAGAAACATGACCAAAAACGTGTATCTTTGGAGATCCCCTGCGCCATCGTGCCCGCCACCGTGGACCCGACTTCCCTGCCCCACTTTCCGTATCCGATATGATCACGCTCCATCGCTCCACACGCACCACCTGCGCAGCCATCCTGTCAATCCTCTGCGGCACCCCCCATGCACAGGCGGAGCAAAAAATATCGTTCAATACCCACATCCGTCCTCTTTTTATCGCCAAGTGCACCCAATGCCACGGCGGAGCCAAGGCCGATGGCGACCTCTCCCTGATCTATCGATCCGAGGTCCTCGGCCAAGGCAAATCAGGAAAAACCATCATCACCCCCGGTCAACCGGATCAATCCGAGCTTTACCGCCGCATCACCACCGATGACATCGATGATAAGATGCCACTCCAAGAAGGGGATCATGCCGATACCCCACTCAACGATCAACAAATCACCCTGATTCGGCAATGGATCGAACAAGGCGCACACTGGGAAGAACACTGGGCATACACCCCACCCATCAACCACCCGATCCCCCCACTCAACAATAAATCGTGGCCCCAAACCCCCATGGATCATTACGTCCTCAGCCGACTCGAGCGTAACCACCACCAACCGAACGCCCCCGCCGATCGCGCCCAGTGGCTCCGCCGCGCCTCTCTCGATCTCACCGGCATCCCACCCACCCTCTCAGAGCTCGACGCCTTTACCACCAACCAAGCACCCGATGCCTTCGGAAAAGAAACGGACCGGCTGCTCGCTTCCCCCCACTTCGGAGAACGCTGGGCGTCCGTCTGGATGGACCTCGCGCGCTACTCCGATACCCAAGGCTACGAAAAAGACCCTCATCGCAACATCTGGCCCTACCGCGACTACCTCATCCAATCCTTTAACCAAGATAAACCCTACGATCAGTTCCTGCGCGAACAACTCGCCGGCGACCTCTTCGAAAACCCCACCACGGAATCACTCACCGCCACCGCTTTTCACCGCAACACCCAGACCAATACCGAGGGCGGCACCGACGACGAGGAGTTTAGAGTTGCCGCCGTCATCGACCGCATCAACACCACCTGGTCCGCCACCCAGGCCATCACCTTCGGTTGTGTGCAATGCCACGATCACCCCTACGAACCCATCCCACACACCGATTTCTACCGCTTCTTTGCCTTCTTTAATTCCTCCGAAGACGCGGACCTCGATAACGACTTCCCGCACTTTAAAGTAGCACACGCCATCGACCAACGTCCCCTCGCCGCACACCTCCACCAACAAATCCCCCAGCTGCGCCGCGCCATCAATGAACCCGGCCGCCAAGCACTCGCCACCACCCCAACCTGGGACCCCGTCAAGTACACGACCACCCAGAGCAGTCACGGAAAACTGACGGCGACCCCCGAGGGGGAAATCCGCGCATCCGGCACATTCCCCACCCGCACCCGCTACACCCTCACCGCCACCGCCCACAACTTCTCCGCACTCCGTATCACCATCATCCCCGAAACCCAAAACCCCGCCGCACTCCCCGAGCGCGGGTCCGTCATCTCTTCCATCACCCTGAAAAAAATCAATCCCGACGGCACCGCCAAAAAAATCCAACTCGCCTACCTCTTCGCCGATTCCACCACTGGCCCCTTTCACGCCCAAGAATCACTCAACCAACAAAAAGGTGGCCGCGGATTCGGCGCCTACCCCAAACTCTTCCGCAAACGCCACGCCGTCATCGTCCCCGCATCCCCCGTCACTTTCCTCAAAGGCGAATCATTGGAAATTACCATCCAACACGGAGCAAGCACCACCGGAAGCCAAGCATGCACACTGCGACGCTTCCGCATCGACACCTCCAATAACCCCCGCTGGACCCGCCTCATCCAAAACCCAGACCACAACAAACTCATTCAACAACACGCCCAAGCGCTTAATCAATACCAAGCCATCAAAGGCACCCACATCCCCGTGATGCAAGAACGCCCCGCCAGCGCCACCCGTGAAACCCGACTCTTCATCGGCGGCCTCTGGCTCAATAAAGGTGAAATCCTACACCCCGGCGTGCCTAGGCTCCTCAACAGCCAACAAATCAAAACCACCACCCGCCTAGACATGGCACAGTGGCTCACATCCACCGACAACCCACTCACCGCAAGAGTGATGGCCAACCGACTCTTCGCCGAGATGTTTGGCCGTGGCATCGTCGAATCCCTCGGCGATTTTGGCTCCACCGGCACCAACCCGTCCAACCTCGCCCTACTCGACCACCTCGCCATCGAGTTCCAAACCACCCACCAGTGGTCCATCAAATCCCTGCTCCGCACCATCGCCCTCAGCGCCACCTACCGCCAGCACCACAACACCACCCCCGAACTCGCTCAATCCGACCCCGGAAACCGTCTCCTCGCACGCGGCCCACGCACCCGCCTCAATGCCGAAATGATACGCGATCATGCCCTGAAAATATCCGGCCTCCTCACCACCACCACCGGTGGCCCGTCCGTGATGCCGCCACAGCCCGATGGCCTCTGGCAAAGCACCTACAGTGGCGCCAAGTGGAAAAACGCCACCGGCCCAGACCGCTACCGCCGCGCCGTCTACACCTACTGGAAACGCACTTCCCCCTACCCGTCCATGATCACCTTCGACGCCCCCACGCGCGAGCTCTGCAGCGCACAGCGCATCCCGACCAACACCCCACTCCATGCTCTGATCACACTCAACGACCCCGTCTACCTCGAGTGCTCACGCGCCCTTGCCCAGCGCATGACCCGCGAGGCGGGCCCTGGCATCCGCCAACAAATTCACCACGGCCACCGCCTCGCCACCCAGCAACTCCCCACCCCCGCCACCACCCACCTCCTCACCCAGCTTCACACTCAGTTTCTCCACCACTACCAATCCCATCTCACCGAGAGCCAAGCCATCGCGGATACCCCCGAACAAGCCGCACTCACCCTCATCGCCAACACCCTGCTCAACCTCGACGCCGCACTCACCAAGTAAGTGGCCCCACAAGCACTTCAACGCCATGAACCTCTCCCAACAACTTCAGCACGATTACCTCCAACACCAATCGCGCCGACAATTCCTCTCCAAATGTGTCGCCGGTGTCGGTGCCGCTTGGCTCAGCTCCATCACCGATCAAGTCATCGGCTCAGACGCCCTCCACCACCCACAGCTCTCCCACATCGCCCCCAAAGCCAAACGTGTCATTTTCCTCCACATGGCCGGCGCCCCGTCACAGTTAGAACTTTTCGATTTCAAACCTGAACTCAAAAAACTCGATGGCAAACCCACCCCCATGGAATACCTTGAGGGACAACGCTTCGCCTTTATCCAAGGGGTTCCCAAGCTACTCAACTCCATCTACCCATTCCACCAGGCTGGCGAATCCGGCCAGTGGATCTCCGACCGCTTACCGCACTTCGAGAAAGTCATCGATGACGTCTGCTTCATCAAATCGATGCACACCAACCAGTTCAACCACGCCCCCGCCCAGCTCCTCCTACACACAGGGAATGCCAACCTCGGCAACCCATCCATTGGCTCCTGGGTCACCTACGGCCTCGGCAGCGAAAACGAAAACCTACCCGGCTACATCTCCCTCGTCTCAGGTGGTAAAACCCCCTCCGCCGGCAAATCCGTCTGGGGGTCTGGATTCCTCCCCTCCGTTTACCAAGGCGTGCAGTGCCGATCCAAAGGTGACCCCGTGCTCTACCTCTCCAACCCAAAAGGCGTGCCACGCAATCTACGCCGTGCCACCATCGATACCATCACCCAAATCAACCAGCAAGCACACGCAGAAACCAACGACCCCGAAACACTCACCCGCATCGCCCAATACGAGTTAGCCTTTCGCATGCAGATCCACGCCAACGAGGCATTCAACCTCAAGGAGGAACCCCAACACATCCACAACCTCTACGGCACCGAACCCGGTAAGGAATCCTTTGCCAATAACTGCCTGCTCGCTCGCCGCCTCGCCGAGCGAGGCGTGCGCTATATCCAGCTCTTCGACTGGGGCTGGGACTCACACGGCGCCGGCGCCAATGAAGCCCTCAACACCGGATTTAAAAAGAAATGCCAAGAGGTCGACCAACCGATGCACGCCCTACTCACCGACCTCAAACAGCGCGGCCTGCTTGAAGACACCCTCGTCGTCTGGGGCGGTGAGTTTGGTCGCACCCCCATGCGTGAAAACCGCGGCGGAAAGGAAATGAAACTCATCGGCCGCGATCACAACCCTGGTGCCTTTACCATGTGGCTGGCCGGCGCCGGCATCAAACCCGGCATCAGCTACGGCGAAACCGATCCCATCGGCAACAAAGCTACCCAAAACCCAGTATCCACTCAGGACCTCCAAGCCACCATCCTCCACCTGCTCGGCCTCAAACACAACAAACTGACCTATCCCTTCCAAGGGCTCGACCAAACCCTACCCGGCGTCACCGAACCAGCACGCGTGATTGATCAAATCCTCGCCTAGAGCGAACTCCCATACCCAGCTTGGGGCAGGCTACCTCACCCAGCCTAGGGCAGGCTACCTCATTTCCAACTTCGTCTTGGCCCACATCCACTTGTAAACGTTGCCATCCTCAATCAGGGCAACCGCTTCATGCTCCTGCACGCCAAGAATCGTCTCCGCCTTAAAGGAAACCAGACCCGTCTGGTAGGTCTTCCCGTCAAATTCCATTTCTTCACCCGCTTTCCATTCCGTTACCTGACTCGCTTGAAACTCCGTGACTTTGCCAGCTTGAACATCCGCCTTGAGCAGCGCCACTATCGTAGCCGCATCCAGCTCAACCCCAGCCGCAACAGGTGGCGGCGTCGGTGGCGTAGGCGGCGACGGCGGAGCAACCACCACAGGTGGCTCAGGCGTGACAGGCGGCTCGGGCTCGCGAATCTTTTTTACCACCGCGGCCTGAAGCCGCTTCAACATCCGCGGCACCGCAAGCTCCTTGAAGTTGGTCCGATCAACATCAATCAAGCTCTCGATCGGAAGACCCACCGGTTGAATCACGAGCCGATCACCCTCAAGGCGTAGAGGCTTCACATTAACCCCCTTTTCAAGCTTCATCGTCACTCCGCTGTTTGCGTCTGAAATCGTATGAGATGCTTTAAGAGCCACCTTCGCAGGGAAATCCTCGGGTAAAACCTTGCTGAGGTCCACCTCCAGGGCTGGCTCAGTGGACGTCGAATCTCCAGGAATAGGAGCGTCAGGAGCAACCGCCCCAACCCCCGTCACTGAATCGTCACCCTCAAGCGCTGTATCCTCCACAGGATTTTTGGAACTCCCCTCACTCCCTGAAAAGAAGATAGGCTCCAGCACATACCCTATACCGACGCAGACAATGAGAAGTAGTATCGTTCCGATGTTTATCATAACGCTTATGAACTAGCACCTTGACCCCGCCACGGCAAGAATAGATTCCAGCAGATTAAGATTCCAGCTGGATCCAACCTACCCCAGTTAATCCGCCTTACCACCGCCCCTCATCAAGGTCCATCAACACTCCCTCCCCCGCATAAATCACGGCATATAGACTCCCCCATGAACCCCTCCCAACAAAACGCATCAATAACCCCATCACCAGATGCCTGGCATCATTTATTCTGCTAGTTGGTCAATCCGATGAGAGGCACAGAGAGAGTTATGCTGACCGAGAGCCATACGTCTTCTTTGACGTTCCCTTTTCTGAGGCTCAATCTCTTTCACGAGCTAGCGGGACTCACAGAAATATTCAGATTACGACAAATCCACGGAAAGCACGAACAGAGGTAGCCAAAAGGCTTTATCAAGATTTCATGATATCGTTTTCGGACCTTCGTGAAAAATACGGGTTGGAGGAGTCATAGGGTGTAGGCAGTGCTGGAACGGGCGAACAAGGCGTGCCAGCTAAGTCCGACCGCTCTCGACCGCTCTGGTGGGTAACTTATTGACAGGAAATTTGGGCGTGGTAGATGTGGTGGAGTGCACTGAGGCGTCCAGCCTAGCTGCACTTGAACGTTCGCCTAAAAAACTCCGCTAGATTAAGTGATCACTGAAGTCACAGGTTTCTCTACTAGCAATCTGAAAGCCTTTCCGTTACTTGGTAGACATGCCCACAAATCATAATCTTACACTGAAGGTAACAGGGAAGCGCTTACTTCACTCCGCTAAACAAGTTAAGTCAATCAAGCAACCCGTTAAGCCAGCTTACATCAAAGATATCACATCCTCCAAATAATGAAAATTACGCTAATCTTACTCTCCTCACTTCTGTGCCTTATAGGCATGACTAGCTGTGCTTCTGTCGGCACAGAGATGAACTCTTCTCAAGTCCAGCAAATCAAGAAGGGACAAACTACTAGGAGCGATTTAATAGCCCAATTTGGCCCCCCAATGAATGTAGGAATTCAGGGAGGAACTAAGACTGCAATGTGGCACCACAACACAGTTAAGAACAAAGCTCAAAATTTCATCCCCATCGTTGGAGCATTCAGCGGAGGAATAGATATGAGACAACAGATGCTGATGGTGACCTTTGATGAGCAAGACCGAGTGAAGGATTACACTTTCACTGATTCGACACCAGAGATCAAGACAGGCATATTTTAACAAAATTGGCGAACAAGGCGTCGCACGCGATCGCTTCCCCGCTGTTGTTTTCGAGCTCTTTTTGTGATTAATAAGTCTTAACCCCAGTCGGAGTGCGCAGTTGGTCAGCGACCGCGTGGACTCAGACGTTAGGCTAAGAATGCGACCCTTACTGGTAAATACAAAGTAATTATGGCAACAGGACGAAGCACAAAATTAACAGGAGCAATCGGAGAGTTTTTAGTTTCAGCTGAACTTTGCCGAAGAGGTTTACTCTCTACACCATTTTCTGGTAATGTTCCGCATTATGACATCATCGCCTCAGATGATTATGGAGGTCACTTAGTTATACAAGTCAAAGCGATCAATAAGCTTAACTGGCAATTCGATGCTAGTAAATATGTCGAGATCACAATGAACGGTGATCAACAGATTCTGGGTGATCCTGCTAAAGAGCCATACCCTAATTTATATTGTGTTTTTGTCGCTCTAGGTGAGAATAGTAAAACAGATAGATTTTTTGTATTTTCTTGGCAGGAACTATCTGACGTAATAGTAGCTCATCATACAGCATACCTCAAGAAGCATGGAGGCATAAGACCCAGAGCACCTAAATCCACTCATTGCTCGATCAGTATTTCAGAGTTAGAACAATATGAGGATCAATGGGACCTAATCTTATCCGCCATCGAACTAGACAATAAAAATGCCTAACAAGTCTCAGCAGCCAACCCCCTACGGCGCCTTTTCTGCCAAGTTTTTCCTTAATTACAACATCAACCTCTTCGTTCACATTCGCCCTCTCCGTAGGTGGTGGCTATGCTAGGACGTTGAGTAAAATAAAATATAATGCCCATTCCCGATTACCAAACCTTAATGCTTCCAGTCCTGAAAATATCAGAGGATGGGAACACCCACAAATTTAGGGATTCGATAGAAATACTAGCTGATGAATTTTCACTCACAGATGAGGAGAGAAGAGAACTATTACCAAGTGGATCACAAGCAGTTTTTGATAATAGAGTCGGCTGGGCACGATCATACCTCAAGCAAGCTGGTTTACTAGATTCACCCAAACGTGGTTTCTTTCAAATCACTCCAAGAGGAAAGGAATTATTGGGTTCTGGTATCTCCAGAATTGATAATTCAGTGCTTGAGCAGTTTGAGGAGTTTCAAGATTTCAAAAACAGAAAAAAGAAAAAGGATGACACCCAATCAACTGATACAATCGAAACAACAATAGATTCAGACCAAACTCCCGAAGATCAAATTGCATCAGCATACAGGACGATAAAGTCTGGAATTCAAAAAGAAATTCTTGAGAATATTATGAATTCATCCCCAGCTTTCTTCGAAAGACTGGTGATCGATCTAATCGTGCGTATGGGATATGGAGGCAGTCGATCTGATGCTGGCAGAGCGATCGGCAAAAGCGGTGATGGAGGAATCGATGGTATCATCAACGAAGATAAATTAGGTTTAGATGTAATTTACCTTCAAGCAAAGAGATGGGAAGGAAGTGTAGGTAGACCAGAAATCCAGAAATTCGCAGGAGCCCTCCAAGGGCAGAGAGCGAGAAAAGGAATATTCATCACTACTTCTAGCTTCTCAAGTCAAGCGCTGGAGTATGTCAGTATGATAGATTCCAAGATTATACTCATGGATGGCGAAAGACTTTCATCACTAATGTTTGAGCACTCTGTTGGAGTCTCTACATCAGGGATTTACGAATTGAAAAAAATCGACTCCGACTACTTTGAAGAAAACTAAGGCACAACAAGGCGGTGGTATCAACTCCGTGTCGCTGCGCTCCTCTCCGTGATACACCTCCACGTTCAGCAATAATAAGAATTGACACGTGTATCAAACGTGATACATTATTGCCATGTCCCAGACTGCTGTCATACATGCCCGTATTGATCCAGATACGAAGGCTGCAACCGAAAGAGTGCTTGATGCCCTAGGTATCACGCCGACCGAAGCGATCCGACTGCTTTATCGTCAGATTGCCATGAGGGGCGAATTCCCCGTTGAATTGCGTATCCCCAACGTGGAGACTGCCGCCGCTTTAGCTAAGGCTGATCGCGGCGAGGATATCGAGACCTTCGACAACACTGATGACCTTTACGCTTCCTGGGACTAATGAGGGTAATTCAGCCGTCCGCATTTAAGAAGGACGTCAAACGACAGAAGAAGCGGGGGAAGGATCTCGTTAAGCTAAAAGAAGTGATCGATCTTTTGGTTTCTGGCGAAGTAATGCCACAACGCTATCTCGATCATGGGCTGAGCGGTAATTGGAATGGATGGAGAGATTGTCATATCGAACCTGATTGGCTGTTGCTGTATAAGTTGACTCCAGAGTCCCTTACTCTAGGGCGGACGGGCACACATTCAGACTTGTTCTAACAAAACAAACCCAACCCCAAAGATAGCTTCTTATCGGAGCGATAGCGGAGCATGAGAGCTATCGGTTGTTGAACCGGCCCATGGTTGGGTGGAGCAGACGCAGGCGGCTAGTTCTGTAATTTTAATTTACGACTTAGGCTCAATGGGTTACGATGAAGCATGACCCTCTGTGCATGCTTTAAGCGCGGTGTTGCCTCCGATGTGACGAGGCGCAAGGCGGTTCGTAACATCCCGGGGGATGCCCCACCCCTGCCATCCTCTCCCGTGGCCCTTTGGTCGTGTGTTTCGTCCCGGATAACCCATCCTAACCTTTTTAAGGGTGCTCGTTCTCTAGACGTAGCCTCTGTTCGCCATGCCTCGGATCGCTGATCATTCGTGATGCGTTTGCTGTTCATTGAGTTTTGTTAGTGAGCAAATCATGGTGGGCCGCGGTCGGGGTAGCTGCGTTTGATGCTGCGGATGAAGTTGAGTTCGCCCTCGCAGTGTGGACAGCTGAAGGGCGTTCGTTCAGGGAGCTTGGGGAGAGGTTCAACCATTTCTCCAAAGTAGGCCCTGACTCGGATTCTCGTCTTTTTAGCCGCGCCACCCAGGAACCCGTAATGCCGGAGGTGACCACATCGTATGATTTTTTTTAGTATTCATGACACAAAGAAAAATGAGGTAGCCGCCTACAACCTTCAACCTAGCAGAACTAACCTCGCCGCGCAGCGGCTCTGTTCAACAAGACGCTGCACTCGACGGCTAGTAGCTGCAGTGTCAGATGTGTGGCTGTTAATCAGAATTGAAACTTTAATCATCTCATCTGCGGTTTCATCGCCGCGGGCGAACTTTACGTTCGGCAAAAAATATTAGACAAACCGCACATGGACGTTATCCTGTCCATATGAAAGCTATGACTTATACCGCAGCAAGAGAAAATCTCGCTTCTACAATGAGTCAGGTTTGCGAGGATCACGACCCTGTGATCATTACTCGTAAGCGTGATCAAGCAGTGGTAATGGTTTCTTTGGAAGACTATGAGTCTCTACAAGAGACTGCTTACCTATTACGTTCGCCTAAGAACGCTACTAGGCTTTCGGAAGGCATTTCTCAGCTTGAGAAGGGGCAGGGCGTTGTAAAGAGCTTGGATGAGTTACTATGAATGTCCAATTTTCTGACCGAGCTTGGGAGGATTATACCCATTGGCAGCAATACGATCGTAGACTGGTTAAAAAAATTAACGCTCTTTTATCTGATATTGGTCGAGACAATCCATATGAGGGAATCGGGAAGCCGGAGCCTCTAAAGCATGCTTTTTCTGGGTTCTGGTCTAGGCGGATAAATGATGAGCACAGATTGGTATATCGAGTTTGCGACGACATCATTCAAGTGGCTCAGGCAAGATACCACTACTAAAAAACCAGCAGAACAAGACGCTGCACTCGAAGGCTAGTGGCTAAGTTGTCAGGTTTTTCGGCTGTTCTACAAATTAAAACTTTAATCGCTCATCATCGGTTTCATCGCCGCCAGTGAGCTTTACGTTCGGCTATAAAAGAAAAATGAAACAACTAATAAAGCGACTAATACCAACCCCTCTCCTCGAGCAACTTAGGCGAGTTCGTTCAAGAAATAGTTTAACATCTTCAAGCATTGCAGCGAATGCCGTGGGTAAAGTCGACAGCTACTGGCGCGATAGGATCGATGACGTGATTTCATCACCCGACAATGCTCACATTCCTCGACACCCAAGTGCGGGTCAACTTAAAGGCTATACGATCACGATGCATAACGACGTGCGGGTTTGTGCAAACGGATACTATGGTGCCGGAATTCTGAATATGTTGATAGAAAACAAGGGAGTTCACGAACCTCAGGAAGAACGAGCATTTGAAGAAATTATCCGTCTACTTCCGGATCAGTGCGTAATGCTTGAGCTAGGAGCTTACTGGGGCTTTTATTCTTTATCGCTTTTGCAGCAGAGGCCTAAAGCAACTTGTTTCTTGGTCGAGCCAGAGACACAGAACCTGATTAGTGGAAGAATAAACTTTCGCTTAAACGGAAGGAAAGGCATTTTCACTCAAGCGAGTGTCGACAGAAGTCCAAAAGATAACCCTAGAACTATTTCCGTAGATTCGTTTTGCAGAGAACACAATATAGACCATCTGCATATGCTTCACTCAGATATCCAGGGTTACGAGTTGGCTATGCTCGAAGGAGCCAGCAATCTACTGACAAAAGGAAATGCGGATTTCGTTTTTATATCAACTCACTCAACTAAGCTCCACATTGACTGCATCGAGAAGCTGAAATCTTTCGGATATGTCATTCTAGCTGACGCTGACATGAAAGAGACTTTTTCATATGATGGATTGATTGTTGCTAAACACCATTCCATCGAGAATCCACAGGCAGTCGAAATATCCAAAAAAAAGGCCCAACAAGGCAGTGGTGGCAACGGCTAAAGCCGTGCCACAGTTTACGTTCGGTAAGAATAAGATAATCCACTTGCATCGATCAACATTTGGTATTACGATCTTCATATCGATATGCCAACGGTAACAATATCCCCAAAATATCAGGTCGTCATCCCAAAGGCCGTCAGGGAGAAGTATGCCCTTCTTCCAGGCGATAAGGTTGAGATGATTGAATTAGATGGAAGAATCGAGCTTGTCCCCATACGTCCAGCGAAGGCTCTTAAAGGTTTTATCAAAGGCTTGAAAAACACATTTGAGAGAGAGTCAGACCGATGCCTATCATAGTCGACTCCTCTGGATGGATCGAGTATTTCGTCGATGGCCCCAACGCTGATCGTTTTGCAGCGGCGATTGAGGACACCGAGAATTTGATTATTCCCTCTATTACGCTTACCGAAGTGTATCGATGGATGCTGAGGGAAGCTTCAGAATCCGAAGCTCTTGCAGCTGCAGCAGCCATGAAGCAGGGCAAGGTTGTTCCGCTTGACGATCAGATTTCGATTCTAGCTGCTGAAATTAGTCATAGGCATAAATTGCCATTGGCAGATGGTATTATTTACACCACCGCTAAGCATCAAGGTGCCGAGTTGATGACTCAAGACGCGGATATGGAGGGTTTGCCTAATGTGATCTATGTTAGACACTCCAAAAGAAAGTGATTGAACAAGACGTTGGGTAAAAAATGAACCTTATACCACACTTCACAATCAGCATCGCTGTACTATTTCTTCAACTGATACCGGTATTAGCTCATGATGACAAGCTGGCGGGAGAACATCGTGACGTTTACCTCACTGAGCAGAAGGGCTTTATGATTGAGACAACAGATAAAGATATCAAAATTCACTCAAAGCAGAACCTGAAGAAACTAAAAGATGACGATATGTTTCATTCAGCCATTCTCATTCCATCAGCGTGGGCTAAGGATCTAGTGCTTGCGGTGCATGTTTACACCATAAAGAACGGAAAGAAGTTTCAGGTTGGAGATTTCCCGCTTCATAATTACAAGGAATTTGGATCATCTGGGTTACATGCTTTTGCGTTCGCTCTTCGCAAGATGAATTTTAAGGATTCGGTTATCGTTTTTGATACTCGTAAAGAGTCTGTCTACGTTCATCTCACTCAAAAAAAAGCCCCATAAGTCGCAGCACCCGACCGTTAATCGCTGAGTAGCCAGGTTTTTTCGGCTGTTTTGCAGGATTGAAACTTTAATTCGCCCATCTGCCATTCCATCACGGCCGGTGTGCTTTACGCTGGCTAAAAAATTCAGCTTGCTAAAACGCACGTTATAGCGCACGTTTGACACATGAAGACGATTACAGCGACATCCGCACGCTCAGATCTATATAGAATCATCGATTCAGCGCAATCTACGCATGAGCCTGTGCAGATTACAGGAAAGCGTGGCAACGCTGTTTTGGTTTCCGAAGATGATTGGCGCTCAATTCAAGAGACTATTTATTTGCTGGGGATTCCAGGGATGAGAGAATCAATCATTCAAGGAATGGCTGAAGATATTGATGATTGTTCGGAGGAGATCGATCTGTGAGTTATAAGCTCGTTTATGCGCGTCAGGCCAAAAAGGACGCGAAGAAGCTTAAAGGAACGCACATGGCGAAGAAAGCCAAAGAAGTGCTTGAGATCATATCTGAAGACCCATTTGCGGACCCTCCGCCTTTTGAAGCCTTAGTGGGGGACCTTATGGGGGCATATTCAAGGCGTATCAATATACAGCATCGACTGGTTTATTCGATCGATGAAAGTGTTATCAGGGTTTTACGACTTTGGACGCACTATGAATAAAATATAGCAACACGACGTTGCCCCCGATGGGTAGTAGCTACCGTGTCAGGTTTGAAGTCTGTTCTTGAGTATAGAAACTTTAATCATTTCATCTCAGGTTCATCGCCACGGGTGAACTTTACGCTCGCTGAGAAAAAAGTCCGCAACTTTTCCTTCCGCACGGGTTTACTCATCAGCATCCAATACCCCGCCCATGAACCGACTATCCAAGGGACACCCCAAGACCGACTCCCCTTTGCCCTTTAACGGGCGAACAGCTGGGGGCATTCTCGCCACTATACAAAAAAGCAAGTTCCTAGCATCAACATGCCTCGCCTTCGCTTTCCTCTTCTCGGCCGCCCCCGGCTTTGCTCAGCTCCAGGATCCAGACCACCTCATTTTCCTCTACATGAACGGGGTGGCCGGGGACCAGGATAAGGCGCAGGATGCTTATATCATCAATTCGGACGGTGATGTGCTGCACCAATGGGACAATAGCGGTATCACGTCGCCCGAGACGGCGCCGGGCTATCTGACACCGAATGGGCACTTTTTGCGTGGGATTATGAGTGATTCCGCCAGGACAAACAGCTGGCCTGTAGGAAAATGGGGTAAGCTTCAGCTAGTGGATTGGGATGGGACGGTCCTGTGGGAATATGATGGCTCGGATGCCACGGAGTGCTTTCACCACGATGCGGAGCTCCTGCCCAACGGAAATATCCTTGTTGCCGCGTATCATCGATACGATCCCACAACAGCAGGTGCGGAGTTTGGGTGGAATTTCCCTGCTCAAGAGAAGCTCTACATGGATGTGATATACGAATTAAGACCCAACCTCAGCGACGGCTCCACCGAGATCGTATGGAAATGGGAGTGGATCGACCATGTTGTCCAGGATCTCAATCCGGCGCTGCCTAATTACGTCGACAATATTTCTAATCACCCCGAGAAATTCGATCTGCACTATTATGATTCGTCGAGCGTTCCCCTGCCTATTCTTCTTGGAAGCCACTCGCACATAGACTCAATTGACTATAATCCGTTGAGAGATGAAATACTCATCAGTTCCGCAACCTACAATGAAATCTACGTGATTGATCACAGCACGACTATCGCAGAGGCGGAATCTTCAAGTGGCGGAAACCGAGGGAAAGGTGGAGATATCCTCTATCGATGGGGAAATCCTGAAGCATATGATTACGGCGGCGGTGACACCAACCTTTATGGCGAATGGCAGTGGACGGACACCCAACATGACGCCCGTTGGCTTTGTGATGGCAGTGGAAATATCACGATCCACAACAATAGATCCACCACCGACTCGAAGCCTCCGGGGCAGTTTAATGCTCATTCTCAAGTGCAGGAAATCGCCGTGCCCTATGATGGCGATGGATACGCCTATACAACGGGTGCCCCATTCGGGCCGAGTGCACCGACGATCCTGGCAGAATACAATGCAGCGAACAGCAACGTCTTGAATAGTACGTTTTCCGGTGGGGGGCAAAAATTGGCTAACGGGCACATCTTTTCAACTTCCGCCGCCAAGTTCTGGCTTGGTGAGCATGATGAGAGTGGAAATCTCGTCTGGGATTTTGATCTGGAACTGCTTCAGTTGGATCGTCTGGAATCAGAGCGTGGAGGTCAGGTCTTCAAAGCACAGAAATACCCGCTGAACTACACCGGATTAGCACGCTTGACCAACTTGAACCAGACCCTTGCTGAATCATACAATGCATGGGTGAAGAGTGTATTCTGCATGACCAACGTCCCGGGAACCGGCATGCTGGACGATTTGGACAACAACGGTGTCGTGAACCTCGTAGAACACGCGCTCAAAATGGACCCCTTTAAGTCAATTGACGGCGAGCTTGATCATTTACTCAAGGCGGTGAGCATGGTGGGCAATGAGTTTGTTGTGGAATACACTCGGGCAGACAACTTCAGTGACCAGCCTTTCAGTTATGAGCACAGTACAGACTTGGATACTTGGCACCCTTCCATTCCTGACAGTGATTACACGGAACAGACCACCGACAATCTGGACGGCACGGAAACTGTGCTCGTGACATTCAGCAATGTAGTGAGTGACAAGCTGTTCATTCGCCTGAAAATTTCGGCAAATTGAGCACCCGTTTGGCCAGACCGGAATTCACAGTGTGAGAGAGCTTTGGTGAAGTTAAGATTGATATGAATTGCGATGGTTCTTTGTTGATCCAGTCGCCCAGTTCCGAAATGACCCTAATTCAGGGGGATGTTCCAAGTATTGTTGAGACTGCAGGAGCTCTACACATCATTACTGGTCGAGGTGCTTGCCTAGCTAGCCTATCGTCTAAGATAGGCGATGAATCTAGGGATCGGATACTTTCTCAACTTCTCTCTATATCGAACAAGACGGTGAAAGGCATCTGATATCCGCGTCGGTGTGAAGAGTTATTGGGTGTTGACTGATGGGGGATCGATTTGGTATTTCGGAGCTTATTCAGGATAATCAGACCCCTTACCTCGACCTGCAAAAAATATGACTAGTTCGACTTTAATTAGAATACTGGGATGTGTAATTGCTTTCAGTGCAACGATCACAGGGCAGGTGCAGGCGAAATCATCGCAGCGACCCAATGTTGTCATTATTTTCCTAGATGATTCGGGCTATGGCGATTTTCATCCCTTCGGAAATCCTTCTTACCCGACTCCTAATGTTCAGAAGCTTGCGTCAGAAGGTATGCGCCTGAATAAGTTCTACGTTCCACAAGCGGTTTGTTCTGCCTCACGCTCCGCCCTTTTGAGTGGCTGTTTCCCTGGCCGCACTAAGGTATTCGGAGCTCATGGTCCAAATGGCAAAGGGCTTGATCCGAAATTTATGACTATGGCGGAAATGTTCAAGAGAAACGGATATGCAACAGCACATTTCGGCAAATGGCATTGTGGTGACACGCCACAGACACGGCCCACAGCCAGAGGTTTTGATGAACATGCTGGTCTCATGTACTCCAATGACATGTGGAACTATCACCCTAAGAATCCCAAGCATTGGGGCAAGCATCCTTTGCAATACTGGGAGAACAGTAGGATCAAAATTAAAGCCGTATCAAAAAAAGATCAGACACAACTGACAACATGGTCAACTGATTACGCTGTTGATTTCATTCATCGTAACAGTAAAAACCCCTTCTTTCTCTACTTGGCTCATTCGATGCCACACGTGCCTATTTTCTGCAGTGATAAATTCCTCGGTAAATCCGGCGTAGGCCTGTACGGAGATGTCATGATGGAACTCGACTGGTCAGTTGGAGAGGTAATGAAGGCCATTAAAAATGCAGGCATAGAAAAAAACACCATCCTTATATTTAGTTCAGACAACGGGCCATGGTCTGAGTATGGGGATCATGCCGGCGTCACGCCGTTCAGGGAACATAAAACTACCAGTTTCGACGGTGGGATTCGATCGGCGACAATCATGAAATACCCTGGAAAGATTCAGGGTGGCTCTGGGATGAACAGGATAATTGGTTCAGTCGACCTGCTCCCGACACTCGCGCAGCTGACCCACAGTCCTCTCCCAGATAACGAAATCGATGGAAAGAACGTATGGCCACTAATATCGGGAAGCAAAAACGCAGAAAATCCTCATGACTATTACCCGGTCTCAAGCGGAAGAAATTTTGAAGCTGTCATTAGTGGTGACGGACGCTGGAAACTTCATTTGCCGCACAAATACAGGCATGTTACTGAAGCGGGTAAGGATGGAATGCCCGGACGCACAAGCAGACTCAAGATTGAGCTATCACTCTTTGACCTAAATAATGATCCTGACGAATCCATTAATTTAATTAAAAAGCATCCTGATATTGCCGCAAAACTAAAAGCATATGCAGAGAATCACAAAAAACAATTCTACAGGTAAACAGGCACAACAGGCCATTATCCGTTCGAGGAGGAGGGGGTTTCGATCCCCCACTGAATGACCATGTGAATGGACCGGCAGTTTGTCTTGGGTCGGTTGAGGTGAGCGGATGCCCATAAAAAATGCCCCCCCCTATCGCCCTACTTCTGCGATTTGTATTCGGATACGCGCCGCGCCGCGTGCCAGGGACTCAACGTCTGTGCTGAAATCTGTCCTAGCGCCGTTTTTTTCTTAGAAAAGGTGGGATATCAAGGTCTTCGCCTTCATGAAAATTAGGTGTTTCACCCTCAAATTTCCCTTTGGGTCCGCCATCGAGTTCGAGTTCCCCTTGTGATTTTTGATTTTTCCCATCACGGCGTGGCGGCAGAAAAGGTTTTTCTTCCTGTTCATCTTTATCGAGCTCCATCGAGTTGCCGTCCCACGGGATGTCATCCAACGAATCTCTGGCCTCATCAGCATTTTCACTCTCGCTTTCCTCAACGTCGCTTTCCTCGGCCTCACTTTCCGTTTCCGCAAAGGGTGCCTGTTCGCCCTCCTTGCTAAAAAATGGATTGTCGGCTTGATCATCATTGGCCACATCTATTTCCTCATCGAGGTCCTGCACGTCATCGTCAATCACTTCATCCTCGGCAGCGGGCTCTGCGGGTGATGAAAAATCGTCCGGTTCATCGCTAAGCACGTCATCAGGGTCCGCATCGTCCCCCCATGGGCTCTCACCCGTTACCGTAAAACCTTCGCTCGGCTCCATCATCTCCTCGCCCACTGGATTGTCGATCAGAGTGGATGTGGCAGCCACCGCCGCTGGGGTGGTTAGCTCGACCTTGGTCTCTGGCTCCTTCTCATCAGAAAGTTTTTGATCCAGATCAGCTGGATTCAGTTTATCCTCAGGTAAGGCACTGATCAGGGTCACGCTGAGGCTATCCCCCATCGCGGGATCAACGGCAGCACCCAATAGAATATGGGCAGAGGACGGCACATACTTCGCAAGCCCCTGCATTAACAGCTCAACTTCGTAAAGGGTCAGGCTCTCACCCCCACAGATATGCACCAGCACGGTGGTTGCATCCTCCAACAAACTTCCTTTGTCTAAAAGCGGGCTGGTCAGTGCATTTTCCAGTGCCAGCTGGGAACGGTTCTCACCATCAGCAATCCCAGAACCAAAGAGACAGCGTGAGCGCGTGGTGCGCAAGGCCGCCATCAGATCATCCAATCCCACATTAATCAAGCCAGGGCGGACGACCAAGCGAGTCACGGCCTTGATCGACTCGGAAATCATACGATCCGCAGCGGCAAATGCTTCATGGATCCCCTGTTTGGCGAGCACAAGTTCACCCATACGACCGTTATCAAAAGTGACCAGCGCGTTGGCGAGCACAGCCAGTTCATTCAATGCTCTCTCCGCCTGATCCCGGCGCCGCTGACCTTCAAAGCCAAAGGGCATGGTGGCAAAAACAACCACAAAGGCATCTTCTTCACGGGCAAGGCGGGTGATCAACGGAGCCGCACCCGAGCCAGTGCCGCCACCGAGGCCCACACAGATGAAGACCATCTTCCGGCCACGCAGAGCGTCACGAATTTCAATCTCCGATTCTTGCGCCGCCTGCAAGCCCAACGCAGGATCACCACCGGAACCAAGCCCCTTGGTCAGGTTTTTTCCAATCTGAATCTTCTCACCCGCCACCGAGCTGGAAAGGGTGCGCATGTCGGTATTCACACAGAGCATCTCAGCACCGGTCATCCCGTCAAGCGCGGCACGATCAAGCATATTAGCCCCAGCACCACCGAGGCCAATGATTTTAACGGATGATTCAGGGATGGCCTGCTGTGGGTCGCGGTCGTAGGAAATCATTTTTTGGGTAGGTTCTAGGGTAAGTGATAATGAACAATCTGAGTCGACGTGCGGGCCTGCCGTCGCCGACAGGACAAGGTCAATGGCAGCCCGATTATTTAATTAAGTGATCCTTACCAAAAACCCACCCGCGTGGCGAGGAGGAAATCTGGCACCCTGAACCTAGAGCGACTACATCAGCCGGGACAGCAGACCGGGGACGATGGCATACCATGCCCAGGCACGGGTGGCGGCAACCACCGCCTGCTCATCGCTTAAACGTGGTAAGGTCCGTTTTTTTTCTAGTAAGACACAAGCAATCGACGCCGCCTGAAGCTCAGCAACGACCGTGAGGATCTGGGCACAGCAAGCAAGCCCGAACGAGCCGACAACGATACTTATTGCCCAGAGCGCAGGGAGTTTGACCATCAGGGCAAAAACAACGACCAGGGTGGTAAACACGGGAAAGACGTGCCCGAAACGAAGCGCCCAGCGGCGGCGCGAGATGACCGCTGGGTTTTTTAAGGAGACGAGGTAAAGGCCCACACGCAGAGCAGCTTGGCCATGAGCACGGGCGGTCACCCCTTCCGCCTCGGCCGCCGGCAGGCTGATCCAGCCGTTACCTATCACATCGGCACCGATCCATGAACGTTTTCTCGTTTTTAACTCAACCTCCTTGTGCCCGGTTGAGTCTAACATTTTTCGTGCCAGCGTGTTGGCGGTCACGCTCAAGCGCGTATCACACGCGAGCCTCAATGCCCTATCCGCATTGAGTTTCCTCAAAATAAGTGCTGCCAGTAAGGGCAGCAGTGAAAGTATAAGCAGAAGTCGGTGCATGTTTGAAGTAGGGCGGAATCAAGAATCTCGGGATCGAAGGCAAAAACCAGACACGGGGCGGGTCAACGGTCGGCACGGGGAAGCGAGTCGTTTTTGAACCGTTCGTGTTGTTGATGAAGCTGTTTAAAATTACTGATGACCATGGTTTCACTGCGAGGGCTCCCTTGGGCATTGGAAATACTTCCTTTGATGGCTTTTTGCGACCATTCGAGTGCTTTGGCTCGATCGCCTTTGGCAAACCACACCTCTGCCATGGTGTCAAGGTATGCCCCTTGGTGAGGGCGCATTTTCAAGGCCGCCTCAGCGTGTTTCTCGGCATCATCGAGTCGCCTAACCGACCTCGACGCCAACCATGCTGCTGTGTTTTGTGTGTTGTGCGATTTCGGGTATAACTTACACGCGGCTGCAATATGCCGGTAGCTGTCGTCAAACCATCGATCATAATATTGGCCAATACCCGCCGCGCGCAGGCTGGGGAAAAATTCATCCGCGAGCGTGCCGTCACCTGGGATGAGCTGGCGGGCGGCATCGAGCGTGTTCATCGCACGCGCTTTCTTTCCGCGCTGCAACAAGTGCATCCCATGGCTGAACTCTGCGTAAAACCGAGTGCGGAGAATACTATGCAGCGGACGACTGCCACGCCCGCGCATCATCAGCTGTGTGTTCACCTCAGCGATAGCCGCCGCCTTTTTCCACTGCTTACTGCGGTAGATCGCCTGACCGTAATGCGCGAGGTAGACCATGACCCGATCGTAATTTTCATTCCCAGGGTCTGCCATCATGGCGGCACGCATCCAGAGATCGGCCGCTTTGTCTTGATATCCGGCATCGTGCAGTTCCCATCCGATCCTACTGAGTTCACTCACCCCGCCCATGCTGGCCATGAGGGCGCGTTGATACATTTTTTCGGCTTGCTGGTCACGACCAAGCTTACGCATGGTGATGTATAAGCGGGTAAGGCTCAAGTAATCTGCGGGGTTTTTCTCCACAAGATCTGCGTAGTGAGGTTCTATTTTTTCCCACCGCAGCAGGCCGGCATCCAGGTAAGTTTTACTACTTGTCCAGTGATCATTTCCGGCCGCTAAGGCATCCGCCATCCGAGAAGCGGTGGCGATATCGTTGCGCTTGGCGGCAAATTTAAAAAGCGCAATCATCCGGAGTTCTTTCGCCTTTGCTCCCTCGTCAGCCACCTCATCCCTAAGCGACTTGTGCAGCTTGTCCACCTCGCTATCGGGGTCGGCAATGACGCCGGACAACAAGGCCAACTCATGAAGTGCTTGGGTCACGTCTTGCGGGTTACGCTTTTTGAGTGCCGTCCATAGATGGTTTAACAACTTGCTGGGGATGTCCTCAAACATCTTCTTGACGCAAAAGTCAGCATCGCCGTGTTCGTTGCCTCGTTGCTGCACCAAATGGATCGCCACCGCCCCCAGATTATAGTCCAACATCGTGGTGAGCAGATCAAACCACTCATCGGCACCATCCTCTTCAAGAGCGGACATCATCGGCGATAGCACAGCCAAGGCATGTTCACCCTGACCCCGACTCACCAAAAAACCAGCCAACGTAACCAGCCGATTAAAGAGAATCTCTTCATCTTCCTCAATCGCATGATCCGTAAATTTTTTCACCCATGCCGTGTAGGGTGGCTTTGCATTCCGTGGGATACCCAGTATCTCCAAACACCGCTGAGGGGATTCCGTCATATCGTAATATTCAAATGCGGAGTCAACATCCTGTTTTACCATGATCTCAACCGCCTCCTTACGGAAACCATTTGCCGCGAGGCAGGTCACGGCACGAGCCTCTGTTTCAGGGTTCACCGCCAAGGTGACAAGTTCACGGGCCATGGCAGCCGCCCTCTTGTCATCTCCTGCCAATCGGGCTAACTGAATCCGACACCCCATGCTGTAAACCGCATCCATACCACTCCGGTCCACTCCCCTCTGGAGCCACGGTAGCGCATCGCCCTCCAACACACGCAGGGCGTCCGCAATGTCATTTCGGCCAGCTTTCTGTGCCTCGCGCACGGCATCACCGACATCGCCAGCCGCACGATGCAGCGACATACGCCAAAGTGCGCCCTCTTTTCCGGGTATGTCGGCCGCTTTTTCAAGTTCTTGCTGGAGCCGGCCTCGGCATGCATGGAACCACGCCCGCATGACCATCAGCTTGGCATCATCGGCGCCCATTTGAAGGATTTCTGCCGCCTGTTCATAGTCACCTTGGGCGATGGCATTGCGGGCCGCGCGGGCCGCGGTGGTTTTGACAATATCAGCCAGCTGGGTGCGGACCTCAGGTCGGCGTTCGAGCTTGGCCAAGTGCAGGACTTGTTTCCACTGCCCTAAATCCATGAGTTTCCGGAGGATCACCAGCTTCTCCTTGATCGGGCTATGGGAAAACTCAAGCACCAGCTTCTTGATCGCGTCGGGGCTCTCAATAAGGACACCGGCCGAGATATAGAGAATGAGTTCGTTAGAGCGATCCGTCAACTCAGGGTCACCAGCACCAGCCGCTTGGCGCAGGGCGGGCAAGGCAGCCACTCCGGATTTCCACAGGTCCTTCATCGCCTGTTCGCGCACAAGATAAGCATCATCGCTCAGTTTTCCAACCCAACCCATTATCTCTGCAGCCGCCACGGGGGTCGCGTCCGTCAGCTCATTCCCTTGGGCTACATCAACGTCATCACCCAACACAAACGAGGATACCAAGGCAACAGAAACCATCACAGCACCCAACACCAGCGTGGCAGCTCGGCCCTTGTGTTGGTTTACCCCTATCGCATTCATATTTTTGACACTCATTCCTACGTTTCAATTTGCAATGATATTAGTAAAATGAGCCCTCACCCCAAGCATTTGCCATGGTGAAATCGACACCAAGCGTGGAATCATTTCATTTTTTTAAGCCAGCTCGAAACATCACGAAATATCTTATCGCGATCATGATCATACATCAGGAGGTGATACGATCCTGGGTAAAATTTCCTCGTTTTATCCACCCCCACTGGGAATTGTTGGTAAAACCGCTCAACACTCGCTTCCCGAGTAAAAATATCTTTCCCCCCGTGGAGGACAAGAACGGGGCATTGCACCCGAGCCGCCTTCTGCCCCATATCAGAGGCCATGTCCCCAAGCTCCAGCAAAAGACGCAGGGTATAACGTCGAATATACCATGGGTTTTTCGCCGCTTGCTTCTCGTGAATATCATCCTTGGTCACAACGGGACGCTCACCCTCCGATAGACTTTCCAAGGAAATGCGCAGCTTCGGCATCAACATCCGGCTCACACGGATCGCCATCAATTTCCACGCGGGGAGACGAGACTTCACATCCACAATAGGCGAGGACACGATCAACCCGTCCGGGTGCACCTCACCAGCCGGCATGCTGCTATAGGCGTGCATCACAATCAACGACCCCATACTCTCACCAAACCATACAATTTTTGATCGGGGGTGCAGCTTGCGAATCAATCGGGTAAATGTATATAAATCCTTATACCACTCCTTGGCAGAGCGGATGTCCCCCCGTCTCGATTGATCAAAGTCCATTCCCTGCCCTCTGGTTTCAGGCGCATAGAATGCCACGGCCTGATGCTGTTTCATCAGGTGTTTTCCCATGTTCTCATAGTCCCCCGAGTATCCCGATATACCATGCACCCCAATGATCACCGTTTCAGGAGAACCTTTCTTATCACCACGCTTCGAGAGCCACTTCCGATAACCAAACTTATCGCTATCGTAAGAAACATAGTGTGTGCTGGCGAGCTTGGGGAGTCCTTTCACTTGGGGGATTACATGGATGGGGGGGTGGCAGGATGTCATCACGGCAGCCATCGCAATAACCACCACTAAATGGGGTAACGCGTGCAGACTCAACCTAGAATTCATCATCAATCTAGGATGATCATGGTGCCGATAGCGCAAGATTGCAAGCTCCCATGGCCGATTCACCGAGCAAGAATACTTGATCATTCGTCATCCTGATGCTTTCATCCCCATGTGCTACAAATAGTTTTCAACGAAATCAGTGCCGCAGAAATTTCGCGTATGGACACCCTTGCCCAACTCGAGTTACTCGATGCCTTTAAAGTCACCGAGGCTGACCTCTCCAACCTCGATGGAGATCGCTTTGGCCAAATGGTCCGAGACGGTAAAACACTCTACCGATTCCGAACCGATGACTATCGCATCTACTTCGAGGCCACTAAAGAATCCGTGATTGTCCACAGGGTTCTTAATAAAAATACCTACTCTGACTTCCTGTTTCGCTCAAAAATGCCCGTGTCAGAGGACGAACAACTGGCAGAGTCGAAACATTTTTGGAAGCTCATCGACGAAGGACGCCAGGCGCGCCGTATGTAATCAACGAGTCACCCGTCCTGTTTTCTACCTTTCATGCCCACCGATAATATGATAACCCTCATTATCTTATGACAAAGTGGATTGTACACGGAATCATCTTTCTCGTCGTGGCAGGCATCGTCGCTGCAACATTTATCACCACAGACAGCAGCGATGACGCCAGCGCTGTCACCCAACTTCCAGTCCTCCTGTTAGCGGGCGTCTATTTGGGTGTGCTTTTTGTCGTCTATATTCTCCCTGCCATTACGGAGAAGGCCACCGCTGCGGTGCTCGACTCCAATGAGCTTGTCGAAGCCGATCCCCTGCACGATGCCCGTGCTGCCCACGCACGCGGAGACTATCAAGACGCCATCGATGTCTACCAAGAAGTCACGGAAAACGACCCCTACAATCGGTTGCCGTGGGTAGAGATGGCTAAGATCCAACACGATAACCTCGAAGCCCCAGAGGCCGCGATCATCACCTTACGCACTGCCCTCGAAAGCCACGAATGGCCGGTCAACGATGCTGCCTATTTCATGGGTCGACTCTCCGAGATCTACCTCGAAGACCTTGAGGATCGCGAGTCCTGCGTCTCCATCCTCCAGCAGATGATCGAGATATTCCCTGAAACACGCCACTCGGCTAATGCCACCCACAAACTCAGGGAAATGGAAGAAATCTAATCAACGGCTAACAACCCCCAACAAAAGATTTTCTTGCCCACCCCAAGCAGCGCACTAACATGAGCCACCGTGCGCGCGCCCACCCCCCTTGATCGGCTTTTTTCCCTATTCCCACTCTGGCCACTGCTTACCGGAGTCATTGCGGGCGTTTGTTGGGCTGATAAATTCGGCACGGGTGACTTCGTTCTAGCCGCGATCATCGGGATCATCACCCTGCTGTGCTTTCGTAAGCTTCCGATTACCCTACTCGTTTTGGGAGCTCTGCTCGGGCACGTCACCCATGGCTTGGTCATCAACCATCAGGCAACATGGCTTCGGACGGTTCAGGCCAAACAACCCTCAGCAAACATCGCACTGACAGGAGTTGTCATTCAGACCCTCGGCCCCACCCAAGGCGGCCCCTACCTCATCAAGGTCCGTGACGCAGAGGACCTCCCGTCCGGCGTCCGCATCCTCCTCAACGCCAAACGACACGCACCTCTCAAATACGGAGACATCATTAATTTGAATGGCACACTACACGCAGTCACTCCCAGGCGTAATCCCCACGGCTTTGACCGTGCAGCATGGCTCCACCGACTAGGCGCAGACCTCACCCTAGAAACCCACCAAGCCATCACCGTCACGGGAGTTAGCCCCATCCGGAAACCCGTGCGTATTCTGACGGACTGGCGCCATCACCTCCGAAAAAAAATGACCACGGGGCTTGATCCTGACTCCGAGGAAGCCCAGCTCATCCGAGCGGTTGTTCTTGGTGAACGCCCGCCACGCGACTCCAAGATGATCGAGAATTTTCGCAACAGCGGCGCCTTGCATGTCTTTGCGGTCAGCGGACTCCACGTCGGCATGGTCGGCACCCTGATCGGCGGCCTGCTTTGGTTCCTCCGCGCGCCCCGATGGGCCCTCATTAGCGGAATCATTCTTGGCATGGCGCTTTATGCTGGGATCACCGGCCTACGACCACCCGCCGTGCGCGCTGTCCTGATGGCATCGATTTTCCTATCAGGCTTTCTGATACAACGGCGACCATCACTCATCAACAGCCTCGCCGCCAGCGCGATCATCGTTTTACTTGGGGATGGACATCAGATATTCACTCCCGGCTTTCAGCTATCCTACGGCGTCCTGCTGGCTCTCGCGGTCGCCACAGGACTCTGGATTCAAATCCTCAAACCCATGGCAGAAATCGATCCCTTCATGCCCAGACTCCTACTCACTCCATGGCAGGAACGCATCCTGAGCGGAAGGAAATGGCTCCGCAACTCGCTCTCGGTTTCACTCGCAGCATGGATGGGGTCGGCCCCACTTATCTGGATCCACTTCGGTATCATCACCCCCATTGGCATCCTCGCCGGCATCCCGCTGATGCTCATCGTTTTCCTCATCCTCGCACTGGCGATGCTCGGACTGGCCGCCGGCTCACTCTGGGAACCTGCCGGCAAAGCCGTCACCCAAGCCAACGCGATTGTGGCCCATACCGCATACCACGCCGCCACTTTCTTTGCCCACATCCCCGGCGGCCACCATTACCACCAACCCCATCGACCCCCAAATGGCCGCATCATCGTATTCGATCTCCCCTACGGCGGTGGCGCCAATTTTCTGGATCTGGGTGGCGGCATCCTCCTGGATTGTGGTCGCCGAGATCACTTCACCCGCCACGTCCAGCCCACATTAAACCAACTCAGACTCACTCCCGACTCGCTCATTGTCAGCCATGCCGACTCCAAACACAGCGGCGGCATGAGCCACTGCCTGGCCAGCTTCCAGCCGAAACAGGCCATCATCCCACGCTCCGACCTCCTGAGCCAAAGCTATCGTACATTTCTCAGCCAAGCAAAAAACGAGCACTGCCGACTTGTCATCCCGCACGCAAACCAGATTTTCCACATCGAGCCGGGTGTGTATTTGGAAATCCTCCACGCTCCCGTAGAAATCGAGGGCCATGGCCTCGCAGACGATAGTGGGCTCGTCATCCGCCTTCATTGGCACGGGTGGCGTATCCTCTTTACCGGAGACGCGGGCATGATCACCGAGACCCGCCTGCTCGATTCCGGCAAAGACCTCAGCGCTGACCTCATCGTCATGGGCCGAAATAGTGACGACTTCACTGGTAGCCAGATATTTTACCAAGCCGTCACGCCCCAAGCCATCATCACCAGCAACTGCCCATTTCCCGCACGTGAACGCATCCCCGAAAGATGGATCCACCTCACTCAAAAACTAGGGATCCACACCTTCGATCAACTCCAAACGGGAGCCGTCACCCTGACCTTGGAACATGATCAGCTCACCCTCACTCCCACACTCGACAGCACCCGCCCCATCACCCTCAAACACTAAACCATCGACTATTCGATGGACAAACATCCAAGAACCAAGCAATTTCCAGCCACTTCACCAACCTTTCATCAAGCCATCGTCAGAAAAAATTTCAGTCTCCTGCTCGCGCTGCGTTACCTCAACCCACTGCGCACCCACGTCTCCGTCATCACGCTGATCTCACTCGCTGGCGTCGCCATCGGCGTCATGGTCCTCGTCGTTGTCCTGTCCGTCTTCGGTGGCTTTGAGCAACTCGTCAAAGATCGCGTCCTCAGCTACACACCTCACATCACCATCGAACGCCATGCCCTCTGGCCCGATCCCGAGGAATACCCAGAGTATAATGCCGAACAAGAATGGCGGGCCGTGGAACAATCGATGACCTCGCTCGAGGGCGTCGAAAGCGCCTACGCCCTGGTCAATGACTTCGTCCTCCTCGACCGCTCCGGTGCTGTTGCCCCAGCCTCAATGCAGGCGATCGATACCACCAATGCAACCCAACTCGAGTCACTGCAAAACCTCATCCAGCCCGGACAAGGGACCGCCGATATGGGTCTCGGTGAAAATGCCGTCATCTCCTCCCTCACCGCTGAAAAATTTGGCATCGTCGTCGGTGAAAAAATTCAAATTCACACCAACCGAAATCTTAAACAAATCCGGCCCGTGCTCGACCGAATCGACAGCACCCCCTTTGCCAAAAGTCATACCGAACAGCTCAAGCAAATCAAAGATCAGCTCAAGCACACCATCACCTCAGAGGGCAATAAGGAATCCGTCGCCATCACCGAGCTCCAAGACATCTACTACAACCAACTCCTCCCACTGCTGGATCTCAATATCCGCAATGCGGAAAAAGAAATTATCGACGCCGTCCTCGGCCATCTCGCCGATGGCGAACGGAGCACCCCCAAACCAGACGACAGCGGAGACTACACCTTCACCGCGGGTCACCTCGCCACCACCATCCAACTTTTAGACTCCCTTGGTGACGTCGATACTCAGCACGAGGACATCAACGACATCAAACACATGAAAACCGTGGTGCTACCCAAAGACCTCACCGTCATCGGCATCTATCAAGCCACCCGCCATGCCTACAGCCCCGATGTTTTTGTCCCACTCCCCGTCGGACAAGACCTCACCGGCCTCGGCGATGGAGTGCGTGGTATTGCCCTCCGCTTGGATGACCCCTACAAAGCCCTTCAAGTGATGGATGACACCATCCTTCCACACATGCCCGCCGATGGATCATGGGGAGCCCGCACCTGGATGGAGGACCACCAACAGCAGTTCTCCCTGATCAAAACCCAACGCCAACTCCTGTCGTTCAGCCTTTCCTTCATCATGCTGGTCTCCGCCTTTTCCATCATGGCCGTCATGTTCACCGTCACCATCCAGAAAAAACGAGAAATCGGTGTCATGAAAGCTCTTGGCGCAGCACCCGCACAACTTGTTCGCGTCTTCCTTTACCAAGGGGTCATCATCGGCCTCTTTGGCGGGCTCGTCGGCCTTGGGCTCGGTTACCTCGTCATCAAATTCCGCCAAGTCTTACTCGATCTCTTCGCGTCCTGGGGGTTCGACCCGTTCCCGTCTGAATTCAACGGCTTCGATGGTCTACCCGCCATTATCCGGCTCGACGAGTTCATCAGCGTTTTTGTCTTTGCCTTTGTCATGTGCATCATCGCCACCTACGTCCCTGCTCTTGTCGCATCCCGCAGCGATGCCGCCAAGTCTTTGAGAAATATGTAAGCCTATTTCATGGAAACAAGTAAACAATCACCCACCCACCACCCACCATTCACCATGTTCTCCCGATCTCTCACCCTCGCCCTTCACGCCCTCCTGCTCCTACTGACACCCGTTGAGGCAGACTTCTCACGCGCCCCCTACCTCCAGCTCGCTACGGAAAACTCGATTCACATCGCCTGGAGATGCCAAGCCCCGATGGCACCCAGCATCCGATTCGGAACATCACGCCAACATCTCGATCAAACGTGCTCGGGCAATCAAATCATCGTCCGCAAAACCCTCAAGGAGCGCAACACCCTGACCACAGACCCGCTGCACAGCGCCCCAGATAATACCTCCCAGTTCGAAGCCCATCTCACCGGCCTCACACCCGATACCCCCTATTTTTACGCCATCTATGACGGCCATACCCGCCTTACCCCAGACGATGGAACCTACCGCTTCCGCACTCACCCCGTGCATGGCTCCAAACGTGACATCTACTTCTGGGCCGTCGGTGACTCCGGTCGGGGCAACCAAATGCAAAAGGACGTCCACCAAGCGATGGTGAACTACAACCTCAAGCACAAGCTCACTCTGGACATGTATCTCCACGTCGGCGACATGGCCTACGGCAGCGGCAAAGACCCTGAGTTCCAAAACAATTTCTTTAACATCTACGAGCCCACCCTACGCCATACCGTCTGCTGGCCCGCCATGGGCAACCACGAAGGATACACGTCCAAAGGAAAAACGGGGATCGGCCCCTACTACGACGCCTACATCACCCCCACCCAAGGCGAAGCCGGGGGCGTCCCGTCAGGCAAAGAATCCTACTACTCCTACAATTATGGCCGCACCCACTTCATCGTCCTAAACTCCCACGACCTCGACCGCTCACCCAGCGCCGCCATGGCCCAATGGCTCCGCGAGGACCTCGCCAAAACTTCCCTTGAGAAAACCGATTGGCTCATCGCCTTTTGGCACCATCCCCCCTACACAAAAGGCAGCCACGACAGCGATAAGGAAAAGCAACTCATCGAGATGCGCCAACACATCATGCCCATCCTCGAGTCATCTGGCGTCGACCTCGTCCTCACCGGCCACTCCCACATCTATGAACGGTCGATGCTCATGGATGGTGCCTATGATACACCCACCACCGCCGAAAACCACATCCTCGACGACGGCGACGGCCACCCCAAGGGCGACGGCGCTTACCAGAAAAGCCCCGGCCTCACCCCCAACCAAGGCACCATTCAAATCGTCACCGGTCACGGGGGCACCGGTCTCAGGCGCGGTGGCTACTCACCCGTCATGAAACGAAGCATCCTCCAGCACGGGTCCACCCTCGTCCACATCAGCGGCCAAACCCTCAACGCCAGCATGCTCAACTTCAAGGGCGAGGTCGTCGACACATTCCAAATCGATAAATCCCAACCCGTCACCCCGAAACGTATCGCCCAACCATGGAAACCCGGCAAACCCACCCAAGGGACATTCCTCATCCCCAAAAATGCACGCTGGCACTACCTCGCCGGTGACATTCCACCCGCCCACTGGACGGCGCCCGGCTTCGACGTATCCTCATGGAAGTTCGGCCAAGCTGGGTTCGGCTACGGCGACGCAGACGATACCACCGTGCTCGACATGCGTAACAAATACACCAGCGTTTACATCCTCCGCAGCTTTACCCTCGCGCAGCCATCTGACGCCAACAACCTCTGGCTCTCCATCAGCTACGACGATGCCTTCATCCTCTACCTCAACGGCAAGCAGGTCATCCGCAATGGCGTCCGAAAAGGCGAAGGGAAAAATGCCACCGGCATCGCCCAGCACGATGCACACAACAAGTTTGAACTCTTCGACCTGAGCCCCTACGCCCACCTCCTCAAAAAGGGAAAAAATACCATCGCCATCGAAGGCCACAACCATTCGCTCACCAGCTCTGACTTCACGCTGCACCCGGCGCTCCTCCTCAAAACCCGATAAAACCGCCCACGCTCTTGCCGATACGCCCGTCCATCATCCTCGCTCTTCACCTGACCGCCCTCGCGGTCACTGCCCACGAGAGCCCGGAACACAACGTGCAACATCTCAGCAAACACATCCAAACCCATCGCACACCTGACAATCTCCTCCAACGCGCCATCGCCTACCGCGCCCTCAATCAGTTAGAAAATGCCCGCGCCGACCTCCGCAGTGCCATCACCATCGCCCCGGAGCGCCCCCACCTCCATCTCGAACTCTGCCGCGTCCAGCTCGCACTCGCTCAGCCCACGCAAGCTCTGCTCTCCGCCAACCACGCCCTGCAGCAGTCGCACACACCCAGCCAACGCGCCAGCGCGCACATCCTCAGGGCCGAAGCCTACCAACTCAACGGCCAACACCAACCCTCACTCCAAGCCGTCCAACTCGCCTTCCAAGAAGTCCCGCGTGGCGAAATTGAGTGGTTCCTCCTGCGCTCGGAAAACCAACGCCAACTCGCACTCCACACCCAGCGTATTGCCGACCTTAAATCTGGTCACCGCCGCCACCACAGTGCCGTGCTCAAGGCCCACTGGGTTGATGCCCTCATCGACGCCTCCGATTACAAAACCGCCCTCCCACTGATTGACTCGGAACTCAGCGACCGCCGGTGGAAATCCTCTTGGCTCATTAAACGTGCCCGCACGCTTCAGGGACTTCAACGCAACACAGATGCCGCATCCGCCCTGCACGCTGCCCTTGCGGAAATCCGCCCCCGTCTCAACTCGGCTCGACCGGACCCCCTCTTGCTTGCCGATCAAGGTATCGCCCACGCCCTGCTCGGGAACCTCGCCGGTGCCCGCTGCTGCTTAGAGAGCCTCCACCACCACCGTGCCCCCCACTGGATCACTTCCCGCCTCGAGGAGATCATCCGATAACGCCTCCCCTGTGCGCCCCTTCCAGCAAAAATTTTGCGTATTTTAGCGTTCTTTCGCGGTCCAAAATACAGTAACAACCCGAAGAAATACGTCATTCAAATTTCCACCTTAACTCATAATGAAAGACATCGTTTACTTCGACCTCGAAACCCAACGCAGCTTCGGCGACGTTGGTGGCGCCGCCCATAAAGATAAAATGGGCATCTCCGTCGGTGTCGCCTACTCAACCCGCACCGAGCAATACCACATCTTCGGAGAAGACGATACCGAAGGACTCGTCAACATGCTCACCCGCGCCGACCTCGTCGTCGGATACAACCATCTCTATTTCGACTACCCCGTCCTCCAAGGCTACACCATCCTCGACCTCGCAGAAAGCACCGTGAACCTCGATATGCTCATCGAAGTCGAAACCATCCTCGGCCACCGCCTCAAACTCGACTCCCTCGCATCCGCATCCCTCGGTATGGGGAAATCTGCCGACGGCCTCGACGCCCTACGCTGGTGGCAAGAGTATAAAAAAACCGGCAACAACGAGCCGATGATGAAAATTGCCGAATACTGTTGCTACGACGTCAAGGTCACCAAGGAGGTCCACGAATATGGAATCCAACACGGTCACCTTAAGTACAAGGACCGCAACGGCAACATCGCCCAAGTCGATGTCAACTGGTCGTAATCCCACTACTATCGCACTACGGAGCAATCGATACGTTGAGGCGACTGAAGAACCTATCGCTTGGAACGAGGGTGCGCTTCACCTTCACCTCCACCTTGTCCACACCCGTTTCATAGAAGTCATCGGCTGGGGTGATGATGATATCCGTGCCGTCGTGCACGGCATTGGTCCAAGTTCCCAAGTCACTGCCGTATTGCGGTATGATGGTCGTGCTGGTGTCGGCATTAGCGGCATCGCTGCGGCGGAAGTTGAAAATGTAATACTCAGCGTCCGTGTTGCTGTCCAATGTGGGCAACAGCGCAGTGGCATCGGCTGAGATGCCGCTTGCCCCCAATACCCATGCCAAACCATTATCGATACCGTCGTTGTTACCATCGACTTCAAAATCAGCCCCGCCCGCCCAGACAATGAATGGGCTAGGTACCGTGGTCACGACGCCCTCCCCACCAATTGAAAAGGTGTAGGTGCCCTCATCAGAATCATTGTTGGTAATTGAAACGGTGGCCGTGCGGGCCGCAGTATCTCCTGGGGTAAAGGTGATCGCGAAGGTCGTTGAACCGCTGGCGGCAACGCTCGCTGCCGGTGTGCTCGTCACGACAAAGTCTCCAGAATGAGCCCCCCCGATGCTGACCCGAGGAGTTCCCGTCAAATTAAGCGCTGCATCGCCGAGATTCTGAATGGTGAAGGTATGAACCACCGTAGGGCCACCCTGCTCGCAGGAGCCAAAGTCGGTATCGTCGGCCGTCGAAGGCGTTGCATCGCCGCTGTTGATGGTGACCCCTTGCCCTTGGAGATTGATCTCCGCACCCGTGCCGCTGCCGCTGTAGGTGATCGTCAGCTTAGGCCGATGTGCCTGAGTGCCATGCTCACTGGATCGGAGGTCGATATTCTGGTTGTTACCACCGCTCGCTGTCTTAATACCAAAACCGTGATTGCCGGAAGGCGTATCGAGCCAAGATTGAATCTTCTGAATCCCGCTGGCATTGAGGTTGATAGTCGGCACGGCACCACCGGCGGAACCCGGCGACGTGGCCGTTCCAAAACTAGTAGTGCCAACCAGTCCATTGCTGTTGGACCAAGTCGCGCCTGTCTCCGTCCAACTTCCCGTCAGTTCATACACGTCCACCGAGTTCGCCACGGTGTTGTTCTGCACCAAATCGAGACTCGCCGACACGATAGTTGATCCAGCGGGGATCGAAGAGAGGTCATAGCTCAGGAAGCTGTAGCGGTATTTAGAGCCTTGGCTCCGGTTGTAAATACTTAAGGTTGTCTGCGTGCCGTAGTTACTGGTCGTGGACGCACCATTTATATAAGTATCGCGGGTTCCAGTGTAGCTATTCAGCCCGTCCTGGAGGACGACGGTGCCACCGACGAGGGCGCGGAGAGTCACGCCGTCGTTGTCACTCAGGGAGGATCCCCCCGTGCTGTCGCCATATTCCGCCGTCGTGCAGGAGACGGTCACATTGGTGATGTCGCTACCGCCGTAGGTGCCACTCCGGTTACCCGTCAGCGCGATGGTGGCGACATTCTCGCTCACGCGGGTGACGGTGCCTTTCGAGACACCTGCGGGGAGGTTGGTCACGGTCCAGTTGGATCCACTGAGGGAACTTGCGAAGGTGCCACCATTTAGAACCACGGTGATCAGCTCGCCATCTTCGGCCGCTTCCTGTATTGAGCCGTCATCGACAATTTCGATCGATTCCGCATCATTGGTCGCGATGAATGTCACCCCAGTATTGGCGGAAAGCACCGAAGTTGCCTCCGTTACCTCGGCTGCGGTGCAGCTGACCGACATGCCGGTGATATCGCTATCGTAGTCCCCAGTCCGGTTGCCAGTGAGGACGACCTGGACGGTCGTATCATCAAGACGATTAACACTGCCTTTGCTCACGCCGGCGGGTAGGCCCGAAAGGCTCCAGTTGGCTGGCGTGATGGGATCAGCAAATGTCCCATTCACGAGGTTGACGTAGATGGCTTCGCCATCCTCATCCGCCTCGAAGATCTGCCCGTCATCGGTCATCGTGATGGTCGGATCCGGTGAAAAATGAGCAACGAGGGTCATATCTGCACTCACCCCAGTCACGGTGATTGGGTTATCCGTGCTGTAAGCACTACCGCTTTGCGTCCAGTTGACAAAATAGTGGTTGGCTGGCGCGTTGGCCGTCACTGCGTTACAGTCACCGCCAGCAACGACGACTTGAGCCGTTGATCCACTCAACGTAGAACCCGTGGTTCCATCCGTCTGAAAGTCGACCGTATAAGCCTGTGTCCACTTGGCATAGAGCGTGGTGGCTGAGGCGATGTTCCAGTTATTAGCACTTGCCATGGCATCCGTGTAATACTGCGTGCCAGCTCCATCAGCTCCCGTGTAGTAACCACCAAAGGCATACCCAGTGCGGGTCGGAGCCGTGCCCGCAGGCATCGCGGACCCGTAGGTGGCAACGACACTATTGCTGCCGCCTGTGCCACTTTGTTTGTTGAAGGTCACCGTGTAGGTGCTCCCCGTCCAGTAGGCATACAAGGTTGTATTGGAAGCAATACCCCAGTTATTGGCACTGGCCATTCCCGCCGTGTAATATTGGGTGCCACTCCCGTTGGTCCCCGTATAGTAACCACTGAACGTGTAGCCAACACGCGTCGGCACAGTAGCCGAAGGCATCGCGGAACCGTAGGTGGCAACGACACTGTTGCTGCCACCGCTGCCGCCTTGCTTGTCGAAACTCACCGTGTAGTCGATCGCCGTCCACTTGGCATACAAAGTGGTGTTCAACGTGAGGCTCCAGGTATTGGCGCTGTCCATGGCCGCGGTGTAATACTGAGTGCCACTTCCATTGGTGCCCGTGTAATAACCACCGAAGGTGTATCCAGACCGCGTCGGACCCGACGCTGATGGCATTGCCGCGTTGTATGTCGCCGTGACACTACCGTCCCCACCGGTGCCACTCTGTTTGTTAAGAGTGACCGTGTAGGTTTTAGCGGTCCAATAAGCATAGAGTGTGGTTGCAGAGGCGACATCCCAGTCGTTGGCGCTGGCCATCGCGCCATCATAATACTGCGTGCCCGATCCACTGGTTCCAGAATAGTAGCCACCAAACGTATAGCCAGTCCGTGATGGTGCTGATGCCGTTGGCATCGAGGCGCCCATGGTGGCACTCACACTGCCGCTTCCGCCAGTGCCACTTTGTTGATTAAAGGTCACCGTGTAGTCATTACCCAGCCACTGCGCAAATAGTGTAATGCGCCCAGTGATGTTAAAGGTATCGCTCGGCGCATAAGCATCACCGGTTCCGTCAGCCTCGGTATCCCAATCATCAAACGTGTATCCAGTCCGAGTCAAATTTCCGGTATTGCTTAGAACGGTCACGGGGTCATTCAACTCATACTCCGTGCTGTCCAAGGGGACCGAGCCACCTCCGTTGTTATTGCCATCGTAGGTGATCGTATATTCGGCTGCCTGTTCCACCGTAATCACAACATCCTCAGTGATCTGGGCATTACCATCATCTGCGGTAAGGCGAAGGATGTAGGTCCCCGCGTCAGAAAATGTGACATCCGTATCCAGCGCATTCACATTGACAAAAGTCACTGTGCCAGTGCCTGTTCCCGTGCCGGTGTCTGACCAACTGTATGTCGGTGTATCATCGGCATCGGTGACAACCCCGGCTAATGTCGCTGTTGCGGAAGGAACGGACTTCTTCGGCCCGCTCGTGGCATTGGTCGTTGAATAAGGATGCGCTGCAGGGAGGCTGCCTTGCGTTCCCCATTTCCAGGCGAGATAGCCTTCGACCTTCTGAATGGTAGTCAGATCAGATGTGTTAAGAACGATCATCTCTCCCTGATAGTTTCTAGGCGTGTTGTTATCCCGACCCACCTGAATTTCATTGATGGTGAAGGTCGCGCCGTCGGCAACATTTACGGTTTTCGTAAGTGCGCCTCCATTCACGCTGGCAACACCATTTAGCCCGTCATAGTAAGCCGCTAACATCACCGGAGCGTCATCCACGATGTCTGCACTACTCACTGAGGCTATACTGTTGGCGACCCCATCCAACTTTAATCCGCTAGATATCTGCCCGGAAGTGGCACTGTTTTTCAGCCTTAAGTTTAATTTATCAGAGCCATCTGTGCTATAGACTGATCCCAGGTTAGGATAGTCACCTGCTGCTTTAGGCATTCCCACAGAGATGACGCATACCTCTGTGCAATTTATATCCGGTATTCCAGAACGGTAAAGTTCAGCCCATGTATCGGCGAAATGAATGACATTCAGCCCGTTGATCTGCGAGCCATCGTAGACCGGGTCCGTTGGGCTTTGGTCCAAATCAT
>JABDRB010000028.1 GCA_013041925.1 Akkermansiaceae bacterium | reverse complement strand
TCCCGCCGGCGACGCCGCGGACTTCCTTTTTGATGTCGATGGTTGATTTCTCGATATTGGATGCTTGGAGGGTGCGGAGGTAGTAGGTGGTTTTAAGGCCGGTGTGCCAGGCGCGGCGATACATGTGGGAGAGGGTCTTCATGTCGGGCTCGGCGAGGAAGAGGTTGACGGATTGGGATGGGTCGAGCATGTCCTCAACGAGAGGGGCTTTCGGCGTCTTAAAACGGAGAGGGTAGTGGTTTCCCATCAACGCATAGGCAGAGAGACGCCACCCCACCCTAGCCATCACCTCTTCAAGTGTTGCTCCAAAATCTCTCGATCCTCATCGCTGCGAACCATCATGTCCCAGCGATTTCCCCGTGCCATCACATGGTAGATCGCGTCCTCATATTGCACTCTGACCTGGCGGGGCATCGGTGGGTCCTGCCAACGAAAATGCGAACAGGAGGAGAAGATGATCCATTTCTATGCCTGACCCCCTCCTATTCATCGTATTGGGTGTTATCTTACGTGGTGTATGTTTCTTTCACCGATCAGAAAATCCACTATTTTCCACAGATGGGACTACGAGAAACCTACGACCTCCGAAGCTCCTACCGGAACATGGGGAACATGGCCGGCATCGCCGAGAAAGTCATCCCGTGACATGCCTCGGCCCCATGTAGCATGGAGCGCTGACTTCTAGTCGGCATCAACCCAAGCACACGGTGCTACTCCTGAGCGAGATAAGGCAGAAGAGCTGAAGACAACTGCCGCAGCGAAGCTGGGATAGGGAGCGTGGACACTCCTGTCCACTATCTACCCATGTGGAGTAGCTATGCATGAGTGGCTTGGGTTGCCGCGCGACAGGATTGTCGCCCCTCCTTTGCCTTCGGCCGTAGGGAGTGCGGACAATCTTGTCCGCATTATTACCAGGATTGAGGGTATTAGTCGTCGATCCGAAGCCGGAGAAATCTCTTAGAATCTCCTGCGCCTAGAGCAACCGCCCCTTTACGTGACTCTACGCCCGTCGGATTAGCTGGGCCGGTGAGCAAATTAACTACCCCGGTCTCCGTCCAGTCGGATAAATCGGTGGAAGTGAATACTTTGAAGGTAAGATCTGTCAGCGCGTTATTCTGTGAATAGGACAGTTCCAGTGTATTCTCGGAGAACTGAAAGGTCGGGAGCAAGGCACTGTCGTCCGTGCCAATACTTCCCCCCAAAGCATATTCCTGTAAACGATCCAGCCGGTCATTGTCCGTGTCTAACTTCCATAAGGCATTCGTCAACGCAGTAGCGCCGAACTGGCCAAACCACCAGTCCTGTGATGGTTTATCGGCAAGGGTAGCCGAATCCATCACCTGGGTTCCTAAAAAATACCGATCACGCAACGCCCCGTCTGTGCCCGCAGCTTGCTGCGCACCTGTCACGGTAACCTCCATCGTCTCAGCCCCTTCTGCTAGAGAATCGGCAACCCGGGTCACGGTCAGTTGCTTGCTTGTCTCATCGGCTGCGAATGACACGCTGCCCGTCAACATCGGGCTGTAATCACCGCCATTGGTTGCACTGCCACTGATCTGATAGTTCACGTCCTCGGCAAAGGACGTGGCTCCACTGCGGGTCAGGGTGAATGTGGCGGTGTTATCGGCTCCGTGTTCTGCCAAGCTGTTGTCCGTGGCTGTTACTTCGATCGTTGTGCCCTTCACAATCGTGAAGTCGTCGCGAACGTTGCCGGCGTTGTCGAGATAGACCGCATGCAGCGTGTTCGCGTCCACATCGATCACCATCGACCCGAGGACGCGCAGGTTGGCGGTGAACACCGGATGCGGGGTCGGGTTCACCACTGCCGACGATCCACCCTGCCAATTAGACAGCTGGCCGGACGCACCGACGATGGAAGACACCTGTCCGGCATTTCCGGCAGCCAGCGGTTTCTGATAAGCTCCATCAGCCCCGGACAGAACGAAGTTCCCCGATGCATCGATGCTACCCACCTCCGAGCCATTGCCGGCGTCGATCGCATGGGTGGCGGCGGCGTAGCTTGTGGAGAGCCCGTGATGGCCGTTGAGCAGGTGCGACCGCTCGTAGCTGTGGCTGTGGCCGGAGAGAATCAGGTCCACTCCGTAGTCTTCGAGGATCCCGAGGGTGTTGGCCCGCATCGCGATATGGTACACCTCGGTGTCGGAATTATGCGAGCCCTTGGTGTAAGGTCCGTGGTGGAAGTAGGCGATGATCCAGTCCGCCGTGGTGGCCTCGAGATCGCTTTGCAGCCAATCGGCCATCCCGCCGTCACCCAGGGTGTCTGAGTAGTTGACGCTCGTCGTGGAATCGAGGCAGACGAAGTGGATGTTGCCGTAGTCAAAGGAGTAGTAGTTCTCGCTTCCCGAGGCGACACCTCCGCATTCGCCGCCAGTGGGAAAGTGGAAGAGATCGAAGTAGGGCGCACCGCCCGCAGTAAAGGCATCATGGTTGCCGAAAGTCGACCACAGGGTGGTGTTGCGGAGGAGCTCCGGAAACCTGTCGAAGACGGCGCTCTGAAACTGGGCGTAGGTGCCGCTGTTGTAGGCGTTGTCGCCAAGCATCAGCCAGACATCGGTGTGGTCCCCATTGTAGTTGCGGAAGGCGCTGTAGACGCTGGCGGCTCCTCCTTTGCCGGAGTCGCCGATCACCCAGATCCGTGTTGGGTGAGCTTCGCCGGGTGTCGGTGAGGTTTCGAAGAAGTAGTCCGCAGTCTCGGGAGTGCTCACATTTCCACCCGCGGTGACGGTCTCGACCTGATAGTAGTATCTCGTATCCGCGACGAGTCCGGTCAGGGTGACCGTGTGGTCTGTAAATGATCCGGGAACCGTGACGGAGGACGTCAGGCTGCCCTGCGTGGTGCCGTAGTTGACGGTGGCATCTCCCGGCTCGCTGGTTTCCCAGCGAAAGGTGATGCGGTCGTGCGAGGCAGACTGGAGATATGGACCGCGAGTCAGGGTGCCACTCGGATCCGGGGCCGTTGTGAAGGAGCCGGTTCCAGTCGGATTGAAGGAACCCCCGTCGCTGGTCTTGACCTCGAAGTAGTAGGTCGTGTCGGCCGTCAATCCGGTCAGGCCGACCTGATGGCTGGTTTTGCTTCCCGAGTCATTGACCGTGCTGGTGTAGACTCCCGGCGCGGTGCCGAAACGCACTGTCGAGTTCCCGGCCGTGCCGGTGACCCAGTAGATGCTCGCGGTGGTGTCGGTGATGTCCTCCGCCACCACAAATGCAAGGTCGGGCAGACCGATGTCACCAGTGAGCTTTAGTTTCACACCGAGATTTGGGCTAGTGATCGAATCCTGGTGGACCGAAACCGCCAGGAGGTTCGGGCCGGGCTTGAGCACCGCGTCATTCAAGATGGTCTGCTTCGAGAAGTCGCCATCCCCCTCGGATGTCGAAAGCAAATTCCACGTGTCTGCACTGCCGGTCGGCATGTTCTTGTTGGCGATCAGGTGTCCGTTCAAATAGACGAAAGCTCCGTCGTTCGCGAGCAGGTTGAGAGTGAGGTTCGAGTAGCCGTCCACACCTCCATCGACCTCCTTGATGAACCACGCCGTGTGGCGAGTGGAGATGGTCGGAGTCGTGAGGATGGTGCCGCCACTGATGCCACTGACTGATCCGTAGGAAAACGGAGCCGTCGCCCCGGTGGTGAAGGCCGGGCCATCATAAACGGCGGATCCTGTGTAGGTGCCGATGGACTGGTCCAGCCAGCTGTCGTCGAAATTGAAATCCGTAAGCGCGGGGTTGGTGTCGTTGTTCGAACCATCCAGCGACTGGAGATAGGCCCACCCGGAAGACGTCTCGCTGGCCAACGTGACCGGCACGGCGTCGCTCCCAGTCAGCTCCAGTTGGAATCCCAGATCAGAACTCCCGTTCGACGTGTTGTGAAGAGATACCGCAATGGTATTCACACCATCAATCAGTAAAGACTCATCGAGTGCAATCGTGGTGAGGGATCCTTCATTACCAGAGGGTCCCGTTGTAGCGAGATAGGTGTCGCTAATTCCGCCTACATTGACGCCGGTGGCAAGTTGTCCGTTGATGTAAATAAACGCACCGTCATCGGCTAGGACGTCGGTAGTCAATATGGTGATGCTGGATGCAGGGGTGGAACCCAGGTCGAAGGTTGTTGTGAAGTAGGCGGTGTAGCGATTGCCGGAAGCAGGCGTGCCGATATTTACCGTAACTCCCCCCAAGCCAATTCCCCCATAGCCGAACAGGCCGGAGCCGGAGCCCGTAAATGTAGGGCCATTGTAGCTGTTGCCGGCATCGTTTTGTTTATACCAAGTTGTATTGAAATCAGGATCGGCGATCGCAGGGTCCGTTCCATCTGTTGGATGGAAATAATTCCAGGTTGCGGTGGTCGGTACGAGGTTGAAGGTCTCCGCATGCGCCGAGCCTGTGACAAGAGCTAGCACGGCAAACGCGACGAGTGATTTGATGTGATTGTTCATATTCATTATTTGAGTAATTTGAGAATTTCCGCACGCAGGCTCCGGAACCCGGGTTGGCTCTGCTTGCTGGCGGGAAGTTGATTGAGAGATGCAAGGGCGCGCTCAAAGCAGCGGTGCGCGTTCTCTGGATGCCCGCCGGCCAACCAGAGCATTCCCTCTTCATGAAAAAGGCGGGGCCGCAGCGTGGGATAGCGTTTGCGCAGTTCGGCAAAGCGCTCCTCCACCGCGGCCTTGCGGCCTACGAGGAGTTGATGGAAAGCAGCCTCACGATGCAGGGGAATGGAGGCCGGATAGCGTTTCAGGCCGTGCTGAACCGTCAGTTGGGCGGCAGACGGGTCACCGCTCGCGGCTATCGCCTTGGCAGCTTCGATGAATTCGTCGGCCGTCGGATGTTGGGCGAGGCTGAGGTAATTGCGCCATGCTCCTGCCGCAGCCTTGCCTCGCTTCTGGTCGGCATCCAGGCGCGCCTTTTCCCGATAGGCTTCCGGTGCTTCGCCACCCATGGTGAAGTAGCGAGCGAGTACCGAATCGGCCGCGGCCAACTTCCCCTGTCCGCGTTCAAGACTGGCGAGACGAAGCAGGGCCTCCGCATGGTGCCGGGAATCCTTTTTCACCGCCAGGAGATCCGCCTTTGCCGCGGCATAATCCTCATGGGCCCGATGCAAGGTGGCGCGGCGCATCAGCAAATCGACATCGCCGGGTTTCGTCTCCAAGCGCCTCGTCACCTCCGCGATCTCCTGATCCACAAACCCGTGACCCGCAAGAGGTGCCGTGGTGACAAGCAAAAGGAGAAGGATGGCTTGAGATGGTTTTTTGATAGGCATTTGCTGTTCAGGATTGGGCCAATGGTGCCCCGGAGCCCGGGGTTTATACCGAAAAAAGCCGGCACAGCCTATTTGACTGAGCCGGCTCTTGTTGATTCGTATTACACGCTCAATCGTTACTTGCGACGACGGAGGATGAGTGCGAGTCCACCGAGGCCGAGAAGGGCGGTGGTGGTGGGTTGGTTGTTTTAGTGTATATTTTACAGTGGGTTGGATTTGCAGGTCAGAGGACGCTGCAACATCGCACTTACATCATAAATCATGTGAATTGGGGAACGTTACAAAGAATCTTCTATTATTTGTCCTGTGGGTGGGGTGGAGAGTTCAGGGGCTTAAGTTTTAATCCCGCCGTCGCGGGATCCAAAAACCAAGCAAGGCAGGCTAGTTCACATATCCTCCGCTGTGGACAAGACTGCCTCGCCCACTCGGCTATGCTGGTATGCAGCCCTCCTCCTCCGTCGGGCAGGAATGAATTCGTGCGTTGTCCACACTCCCTATTTTAACCCGCTTCGCGGGTCTGGGGAGGACCCCGACAAGTCGGGGTCGGCAACCCAAGCCGGAGAATGGGTTTCAAAATTAGCCGATATGATTTAAGGGGTTTGCAAAGATTGCTAATCTTTGTTATAGTTTGTCCATCCTTGAAGAATAACGGTATGAATATTTCACTGACACCCCACTACGAACAGCTTGTTAAAAGCTGTGTTGATTCCGGACGATACAATAATGCGAGCGAGGTGATGCGTGATGCGTTGAGAATTTGGGAGGATCAGCGTCACTACGGCGAGTGGTTGAAAAATGAGGCCCGTAAGGGTTATGAGGATGTTCTTGCAGGGAAGACCGTCAAGGTTTCGAGTGAGGAGGAGTTTTTAAATTTGGCACGAGGTAATAAGAAAGATCAGTGATCCTTGAATTTACCCAATCAGCTGTTTCTGATCTTGAGAAAATCAGCCAGTATACCCGTGATACATGGGGTGAGGAGCAGGAGGAGCGTTATCTGAAAAGCCTCCACCGGAAGTTTGCTCAAATAACCGGGGATCCCTCCCGCTGGCGTTTCAGGGAAGAGCTGTTTCCACGATGCCATGGATTTGGGTAGGCATATCCCGGATGATTTTGAGTAAAGACCCTACTTCGCTGAAGCTACGAAGGGCAGGATGGGGAATTAGCAACCTAGCACTTCCGTGTTTTCCGTGACTTCCGTGGTTGAAAAATGAAGTATCAACCTAAGAAAGATTCGTGAAATTCGTCTGATTCGTGGTTAAAAACGAATCCACAACCCAAGTCTTCTTTCGCGTTATTTCGTCCCCTTTCGCGGTTGAAAAAATGAAGTAGCAACCTACCTCCCGGATTGCCCGAGCGTGGAGATGCGGAGGGCGTTGAGGTCGAGGTATCCGGAGGTCTGGTGCGGGATGATCTCGATGCTGAGTGGGTCGCCGGGGTTCACATCTTTCGGCAGGGTGGTGGCGTCCCAGGAGAATCCGACGGTGTTCACGCTGTTGGCCGGGCCGGGCGGGGTGTTGCTAGTGAGTTGGGCGAGCGTGATGTCGCCTGACTTCAGGCGGATGGTGTAGCCGGGGAAGGTGGATGGGTTTTTGGCGGTTTTGGCGCGCACGCCGATGGCGGCACTGACGGTGTAGCGGTTGTCTGCGGTGATGGTGCCAATCTTGCGGTGGATGGGTTGGTTGATGCTGGCCATGCCGGGGCTGCGCATGGACTCGGTCATGCCCAGGCTTTTGCGATCATCCTGTAAGTCATCGTTGTCATACCATATGCCATCGCCGCGCGGGTTGATGAAAGTGACGGGGGCATCGGTCTGCCAGCCTGCGAGCCAGCCTACACCCTGAGCGCCGTCTTTGAGTTCGATCGGCGGGTTGATCGTCAGCACCTTGCCTGCCTCGCCGGAGTCTCCCTGCGAAGGCAGGTCGTCGATGGATAGACGGTGATCTCCTACGACAAGTGTGCTTTCACTCCAGTTGGTGACGTTCTGGATAAACACGCTACCGGTGCCGAGCTTGATGGGTTCGTTGAACAGCATCTTCATCTGGCCTCCCTGTGTCGCGTTTATCGAGTCGTCGGCGGGGTAGGTGGCGATAAAGACGGGTGGCGAGTCATCGCGCGTGGCCGAAGTCGGGGGGGCTTGCGCGGGGTCGTCGTCGAGGTCGGTCTGGTCGCCGAAACCGAGAACGGAGCTTGGCTCGGAGACAGGTTCAAAAGTAGCCTTTACAGCCATTTGAAAACCGAGATCGGAACTATCGTTGCTCTTTTGGTGAACTGAGACTGCAATCGAATTCACGCCATCGACAAGCAATGACTGATCAAGCGTGATGTTCGTAGAGACTGTAATATTACCACCTCCATCCATCCCTGCGAGATAGGTATCGTTTCCAGGTGAGGTATGGTAGTTGGCGGCGAGTTTTCCGTTGATGTAGATAAACGCACCGTCATCGGCCATGATGTTGGCGGTCAGGGCGGTGACGCTTGAAGCGCTGATGGCACCCAGATCGAAGGTTGTGGTGAAGTAGGCGGTATAGCGTTTGCCGGAGCCGGGGGTGCCGATATCCACATTTGGCCTGCCTCCAGGTGATCCATAGCCGAAGAGACCAGAGCCGGAACCCGCAAATGTAGGACCATCGTAGCTATTACCAGCGTCGTTTTGTGTGTACCAAGTCGTATTGAAATCAGGGTCGGCGATAGCGGGGTCAACGGCATCTAACGGATGAAAATAATTCCAAGTTGCGCTGGTGGGTAAAACGGTCGTAGTGGTGGCCAAGGTGTTGAAGTTCCAGGTGGTGTCGTCATTGATGCCGCCGAAGCTGTTACCGGCGGGGTCGCGGATCACGTTCTTGTCCATGCGGATGACGTAGTTATGGCCGGAGATGAGTCCGGACGCGAAGTCCTCCTTGACGAGTGTGTTGATTTTTGGCGGCAGCTTGTGCCTGAAGCTGATGGATGGGTTGTCGATTTCGCGTAGCACCCGTGTGTCGGCGAGCATGACCGCGCGGTTGGCTTGGACGATTCCCCCGCGTTTACCATCGATTCCATCCACCCGCACCTGGCCTTCGAGAACGTGAAGTTCTATTTCCTTGCTACCCTTGGGGGAATCAATGCCGAAGGCGGTGCCGAGGTCGACGATGCGTTGGTGCGGGGTGACCACGGTGAAGCCTTCACCGTCTTTGGATGAGATTTTGAAATAACCCCAACCGTGGTTGAGCTCGAGTGTGCGGTCGTCGCGTAGGGTCATCTCGGCAGGGGCCTCGATGATGGCGCGGACGTCGTGTGGGAGCTTGAGCTCAACGACGCCGTGTCGGAGTACGATGCGTGAGTTTTCCACCATGACATTTCTGGTGGGGGTTTTGTCGTCGGTGTTGTGGCTGAGGGTGAAGTCGCTACCTGGGGTGACGCGGAGATCTGCGATCGTGTCGGGCGTATTTGGCACCTGTTGCATCCACATGATCACCGCAGCGATGATTAAGACTGCGGCGGCGGAAAGTAGTGAAACCCGGATGGCGCGTCGGCGTTGCTGGGCGAGCAATTCCTCGATGGGTACGACGGGCAATTTTTCAGCGGTTTCCTGATAGGAAGCATGATGTTTGAGGTCGCTTTCCAGCCCGGAATAGCTCAAGTAAAGATCCATCGCCTCGGGATTCTCCAGAAGCTCGGTTTCGAGTTCGGCGAACTGCTCCTCGGTCAGCTCGTCATCGAAGAGCTGTTGGATGCGGATTTCGAGATCGGGCAAATTCATGAGGTTTTTCCGGTCAGGGTGTTTTCGACACATTGTCTGAGGATGGCGCGGATGCGGTAGAGGGATATGCGCAGACTACCGGCGGTGGCTCCAGTGTTTTCTGCATGTTGCTCAAGTGACTTGTCGGGTGTGTATCGAGCATTGACAATTTCACGTTGTTTTTCGGTGAGTTTCTCCATGCAGCCTTCGAGAATGGTCAGGTTACGCTCGCGTGGAGCATTGGTCTTTGCCGCGCTGGCGACGTGCTCGAGCAGGGATTCTGAGAAAACGAGGCGAGTCTCGCGTTTGGCCCGGTCATACTGGTGCTGCACCTGGATGCGTGCGATTTTAAACGCCCAGGCGTGGAAATTGGTGCCTTCCTTGAAGCTGTTGCGTTTTTTCCAGAGGACTAAATTGGTATTCTGGAGGACGTCATCGGCTACAGGGCTGTTGGGCAGCAATGAGTGAATAAAGGCGCGGAGATCGTCCTGATGGGCGAGCAGCTGGGCGACGTAGGATTGGCACGCTTGCGCATCATCCTCTGGAACGTCACGTTTCTTCTTACTCATCAGTTATAGATCATCGGAAAAGGGGAAACGTTACAAGAATTCCGTGATTTATGTGGAGGCTGGCCCCCTCCCTACGTGAACAGCTTGGTCTATCGAGAGGGTCCTATCACGGTTTTTTTCTTTGCACGGGGAACAGGATTTTATGCTTTTTGATGTTTCCGATGCGGGTGCCATCATTGAATATGTTTATTGCCCGACGGGTAGGTCGCAGCACAACGGTCGAGGCGCTGATGATCTTCCATTCCTTTTTCTTGGGATGATAGAAGTCATACATAATAGCCATGTTAGTTGGTTTGGCGAGGACTGGCGCTTTGTAAATTTTCGCCTGCCTCGGGGCAACGGTTATCTTGGTACGACCTAATTTGACGCGGATATGTGTGTTGCTCAGGTTGATGTAAAGTCGGTCTCCACCTTTGAAGGCCGCAAGATCCTGAATTTTAGCTCGGAAAATGAGATCTCCGATAAAGGGGTCAGGCAAAGAAATGGATCATCTTCGACTACTTACAGCCTAGAAATGATCAAAAAGCCCTCCAACTCATGATGAGAAGGAGGGCTGAAACGAATGAAACAGAAATGTTCTATGAGTCTTACTGGCAAGCCTCGCACTCGCCGCCGTTGATCATGGCGTCGATGGAGCAGGCTTGTTGTTCGGCTTGGGTGTATTCTTTTTTCCCGCCGGCGACGCCGCGGACTTCCTTTTTGATGTCGATGGTTGATTTCTCGATATTGGATGCTTGGAGGGTGCGGAGGTAGTAGGTGGTTTTAAGGCCGGTGTGCCAGGCGCGGCGATACATGTG
>JABDRB010000026.1 GCA_013041925.1 Akkermansiaceae bacterium | reverse complement strand
ATCGAAGCGAAACTCAAGAGGTGGAAAAACTCCCGCAAAGCGCTGGAGTTTTTGCGACTGGACTAGAGCAGCCCCGACGCATGTCGGGGTTGGTCCACGGTTCAAGTCCGTGCAGCCCTACTTTATTTTAAATGAATTCGATTGATGTCTAATGGTGGCTGAGTTTCTCGAGCTGGGATAGCACACCTCCGGTATGGGGAGTGGTTCACGGCTTGGTCCGTGCTAATCTACAATGTTTGATGAGCGGTTTAATGGGTTCGAGTATGCTACAGCTTGAGACTTTAAGTAGGGACGATGCCTTGCCTGTGTGGTGAAGCAGATGAAACTGCCGCGGAAGGTGTAGCCCGATCCGCTTTTGAGTGTTCGCCATCATGGATGACTTTCACTGTTAAGCTTTAGGGTATTTTGTGGGGTTGGTTGAGGGGGGGCAATCGTACAAAGAAACGCCCCACCTGAATTCAGGTGAGGCGTTGCCAAAGAGTATGGTTCTAATTTCCCCTAGGTAATTTAGCGACGACGGCGTAGAAGCAGCGCGATGCCACCAAGCCCGAGTAGGGCTGTGGAAGATGGCTCGGGGACAGGTGTGAAGTCTGCTGCAGCTCTCACCTCAGCGAGGGTGAAGTAGTTCTGAGAACCTTCTGAAGTATCTCCTCCGATGATTCTAAAACTATCATAGGTGCCATTCCCTATGGTCGTGAGGACAACGGATGCCTGATTATATACACCAGTGGTTATGCCAGCTGCAGAATCGGTTCCGATGAGGGTATCTGCGCTGTCATAAAACTCAACGGTAATGCTGTCATCTCTCACGGTATTGGCTCCTCTGCCATAGAGATCCACGAAAAGGGTGTCTCCAAGAGCAACAGTAATGGAGTCAACTGTAACGTCAAAAATCACATCTTGACCACTAGCTTCGTCTCCAATAGCTAGGTTGGATTCGTTTGTGATATCAGCGGCAGTTGGTGATGTCGGGCTACTCACCGAATAGACAAAGCTGTCATCCGTCAAAGCTGTTCCGATGGATCCGGATGTAATATAGAGGGCAGTGGAAGTTGTCACGCCTGTGATGGAGAGCTGTGAAACTGCTGCTTGTGCAAAGCCTGCTGCCGCAAAGCTTAGTAAGATAATTGTTTTTTTCATGTTGTTTCTAATGTTAGGTTGAATGAGGGCCTTCTCTTTGGCGTTGGAAGGTAAGATCGGTGGGACTATGATGGGCGAGTGGCGGTCTGACAAGAGAAAAAAGCAAAATAATAAAATATTGGAGAATGGGAGGCGCTTTGGGGTTTAAAAACCAGATTCCTTGCCGACTTAAAATCCATTTTGAATGGGCTCGTCGCTCTCATTTGTGTTTTGGGTTGTATGCTTAACGGTGGGCGTTTTTGATTTTTCGCGTTGTGAGCTCGGGTATAGCCCATGCCACGCCAATCATGATGGAGAAAGTGATGGCGAGTGACTCGATCTGAAAAGGGAAGTCGATATTGGAGTGGATCAGGAATGTGCTGATGGCGATGAGGTAGCCGCGCATAAAGATGACCCTGTGTTGAGGGTGTTTGTCTTTGTGGTAGAAAATGTTGCGGATGAGGAAATAGAGTGCGCCGGCGATGATGGTGGTAAAGCATGCGCTGCCTAGCCAGCCCCATTCGACCAGTGTCTGTAAGGGGTCGTTATGGCTGTAAACGTAGACTCCGTACGTGGGTTGGTCTTTGGCAAAATAGGGAAATAAGGGGTAGAATGATCCCGGGCCATGACCGAGGGCGCCCCATTCAGGGTCTTGAATCATTTTCAATTGAATGACATTGGTGACGCCTCGGCCCGTGAGGCTTGCGTAATCGCCCTCATGTGCTTCTTGCCAGCGTTTGAATATGGTGCCAGCGAGGCTAAGGATGGCGAGCAGGGTGATGAGTAGCAGGGTTCCAGTGACAATGTTGCGGTCCCTGTGGCTGTTGCCTGGGAAATACTTGGCTGAGCGGTGGTAGGCGGCGGCGATGGCGCGACGGTTGAAGCTTCCCCAAAGGATTAGCGTGAGGAGACCGAGCCCCATGCCTGTTTTGGATCCCGCGGTCATGACGGCGGTGAGGATGACGGCTACGCCGCAGAGGCGTAGAATCGTAGAGCTGATCCGGTAGGTTGGGTGGCGTTGTCGTTTTCTGCTTGATCTGGGGCTGATGAGTGAGGATAAACTCATGGCTAGGGCGACATTGAGGAAACAGGTAGCAATGCCGGGGCTGCGGAAGGTTCCAAAAAACAAATGCCTGCTTATATGTCCCATGGTTTCATCCCAAAAGATGCCTTCCGCGCCCGACCAGCGCTGGATGAGGCCGAGTAGTGCCACGGCGACCCCAGTAAGAAAAATGCTGTCGGCCAGATGCTTGAGCCATGAGGGGCGGGAGATGAGGAGTTGGCGCGTGCCCCAGATGAGGCCAAGGCAGGGGATGATGTAGGTGAGCCGATCCATGGTCTCGGCTCTATCTGCCGTGCCGGGTAGTAAGCTAAAAGGTTGGTTGTCGAGATCGCGGATGTTCCAAGGTGGTTGGGTGAGGTCATCCAGAGATAGCCTGGAAAACTCTCCCCATGCGTTATGCCACATCCACAGGCCCTGGAGTGCAGGCCAGATCAGCAGCGCGGCAAGCCACCAGTTGGTTTTTTGATTACCGCGGGAGTGGGGTAGGAGTAGGATGGCTGCGAGCGAGCTGGTAATAATAAGAGGCCACCGCCATGCGCCAAAGTAAGAGCCTGCTAGCAGTGGTCCTATCATTAGGGCGGCCGCCAGTAGGGTGGCGCCACTCAGCTCGAGGTGCCTCTGTCCGGGGGATAGTATGCTCGGGGTGCCTTGATGGGTAGATTTTCGAGCTTGTTTGCGGCTTTGTTTCCGTGCTTGTTTGCCGCGTGGCTGACCTGCTGAATGACGCTCGTTGTTGTCCACATGGGCAGATTGACTAATTGTAGAGGCAAGGGCAAGCCTAGGTCAGTAAATTTTAGTGTAAGGGGGGGCGATCAGACGCAGCGGCGGGGGGCATTTTATCCATGGCCAGGCGGGGGAGTGGTGTGATCAGCACAATTATACTGATAAAATGATTGACTGTTCATGTTTTTCTCAGCATTTTACGGCACGTTACGGCCTAGTTGGGTTGTAGCGGACCCAAAGTGCAGAGATCATTTTATGAAAACATCAACACAACAGAGCTTCCTACCCTTCGCTTGCGTCACCGCATTGTTTGTCCCTAGTATATCGGCGCAGACGACGGATGTTCATCCTCGCGGAATTTTTGACACGCCACAGCCTGGATTGGATGCACCATTGGCTCGGACGCCAGCAGATGCCGATGATTGGAGCGATAAGTTTCACTTTAGCCTGAGTGCCAGCGTGCGCTCGGATGGGAACATCTTCCTCTCCGACAAGGGAGAGGAGTCGGATGTGATTTTCTCTGTGTCCCCAACTCTCAGGTATGTGAGCGCCGAAGCGGGTGCAGCAGAGAACACCTTTGCGATTAGCTACACGCCGAACTTCCAGGTCTATAGCGAGAATACGGATCGTAATAATATTGGGCATTCCTTGAGTATCCGCTTGGATAAATCCATGCCTAAAACGCAAATCGGCTTTAACTTGAATTACAGAAAATCGAGTGGCAGCGATCGCTTTGTCAGTGGCACGATTGACCGTGATTCGTTGAGTGCGGGGGTAACGGTCTCATATCTTCTGTCGGGTAAAACTCGTTTGAATGCAGGAGTAAACTACGATTTTGACGATTTCAGCAACGGTTCACTTTTTGGCAATGACACCTATGCTGCCAATTTAGGATTGAGTTACCAAGCAACAGGCAAGATATCTCTTGGGCCCTATCTAAGCTACCGGGTCAGTGAAATGAGTGCTGGAAGCCTAGATCAGGATAGCGTGAGCTATGGAATGAAAGGCACGTATGAGGTTTCTGGGAAAACAGCCATTCACGGTAGTGTCGGATACAGTGTTGATAGTTTTGATGGCGCCAGTTCCGCAAGCGATCATTCATCCCTAGTTTGGCGGATAGGAGCGAGCCATGCCCTGAGCAGTAAAACCAATATCCGAGCGTCGCTCTACAGCGGGACTAAGGCATCATACAGTTTTGCAGACTCTGGGTATCTGGCCACAGGAGTCGCCCTCAGCGCTTCACATCAGCTTTCATCAAGGTTGTCCTGTTATGTTTCCGGTATGTATGAGCAAAACGACTACTTCAGGGCTAGCGCCTTAGGGACTTCGTTGGATAATGATTATTATTCGATTGCGCTAGGCACTCGTTATCAATGCGCCAGTGGTTTGATGCTCGGAGCAAACATTTCCTACAGCAGTAACAAATCATCGAGTTCGACCGCCGCTGTTGGCCAGAACGACTTTGATAACTTGACCTTTGGGGTGAATGCCAGTTATGATTTCTGGTAATGTCCCGCTTTTTGCTAATTATTATATCCTCATAACAATCACTAACCCACGTTTAAAATAAAATGAACATCATATTAAATACTCTCCGCCCTGCCGTGACCGCTGCTGCCCTCGGTGTCGCTTTTCTTGTTGGTTCCGGCGTAGCCCAAGCGGGTCCGCCCTCTGCCGTGACTCAAGCAAAAACTGCAGCTACGATCCTTGTTTCGGTTCCCGCCAATGGCGCACCTGTCACCTATATGGTAGGGCGCAAAAGCTGGACAGTTCAGCCTGGGCAAACGATGGTTTTGCCTGCTGCTGCCACCAAGATTTCCCTGCCAGTTGGCACGATCATCACCAGCTCGGTTCCCTCAGCTAAGAGCATGGACCCAACCAAGCAGACCTACACCGTGAATAAGCCAATTTACCTTGCGGCTTTAACCCCAGATTCCATCCGTTCCAATAGTAGTGCTTTTACACCTGGGAATGACCCATCGATTGCCGGAAATATCCAGCATCAGTCTCGCGCGGTGAAGCAGCTTATTGAGGCGGTAACCAGTGCAAGTGGATCAACGGTGAATCCTTTGAATGTGCTCGGTGATGCAGTTACCGACGGGAATGCTCAATAAATCACTTCGCTCAGATCGTAAACGTTCGTCATTTCCATTATTTTACAAATTAGGTGCGAGATTGTAACTAATGGTATTATGCAAATGAACGTTCAATGGATTTGATGCGACAGTGAAAATGAAAAATTATATACTTACAGGCTTATTGTTAGTCCTAGCTCCGTGGTATGCGCACGCTGAGGATTACCGCCTTCAACAGACGGATGTTATTAGTCTATCTGTTTATCAGGAGGCCGACATGCAGACAGAGGCAATGATCGGGAAATCCGGTAATGTTTCCCTGCCTTTGATCGGCACGGTGGAGATTAAAGGGCTTACGCTGCGCGAGGCAGAACAAAAAGTTAAAGAGCTCTACGAAAAAGACTACCTCGTTGACCCGAAGGTCAGGATGACGATTGTCAGCTATGCTAAGAAATGGTTGACTGTCGCCGGAGCGGTTGAAAACCCCGGTAATATTGCTTACCCCGAGGAGGGAACCATCAACTTGGCCTCCGCAGTCGCCATGGCCGGTGGTGTGATGGAAATGGGCAATAGCCGTAATATTACCGTGGCCCGCAAGGCAGGTGGAGCCAGCAAACACAGTCTGGCCAACAGTGGTAAAATTCTTTTGCTACCAGGGGACACGGTGGTGGTTCCGAGGCTACCACGGACTGACTTAAAGCTCACTGTGCGCACCTCTACGGTTTCAGGAGAGGTAAAGAACCCTGGCGACATCAGCCTTCCGTCAAATGGCAAAATTGACATTCTTACGGCGATTGCCAAGGCTGGTGGTTTCAGCAAGGTGGCCAATCAGAAGGAATGTATTCTCCACCGAAAAATGAAAACCGGTTACAAGGCGATCGATGTGAGTATCCGCAACATTCGTAGCGGCAAGGACCCCATGGTATTTATTTACCAAGGCGATATTATCATTATCAAAGAAAGCCGGTTCTAGCCAACTTCCCTGCATCGAGACTTTTCTATAGCCCGACTCTTTTCCATGACTGATTTCCCCGATGATCTCGACAATTTTGACAATGAGACCGAACGCAGCCCCAAGCAAGGGCTGAGTCGGCTAAGAATGGCGTTTGTGCGTTGGTGGTTGATTCTCATCTTCGCCATTCTGGGTTATGTCATTGCCCTCTATACCTTATCGATTGCCGAACCGAGTCATAAGGCCCGCGCGGTGTTAGAATTGATCACCAAGCAGAGGAGTCTTGTGGGGGCGGAGTTGGAGAGTGATCGGCTTGCCATGGATAGCCTAATGGTCACCATTGCCAATAAATTAGTCGGGCCGTCTCAGCTTACCAAGGTGGTGAACAGCGCCAAGATTCAGGCGATCGAAAAAGCGGTGCCTCCTACGTTTTCACTGAAACCTAAATACTGGCGCAACGAGAAAGAATTGGTGTATAAATCCGCAGCAGATGTGGAAACTTCCGAGGTGGTGAAAATGATCACGGGTAATCTCAAGGTAGTCCCTAGAAATGGAACGACCTTGATTGACATTATCGTGACCCACAAGGATTCCGTCACGGCAATGACCATCGCCGACGCTATTATGGAGCAGTATCTGGCTACTGAAGAGGAGCGGAAATCAGGAGGAGCCACCGAGGCATTCAAAATTCTTCGGGCCGAGGCGAACGCCGCCGCGCAGGAGCTTGAGACTGCCCGCCGATCGATTGAGTCTTACAAGTCGGTTCTGGCCAGCAATGAATTGCTGAAAGCGAAGCGGGATGAACTTGTGTTGTTGAAACTGCGTTACAAGTCAAAACATCCTAAGATGATCGAAGCTCGCGCTATTCTTAATGATCTCAAACAACGCTTCCGCCGAGAAATTACGGCGGTATCACAACTCCCGAGCGAGCTCGAGTTTTGGGCCCAACATCGTGAACAGGTTGATTTTTATAATCAGGCGGTTGAAAAATCGGGAGTAGCTGATCCAATGGTATCGCCCGTGGATGAAACCGAAAGCGAGGCAAGCTGGCTGGTAGTGCTGCAAGCTGCTCTGGCATCGCGTGAGGCCTCGTTGCAAAGCAGCATTCAAAGCAAGCAATCCCTCTACGATACCGTTACCAAGAGGATTACAGAAATTGATGTGGCGGAGGAGAATGATAACCGCAAGATCAAAATTGCAGAACGAGCCTACCCGAGTGGTAACATCGAGGTTGATAAGTATAAACGGCTGAGCCAGGGCTTGGTGGGTGGGATGCTCTTTGGGTTTGCGATCGCCTACCTGATGGGGATGATTGATTATAAGATTTATGATGTGCGCACGGTCGAAACGGCTATCGGTCTTAACTGCCTGTCCGCTATTCCCGATGGTTCGATTTTTGATATCGACCATGATTGGGTGAATGTGCTGACGGCGGAGCCCAACACACCCAGTGCCGAAGCAATCCGCAACCTGAGGGCATCGGTTACATTACTGGGGAAAGCGGAGCGCCATCAAACGATTTTAATTACCAGCTCGGTGCCCGGCGAGGGGAAAACCACCGTGGCCACGGAGCTAGCCGCCGCATTTGCCCTGAACGAACAAAAAACCCTTCTGATCGATTTTGACCTGAGAAAACCGCGTGTACATAAACTCTTCCCCCAATTAGAGCGGGAACCTGGGATGTCGGATGTGCTTTCGGGGCAAATCGATCTTGAAAAGGTCGTGCAAAAAACTGGAGTCGAAGGATTGCACTTGATCACCGCGGGGACCAAGGCACCCAATCCATCTGAACTTTTCCAGGAGAATGAATTGCGCGAGATTATCTCGAAACTCAGCAAATATTACGACCGTGTGATTATCGATAGTGCGCCGGTGCTGCCCGTGAGTGACACCCGACTGCTGGTAAACCATGTGCACTCGGTCGTCCTGGTTGTCCGAGCACTAAAAGCTCCCGCCGGCGCTATTCTGAGAGCTAAGGAACTCTTGATGGTTGCCAAGGCCCCACTGGTCGGTGCCGTCCTTAACGCCATGAAAACGAAACATACAGGAGGCGGCTATTACGGCTACCGGGACTACGGCGAATACGGTGGATCTTATGGTTATTATGGAGATGACGAGTAAGAGGAGAAAGTCCTGAACAACCGTCATTCTATTTAGAATGTGTTCCGTGAATTCCGTGGTTCACATTGAGATAGATAATCAACTTAAGCTATCGCGATGCGGTATTTTGAAAAAACATCACCTTTTCTCTCAAAAAAGAAGGTTTCCCTCCAAAAAATGGGGGGATCGACCACGGGCGGCAGCTTGGTCGTAAGAATCGACTTGCAGCTGAATCGTCTCCGACCCCTCATTCCCTATTATTTATTTTTACCATGAAACTACTCGTCACCGGATCATCCGGCTTGATTGGCTCTGAAGTTTGTGTCCATTTCTCGGCTTTGGGCTGGGAGATCCATGGGCTCGATAACAACCAGCGAGCCACCTTTTTCGGTCCGCAAGGAGATACCCGCTGGAACCAGCAACGGCTCGAACGCGACCTGCCCAGATTTGTCCATCACGAACTCGATATCCGCGATCGACAAGGCGTGCTTGACTTGATCGCTGACGTCAAACCAGACGCTATCGTGCACACCGCGGCTCAGCCGTCCCACGATCGCGCCGCAGCCATCCCCTTTGATGATTTCGATACCAATGCCGTGGGTACCCTCAACCTGCTCGAAGCCAATCGCCAGGTGAACGCGGACGTGCCCTTCGTGCACATGTCCACGAACAAAGTCTACGGCGACCGACCCAATACCATCGCGCTCAAAGAACTCGAAACCCGCTGGGATTACGACGATCCTGCCTACGCCGATGGGATCACCGAGGAGTTTTCGATCGATCAATCGAAACACTCGCTTTTTGGGGCCTCGAAAGTGGCGGCCGATGTCATGGTGCAAGAATACGGTCGTTATTTCCAAATGCCGACCTGTTGTTTGCGTGGTGGCTGCCTCACGGGGCCGAACCACACCGGAGTCGAACTGCACGGCTTTCTTTCCTACCTCGTGAAATGCAACCTGGAGGGCCGGGAATACAAGGTATTTGGTTACAAAGGAAAACAGGTCCGCGACAACATTCACTCGCATGACGTTGCCCGGTTTATCGAGGAGTTCCTCAAAGCTCCACGGATCGCAGAAGTTTACAACATCGGTGGAGGGCGCGATAACTCGTGTTCCATCTGGGAAGCCTTCAAAATCGCCGAGAAATTCTCTGGTAAAAAACAAGTCTATCAATACGTCGATGACAACCGGATCGGTGACCACATCTGCTACATCTCCAACCTCGATAAAATGCGAAGACATTATCCTGAATGGAATATTACCATTAGTCTGGATGAAACAATTCGCCAGATTGTCGATAACTGGCAAGATCGACCTTAAATTGTTGGCGTTGCCTTAAGCTGAAGTCATGGCTTCGCTTACGTTTAATTTGAAGAAATTGAATACTCGATCAGGAAACCAGCGACGAGGAAAAATGATTTCCTCTCAACAACGAAAACGTCATCTCTTGACTTCATTGAAATCGATTGATGTCGTGGTTCTTTTCGGAGTGGGAGCATTGCTGCTGGTCTGTTCGACTCTTGTCATATTAGAGCCGTCTCTTTTTCAGAGACTTCATCGGGAGGACGGATGCTTTGAGTATGCCGGTTGTCTATTATTGCTCTGTTGCAGTGTTTTATTGATATTGCAAGGGCGTCGAGAGCTTAAGGCTGGGTTGCCCGGCCGTTGGTCCGTGATGAGCGCTTGGGTATTGATACTAACTGGGTCTATTTTTTTCATTGGGGCAGGCGAAGAGATAAGCTGGGGACAGCGTATTTTGGGATTCGATACTCCGCAGACGATTAAAGAGATTAACGACCAAAATGAATTCAACGTCCACAATATGGCCAAAGGTTTCGTGGACACATCGCTGAGGTATTCGATCGCGTTGGCGTCGATGCTCGGAACACTCTTTATTGTGATTCGGTGGGATTCGATCTGCGGTATTCGCCTGCCATCACTCCCGGTGGTCCAAGCGCTTGCGCTTTCTGGAGTCTATCAAAATAGCTCCCTGATTGATAAACCTTACTGCATGAGTGCTGCAGTCCTAGTTTTCGGATTATTCATAAGTCTATTGAGCCGAAATGCCCCATATGTTGGGATGTCTGTTTTTAGTCTCAGCGTTGCCGTGGTAGTCATGATTTTAAATTTGAAGTATAATGAGCAATTGAACCCCAATTCGACTCCTGAGGTAAGAGAGCTGATTTTCTCTTTCGTTAGTGCAGGTTGGGCATTGACGCTCGTTTTTTGCCGTCAGGCACCACACGCCGTCCAGTCGATCGAGCCGTCTCCCGTTGAACGCGCCTTTGTTTCCTAGACGAAATCGATGGTGACTCGATTGTCTTGTTTCGAAGAAAAAGCCTATAGCTCGGTGTCATTCTCGTTACCATATCTGTTGATATACTGGGTTTCCCAAGCCTTGAAGGAATGATTATTCCGATTTTTTTTAGCAACGTGGCGTGTTACTGATGCGATTGGAGAGTTCTAGTTCACATGCTTGATTCTCGATACTCGGACTGCGAAACGATCGCTCAACTCCAATAACGGCGCAGCCGATAAAAAATATGAAAATTCTCATAACTGGTGGTGCCGGCTTTGTCGGTTCCAATATTGCACTAGGACTGCGCTCGGCCTTTCCCGTCGCCCCCATCACCGTGATGGACAACCTCTACCGCAGCGGTTCCGAACTCAACGTCACCCGCCTTCAAGCCGCTGGCATTCGTTTTCATAATGGCGACGTCCGCCATCCCGACAGCTTCCCAGAAGAGCCTTTCGACCTGATGATCGAATGCTCGGCGGAACCATCCGTCCTGGCTGGTCGCGAGGGCTCCCCTGACTACCTTTTCCAGACCAACCTCGTGGGCGCCTATCATTGCCTCGAAGCCTGTCGCAAGCATGGCGCGGGCATGATATTTCTCTCCACTAGCCGAGTCTATCCAGTGGCTCGTCTCGAGGCCCATCCATGGCGGGAAGAGGACACGCGCTTCGTCTGGAGAGACGACGGCACTGTCGGCCTTTCTTCTCGCGGCGTCAGTGAAGACCTCGCCCTCGATGGTGCTCGATCTCTCTACGGCTACACCAAGCTTTCCGCCGAGCAGTTGATTGAAGAATACCGCGATACCTTTGGTCTCAAGGTCGTCGTCAACCGCTGTGGTGTCATCGCGGGTCCTTGGCAATTCGGTAAGGTTGACCAAGGCGTTGTCGCACTCTGGGTTATGGCCCATCACTACAAGCGATCTCTCCAATACATCGGCTACGGCGGCACCGGTAAGCAGGTGCGCGATTGTCTCCACGTTCACGACCTCGCCGATCTCATCCTCGAACAAGTTCGCGACTTCGACGCCTGGGACGGTTGGCTCGGCAACGTCGCGGGGGGGCTTGAATGCTCAGCCTCTCTTCAGGAGCTCACCGCCGTCTGCCAGCAAGTCACTGGCAACATCATACCCATCGGCTCCGTCCCCGAGACCCGTCCCTCCGACCTCCGCCTCTTCATCGGCGATTGCTCGAAACTTTTCCAGCGCAGCACCTGGAGGCCAACGCGCAGTATCCAAGACATCGTTTCTGACACCCACACTTGGGTTTGTGATAACGAGCATGCGCTGGAAAAGCTGAAATAGAAAGCCGGGATTTGACTTCCCGCGTTTCTCTGATCTCTTCATTTCCGTCTTCAGAGCTCATCGATTCTTTTCTTCCGCTTTTCGTCTTTTTAACTTCTTCTCCCTTGCCCTCCTTCCTCCACAACTCCGCTGACCTCATCCACAAGGTCTATACACTTGCTCGTCCATTCGGCCGGAAGAGGCTGCTCATCGTCATCGGTTGCTCCTTCGCTCAGGGTTTGTTCCAAGTTCTCGGGGTTACCTCAATCTTCCCATTTTTGGCGCTCGCTGCCGATCCTTCCCGCCTGCGTAATTCCCAGTTCGGCACGAAGTTGCTCGAGATCTTGCCTCCCTTTGACGACAGCCGATTGTTGCTCATCGCTGGGATCTTCGCTATTGCTATGTTGTTGGTCGCCAATGGCGTGAATTTGTCAGCTGAGTTTGTCCGCACCCGCTACGCCCACCAGTTCAGCCATTGGTTGCGGGTCCGCCTGCTCCGTCAGATTGCCACACGTCCCTATACCGATTTCCTTGAGGAAAACACTGGTGTGCTGGTGAAAAAAGTTCTCGGTGACGTGATGGGTTATACAACAGGCGTATTGCTGCCCTTGCTCGACAGCCTCGCCCGCATCGCGACGATTATATTACTCATCGGCACCCTGTTTCTCGTCCATCCGCAGATTGCCATCGTCGCCAGCCTTGGCTTCGGTTTGTTCTACGTCGCGGTATTCCGCGGACTAGGCCGCTTCCGCAGTTGTATTTCGAATGGCCTTAAGGACGCATTCCGTGGCACCTATATTGAGGTTCAGCAAATGCTTGGCGGCATCAAGCCCGTCAAGGTCCACCGTGCCGAGGAAACCTTCATTGAACGCTTTTCCACCCACTCCGAGCGGAACGCCCGTCTCCAAGCTTGGTCCACCATTCTTGGGAATGGCCCGCGCTACCTTATCGAACCGCTCGCCTTCGGTGGACTTGTTGTCGTTGTCATCATCTACGCCGCTCGCGGCCAGGACATCATCGCGATCTTGCCCAATCTCGGGGTGATGGCGCTCGCCGGCTATCGCCTGCTACCCGCCCTGCAACTCCTCTATGGTCAGATCACCCAGTTCACTACCCAGCGCCACACGCTTGAAGAAGTTTTTGATGAATTCCTCGCCGTAGAGACGGCAGCAGGCAAAGATACCGAATCTGCCGACGGGCGCCTCACCGCGCCGGAGCCCCTGCGCTGGCAGCGAGCCATTACATTGGAAGATCTCAGCTTCCAATACCCTGGGGGAGACAAGCCAGTCATCTCGAACTTGAACCTCACCATCCCCAAAAACTCTTCTCTTGGGATCGTCGGTACCACGGGTTGTGGCAAGTCCACGCTTGTGGATCTTATCCTCGGTCTTCACGCCCCTTCTTTCGGCCGCATTCTCATCGACGACACCCCACTTGGGGCCGATAACCGGCGTGCGTGGCGTGGCGGTATTGGCTACGTACCCCAAGAAATTTTTCTGATTGATGATACGGTGGCCGCCAATATTGCATTCGGTGTGCCCAAGGAAACGATCGACCCGGCCGATCTGGAACGCGCAGCCGCTGCGGCGCAGATCCGCGAGTTTATCGAACACGAGCTACCCCAGGGCTGGGAAACCGTCGTCGGCGAACGTGGTGTCCGTCTCTCTGGTGGCCAGCGCCAGCGCATCGGTTTGGCTCGAGCACTGTATCACCAACCGGAACTTCTGGTGCTAGATGAGGCCACCTCCGCCCTCGACACCAAAACCGAGGATGGGGTGATCAAAGCGATTGCGGGCTTGAGTGGTCAGATCACGATGCTCGTCATAGCCCACCGACTGCGGACGGTGGAGATGTGCGATGAACGACTAAATTTGGCTGAAGTAACAACGAAAACCAGCGCTTAAAAACGCCGAGACTCCCTTTTGACATAACGAAAAGAATCAAGAGAGATCGCATCGTGATCACGCTACTCCCTTTACTATATGAATACTAAAACCTCAAGCACCAACCTAGGGTCTAATCCTCACCGATCGGATGATTATCTACAGGGGACAAAATCTTCGGCTGCTGATATCCTACCATTATTGTTTTCAAAGTTCGATTTAACATCAGTTGTTGATATCGGTTGCGGCTACGGAGAGTGGCTCAGTGTGGCTAGGTCGACTAAGGAAAATCTAGAAATTCTAGGTGTTGATGGTCCGTGGATTTGTGAAAATCAGTTGGAAATACCACCTGATAAAATGATACAATGTGATTTCACTAATTCAGTTGAACGAAGTTCTTTAATGACTTCCTTAAATGGTAGGCATTTCGATCTCGCATTGTGTCTTGAAGTTGCTGAGCACTTGCCTGCTTCTTCTGCGCACCAGCTAGTGGAGTTGCTATGTAGTCTATCAGATTTAGTTCTCTTCTCTGCCGCTATTCCATATCAAGGTGGATGGAATCATGTAAATGAACAATGGCCAACCTACTGGGCGGAAATATTCTCACGCAGGGGTTTCCTGTGTGCGGACATTCTAAGATCCGAAATCTGGAATAACGAATCGATCCTGCCTCACTATCGGCAGAATTGCCTTGTTTTCTTTAAGGAGGGGGGTGGTTTGCCAGCAATTGAAAATCCACTTTCCTTAGTCCACCCTTTCAACTGGAATCTCAAGCAACAGCTTATAGATGAGCTTCAGCAAGAACAACAGCGGCAGCTAAAAGTAAGCTCTCAATTAAAGCGATTGGTGAAATCGATTTTTTCAATGCCATGAGACTTATCGAGAAAATTAAAAGAAGATTTAAATATCTTCTTTCTGGCTTGTGTTTTTCTGGGCGCGGCCGGATCACAGCTATGATTCGGGTTAAAAACGGTGAAGAGTTTCTCGCTGCTTCAATTCTGTCGATTCTTGATCACGTAGATGATGTGGTCATTATCAATAACAATAGTAATGATGCGACGTCAATAATCGGGCAGCGCCTTGCTGAATTATCCGATAAGGTCAATTTAGTAGATTATCCTTACGATATAATCCCCATCGGGGAGACGTACCAACAAGTTGCTGCCGAGAACCCCAACTCGCCTCACCTTACTTCTACATTTTACAACTTTTGCCTTACTAAATGTCACGGGCAATTTGTGATGAAGTGGGACGATGATATGATTGCTCTGGCGAATTTCGAAAGACTGGTTAAGGAATTCAGAGAAAGCCGCTGTCTGCAGCTTGATTTTGGTGGAGAAAACCTTTCAGCAGATATGTCTCACTTTCTCAAATGGAAGGCGGGCATCGAACCGCGGATATTTCCGTTGTGCTTCTCGAAATTTCTGAGTGGGGAATACGGCTTCGTGGGAAAGCCTGGCGAGTTTGGAGGTGAATATATCAATACCTTTGTTTCAGATACAAGAAAAGTGACAATCCATGAGCAGGTCTATGCGCATCTAAAATACTGTAAAAAGGATCCAATCTCAAACCAATCGAAACGATTTTCTGAAAGCCTTGCGCGCCATTTGACGAACCGAGAGCCGAGCTTCCCAGAAGTTAGTTCTCAGATTAACTACTGGCTGGCAAAAGCAAAAGATTTGGGGCTTACACCGACGAATCAGTGATCCGACCATAGGTTTTCACGAAGCAGTAGACGTGCAGGATTTAATTTGTATAGATAGATTTTGATTGTGTTTCTATGAAGCCTAGCAAATTCAAAGTTCCACAAAATACTTTCTAGTGGAAGAAAGGGTTACTGTTCACGCTGTTACTTTAGTTTCTAGTTCTGCTGCTGATTTGTAGGCCAGTGTTTTTATCAAACCGAATATCACGGCCAGTAGGCAGAGAGAATAGTTGGCACTTACCTGCCTCTAGAGCCCATTTTTTTACTAGCTACGAGAGGGATACCACTTCAAATTGTCGTGAAATTAGTCATTCTAACACATTGTCCGCCGCTTCCCTCATGGGGAGGGGCGATGACGTTTTATCGGCATTTTATCCAACGGCCGGAATTTGAGGTGATGGTTTTCAGTCCAGCAGGCGAGTCCGTGGAGACGGAATGTGATTTGGGCTATGAGCTAAAATCATTTGATCGGCCAAATTTATGGCGTCGGTTATGCCATACGCGTTTTTCGAAATGGATCCACGCTTTTGAAATGCTCTATGGTGGAGTGTTTTTACCGCGTAAGGTAATCAAAGAGGCCAAGCTATTTAAGCCGGATGCAGTTTTCACGGTAGCGGGAAGTTGGGATTGGACGGCTCTAGCTGCGCAGAAGCTGGCTTATGAATTAAGGGTTCCACTGATTGCGAGCTTCAATGACTGGTATGACTATGGTTCCTTTCTCGCGCATGAGCGTTTCAGGAAGTCGATAGAGCTGCGGTTCCGACTCTTTTATCAGCAGGCCGATTTAGCGTTGTGCACCTGCGAAGGTATGCAGGCGTCACTGGGCGAGCACCGCAATGTTCATATTTGGTATCCGACTGGTGCCCCAGTTCCTTCCGAGTCTGATCCATACACTCCGACGATCGCAAACGCGGACCGCCCGCTCACCGTCTTCTTTGGAGGTAGTCTCGGAGACTGGTATGGACCTATGCTGGAGGCTCTTGTCACCTATTGCCGGGAGTTCGAACCTTCCGTTTGTTTTAAAATTTTCGGGGCTTTAGAGACTTGGAGCGATGAGTTTGATCAATGGGCACGGGATGCAGGTGTGTTCGGCGGACGGGTGTCCTTTGAAGATCTAGGTTTGCGAGCAGCCGAAGCCGACCTCTTGATTCTGCCGATGGGTTTCGGTGAAGAATGTGCCCAAGTAGAGCGGACGAGTTTCAAGACGAAGTTTCTTGATTATCTTTCTTTTCAGCGACCGATTCTCGTTTGGGGTCCCGAATACTGTTCAGCGGTGAAGGTGGCGCGTGAGTTCGATTCCGCAGAGTGTGTTTTGGAGGAAGATGTGGTGGAGTGTGCGAGCACGATAGCACGTCTGGCCTCGGATCCGAAACGGCGCCAGAAGCTGATAGGCAATGCGCGTCGGATGTATGAAGGTCGTTTTCACCCAGACTTGATCCACCAAAAACTGGTCGATCGAGTGAGTGCACTGGTGGAGGATTATTAATGATTTTACCCCTTGAATCAATGAATCGTCTTAGCCGTTTTCTTTACGCGAGGTTTCGCGCGTTTGCACCATTGTCTTGCCTTTTTGCACCGCGCGCCGATGAACTGGCGCTCTGGCCGAAATGGCGTTGGCTTTCTAGAATGCGCCGGGAAGGGCGCTTGGTTGATCCCAGTGTGTCGATTCGCGGTACCGGAGAATTTCTTGAGCGCATAGAATTGGGAGAAGGCGTTTCAATCGATCAGGGCGTGATCCTTTGGTTGGGCGAGGAATGCGGTATTTTAAGTAATCTTAAAGTTGGTGAACGAAGTTACGTGGGCCCCGGCACCTTTCTTGGCTCGTGTCATCAATTGGTGATTGGGGCAGATTGTATGATTGGTGCCAACTGCTACTTGATTACCGTGAATCACCGGACTGATCATCAGGATATTCCTTACGCACAGCAAGGTTTTCAAGGGGCAGACGTTCGATTGGGGCAGAATGTATGGTTAGGAAGTCTCGTCGTCGTGTTGCCAGGGGTAACGATTGGTGACAATGTGATCGTTGGAGCTGGAGCCGTTGTAACGAGAGACATACCAGAAGGTGAGACTTGGGCGGGGGTTCCTGCACGCAAAATTAAGAAATGAAAATTGCCATTATATCGACAATTAGCGGCTACTCGTGGGGGGGGACCGAAGAGGTCTGGCGCGCATTGGTGTATTGTGCGCTTTCAGAGGGGCATCAGGTGATGCTTTGTTGTGACCACCGCGTTGGTGCGTCGTCGCAAGTTGCTGAACTGATTGATCAAGGTATGGAAGTCAGCACACGTCCTGCTCGGGCAACGGGCCGAGTTACGCGTCTTTTAGAGCAATTTGGTTCAATCCATCAAGAACTTGGTAACTTTGATCCGGATGTTGTCATGGTAAATGCGGGGTCACCATTTGACCTCCATTATGATTTAAGACTCGCCAAATCGGCATCTCGGGTCAATTGCCCGCTCGTATACTTCTGTCATTTCAATTCTGACCGCTTGCATCGTGAGATTGGGGAGCCCGCTGATCAAGTATGTAACGAGGCTGTTCATTGGGTTTTCGTTAGCGAGGGGAATCGGGATGAGTTGGAACGCCAGACCGCCCGTAGTTTTGCTCAGTCCACAGTAATCCTTAATCAATCGAGACTCGAGTTGGACGCACCCCTACCTCTCCTGTCACCACAGGGATCCATAAAATTCGCGCACGTCGCCCGTCTTGAGACAAGGTGGAAAGGGCAGGACTTGTTGCCTGCCATTTTTGCAACACCAAAGTGGCGTGAGCGCGATGTGACGATGGACTATTTTGGCACAGGTCCTGACGAAGGCTACATTCAAAGTTTGATTGAGCACTACCATGTTGCTGAGCGGGTAGGAATGGTCGGTTACGAACGCGATTTAGTGAAGCTGTGGGAGAGTTATCATGCCCTACTTCTGCCGTCGCGAGGCGAGGGGACGCCATTGGTCGCAATAGAGGCCATGATGTGCGGTCGCCCAGTCATCACGACCGATGTTGGAGGAAACTCGGAGATCATTGAGGACGGAGTGACAGGATTTATTGCAGAAGCGCCGACGGTAAGATCCTTTGAATCTGCCATGGAACGGGCTTGGCAACAAAGAGAAGATTGGGCAGAGATAGGCCGTCGAGCACACTTCAGAGCTCGTGAGCTTGCTAAGGCGGATCCCGCTGGGCAACTTCTTCAAGTCTTACAGTCGATCGTTAAAAAATGAATAAGATTTCGGTCATTATCCCTGCCTACAATCGGGAGCAATTACTGCAGCTGACTCTACAGAGTTTGCTTGTCCAAACGGTTCCGGTAAATGAGATTTCGAGGTGAATGACGGGTCTTTGGGCAGAACCGATGAAGTTGCGAAATTGTTGCCAAATCCAGACAACGCCTAACTGAACGTTTATGATGAAATCAATAAAGAAATTCTTAGTTGGAAAGTTTCCGCTGTTCAGTGATCAATTAATATTAGCTCGTGCTATTAATGAAAATTTCAAAAAAACTAAACATGTAATATCTCAAACTCGTCCTAATCTAAGGTTTAACCTCCCCCTTTTAATGCCCTTCCTCCGATGTGATGGTGTCGGCTTTCAAGCGACTCAGCGAATTTGTATTTTATTATTATCACGACAAACAAATACCACTTATATTCACATCCCATTTGAAAGGCTGGCACATCTAAACATAGATAATTCAACACGTGAAGAGTGGGAGCGATTCTTGAATTTAGGACAAGGAGAAACCCAACTTTCAAATATCAAATCGCCCTTAATGAGGCTTGGCATACTAAGAGCTTTTTATATATTCCAACGTCAATATACCAAACCCAATATTAGATGGAAAGGGATTTATGATAAAATACAAAACATCAGGGATGATTCAACAACTTCAGAACGCTATCAAATTTTTGATGATGAAATCATGTCCAACTGTCTACAAAACAAGCTCCAAATGGATAATGATTTTATCAAAAGCATTCAAGATAAGTTCAACCACAATGGATTTGAACCCACAGAAAGCTTCTACAACGATAAGCATCTGAACATAGCTATACATATACGACGTGGAGATGTCTCACACGCTATAAAAAGCAAAACCAGCGAGGTTCAGTATACACAAAGATATGTTGGGAACACCTATTATATAGATTTAATCTCAAGATTAGACACGTTGTTTCAATCCTCCCATAAAAAGCCGCACTTCCATATATTCTCAGATGGCTACCGAGAAGAATTCCCGGAATTTACTTTCCGATCTGGAAGTGAAGCTATTTTGAAACGAAATGATGACGAATGGATCAACAACATTTATTTCCACTTGCGTTCAAATAGCTTTGATACGTTGTATCACATGACCAAAGCCGATATCTTCATCCCTGGAAAAAGCAGCTTCAGCTTTCTGGCAACCGTCCTGACTAAATCATTTATTCTCTACGAGAAAGATATCTTTAAATTTCATGTGTTTGATTTACTAAATGAGTATATTAAAAATAGTAAAAGGTTTATTGATTTACGCACAATTGACCAAAACATTTGCCAGCAAATTATGATGGATAGAGAAGGAGTGAAGTGGAGAGGGAGGTGAGAAAAGCAGAAGTGGGAGAGTGACGCAGATGACACATAGTTGGGGTGTTTTGTTGGCTTTAATCTTTGTTTCAGGCAAAAACTTTATTGAGTATGTTTAGCTTGGATTGAGTGAGTTCGTGTTCTGCAAGCGTATATTCTAAATTTCAAGATCACACAGGAATACGGATTTTAACATTGACTCGACGGGGGGGGGCTAGATGAGGTTCTCCTAACTTTTGTCCCTTAACACATATTGATTTCGCCAAAGTCACAACTAGAATAATAAACACTAACTCATGGCTACCATCGTATTTCTCCAGTTCGGTCACTCTGGCTTAGAGCAACTCGCAATTTCTCTTAGATCCTACAAGAAAAATGGAGGCGAACTGAAAAAAGTTTTATATACTGATTGCCAAGATGTTCCAAGTGAGATAATGGGGCTGCTCGACGAAGTGCGACCATGGGGAAACCCTGTTCGTGAATCCGGGCATGCTAAATTTGGGACATCTAACTTTGGGATGATCACTCGAGAGAAGAGCGAAGTTATGCGAGATGCCCTCAACAAGGACAAAGAATGGATACTATTTAGTGATGGCGATATTCTGGCTCTTAAGCCCTTCCGTTCAGATCTAGAACATCTCCTTTCCCGTTGGGATGTTTTAGTCAGCTGTGAAGGCGAGACATTTAATCCCCATAATTATTGCACAGGCCTATTAGGATTAAAATATGCAGAACACACCTTTTTTGTCCTCGATCGCTGGGTTTCGAACCACAACAATATGCTTCAACAAGATCCATCCTTTCACGATCAAGATGCCTTCAACGACCTCATGCACAAAAATTCAGACCTTGAAAAAAGCATCTGTAGATTAGCAAATGGCTTCGCCATGTCTGGCTGGTTCTATCCATTGTTCGACCCACAAATCACTACACGGCTCCCATTTTTCTTCCACTGTAACTATGTTATGGGTAATGAGGCAAAAGTAAAACGATTGAGTTATCTATCCGAGGTAATCATAGAAAAGAATTCCACTTCGCACATTTCAAAGTTTAAGCGGGTATTACACATAGTTCGACACAATACGGGAACTATAGTACGGATTCTGAGAGAAACTACCAAAGCTGTTTGCAATGAATTCAAGAGTTAACCCCTCCGCTTAAAATCTCTTTACCTATAGCCTGTTGATCAGGAACAGGTTTTATACTTTATGCCCCTTCGAATCAGCTAGAGTAGTTAAAACACTATCAATCCTCAACATGAGCAGTACCTGGTCATTAATGATTACTCCTGTCTCCTCTCATGCAGCCCTCTGAACACCTTACCCACAGGAAATGCCTAGGAGTTTGTCGGACTTAAAATGACATCGCTGTTCAATATGTAGAACCCCGGCGGTGCCTCAACACTAAATGTTGCATGTGGATTTTAATTCTGTATAGGGAGGTGTCCGAATGCCCTACCTGTTAGCTGACATGAAGTCGGTGAGAGCAATATGCAGCCGAGGGGCATGTGTTAAGTGCTCTATGTTGTGTGTTCTAAGTCCGACAGGCTCCTAGCAGTTAATTTTCCCCTGAACTACGACGCGCCCCATCCTGCAGTCATACGGTAAAATAAGAATAGGTGGTTTTAACCCTGTGACTCCGCGCTTTTTAGAGGCTGCTGAGCATTGATAGCTTGTAATCTCTACCGACTATTGGCCGTTCCATAGGAATAGTTCAGTGATGTTTTGTTTTGAGTGTGATGCTACTATTTACGTTTTTATACAATGGCGGCTAAAGAAGCGGGTAGATACTGTATGAAGAAATCAATCTCAGTTATCATCCCAGTCTTCAATCGTGAATCGCTACTGCCATTGACGCTGAAAAGCCTGTTGGCTCAGACGTGTCCGGCAGATGAGATCATTGTAGTAGATGATGGTTCTACGGATTCGACGGTATCCATAGCCGAGTCGTTTGGAGGAACGGTCAGGGTTATTCGGCAGGCCAATGCTGGCCCCGCAGCGGCACGCAATCGTGGCTTCAAGGAATCACAGGGGGAGTTTATTCATTTTTTTGATAGTGACGATCTGGCACTGCCCAACAAACATGAAGTGCAGCTGGATGTGCTCGAACGAAGCGGAGCGGATATTGCCTACGGACCATGGGTGAAAGGGGAGATTACGGAGAGTGGATTCAACGCTGAAAACCATGTGCTTCAGCAGTTGGGATTGCCCAAGGGGGATTTAATTCGTGCGTTGCTCACCAATTGGTCAATAGTTCCACATGCCTGTTTGTTCCGTCGAAGTATCGTGGAGAAGGTAGGGGGGTTCCCCGAAGAGCTCTTTGTCGCCGAAGATCAGCTGATGTTTTTGCGCTGTTTACTGGCGGGAGCTAAGGTGATGCATTCTCCTGAAACACTGGAACTTTACCGCAGCAATGATGCTGGAAAGATCACGGCCAGTGACCCGGCTTCGAAAGCTCGCCATTTTCGGGAGTGGGGCCGATTTCTTGCCATCGCACGGAATGAGTGCTTAGACAAGGGAATTGATCCTCAAGAATGGTTTGGTTTCCGACAACGAGCATGGCAGGTAGAACTGGATCTAAAACATGCTGGCATTCGGAATGAGGAGCTGATCTCCGGCTTGCAGGCAATTAATAGGGGAGGATTGAGACGACTGAGTTACTTTAGCCACCGCAGTATTAGACGGAAATTAGAGGGCATTCAACAGCGGCTCACAGGTGGCCGTGCTCATACTGATTTCCAGATCGGCCCATTGACCGAAAATCAGTTGAGTGGGATCGAACGAATCTTCCAAAAATCAGAATCAGGCAGCTAAAATAATGCGAATTCTCATTACAGAGGAAGCTCTCCAAGATGGAGGCGGACATTGGCCGAGCTACATCGGAGGCATCGCCGAAGGCATGCGCGAGGCTGGGGATGAGGTTGATGTTCTCATGCATCAGGATGCTACACCGGAATTGGTGCGTGAGATTCAAGGGGTTCCCTATTTATCTAGGAACTGTTGGGTGGACGAATCCAGTCAAGGAGGGCTTGGCGGGATACGGCACAATTTGATTCTTCGGGATGAGCTGTCTCGTTGGTTGTCGACTCATGAACCCTATGACTGGGTTTGTTGTTTGACGATGCGACTTCAGCATCTATTGGCCATGGCAATGCTGAGCCGTAGTGGTAAGATCCCATCGCAAACACGCTTTCTAATGCTTTTTGTCCAAGGCTTTGGTCAATATGCTGGACTTGGAAAGCCAACAGTTTTCCCGCATAATCTTTCTACCTATCTAGCTCGTTTTTGTTTTCGTTTGCTGGCCCCAGCCGTTCGTTCTGGACGTGTTGTGTTGGCCGCAGAAACCAAGGGTATGCAGGACGAACTGCAACGATTTACGGGTCTTTCGATCAGCCTCTTTCCCCACCCTGTGCCTCCTCCTGCTGTATCCACTCTGAAGCCACATGATTTGGAAACATCCCAGTCTCAGCCTGCTTGCAATCGTTTAGGTGAAAATGAAAGCTCTGAATCCCGAGTCACCATCACGTGCCCGGGATTTGCCCGACACGAAAAGGGGAATGATCTCCTTCAACAGGCGATTCGACTCATTCTGGCCTGTCCTGCGGGAGATGGTTACCGTTTCGTGATGCAGTGGCCTGAGCCCTTTGAAATGCCTGACGGGGCGATGCTTGGACCCGATCCTGAATTATTAGCTGATGAAAGAGTTGAATTTCTTAATGGCTCACTTAACGCTGAAGAATATGAGCAACTATTGGATCGTAGCGATTTGGTGGTCCTTCCCTACCGATGTGAAAGTTATCATCACCGCTTATCGAGAGTGGCCATCGAAGCAGCCAGTCGAGGCATTCCGCTCATCTACTCAAAAGGAACCTGGACATCTGAAGTGGCTGATTTGGTGGGTGGTGGAGTTGAAATCGAAGATGAGAGCCCAGAGGGGATCAAGGAAGCGATACTCACTGCCGTGAATACATTGGATCGATTGCGTATGACGGCGGAGTCTGGCTCTAAGGGAGTTACCGACTTCCATTCAGGTTCTCATTTTAGGAAACTTATGGAAAACAGAGGCTAACCTGGCATGTGATTGTGAATCAGGCGATACGACAAAAGTTCAAATTAGCCACAGAAAGCACGCCTCATACCCTGCGAGTCAGTTTAAGTTGAAGTGAATAAGTTTAAGTCTTGGCTTGCTACTTCAACTCGAGGCATCGCCGACAACTTGAACTGCCGCACAGCGGCAAACTTAAACTAAACTCTGTGGATTCTGTGCTCTCTGTGGCTAACAAAGTAACAGAACCTACCCAAATCTCTATGAATCCTGAAATCGGGCACTCCAAAGAAACGCACGGACAGGATCGGAGGCTTCTGTATTATTGTCCAGCATCGCTGGGTGGAATTGCTGATTATGCACACGAACAAGCTAAGGCTCTCGCTGCGACTGGGCTAAAGGTGACGATGCTGTGCCCAGTTGATTATCCTCATTCTCCCGATGGATATGATCAGGAAAAGGCACTGGAATCGCAAACGTCCAATAGCAGTAATCGTTGGATCAGTCGTTTCACTTTAGTGCGTCGGATCCTGAAGGACGCCCGCACTCTCGATCGTATGATGGTGAGCAAGGGATACACACGGGTTCTTTTTGCCAATTACAGCGAATACCTCGCACCGCTTTGGGCATGGAGATTCCAACGGAGAGCAAGACAGGGCGTTGTATTTTCCGCGGTGGTGCACGATCCGGTCAGGGATTATGTGGTTGGTCCGCTGTGGTGGCACCGACGGTCGATCGCGGCTGGCTATTCATTCCTGCGAGACGCCTTCGTTCATGCCCCTACCGAACTTGATACTGGACAACCGATGCCAACATTGAAGGTGACCGTGATTCCACACGGGCCGTTTTCATTTCCTCAGCCATCCCTTTCCCGAGAGCAATTCCGCGCAAAATACGAAATTCCGGAATCGGCAGCTGTCTTTTTAAGTTTTGGGCATATCCGGGATGGTAAAAACCTCAATCTTATCTTGGATGCGCTCAAAGAGGTGCAGGATGTGTGGCTACTGATCGCGGGGAGTGAGGCAACACCTGGTCAACGGCAGTCAGCTGACTATATTCAACAGGCTGCGAAGCTGGATGTGGCCAAGAGGTGTCGTTGGATGGTTCGATTTCTGAGTCCTGATGATGTTTCTAACTGTTTTAATGGGTGTGATGTTGTGGCCCTTACGTATTCATCTTCCTTTCGTTCCGCCAGTGGCGTTCTCAACGTCGCGGCGTGGTTTCGTAAACCTGTCATCGCTTCCTGTGGGCAGTCAAATTTAGGAAGTATGGTCGAGAACTACGGACTCGGAGAGCGTATGCTTCCTGATGATCCTGAATCAATCGCCCAAGCGATGCAGGCTTATATGCAGAAAGGGTTTCATCCACGGTGGGATGATTATGTGAAGGAGCATTCATGGGAAAGAAATGCTCAATTAGTTATAGACACATTCAATCATGAATAATTTCCGAGTCATTCTAGGCAGTGTGTTAGCATGGTTTTACAATCATTTGCTGACCCATGTTCCCATGCGGACTATCCGTAAAGGGTATTTAAAGCTTTGGTTGGCCGAGTATGGTGTGGGTGCGGGGGTGCAATTAGGCTGTCAATTCCTGAACGGCCGGAAAGTTTGTTTAGGAAAACGGAATGTGATTAATCATGGGTGTTTGTTGGATGGGCGTAAGTTTACTATTCGAATAGGCGACGATGTGAGCATTGGGCCCGATGCCAGTATCTTGACGTTAGGTCATGACCCGCAGTCGCCAAGCTTTGAAGATCGTGGTGGTGATGTCATCGTTGGAGATCGAGTCTGGATCGGTTATCGAGCGATGGTCTTACCGGGAGTCACGATCGGCGAGGGTGCCGTGGTGGGGGCTGGCTCAGTGGTCGTCAAGGATGTGGAGCCATTTTCGATTGTTGCAGGGAATCCCGCTAAAAAAATTGGCGAACGTTATAGGGATATTAATTATCAATTAGATTATCATCCGTGGTTAAGTTAGTGTTTATAACACTCATATTTTTAGTTTGATGCTTGCATTCATACACATTCATAAGTGCGGAGGATCGTCACTTCAGGAGCTGATTCGAAAGAATTTCCGAGGGCGATGTCAAAAGGAGATTGAACTAAGTCCAATACGAGGACTTAGGAAGCCTGACGATCTTTCCGTCTCCATCCAACAACGGGGGCAGAGTGACGGCTACATTATGGGACACTTTGCCTATGGTGTTCATCAGCTTTTTCAAGAGGAGTGCGAGTATGCAACTATGTTGCGCAAGCCGAAAGGGCGTCTGGTTTCTTTGTATAGACATGCCAAGGTCGAGCCTAACGCTTATTATCATCATCAAGCGAAAGTATCCACATTTGAGAACTTTCTCACTAACGGATCTGTCCTAGAAGCTGATAATGGAATGGTGCGCTTTCTATCAGGGGATGCAAAAGAGAGTAATATGTTTATCAATCCAAAACCTTTCGGAACCCTAGATCAAAGTGATCTCGATCGGGCTATCAAAAATCTTGAGTCACATATTGTTGCATTCGGCTTGCTTGAGCGTTTTGATGAATCTCTTCTAGTTTTTAGCCAATGTATCGGCTTGAAAAAATGTTGTTACACTCGCATCAACAAAACTCCGAGTGAGGTTGAAATACCTGACTTCGATTCGTCGTTCACAAATTTGATTGCTCTGGATGAAATTCTCTACCATAGAGCAGAAGAGGTGTTTAATGAACGGCTTCGACAGTATGGTCTGTCTGATGGTAAAGCTGTTGATGAATTCCGGAGGAAAAATGCGAGAATCCAACCTTGGCTCAAGGCCGTTGCGCGGAGTAAATATGTAGCGAAGGGTATCGGTCGAAGAATCATTCAAAAATGAAAATTTTATTTTTGGCCACCTACTTCCCAACGCCTGTGAGTCTATCACGTGGGAACTGGGCTTTGGAACAGGCTCAGGCATTTAAACAAGCCGGGCATGATGTGCGGGTGGTGGTTCCTACTCCGTGGTTACCCCGATGGACATCGATCCTTGGTGCCCGCTTTAGCCGTCAGATTGAATTGGCTGACACGTGGAACGTCGAGGGTTTAGACGTGGAATATTGGAAGTGGCCGTATTACCCGTGGCATATGATAGGCAAATTGAACCGGATGGCGCCGCGCTTGTTGCTATCGGGGGCTCAGCTTTTTTTGAATCGACCCTTGAAGCGGTGTATCGAAACGTTTTCTCCAGATGTGGTATGCGCACATCATACCATGGTGGCAGGTCAAGTGGCTCAGTCTTGGTTTCAGAAATACGGATTGCCCTATGTGGTCACGGATCATGAGGTGGGTGATTTTATTGAATGTCAAAAGCGAGATCGCGTGAAGGCCGTCTTTGAACGCGTCGCGAAAGACGCGAGGTGCATGGTCGTTGTTTCTGCATCGATGCAGCGAGAAGCTATCAAGGCCTTGCCTGAGGCCGTATTCAAAGTGATTCATAATGGGAGCTCGTTCTCCCCGGTGACCAATCAAGAGTTGCAGCAAAGAACGTCCCACAAGGAGGTGACGGTGTTCTGCTGCTGTAAGTTTTACGGGCGAAAAGATGTTCCTTTGCTATTGCAGGCCATTGAACAGATGGCTCCGAATTTCCCGCAGCTTCGGCTAAGGATAGCGGGTGATGGACCTGACCGGACGATCATTGAAAAGCAAGTGTCTGAAATGAGTTCTCAAGATCGTGTATCTCTTCTCGGATTGTTATCTCCTGATGAAGTGAGAACAGAAATGATGGCAGCCGATGTTTTTGCGCTGGTTGGTTGGGCCGAACCTTTCGGGGTGGTCTTCCTCGAGGCCATGGCCTGTGGTTTACCGGTGGTTGTTTGCGAAGACGCCGGCGTCGCTGAGGTGCTGGAAAATGGTAAAAATGCCCTATTTAGCAAACCAAGGGATTTGAACTCAGTGATTGATGCGCTGGTGCCATTGATTGAAAGCCAACCCTTGAGATTGAGTCTAGGGGAATCGGCCCGCGACCATTTTGCCAGTGAGTTTCGTTGGCAACAGGTCATTGCTAAATATGAGGATGTTATGTCTTCCCCGTGAACTGAACAGCAGTTGTTACAGAAGTCTTCATGAAAGTTGCTATCCATTTTGCCCGGTTTGGGCCGTATCATTTGGCTCGAATCTCTGCTGCAGCTGAGGTGTTAGGGAGTGAAGGTTGGAATGTGGTAGGCTTGGAAACGGGTGGAGCGGATGAGACCTATGCTTGGAACGAAGAATTCGGTGAGCAGAGATGGGAGAGAATGACCGTGTTTCCGGGAGAGGCAGCGGAACGGCTCGATAAAAGCCGCGTGCGGGCTGGCATGATGCAGTCTCTGGATAATTTGAAGCCAGATGCAGTTGCTATTGCCGGCTGGGGCAGTGTGGATGCTCGGGCGTGCTTGGACTGGTGCAAAAAAAATCATGCTCAGGCCATTGTCATGAGTGAGACTCGTGAGGCGGATGGTGTGAGGGTTTGGTGGAAAGAGTGGATCAAAAGTAGAATCATTGGCAAGTTTGACTCAGCCTTGGTTGGTGCAGCTTCGCATCGGGATTATCTCGTGAAGCTTGGCATGCCAGCAGAGAAGATCCAGCTGGGTTATAACGTCGTGGATAATGAGTATTTCGCGGAAGAGTGTCTTAAAGTCGGAAGGTCGGAGGTCGGAGGTCGGAGGTCGGAGGTCGAAGGTCTCAAAGTTGGAAAATATTTCCTGGCTTCCAATCGGTTTATTGATCGTAAAAACCTGACCCGCTTGATCGAGGCTTATGCCCAGTTTTCGCTGAACCAACTAAGAACCAGGAACCAAGACCTGAGGCCCCCCTGGAATTTATGCCTATTGGGGGATGGCGAGCTTAAGTCTCAATTAATCAAACAGTGTGAAAATCTAGGGCTGAAAGTTCTAGAATGTGCACCATGGGAAGAGCTTCCTAAATCAGCTATCAGTCATCAGCCATCCGTAACCGTGTATTTCCCCAGCTTCCGCCAGATCGAGGAATTACCCAGGTTTTATGCGCATGCTGGTTGTTTTGTGCATCCAGCTTTGGAAGAGCCCTGGGGCTTGGTGCTGAATGAGGCGATGGCCTGTGGATTACCAGTGTTGAGTGGTAGTAATGTTGGTGCGGCGGAGGAATTGATTGATGAGGGTGTGAATGGTTGGACTTTTAATGCTGTGGACGTAGATGAGGTGGCGGAGTGCTTGAATAAGATTGTAGGCATGAGTGAAGTCGAGTGGCTCAACATGAGTAAGCAGAGTTTGAGAATATTGGAGGAGCGCTGTCCAACGCGAGCCTTTGGCGAAGGGCTGGTCGCGCTGCTGCGCGACAGTTGAAGTAGCAATCCAAGACTTAAACTTAAACTGCCGCTCCGCGGCATACTTTAACTTGCCGCCCTGCGGCATTCGTCTACGATGAAGATTACGCACATAACGGGTTCGGTGACGCAGCGCGGTGGTGGCATACCGGTTGCGCTGGATGCGTTGGTGAGGGAGCAGTTGCATGTTGGACTGGATGTTCGTGTGTTGGGATGGGATGATGGTGGAGATGCTGTTGGAAAGTGGCCGAGTGGCGTGTTGCAATCGCTGCCTTTTGAAAAGAGATGGGGGCTGCCGAGAGGGAAAGGAATGGATGAGGCTCTTGGAGAAAGTGGGGCCGAGTTGGTACATCTTCACGGTCTTTGGACCGGGGCATCCTTGTCTGTCTTGAAATGCGGGAAACCCCAGATAATCAGCCCGCATGGAATGTTGGATGCCTGGGCATTGGCGAATTCCGCGTGGAAGAAGCGCATCGCGGGCTGGTGGTTTGAGAATCGGAATTTACGAGGTGCCGCTTGTCTGCATGCGCTGTGCGAGTCGGAGGCAGAATCGATGCGAACGTATGGATTAGGCAATCCGATTGCTGTGATCCCGAATGGGGTGGAAATACCTGAAGGCGAGACAGCAGAGCATAGACAAAAGACAACAGATCCTGATAAGAAGCGGCTACTTTTTCTGGGTCGAGTGCATCCGAAAAAGGGGCTTGCGAATGCTCTGCGTGCATGGGCGTCCCAATTAAAATCCAACAATCAAAACCCATCATTCGACGAATGGCAGTTTGTCATTGCTGGTTGGGATCAGGGCGGGCATGAGGCAGAGTTGAAGAAATTGGCGACGGAGCTTGGAATCTGCTGGGCTGATGTGAGAGACAGGAGAGCGGAACCGGCTCATTTCAATTTTAAGCTTCCAGAATTTGAGCTTTTGTTCACAGGTCCCGCCTTTGGTAAGGAAAAAGACGAACTTTTGCAGCAAGCGAATGCCTTTATTCTTCCGAGTTTCAGCGAAGGGCTACCGATGTCAGTCCTTGAGGCATGGTCGTATCGCCTTCCCGTGCTCATGACCGACCACTGCAATCTCCCCGAAGGATTTGATGCTGGTGCCGCGATACGCATCGGGACTGATGTGGAGAGCATCTCCGAAGGCATGGGTCTATTATTTTCTTTGCCGACAACAGAGAACGAATCATCGACAACCTCTCTTATCTCTTTAGGGTCCAATGGCCGTGCCTTAGTCGAGCGTCAGTTCACCTGGCCGAAGGTGGCGGCACAAATGAAGGAGCTGTATCAGTGGATAACAGGGAATGGTGACCGTCCTGATTTTGTTCACTAAAGGCGGCGCCTTGAACTTTCAATTTTTAAATTTTACATGCCCTTACCCTTTTACATCAGCGTATTTGTCCTTATCGGGCTTGCCCTTTGGGCGTGGAACGAGCGACGAAAAGCTTGGGGGATTCCAGCTGGCATGGTGTTGGCTACGGTGGGTGCTTGGTATGTGGGGGATGTGATCTACAATGATTTTGAGCGCTATGTAATGACGATTGGATCGGAATCGATTGCTTCCGCATGGTGGCAGGTCCTGTGGTTTCTAGCGGTTTTTGGCGTGGCAGTGGTGCCGGTGCACCAATGGATGAATCGGAAATACCTGCGCAAGGGCAGTCACGTGATGGCGTATTTGGAAACTCGTCGTTTGTGGCGGAAGGATGTGCAGGGGAGGATAGATAAGCTAGCTGCTGCGTTGTTGGTTGCCTGGCTAGTACTGATGGCGATTGCCCTCGTGCAGGTTCATGGTGATGTGCTGGGGCTTTTTGCTCCGTATTTGGGGCACAAGGCGAATCCTTGGTCCCGTGGGCAGATTGGTGGTGGGTATTCGGCGTTCATTTCGTTGGCGTCCTACCTACAGATTTTTTTGACGGCCGCCTTTGGCGTGGTGGCGGCTGTTTCGATGAATGCGAAGACGAGGAGGATAGCGCTGGCGGTGTGCTTTCTGATGCTGCCTTGGTATGTGTTTGACCGGACCCGCAATACGATGCTGGCAACGGTCTTGCCTGGGCTATTGAGCTGGGTGTTTTTACGTTTGCGTATGGGTTTTTCTGCGAAGCTGGCTATTTTGGGCGTAGCCTTTCTGATGACACACCTTTGGTTCAGCCTCGTGATGGCCAACCGGGAAGGGATGCAGTTTAACATTGGGGAGGCGCTTTCAGGGCAAGGCTTGGAGGGGAGTCGGCATGCTGGTCTCAATATGTTTGAGGAGTTGGCGTGGATCGATAAATACATTGAGTTGGGGAGTTATAATCCGAACTGGGGGGAACGGTATTTTGCCGAGGTCGTGAACCCGATTCCCCGGGCAATCTGGGAGAATAAACCTACCATCGGTCTTGATTATGCTATGGCACGTGGACAGGCAGTTTCGGGTCCTAATGGCGAAACGACGGCGACGATTTCCACCGGAATGATCGGGCAAGGGGTGGTGAATTTCGGCAGGTTTTTTGGTCCTATGGCCGCCGCGCTGCTGATGACACTTTGGGTGGGCATATTGGCAAGACAAGACCTATTGGGCCGCAACCCAGGGCGATTGATCCTGTATGGCTGTGGATTGATCCTTACCTTCAATTTGGGGCGCGATATCACGTTGCTCGTCTTGTATCCGTTTTTTTTCGGTTGGGGGCTTTATCGGGCTTGGTTATATTACCAACGCTATAAGGCAGGAGGTCAAATGACGAGAAAGGCGCGAGGATCGCATTCGAAAGCGAGAGATCGGGAAGGAAAAGAGAGGCGCAAAAAGAGACGGAAAGTGGTGGAGCATGGCTGAAAAATTACCGGAATGGATCGTTTGCCAAATCGGAGCTCGCGAGCATTATGGTATCGCGCGAGCTCTTCGCCGTGCCGGATGTCTGTCTGGGGTGTTGACCGATTTCTGGTTGCCGCCTGGGTCCATGGTGGGCTCTATGCCAGGCGCTGCGCGCTTGCGGGATCGCTATCACCGTGACCTAGATGCCAGCAAGGTGTATGCGCCCAATCTTCGAATGTTAGGATTTGAAGGCGTTTTAAGGATTAGAAGTCTCAGCGGATGGGACGGCATCATCAAGCGGAACCATTTATTCCAGCAGGAAGCTCTAAAACGGCTGCGGAAATGGCGAGCCCCGATGTCGGGAGGGCAAACCCCAACGCTTTTTTCTTACAGTTATGCTGCGTTGGAACTTTTCCGCGAGGTCAAGGATTGGGGCTGGCGCACCGTGCTGGGCCAGATTGATCCTGGTCCGGGCGAGGACGCTATCGTTCAGAACCTGAGGGCGGCTCATCCCGAATGGGCGGAGGGGATTGAGCACTCGCCTCCAGAAAGTTATTGGCAGGATTGGCGTGAGGAATGTGGGCTTGCGGATCGGATTATGGTGAATTCCGAGTGGTCACGGAAACTACTGGTAGCCGAGGGGATTGACAGGGAAAAGCTCGAAGTATTGCCGCTGGCTTATGATGTGGGTCGGGCCTCGAACTGTGGGAGTCACCCAACTTTTCAGAAAAAATCACAACTGCGCGTGCTCTTCCTCGGTCAGGCAATCGTTCGCAAGGGGATTCAGGATTTAGTCGCAGCGGCTCGTCTGCTGACAGAGGCACCGATTCAAATCGATATCGTTGGCCCACATGGAGTATTGCCTTCAGGGCTTCCCTCGAACCTCGTCTTCCACGGGGCCGTGCCGCGTTCTGAGGCCGCGCAGTGGTACCAACAGTCGGATCTGTTTGTCCTGCCGACCCACTCAGATGGTTTCGCACTCACCCAACTCGAGGCGATGGCGCAAGGCGTGCCGGTAATCGCAACTCCCTGCTGCGGAGATGTCGTGGTAGAGGGTGTGAATGGATGGGTTGTTCCCGCAGGTAATGCTCAGGTGCTTGCGGAGCGGTTGCGTCAAATCGCGCAATCCCCCGACATGTTGGAATCAATGCGTAAGGCGGCAATGGCCACGGCTGAGGGTTTCGGCCTAGAACGGGTCGCACAAGCATTGACGCAGGTAGGGACCGAGGTTGTCATTTGACGTAGTCGATACGTCCATTTTTAACATTAACCATCTAATCATTGATTCAACTTTCAACATTTAACAACGACCATTTTTCTCGTGGTGCTCCGAAGTGGAAAGAGGTGCTTTGGTGGCTATGCCGGTCACTTTGTTTTTCTCCCTGGTTTCCAATACCGTCACTGATCAAGGTGGCGGTTTTGCGGTTATTTGGAGCGAAGGTCGGGGAGGGCGTGGTGATTCGTTCGCGGGTAAATATCACCTTCCCATGGAACCTCGAGATTGGAGACCATGTGTGGCTCGGTGACGAGGTGATGATCCTCTCGTTGGATAGCGTGAAGATTGGCAATAACGTGTGTATTTCACAACGTGCGTTTCTCTGCACCGGTTCACATGATTTCCGGAAGGAATCGTTTGATTTGATTGCAAAACCTATCAGTATTGAAGACGGTTGCTGGATCTGCGCTCAGGCATTTATTGGGCCTGGTTCGATCGTTCCCGCAGAGACGATGATCAAGGCTGGGGAACGATACTCCCGAACTGATAATGGGTGATGGCAAGGATCTTGCGCAGTGGGAACAAATTCGGATCTGTTACTCTAGCTTGATGTTGAATCCTCCTGTGGTTGTGTTGTTATTCATTTGTTATCAGTGCTGTATTTGGTTGGCCTGTTGCGCTGACTAGATCTGAACCTGCTACGGGGGGCTTGATGCACCATGTGTGTGGCTAAATTTTAAATTTCAACTTCTCGCCAAGAATATTTTATATTATTACTATGATGAATCAATTTGGATTAGTCAGGAATCAGGCAGACCCTGAATCGATCAATTTCGATGATTGGCAGGAGTTCGAGAAGAGTGTCCTCAAGGATCAAGAAATACATTCGATAAAACGCAGTCAGCCCACTCGGGTTTTGTCATCCGTGGTGTTCCGATTATTAAGAAAATCGGGGCGGCTAATAGGAATGAAGCCGCCTTATGATTTGCCGGTTAAGTCTAAATATGCAATTCGTTTCGCCATTCTTGGCGGGCTCTCTTTTAGTCGCTGCCCGGATTTTATTTTAAAAGGAGCTAAGGCAGCTTACCTCTACGACGCGACCCAGCCGTGGGTTACTGTCGATGCCGTGACTCGCTTTATTGAGGATACTGGTATTTCAGTCCTTTTTGTTTCACACCCCACGTTCTGCCAGCGCCTGCAACCCCGTTTAAAAGGGTGCCGAGTTTATTATGTCCCAGAGGCTGTCGATCCCAATGAATACCTAAACGATGAGGTGAAAACGATCGATCTCCTTTCTTTTGGTCGAGTGCTCAAGTCCTATCAGAATGACCTTTTGACCGGCTTGCCTCCAGAAGTTAAATTTCAGCATGGTTATGTAAAAAATCGGAGTGATCTGAAAAAAGCTATGGGTTCAGCCAGGATCATCATCAACTTCCCTCGCTCTCTCACAGATGAAAATATGGATGTGGATATGCTGACCATGCGTTACCTTCAGTCGATGGCCTCGAAAGCCCTTCTCCTCGGAAGATGCCCTTCGATTTTAAAGGATCTTTTTGGTTATGATCCGGTAATTGCCGCGGATTTTTCAAATCCTAGCCAACAGGTACAAAGCATTCTTAGTGATTTCAGCACCTATCAAGAACTTATTGAAAAAAACTATCAAACGTTGATTGCAGGACATACTTTTTGGCATCGATGGTTAGAAATAAAAAAAATCCTTAATGATGAATAAAAACATACAATCGGTATATGGACCAGAAGTTCAATTCCCCGAAAACTTCCAAGAGCAAAAAATCCTTGTCGCGGGAGCGGGTGGTTTTATTGGTGGTCATCTTGTCGCGGATTTGCTCCGTCGGGGGTGTCGCCAAATCGTCGCCGTCGATCTGAAACCCAAAGATGAATGGTATCAATATTTTTCCGATGTCGACAACCGTATCATGGACTTGCGCAATGAAGACGCCTGTTTCGACGCGTCTCGTGGTTGCGACAGGATCTACAACCTTGCTTGTAACATGGGAGGAATGGGTTTCATTGAGAATAATAAGGCGGCATGTATGCGTAGTGTGCTCATCAATACACACCTCCTGGAGGCGGCTAGAATCAATCAATGTGATCGGTATTTCTATTCCTCGACAGCCTGCGTTTATGCTGCGGATAAACAATCGACTCCTGATGTGGCCCCGTTGAAGGAGGAAGATGCTTATCCAGCAATGCCCGAGGATGGTTATGGCTGGGAGAAGCTATTTTCGGAGCGTTTGTGCCGTCACTACACCGAAGACTATGGGGTGGTGACTCGTATAGCCCGCCTTCATAATGTCTATGGGCCTCACGGCACTTTTGATGGTGGGAGGGAAAAAGCACCGGCCGCCCTTTGCCGTAAAATAGGGCTTTGCAAGTTAAAGAGAGAGTTGTCCTTCGAAATTTGGGGAGACGGAGAGCAAACACGTTCATTCATGTACATCGATGATTGCATTACCGGCATTCACCTGATTACCGAAAGTGATGAATGGTGCGACCCCATTAACTTAGGGAGCGCGGAAATGATGAGCATCAATCAGTTGGCCAAGGTCATCGAAGGGATCGCAGACATCGATCTAGAACATCAGTATAATCTGGATGCGCCCAAGGGGGTAAGGGGCCGATCCAGCGACAACACTCTTATACAAAAGGTTTTCGGTTGGCAACCGTCCGTGACTCTTGAGGACGGCCTCTCCAAGACCTACGATTGGATTTTTCAGGAGTTGCTCAAGCAACGGGCTAATCTTCGATAGAATCATCTTCGCTTCTCTAAGTTAAAGAGGTGGTGTTGAACATATCAAATATTGAGTCGGTTGAACGCTGATAGATGGAGGACGATGTGAAGGCGATCCTCTTTCTTCCATTCCGTAACCTGGCTTGGGTGAATCTGGTATCGTTTTGCTATCTCGTGGATGGCTCGCTGTCTGCGAACGACTTCAAGGGCTACTTTGTTTTAGGAATCGTCACTGAATTCACGCCTCTTTTTCATTGGTTGCTTTATCTTAGGTTGGGTCAGCAACCTATCCAACTTTTCCAGATAAGCTCAGTTTTTGAAGTAGTTCCCCCTAAGGGAAATGTTGAGCTTAAATAGTTAATTTTGAATGAGCTAGTTCACTCTCAAATTCCGATTTCCCTACTTCTGGACTGCGGCACAGCCGCGTGGTTATGAAATTTTCTATCATCACAATTTGTTTTAATCCGGGCTCGCTTGTGTTATCCGCGGTGGAGTCGGTTTTGGGGCAGTCTTATAAAGACGTCGAGTATATCGTTGTTGATGGGGGCTCGTCTGATGGGGCGGTGGAATGGTTGTCGGAGATGGCGGCCAAGGAACCGAGAATGACTTTAGTATCGGAGCCCGACGACGGGCTTTACGATGCGTTGAACAAGGGGGTTCGGCTGGCCACTGGGGATGTGATTGGCTTTGTACATGCCGATGATTTTTTGGCGCATCCCGATGTGTTGTTGCATGTGGCAGAACGGTTTTTAGATGCGAATGTCGAGGCGGTTTATGGGGATTTGCAGTATATCACTGGGCGACAAGAGCTGGGGCGGGCTGAGGTTGGGGGGGGCTGCCGCAGATCTGAAGAGCCGCACGGCAAAACTACCGCACTCGACTCACCCTTTGATCGCAGTGACTCGGTTATCCGGTATTGGCGGTCGGGTGAATATTCTAGAAGGAAGCTGGCGTGGGGGTGGATGCCGCCGCATCCAGCGCTTTATTTAAAGCGAGATGTGTATGATCGGGCGATGATGGAGAATGGTGAGTATTTTGACTCGTCATTCCGTTGTGCCGCCGATTACGATTTGATGATGCGTGTATTGTCGAAGTTGAATGTATGTCCTGAGTATCTTCCTGAGGTTCTTGTCAAAATGCGGATGGGGGGGGTGAGTAACCGCAGCCTCAGACATATCATCCGTAAGTCGCGGGAGGATTGGCGGGCGATCCGGCGCAACAAGATTGGCCATTTTCATACCTTGCTGGGGAAGAATTTTGGTAAGTTGAGTCAGTTCTTGCGAAATTCGTAATAATAAGTTAATGAACTCTATGCTGCATCTAAACAGGCTTGATTGTTTTTGCGTTTTGGTGTTTAGCTATCGGGGTCACGAATCTTGATGTTTTTTAATTATTTTTTTCATTTTATCAAATGGCACGGTTAAAGCGTAAATTGAAGAAGCATTGGGTGTATAAAAAACACGTGTATCAGCGTGTTTTGGTGATTGTCGTTCCTGTGGTGATTGCTGTCTGGGGGGCCTTGGTGATGGTGCAGAAGGAGGGACAGCATGACGGGGTGGTTGCGGCGATGTCTGGGACATTGGAAGAGAAGTATCAGCGGGCGCTTGAGCTTGAGGATGAAGGATCCGTCAACGAGGCGCGTGTGATGATGACACGGTTGGCTCGGCTTGGAGCTTCGGCGGACAAGCCGTTGGGTTTTGGCATGGCGCACTTTTGGGTGGCTCGGGATATGCTTTCTGGGTTTGATTCGGGTTTTTTGTGGTCGTTTCCAGCTGATGTGGGAGGCATGGCGCGGAGTATGGCCTTGGGTAGCAGTGAGGATGTATTGCTTGCGCAGCGTCACCTAGCGCACGCGGTGGCGCTCAATCCTGAATGGGAGCCGGGTGTCGTGATGTTAGCCGCAAGTTATGCTGCCCAAGGACGGCGTAATCAAGCGGTGGATGTTTTATGGGATGCAGTATCGCACGAGAAAAGTGCACTGCCGCGCTTGCATGTGCCGTTGGCCAATGTGTTGACGATGCAGGGCGATGATTTGGCGTTGAGCGAGCGTGCCCAGCATTTGTTTTCATCTCACGCGATGAACGTAAGCTCGGGCCGTAACCGTGATGTTTTTGTTCGGATCCGCTATGTGTTGAGTGCATTAATTCTTAAAAAGTATGAAAGCGCCGAGGTTGCGATTCGCAGGTTGGAGGTTCAGCACAGATCGAGTCAACCCATCAAGGATGTCGAGCGTAGGGCTTATGATGCGGTCAGAGCGGTGCGGATGGCCTACCACTATCACCGAGCGGTGCATCAATATCAGACGGCCCAGTCTGATCCTTCGGGGGATTACAAGAAGGTGGTTGACGAGCTCGCCAAGGTGACTGCGGTGCAGCCTGATTGTGATGCGGCTATTGAAGCCTTGTCCATTATCGCGTCCAAAGACGTGAGCCAGAAGGCGCGAATTAAGAGGTGTTTACAGACGGTGCTTGCCAATGAATCGAAGGGTAATGCGCAGCTAAGGTCGAGGGTGTCGATGGCTCTTGGCCTGATGGCTGATCAGGTGGACAATACACGGAGAACATATCTTGAGAAGGCCGTGAACGAGAACCCTGAAAATGGCGAGGCGATGTTGCAACTGGCCAAGGTGCTAGCGGCGGACTCTGAGCCTGACTATGTGCGCATTCACCAACTCGCCAAGGATGCCATGCCTCATGTTCGGAAAGAATGGCACGCGTCTTGCCATTATTTACTTGGGTTGTCACAGCTGCGCCTAAAAAATTGGGACGAAGCGATCATTGCGTTGGAGAGGTCCTTGGATGCTTTTGACGACAAAGTCAGTGTGCATCGATTACTGGCCGAGGCCTATACCTTGGTGGGGCAGCCGAAGATTGCGGCCAAGCATCAGGAACGAGCGGATCTGGGGCAATAGTGGATTTTTGATCATTGAACAGTAGTATGGGAATATTGAACAAACGCAGAGGTCGGGGTGATATCAAGGCATGGCTGATCGTGGTCATGGCGGCATTGATTATCTTGCCCTTGTTGAAGGTCTATTTTTCATGGCTGCAGCTGAAGGACTATTATCAATGTTGGCCATTGTTGTTGATGGCCGTGGGCATTCTATTCACCCTCCGGTGGAGAAAGGCCTCACCGGCCAGTCGATACCCTCCGCGTTGGTCGATGGGATTGATCATCCTACCTACGTTGATTCTTCTGCTCTGTGTTTTTCTATATTATTTGCCGTGGACTATGGCCGTAGTTACTGGCCTAGTGCTGGCATGGGGGGCTATTTATTTATTGTCCTACCGAAAAGTTGAGAACATGTGGGGGATTTGGTTGTTATGTTTGCTCTGTATCCGACCACCTTATCAGATGATGCTGCGGATGATGGCGTGGATGGAGGATGTCAGTCTCGAGACGGCGTCGCTCGTCCTTGATTATCTGAAGGTATTACATTCGGTGCAGGGGGGTCTGTTGGCTTTGCCTGAATATCATTTTGATATCCAGGCAATATGTAGTGGCTGGGTTTCCATGGTGAGCACGGTGATGATGGCGGCGATCCTTGCTGTAGCACGTAATCGCAAATGTTTACACAGTGTGTCGCTGCTTCTGTCGGCGGTTGGGTGTTGCTGGCTATTGAATATATTCCGAACGATCGTGGTGGTGGGTGTGCAGATACGTTTTGATACGGACTTACTAGCAGAGGGGTATTTATGGGCATACCAGCTAGGTTCGTTGCTTGTGGCCTTGGTGCTCGTAGGGAGTGCTGATGCTTTTCTTGTCTTTCTGTTGGGAGCCATCACAAAGAAGGATGAGGGAAGCCCCAAAAAACTATCTTACAAGGGATCTCTGGTCACCTTGTGGCGGTATGCCTGTGAATTTAAGCTGTCGGAAGTTCTTGGAAGATTTTCTTCTTCGCTAAGAATGAAGCCGATGTCTTCAGTCATGACCGTGATGGTGTTTGGGGGATTGTTTGCTTTTTTGGTGATGAATGCCTTGGTGGTTTATTACAGGCCTGAAAGTCTTGGTGAGCAAGCCATGCATGGAGAGGAAAGTTTGACGAAGATCGATGAAGGCTCGGTGGTTTTCGATCGTCCTGGTTGGGAGGTGATTCATTATGAGCTAGAAAAGCGGCCGTATTCCAGTATTTGGGGTTCATACTCGAATATTTGGACTCTCGCGTATCATGGTGTCAGCGTGACGATGTCTCTCGATTACCCCTTTGATGACTGGCACGATATCAAGGTGTGTTATTCGAACTTAGGGTGGGAAATTGAAGATGAAAAAATTATTGATGACTCGCTTCTCTATCAGTGGGCGGCATCGGAGACGGATATGGCATTGCCCAATGGAGACAGCGCAATGTTGCTTTGTAGTCATTGTGATCATCTGGGGAATGTCGTTGTGCCTAAGCCTGCTGAGCACGGTTGGGAAATGATTCTTTATCGTATTCGGCCCGAGCGGATGACGCCACCGTTTAGCTCTAGGGTCGGCAAGGGGGAACGCACCTTTTATCAAGCGCAGTGCAAGGTGAGCACTCCGATGCCGATGGATGAAGCGACTAAGGAGGAGATCCGGATGATGTATGCGAGGTTTAGGCAGCAGGCGCGGGATGCGATTGTGTTGATGAGTGAGAAAAACAAGATCAAGTAGCCGATGAAGAATCCGTATAAAAGTCGATCATTCCGAGCGCGTAGGAATAGCTCCAAGCTTGGTTACGTGCTGGCATCCGTGTTAGCATTTCCCATTTATATCGGCTGGCAGCTATCGAGGCTTGTTCCTCGCTGGTTGAGTGGCTGTTTTGGGGGAGGGTTTGCGTTGCTAACGACGCCCTTTAGGCCGATTCTCTTTTTTGTGAAGCGCTGGACCTTGACACGGTCTTGGGTTCAGTTGCTGTTGGCGTCGCCCTTATTGCTGGCGATGATTTGGATAGCATCGATCATTTTTCTGACGAACAACCGCGGTGACGAGGAAATATTTGCTGATTACCAGAGCGGGGTGCTTTCTTCAGCGGGGGCTGGGGATTATGATCGAGCTGATTTTTTAGCGGGGAAATTGTTGCATAAGGCTGCTTTTGCCCGAGACGAGCGGATGTTGTTTGCCGCGATGCTTGCCGCTCATGAGACGGAGAATATGCCGCGCAGGGACATGTTGATCAAGCGATTGACGGGTGAACTCCAACATATCGAAACACATTTATGGTATGCTCGGCAGTTGCTCGCAACGGGAGATAGTGAGGATGACCATTTCTTGGAGGCACTTCAGCATGTATTGACCGCATTAAAGCTGAGTGATGATCCTGCGCCTATACGTATCGAGCTTGCCAAGATGTGTTATAAGTCGAAGCGGTCAGAAATGGCGGCAAATTTATTGGAAGAGTCGACCGATCCGGATCCAAAAACATCCATCCTGCTTGCAAAACTTTGTATCGCCAATGAGTTGCCACAAAAAGCGTATGAAATGGTTACCCGTGTCCTTGAACGAATTGATGTGGAAAACCCACAAAAAGATCGCTATTTGGCGGAGCGCATTGATGTATTTACGGTATTGGCTGAGACACAAAGGCAGCCAGTGGGTGTAGTTGAGAGTTTGCTTGAAGTTGCGGCTCAGCTTGAGAGCAAGGCGATTTTGGCTCCTGACGATGAGTTGATCAAATCTCAGTTAACGCAGGCCTATATGGTGGTGGGGAATGTATTATCACAACAGGTCGATGAGGAGAGTCGGCGTAAGTCACTGGTCTATTTTCAGAAATCAGTAGCGGTAGGCAGGGTGCCTCATGTCATGGGGGCTCTTGTATTAGAAGCGAGTAATTTGGATGCCCATGCTGGCCTTACCCAGCAGCAGATGCGGGATGCGTTGGTGCGTGGCGAGGGCCCTGCGATGGCTCATTTGTTTCTTGGCCTGGATGCATGGAAAAAAAACCTGATGCCTGAAGCTGAATTGCATATCCGCCTTGCGCATGCTTTGGAACCCAACTCACTGACTGTGGTCGAATATGTGGTGATGCATATTGTGCAGTTAGCGGATGATGATACGGCTCGCCCGTTTCGAATGTCGCTTGATACCCAGCCATTATGGAGAAGGTCGCTGCGGTTACTTGACATGGTTTCGAAACTTGACCAAGAGAAATACGAGGGTGTTTTGTATACCAAGTGTGTTATTTTAGCGAAGATGCAGCACTGGAATGAGGTGGTTGGCTTGGCTGAGTCCTTTGTTTCTGAGGCATCGGATGACTACCGATTACGTTTCCTTAACCTACTGGTGAGGGCTTATGGAGAATCGGGAGATTTGGCCAAAGCGGCTGAATATAGAAACCAGTCAAAGGCGGAGATGTCACGAATCCGTGCTGATCGATCCAACACAGAGAGGGAATAGCGTTTTTCTAGAGAGGTTTCCCGCTTGGAAGTTTTCACAACTTAAGATTTCGTGAGTTAAGTTTGTGATGATGTTGGAATTCGTTATAGTGTCGCCTGTATGAAGCCAGAGAGGCTGAAAAAACAATGTCTAGTAACGATAATACAGTCACAGCAACTGAGGAGAAGTCCGGGATCGGTTCTATCTTTGATGTCGGAGCTGAAGGATCACAGGGTGCGCGACATTGGAAGCGTGCTTGGGTGAGCAAGGCCTATCCGTGGATGCTGCTGGGTATGGATCTATTGCTTATCTCGGTTATTTTTTCTGTGGCGGTGTGGTTTCGTTATGATGTGGATTTCTTACAAGCTTTGAGCCGGAGAATCATTCTGGTGATCATGGCGGGTAGTCTGGTTGGAGTGGGTTTGATCGGGGGGTATAGTTATCAGACGAATAAAAGCTCGTTTCGCTTTGTCAGTGAGCATCTTATTGTTTCCGGGGGTGTATTTATCGGGGTGTTTTTTGTAATTTACTCGGTAGTGACCTATGGGGTGCCGATTAATTCTGCACGCAGTGTGATTGCTTTTACCTTGGCTGTTTTTCCTGTGTGTTCGATAGGCTACCGGTTCGCTTTATCGCGGATTAAGCGTAATTTTCAGCGTGGTAATGCCCTTTGTATTATAGGTTCGGGTGATGAGGCTAAAGATTTGTGTAAACGGCTTGGCCACAAGAAGACGACGCTTAAAATCATTGTTGTGGATCCTGACCCAAGTAAGGTGGGCAAGACGTTTGATGTTGGTGATGCCGATGCACAGGTGATTGAGCCCTTGGATGTGGTTTCGTTCAATTCCTCGATGGATAGCAGGCATGTCGAGAGTTATGTCGTAGCGTGTCCGTTTAGCAGCCTGCCGGAAGCTTTTGTCAAGCGGTTGGCTGCGGCTCAGTTCAGTGGTAACAGCGTGTGTACCTATGAAAGTTATCTGACCGAGAAGCTGATGATCATTCCACCTTCGAAGATCTCGATGGACTGGGTGATGAACGAGGGGTTTAAGTTGAATAAGCGTGTGACCTATGACCGGGTGAAAAGGATGAATGACATTCTGTTTTCGTTGTTGGGTATGATCGTGTTGTCGCCAGTCTTGCTGATGACAGCTTTGGCGGTCAAGTTGACCAGTAAGGGACCCGTTATTTTTAAACAAACCCGGGTGGGTGAGCGCGAGGTTCCCTTTATGATTTATAAATTTCGCAGTATGCGGGTGGGATCAGAAAATGGTGCCAAGTATACCGCGGCTAATGATTCCCGACTGACTCCGATCGGTAAATTTTTGAGAAAAAGTCGGCTCGATGAGCTGCCTCAGTTCTGGAATGTGTTTAAGGGGGACCTGAGTATCATCGGCCCGAGAGCGGAGTGGGTCGAGTTGGTAGAGAGCTACGAAAAGAAATTCCCCTACTATCACTTCCGCCACGCGATCAAGCCCGGTATTACTGGCTGGGCTCAGGTAAATTATTCCTATGGCCAGAATGATGAAGATACCATTGAGAAGTTTCATTACGACCTTTACTACATCCGGAAATATACGCCACTGCTCGACGTCATTATCGTCGTAAAAACTTTTTATATGGTTCTTTTTGGCAGAGGCCAGTAATGGCAAGATTTTTCCTCTTCTTGAAGACAAACGACCCCACCCTGATTGCAGGGTGGGGTCGTTTTCGTTAATATCGAGCTGTAGGGCTAGGTTTGATGAGCTTTGGACGGTCTTAGTCTTGTTCCACATAAGGGAGGATGCGCCCGATCTCGGCACTCTCGGATAGCCATGCCAGAAGCTGGTCGACCTCATGGCTATCACCACGGATGGCCTCGAGGGAAGCCCAGTCAATGTGGGGGCGTGACTTGGCTGCCGCAACACGGGTGACATCCAGCCTCTCCATGAGTGCCTCCGTCTCACGCGGGTGGGCGTTGAGGATATGTGCCGGACGTGGGAGGTCATCAAGAATCTCTGCGGTGAGGCCAAAAGTGGTCACACCGATACCAAAGGTCGTGCTCAGCCCACGAATGGCCTCGGCCAGTGCTTCATCCTCGATAGGTGCCGCATAAATCAGTTCACCTCCTTGTGTCCACACCGAGGCACTCAGGGTCTGAAAAAAATCTTCTCGGAAAGTATGGTGCGATGGTAAAATCCGTAGCCTCGCCGCGTGCAGTCTGAACGGGGGGAGGCCGAGTTGTGCCTTGAGCTTGAGGAGTGGCCGGGTCTGCTCGTCACCATCACCACTTTCCCAGTCGACCAGTAACATCTCCGGGAACTTCCATAAATTTCCGATTGGTGCGTCTGCGCGGAAGGGTTCGCGGAAGGCAAATGGGAAGCGGGCATTGACGTCACACCACTTGTTGACGATGGCACGGAACTTCTTGATGCGCATCATTGCGTGATCCACTTCATCGTTGTCGCCTCCCATCCCCGTAAGCCGGCCTTGATACTGGGAGAAAATTTCTTGGGCGCTCGACAATGCAGGTACTGGGGCGGTGCGACGGTAATACCCTTGACCTTTTTCCACCTTAGCAATCGGTGAGGTCGGGTCACAGGACATAATCGAGAAGTGATAACGCAACGAGGCGTCCGAGTAGTTTCCTTCCAGCTTCAGCCGAAGCAGGCGGATCAGTTCGGTGCCTTTGATCGACTCCCTCGGATTGGCGGGCAAATAATCGGGAAGAACGTCAGTGAGTTGCTTGCGGAGGCTCATGGTTGTTGTTTGAAGAAAGACGATGAAAGGGTGAAAAATAATCTGCGCGTATCCAATCGGTTGGAAAGCTTTCGCTCAAGCATCATTTTAAAATTCGGCCTGAATAGCGTGATTTTGTGAATAACTTTTTTATTCTTGCCGTCTACTTAGCCATGAAGTGTTATTTTCCCAGTATGACAAAAGTTCTCCCTGCGGCTGGATGTTTCGTTTTGATGGCGATCGGTTTGCTGTGTTCGGCCACCCTGGTTCGGGCGGATGATGCCGCTGAGCGTCTTCTGGAAAGTGTGCGCTACGGGGCCACACTCCAAAAGAGCCGGCTAGAAGGTCATCTGCGCAAGGATGGCAAACGCACCCCCTTAACCCTTACCATGATGGGGGAGAATATCTCATTTCAATTTTATACACAGAAAAAATGGAGTGGTTTCCACATGCAGATGAAGCAAGGAGAGGCGAAACTTTTTGAAACGCTGCAAGGTAAGGCGGTGCCTTTTCCTGCCAAAAAGATTGGTCAGGCGGTCCTCGGGAGTGATGTCACCTACGAAGACCTCTCACTGCGTTTCCTCTACTGGAAGGACGCCACAATCATTGGGCAGGAAAAAATTAAAATGCAGCATTGCCATAAAATACGCCTGCGTAACCCAGGTCAAGATGGTCGCTACAGTCTGGTTTATATCTGGGTGCACCAGAAATTTGGTGCCCTGATGCAGGTCGCTGGATACAACCGCAATGGCCAACTCCTCAAGCGATTTCACGTCACCGAGCTGATGACCGTGAAAAAAGTGCAGACACTCAAAAAGATGAATGTGGAAACGTACAAGCCAGGCACCAACAAAGTGACAGGGGTCACGTATCTTGAGTTTAAAGAGGCGAAACGCAGAGGTTTGTAAATGACGTGATCAACAAGCGAATCATCGCATTCAGGGGGTCGGCTGCCCCACCGCCACGTGTCGATAAGCGGGGTGCGTGTGGAACAGAATCGTGTGAATACGCGATTTTTCCCTGCTGCTTAAGCGGGGAAAGCGGGCGTCTTGTTTTTTGTCGGTCACGAGCTGATGGACTTGGGTTAATACACGGGTTTTGATGGGATCGGGAAGCATCTCAAAACTCTTGCTGTAAATCATGTAGCTGCATCGGTATTTAAAGAGTCGTTTCTCAAGCCGTAAGTCCCTGAGCGAATGCCCCGCATGGCGCGGGCCTTGTTGGGAAAATGCCTGTTGAAAGGCCTCGGACCCATCGATGCCGTCCTCCGGCAGCTTCATCTCATGGGTAAATAACAAGACCTTGAGGATGGAGTCGGCGTAGCCATCGATCATTTTGCGCGCAACAGCTGAGCTGAGGTCGTATTCCCCCTCGTTGATCGCCTTACCCAGATAAACATGGCGAGCATAACCCATGGTGGCTGCCGACAAGGTATTATGCACCTCAATCTGATGCTCCATCACCATCAGGGCGAGGATGTCGCTGGTGTCTGTCAGGTGTTTTTGAGTATCAAAGTAGGCGGAGAGATCCGTGACGTTTTGGCCCCGACTTTTAGGGAAGCTATGTTGGCCCGTATCGGATGAGCTTACCCATTTGTTTCCTCGGTGCATGCTTTTGCCATGGTTTCCGGTGACATACCAGCCGCCCCAACGTTCAGAGAGCGGGCTCGCCGTGGTGGTCAGTGAGGTCCCCCACGCAAGCAGTGGTTGGCCATTTTTTTCTGGAAAAACAGAACGCACCAAGAGTCCGGGGACCCCAGAGGTATGGCGGCTGGCATGACAGGTCATACATTCTTGGGAACGGATGAATTTCCGTTTCTTCACAGGGCGGTTGGGGTTCAGGCTATAAAACATCATCCCCTTGGGGTCATCACAGGCGATCACCTCAATGACGCCTCCTGGCACATATCCCACATAAAAATCCCGATTAAAATAAACTGCACGCGGGTTAGTAGGAGAAATGAACTCCCGCTGAAGGCTCGTTTTGGAAAAAACGAGGGTCTGCGACGACACCGGAATGTGAAGCTCAGCCAGCAAGGCATTCAGGGCCTGCTTGCCTGTTTGACCGGGAAGCACGCGTTCCTGATTATCCATCGCCTGCTGTAACCGTGTGATCGTGTTGTCATCCTGAGAGGTGCTGTAATGGACGGGCGCCAGATCATAGTCCGGCGTCGATTGCGCCAGCACCGTGGGGCAGACGGCCAAACAGAGCGCTGTCGCCGTAGTCGCTGCTTTCGCCATGGTGGGCGGCCATTGGAATACATCCATCTCGTTCATCGCTTGGGGCTGTTTTCAGTCGGATTAAACACGTTTATAGGGAAATAACACACTTTTTTGGTCGATCATTTCAGTGGAGAGCGAGCGGCAAGAGCTCTCGCGATGCGCACAGATTGAAAAAGTGACAGATCGCCCCGCGTGGACCAGTAATACAAATATCTCATTACGCACACTCACCACCTACTCCATACCCAGTATAAAAATGACTCAGACAATGAACAAGACACGGGCGCTATGTGCTCTCGTAGCCGCGGTGCTGCTCATGCCGCTTTCCCTAAATGCCGCTGAATTGCGCTTCAGTCGACACCTAGGCCATGGCATGATAATCCAGCGCGACAAACCCGTGATCGTAACGGGTTTTGCTGAGCCGGGGAGTGAGGTCACCGTTGAACTGGCGGGGAAGACGCAGGCGGCCAAATCCGATGATGCCGGCGCATGGCGGGTGCGTTTCGGTGCCATGCCAGCCAATGCTAAGGGGCAGACACTTTCTGCCAAATCGGCTAGCGGCGAAGTCAGCCTGACGGACGTCCTGATCGGCGACGTGTTTCTTTTTGCCCGGCAAAGCACGATTGATATTTCGCTCGGGCGTGATGCCGCAGGGCGTCAGGCGGCAGCGGCCGATACCCCCAACCCGCTCTACCGTGCCATTACCATTCAGACCGTGCCCGCAACCGAGCCACAAAGTGACTTGGCGAAGGGGGCGACCCGTGGCTGGGCTCCCGTTGATCAGGCATCGGCACTCACGATGTCTGCCGCCGCCTATTATTTTGGGCGTGACCTTGCCCAAGCCTGCAAGGTGCCCGTCGGCGTGATCGATCTGCACATGGGCTGCTACTTCCCCGTCGGGTGGCTTAGCCGAGAAACTCAGCTCAATACCGCAAAGATCTACGGCAAGGCGGACGTGGAGTCGAATTTGAAACGGATGGAAAACCTCGCCGATCTCAGGAGTAAGGGCGAACCGCTTCCCCGCAAGGAGGTGATATCATCCGATCCCAAGCAATATGCACTCTACCCAGCCGCAGGATACAATGCGGTGATTCATCCGCTCAAGGGACTCGCGATGAAGGGCATCGTGCTTCAACTCGGTGGCAATTACCCCTACATGTTTTATTCTGATCTGGAAAAGAGTGGCAAAGACCGAGATCGCCCTGAATTGAATCGTGCTTACACGGAGACATACAATACACGCAAGGTCGGTTTTCGGATGGACCCCTTGACCACCCCGCGCATCCCCAAGGAGTGGCGACAGGCGTTTGCGGATCAATCCCTGCCGATGGCGTGGATGATGCCACCAAGTTCCGCGCTAAGCACATTCGCTGAACACGGCATGGAGATGCGTGAACTGCAACGTCTCATGGCGCGGGATAATCCAGACCTCGGCATAATCCTTCCTGGGTATGAAAATGTCCCCTTCAGTGCGCAGCCTCGTGATGAGGCACTACTGGCCGAACGGAGCTTGAAGTGGGCTCTCGGCGCCGTTTACCATCAAAAAGATTTCGCGGCTTCGGGCCCTCTCTTCGAGAAACTGGAAACGAAGATGAACACAGCGACGGTTTACTTTAAAGAGGGAACGGCACAAGGGTTGAAAGCGGCCAAAGGATCCTTGGATGCTTTTGAGGCCTCGGGGGTCGACGGGATCTATTCGCCTGCCATGGCGCGTATTGACGGCTCCGTGATCCGCATTGAGAGCGATACGATTAGCCGGATTGTTCATGTGCGTTACAACTGGAAAAAATCTCCGGACCAAGGGTTGACCAATGCCTCTGGGTTACCAGCTGTGCCTTTCCGCTCACAAAAGGTCGAATACAACTGGTTTATCCGCAACACGGAAGGTGACCTGCCGATGGAATACTCCACACCCGCCAATCAGTGGTCAAAAAATGATGTGACGCTTGTCAACGGCCAGCTCAAGACCCACGGGTATAAAAATTTCACCGGATGGCTCGGACCCGTCGGTGTCAGGGTCGGTCCATTCGGCCCCAATATGGGCGTGCGTGAAATCGCCCCTGGATCACCGGCCGCTGGAAAACTCTTCGACGAGGACGTGATTTACAGTGTGAACGGGACCATGCTCGGCGAGCAGGCCGAGCGCACTATGGCAGCGGCCATCACCGAGAGTGAAACGCATGCCAACAAGGGGAAACTGGTTCTCGGTGTCCGCCGTGGAGCAAAGAATATCGATGTCGAGCTGACACTTGAGGTGATGGGCGCATACAGTCCTACCGCTCCCTACGACTGTCCGAAAACGGAAAAAATCGTCACCCATCTTGAAAACTATCTCGTCGAACATGGTGGTGGGTCTGATTTTCTGGCGACAGACACCTTGTTCCTGCTTGCCGCGGGCAATCCCAAGCACCAAGGGCTCGTGCGACGTAAGGTCTACAAGCTCATGAACACAAAAGGCGACAATAACTGGAGCTTCGGATACTGCGCCACACTTGTTGCTGAGTATTACCTTGCGACGGGCGATAAGACGGTATTGCCCTACCTGCAAAAACTCATCGAGTCCATCGTCGCGAACCAGATCAAGGAACCTCGTAACGGTCAAACTGGGAGGGTTGGCGGTTGGTATGGAAGAGGCCTCAAGGCGCGCGGCTACCCTGCCATGCCCCATGCGGGATTGGCCTGTATGCTGGGTATGACTTTAGCTAAAGAAGCTGGCGTTCCCGTCGATGAGGATGCCTACCAGCTAGGACTTAAACATTTCAGCAACAAAGGTGCTGATGTAGGGATCATCATCTATGGCAATGCCTACAGAGATCGTCCGTATCCCATGAACCCTGATCGAATGAAGGTGGGCAAACTCACCACCGACAACGGTAAGACCGCGATTGCGGCGGTGCTATATCAGTTGGCTGACCACCCTCGGACAGCCCACCTTTGTTCCTTGATCAGTAGTTATTCCTATAATCACACCTTTGATGGTCACGGCGGTAACTTCTGGAACAATTTTTGGACGCCTCTGGGTGCCAACGTCCACGGAAAGGCGGCCTTTTTACACTTCTGGAAAGGGCATCGCTGGTACCGAGAGATGAACCGGATGTTTGACGGCAGCTTGATTATCAACGAAGGAGCTCGGCTGGGTGGCGGGCAAGGGCTCCCCCTCGTGGTTCCTCGTCAGCGACTTCGCATCCTCGGCGCACCCGCTTCGCCGTTTGCAGTCAATGCACCGCAAGTATTGAAGCCGGCACTCGCCGCTTATGCTCAAAAGGACTACTCTGGATGTGAAAATCTGCTCGCTAAGCTGCTTGCCAGTGGCACGATTGAAAAAGATGATCGACCTCGCGTCGAGAGACTTGCCCAAGTGTCCCGTGAGATGCGGCAAAGTATCACGTCCGATCTCAATCAATTGGACGTGTTGATCAAGGAGGGGAAAATGACCGAGGCCCGAGTCGAGTTTGCCCAGCTTAAGGGGGTCGTCGACCCCAACAATCCACGTCTCGCTGCCGTTAAAGCTGGACTCAAGGGGGATGCGCGAGCCGACGATCAAGCCCTCTACGATTCCGAACAAAAGGCGATGACGGCCTCGGGGAAGTCTCAGAAAAAAATCGTTGAGCAACCACGTCATTGGAAACCCCTCGTCACGGAAATCCCCGTGAGCAATAAAGAAGACAAGCTCGGCAAGGTTCCCGCAGAGCAAGCTAACCTATGGCGGCTCAAAGTGGTCGAGTCGGCTGAGCAAGCCCCCGAAGATTGGGTGAAACCAGACTTCGACGACACCTCATGGAACGAGACAAACCTGCCTATTTCTTGGCGGATGTATCATACTGCACTTCTGAGAACGACCTTCAACGTCGAGGATAAAAATGCCTTTGATGGGCTGCGAATCCGCGGGTGGTTTTTCCGGCAGTTAGGTCTTGAGGTTTACCTCAATGGCGAATTGGTCGCCAAGGTCAATAACCTTGAAAAGAAAACCAGCAATGTTGAGGCTATCCTGAAACAAAGCGCAATCAAGCACCTCAAAAACGGCAAAAACACACTGGCCGTGACCTCGCGCCACAACTGGCGTTGGGGGATGTTGTTCATGAGGGTTTATAACGATGGCTTTGGCTTCCGCCTCGATGCTCAGGTCAAGGAGTAGGGCATCTGATGGAGTCACCCATGGAACTCATTGACAAAGGGGATTATTTAGAGAAGTTACCAAGAACGAGAAAGAAAAAATGATGATGAATAAAGGAATAAAGAGGACGCATTGTATGCAGTGCGTATTGTTAGGTTTGGGTGTGGGTGTGCTCATGGGCTCAAGCCTGAGGGCGGATGACTCATATTATAAGTCAGAACCCTCGTTTCATCCTGCACCCGACGCAAAGGCGGCTCGTTACTCGATCGTTCGTTTTGGACCTGTCGGGATTGGTCTGGAGCTGCGTCAGCCTGCTTTCACCATGCATATCACGGGTGTGGAGCAAGGATCACCCGCCGAGGCCTGTGGGAAACTCAAAAAAGGCCAGATCATCGAGAGTATTAACGGTCAGTTCCTCAAGGACGAGGATCCTCGCATCCTTCTTGCTAACATGATCACCGAGGCTGAAGCCAAGGATGGTATCATGAAAATGATGGTCAAAGAGGACTCGAAATCGGTAGCTAAGGAGGTCATCGTCAAGATTCCCGCCCTCGGTGCTTATAGCCCGACGTGGCCGTTAAATTGCAAAAAATCGGATAAGATCGTCCGCAACTTCGCGGATGCTCTTAGTCAACAAGAGTCGGTGGGTCTGGGTATTCAGGGGCAGATGCTCTTTATGCTCTCAACAGGAGAAGAAAAAGATCTCGATGTCGTACGTGGTTGGATCAAGAAATTGGTGGCCAAGTATCAAAATGCGGAGGAGATCAAAACCTACCCATGGTTCGCAGGCTACAGCGGCCCCGCACTGTGTGAATATTACCTCCGGACCGGAGACAAATCGATTCTTCCCGTCATTAAAAAAATTGCGGATCAGCTCGCGAAAACCATCTATAACGGAAGTTGGGCCGGTCGCGGCGCGGCACCCTATCGCTATATGGCGGGAGGTCACATGAATGCTGCGGGTGTGCATTGCGTCACCTTTTTGATGCTCGCCAAGGAGTGCGGCGTCGATGTCGATGATCACACATTACAAAGCTCGCTTAAGTATTTCTTCCGCTTTTCAGGTCGCGGAAATGTCGCCTACGGTGATGGCATTCCCGAGGGCGGTTATAGCGATAACGGCAGAACCTCTGGCTTGGCCTTAGCCATGGCCGCAGCGGCCAATCTAAGCCCTGACGGTGAAAACTCTGTTTATGCCAAAGCCCGTGACATCAATGCAACCAAGGGGTTTTATTCAACCTCTTGGGCATTCCATGGCCATACGGGTGGTGGGATTGGTGAGCTCTGGCGTGGTCAGTCGATGGGTATCGTTAGGGATAAACGACCCAGCCAGTATCAGTCGTTTATGAACGGACGCCGCTGGATGTATGAACTGGCCCGGACCCACGATGGTGTGTTTGGATGGGTCAGTGGCTGGAATGTTAATTATACGGGGACTGCGCACTCAAAAGGAAAAGCATGGGGAAACTATATCCCTCTCGTCTACACACTGCCGCGCAAGCAACTGCGTATCTATGGCGCGCCAAAATCCCCCTTTTCTAAATCCTACGCGATTCCCAAACAGCCATGGGGCAACAAGGCAGATGAAGCCTTTTACTCGCTGATACCTGGCGAATATCAACCTGGAAAAAGACAGGATATCGCGGCAGAACAACTCAGCACCGATGCCTCCATGCAGATCTTGGCGCGTGTCGGTGACCGTAAAGTCGGCGATGATACCTTGCTGATGTATGCCCATCATATTGACCAAGGGATCCGCACAGCAACGGCGAGGGCCATTAATCGCCATGGTCGGGATCACCTCGTCCTTCCTCTGTTGAATTCCAAAGACCCACGCGGTCGTCACACGGGTGTGACCTGTATCACGGGTATGAAAAAAGGCAGCGCCTTGCCTCAGGAAAAGCTCACCGATGAAATGTTTCGCCTCATTGCCGGCATGGTCAACGACCCCAAGGAGTCTTGGTGGGTGGCTGATGCCGGGATGAATGCTCTCGGACGTGCCAAACCCGAATTGATCACACCCCACGTTGAACGTCTGACCCAATGGCTCAATCACGATGAATGGTGGCTCCGTAAGTCCGCGATGACAGCGCTCACGCCCATTGCCACTGACAAACGCTTCTACAAGAAGATTCTCCCCATGATCGGTAAGATGATTGCGACGAATCAGCGGCCGGTGGCACTGGCTCCCGTCAGCGGGATTGTCAGTCGACTTCGGACAGCAGAACCCGAGGTGCAGCAATTGGCAGTTAAGGTGCTCGGCCAAGCCTATACGGACTTCCCGAACAAGTTGAGCGCCCCAGGTGGACAGGATATGTCAGACGGTGTCGCGTATCTGATGCACGGGATTGCTAAGAATCTTGCCAATGCCCCAGGTGGTTTTGACGAACTTTACCGAGTGTCCAAAAAACGTTACCCTGAACTGGGCTTGCCGCACCAAGAGCTTTATCTGAGTGCCGATACGAGCCAATTTGGTCCCGAGGTAAAAAAGGCGTTTATGCCGATCCTGACCCAACAGCTGGTTCCTGAGTATGTAGAAAAGAACCGCAAACGATTGGAAACGGAACTGAAGTCAAATAGGCCCAGTCGCACGGTGGAAGGTCTAGTCGCTCTTTATGACAAAGCTGGCGTCGACGACTACAACTGGAAACGCTATGGTCCGAAAAAGACCGAAATCAAGTGGGCCTACCACAGCTTTGATCCCCAAGACGGCAAGCTCTGGGAGTCGGGTAAGCGCTACCGCAAGGTCGACTGGCCCAAGGGCATGGAAAACTGGTTTTCCCCTGAGTTTGATCCCAAGGCATCTGGCTGGAAATCAGGCTTTGCACCCTTCGGAAGTACGGGGGGTAAGCTTGAATACCACGGTGGATGCAAAGGAAACTACTGCGGTTGTGGTGAACCTCTCAAAACATTGTGGGAAAAAGAGCTCCTGATGATGCGTGCAGAGATCCAACTTCCCCCATTGAAAAAAGGTTACGCCTACCGCCTGCTGGTTGGAGGTCGCTCCCACGTCAACCATGGTGATGGTTCTGACATCTGGATCGATGGAAAATACATGACGGCCCGTCGCAAGACGGACCCCTCAATCTCGGGGGTAGGCAAACGCCAAGGCGGTAAGCCATGGGGCCAAACCATTGACGACACGTTGCGTGCCGAATTCGAGGACGGCAAGGTCATTGTCTCAGCCACCGGTTTTATGCGGTATAAAAAAGGAAGCACGACAAAATCCAACCGTCAGAGCTTCTGGTTTGAAGAGATGAAGCTGCCGCCTGTTGACGGTCAATAAAAAACAACGGAGCGAGGCATAGGCAGGCACTGGGCACTTCCCTAGACCATTCCGGTTGGTGGGGGATGGCTGCGTCTCGATCCGACTTGGGACAATGCGAACGCGGCAAGCCATACTCAGTCGAATTACCTTGGCTGGATCGTCACGTTTTCCTGCTGGTAACGGCCAACAAACGACCTAGATTTTTTAAGAACAATGAAAACATGGATCCTTAAAGGGTTGATTCTCTGGCTGATGGTGTCGGCATCGCATGCGCGGACAGGTAAGCCCAACATCATCCTGATCATGGCGGATGATCTGGGATACGAGTGTATCGGTGCCAATGGCTGCGATGATTACAAAACCCCCGTGCTGGATAAGCTGGCAGCCGAAGGTGTCCGTTTTACCAACTGTTTCTCGAACCCGATTTGCACTCCAAGTCGCGTTAAGATCATGACGGGGATGTTTAACGTCCGCAACTACGTGCGTTTTGGTTTGCTGGACCGGAAACAAAAGACCTTCGCCCATACATTGAAGGCCGCAGGATATACCACCTGCATCGCAGGCAAGTGGCAACTCGGCAACGAGAAGGATGCTCCGCAACATTTTGGTTTCGATCAGTCGTGCCTCTGGCAGCACATGCGCAAACGCACACGCGACGGGCAAGTTTACGACAGTCGTTTCAGCAACCCAAGGGTTGAAATCAATGGTGAATTCAAAGACTATGATGACGGTGAATACGGCCCAGACGTCTGCGCTGACTTTATTTGTGAGTTTATTGAAGCCAACAAAGATAAACCATTTCTCGCCTATTACCCAATGCTTTTAACCCACTGTCCGTTTACCCCAACCCCAAACAGTAAGGGCTGGGATCCTCAATCCAAGGGGGCAAAAACCTACAAAGGTGATCCTGCATACTTTGGCGATATGGTGCACCACATGGATAAGGTGGTCGGCCGCATCATCGCCAAACTCGAACAACACCAACTGCGCGAGAATACGTTTGTTATCTTTACCGGAGATAATGGAACCGATCGCCCCGTGGTCACTTCACTCAATGGAAAGAAGGTGAAGTTTGGGAAAGGAAAGATGAACGACAATGGCACCCGCGTTCCTCTCATCGTGAGTTACCCAGGGGGAATTCAGACTGGCGCCGTGAGTCCAGAGTTGGTTGACTTCGCTGATATGTTTCCCACCCTGTGCGAGGCTGCGGGTCTGGCAATTCCAGAGGATCGACCGATCGATGGCGTCAGTTTCTGGAGCACGCTTCAAGGTCAACCAGGGCGTGAAAAACCGTGGACCTACATCTGGTGGGAAGGTAAGGTGCTAGCCCGCACCCAGACGCACATGGTCCGCCGAATGAAGCGGAAAGGGGAGATCGAGTTGATCGACTACTCAACTCCCTATGAACCGACCACCCTAGAAATCGACCAACTCGAGGGGGCGCTTAAGACCCGCTATGAATCTTTGCTGGGCGTCATCCGCAAACTCGATCAAACCCGATCCATCAAATAACCGATGATTAATTCTCATGAAAGGAAGCTGAAAAAGTGTGTATGGAGCTCGCTCGGGCTGTGTCTGATCGTATCGGCACTCCATGTGCAAGCCGCTAAGCCGAACATCATCATTATCATGTCCGATGATATGGGTTACTCGGATATCGGTTGTTACGGCGGAGAAATCGCCACCCCGAACCTGGATCGCCTTGCGTCGAATGGGCTTCGCTACACGCAATTTTACAATACTGGTCGATGCTGCCCGACCCGCGCCTCGCTGCTGACCGGCCTTTACGCCCACCAAGCGGGGGTGGGTCAGATGACCAGCGACGGTGGTCAACCTGGATACCGGGGTGACCTCAGCCGTAATGCTGTCACCATAGCAGAGGTCTTGAGAGCTTCTGGTTACAGCACCTACATGTCCGGCAAGTGGCACGTCACCCAGCACCTCACACCCGATACCGATATATCAAACTGGCCGCTGCAGCGCGGGTTTGATCAATTTTACGGCACCATCATCGGTGCCGGTAGTTTTTATGACCCCTGGACGCTTACTCGTGGAAACATGGCGATTACCCCAGATAACGACAAAGAATACCAACCAAAACAATACTACTACACCGATGCGATCAGCGATAATGCGGTGAAGTTTATCAATCGACATCAAATCGCTGAGAAGAAAAATCCGTTTTTCATGTATGTCGCCTACACCGCCGCCCACTGGCCGATGCATGCGTTGGAAAAAGACATCGCGAAGTATAAAGGGAAATATGACGCCGGCTACGAGGTGATCCGCAGAGCCCGCTATGAGAAGATGAAGATGCTTGGCTTGATCAAAGGTTGGAAACTCAGCCCCGCACCTCAGCTCTGGAAAGATTTTCCCGAGGGTCAAAAAGCCTGGGAGCTTCGCTGCATGGAAGTTTATGCTGCCATGATCGATAACATGGACCAAGGGATTGGCCGTATCGTCCAATCACTCAAAGACAACGGCCAGTTCGATAATACCTTGATCCTCTTTTTTCAAGACAATGGTGGCTGCGCAGAGAGCAGGGGACGCCGCCCTACAAAAACCCCCGCCCGAGGAATCGTCCCTATGGGGAAAGACGAACGACAAACCCGTATGGTCCCTGAGCGAAGTCGCGCGGGCCACCCAGTCCTTACAGGAGCCAAGGTGATGCCTGGCCCCTCCGAATCCTACATCGCCTATGGTCGAAGCTGGGCGAACGTTTCGAACACGCCTTTCCGCCAGTATAAATCACAAAATCACGAAGGTGGAATCTCCACTCCGATGATCGTCCACTGGCCGAACGGCATCAAAGCCCCAAACGAATTCCGCAATCAACCGAGTCACTTGATTGATATCATGGCCACCTGTATCGATCTGTCAGGATCAATCTACCCGAGCCATTACAACGGTCACAGAATTCAGCCGATGGAAGGCCAAAGCCTAGCGCCAAGCTTTCAGAGTGATCTGGTATCTGATCGGCTACTTATCTGGGAGCACTACCAAAATGCTGCCATCCGTCAGGGGAAATGGAAACTTGTTAAACTCAAGCGCGAGGCATGGGAACTCTACGATATGGAGAACGACCGAAGCGAACTCAATAACCTAGCTGAAGCCCATCCAGAAAAAGTGAAGGCACTCGCAGCCTTATGGGAAAAAAACGCCCATCGCACCCTGATCTACCCCAAGCCCAGTGGTGGTAAAAAGAAGAAGTAGCTCTCTGCGGTGGCTGTTCGGTGGGTATGTGGTTGATCACTTGCTGGGTCGTCCAGATTGAAATTTATCCTATTGAATGAGTTCATTATTTTCGCTAAAAAATCTCATATTATTGAAGCATCTGCAATCAACGATCATGAACACGAATCACCATCTAAGCACGCGGCGGAATTTTATCGCTCAAACAGGACTAGCCGCTGCTGCCCTGTCTATGCCCCACGTTGCCCAGGCACAGAATGCCTCAGGATCTAAGCTCCGTATCGGAATTATCGGATGTGGCGGCAGGTCGAACAATGTGGGTGATATGGCTCTCCAAGACGGCCGATTTAAGATTGTTGCACTCGCAGATTACTTTCAGGAGGCGGTGGATAAGCAGGGTGAGAAATTTAAGGTGCCTGCCAATCGTCGCTATACTGGGCTGAATTGTTTTAAGAAATTGATCGATTCTGGCGGGGTGGATATCATTGCGGTGCTTTCTCCACCTTATTTTCACCCTGAGCAGGTGGAAGCCGCGGTGGATGCGGGGTTGCATGTATGGCTGGCTAAACCGATCGCGGTAGATGCCCCAGGCGTGGCCCGTATCGAGGCCGCTGCCCGCAATGCTGCCAGTAAGAAAAGATGTTTTCTTGTCGATTTTCAAACCCGTGCATTGGGTCACTACAACGAAGCCGCCCGTCGCGTTGCCGCAGGTGACCTCGGTAAACTCGGCTACGGTGAGATCGAGGGGACTTGCCTAGCCTTTGGCCTCCGCACCCCGCATGGTGGTAAGGAAACCAAACTCAGGAACTGGCTCCAGTGGCGCGACCTTTGTGGTGAGTCGATTATCGAGTTCAGCATTCACGCCATCGACATGGCGAGCCTCATGATCGGCCGTCATCCCCTATCAGCCACTGGCTTCTGCGGTCGTAATTTTGTTGACCAGATGCCGGAGCCAACCCCTGGCGATGTCCGGGATCACTGGATGGCTACCTACGACTACGGCGATGGTGTGAAGGTCGGCTTTCGTTGCAAGCGATTTGATGGTCACGGCTCCTCAAACCACGGCGGCATCTACGTCAATCTCCACGGTTCCCACGGGAGTCTTTCTGCCGACTACAAAGGTCAGGTCCTGATTCGTGGCGAGAAAACCTTTAACGGGGATCGCTTTATGAAGGAAAAAATCCGAGGAATTTATAACTTGGGTATCACCAATAATTGGAAAACTTTTCACGATAACATCACGAAGAACAATTTTGCTCAAGAAACCGTCGCACCCAGCGCGCAGAGCCATTACCTCGCTCTGCTCGCCCGCGAGGCCTGCTACCAGCAGGGGAAAACCGTGACGTGGGATCAGGTTGTCAATGACAAGACGGCACTCGAATTCGATACGGCTGGATTGAAGTTATAACAACGCATCTCGACTGAGAGTCCCATCGATATGGAAAGTGATGGCAAACGATGAATATACGGATTCCATGAAATCAAGAACAACAACAAATACGACTAACGTGGTGCTGCCCAGCTGGGTAGCGCGAAGTGTCACGGGTCTGATGACCACCATCACCATCGCTGGGGCAGGGTTTAGCGCCCTGGTGATGACGACGAAAGCAGAGGAGGCTCCAGCCACCAATGGCTTGGTTGAAACCTTGTCGCCCTCTGGTCAGTCCAATGTGACTATTCATGAAACCCTAGGTGAACTTGAGAAGTCACCTGAAAAACAGATCACATTTCCCGGTGTGAAATCTCTGTTTGAGGGTAGATTTGACCTGTATCGTGAGGATGATGGCCAGTTTGTGAGGAGGATTGTTGTGCCTAAAAAAGCGGCTCCAGGGAAGCCTTGGGTGTGGCGTGCACGTTTCTGGCGACACGCCCCCGAGTTCGACCTCGCTATGCTGGAAGAGGGATACCACGTCGTTTACTGCGATGTGATTGGACTGCTGGGTAACCCGAAAGCCGTGCGGAGGTGGAATGCTTATTACCAATTACTGGTCGAGAAATATGGCTTTGCCAAGAAGCCCGTGCTTGAAGGCATGAGTCGAGGCGGGATGATCGTTTACAACTGGGCGATTGCCAATCCAGACAAGGTGGCAGCTATCTATGGTGATGCACCGGTGATGCATGTCGGGAGTTGGCCCGGTTTTGGAAGTCGGCTTCTCGAGCGGTCATATGGATTTAAATCCCAAGAAGAATTAGCCGCTTGGAAGGGGAACCCCATCGATAACCTGAAGCCGCTGGCCGATGCAAAAATTCCGATCATTCACGTGGTCGGAGACAGGGATAAGGTCGTCCCTGTTTCTGAAAATACGGCGATTGCGCAAAAACGGTATCAAGAAATGGGAGGTGTTTTCGAGGTGATCCACAAAAAGGATGCCGGCCATCAACACGGGCTCAAGGATCCTACCCCGATCGTCGAATTCATTCGCAAAAACTGTGGGGTGAAATAAACCGCTCACCGCAAAATGCCAGTCCTGCGGACTATCATGCGCCATGCATGAGGCTTTCAGTATCCCAGTAGGGGCGCGCTCACAGGCTTGGATCATTCTTTCCAAACAAGGACTCCGGCGGGCGGGAGGGCTTGCTTGCCCATGAGGATTTTAGAGCCTTTGGATGTTGGGATATCGATCACTTGGTCGGTGTAATTGACGGCGGTCCACAGCCCTTGGCGGTAATGAGCAAAGACGTAGGGCGGGAGGTCAAATGGGAGCTTGCCGACCACGGTGCCATAGAGCTGACGGAGGATGTCGTATTCCATTTCCCATCCATCGGACCATGCGCCGACGTAGGTGACACTGCCTTGTTTTGCTTTGCGGTGGAGGATGGCAGACTTTCCTTGATAGAACTGGTCCTCAAAAGTCGCCCATGATTCCGTGTCAGCAAATGGTTCTGTCACCGTGCCCCAAATGTGCCATGGGTAGGTTTGTTGGTTGAATGTTATTTTGCCAGGGTGATTGGCGGGGAGGTGGTCGTAGAATTTAATTTCGCCGCCGATGAGCTTCCAGATGGGTTCTTGAATTTTGGTCTCCCACAGGTGGCCATTGCCATCTTTCAACCCTGAGCGTGTGCTGATGATGAGGTGGCCGCCAGCATTGGCGTAGGCCTCAAGTTTTACGATCAATGCGCGGGTCATCATCTGGTAGGCGGGGACGACAAGGAAGGGGATGTGTTTTGGGTCAAGAGCATCGCCTTCACCGAAGAATGGCACATCCACGCCCATGCGTTTGAGATTTTGGTAGTAGGTGTAGATGTGCTGCCAAGTGTCCCAATCCTGGTGGTGTTTGTAGTTTTCGATATCAATGATGTTGCGGTTGCTCCAGAGGATGCCAGTGCGTGATTTTTCGACGAATGGATCGGTGGCTTTCGGGTCGAGTTGTTCTTCGAGCGCGTTGATTTCATTCACGGCCTTGACGAAGTCCTTGCCGCCGCGGCTCACGCTGATGCCATCGGTTTGCATGATGCCGTGGTGGAATTGCTCCATGCCGTAGAGTGGCTGGCGGAAGCGGTAGGTGCAGACAAAGCGGTCGCCCATGCCAAAGGCATGCCAGACCCACATGCGGACGGCGCCCGGCATGGGCATCGCGTTGAACTTGCCCCAGTTGATCTGGCTCGGTTGAAGTTCCATAATACCCATGTAGCCACTGACTGATTTTGTGAGGTCGCCAGACAATGCATATTCCATACCGCATCCGAGTCGGTGCGCGAGTGAGTCGCCCGACGAGTTCTTTCGGTTGTGAGTGAGATACATCGTGCGTGATGCAAAATCCAAATCGTTGCGGGTGAGGAACGGGTTCACATTTTTCAGTCCCTTGTAGTAGGCGTAGTTGGTCGTAACCCATTGTTTGCCATCACCGTGATTGCGAACGATCTGTGCTTGGTCGATAAGGTCGCGGGCAATTTCCTGCGAGGTGTATGTTTCGAAATCGAGTATCGCATGCGGGTTGCCGCCGGGCAGGTTGACTTGGTCAAAGTTGTTGTGCGTGAAGCTCCAGAAAGCCGCGCCCCACGATGCGTTCAGCTTGTCGATCGTGCCGTATTTGTTTTTGAGGAATTGGATGAACTCTTTGTGGGCGGACGGGCTGTAGTCGGCGCCGCCTTGGATGTGCGGTTCATTGCCGATTTGCCACCCCCAGACGCGTTTGTCTTTGCTGTAGCGTTCGGCGAGTTGGGTGGCGATACGTGCGACGTTTTCTTGGTAGATGGGATTGGCAAGCGATCCTGTGAGCCGCGACCCTGTGTGTTTGTTACGTTTGCCGCTGCTCCCCATGCGGAGCACTTCGGGGTGTTTCGTGGCTAGCCATGCGGGGATGCAAGGTGATGGCGTGCTCATGATCACCTTCAGGTTATTGTCGGCCGCTAATTGGATGGCCTTATCGAGCCAGGCGAAGTCGTATTTTCCTTCCTCTGGTTCGAGTCGCGCCCATGAGAACTCGGCGTAATGGATGAAATCAAACCCGAGTTCGGCAACGCGTTTGATGTCCCGCTCCCATTGGTCTTCCTGCCAATGTTCAGGATAGTAATAGACGCCAAAGTGGGTGCCTTTTTCAGGGAAAAACGTGGACTCGTCGGCGGAGATTTGAGCGCTAAGACCGATGGAAAGAGTGAGTAAAAGGGCGAGGCGTTTCATGGTGTGTTGACTGTTGGGGGGGGATGGTTGACAGGGGTTTAAACGAAGATGAGCCGTCGTCCATGCTTCATCGTGCGCCAAAGGGGGGGGGGCAGTTGATGCACTCTGAATGCTTGAAATAAGCCCGTGACGAGTAGAGGTTTAATCCTCCTAGTGATCAAGGGTAATCCCGGGTTTTAGGCCAGTGGCTTGGTCGAGGGTAAAAAAATACTGCCAGGAACTGCGGCAATGACGGACAAACTGTGGCTGCTACCTTTCGGTCCTGACCCATTTCATCTGCCGACACTCCACAGTCCTGACAGCGCGGGTTTCTTAGAACCCAGCCTATAAAATTGCAAGAGGTTTTCTAGGTGGCTGGCTGCTTTCTGCGATTTTGGTAAAGTGAGTCTCCGACCTTGGTGAGCTTTCCGAGAAAGAGGGCAGCGGCTGAAGAGAAAAATATCCCGCCGGTTAGCAGTCCAAATCCGCTGAGCCAGCTGGCGTTCAACATCAGCCATGCCAGCGCACTGGCGGTCATCATGGCGAGGCCGGTGAGGGCGAAGCCGATGATGAGTCCGTAGCTGATCACAGAGACGGCAGGGCCAGCCCAGCGATTCGCTTGAGTGGCGATGAGGTTAATGGTTTCTTGATTAATTTGATGGGTTTCATGGATTGGTTCTGGTTGATTCATAACGGTGTGCACGATGGCAGTGACGGATGAATATTGGGTGAATCGTCTGTGAAAAAGGGATGAAATATTGACAGGGCTAGGAGATGTGGGAGGATTCCAACATGATTCATCAAGACCTTCAAGAAGCCCTCAATAGCCAGATTAACCAGGAATTAACCGCGGCGTATAATTACCTCGGTATGGCGACTTACTTCGATGCACAGAACTTAGATGGTTTTGCGAACTGGATGTATAGACAGCACGACGAGGAGCAGGCACATGCTATGAAGTTACTTCGCTACCTGCAGGATCGCGGTGGTCATGTGGAGCTGGAAAGCATTGGTAGTCCACGCAGTGAGTTCGCTAACCCCATGGAAATTTTTAAGATTTCGTTAGTGCAGGAACAGAAAAACACGGCGTCGATCAATGAACTCTACGCGTTGGCAACTCGGCTGAACGATTACGCCACGAAAAGCCACCTCCAGTGGTTTATTGACGAGCAGGTGGAGGAGGAAAAAAGCGTTGAGGATATCATCGCATTACTAGAGCGTATTGATGACGATGCCGCAGGTTTGCTATATCTCAATGACAAGCTGGGCGCGCGCTCGGCGGAAGAGGAAGAAGCTTGATCATTACACGATCAACATACAATCGCCGTAGGAGAAGAAACGGTATTTTTGCTCAACGGCTTGGGCGTAGGCTTCCAGAATAAGCTCGCGGCTTGCGAATGCGGAGACGAGCATGATGAGCGTGCTTTGGGGGAGGTGAAAGTTGGTGAGTAGGGTGTCGACGACTTGGAAGTTATAGGGTGGGCTGATGAAGATATCAGTTTCACCGCTGACGGATTTGAGTTTGAAGGTGGATGGTGCCGCTGCGGGGTGTTCACGTGCGAGGCTCTCGAGCACGCGGGTGCAGGTGGTGCCAGTGGCGATGATTCGGCCACCTTGTGTGCGCGCGGCGTTGATGCGATCCGCTGTTTCTTGGCTCAGGTGATAACGTTCATGGTGCATCTCGTGGTCGTTGATATACTCGGCTTTGACCGGGCGGAACGTGCCGACGCCGACGTGCAGTGTGAGGAAGGCGTGGTCGATGCCTGAGAGGATTTCTGGCGTGAAGTGGAGACCTGCGGTGGGCGCGGCGATGGCGCCTTCTTCACGGGCAAAGGTGGTCTGGTAGCGGTCGCGGTCGGCGCGGTCACTTTCGCGTTGCATGTAGTGGGGGAGGGCAAGTTGGCCGTGGCGGTCTTCATCCACGGTGCGGTCCCAGCGGATAATGCGGTTGCCATTTTCCATGAGGGATTCGACGGTGCCGGTGGCATCACCAATCTCGACGGTGCGGCCAGGTTTCATTTTTTTCCCAGGACGGACGAGGCACTCCCATACGAGTTCGTCGAGTTTGTGAGTGCAGACGAGTTCGATTTTTTCGTCATTGGAAAAAAATCGGGCTGGCGTGACCTTGGTGTCATTGAGGATGAGCAGGTCGTTGGGGTGGAGATACGAGGGGAAATCCGCAAACATCCGGTGTTCGATTTGTCCAGTATCTCGATGGACGACCATCATGCGTGACGAGGCACGGTCGGCAAGCGGTCGGCTGGCGATGAGGTCATCGGGCAGGGCGTAGTTGAAATCGGTGGTTTTGAGCACGGGGAGATTGTTAAGTTCTAAGTTTTTCAGTTTCAAGTGGGAAGCGTGCGTGTGTATGATTTTTCTGTGCCGCAGGGAGAAATGCATCGTTTAGAGGTCGACGGGAAATTTTTCCGTGCTGGCGGTAGGCGTGTGTTTGTGAAGATGGTGACGTATGGGCCGTTTCCTGACCCTCAACCGGACCCACATAGGGAGATGCCGCGTATGGCGTCGGCTGGGTTTAATGCGATCCGAGTTTATGGTCAGCCTGATCCGTCGTTACTGGATGCAGCGGAGGCGGCTGGGTTATGGGTGTTTGTGGGCTTGGCCTGGGAGTCGTGGTGCGATTTTGTGTCGAAGCCGTCGTTGTTGACCGCGGCACGGGTGCAGATGCATGCCGGATTAAAGCAGTGGGGTGGGCATGCGGCAGTGGCGGGTGTGTTTGTGGCCAATGAGGTTCCCGCCGATATGGTGCGCTGGATGGGCGTCATGAAGGTAAGGGCGGCGCTAGAGGCATTGATCAAGCTCGGTCGGGAGCAGAGCCCCCACCTTCTTTTTGCCTATGCCAATTTTCCGACGACGGAGTTTATGGAGCCGGCTAATGCCGACTTTACTGCGATGAATGTCTACCTCGAGCAGCGGCAGGACTTTGCGGCGTATCTTCCACGCTTGCACAATGTGGCGGGGGACCGGCCGGTGCTGCTCAGCGAGTTTGGCTTGGATACACGGCGCCACAGTCAGGCGGATCAACGTGATGCCATGCTCTGGGCTCTCGATGAGTCGTTGTCCGCCGGGATGGCAGGCCTGACCGTCTATGCGTGGAGCGACCGATGGTTCAACCGTTCTGCGGTGGTGGATGATTGGGATTTTGGTCTGACGGATCGCGAGGGGAATGCCAAGCTTGCCTTGTCGGCCTTGTCCGCCGTGTTGCCCACGGTGATGTCGCCCGAGCATTCAATCAACCTTCCTGAGTGGCCGATGTTTTCCGTGGTTGTCTGCACGCACAATGGCGGGCGTCACATGAGTGACTGTTTATCGGCCATCAAGGATCTGGATTACCCGAACTACGAGGTGATTGTCGTGGATGATGGCTCGACGGATGATACGGCTGCCATCGTGGCGGGCTTCGATGGCGTGCGCATGATCCGGCTTGATCATGCGGGGCTGAGCGCTGCGAGAAATGAAGGAGCACGGGACGCAACGGGCGAAATCATCGCCTATACAGATGATGATTGTGAACCGGATGCGGCGTGGCTCAAGTGGCTGGCCTATGCCATGACCACACAGGGGTGGGATGCCTGTGGCGGTCCCAATTTACCCCCTAGGCCGAGCTCGCGATGCGGGGCGATGAAGGGGGATGACCTCGGCGAGGTGGTGGTGGCATCGGCTCCCGGTGCGCCATCGCATGTTTTGTTGGACGATTGTGAGGCGGAACATCTTCCTGGCTGCAACTTAGCGGTTCGCGCTGAGGCGTTTCAAAAACTGGGTGGGTTTGACGTGAGCTATCGAGTGGCGGGGGATGATGTGGATTTTTGTTGGCGCCTGAGTGAGGCGGGCTTTCGGATGGGGTTTTGTGGTGCCGCCTTTGTCTGGCACCGGAGGAGGGCCCGTGTCTGGCACTATTTTAAACAGCAGTATGGCTACGGCAAGGCGGAGGCGCTCCTGATGAAGGATCACTCTGAGAGGTTTAGGCGTGGGAGTGGCGCGTTGTGGAAGGGGCAGGTGTATGGCGGAGCGGCGCTTTGCGTCAGTTCGGGGAGTGTGATTTATCACGGTGCGATGGGAACGGCACCTTACCAGAAACTCGCCCTGACCATGCAGCCCCAGCGTCCTATCCCGCAGGGGTTTGATGGAATCGAAGTCAGGGTTAAACTGGCGATGGCGCGGAGTTTGCAGCCTTGGGTGAGGGGCTGGGCTCGCTGGTGGGGGAGTCTGAGGTGGCGTGGCAAGGTCGAGCGTGTTTCACGAAAGCGTGAGTCGAGCGTCGTGGATCAGATGGAGCCGTATGATGAATATCAAGTCCGCTGGTGGGCCGAGGATGGGGTGTCCCGCGATGATGTGTTGAATGCCATCCTCGAGGACGGGTGGGTAGCGCTGGAGAATGACAGTCGCTGGGATTGCGCGCGCGATGGCTTACGACTTCTCATTGCAGGTGAGTCACATGGGGCAGGTTCTCTGGTGCTGACCCGAATGGAGATGGGCTCGAAAACCAAGGGGCGTATGCCTGCTGACTTTATCCGGAGATTAAACAGATTGGGTCTGGTCAGGATGTGAGGTGGTGTTTTTGGGGTGATGTTGCGAATAGCGCTGGAATGTTCTGCCGCGTTATAATCATGAAGTACCATTGTAATCGCGGCCATGACTTTTCTAGGGTTGAATGGAATGCAAGCAACAAGCGGGTATCAATAGGCCCGCCTAATCACAAACCCAACAAACCAATGAACCCAGAAAACAATCACGAAGAGATGCCTCGGGATACTGAGAAAAAACGCCATTTTGATTCCTGCTCAGATGCTTTTAGATCCGGAAGGGATGATGCTACAGCAAAGGCCCGCGAGGCGGCACCCGAACTGAAGGCTGCCATTGCCGATGTTATTTTTGATGTCGCCTATGGTACCGCTTACGGTGCCTTTTTTGCCAGCGCCTTTGCCAATGAGTTTGTCCCCCAAACCGTGAAGGATGGCGTGTCAAAAGGAGCCGCTGCCGGGCGCCGTGCCGCTGATAAGGTCCGTCGTGGGAGTGCCCAGAAAAACGCATCGCATGGTGACAGGGCTGAAAATGTTTTCAAAGAATTGCCTGGAACGGTATAGAATCTGCTAGCATAGAATCTGCAAGTCACGAGGGTGAAATCCTTGAATTTCGTTCGGAAAACCTTTAAGAGGTTTTCCGAAGAGTAATTTGTGTGTGAGCTGGTGCCTCGGCGACGGGGCACCGGCCTTTTTTGTAAGCTTGGCGGGCGCGCCGACATAGGGGATCAGTCGCCCATGACGGAGGGGGATCAGAAACGATACGACTTGATGTCCGATCTCATTCAGCGTAAAGACACGGCCAACGCTTAAGGTGGAGATGACACCTTAAGCAGATCCTTATCAATCAACATGAAAAAGAGAACCTTTCACCGATGCGCCATGATCCTTGCTGCGATGATACTTTGCGGCATGACAAGCTATGCGTCAGCCGAACAAAAACCGTCCCCCGAAAGTGTCAAGGCGATCACCCAGAAGGTGGCGGATTGGCAAATCAAAACGTTTGACCAGCATGCCCAGCATCGCGCGCTTTCAAGTAAGCACAAGGAGCAGGCTGAAAAAACAGGAAAACTCCCCAAGCCCTATCATGACCTTTTATGGCATATGGGAGCCCTCTATGCAGGCATGGACCAATGGCGCACCATCGCCGACCAACCCGATAAATATACAGCCTTCCTCAAAGGAATCGGTGATCGCAACGATTGGAAACTCCACAAACGCCCTTACCACGCCGATGACCACACCGTGGGCCAGTTTTATCTGTCGCTTTATCAAGAGACAAAAAATGCGGCCATGCTGAGCCCGACCCAGGATCACTTCGACTGGATTCTCGCCAACCGAAAAACCGGCTCGCTGGACTGGTGCGGGTATAAAAAACCCTACACCACGGACTGCCACGACCGCTGGGGCTGGTGTGATGCCCTCTTTATGGCTCCGCCTGTCTGGGCGCGACTTGCCAAAATCACGGGTGAGCAGAAATACCTGACATTCATGGACGAAGAATACCACGCCACCTACGACCTCCTCTGGGATAAGGGGGATCGCTTTTTCTGGCGCGACTCGTCATTTTTTCCAAAACGTGAAACCAATGGCAAAAAACTCTACTGGGCGCGTGGTAATGGCTGGGTCTTTGGTGGTTTAGCCCTGATGATCCCAGACCTTCCGAAGGATTGGAAAGGTCGGCCATTCTACATCGAGCTCTTCCAACAAATGGCCGAAAGCCTGAAAGCATGCCAGCGTGAGGACGGCACCTGGAGTATGGGGCTGCTCGGCGGCACCGAGGGGTATCCGATCAAAGAAACCAGTGGCACATCGTTTTTCACCTTTGGTCTTGCCTGGGGGGTGAACAATGGGCTGCTCGACCGCCAGGTATACGAGCCGATCGTTCTTAAAGGGTGGAACGCCCTCACGGGTTGTGTCACCCAAGACGGCCTGCTTGGATACGTGCAGCCGGTCGGTGCTGCGCCTGGAGATTCTTACCCGGATAAAACCGAAGTCTACGGCATCGGCGCGTTTCTCGCCGCCGGCACCGAGGTTTACAAACTCGTTGGGGGTGAAAATGTGCATCGCCGCGATTAAATCAAGGGTTCATCTGGTAATCCGAAGTCCTCGGTCTAGATGATCAGTGAGGGCACCGCAGCATGGGGTAGCCATTTTCTTGATAAGAGTGGGAGACCCCAACGTATGATAAGTAAGATGAAAAATACGGCGGCGAATGCCCATTCCTCGTTATCCCTGCCGAGGGCGTTGGTCCTGTGGCTGGTGGCGCTTTGTTTCGGGGTTTTCTCTGGCCCCGCGTTGATGGCGGAAACCGGACAACCAGAGAAGGATGAGTGGAATCTTCTGACCCAATTGATCGGCCAACGTATCAATTGGGACAACGATCGCCTCAGCAAAGAAGTAATCCGCCAAGAAGCCCTGATTCTAGAGTCAGACACCACACCTGTATCCATCGTGTTTCGCCGCACCGAGGCACTGCTCAAGCACCTCCAAGGAATGGGCGTGCCACTGAAAGAGGAACAAAAACGACTCGACGAGCTCAAACACCAGAAGGCCGGGGATACGTTCGACCACTTCACCCAAATCACCACACTGCGCCGTGCCATCGCCTTCCAAAACCCACTACTCGAATTTAAAGAAATCCTCTTTATCAAACACGATAAAATGGCGCGTGGCGCGCGACATATGGTCGATCAATACCTCGGCTTCAACCAGAAAAAAGCCGGCGGAGTCTATATTCTCGAAAATCCATTTTCGTTAATCCCCGAGGAAACCAAGGTCAAAAGTTTGCTTGCCGGAAATACGGTGAAAAATGGACGGCTCAAAGGAAAACTCCTCGAGGATCAAGGGGCGATCATTTCTCTCGAACTTGATTACGACGCCAAGCACATCTACTTCGCCTTTACCGAGGCCAAGCATGAAAAATACGAGTTGCCCGAAAATGAAAGCGACCCGCTGAACGTGTTAAAATCTTATCACAGTGCGAGTGGTCACGCAGGATCCTTCTATGCCTTCACCCCGGAACGCAATTTTCAGATCATGCGCATGAATGCCGACGGCTCGGAATTAACCGCCCTGACCGACGCCAGTCACAATGATTTTGACCCTTGCGTTCTACCCAGCGGACGCTTGGTCTTTGTTTCCGACCGCAGCGAGGGCAACCAACGCTGCGGAAGTCGCTACAACTCGACCTACACTCTCCACGGCATGATGCCCGATGGCTCGGATATCATTCCATTCAGCTACCATGATACCAACGAATGGCATCCGAGCGTCGATAACAATGGGATGGTCATCTACTCGCGCTGGGATTACGTCGACCGCGATTCAGATATTGCTCACCACCTCTGGCACTGTTATCCCGACGGTCGCGACCCGAGGAGCTATCACGGAAACTACCCAGAAATTCGCGAAAGCCGACCGTGGATGGAGCTCGCCAACCGAGCGATCCCCAACTCACATAAATACATCTCCGTCGCCGCACCCCACCATGGAGAAAACTACGGGTCGCTTGTGATGATCGATATCCGTAAAAAAGACGACGGATCGATGTCACAAATCAAACGCATCACCCCAGAAGTCCTATTCCCCGAATCAGAAAGCGCGCCAGGAAAAATGCACGCCAAGGGGACGCACCGACCCAACGGCGAAATCTACGGTCAGCCATGGCCACTCAGTGAGGATTTTTACCTTTGCACCTACAGCATGCCCGGAAAAAAACACGGGATCTACCTCGTCGATAGTTTTGGAAATAAAGAGCTTCTCTACCAGGATGAAAAGATAGGATGCCTCGACCCGATTCCATTCCGCGCACGGAAGCGCCCTCCCGTCATCCCAGTAAAAACGCAACAGGCAAAAATGGATCAGTTGCCCGATCAAGCTGCCGGCAAAGACGCCCCGATGGGAACCGTTTCCATCATGAATGTTTATGCCAGCCGATACCCTTGGCCAAAGGGAACGCAAATCAAGGAGCTCCGCATTATCAATCCATTCCCGAAACCGAACTACCATTTGGACAAGCCGATGATTGGTATGGCTGATCAGTCGCTGGCCCGTGGGATTTTGGGAACGGTCCCCGTCGAGGCAGACGGCAGCGTGCACTTTGAATGCCCTACTGGAATGGGGATTTATTTCCAAGCACTCGATGAACGTGGGATGATGGTTCAGAATATGCGCTCGGTCACCTACCTCCACCCAGGTGAACGGCTCAGCTGTGTCGGCTGTCACGAATCTAGTCACAACTCACCAGTCAATCGCGGGCACACACCCACGGCGCTTCAGCGTCCTGCCTCCAAGATCAAACCTGAGGCAAGCGGAAGTTATCCGCTTACCTTTCCACGGCTCGTCCAGCCGGTGCTCGATCGCAAGTGCGTTGTGTGCCATGACGGCCAAGCGCGGGGAGGGAGCCTGCGTGGTGATACCTTTGCCCAGCATGGATGGTCGGCCGCATTCGCGACCCTTTCACGTCACGCATGGGGGAAAAGTGGTGGCAATGGCGCGATCAGGAAAAATAAACGCTCCTACTCCATCCCCGGGCAAGAGGGGTTTCGCGTTTCCAACCTTTATAAAATACTCGTGCAGCGGGATCATCATGGAGTGAAGCTGACCCCTGATGAGCTGCGCCGCATTTCCGCATGGGTCGATTGTAATTCCAACTTCTATGGGGCGTATATCGAAACAGATAAGCAGGGCGATGGCGGGATCGTCAAACCTCTGCTTGGCCTGCCGCGCGATGTGCCATTCGAGAAGCTCGTTCGGTAAAACGGAACCCCCAGCATGAGGTCATAGAAAAGACGGGATGAAGCAGAAAATACCTTGGGGGGTGGTTTTCCCGATGGTGAGTGGCTTAGCGCTGGAACGAGCGAAGGAATGACCGAATGATCATGGCGATGATGAAGAGGATCCCGAGAGGAATGGCAATGAGGATACCGAGGATGACGGCGGGAACGATGACCCACTTTCCCCAGCTCTTGCTGCGCAGGATCATCAGCCCCTGAGTGAGCCCGAGGGTGAGGCGGGCTTTCCACGGGAGTGATTTTTGAAAATCAGCAAAGGGGTTATCAGGCGTGGGTTTTTGGGTGGACGCACCCTGACCCCTTCCTCCCAAGGAGGCGCGGCCCTGAGTAGGGCCATCACCGTCCTTGGGGGAAAGGACTTCATCGATCTCGATGGTTTTTGATTTGGGCATGTTGATCGCTTGACGATAAAAACGTCAAGTAGGTTACGCTTGGTGCAGTGTTTTATCTGTGTCGGCTTCGATGATGGCGAAGCGTTCACGGTTCAGCGTGGGGTCGGTGCGGAAGGTGAGTCGACCGCTGTGGGTGCGCTCGAGTTCAACAAAGAGGTTGGAGTCCTCTTTCTTAAAGCGGTTGAGTACATCGGTGTTGACCACGATGACCAGGTCGCCGAGCTGACCTTCACCCCGTTGGATGATGGTGTTTAAGGCGCGTTGCACCTCCACGCTCATCGTCATCGGTGTCTTGACGCGTCCTCGACCTTGACAGTATGGGCAAGGTTCTAACAAGCTGTCGCGGAGCGACTCGTTGAGCCGTTGGCGTGTCATTTCCATCAGGCCAATGGACGAGATCTGAAGGACTTGAGTTTTCGCTTTGTCGCGCTTGAGTCGCTCTTTCATGGCACGGTAAACGGCCTGCTGGTCACGGCGGTGGCGCATGTCGATGAAGTCGACAACGACCAGTCCTCCGATGTTGCGCAAGCGGAGTTGGCGTGCGACCTCTTCGGCGGATTCGATATTGGTTTCCAAGAGCATTTTATCGACGTCCTTGGACCCCTTATTGCGGCCGGTGTTGACGTCCACGGTGATCATGGCCTCGGTTTCATCGATGACGAGGTAGCCGCCGCATTTGAGCCAGACTTGGCGTGAGAATGCTTCTTCGATCTGTTTTTGGATACCAATTTTCTCGAAGATCGACTGGCGTGTCGCAAGGTGGTGGATGCGGCGTTTGGCGCGGCGTGAGATCTTTCCGGCGATCTCGCGCATCTGCTCGGTGGTGTCTTCGTTATCACAGATGACCTGACCGACGTTATCGGTGAGGAAACTGCGGACGCTTCGCTCGATGAGGTCGGGTTCGCGGAAGACACAGAGGGGAGCTGGATTGCTGTCGCGTTTATCCTCGACGGCATACCATTGCTCAAGAAGCATGGCGAGGTCGCGGACGAAGTGGCGGGCACGCTGGCCGGTGCCAACGGTGCGCATGATGATGCCCATGCCCTCGGGGACTTGCAGTTTTTGCATGATGCGGCGGAGGCGTTGGCGCTCCTTTGGATCATCGACTTTACGTGAGATTCCGAACTGGTCGGAGTAGGGCATGAGGACGAGATAGCGACCTGCCAGTGAGATGTTGGTGGTGACACGCGGGCCTTTGTTTCCGATCGGTCCTTTGGACACCTGAATCATGATTTCAGACCCTTGTGGGTAAATCTGGGGGATGTCTTTGGAGGTGATACGTTTTTGCTTTTTCTTTTTCTTCTGGCCTTCGCGGTGGATGACTTCCAGTCCACCATCCAAGGCGGCTGGGATGGCATCCCAGAAGTGAAGGAAGGCATTTTTATCCAGTCCGATATCGACAAACATGGCTTTGAGGCCAGGCTCGATATTTTTGACGGTGCCCTTGAAGATACCGCCGACGATGTTGAGGTCGCCCTCGCGTTCGAGGTTGTATTCTTCCAGTGAGCCGTCCTCAATGAGGGCGACGCGGCGTTCGAGTTTTTCTGAGTTGATGATGAGGGAGGTGCCTTCCATAGGTGTAGGGCTACCGAGTCCGAGAGCATTTTTGATACGTTTAATCATAAGTTGGTTGGGTTAGTTGATTGGTTAGTTGATTGGTTAGTTGATTGGTTAGTTGATAAATGAGTTGGTTATTCTTCGATGATAATGGCCTTGGGCGCTGTTGAGCCCTCGGCGTCTGCTGTTTGTTTGATCGTGGGTTGAGGGATGTTGGGGTTGGATGATTCTGTGGTTGAGGGAGCCATGAGGATGTCCGCTATTTCATTGCCCGTCTCGCCTTCGTCCTCGTAGGCGATGTCGAGCAGTTCACCTTGATCGGGGAGCTCAACTTTTTCACGGACGATGAAATCGCCTTCGGATTCTTTCATTTTTGAGAGGGGGAGGTTGAGGCCGTCATCACGGGCGAAGAGGCCGCGTAGGATGAGATGAACGAGGGGGCCGGCAACGGTGCCTCCGTGGGCACCACGTTTGACGGCGACCACGACGACGTATTGGGGTTGATTGTAGGGGGCGAAGGCAACGGTCCATGCGTCCTGGGATTTGAGGCCCATATCGACGGTCTGTGCGGTGCCTGTTTTTGCGGAGACGCCTTTATCGGTGACGGCGGCGCGGCGTGCGGTCCCGCCTAATTGGTTGGCGGCCATCCACATGCCTTTGCGGATGCGTTCGAGGTGTTCGGGTTGAACGCCTTTTTGAAGGAGGTTGAGTTTGAGTTTAGGGCGGTTTGGCACGAGCACACCTTGGCGTGGGTGGATGACACGTTTGACGATACGCGGTTTGTAGTATTTTCCACCGTTGGCGATGCTGGTGACCACGGCGGCCATTTGTAATGGGCTGGTGGCGCTGTCGCTTTGTCCGATGGCCATCATGCCGGTGATCGATGGTGTGACGGCGGCGCCAGGGCGAAGTTCCTGTCGCCAGTATCGGCTCCCTGGGATAAATCCGGGGGATTCGGACGGGAGTTCGATGCCTGTTTTTTGGCCGAGTCCGAGGAGTTGGAATGAGGTAAGCATGTTGTTGCTTCCGATCTCGTTTGCCACCTTCATGAAGTAGCAGTTGCACGAGCGCTGGATGGATTCTTGCAGGCCGAGTGTGCCGTGGCCGCTCCTTTTCCAGCATCTGATATTGATGTTGCCGTAAGTCACGTAGCCTGGGCAGTTTTCGGTGTCATAGGCATGGCCGTGCATAGCGGCGGCGATGGCGGTGGGTAGTTTGGCCGTTGAGCCGGGGGTGAAGTTATTGATGGCCCGGTTAATGAGTGGGCGGGCTTTGTTGAGTCGGTAGTTTTTCCAGGCGACGGGGTCGATGCTGGGAACGAAGTTGCTGGGGGTAAAGTCCGGCACGGATGCCATGGCGATGATTTCGCCGTTGTTTGGGTTCATGACCACCGCGGCGGCGCGGCCGACACGGCGTAGGGTGTTTTCGACAAGGCACTGGACGCGGGAATCTAGGGTGAGTTCGACACGGGAGCCGACGTCGGGTTTGATGTAGTCGACCATCTGAAGGACCTCGCCTTTTTCATTTTTGAGTAAGGTTTTGATTCCCTCTTCGCCAGTGAGGTAGTCGTTCATGGTGGCTTCCACACCAGCGATGCCTTTGCTATCGCCTGTGTAGTGCTTGAACTTACGTTTTTCCTCGGGGGAGATGGCCCCTTTTTCCCACTGCTTGACGTAGCCGAGGACATGGGAGGCGAGTGACCCGTAGAGGTATTGTCGGCGTGGGCTGACACGGATATCCACGCCGGGGAGTTCGAGGTTGTGTTCCGCAAAGTGGGCAAATTGATCGTAGCTGAGGTCGTCACGGAAGGTGAATGGGACGAGTCCGCCGTGGGTGATGTAGTGGGTATCGAGAGCGCTGGCTCGGTAATGATGATCGAGGTTGTGCAGGGCGAGTTTTGGGCGCACCCATTCGTTGATGATCTTGTGAGTTTTGATTTTCCTGAACTCCTTGACCGAGGGGTCATCTTTTCCTTTGGTTTCGATTAAGTAGCGTTTGTAGTCGTCCCGGATTTCATCGAGGTTCAAGACGATCTCATAGTTGAGCAGGTTATGGGCGAGAATGATGCCATTGCGGTCGGTGATGTCACCGCGGATGCCTGGTTCTCGGATGGTGACGGTGTAGTTTGACGGGACTTGATTGAGAAAGCGTGTGCGATCTTTGATTTGATACTGGTAGAGCCGCGACAGCAACGCACCGAACCCGAAGATAATCAGGGCGGTGAGGAGGTAGAGTCTGAGGCGGTAGCGAGGTTCCATTTTTTACAGGAGGGGAGGAGATCAGTGGGTGGTCATGAGATCGGGTGGAGTTAAACCGAGAGGCGTGATCGGTTTTTCAGGCCGTCGTATCGGATTGTGTGTTGGCAGGCGGATGAAAGTTGAAAAATGAGCCAGAAGATGATGGGGGAGAAGAGCATGGTCAGTGCGCTGGTAAGATAGATGCGGTAGAAGGCGGTAGGGGGGAAGACGAAGTCACCGCGAACGAAGTTAATGAGAAGATACTCGGAAAAGAGGTAAAGGAAAATGGCGATGCCTGCGAGCAGCGAGGAGATATGCCATTTGCCATTGCGGAAGAGGGGTTGGATCCCCTGCATGAGCAGGCCCATCAGGGCGTAGAGGATGATGCTGTAGCCGAAGCTGAGCGACTCGACCGGGGTGGTGTAGACTTCGGGGTTGCCGCCATGGGGGGCGAGGGCATGCTGGGCATCCCAGAGGAAGCCACAGATGAAGGCGAGTAAGAGCATGGGGGGGAAATCGACGCTGGCCGCAGCGCAGAGGAAGACAAGCGGAAGGATGAGGACGCGGGCACCATGCAATCCGGAGATGGCGGGCAAAAACTGCTGCACCATGCAAGCTGCAAGGGTCAGGAGAATAACGCTGATGGTGTATTTGATCACGTGGAGGTCAGGCTAGCGGGATGACTCGGGGGAGTTCGGGATTTTTACAAACACCGTGTTGAGTGCTGCAAAGTCCACCGCTGGCTTGACAAGAGCATTGCCGGACAAGGGTCCGGATTCGAATGACTCGATGGTGCCAAGAAGGATGTCTGCAGGAAAGAGGCCGCCGCGCCCAGTGCTGAATACCAGCATGCCGGGTTTGATTTTGGCATCTTTCGACAGGAAACGCAGGCGGAGAGTGGGGTTGTCTCCGGTCTGGCCTCGTTGTCCGCTTAAAATTCCTACTTCCGGTGTGCCGTCGACTTTTGCTGAGACGAGGCAGTTTTCATCGGTGAGTAGGATAACGGTGGATGTGTTTGCTGAAGGGGCGTCGACCTTGCCAACGAGGCCCTCGGGAGCGAGGACGGGAAGTTGGACACCGACGCCTTGTTTTTCACCACGGTTGATGGTGACGGTTTGCCACCAGGTGGAAGGCTGGCGGCGGATGATGGTGGCGGCAAGAACATGGAAGGGCACTTCTTGCTGAAATTTAAGCGCTTGGCTGAGTCGGGCATTTTCCGATTCAAGTTTGCGCAGGTAGGCGACTTCGATGCGTTTTTGATCGAGCTCCTCTTTGGCGAGGTTATACTTGAGCTCCCATTCCTTGGAGTGTTCGACTTCTTGGATAAACTCGGACGCGGTGGATTCAAGGCTGGTTCCTCCTGTGATAAAGGGGCTGATGGCAAGGTAGACGTTTTTTTGAATGCTGCGCACAGTGGGCTCGCTACGCGTGAGCGCCCAGAGGGCACCCGCGATAAAGAGTAAGAGAGCAATGAGGTTTTGCGGCTTCATGGCGTCCGGGGAGACGAGCAGCGAGTAGCAGAGCTACGACACGGGAGGCTGATGTGAGGCTATCGAGACTCGGAGCTGGTGACGCGGCGGAGGAAGGCAATTTCAGAGAGCACCTTTCCGGTTCCCTCGGCCACGGCGCTGAGTGGGTCCTCGGCTACGTGGAGTGGGAGTCCGGTTTCTTCGCGCAGAAGTTTATCGAGTCCACGGAGGAGGGCCCCACCACCGGCGAGCACGATACCGCGGTCGACGAGGTCGGCGGCGAGTTCGGGTGGGCAGCGTTCGAGCGTGGTGCGGACGGCATCCACGATGGTGCTGAGGGGTTCAGACATGGCTTCACGAATTTCTTGGGTACTGATCGTGATAGTTTTGGGGAGTCCGGCAACGAGGTCGCGACCTTTGACTTCCATGCTGTTTTCCTTGGGCAGGGGGGCCGCGGATCCAAGTCGGATTTTAATTTCCTCGGCGGTGCGCTCACCAATCATGAGGTTGTAGGCGCGTTTCATGTATTGGATAATGGCCTCGTCGAGTTCGTCGCCGGCGGTTCTTACACTACGGCTGTAGACGATGCCGGAGAGTGAAATCAGGGCGACCTCGGTGGTGCCGCCTCCGATATCGACGACCATGTTACCGGCGGCGTCTTGGACGGGGAGTCCGACACCGATGGCGGCTGCCATGGGTTCTTCGATGAGGTAAACTTCGCGGGCGCCTGCTTGTTCTGCGGATTCGCGGACGGCGCGGCGTTCCACCTCGGTGATGCCGGAGGGGACGGCGATGACGACGCGTGGGTTTGAGCGGCGCCGGCCGTTGTTGACCTTGCGGATGAAGTGGCGAAGCATGGCCTCGGTGACTTCAAAATCTGCGATGACACCATCCCTGAGTGGGCGGATGGCGACGATGTTACCTGGTGTGCGGCCGAGCATCCGCTTGGCGTCGTCACCTACAGCGAGCACTTCGTTGGTGCCGGAGTTGATGGCCACCACCGAGGGTTCGCGTAAGACGATACCGTGGTCTTTGACGTAGACGAGGGTGTTGGCCGTCCCGAGGTCGATGCCGATGTCGTTGGATTTAAAGGAAAAGAATTTTTTAAACATAAAGAAATGGTTGTAAATGGTTGATTTTAAGTCCCATGGAGTGGTTCGGCCGAGTGAGGAATGGCCGAGTTTCCGCAGTTGGCGGTCGATTCAATGAAGCGAGGGAGCCACGCGCCGATGGCGAATGGCAGGATGCGGGTCACAATGGGTGGGTGACTATTTAGCCTAACCCCGCCAAGGTCAAGAGGTAAGACGTTGAATCCCTTGGAAAATGGGGCGTGATGGGGCAGCGGTGCGCTGTTCAAGAAAGCGTCAGCCGTTCATCGTCGGCGAGGGTTTTGGTGAGTCCGGTCCAACCGTCTGGGGTTTGCAGGTTGAAGGTGTGGAGGTAGAGGGCGACGAGCGCGGGGTCGTTCCCCTCGAGAAGCGCATCGACAGCGGCCTTGAGTTTATCGGGGTCGAGGGTGTCGGGGAGTTCGTTTTCGACCTGACCTTTGCCGTCGTGCGGAATCTCTAGGGCATCACAGAAGGTGACGAGCAGGGACTCTTGTCCTTTCATAAAGTAGACCTGAAGCAGGTGTTCGGCGATCATGCCGCTTGTTTTGAGTTTCAGCGTTTTGTGCATCCACTCGATTTGTTCGGTGGCGGGTTTTTTCTGAAGGTAGGTGAGGCGTAATTTCCGGTTGGAGGCGAGGCTTCCGAGGGCGGTTTTGTAGAGTTCGCGATCGGTGTCGCGCATCCACATGAACATGTCGGAAACGATGGATGGTTTGACGTGTTGAAAAAGTTGGTAGGCTTGCATGGTAAAATGGGTGTGGTTTGTGAGTGGGCTCCGAGGAGGACGGAGTTAGGTAAATTTGACGGAGTGTTTTTTGCTGAGGCGCAGGATGTCACCTGCTTTCAACGTGGGGGTCGCTGCGGGGTCGGTGAGTTTTTCACCATTGAGTTGGACAGCACCCGTGGTGATAAATTGTTTACGGAGTTCGCCGTTGGATTTTTTCATGCCGAAGGCGGATTCAAAGGCATAAGCGGCCATGGTGATGACGTTGGCGTCGGCGGGGATATCGGCCATGGTGAGGTCAGTGGCTCCTGCGGCGGTGTCGCGTTTGGAAAATCGGGCTTCCCAGGTGGCGCGGGCATCGGTCCCTTCTTGCTCGTTGTGGTAGCGGCTTGTGATGTGGGTGGCGAGTTGTTTTTTGGCCTCCATCGGATGGAGTGTGCTGTCGCGCTGCTCCCCTAATAGGAGTGTGTAGTAGCGATCCATGAGGTCATCGGAGATGCTCATGAGTTTACCAAACATTTCGTTGGCGGGTTCGTTGACACCTACGTAGTTGTGAGACGACTTGGACATTTTTTTAACGCCATCGAGACCTTCGAGCAGGGGCATGAGGATGACGACTTGTTGCGGGTGGCCTTCTTCTTTTTGGAGGTCGCGGCCGACGAGGATGTTGAAGAGCTGGTCGGTGCCGCCGATTTCGACGTCCGATTTGATTTCAACGGAGTCCCAGCCCTGCATGATCGGGTATTGGACTTCGTGGAGGCGGACTTCTTGTCCTTTTTCAATCCGGGATTTGAAGTCTTCACGTTGGAGCATTTGCTGCATGGTGACCCGCGCGTTGAGTTTGAGGACTTGCTCGTAGGTCATGGTGCGGAACCACTCACCATTGTAGACGACCTCGGTTTTGTCTTTGTCGAGAATTTTAAATGCTTGGGTGGTGTAGGTTTCGGCATGGGCAAGGACTTCCTCTCGGGTGAGCGGGGGCCGGGCTGCTGACCGGCCTGTGGGGTCGCCGACGGTGGCGGTGAAGTCGCCGATGATGAGGACGGCTTGGTGGCCGAGTTCCTGAAACTGGCGCAGTTTTTCAATGGCAACGGTGTGACCGAGGTGAATGTCAGGTGCGGTGGGGTCGACCCCGAGCTTGATACGCAGTGGACGACCGAGCTTAAGTTTTTCTTCGAGCTCTTTCTCGCTGAGGACTTTAGCAGTTCCGGAGGTTAGGATGGACAGGGCATCTTCGACAGAATGTGTCATGGCGCGCGGAGGTTGGAGTGATTGCGGGCGTGTGTCGAGTCGGAAGATGGGACTTTACGTGGAGTGACGGGGTGGGGTAGGTTGGGCGCATGGAAGCACAACCCTCACCTTATCAAGTATCACCAAGTGGAATGTCGCCTGTGGCGGAGTCCGGAGGTCCTCCTGAGATGCCCACTGCGATTCCGAAGGTTTTTGGTATTATCAACGTGGTGTATGCCTGTTTGGGCATGTTCATGGGGGTGCTCAGTGTGGGGATGATGTTTGCGATGAAAGCCTTGATGACTGAGGTAGGAGGTGAAGTGAAGGAGGCGAGCTTGTTTGTTGAAGCCTTTGATGAGCTGATGGTTTATTCTTATATTGATGCGGGGCTGAAGGTGGTGTTGGGGTTGATTTTATTGGTGGCAGGTGTCGGATTGTTAAAAAAGAAGCTGTGGGGGCAGAAGATGAGTCTGTTTTGGGCGGTTGCCCGGATCGTTGCAGCTGGGGTGATGACGGTGGTCACACTGGGGCCGACTCGAGAATTTCAGGAAAAAGTGGGCCAGATGGACGGCGGGCAGCAAGAGCAGTTCCAGCAAATGGCTCAAGGGGTCGGGAGTGTCATGGGCGTTGTGTTTATCGCGGTTTATCCTGTTTTGTGTCTGATTTTCCTGACGAAAAAGAAGGTGAAAGATCGCCTTGTTTAGCCTGGTGGGCGGGTTATTTTGAATATTTTCCCCCGATCCTGTCATTTTTGGCTTTGCAAGGGGCGGTTAATACCTTATTCCCGCGCGGCGACCCTTCTGATGAAGGGATTGTAATGGTGACTGTAGCTCAGGGGTAGAGCCCCGGATTGTGATTCCGGTTGTCGCGGGTTCAAATCCCGTCAGTCACCCCATTTTTACTTTTCATCATAAGGGAGTTAGGTATATTGCCCCCCAGTAGGTGCTAGACGCCTGAATAAAGGATCATATGCAGAGGTTAGAAAAGGCGATTGGTTATAAATTTAGGAATTCGCTCCTGATGGCAGAGGCGTTAACGCACCCGAGTCTGGCGTATGAGACGCAGAAGCCGCATTTTGATAACCAGCGGTTGGAGTTTTTAGGTGATGCGGTGATTCAATTGGTGCTTACGGATCGATTGTATGCGATGTTTCCAGGGTTTTCTGAAGGTCGACTGACGAAGTTGAGAGCTTGTCTGGTCTCGCGCGAGGCCTTGCATGAGTTTGCGTTGTCCATCGATCTGGGTGAATACATCATGATGGGCAAAGGTGAGGAATCGACAGGTGGTCGCACGAGGCCATCGACGCTGGCGGATGCTTTTGAGTCGATCATGGGTGCAATTTATCTCGATGGGGGGTTTGATGCGGCGAAGGTGTCGGTGGGCAAGGTTTGTGCTAAGTGGATTGATCAGGTTGAGGAATCGCCACAGGAAAAAAACCCGAAAGGGCAGCTTCAGGAGGCGTTACAGGCGCTGGCTCCCGAGAGTCCTTTTTATGAGGTGATCGAAGAAAGTGGTCCGGATCACGATAAATCCTTCAGGGTGCGGGTGATGTGGAGGGCGCTTGGTCTTGGTGAGGGGGTTGGGAAAAATAAAAAAGACGCGGAGATCAAGGCGGCAATTGATGCGATGGAGCACCGCGTATGGGAAGATTTTTCCATATGATCGGGGTGCCGAGTTGCGGGAATTGTCCGCGAGGTATGATCAGGTGAGAGGTAGCAGGGCGAGCTGGATCTCTTCATGACGAGTCGATGAAGTGCTATCATCGATGCCTCTATCATCCACGGAGAACGGTGAGGACCGCCACATGGGATGCTCCATTTTTTACGAGGACTTGTGCGCATTCGTTGGCGGTGGATCCCGTGGTAAAAACATCATCGAGCAAAATGACGCGTTTGTCTTGGATGCGGGCTTTGAACCGGGGGGTGATATCGAAGGCACCGCTCAGATTTGCCAATCGTTTCGCTCGGCTGAAGCGGGTTTGTGTTTGTGTGTTCCGATTGCGTTTAAGTGCGTTGACCGCAGTGAGTTGGCGGTTTTTAGCGAGGCATTTGGCAATTTCTTCTGATTGGTTAAATTTTCTTTTGCGTAGCCTGAGTCGGTAGAGTGGGACGGGGATGAGGATTCCATCATTTAAGTAGGGGTGGAACCGGGGGTCGTCGAGGGCGATGGCGGCGAGTCGACCGAGTTCTCTGGCAAGGTGGATTTGGCGTCGGTATTTAAAGTCGTGCACCAGTGCGCGGCCTTCTCCATCACTATGCAGGGCGGCTTTGGCGAAATCGAAGGAGAAATCGAGATCGTGGCAGTTCGGGCAGATGAAATCGGCGTGGATCTTCCCGTCATAGCTCTCGCCGCATTGGCTACAGAAGGGTGGGGTGATGAGGTGCAGGGTGTCTGTGCAGGGGTCACAGAGGTGGCGACCTTGAGTCAGGGATCGCTGGCACAGGTGGCAGGTCGCTGGGTAGATGAAGTCGAGAAACCTGTTGGTTAGTGGTTTCACGCGGTCGAATGGGGGAGGGAGAATCACGTGGGTCATCCTCTTTCCAATCAAGGCGGACGTCAATGACGGGGATGGGTGAACTTTCCCATTCTCATGCGGGCGGGTTTAGTGCTAGAACCCGTGTATGCAAAAACATCAGTGGAGAGAAGAGGACGATGAGGGGAAAAGGTATTTCCGCGCCACCTACCATGCAGGGCAGTGGAAGATGTATTCCCAGATGAAGGATGAGGAGGAGTGGGAGCATCACGATCCTATTCCTGTCGAGCTCCTCGAAAAACTGCGCGAGGTGATGTGGAATAAGTATCAGCGCGGCCGATGCCCCCATAAGCTGGTCACCAAAATCGACCGGATGTTGGGTAAGGACGATGCCGGTTAGCGGTCGAGTAAATCGGGTCTATTTTTCTGGGTGCGCTTGAGTGCTTGGTCTTTTTTCCATGCCTCGATTTTTCCGTGGTCGCCGCTGAGTAAGACTTCGGGGACGTGCATGCCGCGGAATTCGTTTGGTTTGGTGTAGGCGGGAGCCTCGAGCATGTTGGGGTTGGTAAAGGATTCGTCCACGGGGGATCGGGCATCGCCAAGGGCGCCGGGGATGAGGCGGACAATGGCATCGGTGATCACGGCGGCGGCGATGGCACCATTGGTCAGGACGTAGTCGCCGATGGAGATTTCTTCATCGACGAGGGCATCAATGACGCGGTGGTCGACGCCTTCGTAATGGCCACAGAGGATCATCAGGTGGGTTGATGTGGAGAGTCTTTGGGCGTCGGATTGTTGAAACGGTGCCCCTTGAGGTGTCATCAGGATGACGCGGGTGTCATCGCGTTTCAGATCCTCGACGGCGGCGAAGAGGGGGCCGGGCATCAGCAACATCCCCTGGCCACCGCCACAGAGGTATTCATCCGTTTTGCGGTGTTTGCCCGTGGCCCAGTCGCGCAGTGGGTGGGCGTGGATATCGACCAGCCCGTTTTGGCGGGCACGTTGGATGATGCTCTCGCTGAGAGGGGCGAGGGCGATATCGGGAAAGAGGGTGATGATATCGATGCGCATGCTTCAAAGAGGTAAGACGAAAGAAGTAAGATGCAAGATGTATTGAGTTTGAAGTTTTTTCTTATCACGCTAGGGATGTGTGGGTGAGCAAGTCGATATACATTGTTTCAGGAGAAGTCAGTGGGGATACCCATGGTGCTTTCCTGATGGAGTCCCTGCTTGGTCAAGTGCCTGGAGTGACGTTCCATGGTGCGGGTGGCCCTGCGATGCGGGCGGTAGGTGGTGAGGGGGTAACCGACTGGGTGGAGGATGCTGCGGTGATGGGGATATGGGAGGTTCTGAAACATTATAAGTGGTTTAAGCGGCGATTTGATGAAATGCTTAATGAGGTGGTGCAGCTCCGCCCTGATGTGTTGATTTTGATTGATTATCCTGGGTTTAACCTCCGGCTCGCTCATGCGGTCAAAGAGAAGCTACCTGATACACGTATCGTTTACTACATCAGCCCGCAGGTCTGGGCGTGGAATAAGGGGCGGATCCCGAAGATGGCCAAAACACTCGACCTCATGCTGTGCATTTTCCCCTTTGAGCAGGAAATTTTTCAATCGGCTGGGCTGCGCACCGTGTTTACTGGGCACCCCTTGGTGGATGAACTGGAGGAGAAGCGCGAGCAGGTCGAGCGTGAACCGTCGCTTATCGGGCTCTTTCCCGGTAGCCGAGAGCGTGAGGTTGAGCGATTGTTCCCGTTGATGGTCGAGACCGCACGGCGGATCCACTCGCATCATCCCGAGGTGAAATTTGAGGCCGCAGCGGCGAGTGAAAAGCTGGCAGGGCGGATGCGTGCCATGATGGATGCGGCGAAGTTACCCGTCGACAACGTGATCAGTTTGCATACGGGGACAAGTCACTCGTTGATGCAGCGTGCGACGTGTGGTGTGGTGGCCAGCGGCACGGCGACTCTTGAGGCTGCGGCATTGGGGTTGCCATACTGCTTGGTTTATAAAGTGGCTTGGCCGACGTGGGTGCTGGGAAAGATGCTGGTAAAAGTCGATTTCATCGGTCTTGTCAACATCCTCGCTGGCGAGCAAGTCGTGGTGGAACTGATTCAGAGCGATGCCGACCCCTGCCAGTTGGAAAATAATCTGACCCAATTACTTGTCGATGCCCCGGAACGGGAAAAACTGCGAGCCAAGCTTCTCGAAACCGCTGCCAAACTCGGTGAGCCAGGTGCCCACGAGCGCGCCGCTGCCGAGGTAGCCCAATTTCTTGTCACCAATTAACATGATAGACGACACCACGACGCAACAATCTCCGCGCATTTATAAAATCCTGCTCATGGTGCTTCCCGTCGGGGTGGTGGTGGGGACGGTCATCTTTATGGTGATGTATTTTTATCTCGAGCGGAAGGAGGAGCGCGAGCACTCCGTGATTGTTTCCCATGGCTTACGCGTCAGCGACTTGGAGAGCATGGTCGGGAAGTATACCGACCGTATCGGACCGCGTGTGATCGAGACCGATGAAGGGAGGCTGGGGCTACGCCGTGCCGCATCCATGATCGAAGGCGGGCTGGGGCCTCAAAACGTCGGTTACCTCGTCAAAAAAAGTGAGGGGGAGGCTGCGTATGGTTTGCTTTGGAAAAGCTTGTCCGTCGAGCTTCGTGGCGCGAGCGAGCCGGATGAGGTTGTTCTTGTTGCAGTTTCCTACGCGGGTGCGGGTGAGTTGGCGGATGCGCATTGTGTCTCGACCTTGCAGATCTTGGCGTCATCGATGGCCCGGGAGACGCCTGCGCGCACGTTACGCTTTGTTTTTCTACCGATGGATCGATCGCCCGTAGAGCAGAATCAATGGCTGACCAGACGTTGTCTTGAAGCTGGTGAGCGTTGTGTCGGGATCATCGGCCTGCGCACCATGGAAAAACCGCCTGAGATTGGCGCGGACGACTGGACCGTGGTGGCGCCTACGGATGCGGATCAGTCATGGTGGGAGTATCTCTCCGAGGGTGGGCCATCAGCCGGTGGCTCCGAAGCATCATCACCGCCGTCGGTCTGGGTGACCCATACCGTTTTTTCTCCCGCCGCCTGGGTGGATCAACGTGAAGGTCGGCTTGCCCGCACGCTCGATGTGGCACGTGCGATCAGGGCGTGGTTGTTAAAAGCCGCCAGATAGGAGGAACCGTGGATGATCCGCCAAATGATCCGCCCAAGGGTGAGCTAGTAAGGGGGGCAAGGGCTCCCGTATTCCCTACCGTGCAGCATCGTCCATGGATGAAATACGCACTCTTGAAAAAAACGTCTTGCCACGCGTCCCTTGGTGGGATAATTCCCCCCCGCACATCGTTGCTCCTGCTTTTTCGGATGGAGGGGTAGCGGAGAAAGGAAAATGGGGGGCATTAGCTCAGTTGGTAGAGCACCTGCATGGCATGCAGGGGGTCAGCGGTTCGAATCCGCTATGCTCCATTTTTCTTTATTTTCACCGATCAGGTGATGCGCACACAGATGGTTCAAGATGAGCCATTGAAAAACCACCTCGCCGCCGTGTGTTTAACACAAAGGGCGGCTTTTTTATCGGCAAACCACCACCACCATGGCCATTGAAGGAAAAGAACTCGCCATCGCATGCGCCTACGCTGCGGAGGCTATGCAAGCCGAGGACGTCCGCGTTCTCGACCTCACCGGTGTGTCATCGCTGACCGATTTTATGGTGGTCTGCTCAGGCACCTCACTGCCCCACCTCAAGGCCGTGCTGCGTGACGTGGAAAGAGAAATCATCGCTAAATATGATGTCCGCACGGTCAATGCCGAGGGTAATGCCGACTCCCGCTGGGTGGTGATGGATTATATCGATGTCATGGTCCACATCATGCACCAAGAAATGCGGGACCTCTACGGCCTCGAAGACCTCTGGGCCCGCGGCACGGAAGTTGATTGGGCGGATGCCGAGCAGGCATCTGAATAATTCGGCCCAGCTACACGTCGAACCCTGCGTCAATCACAACGCAACAACAACGACGATGGCTAAAAAACACGTAGATGTATCCCAAATTTATGGACGTATTCAATACGTCACGCACTTCCCCGACTACAAGGTGCAGGTGGTCGATCACTTTCCCGATTTGAAAGTAAAAAAAGTGCGCCATTTTCCAAACAAACCAGGTCTGTGGAAAATCGTCACTCGCTGCCCCGATTATAAAATCCAAATCGTGAACCATTTTCCCGATTTTAAGATCAAGTATGTGAATCACTTCCCAGGGGTGCGATGAAGTGCCTCAGTCGATGTGAATAAGTTGGGGAGAAATGGGGAAACTCACGAGGTGGTGACCCGAAAAGATACAGGCGATTGATCTAAGTGCTTGATTTTTCAATACAATGAGATCGCTGCCATCATCGACGGGTGGTTGATCGGAGCTTGGAACTGGGAAGTCGAGAAGCAGAAAACCACCAACTTGTCAGGCGGTATCGGAGGCCGATGTGAATAACTTGGTGGTAACCAAGTCGGGTATCGATCAAGCATTGGGGATTTTTTCTCCTCAGGCTCGCGGTCAGTATTAGACTGCTGATTCTTCCATCGGTTTATGCGGAACCACGCAAATAACCCCCTTTCCCTATTGACCCAGAGTGTATTATTGTGTACTAAAGGGCTCAATTAAGCGCAAACTGTGTATTGATGAGCACTCAAAGTCATAGCCTGGGAGGGTCTTACCCGTATAAAATGGACGCGAAATGTCGTGTTTCCATTCCTAGTGAGTGGCGTGCTGAGATATCGAATGGGGTATTGAGGTTGATGGTTTCGCATAATGAAAATCTCCCTGTTTTGAAGGTATTGACGGAGCGAGAGTTTGAGAAAATGCAGCAAGAGGTGGATGACAGCGGGCGGTCTCCGGCGCAGAAGCGTAGTATTTTGGGGATGCTCTTTGAGCGTTGTACGCAATCATCGATCAATGAGCAAGGCAAGCTGAGTATCCCGAAAGTGTTGCTGGAACATCCTGGCCTGGTTGCGGGTGAGGGTCTGGTGCTCTGTGGGCGCGGCGATTTTATCGAAATTTTAAACGAAGAGAATCATACGAAGCTTCGGGTGGCCCAAGATGCGGCGATCGACGACTTCAACGACGAATTTGGTTTTTTCTAAACCCTTTTTTCTCAATCCAAGACACCCCCTTTTATCACCCATTCACCGGAACCCAACTCATTCCTCTGCCGCCCACTGACCCCCAGATGCCGTTCAGCCCTATGCGATATGTTACAGACTCAAACAAAGTGGCCTATTGCCGAGGCGGGGATGACTTCGACGAAGTCGCACCGCGGTCGTGCTCCTGGGTTGCGTCCCATGCGTAAGGCCATGAACGATTCACCGGATAACACGTATCACGTCCCCGTTTTGCTGGAGGCGGTGATGCAGTATATGGCTCCCGAAAAGGGGAAAACGATTGTGGACGGCACGCTCGGTGGAGGCGGGCACAGCGAGGCCATGTTGAAGGCCGGTGCCCGTGTTATCGGAATCGATCAAGACGAGCAGGCGCTCGCCTTTGCGCAACAGCGGTTGGGTGTCTTTGATGGAGCGTTCACCGCCTTGCGCGGGAATTTTTCCAAACTTCCATCGATCCTTGCCAATGCGGGGGTGGAGAAAGTCGATGGGATTCTCGTTGATATTGGAGTTTCCTCATGGCAACTGGATGAAGCCGAGCGCGGGTTTTCTTTTGGGAAAGAGGGGCCGTTGGATATGCGCATGGATCGCTCGGTGGGCGAAACGGCGGCGGATTGGGTGAACCACCGCTCTGAGCAGGAGTTGAAGACCCTATTTTACGAATTCGGTGAAGAGCGTGCTGGGGCGAAGATTGCCCGTCGCATTGTTGCGCGCCGGCAGCAGAAAGCATTTACGACCACCACCGACCTCGCTGATTTTATTGCGTCTATCATCCCCCGAGGTAAAGGGCCGAGAGGTAAGATCCATCCGGCGACGCGTGTGTTTCAAGCACTGCGTATTGCGGTCAACGATGAGCTCGGTGTGCTGCGTGAGCTTCTTGCCAGTGCTGCCGCATTGCTTCATCCTGGTGGGCGCTTGTTGGTGATCACCTTTCACAGCTTGGAAGACCGGATCGTGAAGCAGTTTTTCAAGAAGGTATCGCAACGATACATCGACCGCAAGGAGTGGCCGGAGCCCCGACTCAACCCTGATTTTGAGTATCAACTGATCACCCGCCGACCTGTCATCGCGACCGATGACGAGATCCAATCCAACAAACGATCGCGCAGTGCCAAGCTGCGGGTTGTTGAAAAAATCTGACCTAGAGCCAATGAACAAGCGCCGAAACCAAGAACGTAGAATGAGTTTGCCTGAGGTATTACTCCTTATCCTTGCTGGCGTTGTATTGATGGCTGCGGGTGTCACGCATGCATGGTTGAGGAATAGTCATGTGGTGGTGATCCGTGATGTGGATCAAGCTCATCAGCGGATTCGTGACCACGAGGATTCGATCAACAGCCTGCAAGTCAAGATTGATAAAAAACTCAACATCTACCAGTTGCGAGATGATCTTGAGCGTGCGCATTCATCGCTGGTTACGCTACCCGTCAGTGCCCTCGAAAAAATCCCACTGCATGAGTTTGGTGCGGTGGCGGATTCTCGGGGTGCCCCCATCATTCTTTCCCAGAGACATCCCTAATGAACCCCGCCTCATTTCATCGTCGTTGCCTGTTTCTCTGCCTGATCTTTGTGATCGGGCTGAGTGGCTTATCAGCTCGGCTCATTTACCTCCAAGTCATCAAGGCGGATGACTACGCCAAAAAATCCGATCGTGTGTCGATTCGGAAGGAGGTGATCAAAGCGAGTCGTGGCTGCATTGTGGATGTGAACAATCAACTGATTGCCCGCAACATCCCGCGTGCGCGCCTTGCGTTGGATAAAAAATTGCTGCGTGATATTGGACCCGCGACCTTATCGCTGGCCAACAAGGAGCTACGTGATTCTCCCGAATGGAGGCAGTGGGACCAGAGCACGCGTAACCGCAAAATCAAGGCGCGCGCCGCGAAGATAAAAAATGAGATGACCGCAGAGGTGATTATCGATCAGCATATTGATCACGTCATTAACACCTTTGCGCGTCCATTGGGGATGCCTCCTCAGGAGCTGCGCCAGCGGATGAAACTCCATAAAGAAAAACAGAAATATGTTGTGATCAAACCTGACCTCTCTGAGGAGGATGCGGAAAACCTCAAAAAACTCACACGGGAGTATAGCATCCTGCACACCTTCATTTTTGAAGAGTTGCAGAAGCGATGGTATGTCATGCCGAGCATGGCGTCACACATCATCGGCTTTGGCGATTATACGGGCACGGGTAAATCTGGTATTGAAAAGAAGATGAACCACTACATGGCGGGGAAAGATGGACATGTGGTTAACTACCGAGATAAGTTTGAGTTGTTAGCGGTTGCCAAGCCGCAGGAGATTCGCCCTCCGATCCATGGGTTAAATGTCCAGCTTACGCTCGACATGGGGATACAGGCCATCCTTGAGGAAGAACTGGATGCTGGGCTGAAAGAGTTCTCATCGGAAAAAGGAACCATCGTCCTGATGGATCCTCATACCGGCGGCATTCTCGCCATGGCGAGTCGCCCGACCTATAACTTAAACACGCGCGAGAATATCGCAAAAAACGGGTTCGACTTTGCCACTCAGGCGATCTACGAGCCGGGATCTACGTTTAAAATTATCGCCACAGCAGGGGCGATTGACCAGGGGTTGGTTCAGCCGAGCACTGAGGTATTTTGCCATTATGCCAACTACCGTGTGGGGTCGGTGCGCGTTCCCGATCATCACCCGTATGGTAAGCTCAGCGTGGAACAGGTGCTTGCAAAATCGAGTAATATCGGGGCCTACAAAATCGCCCTTCAGTTAGGGACAAAAAAGTTTTTTAACTACCTCAAGGCATTTGGTTTTGGCTCAAAAACCAATATTATGATGGCAGGTGAAAGCGCTGGGGTGGTGCGCAACACAGGTAATCCGACGGATTTTTCCCGTGTGGCATACGGCTACGCCGTGAGTGTGACTCCACTGCAGGTGGCCTGCGCCTATTCTGCCATCGCAAATGGTGGCAAGCTTATGGAGCCACAGCTTATTAAATCGATCATGGCAAATAATGGGGCCATGATTCAACAATACCAACCGAAGCTGGTGCGCCAAGTCATTAAGGAATCGACGGCACGGAAGATGCGCCGGGCGCTCGCTACCGTGGTGGATGTCAAAGGCACTGCGAGGCGGGCCAAGGTGGAGGGGTATAAGGTGGCGGGAAAAACAGGAACCACCGTCAAAATCAACCCTGAGGGCGGATACCTCAATGGGCGCTACACCGTTTCGTTTGCCGGGATGATGCCCGCTGAAAAACCTGCCTTTGTTTGTGTCGTCGTTTTGGATGATCCACAAACAACCGACGTCAAACGTTATGGCGGCACGATTGCCGCACCTATTTTTGCCAAGGTGGCTACCCGTGTAGCTGCCCGTATGGGTCTCGAGCCAACTGAGCCGATGGATCCCAAAAAATCATCCCAACCACTCGCTCAGGTGAGTCACTAAGCACATGAATTTACGTCATATTATTAAATGTCTTCCTAAGGCCACCATCTCAGGTGACCTAAATAAAGAAGTTGTCGGGGTGACCTCGGACTCCCGTGAAGTGGTCGCTGGAAGTATCTTTGTCGCGGTGCGCGGGAGTGATTCTGACGGGCAGAAGTACATCCCTGAAGCAATCAAACAAGGTGCTTGTGCCATTGTTTCTGAGGTGGCGCCGGGTGCAGAGGTAAACGACAAGTTATGCTGGGCGCATGTGCCGGATGCGCGTGCAGCCGTGGCCGCTCTCGCCTGCCGCTGGAATAAAAACCCATCCGCGGACATGAAAGTTGTGGGGATTACCGGAACCAATGGCAAGACCACCACCGCCTTTATCACCCACGCTGTGATGCAGAAAGTTTGGACACGTGCTGGGTTGCTTGGGACGGTGCAAGTTGATGATGGTGAGCATGTCACGCCCGCCACACACACCACACCGGGGCCGATCGAACTGCAAGCTACCCTTCGGACGATGGTGGACAATGGCTGCCGTGGTGTTGCTATGGAGATTTCCTCACATGCACTTGAGCAGAAACGCACCGACGGGCTTCAGCTTGACGTCGCGGTGTTCACCAATTTTAGTCAGGATCACCTTGATTACCACGGCAACATGGAAAACTATTTTGCTGCGAAATGTCGTCTTTTTGAGCTGCTTGGCAGCCAGGAGGGAAAGAAGAAGCCGACGGCGGTGATTCATCTCGATGACCCGTATGGTCAGCGATTGGTTGAGGAGTTTGAGGGTCGCCTTTACTTCCTGACTTATGGTCATGGTGTGCACGCCGATCTTCGGGTGGGGCGTGCCGTGCAAACGGTGCGCGGGACCGAGTTTGATGTGAATTTTAAGGGTCGTGATTATCGTGTCTGCACCCCATACATAGGTCGCTTTAATGTGTCTAACTGCGCAGCGGCCCTTGCCGCCTGTATCGCTGCCGGGGTCAAGCCCCGTGATGCGGTCCGTGCCCTTGCCGATGCTCCTCAGGTGCCCGGCAGGATGGAAAAGGTAGGCACGCGCGATGGCGCCACCGTCTTTGTTGATTACGCTCACACGCCCGATGCCTTGATCAATGCATGTGCTGCATTGCGCGAGTCAAACCCGCGTAACCTCATCACGGTGTTTGGTTGTGGTGGTGACCGAGATTCATCGAAGCGTAGGCTCATGGGGCAGGCTGCCGCCGAGGGGAGCGAGTTTTGTATCATCACCTCAGATAACCCACGCTCGGAAGATCCTCACTCGATCATTCAGGATATCGAAAAAGGCATGGTGGGCAAACGTTATCAAAGTATCCCAGACCGCATGGAAGCGATCCAAACAGCCGTCAACCTTTCAGGTGAAGGTGATATCATTCTGGTGGCGGGCAAAGGTCACGAAACCTATCAGGAAGTCGCGGGTCAGCGTATCGACTTCGATGATCGACGTGCGGCCTACAAGGCGATCAATTTGAAAAAAGTCAAAGAAGAGGAAGAATGAAGCCGCTTAGCATCACAGAAATTGTATCAGCCACAGGCGGCCAATTGATTGGCCGTGACGCTGGTGAGTTGGTGGGTGCGGTTTCTACGGACACGCGCAACCTACCTGCAGGTTGTCTGTTTGTGGCACTCCGTGGTGACCACTTTGATGGTCATGACTTTGCGGCGAGAGCGGCGGAAACGGGTGCCGGCTGCCTGATGCTTGAGGAACTTCCCGAGGGAGGAGTGGACCTAGGCGTGCCTGCGGTGTTGGTGGAAAACACGCTCTATGGGCTTCAGCGGCTCGCATTATGGTATCGGCAGCAACTTGATATCCGAGTGGTAGCGATTACAGGATCGAACGGGAAGACATCGACCAAAGATTTTGCCGCCTCGGTCCTTGCACAGCAATTTAAAGTAAATGCAACCAAGGGGAATTTGAATAATCACATTGGTTTACCCTTGTCGGTGTTATCCGCCGAGGAGACGGACCAGGTGGCTGTCTGGGAAATGGGAATGAATCATGCTGGGGAAATTGCGCCGTTGTGTGAGATTGCCGCACCTGATCTAGGGATCATCACCAGCGTGGGAACCGCGCATATTGAATTTCTCGGATCACGTGAAGGGATCGCTGAGGAAAAAAGCGCTCTCGCGCGGGCATTGCCCGATAGCGGGGCGCTGATTCTCCCCGCAAGCTGTGAGTTCGACGAATATATGATGAAGCGGACGCACGCCAAGGTCATCATCGCTGGTAATGGTCGTGGCGTTGTCCGCGCCGAGAATTTAAAAATGACGGAGACAGGTTCCGCTTTTAACCTCTGTATCAACGGTTTTGATGAGGTGCCTGTCGAGATCGCTGTCAACGGGAAGCACATGGTCAGTAATGCGCTGTTAGCTGCTTCGGCGGGTTATGCTCTCGGGATGAACGTCGAGCAGATTGCCGCAGGTTTGAATGCCGCCACGCTGACGAGTGGCCGACTGCGTCGTTATGTTTCACAGGGTGTTACCGTCATCGATGATACCTATAACTCGAATCCTGATTCCGCAGAAGCTGCCATCGAGACGCTAGCAGATTTTCCAGTCGTCGATGGTTCCCGCAGGGTGTGTGTGTTCGGGATGATGGCGGAACTCGGGACGCATGCCGATGCGGAGCATCTTAGGATCGGGAAATTGGCCGCCGAGAAAAACCTACAAGTGGTCAGCGTTGGAGCTGCTGCGGTAAAGATTTCCCAAGGTGCGCATGAAGTGAACGACACGGCACAGCATTTTGACGATGCGGCGGCCGCCGCCGATTGGCTCAAGGATTACTGCAGGGGAGGTGACAACGTCCTATTCAAGGGGAGCCGCATGGCGAGTATGGAGAACGTGATGCACCGTGCCTTCCCGATCGATTAGCTATTTAAACTCATGTTATATTGGATTTACGAAAGATGGAATGATGCTCATACGGCAGGTGCCGACTGGGCGCATCACCTGCGTGTGCTTAACCTGCTGCAATACCTGACCGTGCGTGCTGGCTTGGCCTGCTTGATGACCTTTGTTTTATCTGCCGTCTATGGTCCGTGGGTGATCCGGAAACTGATCTCACTGAAGGTAGGTCAGCCGATCCGTAGCGCCGAGGAAGTGCATAAGCTTAACGAGCTTCACGGCGGGAAAGCAGGCACGCCGACCATGGGAGGGATCATGATTCTCGGCAGTGTGCTGGCAGCCGTCTTGATCTGTGGTCGACCACTCAACCCCTTTGTTACGGTGACGACCTGTGTGATGCTAGCACTTGGTATGTTAGGGTTTGTAGACGACTACACCAAGGTAAAGCTCAAGAGCTCGGATGGGGTCAGTGGGAAGATGAAGCTTTTCTGGCAGTTTGGCATTGGTCTCGTTGCCGCAACGTTTCTCTATTACAAAACACAAAGCGCGGGCTACACGCTGATGGGGGAGCCGCTACGCATCAGTGAGGTGACGTTCCCACTCTTTAAATACCCTTTGTTTGATCTGGGGTACCTTTGTATTCCGTTTTTTGCCATCATTGTGGTGGGGTGTTCGAATGCGGTTAACCTGACCGATGGATTAGACGGCTTGGCGACTGGATGCACCATCACGGTGGCCATGACCTACGCGGTGATTGCCTACCTCGCGGGGCATGTCTACATGGCTGAGGAGTATCTGTTTATCCCATACAACACCCACGTGGGGGAGTTGGCTGTTTTTCTCATGGCTCTTGTCGGTGCCGGGTTCGGGTTTCTTTGGCACAACTGCCACCCAGCCAAGGTCTTCATGGGCGACACCGGATCACTCGCTATTGGTGGCGCGCTGGCAACGGCCGCCATCTGTGCCAAACAAGAACTTCTGCTGGTGATCATCGGGTGGGTGTTTGTCATGGAGGCACTCTCCGTCATCCTCCAGGTGGCCAGTTTTAAACTCACAGGGAAACGTATTTTTGCGATGTCTCCGATCCATCATCATTTCGAACTTCGCGGGTGGCACGAAAGCCAGGTGATCGTGCGATTTTGGATTATCTCAATTTTTAGTGGGTTGATGGGGATTGCGATCCTTAAAGTTGTCTAACATGCATTTAAAAAACAAACAGGTCATCGTCTTAGGTGCCGGCTCGAGTGGTCGGGCTGCGGCAGCGCTTGCGTTGCGCGAGGGGGCTGATGTGTCTGTGCATGATTCCTGTGAGGCGATCACGGGGATGCCTGATGGGGTGACGTCCGTCGCCCAAGCGAGCCAAGCCACCGGTGAGTCAAGCTGCTGTGATCTGCTCGTGATTTCACCTGGAATCGATGGCGAGAGCGCTTTTGCCAAAGCCTATGCGGGCAATGCCGGTGAGATGATCGGTGAAGTCGAACTCGCCAGTCGGTTCTACAAGGGACGGATCGTGGCCATTACTGGAACCAACGGGAAAACGACCACCACGGAGTTGGTGGAGCGTATCTTAAACCACAGTGGGGTGAGTTGCCGTGCCTGCGGTAACTACGGTATTCCGTTTTCCGAGCTCCCCGTCATGGAGGTGCCACCAGAGGTTGCAGCACTTGAAGTGAGCTCATTCCAACTCGAAACTATGGTGACGCTTCACCCCGACGTCGTGATATGGTTAAATTTTTCTGCTGATCACATGGATCGATATGCCGCGCTGGAGGATTATAAAAAGGCAAAGCTTCGCGTGTTTGAAAACCTGACCGATGAGGATGATGTGATTGTGCGTGCTGGTGAGGAGATCGGGGAGCAAGTGGCCACCATGCACACCTTCTCGACGGAAGCCCCAGCGGATTACACACTGGATGATGGCTGGATTCTTTGTCGCGGGGAGAAAATGACCGACCTCTCGAACACGCGATTGCGCGGGCTTCACAATGCGGAAAATGCCATGGCAGCGCTGGCTGCGTGTGCGTCCATGGGGGTTGATCCTGTTGATGCCTCTGAGGCATTGCGTGGCTTTGCCCCACCGGTGCACCGCTGCGAGCTTGTGCGCTCGCTCGATGGGGTTGAATTCATCAATGACTCCAAGGCGACGAATCTGCATGCGCTTGATAGTGCACTTCGCTCACAGGGTGGGCGGCCGATCGTTCTCATTGCCGGCGGTAAAGAAAAAGGCTTGGATTACGCTGAGCTGATACCGCGCCTGAAGATGACCACCAAAGCGATTGTCGTTTTTGGCGAAATTGCGCATCAGCTGGCGGACACCTTTGATTCTCTTTCTGCGTCGGTGCCCACGGCCGTGGTATCTACCCTTGAGGATGCTGTCCAGCGTGCCACATCGCTGGCCGAGCATGGTGACACCATCCTTTTTTCCCCGGGGACATCGTCGTTTGACATGTTCGCTGGCTATGAAGATCGCGGCGATCGCTTCCGCTGCATTGTTAAAAAACTCACCTAACCCTAGACTCCCATCAATCTCGATGATCCTGCATCGCCCACGCCACCAACCCCAACCACTAAAACCATAAGCCGTTATGAAAAGAACCATCCAAACCAAAAGAAATAAGCCACCCGGGTCCCACTTCCGTGTGCTGTATGCCAAAACTGGCCGCAAACGTAGACTCAACGCAGCCACCGCCACGGCAGACCCGCACATTGATCTCGAATCCGATGTGCCGAACGTCGGGATCGGTCGTGCCTTGCTCATTATCCTTGTGCTGCATATTCTGGCCATTGCTGCCATCTACGTCCACAGCACGTTTTTTGGAAATGATGCTGGCTCAACCACCAATGCGTCCAAGACAACGGCCGCCGCCGTGGATCAGAAAAAGGCACCCGATCCCGTCGTGGCTGCCGTCACACCATCGACAGCAGTGCCACTTGTCGACGAGTCCGCATCGGCGCGCTACATCGTCGTCACAGGTGACACCTACCAGAGAGTCGCCCAAGTGCGTCATGTCGATGAACAATCGTTGCGTGCCCTGAACAGCAATCGACCCCTGCGTGCCGGTGTGGTGCTCGATCTTCCTGCCGAGTTGTCAACGCGGCCAGTGGAGGTTTCAGATCCGCCTGCAACCGAGCCAGCGGTTGCCGTCGTTGTTGATGAGAGCACGCCTGCAGAGGCGCCCTTCCGCGCCGTGGCAAGCGGGTCGGAGCTGGATGTGTCAGGTGCGCCCAAGGCGGTTGTGGTGAAGCCCACTGTAGGTCGCCCTGCGGTAAGCTCAGACGTGCTGGACAGTGGACAACGTTACACCATCAAGAGTGGTGATACATTGTGGCGTATTTCAACCCGCTATAAGGTATCGCGGGATAACATTCTTAAACTCAACGGAATTAAAGATCCTAACAAGCTCTACGCAGGGCGTGACATCAAGATCCCCAAGAGGTAGATCTTGTTTGCCTATTTCCACCCTCATCACAAAACCGACCAGCACACATTATGGGACGTAAAAATGCTGTTTTCCTCTGCCTAGCAGTCACCGCATTGGTGACGCTGGGTCTTGTGATGCTTACCAGCACGAGCGTCTGGGATGATGAGGTGAACGGTTACGCCCTCGTTCAGAAGCAGTTTCTGTGGATTGGTTTAGGGGTCTTTGGGGGCGGGGTGATTGCAGTATTTGACTACCGGAAGCTGCGGCCATTCTGGGTTCCATTGCTTGTCGGCTCATGTGTTTTGCTTGGCTTGTGTTACTTGCCGGGTGTGGGGCAGAGTATCAAGGGCGAGGCGCGTTGGGTGAAAGTTCCTGGTTTACCTCAGTTTCAACCCTCCGAGATTGCCAAGATCTTTGTCATTATGGCACTTGCGGCTTGGTATGCCCATTTTCAAACTGAGAACAGAAAGTTGTTTAAAGGGTTTGTCTGGCCAGCCGCGCTACTGGGACTTCCTGTGGTATTGATTTTCTTTGAAAAAGACATGGGCACCGCGATGGCGCTTGGGGCTGCCGGTGGTGTCGTGATGTTTGTGGCAGGTGCTCGGATTCCCTATCTGGGCGCAGCTTTTGCTATCGCAATGGCAGGGATGGCGGTGGTGATCAGGACGAATGAAGAACGGATGGGGAGGATTTATGCCCTGTTTGACCTGGAGTCAGACAAGTATAGGCTCGGCGATGGTTACCAGCAGCTGCACGGTCTCTATGCGTTTGCCAATGGAGGCGTTGACGGCACGGGCCTCGGGAATGGTGTCGAAAAACATGGATATCTTCCTGAGGCGCATACGGATTTTATTTTCCCTGCGATTGGTGAGGAGCTTGGTTTATGGTTCACGCTGGGCAGCGTGTTTTGTTTTGTGGTGATTGTGGTGTATGGCATTGCGATCGCCATGCACGCCAAGGATATTTTTGGCAAGTTATTGGCTGTCGGGCTCACCAGCATCATCGTGATTCCTGCGATGATGAACATCGGTGTGTGCACGGCTGTTTTGCCGAACACGGGACTGCCGTTGCCCTTTATCAGCTACGGTGGCACCAACATGCTGTTCACTCTGTTTGCCGTTGGCATGCTTATTTCCATCCATCGCCAGTCGGTGTTTGTCACCCGCTCCGAGCTGCCGGTGATTAATGAGAAAAAACAGTGCCTACGGATTTAACCTACTCATTCTTATGACATAGCCGACAACAATGGTTGGCGGTGTGGGTTATTTCATATTAATGTGACGCTGCGTGATGCGCTTACACGGTGGCCGCGGATTAGGGTTTACAAAGGCCCAGATATCCCGAAGCTTTTTCACCATCATATGAAAACGGCAACGCAATCAATATTCTCTCTCCCCTGTGTGTGGGCCATCACCACGCTAATCATGATCAACTGCCTGTCTGGGGCGGCACAACCCGTTGTTTACGAGGACGGTCGCCTGAGTAATGGCATCGTCGAGGTGGCGTTTGAAAAAGACGGCACGTTCTCAATCCATGACGCGAAGAGTCAGGAAGCACTGCTTTCGGGTTCACGTTTCTGGCTGCCACGCGGAATCAAAGGCAATGTGGTTAAGCTCTCATCCGAAAGTATCAAAGATGTGTTGGGTAATGGGCAACGCGTGACCCTCGAGGTGAGCGAATTTGATGAGATGGGCGTTTTTGGCCAATACGGTCGGACATCTGCGAAACGCGTTTATACCTATGCGCTTTATGAAAACCAGCCAGCGCTTGTGTGTGGATTTGGTCTTAAACTTCCCAATTTTCTCAGCTACCGTTTGCGCGAAAGCACACCGTTGGCGGGCGGGCAACTATTCGGTGGTCAAACGATGGAAAAAGCCATGACGCTGAACGGCTCAGCGGGTGCCATCAAAACCCGGGTCACTCCGGGCCTAGACCGTCGCAGCGCTAATAGCCTGATGCTTACGGGGGTCGTTGAGGGAAAACGCCGGTCGGTGGTGTGGGGGGGGCTGGGCAATGAGGCATTTGGAAAATTTGCCCTGCTCCAGAACGGGTCACCTTCTTTTTACGCCCAGGACCCGATCGGCCGACTCGTCGATGAGGAGGAGCTCTATCTCCCGAAAGATACTTTTTACATCGATGTCCATACCCGCGAACCCTTCGAGGCACTTGAGCGATATGGCTTGACGATGCGTAAAGCTAATAACGCCTCGCCAAACGTTTATGATTTCCCCGTTCTCTGCGGCTGGAGTGTGGGCGCTATCAGTAAACTTCCTGACGTGAATAACTCCGCGAAGTTGATCGACGAGCTCAAGCACGCAAACCAATGTGGCCTGACCAAATACACCAAGGTCTCCCTCCGTCTGGAGCCAGACAAGTACCACAATGATACCGAGCAAGGGTGGTGGGACGATGCTCATATGCAAAAATTTAAGCATCTCGTTGAGCCTTATGAGACGATTTCTAAGTGGAGCCAAGCGATGAACGCGCACCATGGCGTGCCCTATATCTACATGCAGTTGGGTATGCCATCAGATGATTTTGTCAGAAAATACCCGCAGTATATGCTCTTTAACGATGGCTCGGAGGTGGATCGGGTCACGCCCCAGCGGCCAGGTAAGCGCAAGAGTCGCAACAAGCACCCCCACCATCAGCCGTATGTTTCCTATGACTACACGGACAAGGAGTTTTCCAAGCACTTTGTGAAGGTTTGGAGCAAGTTACACCAAGACGGGATCCAAGGTGTGAAGGTTGACTACCCAGCGAGCGCTTGGCGTCCCGAGGGTGGCTTTGATGATCGCTACGCCACCACCAATAGTGCTTACCGCCGTGCTTATATCATGCTGCGTGAGGCGTTTGGCAAAGAGGGTCTTATTGACGAGCGGAACCTTGGCGAATCGTCTCGGCCCTGCCTCGATGTTACCGCAGGTATTGTGGATACCCAGCGGACTTGGGCGGATTCAAATAAATATGTTCCGGCGATGATCTCAATCAGTGGATTGCGCTGGTATAAAAACCGTACGGTCTTCAATTATTACGCCGACACCAAGGCGGTGCATGGGTGTTCACAGAAAATCCGCCAATCTCTGTTGACGATGACCTATCTTTCAAGTGGTAGGGTTGATCTGGCAACCTCATTCTCCCTTTTTACCCCGGAAATTACCCACGATTTTTCCCGTATCTACCCCCATTACAAAGAGGCCAAGACAGCGCGGCCCCTTGATGCTTTCACGGGTGTCGCCGATCCTCAGGTCTATGATTTAGAGCTCACCCCCGACTGGCACCAGATTACCTTCTACAATACTTCGGGTGAAAAGGCAGAGGTCTCCACGGCCATCAGTGGGCAGCGCGTTGATAATGCGATCGGCCTCGACCCCCAAGCGCACTATCACGCGTATGAGTTCTGGACAAATCAGTATCTAGGTAAGCTTCCTGGCAGCGCACGCATTGGGCGGGATCTTGAGCCCAACCATTGTGCGATGGTTTCAGTGCGTAAGGTGCAGGGCCATCCTCAGGTGATCAGCACGAACAGACATATCCTGCAGGGTTGGGTTGAGTTGAAGGATGTCCGTTGGAATGCAAAATCACGCATTTTGGCAGGGACAGCGAGTGTGATTGGTGGTGAACCCTTTGAGATAGTGGTTGCTGATAATGAAGCTAAAGCACTCAAGTTGGAGGCGAAGGGTGCCAAGGCCGACCTCTCTGCTCATCCGGTCGCTGGCTTAAGCCGCTTAACTCTCTCTGCGGCAGAGAATACAGAAGTGCTATGGTCGCTCCAGTATGAGTAATACCTTCCTTGGATTCACATGCTGGAAGGTTTATTGAATCAGTCAGCCTAGCACACTGGATGAGCTGGCAAAAACGGTGAACTGGAAGTGGTCCGGGAGTCGTTGTTTTTCATCAGAGAGGCCAACCGTCCTAGGTAAATAAGTGGGTGAGAGGTTTGCCATCGCGACCACCCATACGGAACGGTCGTTTGGAGGCGGAGTAGATGACTTGATCGTGCGGGAGGCCAAGGGCGTGCGCGATCGTGGCATTGAAATCGGTGGCAGAAACCTTGCCAGAGGTGACGTTGGAGCCTGAGGTGTCGGTGGCGCCGTGGACTTGTCCACCTTGGATGCCGCCGCCAGCCATGAGGGTGGAGAAGGCTTTGGGGTAGTGGTTGCGTCCGGCATTGGTGTTGATTTGGGGGGACCGACCAAACTCGGTGCCGAGAACGATGAGGGTGGTGTCGAGCAGGCCTTTGGCTTGAAGGTCGGCGAGTAGCGCGCTGAGGGCCTGATCGAGAGCGGGCATCTTATTTTCCATTTCGCCGAAGTTATCGTTGTGCCAGTCGAATCCGCCGTATTCGACTTCGACGAACCGCACGCCCCGCTCGACGAGCCGGCGGGCGAGTAACACCCCTTTTCCAAAGCGGCTGGTGCCGTAAAGCATGTGGGAGTCCTTACCCTCCTGGCTGAGGTCAAAGGCTTCGAGGTCCTTGGATTTCATCAGTTTGACGGCGGCGTCGAATGCCTCGTTGTAGTCGCGCACGTTTTTTTGGCCACGGGCGAATTTTTGATCGAACTCGTGATCGAGTTGTTGGCGCAGGTTGAGTTGTTGGTGGAACTGGGCATCATCCATGTTACGGGCTGGGCGGCTATTTTGAAGTCCTGCCATGGCGTCGCCGATGGGGAGTGGGGCGTATTGGGCCTCCATGAATCCGGCGCCGGGGTGGGAGCTGCCGCAGTTCACGGTGATGTAGCTGGGCATGTCCTTGTTGGCGTCTCCCATGAGTCGGTTGGCCCAAGCTCCGGGTGAAGGGTGGACAATACTGGAGCGGGGGGCATAGCCAGTGCGCATGTAGTAGCGTCCTTGTGCGTGGGCGCCTTGGGTGGTGCTCATCGAGCGGATCAAGGCGACTTGATCCATGTGTTTGGCGAGACCTGGGAGGCAGTGGCCGAGCTGGATGCCATCGACGTTGGTGTTGATGGTTTGGGTTTCTCCGCGGATCTCAGCGGGAGCATTGGGTTTGGGGTCGAGTGTGTCGATGTGGGTCATGCCGCCGGACATGAAGAGGTAGATGACGCTTTTTGCCTTGCCGCCGCCGGTGGTGTGTATGGCGGGGTTAGCGGTGGCCGTGGGTGAGGCAAAGAAGCTGGCCGCTGAGCCGCCGATGGTGAGGCCAAAACATGATTTGGCGGTGGTGGCGAGAAATCCGCGGCGTGAGAGGTCGTCGAGTTTGTGGTGATCGTGATGCATGAGAGCGGTGGGTTTGGTGGTTATTGCACGAAGAGGAAGCGCTTCGAGTTGAGCATGGCTTTAGCGAGTGTTTGGATGTTCGTGGGTGATTGCATCATCGTTTGATAGCGTTTGCGTTCGGATGCGTTAGGGAGGTTCCCGTAGATCGAGAGGAAGAGGGTATCGAGTCGTTCGCTTGGGTTGTTGGTTTTGCGCAGGTTGCGTGCGAGCAGCCCTTTGCCATCGGTCATGGAGGTAACCTCGCGGCCGTTGAGGAGGGTGAGCACCTGCGGGATAGATGCTTGGGTGTGTGAGCCATCTGGCGTTTCTCGGTCGGAGGCACCAAACTGGCGCATAAAGCTACTGGGTTTGAACGGAGCCGGTTGCTCGGACGAGCGCATCGACTGATTTCCTCGGGTGCGTAGATTGCGCTGCATGACCATGTTCATCATCATATTTTCCTCGTTACCTTGGGCATCGTTGTTTTGTTTTTGGCTTTTACGTTTGAGTGATGTGTATTGCTTGCGCAGCTGGAGCTGGAGTTTCTGAGCTTTTTCCTGATCGCCCTCGCCTCTGGCTTTTTCGAGTTCTTGGCGGAGTTTGCGTGCCGCGATTCGGTCGGCATAGAATTTTTTCTCGGCATCATCGGTGGCGGTGTCCAAGGCGATGAGTTGGGCCGGCTGCAGTTTGAAGAGGTTTTTGACGTTTTGGGTGTAGGTGTCCCATTGAGTTTTGATGTTTTTGTTCACGGTGTTGTCGCGGTTGCCGAATTCGAGTGCGATGAACGAATCATGGATTTCCTCGGCTGACATGCGGCGTAGGATGGGTCCGCGGAAGTCATAGCTGCGCCCCATGGCGGCTTCCTCGGGAGCGACGGCACTTTCAAACAGCCGGGTGTGGTAGAGCACGCGCATGAACTGTTGGATATCGTAGTCGGTGGCAATCATGACCTGGCAGAGGTAATCGATGAGTTCGGGGTGGGAGACGTTGGTTGTTTCTGACCAGTCGTCGGCAGGCTCGACGATGCCGCGGCCAAAGACCTCGGCCCAGAGGCGGTTGACGATGACTTTGGTGAAGTAGGGGTTATGACGGTTGGAGATCCAGTCGGCGAATGCTTGACGGCGATCGGCGGGCGGGACGTTGCTGACGGAGGCGCCGAAAAAGGTTTTGGGTTCGACGACCTCGCCGGGTTCTCCATCGTTGTATTGGTAGTCGTGGGGGAGTTGGAGTTTTTTGTGGGGGCTGTCGGTAATGGCATTTTTGTGGAAGTCTCTGAACAGGCTGGCGTAATCGCGGGCTGTCTTTCTTGCCGCGCCTCTTTGTTTTTGAGTGCGTTTTTTGGTGTTAAGTCGGTTGCTGAGTTGGGTTCCTTTTTCTTTGAGTGTGTGTGAGGTCATGGCTTTGACCTTTTCCTTGGCGGCGGAGCTTCTGTATTCCGTGCCACCAGCGAAGGCGGCAAACTCATAGTATTGGCGCTGGGTGATATCCTCAAAAGGGTGATCATGGCACTGCGCGCATCCGATCTGGGTGCCGAGAAAGATCTGTGCTGTGTTGCTGATGTTATCGAGCAGCATGCCGCGGTCGCGGAGGTAGTAGCCGACGGCGGGGTTTTCAGCGGACATGCCGTCCGCACTGATCATGGCGTGGACAAACTGATCATAGGGCGTGTTGTTGGCCACAGCGTTTCGGATCCAGGTATGCCATCCGAGTCCGTATTTCTCGTGGTTGGTTTTGAGGCGTAAGAGGTTGGCCCAGAAGTTAAACATACGTGACTCGTAGCCTTTGGAGTGGATCAGGGTGTCGACGAGTGTGCGGCGTTTGTCTGACTGGGTATCATGGATAAATGCGCGCGCTTCCTCGGCGGTTGGGATACGGCCTGTGATGGTGATGAATGATCGGCGGGCGAAGGTGGCGTCGTCGATGACGGGGTTGGCCTTGATGTTCTTTTTCTGGAGGTAGTCGGCCACCAGTTGGTCGATTTGGTTACTGGTGCTGCGCACGGTTTTCTGAGAGAATGGCTTGGCCTCCAAGAGGGGGGAAAGGGCGGCTGCGGCGAGCAGGAAGAGGGGGGTGATGGAGGAGATTTTCATGGGGAAGATGACGCTTGCGGCTGGGGGCGAGTTGGGGTGACTGAGGATCCAACCCGTGCGGTCGGAAAAAGTTGCGAAATGATGGCAAATGTTTAGCTGCCGATGGGGGCGAGCAGCTGGGTGAGGATGTCGTCATCGAGTTTAAGTTGATTGAGTGAGGCGGTGAGGATGGACTCGGAGATGCTGCCTTTTTTTTCCTGCATTTTTTGGATGCGTTGTTCGACGGTGCCTTGGCAGATGAGTTTATGGACAAAGACGGGTTTGTCCTGGCCGATGCGGTAGGCGCGGTCGGTGGCTTGATTTTCTGCGGCGGGATTCCACCATGGGTCGTAGTGGATGACGGTATCGGCGGCGGTGAGGGTGAGGCCGGTGCCGCCGGCTTTGAGGGAGATGAGGAAGACCTCGGTGTCGCCAGCTTGGAATTTTTCGACGAGGTCTTGGCGATTTTTTGTAGCGCCTGTAAGTTTGAGGTAGCGGGTATTTTGTGTGATCAGGTGGTGCTCGATGATCTCGAGCATGGAAGTGAACTGGGAGAAGAGGAGGACACGTCTTCCTTCTTGTTTGAGGGTTTCGAGGAGGCCGGTGAGGTAGTCGAACTTGGCCGAGCTTGCGGGTGTTGGGTTGGTCTCGCTGGTGCTGAGGAGTGATCGGTGGCAGCAGATTTGGCGAAGTTTGAGCAGGGCGTCGAGGAAGACGATTTGTGCTTGCTGGCCGCGGATGGCGAGGGCTTGTCGGACGTGTTTGTCCATGGTTGAGCGCACGGTTTCGTAGACGTCTTTTTCATCGGAGCTGAGCTCGATGAAATGTGGGATCTCGGTTTTCGGCGGGAGTTCGGTGGCGACTTGATCTTTGGTTCGACGGAGGATGAGTGGTCCTACCTTGCTGGCGAGGGCGTCGGCGCGTTGCTGGTTGCCCTCTTTTTCGATGGGAGTGCGGAAGGTTTCTCGGAAGGTTTCGGAGGTGGCAAGCAGGCCGGGGATCAAGAAATCGAACAAGCTCCAGAGCTCGCCGAGATGGTTCTCGATGGGGGTGCCGGAGAGGCAGATGCGGTGCTGGGCGTGAAGCTGGCGCACGGCATGGGAGACCTGAGAGTCGGGGTTTTTAATGTGCTGCGCCTCGTCGAGGATGCAGAGGTGGAACGGCTGACGGGTGAAGTGTTCGAGGTCACGGTGGAGGAGGGCGTAGGAGGTGAGCGCAATGTCCGTGTCGGCCAACTCGGAAAATCGGCGTGATCGGTCGGCACCTTGGAGGATGGTGATCTTGAGTGAGGGGGCAAACTTTGCAGCTTCGCGCTGCCAGTTTTCGACCACACTGGTGGGTGCGATCACGAGGTTGGGGAGTGTGTTGCCTTTTTCTTTTTCGGCGAGGATGTGGGCGAGTGTCTGCATGGTTTTGCCGAGGCCCATGTCGTCGGCGAGGATGCCGTGGAGGTGGTTGTTGGCGAGGAATTGCATCCATTCGTAGCCCTCGCGTTGGTAATCGCGAAGGGTGGCGCAGAGTGCTTGGGGGATATCGGGATGCTGGGTGTTGAGTGTGGACGGGTGCAGTGTTTCTATTTCGGTAGGCGGGCTGAAGTCTGGATCGTCCTCGGCGAGGGTGTCGACGAGTTGCGCGGCCTCGATCTTGTGCAGCTTGATCGGTCGATCGGAAAACTTAAAATCCATGAGTTCGCCGAGGTGGGTGAGGATACGGCGGAAGCGTCCGACGGGGAGTGTCAGGCCTCGGCCGTCGGCGAGGAAGATGAGAAACTCCTGGCCGTCCGGCATGTTTTCGGTGAGCTCGAGGAAATGGTATTCGACCAAGGTTGCGAGGATCGGCTGGAGGTCGATGCGTTCACCATCGATCTCAAATCCGGCGGAGAGGCTGAACCATCCTTTGCTTTCCTCGATGAATTCGGCGCGCCAGCTTGACGTGTTGAAGCGGAGGGGTTCGGGGGTGGCATTGTGGGCGATAGCCACTTTCCACCCGCGTTTTTCAAGGGCTGGCACGCCCTCGTGGCGGAAGCGTTGCCAGTAGATGCTGGGTTGCCAATCTTTGCTGTTGGGTGCCCAAAGTGTGCCGTTGGCTGGTGCGGGGGTGAGTTTTTTGAGTGAGGGCGGTGGGTTTTCTGCTCCTGGAATGAGGTCGAGTGCGTAGAGGGTATTCAGGGCGGTCATCTCTGCGGCGCGATTGCGGGGTGGGGAGAGGTTGCCTGCGGGGTCGAGCGGGTAGGTGTCATTGCCGTAGTGGACGTGGGCGCTGGCATAGATTTCTGGGAGCCAAGATGAGCGGTCACCTTGCGGGCGGCATTGAATGTAGAGGTGAAAGACTGGGTCGTCGGGGGTTTTTACCTCGGGTGAGGTGACGGGCAATCGGGGGGCGAGGGTGTCGGTGGTGGGGGCTTCGGCGAGCTCACCGAACGCTTTATCGAGTCGGCCTGGGCGGCTGAGGTGTTCGAGGGTGGCCGCGGCGTGGACGCAACAGGTGCGGACTGCGCAGGTGCAGGAGGTGTCGATCTGGATAGTCCCGTTTTCAGACCAGAGTGCGATGGTTGTTTCGTCTTGGTGGCCGGCATGATCGATGATGCTGGCGGTGATCTCGATGTCGTGGGTATCGAGTTGTTCTGCCACGCAGCGGGTGATTTGTTTGGCGCGCGCGGTTTTGAAACCGGCGGCCAACACGGAGCTGGAAAAGGTGGTTTTCCAGTCGCCTGATGTCAGGAACGGGTAAAGGTCATCGGTGTCCATGGCGGCGCTCACGCGTTTTTCATAGCCGCTAGGAGAGGGGAAGACACGGAAGATTTGATCATCAGGGTGAATTTGTTGTAAAATGCGGGTGCGGGTCGGTATTTAACGAACATTAAGCATTGAAGGATCCTTGGTAATTTAGCATAGTGGGCGGGCGCAGATTACACGCTAAGGCCTGAGATGCAGTGATATGGGTATGTCTAAGAAAATGAATGTATTAATCGCCTGTGGCGGCACTGGGGGACACTTGTTTCCGGGTATTGCTGTGGCTGAGGAGCTCGAGAAGCGGGGGCATTCTGTGAGGCTGTTGATTTCTGAAAAAAAGGTGGATGCTGAGGCGTCGGAGAAATACGGGGACCTGGCATTTCAGACGGTGCCGGCGATTGCCAAGCCATCGACGTTTTCGCCGAAGATGATCCCCTTTCTTTTTAAACTTTGGAAAACGGTGAGGCAGTGCCGGAGGATTCTTCAGCATCACGGGTGTGACGCCGTGTTGGGGATGGGGGGATTTACCTCGCTTCCTCCCGTTCTGGCTGGGAAAAAGCTGGGGTTGCGGACCTATGTCCATGATTCCAATGCGCTGCCGGGCAAGGCGAACCGGCTTACCGCCCGCTGGTGCAGTAAGGTCTTGGTCGGGTTTGAAGCGGCGGCGAGATACTTCCCGCAATCTGATGTCGTGGTTACGGGCACCCCGGTCCGTGATGAATTGGCAGCGCTGCCAGATCGGTCGGCGGCGAGGGCGAAGTATGATCTTTCCGCTGAGGGTCGCGCCGTGTTGGTGATGGGCGGGAGTCAGGGGGCGAAACGACTCAACACGTTGGTGGTGGAGGCGGCCAAGGCAATGCCGGGTCTCCAATTTCTCCATATCACGGGTGCCTTTGACTACGATCGCGTCAAGCAGATGGCCGCCGAGCGTGACGGCTATCATGTGCTTTCCTTTTGTGATGACATGGCGTCGGCCTACGCGGCTTGTGACGTGGCTGTGTGTCGGTCTGGCGCGTCGAGTATGACCGAGCTTGCTTATGTGGCGATGCCGTCGATTCTTGTGCCTTACCCGTATGCGGCGGATGATCATCAGTCGGTGAATGCCAAGGTGTTTGATGGGGCTGGGGCGGCGGTGATGAGGCAGGAAGTCGATCTGGATGCGGGGGGATTGGTGGCGGATCTGACGCGGATGGTTGAGGGTGATGAGGTGATGCAAGAGATGGCGGCGATGGCGGATGGCCTTGCACTCAGGGGGGCTGCGGGTAAAATTTGTGATGAGATCTCGGTGGAGGTGCTGAGCTGATGGTGCAATGTGAATAATGCTGAAATTTTTGAAGGAATGAAGATTGATGAACTAAGTAAACGACTGATCGACCGAGAAGATCCGGTGAAGGTGCATCTTGTGGGTGTTGCAGGATCGGGGATGAGTGGCTTGGCGCTTCTTCTGTTGGGAATGGGTCATCGTGTCAGCGGGTCGGATAGGGTGACCAGTGGGGAGACGCAGCGCATGCAGGGATTGGGTCTTATTTTTTCCAGCCCCCATCGTGCGGAGGAAGTGCATGGTGCGGACGTGGTTGTTTATTCATCGGCTATTCGCGAGGATAATGTGGCACGTGCTGAGGCGCGGGCTCATGGTATTCCGTGTATCCGCCGAGCCGAGTGTTTGGCGGCTATTTTACATACCCGTAAGGGGGTGGTGATTGCGGGGACTCATGGGAAGACGACGACATCGGCGATGAGTGCTCATGTCATCAGGCGTAGTGGGGTCATGCCATGCCATTACGTCGGAGCTGAGATTCCGGTGTTGGGTGCCAATGCCCACTGGGAGGAAAATTGTGAGTTGATGGTGGCCGAGGGGGATGAGAGTGATGGGACGTTGGCACTCTATCAGCCGGAACATTGTGTGGTGCTCAATATCGAAGAAGAGCATTTGGATTTCTACAGTGGGATTGATCATATCAAGGAGGTTTTTACGACCTTGTTGGATCAAACACGGGGGAATAAAATCTACTTTGCGGGGTGTCCGGTTGCCCATGAACTTTGCTCTGGGAGGGAAGGTGCGGTTTCTTACGGATGGGAGCATGCTGATTTTGTTGCTCGTGATGTGCGCGAGGCGGGTGGGGCGGTAACCTTCGATGTGATTCGGCGCGGGGAATTTTTAGGTCGTGTCGAGCTGGGGATTCCAGGCCGTCACAACGTGCTTAATGCCTTGGCCGCCATGGCTGTGGCTGATGCGGCTGAGATGGATTTTCAACTTGTCGCGCGTGCGCTCTCGACCTTTGCGGGTGCGAGAAGACGTTTTGAAAACAAGTATCTATCGCCTAAGTTGCGGATCATCGATGACTATGGTCATCATCCGACCGAGGTGGCGGCGACGTTGCAGACGGCCCGATCATTGATGCCAGAGCGGCTGGTGGTTGTTTTCCAACCGCACCGGTATAGTCGGACTCAGAAGCTGGCGGATGATTTTGGGAAAGCGCTGCAGGCGGCCGATCGTGTTTTTGTGACGGACATCTACCCTGCGAGTGAGTTGCCGATCGAGGGGGTTACGGCGCAAACCATCGTAGATGCGATTGAGGCGAATGGTGATACCCGAGCGGAGGTTGTGGGTGCGGTTCATGCTGCCCATCATGCTGTGGGGAATGCGCTCAGTGAGGGTGATTTGTTAATCACCCTTGGTGCTGGAAACGTACATGAGATTGGTACCAAGATTGCTCGTGATAGGACGGTGCTCGAGGAGATGTTACGCTACTGCAAGGATGGCGAGGCAACGGGTAGCTTGTATGAACCGATGAGTCGCCACACCACGATCCTCTGTGGCGGGCCGGCTCAGTTCTGGCTTGAGCCCCACAGTTTGGATGCTTTTTCAACGCTTGTCCGTTATTGCCGAGATCGGGGTATCCCGCAGCGTGTTGTCGGACGGGGATCGAACCTCCTTGTGCGTGACGGCGGGATTCGCGGTGCTGTGATCCATCCCACCGGGGGAGCCTTTTCCGATGTGCGGGTGGAGGGTGACACGATCATCGCGGGCGCGGGTGCCCGATTTAAAAAGGTAGCGAGTGTTGCCGCCTCTCATGGTCTGACGGGGATGGAGTGGATGGAAGGTATTCCAGGAAATGTCGGGGGTGGGCTACGGATGAATGCAGGGGCCATGGGCACGGAAACCTTTGACCAAGTGATCGGTGTGACCTTTTTGGACGAGGACGGGGAGATCCGCGAGCGCACACGTGACCAAATCACGGCCCATTACCGGAACGTGCCTGAACTTCGTAGTAACTTTGCCTTGGTGGCGAAGTTTCAAGCGCAGCGGTCTGACTCAGCGAGCATTGCGCAGCGCATGGATGAATCAAAAAAGAAACGCCGTGCGTCTCAACCGATCGCCGCTAGTGCGGGATGCATTTTTAAAAACCCAGAGGAAATCCCCGCAGGGAAGTTGGTCGATGAATTAGGGATGAAGGATGCATCGGTCGGGAATGCCCAGGTCTCGATGGAACATGGAAACTTTATTGTCAACCGCGGTAAGGCGAAGGCAGCCGATGTGCTAGGCCTGATCGAAGCTATTCGCAGCAAGGCAAAATCCCTACGCAACATCACGATGGAAACCGAGGTTCAGGTCATCGGTGAAGACGAAAGTGCATTTTAAACCCAACAATCAGAATGGATCATAATTTACTCATCGCCGTCCTCATGGGTGGCCCAGGTTCCGAACGCGAGGTGTCGCTGGCGTCCGGGCATGCCGTGCTCAAGGCCCTCCTCGATGAAGGTCTCAATGCTTTGCCTGTGGATGTGACCGATCATACACTCAAGCTCCCCGATGAGACCGGTCTTTGTTTTAATGTCATCCATGGCACCTTTGGTGAGGATGGGGAATTGCAGACGATGCTCGAGGAGCGCGGCGTTCCATACACGGGTGCCGGTGTCGAGAGCAGCCGTGTGGCCTTTGATAAGGTGGCCAGCAAACAGGTTTTTGTTGATCACAACGTGCCCACCCCAGCATCGGAAATTGTCGATTGTTCGCAGGGTGTGAGGCTTCCAGTGATGCCGCTACCTTATGTTGTTAAACCTCCCCGTGAAGGTTCCAGCGTGGGGGTTCACATTGTGCATGACGAGGCTGAGGCGATGGCCGCCATGGAAGATGCGGCTCAATACGGTGACGAGGTGTTGGTTGAGCAGATGATTGTGGGGAAAGAGCTCACCGTGGGTGTGCTGGATGGTGTAGCTTTGCCTGTTGTTCATATTGCGCCGCGTAGTGGGTTTTATGATATGAGTAACAAGTATCCATGGCTCAACAACGATGGTGGCACCGATTACTATTGTCCGGCTGAGCTGGATGAGCATACCACGGTGCTTGTGCAAGAGGCCGCTCTTGCGGCTCACTGTGCGCTTGGGATAGAAACCTACTCGCGCGTGGATGTTTTATTAGATGAGGCCGGGCAACCTTATGTGCTCGAGGCCAATACCATCCCAGGGATGACGGCTAGCAGCCTGCTGCCTAAGGCGGCGAAGGTCGCAGGATACTCATTCGGACCGCTTTGTAAAAAAATTGCTCAACTCTCGCTTGCCTGTCGTCGTTAGTCGTTTAGTTATAGGAACACCCCCACCTCCCCATCATGGCCTCATTGAAACAACGTCGGAAAACCACTCGCTCCCCACGCACTGTGAGCAGGGGGGGGGATCTCCAAAAGCTTCACATCACGGTGCACTCACCCCGCATCGTGATGTTTCAGGTTCTGAGCGGGCTGGTCAAGGGGGTGAAATATGCTGTATTGTTAGCCATGGTTGGCCTGATCGGCGTGGGGGGCTACAAGGGCGTCCAGCACCTATTCATTGGTAATGAAAAATACCGCCTTCAAGAGATTGACTTGCAAACCAATGGTCAGCTCAGTCACACCCGCGTGGTTGATATCGCCAGTATCGATCTTAATGCGAGTATCTTTGCGGTCGATACAGGTAGCGTCAGGGAGAGTCTGGAGGAGCTTCCTGAAGTGGTCGACTGCCAAGTCGAGCGTCGCTTGCCTGGCACGCTGCGCATCCGTCTCACCGAGCGTGTGCCGGTTGTATGGATTGAGTGTGCTGAGCTCGGTTTTCCAGGCCGCAGCAACGGTGGCATACTCGCAGACAAGGAGGGGATCACTTTTCCCTGCGAAGGTGCACTCTGGGACTCCGCCAGGGACTTGCCCGTCATTGTTGTGACGGTGACCCCAAGCGATGCCTTCCAGCACGGAAGCCCAATGAAACACCTTGAGGTGATGCGCGCGCTGCATCTAGTGCAGGCGTTTGACGCTGGCGATGTAAGGGCTGAGTGGCTTCCCGAACGCGTCGTGCTGATCAACGATTACTCGATGGAGGCGATCTGTAACGATGGCTCACGCGCCACCTTTGGGATGTATGATCACGACCGCCAACTGACGGATTTTCTCACCATCCGTGAGCACACCCACAAAACGCAGCGCGAGGTGAAGCATGTTAATCTGATCCCGAAAAAAAATATCCCGGTAAAATTCGCTGGTGATCCTGTGCTCGTGAGGCCACAACGTCAACCGGTCGCGGTAAATCCCCGCGAACGTTAAATCCAGTCGCCCCCCAACCGCAACTCCCCCCCCCATCCACTCAATCCCCCGCTCTGATTCATGGCCAAGACGAAAATACATGTAGGACTCGAAATCGGCACCACCAAAACTTGTATGGTGGTTGGCGAGGTGAAGCCTGACGGCTCCGTAAAAATTCTCGGCGTCGGCGAGACCCGTAGCGCCGGAATACGAAAAGGTGAAATCTCAGATTACCCGCAGGCGCGTGCTGGCGTCAAGGATGCCTTACTCAAGGCCGAGGACGTCTGTGACGTCGATATCAGCAGTGTGCTGCTCGCCGTGACGGGCTCCCACATCGAGGGTGTAAACAATCGTGGCACCTTCCGTTTGCCCGACGAGGAGGATGAAGTCCACGCGGGTCACCTTGAGGAGGCCACGGAGATTGCCCGCGATCTCGCCATCCCTGGCGATCACGTCTACCTGCATAATTTTATCCGCCACTATCGACTCGACCAGCACGAACATACCGTGAGTCCGATCGGTTTGTTAGGAAGGTCGCTCGATGTCGATTTTCATATCGTGCACGGCATCCGCAGCCGGATACAAAACAGCATCAAGTGTGTCCGAGAGATCCCTCTGGAGGTGGACGACGTTGTTTTTGCTCCGATTGCCACCGCACAGGTCGCGCTGGAGCGAGAGCAAAAAGACGCGGGTGCCCTGGTCATTGATATCGGCGGCGGCACCACCGACTACGTGCTCTACCTCAAGGGAGCGATCGCGGCCTCCGGATGTATCCCTGTAGGAGGGGATCACATCACCAATGATATTCACCTGATCACGCGCATCCCACTGAGTCGTGCCGAGGCATTAAAGAAATCCGAAGGCGATGCCTCCGGTGACCCCGCACGTGGAATCGGTAACGTCAAGGTGATCGATGATAACGGCTTCGAGGAAGGTGAAATCAAGCGATCATTGCTTAACGACGTGATTAACGGACGACTCGAGGAAACTCTCAGCCTTGTCCGAGATCGCCTCCCTGCCGACGCACTCCAAGGGGTCGGAGCTGGTGTTTTTCTGACAGGAGGGACGAGCCGGATGCGCGGCTTCAGCGATTTGGCGCACGCCTTTTTTGACCTCCCGATTTATCTTGCGGAGCAGGCGAATATCAGTGGCGTGCACGCAAACTTCCGTGACCCTCAGTATTCCACCGCCGTCGGCCTGATTCGATACGCTCAGATCCTTGAAGCAGAACGCGGTGGCGAGGGCGGAGGAGGCACCATGAACAAGATTATGAAGTCAATCTGGCCATTCGGGCGATAGAGGGGGTCAAAAAAACCGTAGAAATGCACCTCCCTCCTTGCATCCTCTTGGATTGTAAGGTTGAGTTGTCTCATGAAGCTTAAATTTTGCGGTGCGGCGGGCACGACGACAGGTTCCCAACATTTGTTGGAGGTGAATGGGAAGCGAATTTTACTTGATTGTGGTCTCTATCAGGGTCGCCGTAAGGACGCCTATAAGGTGAACTGTTGTTTCCCCTATTTTGACCCGTCCACGATTGATTGTGTGGTTCTTTCGCATGCGCACATCGACCACTCCGGTAACTTACCCAACCTCAGCTCGAAGGGGTTTGAGGGGAATATCTACGCCACCTTCGCCACCCGTGACCTCTGTCAGATCATGTTGGCGGACAGTGCCCATATCCAAGAGAGTGATACCAAGTGGCTGAATAAACGTCTTAAAAAGAAAAATAAACCTCTCGTCGAGCCGCTCTACACCGCGCGTGATGCCGAGAAGTGCTTGAAGCAGTTTGTCAACGTCGGCTACGATCGCCCGATGATGATTGCTCCCGGCGTGACAGTCCGGTTTTTTGATGCTGGGCACATCCTCGGTAGCGCTCAGATCCTACTTGAGATTGACGACGAGGAGGATGGGAAAAAGAAACGATTTCTGTTCTCTGGCGACGTGGGTCGAGGTGGTAATGATATTCTCAATGACCCAGTGCCAGTCAATGACGTCGATTACGTTTTGATGGAGAGCACCTACGGCGGGCGTGAGCATGAGTTGGGCACCGGCGCGGATGATCGGATTGCCGATGTCTTAAACAGGGCGATCAAGCGGGGTGGGAAAATCATCATTCCGTGTTTTGCGGTGGAACGAACTCAACAGATTCTCTACGTCCTGCATCAGCTCTTTGAAGAGGATCGGGTGCCTGAAGTCCCGGTGTATGTCGATAGCCCGCTCGCGGTGAATGCCACGGAAATTTTCCGTCTCCACCCGGAGTGTTTTAATCAGGAGGTCAACGACTTCCTCTACGAAAAGCGGGACCCGTTTGGGTTTGAAGGCCTCACCCTGATCCGTGCGGTATCGAAGTCCAAAGAACTCAACGACAGCAAAAAACAAGGGATCATCATCTCCGCCTCGGGCATGTGTGAGGCCGGACGGATCCTGCACCATTTAAAAAATGGTATCGGCAACCCGAACAATACCATCCTCTTTGTCGGCTACTGCGCAGAAAATACACTCGGATGGAAAATCCGTCACAAGGAGCCCGAGGTCAAAATTTTTGGTGACCCGTATCCACTCAAGGCACAGGTCGAGATCATGGACTCGTTTTCCGGCCACGCCGACCACTCGGAATTAATCGATTACTTTAACGCGACGACCGGACCGAAGAAAAAAGTCTGGCTCGTCCACGGTGAGAAATCTCGTTCTGACGTCTTTTGTAAAGCCTTGCGAGAGATTCATCATGGCGATGTCGAGGTCGGCGTGATCGGTAAAGAAGTGCACTTCTAGCCCGCATCCATCACCCGCCTCGGGACGGCGGTTCGTCCCCCAGTGGGTGATCGTTACAAAGGCTAGAATCGACCAAATTGGCTTGCATCCTCCCAGCGGCTCGGTTAATCAATCCCCCGAGCCGCATCCATGGTGGCCACATTTTAAGCGCGATTAGCTCAGGGGTAGAGCGCATGCTTCACACGCATGATGTCGCAGGTTCAAATCCTGCATCGCGCACCATCCCTTTTCAGGCTCAGATGCACCTCTGAGCCTTTTGTTTGGGAGGAAGGGTTCCCTCTACCCATAATCTGCACCGACGCGCGTTCGCTCAGGTCTTTGGGGGTGGTTTGGGAGCCGATGATTGGGTCGTGGTGCGTCATGGGGGGGCGAATCCTTTTCTCGCGAAGTGGGTTCGGTTGTTCTTTTTTCTGTATGGTGGTCGGGGTCGGGGTTATGAAGCGGGTATGCGTTGCTTGATGATAGAAAAAAAGGGGTGGGTTGGTCTGATGGTGGCCGTTGCCATGCTGGGGGTGGTTGCAGGTGATGTGAATGCTGAGAAATCTGGCCCACGAGCCAAGCCTAACATTTTATTTATTTTTGCCGATGATATGACCTTTGAGAGTATTGGGTCGTATGGGATGACCGACTGTAAGACGCCGAACTTGGATCGGCTGGTGATGGGTGGGGCGACATTCTCGCAGGCCTACAATATGGGAGCGTGGAATGGGGCAGTTTGTGTGGCGAGCCGCGCGATGCTCAACAGTGGGGCCTTTGTCAATCGGGCCCAGAGGGCGGTGAAAGAAAAGCCGCACTGGTCGGAGATGATGAAGGGGGCTGGATACACAACCTACATGACGGGAAAATGGCATGTTCCAGGTAAGCCACGCTTTGATGTGGTGAAAGACCCACGCGGTGGCATGCCAAAAGGGTCGGGGTATCATCGGCCGAAGAATAAGGAGGACTACGAGAACGGTTGGAAACCGTGGGATAAAAGCCAGGGTGGGTTCTGGCAGGGCGGCACGCATTGGAGTGAGGTGGTGGCTAACCACGGGATTGATTTTCTCAATCAAGCGAAGTCTGACGAGCAACCGTTTTTTATGTATCTTGCGTTTAACGCGTCCCATGACCCGCGTCAGTCGCCGAAGGAATACATTGACATGTATCCGCTTGAGAAGATGAAGGTGCCGGAGAATTTTCTCGATCTTTACCCGTATAAAGATGCGATGGGATGTGGGCCTAGGCTGCGTGATGAGAAGTTGGCACCCTTTCCTCGGACAGAGTTTGCGGTCAAGGTGCATCGCCAAGAATACTTTGCGATCATCACACATATGGACGCGCAGATTGGGCGGATTTTGGATGCGCTGGAAGCGACGGGTATGGCGGACGATACCTATGTGATTTTTACGGCCGACCATGGATTGGCGTGTGGTCATCATGGGTTGTTGGGGAAGCAGAGTATGTATGATCATAGCATGCGTGTTCCCATGATGATCACGGGTCCTGGGATCGAGCCGGGGAGGAGGTTGGAGATGCCCATCTACCTTCAGGATGCGATGGCGACGACGTTGGAGTTTGCTGGTGTCGAAAAGCCGGCGCAGGTCGAGTTTCATAGTCTGTGGCCTTTGATCAAGGGGACAAAGAAGATCCAGTATGAGCGTATTTATGGGAAGTATATCAACTCGCAGCGAATGATTGCCAAGGGGTCTTGGAAGTTGATTTCTTATCCGACCGCTCAAAAACTCCGTCTTTACAACACGGTGAAGGATCCACACGAAATGCATGATTTGTCTGACCACCCCGAGTATGCGGTCAAGCTCATAGAGCTTAAGAAAGAGCTCAAGGTGCTGCAAAAAGAGATGGGTGACGATCTGGATATCGATCACCCCGTGCCGGCTAAGGCAAAATCGGGGAAGCGCGAGAAGCTCGAAGGCTAGGGGGCTTTTGACGGGATCACCTTGGATCGGATTTCCCGTTGATTCGCTTTTACCCTTGCGCCATTTGCGATTGAGTATCAGTTTGCGTAATCATCCAAATCGGCGAGGCCGGCGCGATACGTATAAAATAATACCCCACTCAAAATGATGGACCACGACCACCACCATGGGGCGCCGATGCTGATGCGGCCTCCCAATGTTCTCGATTACAGCCTGACTGGAGAAAATGCGGACCGTGCGGTTGAGCTTGGTTTGGCGGAGGCAGATTGGTATCAGCCGCAGATCCCTCGTGCGACCTTGCGGAAGCTTTTGGAGCGGAGGAATGGTCCCGCGATTCGCGACACCCTGATTCTGTTTTCGCTCCTGTGTCTCACTGGCTATGCGACGGCGTTGCTCTGGGGGACATGGTGGGTGGTGATCCCTTATTTTATTTACGCGACCCTTTATGGAACGAGCTCGGATTCGCGATGGCACGAGTGTGAACATGGGACACCTTTCCGCACCGATTGGATGAACAGCGCGCTCTATGAAGTGGCGTCGTTGATGGTCATGCGTGAATCGGTGGTTTGGCGATGGAGTCATACACGGCACCACAGTGACACCATCATCGTGGGGCGTGATCCCGAGATCCAGGTGCCCCGACCACCCGATATGTGGGCGCACTTTCTGAGTTTATTTAACGTCGGTGGATACCGGACGTTTTTCCCTAAAATCCTCCGGCACGCATTTGGAAGGATGACGGCCGATGAAAAAACGTTTATACCCGAAACGGAGTTTACGAAGATCTACCTACGGGCACGGATTTATCTGATGTTTTATTTATTGGTGATTGGCTCAGCCGTGATCCTGCAGAGTTGGGTGCCGATTTTTCTTTTTGTGTTGCCCCAATTATTTGGCACTTGGTTGATGATTATCCACAACACGCCGCAGCACGCCGGTCTTGCGGAGAATGTGCTCGACCACCGACTCAACTGCCGCACCGTCTACATGAACCCGATCAGCCGGTTCATCTACTGGAACATGAATTACCATGTTGAGCATCACATCTTTCCGCTGGTTCCTTACCATGCGCTGCCGAAGCTGCATGAGGTGATCAAAGATGATTGTCCTCCGCCATACCCCTCCATCTTATCGGCGTGGAAAGAGATTTTCCCCACCCTGCTCAAGCAGCTCAAAGATCCGACCTATTACGCCAAGCGTAAGTTGCCTGAGCCTCGGGAGTGGATCGATGAGGAGTTTCAGCGATCGGACGCCCAGCCTGATACCGATGGCTGGTTGGAGATTTGTGATGGAGCAGAGCTTGGCATGGAAGATGTGATTCGATTCGACCACGGTAAAAAGACCTTTGCTCTGTATCGTGATGCGGAAAACAAAATTTACGTGACGGATGGCGTCTGCACGCATGGTAACACCCACCTATCTGAGGGATTGGTTAAAGGGAAGATCATCGAATGCCCGAAGCATAATGGCAGATTTAACTTAGAGGACGGGTCACCAGCGCGCGCACCGATCTGCCGTGGTTTAGCGACTTATCCCGCTGAGGAGCGGAAGGGGCGGATCTGGCTGAATGTCGCGCAGGCTGGTGGCGATGGTGCACGGCAGCAAAAAACCTACACGCTGCGTGTGGTGAGCAACAACAATGTCTCCACCTTTATCAAGGAGTTGGTGTTGGAGCCGGTCGATGATCAGGAAAACATTGAGTTTACACCGGGGGATTACATGCAGATTGATATCCCGGCCTATGAGCAGATCCGCTTCAGTGACTTCGATATCCCTGAGCCGTATACCACCGTCTGGAGGAATCAACATGTCGATGAATTAATCGCCAGCAACGCCGAGTCAGGTCGGCGTAACAACTACTCGCTGGCGAGTAATGGCGTCACCGAGCGCCAGCTGAAGTTTAATGTGCGTATCGCCACCCCACCACCTGGGCAGGATTGTTTGCCTGGTGTGGGGTCGAGTTATGTATTCAGCCTGAACCCTGGAGACACGGTCACGGCGATCGGGCCCTTTGGTGATTTTCACATCAAACCGACCCAGAAGGAAATGGTTTACATCGGTGGGGGGGCTGGCATGGCTCCGTTGCGTGCGCACCTTGCCCACCTGTTTGAAAACGAATCAACATCGCGTAAGGTGAGTTTCTGGTATGGTGCTCGATCGCAACAGGAAATTTTCTATCAGTACTACTTTGAACAATTAGCGGACGAGCATCCACATTTTGATTTCAACCTTGCGCTTTCGAACCCAGAGGACGACGATCCGTGGGACGGATACACCGGCTTTATTCATGAAGTGGTCTTGATTCATTATTTAGAAAATCATCCTCAACCTAGCGCGGTCGAGTTTTATCTTTGCGGGCCACCGATGATGATCAAGGCCTGCACGAAGATGCTTCATGACCTCGGCGTCAGTGACGACCAGATCGCCTATGACGTATTTTAAATCAGGACCGGAACCGACATTGCGATTCACAACACACACCCTCCTAATTACCGACAACGACTATGGCCGACGACACACCCGATCTTAAGATCATCATCAACCACTGGACACTTTGGAATCAAATCAACGACGACGGGGAGCCGTGGAGTTTGGACCAGCAGATCAGCGCGGTGCAGGCCGCCGGCTTTGATGCCTTCACCTGTCCCGCAGAGACTCCGGAACTAAAAACAACACTCGATCGATACGGGCTCCGGTTTGGTGCGGCCTTTATTACCCAAAACCAAGAAGAATTTGAATCCTTGATCCGTGAGGGTTTGGAAATTGATAACGGTCCGATGAATTGTCAGTTAGGCGATCACAGCACGTCGATCGAAGAGGGGGTTGAAATGACCGTCGCCCTTATGGAGGAAGCGGAGCGTCAAGGTGCGGATATGCATTTGGAGATGCACCGTGACACGTGCACGGAAACGCCAGAGAAAACCTACGCCATTGCGGAAGGGTTTAAAAAGGCCAAGGGGTATTACCCGAAGATTAACTTTGATTATTCGCACCCCGCCTGCTTCAGGCACCTGGATGCAAGTCATTATATCGAGCGCCTTTTTGAGCATGTGCCTATGTTTCAGCAGTCGACTCTCTGGCACATGCGCCCATTCAATGGTCACCACTGCCAAGTCCCGATCACGGATGGTGAGGGGGATTTTTCACCTGAATACAAAGAGATACGTCCCTTTGCGCGTCAGGGGTTTGACCATTGGTTGAGCGGGCCACGTCCTCAAAACGAACTCTGGGTGATGCCCGAACTGGGCCCAAAATTTGGCTACGGGCTGAGTTGTTTCCCCGACAGTTGGCAAGATGCCATCGTGCTGGGTAACGACCTGAAGAAAATCTGGGCCGAAGCCGTCGCCGAAGCGTAAACCGATGAATCCGATGAAAGATAGAAAAATTGGACTGGTCGGTCTCGGGCGGATGGGTGGGAACATGGCCCGTTGTCTGCATGAGAAAGGATACCACGTATCAGCCGTATTGGATGTAAACGAGTCGGTGGCCGCGGAGTTGGCTGACGAGCTCGGTGCCACCGCCTATACCAAGCTATCTGAGCTTACCGCCGATGCGGATGTCATCCTGACGGTGGTTACGGATGATCGTGCGATGGATGCTATTTTCTTTGGTGACGACAATCTATTGGCGGGTGCTGACGGGTGTGTCTTTATCAACTGCGCGACGCTGACACCCGCCGTGCATCAGAGGGTCGAAGCCGCCGCCATTAAGGTGGGGGCGCAGTGTCTTGAGGCCTGCATGGCATCAAGTATCCCGCAGGCACGGAATGGCGAGCTTTTCCTTATGGTCGGTGGCGAGGAGAGTGTTTTTCATGCCAATCAGCCGCTGCTGGATGATCTGAGTAAGGCGCTGCACTTCGTCGGGCCCGCAGGTAAGGCATCTGAAGTGAAGGCACTGGTGAATATGGTGATGAACATCAACACGGCAGCCCTTGCGGAGGGGCTCGGCATCGGGGATGCTCTCGGTATCGACCTCAAAATGCTGTGTGACATATTCAGCCAGACTGGAGCCAACTCACGTGTCCTTGAAACGGATGCGGAAGATATGATCCTCCGGGATCACGATTGTTATTTCTCGGCTGCCCACGCGGCCAAAGATTCGGGTATCGCGCTCGCCCTCGCTGCGGAGCAAGGGGTCGACACCCCATTGGCGCAGGCCACGTGGAATCAATTCACCCGGCTGGTCACCCTAGGAAAAGGGGAACTTGATAAATCGGGTGTCGCCGAGTTGACGTTTCAAGGTCGCACCTAGCATCGACCCCACCCTGGACTGCTCACCCTAGACCGATATGCAATCAATCATCAAAAACAACGTGGGGGAAACCCTCGACTCCACATGGGCCCGCGGGGCAGGGGGACTTCGACAATCTGATTGGATCGTCGTGCTCGGCCACGGCGTGACGGGTGATAAAGACCGCCCACTTATCGTAGATACTGCAGCAGCCCTCAATGCCGCGGGCTTTGACACACTCCGGTTTTCGTTTGCTGGGAATGGTCAGTCGGATGGCGATTTTCGGGATGCCACGATCACGAAGGAAGTGGGCGATCTCGATGCCGTGCTCAGCGCCGTCGCCTCCTCCTATTCACATATTGGTTATATCGGCCACAGCATGGGAGCTGCCGTCGGCGTGATTCAGTCGGCCAAGGACCCGCGCATCAGCGCACTGGTGTCGCTGGCGGGTATGATCGATACCAAGGCTTTTGCCAAAACAGAATTTGGTCAGGAGACACCCGATGACGGATTGATGTGGGAGGAGGAAAGCTGCCCGCTGTCGTCCGCCTTTATGACGGACCTCTGCGAGACGATCCAGAGCATCGCAGAGCAAGCTCGCTGCGTCACCGCCCCTTGGATTTTGCTGCATGGGTCAGCCGATGATGTGGTTCTTCCGCGTGACACCGAGCAGGTGCAGCAGATGCATGGTGACGCCGTTCAGGTGGTGTGCGTTGACGGAGCGGATCATAGTTTTAATCAACCAGCGCACAAGGAGCAGGCGACGGATGCTGTGGTCACATGGTTGACCGCACTGGCGGCGCGGTGATCGATACGGGCTAGGCGGGCTGGCTTGGATTCGTTGAATTTTATCGTCTGGATATCGTAGGGTAGCGCGGGCGTAAATCGGCCTCTTTGTTTTTTTGGGGCGATGGATTCATATTAATTTACGATGCAGGGGCGGGTTTTTTAACTGATATTTTTATTCAGGCGGAGCTATTTTTTTAAAAAATATCCTAGGGTATGCTTATGATAGAAGTTGTTTTATACAGATTTCAGCAATGATAAGAATGGTGAAATGTTTACTTTCGTTAGTCTTTTTGAAAGTTTGGCTTTATGTTTTTTCTTTTAAAAACCCAACAAAAAGTATATTCTTAGCATGTGTGTATGAAGTTAGATTGGAGTGGTGCAGTGACCCGAGAAGAAAACAACCGTAACCCGAAGCGGGATTTGGATGTGCTGGATCTATTCAGCCGATCCAAAGCCGCTCAGTCGTATGGCGTTCAGTGGGTTGACATGGTGACGAATGAACGGCTAACCCGAGGAGATAAGCGATGAGGCATCGGCGGCACCATTCTAACACATCAGGATTGCGAGGGCATGCGGAAGAGTCCTCGCGCGGGCGGGGCGATGATTTGCCTGAAAACCTTGATTCGCTTGCGCCCGAGGATATCCGCCGACTCATCCACGAAATGCGTGTGCGTCAAATCGAACTCGAGACAGAAAACGAGTCGCTGTATCTCGAACAAGCTGAATTGGTGGCCTCGCAAGAACGTTATATCGATCTTTATGAGAGGGCCCCAGTGGGATATGTGACGGTCAACGACATGGGGCTTATTCAGCAAGTTAACCTCAGGGCCGCCACCCTGCTGGGCGTGCAACGGAGGGTGCCGATTCATCGATCGATCAGCCACATTCTTTTTCATGCGGACGAACGTATTTTTAATCTGGCTCGCAAAAAACTTTTCAAGACACGTGAAATGCAATCATGTGAGTTGCGCTTGGTGCGCGATCAGGGAGAGCCAGTGTGGGCGCGTTTGGTGCTCACCCTTGCCCATGATGGTGCAGGTAATGAGGAGATCCGCATCGCTCTCAGTGACATCACGGAGCGCAAGCATACGGAGGAGAAATTAACAGAAGAGCGCAACCTGCTGCGCACCCTGGTCGACATCTTGCCCTCGGCGGTTTTTGTGAAAGACTGCGAGAGCCGATTTGTGTTGGCCAACGTCACCTGTGCGAACCTGATGGGGCTAGATTCCCCAGAGAGTTTGGTGGGTAAGACCGATGCCGATTTGTATCCACCCGAAATCGCTGCAGAATTTCGGGCCGAAGAGCTCGAAGTCTTAAGCGGTAAGCATCAGTTGCACAGCGAGCAACGGAGAATATTGGACAATGGCGATCTACAGGTTCGGCTGATCAGCAAGGTGCCGATCCGCTCGAGCAGTGGCGAAATTACGGGTTTGGTCGGATCCGCCTTTGACATCACCCAGCGCATTCAAATGGAAGACGAACTGCGGGCGAACGAGGCATTTGAGCGGGCTATTTTGAATTCACTTCCAGCCCACATCGCCGTCTTGGATCAGTCGGGAATCATTGTCGCTGTGAACGAGCCTTGGCTTCGCTTTGCCCGTGAAAACGGTAACCCAGGGGTCGAAGCAATCGGCGTGGGTGTCAACTATCCAGACGCCTGTAAAACGTTGGATTCTGAATCGGAATCGAGTGCCAAGGATGCCGTTGCCGGCGTGCTGTCTGTGTTATCGGGAAAACAGCCACGTTTCATCATGGAATACCCGTGCAACGGTCCCAGACAGCCCCGCTGGTTTGTGATGGAGGTAATCAAGCTGACAGGAGAAGGAGGCGGAGCCATTGTCGCTCACACCGATATCACCGAACGCAAGCTGAACCAGCGTTTGTTGGCGTGGGAAAAAGAGGCCATGGAATCCATCGTCAGTGAGTCATCATTGGGCCAGCAGCTCGACGTGTTGATACTCGGCATGGAAAATCTGATGCCTGGGGTGCTCTGTTCAGTGCTCATACTTGATGACGATGGCTTCCACCTGCGTCACGGCGGAGCCCCCAGCTTACCGGAGTCGTATAATCGTGCCATTGATGGCATGGTCGTCGGCGCTGGCGTCGGATTGTGGGCCACAGCGGCACAGGGGGATCGACAGATTGAGGTGGCTGACATTGCCAGCGATCCGTTGTGGTCAGATCACCGCGAGATCGCCTTGAAACACGGACTGCACACCTGCTGGAGCGCACCGATCCACAGCAACCAAGGGGAAGTCCTCGGCACTTGTGCTATTTATCATAGCGAGCGGTATCACCCGGACGCTGCCGAAAGGGAAGTGATCGAGCGGGCCGTGCAGGTGATCCGCATCGCCATTGAGAATCAGCGCTCGGAGCAAAAAATCCACAAGCTGCACGCGGAGCTGGAACAGCGAGTGGAAGAGCGGACCAATGAGTTACAGTCCGCCAACGCCACGCTCAATGACTTTAAGTCGGCGCTCGACCAGCACTCCGTCGTTGCGACCACCGACACAGAGGGGACGATCCTCTACGCCAATGACAAGTTCAGCGAGATTTCCAAGTATTCAAACGAGGAGCTGATTGGCCAGAGTCACCGGATCGTGAATGTCGGGTATCACTCTGAAGCTTTTTTTCGCGATTTGTGGGAGACGATTATCTCCGGACGGACGTGGAAGGGAGAAATCAAAAACCGTTGCAAAGACGGGTCGACCTACTGGGTGAACGGCACCATCGTCCCCTTCCTCGGACCAGATAACAAGCCCGTCCAGTTTATGATGATCAGCACCGATATCACCAAGCGCAAGCGCATGGAGGTGGAACTGCAAGATGTTGTGGAGCGCCTTAGGCTGGCGGCGGAGGCGGGTAAGATCGGAGTGTGGGAGTGGAACTTAGCAACCGATGAGGTGACGTGGGATGATCAGATGTTTAAGATTTACGGCTTGCCTCCCAGTCCGCAAGGGAGGATGGACTACTCGGATTGGGCTGCTGCGGTGTTGCCTGAGGACTTGGCGGAGCAGGAGGAACAACTGCAGTATACGGTGCAATCTCGAGGCCGCGGTCAGCGCGAGTTCAGGATTACACGGGCTACGGATGAAGACGTGCGGGTGATCCGAGGCTCTGAGATGATAGCTACGGATTCGAACGGGAAAGCGAAGCGGATGGTAGGGATTAATTATGACGCGACCCAGAGCCAGCGTGCCGAAGCTCGCATTCGAGAGCTCAACGCCGCACTTGAAGTGCGTGCCGAAGCGCAGGAAGCCGCCAACAAAGAAATGGAGTCCTTTAGTTATTCCGTCTCCCATGACTTGCGCGCCCCCTTGCGTGCGGTGAGTGGTTTCTCGCGCATGGTGCTCGAAGATTATGCTGGGAAAATGGATGGTGAGGGGCGGCGTATGCTGGGTGTGATTCACAGCGAGGCCCAGCGGATGGGTCTGCTCATCGATGACCTGCTCGCCTTTTCCCGGCTAGGACGCCACCCGATCGAACTGAAACCCATCGACATGGAAACCATGGCACGAGATGTTTTTGACGAGTTGGTTGATCGTCATCCGGAGCGTAAGCTACGCCTCAACCTCCACACCCTCCCGCCCGCCTATGGGACGGGGTCCCTCATTCGGCAGGTGTGGACCAACCTCATCAGCAACGCGATCAAGTTTACCGGCGGGCGCGAAATAGGTGAGATCGAAATCGGAGCGAAGTCGAATGGCGAGAAGGGTCAAATTTATTACATCAAAGACAATGGGATCGGATTTGACCCACGCCATGCTGACAAGTTGTTCGGCGTCTTCCAACGCCTGCATAGTCAGGAGGAATTTTCAGGCACTGGCGTCGGATTGGCGCTCGTCGAGCGCATCGTACTGCGCCACGGTAGCCGCATTTGGGCGGAATCAGAAATCGATCACGGCGCCACGTTTTACTTCACTCTACCTCATCAACCATCATGAAAGAAGATCTAGAAATCCTCCTCGTTGAAGACAACCCGCATGATGCGGAGCTCACGATCCGCGCCTTGAAAAAATGGGATCTTGCAAGCCACCTCTGCCATGTTTCCGACGGGCAGGAAGCTCACGACTTCCTTTTCGCCACGGGTGCGTATCAAGGGCGGGACGTGAGAGAGCAGCCGAAGTTGATCCTGCTTGACCTGAAGCTTCCGAAGCTTGATGGTATGGATGTTTTACGTGAAATCAGGGCAGACGAACGAACGAAGCATCTTCTCGTCGTCGTGTTGACCTCATCCTCGGAAAACTCGGATGTCACCTCAGCTTACCGCATTGGAGCCAATAGCTACGTCGTCAAACCGATGGGATTTCAGTCCTATCTCGATGTGGTCGGCAAGATGGGGCGATACTGGATGAAGACGAATGTATTTCCTAATAATTAACCCCCGACCTACCTACACAATGTCAACTCCCACCAAACTTCGCGTTCTCTCCCTCGAGGACTCCGTCATTGATTTTGAACTCATTCTGCGTGTGCTCCAAGAGGGTGGCCTCTTGTTTGAATCCACCCGCGTGGATAACCGCGATGATTATGTGAGCGCTATCCATGAGTTTCACCCCGATCTTATTTTAGCCGATTACCGGTTGCCGACCTTCGATGGAGCGTTGGCTCTCGAAATTGCGAAAGACCATTGCCCGAATGTTCCGTTGATCGTTATTTCCGGCGCCGTCGGTGAGGAAACCGCCGTGGAGTTAATCAAAAACGGAGCGACGGATTTTGTCATCAAAGACCACCTCGGGCGCCTTGTCCCAGCCGTTCGACGTGCCTTGCAGGAAGTAGAATCGCGCAATGCCCGCCGTAAAGCCGAGGCAGATCTGCGCTCGCTCAACGAAGAGCTTGAGTATCGCGTCCAGAAACGGACCCAAGAATTGCGGGAGAAAAATACGGTGATGGAGGAGGATTTGGAAATGGCGCGCGAACTTCAGATGGCGTTTTTGCCGACGCATTTCCCGACCATTCCGCGAGGTGTTTCTGAGGCGGCGAGTGCGGTGAAGTTTGCCAGCGTTTTTTATCCGTCCAGTTCGGTCAGCGGCGATTTCTACAACATCGTGCGTATTTCGGAAAGCACCGTGGGCATCTTCATCTGTGACGTGATGGGTCACGGCGTGCGGGCCGCACTGGTGACGGCGATCATGCGGGCTCTGGAGGAGCAGCTTGGCGAGGAGTCGGGAGATCCTGGCCCGCTGTTAACTCAGTTAAACAGCCAACTGAGAGTCATTTTGCAGCAATTTGACACCACGATGTTCGCGACGGCCTGTTACATCACCGTGGATATCGCAAGCGGGCGCCTTACCTTTGCTAATGCGGGTCACCCCTATCCTCTTCTCATTCGCAGCGCCACCGGGAATGTTGAGGTCATTGGGTCAGGGAAGAAGCATGGCCCAGCGCTCGGCTTGATTGATGACGTCCCATATCATACTCATGAACTCACCGTGGATGTAGGCGACCGTATCCTGCTTTTCACCGACGGCCTGTTCGAGGTCGAAAACGAGGAAGAGCAAGCCTTCAGCGAAGACCGTCTTCGAGATGTGATCCAGCAGCGTGCCTCTTTACCGTTGGGTAAACTACTCCAGGACACCTCCCATGAGATCAAGGACTTCGCCCAAGATCATGTATTCACCGATGACGTTTGCCTCGTCGGTGTCGAGATCTCACGGATGGAAGCGCGGGTCGAGGTGGCCCAATAATACGGCTTATTTTGTGCAATTTGCCATGGGCGCGGGTCAAATGAATTGGTGAATATGATGGCTGGTCAAGTGGCTGGGTATCGTGTAGGGTACCCCGATCAGATGGTGGAATAACTGCATGCAGAAATTCCCTCAGAAATCCCCAAGCCCCCCAATCTGAAGAAGCATGAGTAAAGATGTAAAACGGAGGACTGAACCGAATCAGTCTCTCAAGTCGGCTCGTTTCACCTTCGAGCAATCCGTTGGGGTTGCACTTTTGCTGTTCAGTAGCCTTGGCTTAGTGGGCTGGATGTTCGGGATTATGCCGTTGATTTCCGTGCTTCAAGGTGCCGTGACGATGAAGGTCAATGCTGCGCTGTCGCTTTTTCTCAGCGGCACGGCGCTTTTGCTTGTGCATCGAGGTGGGGCGCGAGGATTGCGTGTGGCGCGGGGTTGCGCACTTGCGGTTGGAGCCATTGGATTCCTCACCCTCTTGGAGCACGCGACGGGCTGGAATATCGGCATCGACGAATTTTTCTTTTACGAAACGGGCACGCTGGTCGGCACAGTTCATCCAGGGCGCATGTCGCCGTATTGCTCGGCCAGTGTCTTGTTGAGCGCAGTGTCTCTGTGGCTCATGAGCCGGGCTGGGGGTTTTTCCCCTTGGCGTTTGTGGGCGCTGGAATGCTTGGGCTCATTGGTGGTGATGATCAGCTTGCTGGGCCTACTTGGCTACCTCGTTGGGTTCGATGTTAGCCCGACCTTGTGGCGTATGACCGCGTTGGCGATCCATACGGCCGTGCTCTTCCTGTTGCTGGGGATCGCGATGCTCGCCTTTGCAAGGCGTGAAGGGAGGAGGCGCTGGCTGATCGGGCGCGGGTTGACCATCGTGGGAACGCTGGCTTTGGTGATGTTGATCGTGGTGGCTTCCATTTCCTACCGCACCACAACGGATCTCCTCAAATACTCGGAGGATGAGCGGTTGACGCGCAAAACGCTTAGCGTCATTAATCTCGTCACGATCGAACTCGAAGATTCGCCGTATGGAGCTTGGGGGTATGTGATCACGGGACAAGAGGATTTCATCAAGGAGCACCAGGTCATCAACACTAGGGTGCAAAGTGATCTAACGATTTTGCATGAGTTGTTGAAAGCAAGGCCTTACCTCGAGGAGCGGCTCGCGACCATTGAGCCGCTGGTCGCCGAGCGTGTCGAATTTTTACAGAAATCCATCGACCTGCGCCGAACGACGGGATTCGAGTCGGCCCGCTTACTGATCGCCACGGGACATGGCAGACAGTTGAGTGACGAAATCAGAACGCAATTCAGTGAAATGAGGCAGGAACTAGAGGCCATCCTTGTATCAGAGCATGCGCTGGTGGAAGATAAAACGAAGCAGGTGTTGAGTGTTCTCCCGCTCGGACTTCTTCTGAGCCTTGCATTATTCACAGCAGTGCTGTTTAAACTCAATGCGGAGATCACTAGGCGCGACCAGGTGGCGAGATCGTTAAAGCATACTGAGTTGTTAAAAACCTCAATTCTCGACTCCCTGCCAGCAGAGATCGTGATGCTCGACTCCGACGGGGAGATTCTCGACGTCAACGAACCGTGGCTACATTTCTCACGTGAGCAAGGCGTGGACGACGGCCCTACGATGGAGCTCGGTAGTAATTACCTCGAAGTTTGCTCCAAAGCCATCGTCACGAAGTCACCCTACGCTGAGGCCGCGATCAAGGGCATTCGGGAGGTGTTGGACGGGACGCGCCGGGAGTTTCAGCTGGAATACCCGCGGACATCTTCAGGGCAGGCGGAATGGATCACACTTCAGGCGATCGGGATCTTGCATGAACCTAAAGGGGCGTTGGTTTCCCACCTCAACATCACCGAGACGAGGAGGGCAAAAAACGAGCTGCGCGAAAGTGAAGCCCGGTTCCGCTCGGTGGCAGATAATACGCCCGTGCTCATCTGGGAGGCTGGCTTGGACAAGGGGTGCTACTACTTTAATAAATGTTGGCTGGAGTTCACAGGGCGAACGTTGTCGATGGAGTCGGGCAATGGCTGGGCTGAAGGCGTACATCCAGATGATTTCGATCGCTGTTTAGAGATTTATGTGAACAGCTTCGAGCGCCGAGAGAAGTTCCGGATGGAGTATCGGTTGCGCCGTGCCGATGGTGAGTTCCGCACACTCGTCGATACGGGAGTGCCGCGCTACGATGCTGCGGGTGAGTTTCTCGGTTACATCGGCAGTTGCTTGGATATCACTGAGATCAAGGAGGCCCAGTCGAAAGTCCTTAAGGTCAACGCGGAACTCGAGCAACGTGTGGCGACGCGGACCCAAGAATTACAGTTAGCCAATACCAACATCCAGCGTCTCAACGACGATTTGGAGGCCCGCGCCACCAAGCTTAACGTAGTCAACGAGGAGCTAGAATCCTTTAGTTATTCGGTCTCGCATGACCTGCGGACCCCGGTGCGTGCGATCGATGGCTACGCCCACATGATGATGGAGGATTGCGGACCACAAATTGATGACAATGGCCGACGTTTGCTTCAGGTCATCTGCGATGAGACGGCACGGATGAGCTGCCTGATCGACGACCTGTTGAGTTTTTCCCAAATAAGTCGTCAGCGTGTTGAGCCGGTCGCCGTCAACATGCATGTGATGGCGCAAGAGGTCTATAAGGAGTTAATGGCGACCCAACCTGATCGCACTGTTGCGTTTGATCTGCAAGAGCTCCCGCCCACCATAGGCACCCCGACGATGATTCGGCAAATCTGGATCAACCTGATCAGCAACGCCCTCAAGTTCACGAGTAAATGTCCGAAGGCGATCATCGAGATTGGGGCTGAAATGGGTGCGGGCGGAAGCTGGGTTTACCACATCAAGGACAACGGAGCGGGGTTCGATATGCGCCACGCTCATAAACTTTTCGGCGTGTTTGAGCGCCTGCATACTCAGCCGGATTTCGAAGGCACGGGGGTTGGGTTGGCGCTTGTCAAACGTATCGTGGAACGCCACGGCGGGCGCATCTGGGCCGAGTCAGAAGTGGATCAAGGCGCCTGTTTCTTTTTCACGTTGCCAGAGCCTGGGCCGATGCCGGAGGATCCCGCCGCTGAAGGATAACCGATTGGCTCGACTTGGTTCGATCGATCGCTGTGGTGGGCGCGTTTCCCGTTGTTGCCCGGCTTTCGGGAAACTCACCGACGTTACCATGCCTCGCTCATAGGGGGACTTCACGGTTGCGGTAATGACTGCCTGAATTTTTCTAGTGGCAGTGGCGCCTCAGTAGCCACAGGTGGTGAAGGGGGAGGCGGGAAGACCGTCCTTGTTGTAGAGATTGCAACCGATCGGGTGCTGGGTGTAGGCGTAACGCACCGCAGTCGGCTCGCGAACCTCCTTGGAAGAGACGATCAAATCAGAGCCGTCGATGGTGCCCGCGGCCAGATGCCAAGTGCCGTCCTTGGCTTGAATCGACAACCAAGGTATCGAGGCATCGGGTGTGGGTATCGGTGGCTCGCAGCCCTCTTTTTTGGCCAGCATCAAGCCATGCTGTGCGTGATCAAACTTCACCCGAATGGTGTGGCCTTCGATCTGATGGCTCTTATAGAGCGGTCCACTTGGCACGAGGTCCTTGTGGTTGTAGTCCTTATGCAGGGCCCAGCGGGCCAAGCGCAAGCCGACGTCGTATTTGTTTTTGGGATGTTCTCTTCGGCCGCCGATGTCGATAGCGACTGCCATGCCGGTGTTTGGGATGGAGAGGGTCTCGAGCTGGGCGTTGCGAATGCCTGCCCGCCCGTCACCGCCTTCCGGCTTGTCGGTCGGGGATTCACCCATTGAGGCGAGCTGGACGAAGTAGAAGGGAAAGTCACCTTGGCCCCAGACACCGCGCCAGCCATCGATGAGTCGCTTCATCTTGGGGAGGTATCCCTGTTTGTCCTTTACGTTAGCTTCACCTTGGTACCAGAGGGTGCCGCGCATCGCATGGCCGACCAGCGGCTCGATCTTGGGGATGAAGTTTTGGTACTTTGTTTTGATTGGTGGCTCCCCCGGCGGGACATACTGCCAGCCATCGATCCCGGTTCCGGCCACCGCAGCATTCATCAGGCCGATGGGGACCAGCAGCTCGCTCTGAAGTTGGCGCCCGAAAACGAATGAGATGCTGTAGCAACGGCCGCAGGTTTTCGGGGTGCTGACGGTCCACTCTGTATCGAGGAAGCGCAGTGCGGGATAGTCGGCATCTTTCTGTGAGTTTTTAGGGTAGGCGGTGTTGCCAAATCTTACCGCCATATTTGACTGCCCGGAGCAGAGCCAGACTTCCCCGATTAGGATGTTGGTGAACGCGCTTGTTGCCTCCTTGCCTCCTGCGCGGGTCACCACGGTGAGCGTGTGACCGGTCGGCGCATCGTTCACCGACTTCAGCTTGTCGGCGGGCATGGGGTCGAGCTTCACTTGAAAGCGTCCGTCTGCCCCAGCCTTGGTGGAGTGCTTCTGTTGGTCAAAGGTCACCACGACATCCGCGCTAGGCAATGTCCATCCCCAGACGGGGATGAGCATGTTCTGTTGGAACACTGCGCTGTCGTTGAAAGGACGGCCCATCCGAGGTGCTAGCTCGAGCGGCAGTGGATCTTTAGGGAACGCCGTGGATAACTCCGCGGCGAGTAGCGGCGCGGCGGTGATCAGGGCGAGGACAAGGGAGCAGTATGTGGCTTTGAGGGCCGTGTAGGTTGGTGAATTCATGTCGATTAAATGCGATGAGGATCGCCCTGAACATGAACTCCTTGACCCACCCTGCCAAGGGGATTTTTTTCAGTGGGTATTTTGGTCGGAAGCTGAGGTGAGCGGGTTCTTCTGCCAGCCATCAGTCGCAAAATAGCCCTATTGATCCTTTTTGAAGGAAGACTAACAGGTTGGGGTGCTTGCTCGGCGCCACGTGATGGGAATCATCAACCTAGGTGAGCATCAGAATTGATCAATTACGACTGGCTTGTTGCGTCCAATGGTGAGCTCTCGTTTCGTATTGTTGTAGAGGATCGAGCACTTGCCATCCGAACTACTCAGGTTGCGTATTTCAACGCGCTGAAGCTGGTGGTTGTTCCAAATCATATCGAGCTCGAATCCACCCCGCACGCGCATGCCGCGCACATTCCCGTCAGGCCAGGCTTTTGGAAGTGCAGGCAGCAGTTGGATTTCCCCCATATGTGATTGCACAAGCATCTCATTGACGGCGGCGGCAAATCCAAAGTTGGCATCAATCTGAAACGGTGGGTGGGTTGCCCAGAGGTTGCCATAAACCTGAGTCTTCAGAATAAGACCGAGCATTCCGTGAGCCCGCTCCGCGTCGAGCAAACGACCATACACACAAGCACGGAAGACCTTGGCCCAACCGCTTTTCCCTGCGCCACGAGCGATCATGCTGACTTTTGCTGCCTGAGCAAATTCTGGCGTTGTCGTCGGGTGAATCTGGCGTCCCGGATAAACCCCAAGCATATGGCTGACATGACGGTGTTGATTTTTCGGGTCATCAACGTCGGTCATCCACTCCTGAAGCTGCCCCCACCTTCCAATTTGCGGGCCAAGAAGGCGGTCGCGTTTTTCGGTCAGGGTCTTGCGTAACGCATCATCCATGCCGAGTGCTTTGCTGGCTTCTATGGTGTTGCTGAACAGATCCCAGCAGAGTTGCTGGTCATACGAAACGCCGTCAAGATGGGTCCGATGGCCTTGCTCGATGACGATTTTTCCCGATTTTTCATCCTTTTTGGGGCCGTGTTCTGGCGAGGTGCCATCGGGCACTACTAAGGACCCATCGGGCAATGCTTTGAGGTGCTCCAGCCAAAAGCGACTGACTTCTTTCATGACGGGGTAGGCGTATTTGCGAAGATACTCCTTGTCCTGTGTGAAGGCGTAATGATCCCAAAGATTCTGGCTGATCCATGCCGAGTCTCCCTTTTGAAAGTGATAGGAAGACCCCCCAAAAACTCCATTTTCGGAGCGCATCAGCCAACCGTGTTTTACGCCAAAAACTTTCTGAGTTTCCTCCTTGCGGACTTGCCGGATCGAGTCAACCCATTCGGCGAGTGGAAGAAAACATCCGGAGAGATTCGCTTGGTCAGCAAACCAGTAGTTCATTTGCAGGTTAATGTCGGTGTGGTAATCACAGAGCCATGCTGGGCGCAAGTGAAACAGCCACAGGCCCTGCAAGTTGGCGGGTAAGCCACCGTGACCCGGCCTAGAGCAGCTAATCATTAAGTAACGCGCATAGCGGTACATGAGAGCCTCCAACCCAGCATCTCCACCTGCTTGATAGGATGCCAAGCGCTTGGCGGTTTCAATTTTTTGACGATCGTCGTTACCGTCGATTAGCTCAATGTCGAAACGGTCATAGAGTTTTGTATAGTCTTCGAGATGTGACTTCAGAAGGGCGTCGTAACTTTGAGCTGCCGCTTTGTCGATCTGCGCGGTGATGCGATCATGTGGGTGGTCGGTGCGCCAACCTTTCTCGCGTTGATTGATGTAATTGGTGTCAGCCCCGAGCAGCAGGATGACCTCGTCACATTTGTCGAAGACGAGGTGGTTTCCTTCAACCTTTACGGATCCACCCTGATTGATGACTCGAACTTGGGCCTCATAATCAAGTTCGATAATTTTGTCACTGCCGTATGCCCTACCTCGGCGCTGTTTCTGGCCATCTTTGCCTTTGCGATTAGCCTTATCGATGAACACACGCCACCAGAAAAGATCTTTATTAGACCCCTTCATGGTAAGGGTTTGACCCTCGGCACCCAATTGAATTGCAGCAGCTTTTTCCGGAGTGTGCCCTTGGTCCATGGCAAATTGAGAGCGATGCATGCTGTCTAACGAAACCTTGCCCGTCAGGGAACTCGGTTGGTCAGCGGAGAAACGGAAGACCATGACTTGATCTGGGTAGCTGGCAAAGTATTCTCGTTTGTAGCGGACACCCGCTGAGGTATAGCTGACGGTTTGCAGTGAACGCTCGATATCGAGAACACGTCGGTAATCTTTGTAGTCTTTGTGGCCTAGCTCAACGTAGATATCGCCGAACGGTTGATATCCGCCGGGATAATCCTCGTTGCCCAACCAGAGAGAATCTTCGTTGAAATGAATGCGCTCCCTGTCCGGATCTCCAAAAACAGTAAATCCCAAACGACCATTGCCCATAGGATAAACATTTTGAGACCAGTGCTTTACCTGGGCTCTCAGGCTCATTTTTTCGGTGAAACGCACGGGCTCAGAAGACCATAGCAAATCATTGCCCATGGGGCTTGCCACATCATCAGCGGAGAGTGGTAATAGGTGGCATGCGGGCATCAACAATAGCATAAAAAGGGTCTTTCTGTTCGTGATTATCATGTTTTATGGGTGGGTGATTTCGTTTTTACTGAGGGGGAGGTGGACGTTGTGTAGAGAATGGCCAACCACGGAAAATACGAAGGTCGAGATGTCAATATTTCGGCACGTATCGCTTAATGGAGCGATAGCTCACACCTTCACTGCACCAAGAAAACTATTGATTAGCGGATTTTTGAACATAGGTTTTGGGCTCTCGGATGAGAGCGGAATGGAAGCGATTCATTAACCGCTTACGGAAGCGGTTACTTCTGGTTGATATAATGGGTTAACCAGTCGCCGACCTCGGAGGTTTTGTAGGAGGTGCCTTCGGAGATGTCCTCGGTGACGTATTTCTCCTCGAGCGAGGCATCAACAGCTTCGCGGATCAGGGCGCCTTCTTCCTTAAGATCAAAGGCGTATTCAAACATCATGGCGGCAGAAAGGACGGTGGCCAGCGGGTTGGCAATGTCTTTTCCTGCGGCCTGTGGGTAGGAGCCGTGGATGGGCTCGAAAACACTGGTGTGCACGCCGATGGAGGCGGAAGGGAGCATGCCGAGTGAGCCCGTGATGACAGAGGCTTCATCGGTGAGGATGTCGCCGAACATGTTTTCGGTGACCATGACATCAAAGTTTTTCGGCCACTGGATTAGCTGCATGGCGGCATTGTCGACAAACATGAATTCGGTTTCGACCTCAGGGTAATCGGGGACCATTTCCTGGCCGACCTCGCGCCACAGGCGTGATGTTTCCAGCACGTTGGCTTTATCCACGATGGTGAGTTTCTTGTTACGCTTCATCGCGTATTCGAACCCGAGTTTAAGGATGCGTTCGATTTCCTCACGGGTGTAGGTGCAGGTGTCGAATGCGGTATTTCTGTCCTCGGAGCGGCCTTTTTCGCCGAAATAAATACCGCCGGTCAGTTCGCGGATGCACATGAAATCGGCTCCGTCGACGAGGTCGGTGCGGAGGGGGGATTTGTGGATCAGGGATGGGAAGGTAACGACCGGGCGAAGGTTGGCATAGAGGCCGAGTTTTTTGCGCATGCCGAGCAGCCCTTGTTCTGGGCGGACTTTGGCTTTGGGGTCGTTGTCGTATTTGGGATCGCCGATGGCACCGAAGAGGACCGCGTCCGACTTCATGCATAACTCGTGAGTTGCATCGGGGTAGGGTTCGCCGACTTCATCGATGGCGCATGCGCCTGTGATGGCGTGCTCGTAGGAGAGTTCGTGGCCAAACTTGTTGCACACCGCTTGGGTGACTTTAAGTGCCTGATCGATGATTTCCGGTCCGATGCCGTCTCCGGCGAGTACTGCGATATTTAATTTCATGGTGTGATGGATTGATGGTTATTCTTCGATGATGTTGAGCATCTTGATCGTTGCCTGGATGGCGGCCTCAGTCTGGTCGGCATCCAGTCCTCTGGTTTTGAACTCCTTGCCATTGAAGCTCCAGAGGATGGTGGTTTCCACGAGTGCGTCGGTGTGGCCACCTGGGGGGATGGTGACGGAGTAGTCGATAAGTGTCGGGTGTTGTTTGCCGAGGCGTTTGTAGATGCTCCAGACGGCTTTTACGAAGGCGTTGTATTGGCCGTCGCCGACGCTTGTTTCCTGATAGATCTCCCCTTTGATGTTTAAACGAACGGTGCCGACGGGTTTGAGTCCGTGGGTGAGTGAGAGTGAGTAGTTGACGACCTCGATTTCGTGTTTTCCGTGATCGTTACCGAGGACATCGGAGATGATGAACGGGAGGTCTTCTTTGGTGACGCGTTCTTTTTTATCACCGAGTTCGATGATTTTGTTGGTGACGCGTTTCATATCATCCTGGTCCAAACTGATGCCGAGTTCCTGAAGGTTTTTCTGGATATTGGCTTTTCCGGATGTTTTGCCGAGTGCGTATTCGCGGGTGCGGCCGAACCGCTCGGGCAGGAGGTCGTTGTAGTAGAGGTTGTCCTTGGAGTCTCCGTCGGCGTGGATGCCGGCGGTCTGGGTGAACACAAACTCGCCAATCACTGGCTTGTTCGCGGGGATTCTGACACCTGAATACGTTTCGACGATCCGACTCACCTTGTTGATGTAGCTTTCCTCGATGTGGGTGGTTTGTTTGAGTTGGTCGTGGATCACGCCGATCACGCTGGAGAGCGGGACGTTGCCAGCTCTTTCGCCCATGCCGTTGACGGTGGCATGGATGCCGTGCACTTGGGCTTTGACCGCACTGAAAACGTTGGCCGCGGCGAGGTCGTAATCGTTGTGCGCATGAAAATCGAACCAGAGTCTGGGGTAGCGCGTGACCATCTGATGACAGAAATCGTATGTCTGGTCTGGGTTGAGTAATCCCAGGGTGTCAGGAAGCATGAATCGCTTGATCTCCGAGTCCTTTAATCCGTCGACCATGAAAAAAACATAGTCGGGCGAATTGACCATGCCATTGGACCAGTCCTCGAGGTAGATGTTGACCTCGACATTCTGGGTGGCGGCATAGGCGATGACCGCCTGGATGTCGGAGAGGTGTTCCTCTGGGGTTTTGCGCAACTGCCGTTCGACGTGCCGCTGTGACCCCTTGGCCAGCAGGTTGATGACACGACCGCCTGCGCCGGTAATCCAATCGACGGATACCTTGCCATCGACAAATCCAAGCACCTCGATTTGATTGAGATGCCCGTGCTCTTTTGCCCATGCGGTGATTTTTTTAACCGATTGAAACTCGCCATCGGACACCTTCGCTGATGCCACCTCGAGTCGGTCCACCCGGACGTTCTCAAGGAGGATTTTTGCCAGACTCAGTTTTTCATGTGCCGAAAACGAGACCCCGGATGTTTGCTCGCCATCCCTGAGCGTGGTATCCATTATTTCAATGTGCATTTTTCCTTATTGGGGAGGTGCGAGCTGATGAGGGGCGTCCGCCGATGCCGACTGCCAAGTCGTGTGCATTCACGTGCACGTGCAACACATTAATAGAAGCTGGTTTTTTCCCAGGCTTCGATTTTTTCCTTGTTGCTCAAGAGGTAGTCGATGTCATCGTATCCATTCGTCAGGCAATTCTTTTTGTAGCCATTGATCTCGAAGTTTTCGGAGGCGCCAGTGGCGTCGATGGTGATGCTCTGTGCTGCCAGGTCGACGGATACCGTGGTTTTGGCATCGGTCTCGATGGCTGCGAAGATCTGGGATAGGAAGTCCTCGGACACCTGAACGGGAAGCACGCCATTATTGAGGGCATTTCCTTTGAAGATGTCGGCAAAGAAGCTGGAGACAACGACTCGGATGCCGTATCCGGCAATCGCCCAAGCGGCATGTTCGCGGCTGGATCCGCTGCCAAAGTTTTTGCCTCCGACCAAGATTTGGCCACTGTAGGTTGGGTCGTTTAATATGAAATCTGCTTTCGGCTGGTTCTGCTTGTCGTAGCGCCAGTCGCGGAAAAGATTATCTCCGAAGCCCTCCTTGGTGGTCGCCTTTAAAAAGCGTGCCGGGATGATTTGGTCGGTATCCACATTCTCGATGGGCAGGGGGATGCAGGAGGATGTGAGTGTTGAGAATTTTTCGATTGCCATGGTTTTGATGGTTGCTGGAGTTGGTGGAAGGGGATTATTTGTTCAGCATGGTTCTGGGGTCGGTGACGACTCCGGTAACGGCTGCGGCTGCGGCGGTCAGCACGCTGGACAACAATGTCCGAGCTCCGGGGCCTTGACGACCTTCGAAGTTCCGGTTCGATGTGGAAACACTGTATTTGCCGGCGGGCACCTTGTCATCGTTCATGGCGAGACAGGCTGAGCATCCGGGCTGGCGCATGACAAACCCTGCTTCCTTCATGATTTGGATGAGACCTTCTTCGGTGGCTTGTTTCTCCACCTGGCGGCTGCCAGGGACAATCCATGCGACCACGTCGTCGGCTTTCTTTTTGCCTTTGATAAAGTTGCAGAACGTTCTGAGGTCTTCGATCCGGCCGTTGGTGCAGGAACCGACAAAGACATAATCGATTTTTTTGCCGATCATCTGGTCACCCGGCTCAAATCCCATGTATTGCATGGATTGTTTAAACGAGGCTTGCCCTGCCTCGTCGATGTCGGCGAGGGTCGGGATCGAGCCGGTGATGCCGACGCCCATTCCAGGGTTGGTGCCATAGGTGATCATGGGCTCGATGTCGGACGCTTTGAAATAGTGGGCCTTGTCGAACTCGGCATCGTCATCGGTTTTCAGAGTATTCCAGTAGTCCAGTGCCTTGTCCCAGTCGGCTCCCTTCGGGGCAAACTCGCGGCCTTCGATGTAATCGAATGTCGTTTGGTCTGGCGCGATCAATCCGCCGCGGGCACCCATTTCGATACTCATGTTACAGAGTGTCATGCGGGCTTCCATCGACAGTGAGGTGATAGCAGAGCCGGCAAATTCAACAAAATACCCGGTGGCGCCACCGGTGGATAATTTCGAGATGATGTAGAGGATGATGTCCTTGGCGGCCACTCCCTTGTCGAGCTCGCCGTCGATGCTGATGAGCATGCGTTTCGGGCGCGGCTGGAGGATACACTGGCTCGCCAGCACCATTTCGACCTCGCTGGTGCCGATACCGAAGGCGATCGTGCCGAAGGCACCGTGGGTGGACGTGTGGCTGTCGCCGCAAACGATGGTCATTCCGGGAAGCGTGTAGCCATTTTCAGGTCCAACCACGTGGACGATACCGTTCTTGTTGTTGCCCAGTTCGTAGAGGGTGATGCCGAATTCCTCACAGTTTTTGGTGAGCGTTTCCACCTGGAATTTGGAGATTGGGTCGGCGATCGGCTTGTCCTGATCCCAGGTTGGGATGTTATGGTCGGGTGTGGCGATCGTTTTTTCTGGGTGAAGCACGCTTAATCCACGCTCCCTCAAGCCATTGAATGCCTGTGGCGATGTGACTTCGTGTGCGAACTGACGGTCAATGTAGAGTTGTGTCGGCCCGTCTGAGACTTCTGTCACAACGTGCGCATCCCAAATTTTATCGAATAAAGTCTTTGCCATGGTAGTGCTGGTAGTTGGTAGTTAGTGGGGAAATGTAGTGGGGGAATGGCGATGCTATCCAGAGTTTCCCCCTTGTCAGTGGGGCTGATGGGAGGGTGGTGGATGTGTCGGTTCCCGTTTGCGTCGCGCGCGGATGTAATGGGAGATTGGTGGAAGTTGCCATCCTAAAGTTGAAAAATCTACCCCAATTCCGGCCTAATACGCAAATTTGACAGGATTCTGGGGGGAGAATAGGGGGTGTCCCTCCTCCCTACAACGGTCCCTAGGCCTTCGGCGTTATTTTCGCATCAACTTTGAGATGACCGGGGCGAGGGTTTTGAGGATCAGGGTTTCGCCCTGGACGTTGGGGTGGAGGTAATCGGGCATCAGGTCGCCTCGGACGTTGACCCTGCCGTGATCTTTGAGAAAGAGGTAGCCGAGGTCGTGGTAGTGGATTTGGGGATCTTTAGCGGCGAATCGGGAGATGATTTTGTTGGTGGCCTTGTTGATTTCGTCCCTGTGATTCGGCTTGTATCCGTAGGGGAGAATTCCCAGCAACACGATCTCTGTATCCGGCGACATCTTTCTGACAATAGAGCAAATTTTCCATATGCCGGCGGCGAGTTGATCGGGTGTGCTGATGTGCAGGTAGTGGTTGCCATCGGTATTATTGGTTCCGATTAAGAGAGTGGCAACTTTCGGTTTGATGCCGTCGAATGCGCCATTTTGTAATCGCCAGATGACATTTTCCGTTCGGTCTCCTGAAATGCCGATGTTAATCGTGTTGTATTGATCCAGGTATTGTTTCCGCAGGCCTGCGCGGTCAGGTCTATCCAGATTGTGGGTGATGGAATCTCCAATCATGACGAGCTTAGGGTCACTCGTTTTTACTTTTTGGACGATTTGTTCGTGACGTTCTCTCCAGCCTTTATATGCCAATCGATGGGCTGGGGTAATGGCTCTGGTCGTGGGTTTCTGTTTTTTGACTAGCTCAGGAGATTGGGCGTAGGCTGTGTTGAGAAGCACAGCGATGATGATAAGGATGTTTGATTTTTTGATGGAGGGATGCATGGGATCAAATAATCTGAGGCTCTCTCCCGTTGCGGCGTGCCCACGGTGTGGGTATGGGTTTGTCTCTCTGAGATGATGGGGGATTCGAGCTAAGTTGTTATTCGCTTCCTTGGAGAGGCATTGTCTTTTTGAATTTGGTTTTTCTTTTGATACGGCGTGATTTGGTCTTTTTCGGGCCGGCCTCGGTCGGGCCTTTGCTGTGGTCGCTCCACTCGCGGTGGGTGTGGGGTTTTGCTTCCGCAGCCACTGGCTTGCGAAGATGGGCGGGTGCTTGCAGCTGATCGACCGCCATGCGGTGCCATTCCTTGATCATTGTTTTCAAACGTTCCGGCTCCTTAGATGCGAGGTTGTTGAGTTCGGTGCGGTCGTTGGCCATGTTGTAGAGTTCCCATGGTTGGCTTTTAAAGCTGACGAGTTTCCAGTCGCCGATGCGCAGCCCGCGGTCACTTTCATAGAGGAGGTGAATCGGGGGGCGTTTATTCAAGCTTTTACCAGCAAAGATAGGTGCGAGAGAGACTCCCGAGACGGGGTTGAGATGACGGCCTGGCCAGCTGTCAGGAATCGGAGCCTTGCCGATTTCGGACAAGGTAGGCAGGACGTCGATGATGTGGGCTGGGTCGTGGATGATTGATCCGATTTTGGTTTGAAGTCCGGCTGGCCAGTGGACGATTGCCGGCGTGCTGATCCCACCTTCAAACTGGTTTTGTTTGTAGAACTGAAACGGACTATTGCGCATCCACGCCCATCCGGTGCTGTCGGCCCATGTTACGTTAGGGTTGTAGGGCATTTCTTCAATTTTTCGTTGGCTGCGTTTACGGTCGTATGGGCAGGCACCGTTGTCGGAGATAAAAAGGATCATGGTATTGTCCAGTTCACCAGCTGCCTCAAGATTGGCGACTAAGCGGCCGAGTTCCTGGTCGACGCGGTCGATCATTCCGGCGAGTGCCATCATGCGCTTTTCTTCGAATATTTTCCAGTCGGCGCTGAGCGTGTCCCACGCTTGGATGTGATCGGGGCGTGGTGACTCGGTGAGTTTTTTACCAAAGAGCCCAAGGTCACGTTGTTTTTTTAAGCGGGCATTGCGGATGACGTCCCAGCCTTTGGTATAATGGCCTTGGTATTTTTCATAGTCCTCTTTGAGTGGTTGAAGGGGGGCGTGGGGTGCGTTGAATGCGATGTAGAGATACCATGGTTTTTCTGACTTCCGTGCTTCGCCGAGGAAATGGATGGCGTGGTCGACATCGGCGATAGTGGTGTAAAAACCCTCTTTAGGGACGTTCCATTTCTCTCCGTTGAGGCGGAAGGTGTTATCACCTTTGTAAAAGTTACAGGCACCGCTGAGGTGCCCGAAATAGCGGTCGAAACCGAAATCGGTGGGCTCTTTTTTGAGGTGCCACTTGCCGGTCATCATGGTGAAATACCCCGCCTTGCCGAGAACTTCAGCCGAGGTGACGGCCTTGCTGAGATGGACATCGCCAGCCTGGATGCAGTATTGGCCGGACAACAGCGAGACGCGCGAGGAGTGGCACTTGGCGGTGTTGTAGAACTGGGAAAAGCGTAAGCCATTTGCCGCAAGGCGGTCGAGCGTGGGGGTCTGGATTTCACTGCCGTAACATCCGAGGTCGGAGAACCCGAGGTCATCGACCATGACAACCAAGATATTGGGTCGGCTGGTCGCTTTTGAGCTTGTCGGCTTTGCCATAGCTAGCGGTGTGATAAACCATGATGCGGCAATGATGGCTGTGGATTTGAAAAGGAAATGCATGGTATGTGGGATGGTGGTTGTATGGTGGGGTGACGTTGCTTGTGGGTTAATAATCTCCTTGAGCGTCTGCTCCATGGAGCACGGCTTCCGTGGATCCGACCCCCAGACGATCGGCGCCCTGTTCTAAAAAATCGACAGCCTGCTGCCATGTGCGGATGCCCCCGGATGCCTTCACTTGCATTTTGTCCCCCACGGATTTTATCATGGTATCAATCGTTTCTGTGGTCGCTGACCCCGGGCCGAATCCTGTTGATGTTTTTACAAAGTCAGCGCCCGCTTCATGGGAAATCTCACAAGCTTTTGTAATCTGCTGATGTGAAAGGTATCCACTTTCCTGAATGACTTTCACGAGGACATGGTGTGGGTGGGCGATGTCGACCACGGCGGTGATATCGTTTTTGACGTAATCAAAATCCTCTGACATGAATTTTCCAATATTCATGACCATGTCGATTTCATCCACGCCGTCATCGATCGCTTGTTGCGCTTGGAACGCTTTGGTTGCAGTTGTGTCGGCTCCGTGTGGGAAGCTCAACACACAGGAAACTTTGACCGGGGAATCCTTTAATAATGCGACGGCTAATTTGACATCACACGGCTTGACGCACATGCTGAAGACGCTGTTTTCGATGCACATCGCAGCGTGCTCTTTGACGTCGGTATCGGTGAGTTCCGGTTTCAGGACGGCATGGTCGATGGTCGCAGCGACCTCTTGTTGCGTATATTCTTTCATGTCAGTGAGAGGTGGGGATGATTCCTTGGCGAGGGGCGTGATTATTTCTTTGGTGACGTTTTTTTGGGCGTTGCGGGTGGTGGTGCTGGGGGGTCGAGAATGTTAAGCAGCGCTTGGGTGGTTTGGGATTCGGGGATGTTGCCGATGGTTTCCTTTGCTTTTTTCAAGGTGGCGATGGCGAGGGATTTGTTTCCGTTCTGGCGGTGAATATCGGCGGTATAGAGCCATTGGCGAAGGCGGTCGGACTTCTTGATGTGTTTTTTGCTGGCGGTTTGGAAAAAGGCGATGGCGACCTCGGGTTTTTTTTGATCACGGTGCCAGAGTCCGAGGTATTCGTAGAGCCGTGCGTTGGTTTTGGCGGCGGCGGCGGTGCGGATTTTTTTGACCATATGATCTGGGTCATTGCCCCAGCGTTCATTGGCGATGCGGATCGCGCGGTAGTCGCGGTCCTCGGGGTCTTTTTTTCCTGAGCCATTGAGGTGGATGAACGGCCGGTAGAGGGGGTCGCCTAAAACGACACTCTGCCACGAGCTCATAGGCATGGCCATGTAGGCGGCCTCGATCAGAGAATAACCCTTGAGAAGTCGATCGTGGAGGATGTCAAAATGGTGGGTCATGTGAAGGTAAGGTTCGTAAATATTACCCACGGTAGCGGCGGCACCCTTGGCAAGGATGGGACCGGTCCAATTTTTGTTGGCGTTACGCAAGTTGCTAGCGCTGTAAGAGTGCAGGTGGACGGCAATGGCGCCACGGCGGAAGCGGAATTCGGGGTTGAGCAGAGGGCCATTTTTGTGGGTGGTGTACCAGCCGTAATAGAGGGCGGCGTCATTCATCGGATAGTTGGTGGTGAATGTTTGTTTGTTGCGGTCGATCACGGTCGGGATTCCGGTGGTTCTATTGAGTTGGGCGATGATTTCGAGCCATTGGTCACCGATAGCGTAGCCGCCGCCTTTTTTGGCAAGATCGAGGTAGCACATCCCCCAGAGGCCGCGCGATTCGGTAGCAATGGCATCGGTGATCATGCGTTTGCAGAGGGTGAAATCAGGGGCGTCGATCCGTCCTACGAGCAGCATGAAGGGGATTCCTGACTCTGAAAAAGGTTGGTCTTTTTTGTAATAGGGGTTATTGAGCGCTCCATGGATGGGAGCGCCGTATTGTCCGAGTGCGGAGAGTTCCGAGTCGACCGCCGCTTCGTTATTTTTGGCAATGGTGGCGGGTAGTTTTTTACTGGTTTCTTTGCTTGGGCTGATGGCAGACCTCGGTATTTTGAACGGCACACCACGCATGCAGACCAGGGTGGTGATTTTGGTGGAGATCGTCACTCGTTTCCCTTGCGGGGTTTTTCCCATCGACCACCAACCGCGGTCGATGAAAGCTTTTCTCAGTGGGTCGCGGAGCTTGGCGTCGTAGTCCTTGCGGCTGATTTGTGCTGAGTCGGGTAGTGGCAGTCCGATCAGGTTTTGCATCGGGATTTCCCGTGCTTTGGCGTAAAATTCGGCCAAATTTTTGGACTCGGCGATTTGGCTGTTGTAGAGCACCGCAACGTTTTTGGGCGCGATGGGAGCGGCCGTCAGAAGACTAGCGGTGAGGGTGAGGATGACAAAAACGGATTTCATAAGCGTTGGGAAGGAGGAAGGTAAGTCTCTAGACAGACGCGTCCAATGGAAAATGGAGTTTTAATCCGTCGTGGGCGAACTGGATGTGGCTGGGTAACTCATGTTGAGCTTCGGTGACATCGAGTTCATGAGAGAGGTGGGTGAGGTAGACCTGTTGAGCACCGAGTTCCTCTGAGGTGGCGAGGGCTTCGGTGAGATTCATGTGGGTGGCGTGTTCACGCCGGTGTAAGGCATCGATGATAAGCACGGGAATATCGAGAAGCAGTGGTCGGCTTTCGCTGGGGATGGTTTTGACATCTGGCAGGTAGGCGATGGATGGGGTGCCGGGATAGTCGAAGCGATAGCCTTGCGTTTTCATCGAGCCATGGATGACGGGCACAGGGGTGACGGTGAGTTTTCCAAACTGAATGGGTCCCGTGGTTTCGATCGGGTCAGGTTTGATATAGCCTCGATAGGTATTGGTGGGGAGGAAGGCCCAGCTGAAAATACGCTTGAGCTCGGCAAGGCAATCGGCAGACCCGTAAAGCGGCAGGGGGGCATCACGGTGCCAGCAGAAGGCACGAAGTTCGTCAAAGCCGGTGATGTGATCGAGGTGGGCATGGGTGTAAAGCACGGCATCGACGCGGGCGAGATTTTCGCGCAGTGCTTGTTCTCTTAGGTCCGGGCCACTATCGACGAGGATGGAGAAATCCGGCGTCTGAAGGTGGATGGACGATCGGGTCCGAGTCAGCTTTGGGTCGTTTGAGCAGCAGGTGATACAGCGGCAGCCGATGACAGGGACGCCGGTGGAAGTGCTGGTGCCGAGGAAGGTGAGTGAAGTTTCAGGTTTCAACTTGGGGAAAGCTTGGCATAATTACGCCCGCAGCGCCAATGAGATTGGCGAAGAAGAGAAAAAAAGCATGTTAAGTTTACTGAAAATCAAGAATCTGGCTCTTGTCGATGAGCTCGAATGGCAGTTGGAGCGTGGGTTGATCGGTGTCACCGGTGAGACGGGTGCGGGTAAATCCGTCATTGTCGGAGCGCTGAAACTTATTCTGGGGGAGAGGGCGGATAAAGGGCTGATCCGCACCGGCGAGGTGTCGTGTAAGGTTGAGGCTGTTTTTGATTTGGCCAATGCCCCAGTAGTTAATGCCGTTTTGGAAGATGCTGGCATGGACCCTTGTGAGGGGGGACAGTTGATTGTGAAACGTGTCGTCGGGCAGTCGACAAACAAACAATTTGTCAATCATTCGCCAGCGACGTTGAGTTTATTAAAGAAGCTGGGGGGGTATTTGGTGGATCTTCACGGCCCGCACGATCATCAGGGGTTGCTTTCGATCGATCGGCAGCTTGTGATGCTCGATGCGTATGCGGGTGCCATTGGCGTGAGGGATACTTATCGGGCTGCCTGGAAAGATTGGCGACAGAAGTCGGACGCCTTGCATGCTTTTCAATCGGCTGGGATGCAGGGGGAGCGTGAGCTTGATCTTTTGCGGCATCAACTCGAGGAGATTGATGCGGCTCACCCCGATCCCTCCGAAGAGGCAGATCTTGAGTCGGACTACCAACGCGCAGCAAACAGCTCTCACCTCGTCGAACGAGTTGGTAGCGCGGTCGGTTTGTTGTCGGGGGGGGACGACTCCTTGTTGGACCGCTTGGGCTACTTGCAAAAAATGAGTCGGGATCTGGAGCGATTGGACCCCTCCCTGCGGGATACGCTTGAGGGGGTAGAGAGGACGGTGCTTGAGCTTCAGGAAATGGAGAGTGGGCTTTCCCATTACCTCGATGACCTCAACACGGATCCTGCTGAGTTCGATCGGCTAGGTGAACGGATTAACACGCTGGAATCCTTGAAACGTAAATATGGTCCCAGACTGGATGATGTGCTTCGTCACCGTGAGGAGGTGGCACAGCGGCTCGACTCGGTGGAAAATCGTGCGGAACATCTCGAGCAACTTCAGGCTGATGTGGACGCTGCCCGTGTGGTGGTGGATGGCGATGGGGCGAAGCTCAGTGAGCTACGTCGGACGTCGGCCCCTCGACTGGCCAAGGATATTTCATCGCATTTGAAGGAGCTAGGCTTCAGGCAGGCGGCATTTGAAGTGCGCTTGGTTGCGCACGCCAAGCCTGAGGCGAGTGGACTTGAGGATGTGGAATTTGAATTTGGACCCAACCTGGGTGAGCCGCTGAAGGCTCTGCGTCAGATTGGTTCCAGCGGTGAGATTTCACGGGTGATGCTTTCGGTCAAAAGCGCGCTTGCTGAGCAGGATGCCACACCACTGATGGTATTTGATGAAATTGACGCCAATGTCGGGGGTGAGATTGCCCGAGCGGTGGGTGAAAAGATGGCACGTCTTGGTCAGCAGCATCAGGTGGTCGCCATCACTCATTTTCCTCAGGTGGCTGCGGTCGCCGATCATCATTTTTTGGTCAGCAAGGATGTCGATGACGGGCGAACGTGCTCGCGCATGGTGCCGGTAGCTGGCGAGGAGCGAATCGACGAGTTGGTGCGCATGCTTGGTGGTGGCGGTCAACAAGCTCGCGCGATGGCAGAGAGCCTGCTTGAGTGACGGGCTTCAAGGCTGTCGCTCGTGCCCAGTTGCAAGCAACGCCTTGTCAATCAACGTCCACTTTGACAGCATCATTGGGCATGGGTATGCTGACGTCCGTTGCTTGAACCCACACCCATAACCTACCAATGACGATCTCCATGAAATGTATCATCCCATTATTAAGCGTCCTGACCGTAGCAATATCAAGCGCGCTAGGTGGTTCAGCATTGGATAAAAAAGATCACCCACTGGGAGTCTGTGACTGGTCGATCGGGAAAACGCAAAACCCAGAGGCATTCGACTTTGCTGAAAAGTTAGGCTTTGATGGCGTGCAGGTGAGTTTTAATGGTGGGGCATTTGACCTGCGGGATAAAATGGTGAGGGACCAGTTTCGGGCTAAAGTCAAAGAGACCGGGGTGGGGATGGCGTCCCTAGCCATGGGTTGCCTCAATGGCGTGCCGTATTCATCCGATCCCAACGCTGAAAAATGGGTGAGTGAGGTGCTTGATGTGATGATCTTGATGGAAAAAGAAGCCAAGCTCATCGAGGATCAGCAACTTGCCGATCGAGTAAGGCCCAAGATTGTCCTGTTGGCATTTTTCGGGAAAGGCGACATCAAAAATAAACCTGACCTTACCGCAGAAGTCATCAGACGTTTAAAAAAGGTGGCACCCAAGGCTGAGAAACACGGCTTGACCCTCGGTCTGGAAACTTGGCTCAGTGCTGATGAGCTTCTGAAAATCTTGCAAGCGGTTGATTCCCCCGCGGTCAAGGTTTACTATGACGTGGCCAACGCACATAAAATGGGGTATGACATTGATCAGGAAATCAAGAAATTGGGCACAGACCACATCTGCCAGATCCATTTCAAGGAGCATGGTGTCGTTCTTGGGAATGGCGAAATCGATTTCCTAAGGCTCAAAAAACGGATCGACTCCATCGGTTACAAAGGCTGGATTATCGCGGAAAAAGCCACCGATAAAAAACTCGGGATCGAAAAAAGCTTTCAGCTCAATCAGCAATTTATGCGCCATCTGTTTTACGGTAAACCATCGCATCGATGAACTGACTATCTGGGTGCCCTCCATAAAGCCGGGTTAAAACGCGGCCTCTTTTTCTGGCGTTCCCTGGTGGGGGTCGCTGGAAGCACGCTCTTTGTCAGTGGTTGGTTTATCTTGGTATCCATTCGCCCTGAACCGCTCTATGACGCGCGATATCTGGTGCCAATCACTGGGATGATTTTGGGAAACTGCCTGCGTAGTCATGTGATGAGTCTTGAGCGTTTCTATAGCGGCATCCGTAAAAACGAGAATAAATTTATGACCTACCTCATGCTTGGAGCCTCCTTGCGTGAGGCCGTGCGCCCCTACCTCCGTGATGCCATCAAGGCCGCCATCAATCCATCCATTGCCACGATGGCGACCATGGGGATTGTCTCCCTGCCAGGTATGATGACCGGCCAGATTCTGGGTGGAGCGATGCCCATGGCGGCGATCAAGTATCAAATCGGGATCATGATTTGTATTTTCACGGCCATGGTCGTCGGGTCGCTGGTCAATGTGCTCTTGAGTCTCGCCATCGCTTTTGACGATTATCAGCGCCTCCGCCCCGAGGTTTTTCGGAACGTGAGCTAGTTTCCCCCCCATCAAGTTTCCCCCCATCACTTTTTGCCATCACCTAAGGTGGCACGTGCGGCCATGAGCACGGGATGTCTGACTACTCTCGGTTTTTTACTGAAAGTTGGGATGATGCCGGCCCGTAGCTCTGTGATATGAAACCAGAATCCCCCATGTCGTCACGGCGCGATTTCATCAAGTCGGCCGGGGCTGTCGGAGCGGGGCTGACGATTCTCCCGTCCGGCATGCTTTCCGCCGCCAATTCCGCCAACAACAAGCTCAACATCGCTGTGATTGGCGTAGGGGGACGCGGTGCCGCTAATCTGAATGGCGTGCGAGACGAGAATATCGTGGCGCTTTGCGATGTGGATGCCCGTCATCTCGCCAAGGCGGCGGGGGAATTTCCCAAAGCGAAGACGTATGTCGATTGGAGAAAATGCCTTGAGCAGAAGAATATCGATGCCGTGGTGTGCTCCACCACCGATCACACTCACGCCTTTGTCAACGTGTGGGCGATGAATCGCGGTATGCATGTCTATTGTGAAAAACCTCTCGCCAATTCCGTGCACGAGGCGCGAGTCGTGCGCGAGACCTATCTCCGCAACAAGGGGAAGATCGCTACTCAAATGGGCACACAGATTCACGCTTCCGACAACTACCGGCGCGTTGTCGAGTTAATTCGCGATGGAGTGATCGGAGACGTTAAGTCCGCCGACGCGTGGGTGGATCGCCCGCGCAAGGCGGAGGCTTACTATCCAGCCGTCACCCCGATCCCCGCTCATATTGACTGGGACCTCTGGCTCGGGCCCTCCCCCCATCATGATTACAATCCGGGCTATCCTGGCAGCTGTCTCAAGTGGAACCGTTTCTGGGATTTTGGAACCGGCCAGATCGGTGACATGGGCTGCCACCTCATGGATCTTCCCTACTGGGCATTGAACCTGCGTTTTCCAACCCGCTGCGAGGCTCAGGGGAAACCGCTTCACCCCGACTCCTACCCTGAACAAATCAAGGTGACCTGGGAGCACCCTGCCACCGACCAGCGTCCAGGTGTGAAAGTGAGGTGGTTTGACGGTGGTCCCAAGCCAGGTATGCCGCTGAAGGCATTTAATCGTGACGCTCTGGGTAAGGGGATTCTCTTTACTGGGGAAAAAGGCTGGTTGCTGGCCGATTACGGATTCCGCGTGGTGGTGCTCAGGAGTGATATGACCGGATACGACGTCCCGACGGCGGATGATTTGATCCCACGTTCGCTGGGTCACCATCAGGAATGGATTCAGGCCTGTAAAACTGGCAGCCCGACCACCTGCGACTTCGACTATTCGGGAGCCCTCGTCGAACACAACCTCCTCGGTGCTGTCGCATTCCGATCGGGTCAATCCCTCGACTGGGATGCCAGTAAACTGGAAGCAAGCAACTGCCCCGAGGCGCAGCAATATGTGAAAAAAACCTACCGAGATGGTTGGGTTCTTAACGGGTAATTTAATCAAGCCAATGAAACGAACCATTCAACACGTCGTTATCGCGGCCATCATGGGATTATGCCTTGTCGGCCTTATCGCTCCTTCGGTCGCTAAAGAAAAAGGGGGAACCCAAAATGAGGATGCCAAGTATCTACGCAAAGCCTTTATCGACGGTCGCGGTCAGGGGTGGAGGGCTTTGGGGGCTGCCGATTTTGAAAACGTCAACTGTGACCCCGACACATGGTCGTGGCGAGATGGAGTCGCCCACTGTAGCGGAAAGCCAGTGGGTGTTATTGCCTCCAAGACCCCTTTCACCAACTTTGAGATGGTCGTGGAGTGGCGGCACCTGCGGTATGCCGGCAATTCCGGTATTTTTGTGTGGGCTAGTAAGAAATCACTCGATCAACTCCGCTCCGACAGTAAGGGACGGCTTCCGGCTGGGATCGAAGTGCAGGTGCTCGACCTCGGCTACGAGGTGAACTGGGAGAAGAATAAGGGAGAGAAACCCGACTGGTTTACCTCGCATGGCGACGTGTTTCCAGTCAGGGCAAAAATGAAGCCCTTCCCCCCGATGGCGCCCAACAAACAACGGAGCTTCCCCATCAAGCGCTTGACCAAGGGCATCAATAAGTGGAATCACTACTATATCCGCTGTATCAACGGCGAGGTGCGCCTGTGGGTCAACGGCGAGGAGGTATCGGGAGGAACCCAGTGCGAGCCCAAGACCGGCTACCTTTGTCTCGAGTCCGAGGGGTCACCCGTCGAGTTCCGCAACCTGCGGATCCGCGTCTTGCCGTAGCTCGTAATTGCGGGCTAGGCGCAGGATGCTCGGCTTTCTCTGTGGCTTATGCCTTACGCGCCGTGATCACCATGTAGGGGAACAGGGAGATCGTCTCGATATCGACAAATCCTGCATCCGATGCCCAGGCCGCCATGTCACGTGCGTCGTGGGTTCCGCCGGTCTCATTGGTCAATAAAAACTGAAGCCCGAAGAGGACCGCGAGTGCTGGTTCACCATCGAGCGTGAAGAGGTCATTGAGGATCAATTGTCCACCAGATTCCATTCCCTGGTAGGCTTTACGCAGGATATCTTGGCTTGTCTCAGGCGTCATCCTGTGGAGTAAGCCAGAGATGAGAACGGCATCGTTGCCGTTCCCGAAGTCGTCCTTCGTTGCATCACAGGGGACCATCTCAATGCGGTCGTCAACGCCAGAAGTCGCAACAAGCGTGCGGGCGACATCTTGGATGGGCGCTAAATCAAAGATTCGGGATCTCAGCTCAGGGTAGCGTTTGAGGATCATCGTCGAATAGGTGCCAGGGCCACCGCCGATATCGGCGAGCAATCGGCACCCACTGAGGTCAATCACATTGACCAACGACTCCGCAATGCCCAGAGCACGCTGGTGCATCCCTACGACGAATTGCTCGGTCAACTCGGGGTCGCCACCCAGCAGGTCTCTGGGCGGAATGGTGGGTTGGCCTTTTTTGACCGATTCGGAAAGATTCATCCACATCGGGTAGGTTTTCGCCTGCAATTCAAGGGTGACGAGGAGTGATGCGGGGCTCTCGCTGGTCAAGTAGCGTTCACTGGTCGGGGTGTTGTGGTATTGGCCTTCTTTCTTTTCGAGTAAATCAAGTGCGACACAGGCATCGAGCAAGGCGAGCGCACCGCGTTGCGAGAGATCGAGTCGTTTGGCGACCCCTTCAGCATCGGAAGGGTCAGTTAGCGCATCGAAGACGCCGACGCGGCAGGCTGCAAAAAGAACGGACGACTTCCAAAAGGCAGTCGCTGCATCATAAATAGGTGCTGGATCAATCATGGGTGAAAAAGGGCGTGGGGTGAAAAAGGAATTCGGGTGGCGGTCAGTCGGCATGACGGAACGGACCATGGATGTCATCGGGAGACATACCATGCAATGGCTTGCCAAGAGACGCGGCATTCTCCCCAACCGCGGGGAGGTGTCAAATTGAATTTCTCAACAGGATCATATTGGCGCGGCAATGGATGGGTCATTGACAGGACGCGTAAATTTAGAGTTGATGCACGCATGATCGAGAATGTCTGGGTTTCATCCTTCAAGCGGGCCGTTGCGGCGGTGGTTGTCATGGTATCCTGTCACAACCTGTCGGCGGGCTCCAAGCCAAACATCCTTTGGCTTTTTTCGGATGATCACGCTTACCAGGCCATTGGTGCCTACGGCGGGCGCTTCGAGAGCCTCGACCTCACTCCCCATATTGATCGGATCGCGGAGAGAGGGATGGTTTTTGATAAGGCCTATGTCGGAAATTCGATATGCGCACCGAGTCGTGCCACCTTGCTGACGGGTAAACACAGCCATTTGAATGGGAAAATTGACAACCGTGTCGCGTTTAACCATGACCAGCAGCAATTTCAAAAGATCCTGCAAAAAAAGGGCTACCAAACGGCGATGATCGGAAAAATCCACCTCAGTGGCAAGATGCAGGGGTTTGATTACTGGGAGGTTCTCCCTGGTCAGGGGAAGTATTGGGATCCTCGCTTCATCACGGAGAAGGGGCAAACGGTCTACAAGGGTGAGCACTCGACGGATGTCATCACGAGGCGCGCTCTCAATTGGCTAAAAAAGGATCGGAGCAAGGATAAACCCTTTATGCTCATGGTCCACTACAAGGCGCCGCACCGGCATTGGCAGCCGACGACCCGCTGGAAGAAAAAATTCAGCACCATGACCTTCCCCGAACCCGATACGCTTTTTGACGATTACGAAGGGCGCGGGACGGCGGCAAAAAAACAGGACATGAGTATTGCCCACACGATGGGGATGCGGGGTGATCTGAAGGCCGGGAAATCTCCACGCAAGGAGGAGCTCGAAAAAACACCGCTGACGGGTAAGGCCCTCGTGCGTTGGAAGTATCAGATGTATATGCGTGACTACCTAGCTTGTATCGCGGGGGTGGATGAAAATATTGGCAAACTACTCGACCATCTCAAGGCGACGGGACTGGATAAAAACACGGTGGTGATGTATTCCTCCGACCAGGGGTTTTACCTGGGTGAACACGGATGGTTTGATAAACGCTTTATGTATGAAGAGTCGTTCCGCGCACCGCTTCTCGTCAAATGGCCCGGTGTGATCAAACCCGGCACGCGGAACCACGACATGGTGCAAAATATTGATTACGCCGAAACCTTTCTGGATATCGCCGGGGTTGAGGCACCTGCCGATATGCAGGGCGAAAGCTTACTTCCTCTTTTTAAAGGAAAGACACCTGCGGATTGGCGTGAAAACCTCTATTATCATTATTATGAATACCCCGCGGTTCACAGCGTGCGTCGACACGAGGGGGTTGCCGGCAAACGGTTCAAGTTGATCCGTTTCTACGGGATCGACGTGCCCGATGGCGAAGAGTGGGAATTTTACGACTTAAAAAAGGACCCGTCGGAAATGAAAAGCGAGTATAACAACGCTGAATACGCCGGCCAGATCGCAGCGCTCAAAAAGGAACTGGCACGCCTCAAGGAGAAGTATGAAGTGGTGGACGTCCCCCAGACACATCACCTGAGGAAAAAGAAACCTTCCAACCGTCCGTGATCTTCCATAAAAATAGCAATATGAATTTCCGCATCATTCCGCTCCTTCTCGCCCTCGCCCTCGCATCCACAAGGATCTCATCCCATGCCGGCGAGGTCCATATGGCCACCGGTGTCAAAATTGTCGAAGTCGATGCGTCATCCGCCTCCATCTGGACACGCCTCACCAAAAACAAAACACGCAATACCACCGGCACACCCTTTGAGGATGCCGCCGAGTCCCTGCCTGCCGGAAAATCGCTGGATGACATGCAAGGAAGCGCGGTCGGAACGGCTGGCGAGGTCAGGGTCACCTACTGGGTCAAAAATAAAGACGGGGTGAAAAAAACCACCACCCCATGGCATGACGTTAACCCCAAGGCCAACTTCACCCGCCTGTTTAAACTCACGCATTTAACACCTGGGACATCCTACAGACTGCTCGCCGAAGGACGCGCCACAAAAAACGATCAACCGTCGATTAAGGTGCAGGGGACATTCAAAACCGCCCCAGCAAAAAATCAGACATCCCCGGTCAGCTTCACCGTGGTCACCGGACAGGACTACAATCGCCGAGACGACAAAGACAACGGGCACCAGATATTCCGCGAAATGCTGAAGCTCAATCCCAGCTTTTTTGTCCACACCGGTGACGTCGTTTACTATGACAGACCAGCACCTTGGGCGAAGGACGAGATGCTCGCGCATTTCAAATGGAACTCGACCTACGCCCTGCCATTCCAACGAAAATTTCACAACAACATCGCCAGTTACTTCATGCGCGACGACCACGACATCACAAAAAACGATTCCTGGCCGGGAAAAGATTACGGTGACCTGACATGGGGTCGCGGTCTGGAGATTTTCAGGGAGCAGACGGGCCTGCCTGAGTTGCCCTACCGGACGATCCGTTGGGGGAAGGACCTGCAAATCTGGCTGGTCGCGGGTAGGCAATACCGTTCACCTAACAGCTCCGCCGACAGCCCTGAAAAAACCATCTGGGGAGCCAAACAAAAACAATGGCTCTTCGAGAGCGTCAAAAACTCCGACGCCGCATTCCGCCTCTTGATCTCACCCACACCGATCGTCGGGCCTGATCGTGGCCGAAAAAACGACAACCACGCCAACGCCGGTTTCACCCACGAGGGTGATGAAATCCGAAAATTTGTCAGTCAGCAGAAAAACATGTTCATCATTTGCGGCGACCGGCATTGGCAATACGTCTCAGTCGACCCAAAAACATCCGTCCGCGAGTATTCCTGTGGCCCGACATCCAACCAGCACGCCGGCGGGTGGTCACAGAAAAATGTTTCAAAAATGCACCAATACCTGAACGTTAAAGGTGGGTTTCTGAACGTCGAAATAAGCCGGGAAAATGGAGTTCCTCATGCCCGCTTCAAGCACTGCGGCGTCGACGGTCAGGTCTACCACGAGGACGTTCAGGTGCTGAAATGATATTTACCTAACCCGATATCACTGATGATCCTACAACCCTTTTTATGGCTCGCACTAGTGGTTCTTTCCACGGTATCCACAGTCACATCCGCAGGCAAGCCTAGCGCTATAAATAGCACGCGAACTAACATCTTTTTTGTCCTGGAGGGTGACCTTGGATATGGCGACGTAGCCTGCTATAATCCGTCATCAAAAAAGGAGGTATCAAGGTGGGGCGACAAATCGACTGCTCGCGAGTCATTCCTGACGCACCGACCATCGCGGATCGTTTGAGATTATGAATTTGCTAGCCAATGTCATCAAAACAAAAACATGAAAATGTCCCATCAATTACTTGTCGTCATCACAATGGCTCTCACATGCCTTTCGACCTCGCTATCAGCCGCACCCGAGATCAAAGTCATCGACCTGCGCTGCGAATACCTTGTCAACCCGCTCGGCATCGACGTCACCCAACCACGCCTCAGCTGGAAACTTCAATCCGACGTCCGTGGGCAAAAACAATCCCAATACCAAATTATCGTCGCCAGCTCTCTGGGAAAACTCAACAAGGGCATCGGCGACCTCTGGGACACTGGAATCGTAAGTTCCAATCAAACCACCCACATCCCCTACAACGGGATCCCCCTGAAATCCAGTATGCAAGCATTCTGGAAGGTCTCCGTCTGGGGTAAAGACCGCAGGGAGTCGGGATGGAGCAATTCCGCGATGTGGTCGATGGGACTTCTTCAGAAATCCGACTGGTCCGCCGAATGGATCGGCTACGACGCCACGCCCAAGGAGGTCGCCAAAATGCCGGTGCGCAATTTTAAACACAAACCGAAAGCAAAACCGAAATTCAAATCCTACCTGCCCGCGCAGTATCTCAGGAAAGACTTCAGACTGACCCAAAAAGTTACCCGCGCCGCGCTCCACGTCACCGCCCAAGGGCACGTCGAAATGCACGTTAATGGTCAACGTGTCGGCAACGAATACTTCACCCCTGGTTGGACGGATTACCGGAAGCGCATTTATTACCGCACCTATGATGTCACGGACATGCTCGCCAACGGGCCGAACGGTTCTAATGCCATGGGCGCCATCCTCGGCGATGGCTGGTTCCGTGGCAATATCAGTATCTTGGGACAAAACCAATACGGCAAAAAACTCCGCCTTCTGAGTCAGCTCCACATCACCTACGCCGACGGCAGCTCCGAGGTCATCGCATCCGACCGGACCTGGAAAGCATCCTTTGGGCCGATCATTCTATCCGACATGTTTGAAGGCGAAACCTACGACGCCCGCAAGGAGATTTCGGGTTGGAATAAACCCAACTACAACGACAAATCCTGGGCCGCCGTCAACACCGGTGCCGAGATCAACCCCGTCATCGAAGCCTACCCCGGCGTTCCAGTTCGCCCAATCCTAGAGCTGCCCACCGTCAAACTCACCGAGCCCAAACCCAACACCTACGTTTTCGACCTAGGCCAGAATTTCTCCGGCTGGGCACGCTTGAAAGTCACTGGAAATGCAGGTGATAAAATTAACATGCAGTTTGCCGAGATGCTCAATGCCGACGGTATCGTTTACCAAGACAACCTCCGCTCGGCCCGCGCCGCCGATAACTATATACTGAAGGGTGGGGGGCTGGAGACCTACGAACCCCACTTCACCTTCCATGGGTTCCGTTACGTTCAGGTTACGGGGCTAACTGCCAAGCCCAATAAAGACACCATCACTGGAATCGTCATCCACTCCGACGCCCCGATGACCAGCACATTCGAATGCTCGAACCCGCTACTCAATCAGCTCCATAGCAACGTCGTCTGGGGCCAGCGGTCGAACTACCTCGAAGTCCCCACCGACTGCCCGCAGCGCGACGAACGGCTTGGCTGGACCGGTGACACCCAGGTCTTTATCCGCTCTGGCTGTAACCACCAGAACGTCTCCGCCTTTTTTACTAAATGGATCATCGACCTGATGGACACGCAAAACAAAGCCGGAACCTTTGGCCAGCAGGCTCCGGTCTTCCACGGCCACGGCTCCCCCGCTTGGGCGGATGCTGGCGTGATCTGCCCGTGGACAATTTATCAGATCTACGGCGACCAAAGGATCATCCGTGAAAACTACGCAGCCATGGCGCGGTTCATCGATTACTGTCACAGCAAAAAAGGTCTCGTCGGTCAGGTCAGGGGGTTTGGCGACTGGTTAGCTGTTGGGTCAAAAACTCCCAAAGAGCTCATCTCCGCCGCCTACTTCGGATACTCTACCAGCCTGATGGCAAAAATGGCAGAGGGTCTTGGCAAAAATGAGGATGCCGCCAAATACAACAAACTCTTCAACGAGATTCGCACCAACTTCCAGCAGAAGTTTGTGAAGCCGGATGGCACCATCGCGGGACACTCGCAGACCGCTTACTGCTTGGCGCTCTACTTCAACCTGCTCACAGAAAAACAACGCACCCAGGCATCGGGTCACCTTGTCGACCGAATCAAGGCCAAGGACTATCACCTCTCGGTCGGGTTTGTTGGCGTGTCTCTCCTGCTACCCACCCTCACCGAAATCGGCCGCAGCGATCTCGCCTACCGCCTGATCCAAAACAAAACCTACCCGTCCTGGGGATACTCGATTGAGCAAGGAGCCACCACGATCTGGGAGCGCTGGAACAGCTACACCCATAAAGATGGCTTTGGTGATGTCGGTATGAATTCCTTTAACCACTACGCCTACGGCGCCTGTAGCGAATGGATGTTCCGCAGTATGCTGGGTATCGATACCGACGGCCCTGGGTTTAAAAAAATCACCATGAAACCTGAACTGGGCGAGGGGGTCACTTGGGCGAAAGGCCACTACGATTCCATTCAAGGGCGCATCAGCAGTAGCTGGAAACGCGAAGGTAAGGCATTCCAGTGGGCAATTACGGTCCCGACTAACGTATCCTCAACCGTGTTTGTTCCAGCAGCCGATCTAGCCCATGTTGCCATCGATGGAAAGCCCGCCAAGGGTGCAAAAGGTGTCGAATTTCTACGTATGGAGAATAACCGAGCCGTCATTCTTATCAGCTCGGGTTCGTTCCTCATTACCTCGAAAATAGCTAGCCAGTAGTCGACCCCATGAAAAACAAAATCCTCGCCCTGAAAATAACCTCTTTTTTTAGGTTGTGACACGGCACCCCAAGGCTAATATCCCACCCCTAAGCACCAATGCTTATTTATTGAATCGTAAACATAGAAAGAGAATAGACCATGTCATTACCCACATCATCTCGCCGTAACTTCCTTAAAACAGCTGCAGGCGCCTCAGCCTTCTCTGCTTTTCCTTACCTCGCCAACGCAGGTAAACTTGCACCCAGTGAGCGCATTAATCTAGCATGCTGCGGCATCGGTAACCGTGGAGCGCGGGTTGTTAAAGATCTGATGGAAACCGGTATGTTCAACCTTGTCGCCGTTTGCGATACTCAAATGGGTGATAAACATACACAGGAAATCCTTAAGAAATACCCGACGGTTCCTCGTTTCCATGACTTCCGCAAGATGTTCGATAAAATGGAAAAACAGATCGATGCCGTCTCGGTAGGTGTCCCCGACCATACCCACTTCCCGATCTGCATGCATGCGATGGCTCTCGGAAAAGGCGTTTATGTGGAAAAACCACTGGCCCACACGCTTCAAGAATGCAACATCCTCATCAAGGCCGAAGCCAAATATAAGGTAGCCTGCCAAATGGGCAACCAAGGCCACTCCGGACCCAACTACTATCAGTTCCGCGCAATGGTCAAAGCTGGCGTCATGGATAATGTCACCCGCATGGATGCCCACATGACCAAGGGACGCCGCTGGCACAAATGGAATGCCAAGGTTCCCACCCAAGGAATGACTTGGGAGCAGTGGCTGAATAAGGCCGACGAAATGCCCAAAGGCATGGACTGGGACACATGGCTCGGCCAGAACCCCTTCCAACCCTTCCACAATGACTACATCAATGGCGACTGGCGCTGCTGGTATGACTTTGGTAACGGCGCGCTCGGCGACTGGGGTGCCCACATCCTCGACTCAGCTCACCAGTTCCTCAAACTCGGTATGCCCGAGTCCGTTACTCTGGATATGATCAAGGGGCATAACAAGCATGTGTTCCCGATGAGTTCCACCCTGAAATTCCACTTCCCGGAGCGAAGCAAAACGATGCCCGCCATGGATATCGTATGGAGTGAAGGAGTCGGCAACCTGCCTGAACTCCCTGACGGATATCATAATACGAAGTCCAACGATAAGGCCGCACCTGCATCAGGCGGAAGCGGAAACAAGGTCAAGGCCTTGCCTCCGGGTAAAATTATCCATCGTGCCGATGGGGTTAGCTTCAGGGGGTCATCCCATGGCAATACTCTCGTCGTGGTCAATAATGACAACGCCTCCAAGGTGGGTAAGCTGCCTGACTTCGAGCAAAATCAGCCGAACCACTTCATGGACTTTGCACTCGGTGTTAAGGGGGAGAAAACATGTAACTCGAACTTCGCCGTTGCCGGTGAACTTAGTAAGGTCCTCTGCCTCGGATGCATCGCGCAACGGACCCAATCATCCATCAAGTTTGACCGGAAAACCGAGACGATCACCGGTAACGATGTCGCCAACCATTTGCTGGTCGGAGCTCCACCACGCAAAGGCTGGGAGGAATATTACAAGGTTTAAAAAAATGCAGGTGCTATTCCAGAATGGTGCCTCATTGATCACCACCCCGCGAGGGGCGCGTTGATTATTACCCCTGCAAGGGGGATCGCATTTTAAGCCCGGGGGGGGATCCCCTGGGTTTCTTGTTTGTCCGCTAACTGTATGACTCACACTCGAATCTCAGAAAATACTTATCGTAGTGATTACCGTCTCTCTACACCGTCTTTTTTAACCGTTATCCAGTCATTTTACTTCATTTCCTATCCAATTCCATGAAACACAGAGCCTATTTTTCCACCACCCTCGTCGCCCTCATTGTTCTACCAGCCACATTAGCCCTGGCAGATGAAGTTGAATTCAAAGGCTGTTATGCCCAATGGAACGACAAGGGACTCACCATCGGTAATACCTTGGTCGAACGTCAATGGAGCATCGACCAAGGCTTGCTCACCCCAGTTTCGTTTCGTGATAAGGTGACCGACCGCGAGTGGCTCCGCCGCCCAGGGCGCCAGCCCGCACCGCACCCAGGCGGCAACCTTGTCGCCGAACCCCGCAGCACGACGGTTACCTCAAAATCGGGTCAACTCAGCCCAGTGGAAGCCGAATCTCTCGTGATCGATATGGTCAGCAAGGGGGCGACCACTTCCTTTAGTTGCCGCTTTCAGGTGTTTCCCGGTGCCAGCGGGATCACCGTGACATTCAAGCCGAACACAAGCTCAAAGACCCCTGGAGAAAACGTGGGTAAGAACGAGGGGGAGGGGGCCAAAGCACAACCCAGCGGCCTAGAAAACAATCAGGAGCCCAAGAAACCCGCAAAAACACTGGATGCCATCGATGATCTGATTCTCAGCATCCAACACCTCCGATTCACCCAAGTCACCCTGATGGACCAGACCGATCACTACAATGATCTCGTTCATGAAAAAGAATGGATGCCCTTGCATAGCGCATTTGATGTTTCTGGGAACCTTTTCCATGTCGAAAATCCAGTCACTGGTGAGGGACTCGTTTTCCTTAAACTCGCTCCCTTACCACACGCCCGCCCTGTGAAAAATGCTTGGGACGCACGCGTGCTGGGTCAAGGTCGGCGAGTCATTTTTGCCGGTCACGGGTATGCCTCCGTGGTGCTCAGTTACACCGGCGGCCGCCCGGGACGCATCGCCGCCCTGCAGGACTATCAACGCTGTATCCGGACATTCGATGCCAAGCGCGATGCGCGTTTTCTCAGTAATACCTGGGGCGACCGATCGGCAGATGCTCGTGTCAGCGAGGACTTTCTGATGAAGGAAATTGAAGCCGGCTCTAGGCTCGGCGTTGACGTTGTCCAAGTCGATGACGGTTGGCAAAAAGGAATGTCGGGAAATTCCGCATTTGGAAAAGGTGCTTGGGGCGAGTTCTACGCCGCCGACCCTGAGTTCTGGTCGCCCCACCCGAAACGATTTCCCAACGGGTTAAAGCCGCTTGTTGAAGCTGCCGAAGCCAAAGGTATGAAATTTGGTCTATGGTTCGGGCCGGATTCGGAAAAGGAAATGAAACATTGGGAGCGTGACGCTGATCTTTTGATCGACTGCAGCCTCAAAGAGGGGATCGAATACATCAAAATCGATGCCGTGGAGATGCCGACGCGCAAGGCCGAAGAGAACCTGCGGAAGTTCTATGATAAGATCCTGCGGGCATCCGACGGCCGCGTCGTGTTTGATCCCGATGCCACTGCGGGTCTGAGACCCAGCTATTTCGGCTCCCCCAATGTCGGACCTATTTTTGTCGAAAACCGATACAGCGACTGGCACAAATACTGGCCACACCTGACCCTACGTAACCTTTGGATGCTCGCCGACCACGTTGACCCATTGCGCCTCCGCATGGAGTTTCTCAACAATCAGCGCAACACGAAACTCTACAAGGATGATCCGCTCGCCCCGGCGCTCTACGCACCAGACACCCTATTCGCCAGCATCATGTTTTCTAATCCGCTGGGATGGTTTGAGATTTCCAACCTCCCCCAAGAGTATTTCGAGAAACTGCCGCCACTGGTCGCCGCTTGGAAAAATGAACGCGAGGCGATCTTCTCCGGCCACATCATCCCGATTGGTGACGCACCGGACGGTGTCGTATGGACGGGTATGTCATCCGTCAGCAAGGACCGCAAAAGCGCCCGAATCGTCGTTTTTCGCGAACTCAACGACGCCTCCGAATGGTCGGTTAAGGTGCCGCTGCTCAAAAATCTGGGACAGAAGGTGACCGTGCTCAGTGGGCCCGGAACGGCCAGCCTGAAGGACGGCGTGGTAACCGCGAAGATCCCCGAGAAACTTCAGTATATCTTCCTGCGTATCGACTGATCCTGCCATGAAAGGCCGAAACGTAACGTCGCTGCCGTCTCTATTTTTTAGGGGGGGGCATGCGGTAACTCAGATCGTCAGGTGTTTCACGGGTAAAAAATTATCGATATGTTGTAATATGAGAATCATGCCTACGTATGAATAGCTGAAATTCATCGAATGCTCGAATATGCGTCTTTCACTCGACCGTTATCCAGTCAATAGTCGTGAGCCATGAATCGAGCTGACTTGTTCTCAAGAATTATGAAAAATCTATTAAAAAGTGGATGCCTGCTGCTGGTGCTTCAGGCGGGAGTCATTCAAGTTGACGCGGCACAAAGGGCAGGTGATGAAATCCTCTATCCAAGTAAGGCGTTTGCCAAATTAGATACCTTCGAGGGGCTGAACCTAGAGGACGCCGATAAACTTTATAAAAAGGGCGATTACAAAGGTGCTTATGCCGCCTACAAGGCGTATTCGTTCGAGTTCGTCAATAGCAAGGCCCTCCCCTACGTCCTGTTGCGCATGGGGCGTTGTCTGCATCAGATCGATAAACGTCACGCCGCCATAAAGGCCTACCAGGATGTCGTTGACTACTTTCCTGATGATGTCAGCTACGCCGCTGGTGCGCTCTTTTATATGGGGCTGTGTCACCAACAAAATGGAGATACCGCCAAACAGAACGCCGTATGGGCTCGTATGGTTAAGGATGACGATTATGTGGCTCAGCCAAACTCCGGCACCGCCCTGACTTACCTCGGAGGAGCCATGGCAAAACTCGGGAAATTCGAGGAGGCTGCTGAATACCACTGGCGCACCGCCGTTGCATTTTCAAAAACGAACCATCGCGCGGCCGAGGCTGCCCGCCGCGCCGTGATAAGCCACTACGTCACGCGCAGTCCAAACCATGATAAGCTCAAGGAGTTCTATGTTGCGGCGGGCGGCTTTGATGGCCGGGGCCAAAAAACTGACAAACCAGACGTGGATATGCGCTACTGGTCCACGGTTCTCAGTAAGGCTCAGCAAATGAAGGACACGGAGCAGGATAAGAAGGAGAAGGTCGCCCGCTATTGGAGTTCCAAAATGGGTGATCGCTTTGCAGATAAGGATGGCTTGCGCAAGCAGTGGTTCGATCTCCAAAATGTCTATGAAAAGGACAGCAAGACCTGGCTGGCACGCCTAGAAAAGCAGTATAAAAGGCAACCTGCTACACTTGCTCGTGTGTTGACGTGGTGCGGATATTACTCCAGCGATCCCAAAATGCGCTCTGCGTTTTTTGCCAGCGAAAGCAAGCCGTTTCTCGCAGGGATGAAGACGGCGGAGAAAATGAAGCTGATGGGTAAGTTGAGATACCCGCTGAGTATGTATGGGGAGTCACGGGCTGTCATGCGCTCGGTTAGTACCGATGGCATGACGGATGAGGGAATCAAGAACCTAGCCAACTTTTCCGCTTATTATGAGCCAGAAGAATTTGTATTACGCTATTTCTCCAGAATCAAGGACAAGGCATTTGCTGCAAAGTCGCGCTTTGATTATTACAACGCACGAAGCCACCGGAATAGACCGTTTATGGAAAAAGCGCTGGCTGAAATCCCAGCATTGCAAAAAGCACCCAAGTATGCGGGTCAGGCGCTCGGCTTGTCACAGGCTAGGCTGCTTCAAGGATTGGGCCGCTACGAAGAAGCGATCAAAGCCTACCGCGGAGCCAACAAACAACCCGACTCAACTTGGGGCGTCACCGACTGCATGGTGGCACTCAAGCAATACCCGCAGGCCGTCAAAACCGTCCAGGGACTCGAGTCAGTCGGTGGCGGCACAGCATCCAAGGCCAGTTTGAAAATTGCTGACATCTACCGCATCAGTGGAAACAAAGGCAAGGAAGTGCAGCAACTTCGTATGGTCCTGCGCCGCTACCCAAAAAGCGGCGAGTCCAGTGAAGCGCATAACCGTCTGGAAAGCTACGGTGTTGCGCTCACCGGTGGTGAGTCCACGGCAGAGGAATGATTACCCCATTAACCTTACCCGTGATGGGGACCGTTGATCAGCGCATGAAAATATTACCTTTGCTCCTTGTTTTTGCCCTCTGTATTGCATCTCTTCCATGCAGCGCATTTAAAATCTCTATTAATCAGTCATCCGATGAAACTTTATAAGATAATGAAATATTCTAGTTCAGTGAATACAAAACAAGTCTTGGTTCTTCTGACCTTATTGTTGGCACTGCCAGTAACTTCCCACGCTCAGCGTAAGGGGAAAGGGAATAAGGCCCAGCCCGAGAAGGCCAATAGCTCACGATCCCGCGTTTCTGCCGACATCGACCGCCGAGCCAAGCACCTCTATGACAAGGCAATGGAGTTGATGGAATATAAACAATACGAACGTGGCCTCACCATGCTCAACACCGTGGTGCGTGATAACCAAGGGTCCACCCTCGCCCATATGGCCCATATGTCGATGGGGAAACACTATCTCGGGTTGCATAAAAACAAAGAGGCACTCAGCCACTTTCTCCTGCTCACCCGCCTGCTTGCTCCCGAACCTGGCGAAAAGCAATCTGAAACCGCACAGGAACTTTACCACGAGGCACTTTTCCAGGCCGGCTTCAGCCAGTATCAGGCAGGTCAGTATTCCGCTTGTTTCCCCTTGTTCCGCCGCCTCACCGAGGTCGCCGGTAAAACGAAGTGGGCCAACAAAGCCTACTACTACATCGGCATGAGCCACTACAATTTAAAAAACTGGAACAAAGCGATCGACTCGTTGTCTCTGGTCGGCACGGAGGTTGAGGACGCAGGTGAAGAACTCGGTAGAATCGAGATCGGTCAGCGGTTTTATGCCAAAATTGTCGATGCCGATGTGCCGGTCATGCGCAAGCTCGACCAGCCAGTGACCGCAAAAATCACCGTTAGCAGTGGCGATACTGAAATTATCACAGGCGTGCCCGTGGCAGGTAAAAAACATGAAATGCTCGCTTCCGCACCCACCGCCCTAGGCGATGCCAAACCTGGCGATGGCGTGCTGCAAATGATTGGTGGCGACACCCTGACTGTCACTTATCTCGACGATAGCACGATGGACGGCAAGAAAGGTGTGCCGCGCACCGGGAAGGTTCGCGCTGTGAGCACTGGAACCGTTGGCTTCTTCCTTGGCGATTACTCGACCCCAGCCTACATTGCCTACCCAGGTCAGCCTCAGGTGCTGATGTTGCGCGATGCCGACCTTGATAAAACAGCTGGCGCAGAAAAGGTTACGCTCACCGTCACGTCCCGTTATAAAGTCGAGGCTCAGGCCGATGCCGAATCCGAGAGCACGATCGATATCTTCGCCCTCGAGGATGATGAAAAAGATGTCTGGAAAGAACGCGACAGCATCACGGTCACCCTTGTGGAAATTTCCGAGGGGCCAGAGATTCGCACTGGCATCTTTATGGGGAAAATTAAACTGGCCCCCACCGAACAGGGTGTCGAACCTGATCAATCCGACGCCATCCTCCATACCGACGAGCTCGATGAACTTCGTGTCACCTACACGGACGATGTCCACCTCTACGGCGATGATCCGCGCGAAAGCGATGCCACCATCAAAGTCTCAGGATCGGTCAACTCCGGCGTCTCTGCCGACCAGTATGTCGTGTTCGATGCTTTGCTCAAAGCACGCAAAAGCTCGGTCGAAGCCGAAGCTCTTAATGGACTCGGCGGAATTTATAAAGATATGGGCCTCGATCAACGCGCATCCCTGCGCGCCAAAGAAGCCCTCGCGAAAATCGACCCGATCATCATCAATCGCAAAAAACTTCCCGGCGATCTGGTGGAGAATTCATTCAAACTCAAATGGGAAAGTGAGCTGCTGAAATCCGACTACCAAGCCGCTACCTCCACTTGCCTTGCTTTTAACCGCCTCTACCCCGAGTCCGTGCTCGCCGATCAGGCGCTGATGACCCTCGGCCGTAGCCTAGCCGATAAGGGCGACTTCCAAAAATCAGTGGAATCCTACCAACGTGTACTCCAACTTCAAAACCCGATCTCCGCAGCCGAGGCCCAGTTCCGCATCGGTGAAGTCCTGCAGAAACAAGCCGAGGAATCGATTAAAGCCTCTGACCAACACAACAGTAAGTGGGGGAAGGCGGGAATCTCTCCTGCCACCGCCCTGCAAAAAGCTATGGGCGGAGCCATCGCAGCCTACCGCAAGACCTACGAAACCTATCCAGAGAGCTCATTCGCTGCCGAATCCCTCGGTCGTGTGGTCCGCCATTACGTCAATACCGAAAACTTCTCCATGGCTGCCGACCTCCTTGACAGCGTCTTTAGCGATTACCCAGACGCCGCGTTCCTCGATGAAATGCTCTTGCTCTGGTCGAACGTCGGTTATCGCATGGGCGACAACGAGATCGCCAAGGCAAAACTCCGTCAGCTGATCACCGATTATCCGTCCAGCAAACACATCACGGAGGCCCGCCAAAAGCTCGCCGGCATCGAAGCAGAATCTGCAAATTCCAACGGTGAGTAATCACGCGCCTGATTCCGCCACTCCCGATTAAGTTTTTTATAACACCCAAATCCGATCATCATTCGAATGACTATTCCAACACACGCGAATCCAAGGGACTCCTTCGCCATCAGAACAGTGCATCGATCTTCTGGTAAGAAAATTTGGATCTTGGGCACTTCTTTGGGGTTGGTTCTCCTTAGCTCGCTGGTAATCCCTGCTTCCGCTGCCACATTTGAGGAACAACGCAAGACGGTCACCGCTTCCATCGGAACCCAATCCGAAGACGCCATCATCTCCCTGCTGAAAGCTGGCATTAAGGAAGGCAAGCCCACCCAAGCGATCGCCGAAACTCAAAAATGGCTACGACAAAACCTGCCGGAAAACGGTATGCTGCTCTACTACGCGGGACAAGCTGCAGAACTCAGCGGCGACTGGAAGAGTGCCGTCGCCATCTACCAGCAGTATCTCAAAAAAGCTGACCTGAAATCCGCGACTGCGGACGATGCGGTTCAATCTGTCTATTCCCTGTTGATTTATCAACTCAAAGACGAAAGCGGTGCCTACGCCTTCGGGCGTAACGATGGCAACCGCGTCATGGTTTGCCCGCGGGCGCATCAGTTCGACGCCTGGTTCCTTGATAAAGCGGTCCTCCGCAAGGACCCCATCGCGGTTTCCGCCCGACTGCACGCCTGTATTAAGGCAGGGCTGTCAACCGAACTGCTGCAGGTTGAGTATCGCAATTATTTCAACTGGCTGCTCAAGCAAGTCGATACCGCCATCGAACTGCCAGTTTCTGTGAACGCAGAACTCGTCACCAATTATAGAAAACTCTCCAAGGCCATGACCTTTAATCAAGAAATGGCACTGCGCTTGGACTGGGCGGTATCGGTCAAAGGCTACAACCAAGGGAAACTTGCCGGCAAGATGATCTCACCACCGGTGGCTGAAGCCAAGGCACTTCTGGTGAAATACCCTCAATACGCCCAATGGGTGCAAACGGGGTGGGCCGGAGGTAGCCGTGGGCGTCACTACCGTGGTGATCCTGCGAAGTACTGGCCTGATGAAATCGATGCCAAAATGGCACCGATCGTAGCCGCCATTCCTCGACTCACGCCGCTTCAGCTTGCCGACTTATTGCAGTCGTGGAGCAATGGATATTACGCGAATAATTCAGTCATCCCCCATCAGGTCAAAGCGGTGAGAGACTACCTCAAGGCTAATTCTAAGGTGATGAAAAGCCGGGTCGGCGTTCTTTTGCTAGAAAAACCTTGGAACCGAGTCACTCCACAGGAGGCGCAAAAACTCGCCCCATCACTGGCGCAGAACCTCAACCCTAAAGCCTCGTTGATCCGTGCAATTGCTGCGGGTGGCACAGACAAAGACTTTAATAAAATGATCACAGCTCTGCTTGGCCCCGAGGCTTGGCGACTCGGCGCTGTAGAGCTAGACGGCCGTTACGCCGATCAACTTTGGCACTATGCTGGGAGACCAGGCGGCAATAAAACACGTGATCAGAAGATAAAGGAGTCCAAGGCTTTTGCCGTAAAAATCAAAGCCGCGGCACTCGACTCAAAGGCTGCTCCTAACCAGCGTATCGCTTTGTTCAAAAAACTGTGGGCAGACTATCGCTCGAAGCAACCTAAAACCCCCGCAGTCTATGCCCAACTGAAAGCGATCACCTTAATGACTCCTGAGGCGATTCCCGAGCTGCTAAAGGACACCAGCCCAGAGGCCCAGAGGCTAGCCCGTAATGCAATCACCACAGGAATATCTGGTTCTGATCCGATTTGGAAAGAGATCGAAGCTGCCAACAAAGTCAATGTCACCAAGTATGCGCCTGGTATCCTCTACCTCGCTCAACGCCATCGTGGCATGGCTGAACTCAAAAAACGCTATCCTGCGAAATGCAAACCGCATCCACTCGAAGCCGCTATGCGCAAGTCCATCGCCGATGGACTCAAAGCCAACAAAATCGAATCATGGAAGGTCATGGCATGGATCAACATGCAGTATCCCGATGACAATGCCGAACAGATCAAACTGATACAGGCACTGGTGAAATCGCCGTTATGGAAGACCATGCCATTTGAACTGCAAAATGCCGCCTATGAGTGGTTCAAAAAGGACGTCATGACCCCGGCTCAAATAGCCATCGTCAATTCCACCGATCCCGCTATCGCCTGCAAAGACCTATTGGCGCTGCCCCAGAAGGCAGTCGTTGCCCCCAAGAAGGGCAACCCCGCAGAAATTATCGCCCCGCAGACCGATGTCGCGACCGCCGTGGCCGCACTTACCAAAGCCATTGAAGCTATCAAAAAATCCCCAACGCGCATGGAGGTCTGGGCCTCTAATCAAGTCGGAGCACTCGATCCTGCCGTTTTCTCTGACCCCCAAGTTTTTAGTCTTATCGTCGATCTTATTGAGCTCAATGTCATGCCTGCCTCTGGGGATGCTTTTCCCAGAAGCTTGCTCACCGCGGTGAAGAAGAAGCAAGATCCAGTGGTCATCCACAAAGTAGCCTACACCTTATGGGAGAGTGTCAGAGTCATGAGGCACCAGTATATCCTCCCGCAAACCTTGACCTTTGCTCAGAGTTTAGAGGACACACAGCCATCGGCGGCCTATGCTATGGCTGTTACTGGTCAGATTGTTTTTCCCGATCCAGCTAACGGCAGGAAAGTAGATCCCGCACGTGATACACGTCGGCTCAAAACTCTCCGTAGCAAAGCTGCGATGAACATGGGGCTGATGGTTATTCCTGTCGCAAAAAACAACCCCACATATCCCATCTATAAATCCCAAGGCGACTGGTTAACAGGAAACGAAGACAGCGCCTGGGAACTCTGTGATGAAAATTGGGAACAGCTCATCCCGATCCACCGCGATCTCAACGTGAGTTACCTCAATTGGGTCCTCCAACGCGTGATCTATAGCCGCGATGAAATCCGACAGGAGGAATTCGTCAAAGTCCTGCTCAACTGGGCTGCCGAGCCAACCTCACCACTTACCCCCGAAGAAAAAATCGGCATCGAACTCGCCTACGGTGACATTGCCATGCAGCGCGGTCAACTCCGCGAAGCGCATCAGATCTATAGCAAGACCCAGGGAAACAAAGCCTACGAAGGCGTAGTCGCTCGCTACCAGTCCACCCTGCGTAAAGCCGACGCCGAGCGCATTGGCAAGGACTTCGACGCCGCCCTGAAAACTCTCGGATTACTCGAACTCGAACGCATCCCTGAGATGTGGTCGCCCGCCCGCTACGCCCGCGCCGTTGTCTACTACGACATGGAAGAATACGATGACTCAGCCGACGATATTGAGTCGATTCTCGCTCGCGAACCCAACCACGGCGAAGCCAAAATCCTGCTCGGCAAGGTTCAGCTCAAACGCAAAAAACTCATGGAGGCCACCGAGATTGAGGTTACCCCTGGAAGTTCCCAGACTACACTCGTGCCAGGTGAAAAACTTAAAGTCACCTTGGTCGATCCGACCCTCGCTGTGTCTGGTGCCGGCACCGAAATTGAAGTGGTCGTCTGGGCAAAATCAGGCGATAAAGAAACGTTCTTCCTTCGTCAGTTTGGTGATCAGAAAACTAAGTTCCGTGGCGAAGTCGCCACCGCACTTGGCGCCCCGAAAGAAGGCGACCGCATCCTTCAAGTCATCGGCGACGACGAGGTTTTCTACGCCTATTCTGAACGATTCAGGAAGAAAATGAACAACATGCCGGAGAAGCGCGGTGGCCCAATCACCATTGCTTCCAATTCCACCCTCATGGCATCCTCCCGCAAGCTTCTCACTGAGGATGAACAACGCATCGCCGACATGGAAAAGCAGATGGAGGCGATGGAGGGTAAAAACCGTGACGCTACCGAAGCCGAACTGGCCAATCTGGCGAAAGTCGAGCGCGCCGCCGCCGCTGGTCGCAAGCTCGTTACCGGTGAAGGGGGTGCCTCTGAGAAAAAAGAAAAAGAATCGCCGGTTGAAACCCGCGTTAAACCTGGGAGCCCGATCCACGTCCGTGTCATCGACCCCGACCGATCACGCACTGCGGGAATCGATGAACTGAGTGTGAGTGTGGCAAGTTCAAGTGGCGATTTCATCTCCCGTATCACGCTGAAGGAAACCGATACCCACAGCGGATGGTTCGAGGGAAGTGTCCCGACCGCTGGTGCCCAAGCGATGGCATTCGCACAACACTCAGAACCCGGTCGTAACCCGAACATGGTGCTCAGCCCAGAAACCAGTTACCCTGCTTGGCAGCCTGTCATCGTCAAGGGGAAGACCCCAGAATTTAATGTGGACCTCAACGACAACGTCGAACTCGGCGAGATGACAATCAATGCCAACGAGCAAGGTTCTAAGCTTAAAAAATGGATGCTTCTCACCGGCATGAATCCTAGGGAAATGATCCCCGTCGCAGCCTATCCCAAAAACCAACTCACCCTGAAAAATCCTTGGCAACCGTCGGTTACGGTGATGAATGACACGGATAAATTGCATGCTAGCAGCAAGGGACGCAAGGAGTTCGACCTGCGTGAGATGTCGGAGCACTTGAACCGTGGTTGGCTGAGCCAGAAGTATGCCCAAGGGGTATCAGCCAATGTCGCCGGTGCGTCCGAGGCACTGACGAAATCACTCTACCAATCTATCAATTGGAAGCGCCAGAATAATCACAACGTATCATCCGTGATTTACCGTTTCCAAGGTTATTTCTACGAACCAACCGAGGTGAAACGCCAGTTCCGACTAGAACTCGGGAAGTTTAAAATCCCCCCCAAAACGCACTCTTCGATTAATCACAAACCTAAGTTTATGTTGGCTGTTGATGGTCGTCCGATCACCAGCAAAAGCGGCGGTCGACTCGAAGGTTCCATCAACCTCAGCCCCGGAGTGCACCGGTTCGAAATCTGGGCCGCCGGTTGGGTCGCTAACCTCGGTTTCGGCCGGGGCGTGAAGTTACTTACCAACCTCAAAGGCGATGAAGCTCTGGTCGACTGCCCCGACAGCTTCTTCGATCCCAGCCAATTCCCCAAAGGTGTACTGGCCCATCGCAATGCCACAGCAAGCATCTCGGCCAATGATGCGGGCACCGAGTTCAAGGTGAAATTTGCACCCGAGTCCCGTGCGCGACTCTTTAAACTCGTCTTTTTCAAAAGTGAGGGGCCAATTCCCGCCTTGAATAAATTATCCCTCGCCACTCCCGATGGTAAAAAAGTCCTGCCCGTGGCCGAAGACTACGCAAAACTCAATAAAAACAATACGCTCGAGATTCTCACCGGAGATAAAATCTCGGTGCGCTACGTCGACGATCGTTTTGTCACCAAATCCTTTGAGAAGCGCGAACGCTTCCTCCAAGTAGCATTCAGCACGGCCAAAGTCGAATTCGCCGATATCAAGCCACGCTATAGCAGCAAAGACAAGAAGGATATGCCCTACTACGAGAAGCTCCTCCGCTTCCCTTACGGGCAACCACTCTCGCTCGTCGTAAACGATGCGGATATGGATATCAGTGTCGAGCCAGACACACTGAAAATTACCGTGCAGAGCGAGGCCGGTGGAAATCGTGAGTTTATAGCCACTGAAACCGGTCCGTCTACTGGCGTCTTTGAGGCGATCATGACCCCAGTTCCTACTCCTGTGTCAGGCAAAGACGAAATTCAAGTTGCAGAGGGGGGGACGCTGACCGCCACTTACCGTGACCAAGAAAACACCGAGCCCGGCGTGCCCACCGATCGCTATGCCACCATCGGCCATGCCGCCTTTACTCTGCCACAACTCAGCCTGTCTCAACCGACCGTGACGGCTATTGACTTCAGCACCAATGCCGAAGATCTGCCGGGTTACCGATCCCTCGCCGAGGGATTTATCCCGATGGATGAATGGCAACGGAGAGTGGAAACCGATTCCGCCCGCAAAGCAAGAGAAGCAGGAAGAGGATTGATCCAGCCGAGCTGGTCGATCTCCCACAAATTATTCCCGACAACGAAACCACCCGAAGGCGGATTCCAAAGCGTGCACGGTCGTCGGATGTATATCGAACTACTCGCACCCCAATTTGCACTCGGAACCTCATCCACCATCGCTGTCTACGCCCAGACTGACAGCGGGCGAAAGCTTGCTCAAGTTCCCTTGGATAGCAAAGTATTTGACCTCAATGTCCCAGGGACAATCGAGCTCATCGGTCATCTGACGCCGCCAAGCGGGGCATACGGTGACAAATGGAGAGGCACTCCACAAATCGAGTCCTACACCGAGAATAACCACAAACTCTGGTCAAGCAACGCAGCCCTCGACCGCTTTACTATGGATGTCCCACTCATCGCAGGCCACCAGCCCAATCACGGCATTTTGAGCAGTGATGAGCGTTATGAACTCATTCAAAAAGCCCGCAACGGCGAGTTACCATACGAGGAATATAGTAAGTTGAAAGTCGCCGGCCTGATCGTGCTGCCCGGCGAACATGTCCACATCGGTACGCAATACAAAGATCAATCGGGTGCCAGCCAGTGGCTCACCACCACCACCAAGGTGGTCACCCATCCCGTATTTGACGTCATGGAGAACGACTTCCGAGTTGCTCGAACCAGCGCCTACGTCGGTGAAACCATCAGCCTCCGTGTCGTTGACCTCGGTGGCGATGTCTCCGATAAAAATGATACGGTCAGCGTCCTGATGCAGGCAAAATCAGGTGCCAAGCACCGTGTCGAACTCCGTGAGTCCACCTCACACAGCGGCATATTCAAAGGGAGTTACAGCCTTTCCTACCTCAAGGCTCTCGATGTCTCCGATCCTGCAAGCAAATCTGCTGATCCTGCCGATCCTGCAAGCAAACCTGCCCAGCATAACGTCCACCGTGATGGTTTCCCCGTTTTATATGACGATGTCGTAGCCATGCGTTACACCGCGAGCAACGGTCTAAAATCACCCACCCGAATGATCACGATCAGCAAGGGCTCCGATGGAACGATCAAGCCTTTTTCTAAAAAATACGATGATCCTGAGATTGCCATGCGCACCCAGTTCTCACTGGCCGAGAGTTATCTTGAGTTGGCAAAAAGCCACCGCAAACTCGGTAAAGCGGAGATGGCTGCTCGCGAATATGTCCGCGCTAAACAACTCCTCGCCAAGGCCATGGATCAATTCAAAGATCCAGAAACTCGCTCGCATGCGGAGTATTTGTTGGGGAACCTTTCGCTTGAGGAGGCCAACGATACCCAAGATTTAGAGATCAAGGAAACCCGCTACCGAGCGGCGCTATCGCGCTTCATGAATGTGGTCGGCACTTACCCCAACACCCTCCACGCCTCCAAGGCACAATACAGAATTGCCTCCGTCTATGAAAAACTCAAACAGCCAGACATCGCCGCCCAGGAGTATGTCAAACTGGCTTACAAATACCCAGACTCGGAATACCTAGCTACCGCCATGGCAAAACTCGGCAGTTACTTCCTGCGCAGTGCCGCCACGTATGAAAGGGAAGCCAAGCAGTTGTTAGCTGATGTCGACAACAAGGATGCTCAGTTTAAAGGGGCAGCGAAGCAGGTTTTAGCCGAGCGCGAGTATATCAAGACCGCCCAGATATTTGGCCGACTTCAACAACGATTCCCCAGCGACCCCCTTGCCGGTAAAGCGGGTATTCGTGCAGGCCAAGCATACATGCGTGCCAAGAAACATAACGAGGCGCTGGCCGCCTTCCTCCATGTGGTCAATGACCATGCTTACGATGGCAAAACCCTGCGGTCACAGGGGATGTACTGGGCGGGGATGTGTTACCAGTCACTCAGGCAACCGATGGCCGCCTACTCGATATACAAACGCCTGACCTATGATTTCCCTGAAAGTAAATGGGCTGCTTACGCTCGGGGTCAGCTGTCACAAGGCGCCCTGCAAAAGCTCGAAAACGAACTTGAGATCGAACGCCTCGAGCAAGGGCGCTAGGGAGTCGCTAAAAGCACCGAACAACTTACCCATTTTTATTTCTAATGAACTATCGAAACCTGACAGGCTTCTCATTCTATTTTATCGCAGCTTGCACAGCCGTCGCCTCGCCGCTTGACGATCAGATCAAGGCATTTGAAGGGTCAAAAAACCAGACCGAGGGGTCTGTGCTCGGTATCCTGACAACGGGGATGAATGAGCACCGGACCGCCAAGGCCTTTGCCAAGGTGAAGCCGTGGTTGACCGCCAATCCATCCAACTCGCAAAATCTCTTATTCCAGGCAGGGCAGGCGGCCGACTATGCTGGCGAGTGGGCGGATGCCGTCAGTTTTTACCGCAAATTTCTGAAAGGGAACCCACAGGATGCCAAACAAGGTGGCATCGCTGTCGACTCGGTTTATCGCCTGCTGATGAACAGCATGAACGAACCGGAGTCCGCCTACCTCCTGATGCGCGAGGACGGTAACCGCTTACGCGCCTTCGGGCAGGCCAAACAATGGGATGCCTGGTTCCTAGCGAAGGCACGGAGCCGTGGCGACATGGTTGCCATGGCAAACCGACTGACCGCCATATACAACACCAATGACCCAGCTGAGCACCTCGCAAAGTTTGAGTCGGCCATGCTTCGTGAACTTGAAACCTACCAGCACAGCGGTAATTCCATCTTTGCGGCGCTCGGAAACCTCGCCAAGGCTCAACGAAGCAGTAAGCAGTTACGGGCACGCCTGAGCTGGTTGCAGGCGATCATCCCTGTCCAGAAGCGGCTGGAGAAATATGCCGCCGATCGTAAAGAGGTGCCGCTTTTGATGCTTGATGCCCCATTGCGAGCCGCGAACGCGCTTGTTGAGGTATTGCCATATCAAGGATCCATCATCGTGGCCGAAGGCTGGATGCATACCAAACAAAGTGACTCAGGTGTCTTCGCCAAGTTTGTTGACCCAGGACGTTCAAAGAAGACCGCACCCGTTCTCAAGGCATTGCGCAGCATGTCTCCCGCCCAAGCGAGGGGGGTGCTCAGGCATAAGGTGGCCTACGCAAAAAACCGCAGCATTGGCGAATACTTCATCGCACGCCGGGACGTTCGTGCCCTCGTCCGAGATTTGCCTGCTGTATTCAACTCACTATTCGCGCCCAACATCACGCTGTTTGATAAAACCCTGACGGTGGAGACCGCCAAGGTGATGGCCCCGAACCTAGCCCGCAACCCACACGCACAGGCTGCGATGGTCCGCGTTTGGGCCAAGCCGGAACGCAGGTATAGCATCGTCATTGAGGATATGATGAAGTCGGAAATGTGGCGTTTTGCCGAGATCAAGGAGCCGACTCATAACCTCTGGCAAAGCGGCATGTTTAAGAGAGACACAAAAGCAGAGGCACCCACTAAAAAATACGCCCAATTCGATACCCGCTACCAGAAACTCAAAAAACAAGTCAGCAAGAAAGCGAGTATCGCCGAGCGAACGGCTGCCTTTAAGCAACTCTATAAGGAGCTTCGAGGTGGGAACGTAAACACTCCTGGCTTGCTCTCTTTATGGGATGGGCTGCTTAAGCAAGCACCTCAAAAAGAAAAGGCTCAATTCCTTAAGACGCTGACTACGGATTTTGTGACGGCATCACCCGCATCCAGGGAATTTCAGGAAAGTCTTCTTCGCCAGGCACTCACGAAGATAGACTTTGGTAACCCCTATTCGAGGCTCTCTTTTGGTCCAGGCATTAAAGGTGGCTGGGAGCGATGGGGCTTCAAGAACATCAGAAAGGCATTGCCAGAGTATGCCGCGTATTTGGAGACCTTGTTACGCAAACAGATGCAAGCAGGTGAGCTGTCCGAACCCATTTTTAGTCTTTGGTTACATTGTGTGAATCCAAAGAAAAAAGAGTCTGCTGACTTCATGAAGAACCTCATCCCATCCCCAGCCTACGCCAAGATGGATACGGCCTACCAGAAGGCAGCATCAAATTGGTTGATTTTCGGAGGCTTCGGCATGGTGAATCGATCGGTTTCGGATCCTCGACAGCATTGTCGAGAATTACTTTCCTTGCAGGAGGGGGCGTCGCCAGCTCAGGTGGAGGTCGCACTGAAGACCGTGATCGAGCGCGTTCGCAGGGCACCCGTAAAAGTCGCTGTGATCGGGCTCAGCAAGGTGGCGACCCTGCCAAAGTGGTCCGCGACCACCCGCAGACTCGTGCTTTCCTTGTTCAGGGAAAACGCTCCGCTCGCAGAGTATCCCAAAGCTCAAGGCTATGAAGCTCTTGTCATCCGCATCGCGAAAGAGGCCCAGAAAAACAAACAATGGGATGCGCTAGAACCCTACGCGGCTGGACTCTGGCATGCCGCCACTTCGGGCGATAGCCGTGATGCCATGGGCGCCATCGAATTGTCGCTCATGACCGAAGCGGCATTCAAAGCTGAGGCAGCTTCCATCGCCGTGACATTTTCCCGTGCTGCGGTTTATGGCTCGTTCGGTCGTATCCACTTTCCTCGCACAGATTGGAAAATCCCGCTCATTAAGGCTCGAATCAGAGGGGTCATCGGCAAGGCCACCGTCGCCATCGGCGCGGTCGATATCCCCGTGGATGAAACCGACCCTGCATACAGTATCTACAAATCCAACGCGCAGTTTGTTCAAGGAAACTTGGATGCCGCATGGAAACTCTACGACGAAAACCCCGACCAACTCAAGCCGATCATCCGTAAACTCGCCATCGAATACAACTTCTGGTTGCTGAAACGCAATGCCGAGACGAGTCAAACCGCCCGCGCCGAGACGCTGATCAAGGAACTCATGATCTGGTCGCGCGAGTCCGCGGGCACATTTAGCGCCGAACAAGAAGCTGAGCTGAAAATTTCCTATGCTGACCTCGCATTCCGCAAGGGAGCCTTGCCGACATCACGCGCCTGGTTCCGTAAAGTCGCCGATGCCGCCGAATACAAAGGCACCTCCATCCAGTTGCGCGCTGCGCTCGGATCGGTGATGGTCGATCGCGTTTCCAAGGACTTTTCAAGTGCCCTCGCTGAGCTGGATAAACTCATGGTCCTCAAAAATCCCGCGTTCCGTATTCTAATTTATTACGCCCGTGCCGAGGTCTTTATGGATCAGGAAAATTATAAGGAGGCATTCGGTGCCGTCGATTACGTGCTGCGGCAGCAGCCTAAACATTCCGACGCCTTGATCCTACGCGGAAAAATCCAATTCCAGATGCGCAAACTTGTTGAGGCCAGTGAAATCGAACTCGGACCGTCCCAAGACGACACCATGATCGTGCCCGGTGAGTCGATTAAAATCAACCTCCGCGACCCCACCTTGAGTGTCTCTGGTGTTGGTGCCGATATCGAGGTGGAAGTATGGGCGGAATCCGGTGACAGCGAACGTGTCATGCTCCATCAGCTTGGTGACAGCAAAGAGAAGTTCCGGGCTGAAGTCCCCACCGTCCTTGGTGCACCGATCAAAGGTGACAAAGTTCTCCAGATCCTCGGAAAAGATAAAATCCGCTTCGGCTATTCGAAACGGTTTCGTGCAAAAATGGACGACCTGCCTGCTGATCCGGACATAGCTATCGAGGTCGCCTCTGATGCTCAGCTTGCATTTTCTGCTGGAGCTTTCCCACCACGAGAAGGTGAGCGCCGCTTGGATATCGAGGAACTTGGGCTCTCTTCCGCTCAAACCGCCCTCGGCACCCGCCGCGTCCGCCCCGGCAACCCCGTTTATATCCGTGTGATCGATCCCGATCAAAGTCAAACCCCAGGAATTGATGAAATCACCGTGAGCCTGAACGCCACCAGTGGTGATGAAATTCGTCAGGTGGTTCTCAAGGAAAGCGGAGCCTACACCGGTGAGTTCGAAGGCATCGTGCCCACCACCAGTGCTCAAGCCATGGCCTTTGCCTCAGAAAGTGCCCCAGGCCGCGACCCCAACATGGCAATCAGTTCTCAAGATTACCCCGGCTGGTCTGGTAACGTCGGAGACAAAGACAAGGCCCGCACCTTTGGTGTCGATCTCAACGACAATGTGCCCATCGACAAAATGACGTTCGACTTCGGTGCGGCTGGGCAGGGGCTTACCCATTTTGTCTTGCAGACGTCCATGAATGGCAAAAAGTGGATCACCCGCTCCCGCTTCCCTGAAACGAAAAACAAAGCCCCTTGGGACGGACGTCCTCGGATCTCCGTCGTCCCCAACACACATCTTGATCAGCTTTCCCTGCCGAAGGGCAGAAAACTGCCTAAGGACTGGAAACAACGAATGGAGCTCAACTCCATTCATCCGAAGATGGAATACAACGCGGCTTATCTTTCCAACCTCAGCGTTGAAAAATACCCTCACGTCAGAATACATCCGCAGTCTCAGGTATTGATTCAGTTCCGCGCATACTTCTATCAGTCGGCTGCCGCTATCCGCCGGTTCCGCCTCGGAGGTTTTTCTGCCGCTAATGGTAAAGGGGAGACTCAAACGATCTTCTTGATCGACGGCCGTCCCTCCACAGAAAAATCTGATGATCCACTCACCATCGAGCGCGAGTTCGGCCCAGGATTACACGAAATTCAGGTCTGGCGCACCGAGGCAGCCAATACGTTAAAAAAACGTAAACCCGTTATTATGTGTGACGTCCCTGGTAAGGAGAAACTCGAACCCTGCCCGGATACTATGTTCGACCCCGTCCAGTTCCCTGAAGGCGCGCGTCAATCAATCCTCCAGCCAGCCACTATCACAGAAACCGATACCGGAATTGACGTCGCCTTCGGTGACCGCAGTCAAGCCCGCCTTGTCCGTCTTGTGGTTCAGGGGTTCCAAGGTGTCGCCCCGACGGTGAAAACAGTCACTCTAAGCGACCGAAAAGGCAATACGCTACTGCCGGTTGCCCAAGACTTTAAGGCGCTCCGTGAAAACGGACAACTCGAGGTCTTGCCTGGTGATCGAGTCAACGTGCGCTACGATGACTCACGCTCAGCCACGCCACGCCGCACGCGACACGATAAAAGCCTGACCGTTGCCTTTAATACGGCGACGATTACCGCCTCATTCCTCAATTATACACAAACCGATGAGGGGCGGGTTTTTGAGCCAGAAACCATCCGCCGCTTTAAATTTGACGACGCCGTGGCCTTAGTCATTGACGATGCCGATATGGACAGCGGCCCGCAACGCGATACCGTGGATATTCATATCACCACCAGCGAAGGTGAAAAAGTTATGATCAAGGCGGTAGAAACGGAAGTCCACAGCGGTCGCTTCATTGGCCGCGTCTTCCCCGTATCTGGTAACCCCGAGCGCGATTCTGAAATCAAGCTTCCAGAAGGTGGCACCATCACCGCGACCTACCGCGATATGGAAAACCTCGACCCCGGCATCCCCGCCGATCGTAACGTCATCATCGAGCACGCGAAGTATGGCACCCCCAAGCTCGCGGCTTACCATGCGACAAGCAAACTCCTGCCCGTGTCCCCGATCCCTGACGATGAAGCTATCACCCATACGAGCGCGGGCAGTCAACGTAAACGAGACCTCGGCCCCGAAGTCGTGCAGATTCGCCGCACCCTGAATTACAATTATATCGATGAGCCCAGCCTCGCGCAAACGTCACTGAAGGCGGTGGTTGGATCATCCTTGCGCTTCGATGTCGTGGCGCCTCATCTTGCACTTGCCAAGAGCAGCGAAATCAGAGCTTACATTCAAACCGACGCTGCCCGTAAGGCTGCGAAAGTTTCCTCCGATAAGGTCTTTGACGTCCGTGTCCCCGGAACGTTGAAGCTGACCGGTGCGCTCACTGGTAGCCCGACCTTGATTCCCAGTGGCTACACCGCCGGCACTAACACCCGCCCGCAAACTAATGCCACGCCTCTTGAGCAAGGACGGTTCTCCTTTTCCTTGCCTCTGATCCTCGGTGATCCCCCAGCACGCAGTTTTGCCACTAAGGCGGCCGAAGCTATGTCTGCTTCCGCCATCCCTGATGGGCTCGCCGTCCGTGCCGGTGATCTCATCCACGTTGGTTACCCTTACAAAGATGCCGACGACAAAGTGCAGTGGAAAACCATGTCGTTCACCGTTGGTAGCCACGCCTTCCTCTCCGTGATGAACGGTAACTTCAACCGCACCCTGCGCAGCGCATTTGTGGGTGAAAAAGTCTATATCCGCCTGATTGCTCGCGGCCTCGATCAGAGCCCAGAACGCGATACGGTATCAGTGACCCTGAAGGGCAGCAGTGGCGCATCCGCCGTCTACAAAATTAGCGAAACCGAGCACCACAGCGGAATTTTCAAAGGCGTTTTCTCCATCAGCTATGCGGATAGTAAAATTCCAGCGGAGCTTCCTCCTGTTGAGCTCAACGGATTCCCAATCCACTACGGGGATGACATCAGCGTCACCTACGCCGCGTCAGGCGAAGACCCGTTACAACAACGGACCGTTTCCGTCAATAAGGGTGCCGATGGCATCATCGAGCCATTCAGTAAGCGTTACTCCGGTGACCAGATGGCGGTGAAGACCAGCTTTACCCTTGCCGAGTGCTTTTTTGAGCTCGCTAAAAAACACCGTAAGATGGATCAGGAAAGCCTCGCCCGCCGCGAGATGGGGCAGGCCCGCAAACTTCTCACCGAGGCCCTCGCAACCCACCGTGATGATGAGATGCGTGCCCATGCGGAATACCTGCTCGGCAACCTCGCTCAGGAATACGCCGACCTCTCGAAAAACGACGAGGCCAAACTACCACTCTACCAAGACGCCCTTGCTCGGTTCTCAAAAATACCTACCGACTACCCCGATACCGAGTTCGCCTCTAAGGCGCAATTCAAGACCGCCCTCGTATACGAAAAAATGGGGGAGATCGAAAACTCGGTTGAGGAATATGTCAAACTCGCCTACAAGTACCCTGACGACGAGTTGATCCCCACCGTGATGGCCCGTCTCGGTGGATACTTTAGGAAAAAAGGCATGCTACATAAAAAACAAGCCGACCTACTGCGTGAAAAAGAAGACGTCGAATCAAAGGCGGAAGTACTGCGTCTCGATGAACTATCCTACCCCGAATTCCTCAAAGCGGCCATGGTCTATTCCAAATTGCAGGAGCGCTTCCCTGATAACCCGCTTGCTGGACTCTCCGGGCTCAGCGCCGCTCAAAACTACATGCGCGCTCACCAATATAAAAAAGCGATCGCCGGGTTTGAAATTGTCATCAATAATGAGGAATATGACGACCGAGACATCCGTGCTCAGGCGCTCTACTGGTGTGGACTCAGTCACGAGCGTAGCCCCAGCACGGGTTGGAAATCGCGCGGAGAGGCAAAGCGCTCAGCTTACCAGATCTACCGCCGCGTCACCTTCGATTTTCCCGATAGCAAATGGGCTAAGTATTCGCGTGGCCGACTCGCTGATCCCGTATTCGAATCCATCATCAAGAAGGAGACCCTAGCGCGTGAAAGAATGCTGGAGTCCTTGAAAGAGGCGAATAAAAGACGCTAATACATTTACTGATTCCTCTCATGAAAGCACTCGAACAACAACTCCTCTGCGATATCGTGGGCGATGCCCAACCGCGGCTTCGACTCCGTACAAAAACGCGGGTCGATACCGGACGCTGGTGGCGTAAAACCCCTCTCTGGCTCTGTGTCATGGAGGATGAATTGGTGCTTCTCTCAGTCTCACGGCGTCGATACTTCGACCGAATACCGATTTCCGACGCCCGGCATACGCATTACAATCATGCCACAGGCAAACTTGTAATTGAACCAGCCGAATCACTGCGCTATAGCTGCTGCGGCCTCACAGCACGCGATGCCCTGCGCGTTCTCAATTTCCTTACTACTGAACCGAAAAACTAAACACTAAGTCTATTAATAATGTTAGAAAAAATCTTAACAGGCGGACCTATAATGGTCCCATTGGTTATTTGCAGCCTGATCAGCCTAGCCGTGGTCTATGACCGCTGGAGAGCATTCCGCGTCAACCGCAAGATCGACACCCGATCACTGCGCGCGAAGGTGCTCACTCATCTCCGCAATAACAATATCGAAGCTGCCATTTCGCAGTGTGAATCAGCTCACGGTCCAATTGCATCCGTAATGCTCGCAGGTCTTCGCTCGTATTCCCACCTTCACGGTAAAAAGGAGAGTTCTGAGACCATGCGCCTGGTTGTTGGCCAGGTGATGGAGGACTACAGTGCCCAAGCAATGAGCGTGGTGAACAAACGCCTCGACGTCCTGACCACCATCGGAACGGCCGCCCCTCTTCTGGGGATGACGGGAACGGTTACCGGTATGATCGCCTCCTTCGCTGGACTCGCGGATGCTGGAAGCGTCGGTGGTAGCGGCGGCGCCGTAGCTGACGGAATCGCTGAAGCCATGGTAACCACCGCGGTCGGCTTGATCGTTGCCCTCCTGGCGGTTATCCCCCAAAGTGTGTTTAACCGCTGGAGTGACGAAATCGAACTCGAAATCGAGGAAGGCACCAGCGAGGTGGTCGAGTTTATCTTGACGCATCACTAATCACTCATGTCGAGAAAACGCTACAGCAAGGAAAAGAAGCACCGCACGGGAGAAATCCCGACCGGGTCCTTCTCAGATATTGCGTTCCTGCTCATCATCTACTTCTTGGTGGCTACCACCTTGGTGAAGGTCAAGTCAATCGCCGCTGATTTGCCTTCAGGTGAGAAAGCAAGTCAAAGCCAGTCGGATAAAACGCCCATTGTCAACCTGCGTGGCATCGAGATCTTTTTTAACGACAAAAAAGTAAGCGTCGAGCTCCTCAATGAGCGTCTTGAGGCATTGGAGTTGGGTGAGAAAGAACCCGCCAAACGCGTGATCATGCTCGAGTCAACCAACGGCACCCCTTACGATAACTATTTTCAAGCCCTTGCCGCGATCAGTGCCCATCAGGGAGTTGTGGCCATCGTCGAGGAGGATTAATCAACCATGAAAAAACGACCCCAGAGTAAGAAACGCCGAGCCGTCCCCGTGCCCATTGCGAGCATGGGCGACATCGCCTTTCTCCTGATCATTTTTTTTATGGTCTGTAGCGAGGTGTCGAAGGATAAAAAGATGCAAGTCGTGCTTCCGCTTTCCGAACATGTCAAAAAAATGCAGGCCGTGGTCGTGGCTCGAATCGCGGTGGATGAAAATGGCGAAATCTTTTTTGATGGCACCCGCGTTGATAATGCCAAGGATGTCGAGTGGGGTGTCAGGGCGCTGCTCACCAGTACTATTTCCGACGACCAACGGCACGTCCAGTTTAAGTGCGATAGCTCGTTGCCTAAGGAGACGTTTGAACCCGTCATTAAAGCGATCGCAGCGGCAGGCGGGATCATCGAAGCCGTCGGTGAAAAACAGCCATAAAACGATGATTTACCAAGTGAACTAAACCAATTTAACAATTCAAAAACGAACAAACATGATAGATACACAGAAAGAAGAAACAACACCGGATCAGCTGATGGAACACTTCCAGGGGAGTAGCCTGAAGTCGATTATCATCTTTACCGTGATCGTGCACGCCATCCTACTTGTCGGCAGCAGTTTTCCTTATCTCTACAAAGCCATCGCCGGAGAAGATCTTTCCGAGATGAGCGAGAAAAATCGGATGGATGCCGCGATGCGTGAAGCCACCGTCGCTCTGCGTGAAATTGCCGAGGATTATGACCTTAAGCCCCAGGACCTGAGTAGCCAATTTGCTGGCGGCGTAAAGAGGGCGCCTAAGGCTCCGAGCAAGGAGAGTTCCCCCAAGAAGTCACAAGAAAATCCCAGCCCTGAACCCGAGAAACCCAAGTCGGCAATCGAGCAGGAGATCAATAAAAAGGCGACCGGCCCAACCTTACCCAAGCCCGAGGACGACGAGGAAGACCTCTTTAAGTAAGAGGTCGGAAATCCCTGTCATTGAGCCAGTGCCCTTATAGCCATCATCCTGAGAATGAGACAAAAGAACCAGAGTAAGATCCCTGACCAGTGGATCGATGAAATCCCAACCCGCGCGTCCGTCTTTAAGTCGAGCGTCGTCAGCGTGGCTGCGTTGATGCTTCTCGGTCTTGGGTTTGCTGCGTGGAAATGGGGTCCTCCAGTTCTGGCCGCGTTCCTCGCTCAAAACCCGTCGGTGTTGACACTTTGGGAAGCGAATGGAACGGCCCAAGCGCTGGAGATTTGTTTTCTGCTGTTTGGTGTCATGGGTGGGGCATGCGCCCTGAGTGGGATCTTAAGCTTGGTGCGCAATCGGGTAACCTATCAACTACTCCGGGTGTCGATGTTGATCGTCTACCTGGCCGTCTCAGCCTACGTCTACTTCGTCTGGCAGGGGGTTTCATCGATCCTTGACGAGGGTTTGGAGGTGGCTGGAGCCAAACAAGATGGCGCCACCACGTTTAAACTTTGGTGGAAAGCATGTTGGCCGGCTCTCGCAGTGGCACTCTACGGTGCTTGGCTCCATGCCATGATCCGCAGTCGATCGGTTTTTGCGGCATTCACCCGTGTTTCTGGTCATCCCATGGTAGGCGACCGCGTGCTTGAGGATATACGCACCCACGGCCGTGACCCGCGTCATCGCCGCAGTCTTTACGCAAGTAGCCTGACCCACCTCCTTATTATCGTCATCATCCCCTACATCCTTAGCCTCGGCGGCTGTGTCGAAGCCTACCGCGTGCCCAAAGGGAGCGGCAACCCCGTGGTCGCTATGGTCAAGGTGGTGAAACCTAAAAAGAAAAAGAAAAAAACCCTCAGCCTGCGCCCTAACTCAGCGATCATTTTCGACCAGCCAGACCTAGATAATACGGAGGTCGATGAGCAACTCAAAGAACAAACCCAAGTCACCTACTCGGCAAATACCAGCAAGGCAGGTAAAATGGGTAAGGGTGGAGGCACCAAAGGCGGCTGGCCCGAGGGTATGGATGGTTACAAAATCCGCTTCATTCGTCTCGATCACGGTGGCTCCGGGTGGGATGATGGCATGAACCAGACTGGAGCTGACATCAATTTCCTGCGTGCCTTTGCCCAAGCTACTGGGTTTAAAAAAATCGCACGCAAAGGGGAGAGCCATTCGATCGCCTTGCTTAAAAAATACCCGAAAGACGGTTTTCCTCCCTTTGTTTACATGACTGGAAACGACCGCATGGGGCGTGTTAGCACGGCAGATATTAAGATACTTCGGGATTACTGCATCAATGGGGGGATGCTCATTGCTGACGCCGGTCACCGCAATTTCCACCACTCGTTCATCCACTTCATCCGTCAAGTGTTCCCCGATAAGACGCTCCTCGACATTCCGGATGACGATATGCTTTACCAGCTTCCCAATGGATTTCCTGAAGGCGCACCCGCATTCTGGCACCACGGTGGCCGACGTGCCCTCGGGATCAAACATGACGGCCGATGGATCGCATTCTACCACCCCGGTGATATGAACGACGCGTGGAAATCGCAAAACTACACCGATGTCACACCCGAGATGCGTGATGCTGCCATGAACCTCGGAATCAACCTGATTTACTACTCGTTCACCCAGTGGAACGATACCATCTCCAAAAATAAAAAATGAACGCGGATTACTTTCATTGGGATTACTTTAGCCACGCTGGATGGATCAGCGTGCTGGTCTGGCTCATTGTGCCATTGTGCTGGGTCGTCTATTCCATCAAAGGACCGCGCCGTTGGTTGTGTCCGATCGGGCTTGGCTTGGCCATCGTGGCTCTGGTTCTCGCCAAAGATAACTCAAAAAACTATGTGAATCTGATTCAGCCGGACCGCAGTGCCGAGATTGCCGCCCAACAGGAGCGGCAAGAAGCCAGCCGCAAGGCCCTTCAGGTAAGCCGCGGTAGCGAACTCTCAGATGTCCGGTTTGCCGAGGATACTGCCGCAGATTCTCTCGATCGCGCCGGGATGGATGAGGACGACCTGAAATACTTGGGTCGGCATATCAAGTCGGCGACGCCAGATTGGAAAAAAGAAAAAAAATCGCGCACCGCGGGGGGGATTGATGACGGCAGTGTTGAGTCGGCGGTTGGTGGTGATAATGCCATCGCGGCGGCCGATTCGGAATTTCTTGACGGCATGGAGGAGGAAGCGCCCGTGGTGATGCTTGAAGAGGATCTGGAGAGGGCGAACCGCTTGGATGCCCTGAACCTGAAGGTCATCTACGCTTTGATTTTTTTCGGTCTACTGATGGTCGTCTATGATTACCTGAGACGTGCCAATATCTACGCCAAGGCATCGTTGCCTTTGCCTTTACCTAGTGCCTGGATCAATGGTCTGACACCGTTGCCCGTGGTCGTTGAGGGTGCCGGTCCTGTCGGGTTGTCCAGACTTGTCAAACGTGGTGATTCCTTTGTCTATCTCACCGATGATAAAGAAGCTGCAGCGAAGATCCCCGAGGCCATCCCCCGTCTCCCACTGGGACGGAAACGGATCGATGTTCTGCGTGCCGACGGCGAGCAGGGGAGCATCGACGACGATTTTATTTTCGAGACGGTTTGGTTCGGTCGCAGTTCATTTGTGGTTGATTCCGCAGGCCGATCTAAAGAACTATTAGATCGATTTATTGACCTGCTTACCCAGCGCAAGGATACCCGCGCCAAGGTCCGCCAAAGTATGCATCTTGTCTGGGATCTCGATGATCCCATACCCGAGGAGCAAAAACAAAAATTAATCACTCTGGCCAAGGCCACCGGATTGTCTCTTTATATTTGCAATGAACCCAAGGGGGCCTGAATCCAGTGCCCGAGACCAACGGACTCGCCCAGACTCGACCAAGGCAGCGACCGAGGGAGGGTAGATCATCAACAACTATCTAACGTGAAACGCGGCTTCACCGATGTCGCCTTATGCATCTTTTCAATCTTTAAATTATGAAAACTACTCTATTTTTGGCCCCCGTCATCATGTTGGGCTTTTTGATGTCTCCCCTTGCTGCGGAGGAACGCACCCATTCCCCAGAGCAGCTCGAGGAGCTGTCAAAAGGTGGCGATCTCTCAGCTGCTGAATCCAGACGCCCTGCCAAGCTCCCAGACCTGACTAAGGGTGATCTGATCCCCGATGGGAAAAAAGGTCCACCAAAGCCATGGACTCTCGGGCCCAGTGGTGCCGTCGGCATCTTTGTGGGCAGTAAATTCAAGGGAGACCAAATCCAGGTGCAGGCCACCCTGAAAGGCTCACCAGCCGAAGGGAAGTTGCTCAGAGGCGATGTCATCATCGGAATGAATGGCAAGAAATTCGTCGCTGGCGGTCACCTAGGCCACCTCATCGGCAAGGGGATTGTCGAGGCCGAACGCGAGAAGAATGGAGGAAAGATCAGCTTCCAAGTCTGGCGTGACCAAAATTACTTCAAACGCAGCGGTAAAAAAGACATCGTATCCGTCGATATCGATGACCTGTTTGACAAGGCTCGCAACGATAATACCCTTTACGAGTGGAAGGCTGAAGAGGCCCGCGAAAAGGAGGCAAGGGGCTTCGGTGAATTCCCGATCGACCCGATCACACTAGAGGTCGAGCTCACTCTGCGTGTGTTGCCCGACTACAGCGACACCGCGCCCTACGATTGCCCCAAAACCAATCAGATCCTTGAAGAGGCTTGGAAGGTCTTAGAGAAGAAATTTGTTGCCGATCCGAGAAAACCACGCAGTGGCCGTGGGGGGATGCTAGAAGCAATCGCGTTGATCGCCTCCGGAAAACCGGAACACCGCAAGCTCGTGCATGATTGGGTGCGCAGCAAGAATGCCCGCCAATGGCACCCGCCGACGGTCCCCGCTGGGGCGATGTTTAAGCCAGGCTACAAGGGTTACAAGGGTTATCAGAGCTGGCACCACGGCTTTACCGGCCTCAACTGCGCGCTCTACTATGACGCCACGGGAGATGATTTTGTCCTGCCCGCCCTGCGCAAGTTTGCTATTGATGCCGCGATGGGCCAGAGCGGCGGCGGAAGTTGGGGGCATACTTTTGCTTTCCCTTCCTTTAATGGTGGCGAGTTCCACCGCATGAATCCGGGCTATGGAGCCCTCAACGCGGCGGGCAACCGATGCTTCTTCCTCATCGCTTTGGCTAAAAAACTTGGCGTTGATCACCCTGAGGTCGATCAAGCTATCGAGCGAGCCCATCGCTTCTTCGGTTCCTATGTTGACCAAGGTGCCATTCCCTACGGCGACCATGGTCCGGCTGGGACCGATGACAGCAATGGCAAGAATACCGGCATTGCCTTTGCGATGAAGTTGCTCGGAAATAAACACGGTGCCAAGTTCTTTGCCCAGATGTCCACGCATTGTTCATTTACTCGGCGTGGTGGTCACGCTCATGACTATCACGGTAACTGGTCGTCTTGGGCGGCAACACTTTGCGGCCGAGAGGGGCGCATTCTTGCCGAGCGAAACCTGCGCTGGCGGCGCACGCTCTGCCGGATGTTCGATGGAAGTTTTATCTACCATACACCAACGGGCGATTACAAAACACTGCGTGACCCCACAGCCACTGAGGTGTTGCACCAAGCCGTTGCCCTGAAACAGACGCTCATCACGGGTAAGGATCTGGACGAGGACCTTTTTACCAGCAAGGAGGAAATGAAGCAGCTTTTGGCGAGCGCCCGGCCACAGCTCCATGATCCGATGCTCATCGAGCGTGCCAGCAAACCATGGCGGGAATGGAGCACCGACGAGATTTTTGGAATGATCAACATCTTCCAGCCCCAAACCCGCGGGAAGGTAGCCGCCGAGCTGGGGAAACGTTTCCAGGCCGGTGAAAAGGCAATCGCGCCTCGCCTTGTCGAGCTTCTCAGCAGTGAAGACGCCCGCAGTCGTGACGGCGCCTGTCGTGCATTACTGGCCTGCGGAACGGATACCGTGCTGGGGTCGTTGTCGAAAGTGACCCAGCTGCTTGACGACCCCAAAGGTTTTGTGCGCGTCACGGCAGTGAAGGCGATCTCGAAGAGCTCCGATGCCGAGGAATCGCAGTTGGCTCTGTTGAAGGCCACGATCGCCGAGCCGAAGGGAGAGTCCCCCAACAGCGTGCGCAATCAGACTCAGACAGCGCTCTTTGCCAAGGCCACCAAGCTTGGGCGGTCTCCGTTTCAGGCCGGGTTTGATGAAGAGTTGGTCCGTCAAGCTATCGAAGACGTGCTCCAGCTCGATCCGGTGGGAGGCCACGGCTTTGTCACCTCACGGGCGAAGATCTGGGATAAAGATACCATTGCCCGCATCGCTGGTCCCCTGACCTTTGCCGCTGAGGAAGAGCAGGTCGTCGAGCAGATGTTCGCCAACCGCTGCGCTCCCGCCCAGGCGATGCTTGGGAAGTTTGGCTACCGTGAGGCGGTCCAAGCCGCCGCCCATCGATTGCGTAAGAAGGTCGCAATTTCTCGCCATATCCGTCCACACGTCGGCTACAAACGCAACTTGATTGACCCAGGTGCGGTTGAGAAGCAACCCGCTGCTTTCCACGAGTTCATCGAGCCGCTCGGCGTGGTTCTGATCGACGATCCATTGACGCAGGTGATGAAGTTAGTGAACGACAGTAAAGTCTACTACGATATGGATAAATTCTACCAACTTATCGTCGCGGATAAAAAGCCGATCGTGCTGCCGAGTATTGCCCAGGATGTGCAGAAGATTTTCCAAGCCAAACTCGATGCCGTTGATGGCACTGGAGCCAAGATGAAGCTTTGCCGTGCCGAGTTGAAGGACCCAGCACGCAAAAACTATTTTCGTAAGATGGCTGCGATGAATTTCCTCAGTGAAACTCTCGCTCAGGACGCCGTTCAGGATCTCCTTCCTTACCTTGGCCACGACTACTGGCGTCTGCGCCAGCACAGCCAAAAGCTCGCCGTAGCCCTTGTTCCTGCTGTCGGGGAGTCCGGCCTCACCGCACTTTATACAAAAACGAAGGACGAGAAAGCCCGCGCCGGCCTTCTTGAGGTGCTTGCCTCTGCGCATTCTTCTGCCGGTCTCAAGCTCGCCAAGCAGGCCATGAGTCACGAGGAACCCTTCGTTCGCCAAGCCGCGGTCAAAGCCGCTTTTGACATCGGTGGCGATAAGCTCTTACCGGATGTTCTCGATCATCTCCAACAGGCAACAACCGATGAGGATCTGCTCGGTTGCGAGCAGGCGATCCTCTCCCGCCGTGACGACCCAGCGCACGTTGCGAAAGTGAGTAAGGCGATCGTCGCCATGCTGCCCAAGAGTCGTGAATCCGCACGCCCGACACTCCATTACATCCTCGCCCAACTCGGCGATGTTGAAAGTATGGCGGCCCTCAAGAAAGAGGGAGAAACCGATAATATGAATGTGTTCCGTAATCTCGTCTTCGCGCTGTCCTACTCGCCGAGCCGTGAGGCTGACCGCGTGCTGCTTGATTTCGCCCGCTCTGGCCCAACGAAAGCCAAGATTGTCGGTGCCCAGTCGGTACGCCGAATGGTCGTCGGACCCCAAGGCTATGGTGACATCACCAGCAAGCAGCGCTTGGATTTCGCCGATGCCATGCTCCGACTCAATCTCGATAAACGCCTTATCGCCTACCTCGGGCAGATCCACGAGGCTCGTGCACTGAAAACCTTGATGTATTGCTTGCGAAAAGGGGTGTCCACAGCAGCGGGAAGCTTAATCGCTTCCGCCGAAGGGATGGGTAAACTCTCAGCAGCCGATGGCAAAATCGCCGCAAAATCACTTCAGGACGTGATCGAATACATCGAGGTTACCCAACTCCGAGGTGGCGTCAGCGGTAAGGACTATCGCGACTACCCGAAGTGGAAGGGCCTCCAGGCCCGCGCCGGCAAGGTATTACTCAAGGTGCATCAACCTGAAGCCGCCCCCATCGAGGGCTTTGACCCCATGGAACTGGACGATTGATCGTCGGGAGTTTCCGGCCATCGGCCGTGGGGTAGGAAATGACACAGACCCTGAAGGGCGACGAGCCAATGAATAAAGTCCATATTGAATTTGACATCGAGGGCAGGGGCGGTAATTTCATACGTAGTTACATTGTGTTTTATTTAACTCACTTGTTTTCCTGACGTTATGAAAATTCATTCATCCTACTCGAGTCCATCCCTTTCCTCCCTATCGGCTCCTACATCACGCGCATTGAAGCATTACGGGGAGCGTGGCTTCGCCTTGATTGCCACCAT
>JABDRB010000016.1 GCA_013041925.1 Akkermansiaceae bacterium | reverse complement strand
CGTGAATCCAAGCGATACTCACCAGAACAGACACAATTTCACCATTGACTCTTCCAGTGAGCGGTAATTCACAATTCTAAACTCACCATTCAAAATTCTTTTCCCCTCTTTTCCCCTCTTTTCCCCTCTTTTCCCCCGCAACCCCCTTATCACCCCATGAAAGCCTCTCCGAACACCTCACCCAAAAAGCAAATTCCTAGCAGTCCCCGATTCTCTCAACAAACCGCATCCTCATTCTGGGGGGGGCGGTTTTTTGGGCCTAATTACTGGATATTTTTTGTTAACGGTAGCTTCTTTTATGGCCTATTCAGGTAGATGTCCACGGATCCGCGCATTACTCAGACTTTCATGGGTCTCCTGACTGATCATCAGGAGATTATCAGGTCATACATCATTGCCCAGCTTCCGGGGTGCTCTGAGGTGCGCGACATCCTGCAGGACGTAAACATCGTTTTGTGGGAAAAAATGGATCATTTTGAGCCTGGCACAAACTTCGGCGCCTGGGCGTGCACGGTGGCTTTTTACAAGATTCTTGATTACCGGAAGCAACAGAAAAAAAACGGCTTCCTCGTCTTCAGTGAAGAGCTTGCCGGCACACTAAAGTCAGAATACGAGCCACGTGAGCCAGACGACCTTGAAGCAAAAAGAAATGCCCTGAACTACTGCCTGCAAAAGCTTTCAGACAAAGAAAAGGCACTACTTAAAGCACGTTATGACTCACCCGCAGGAGACATGGAACGTGTTTCTAAGGAGACTGGTCGCAGCCGTGCTTCTCTGCGTGTTTCTCTGAGTCGACTACGTGTCGGCCTTAAGAACTGCATTTCCAAACGTCTTGCCGCGGAAGGAGGTGCCGCATGAATCAAGGACAATTCGAAACCCTTCTGTCACGCGCCCTCGACAATGACCTTACCGCAGAGGAGTTTGCTACCTTTGAGCAGCAGCTCGCATCTTCGCCCGAAGCCAGGGCACGCTATCTGGAAGCGGTTGACCTCCACAACCTGCTGGATCTGGAGCTTCAGGCAAAACTTCCGGTTCAGCTCGGCACGTCCAATGTGGTGGATGTGCAGCGCATCATTAGGAAACAAAAACGCAAAAGCATGCGCATTGCTGCCTTGGCCGCCGCCGCCGTTCTCATCATCGGCCTAGTCAGCCTGCGTCTCATCATGGTTGCCGAGCGCGCGCCCACGCTAGCATTCACCACGGCTCCGGGTTCAGAATTCACACTTACCCATGACTTGGGTGACAGCGAAACCGAAGGCATGATCATGGACAAAGGATCCCGTCTTCAGTTATCTAGAGGCACCGTGGAGCTGACTTTCGCATCAGGTGTCAGATCCATCATCAAGGCACCGGCTGATATGACTCTGCATGAGGATGACACCCTCTTTCTTAATCGCGGAACCGCTTGGTTTGAAGTGCCTGAAAAAGCCATCGGCTTTACCGTCAAAACCAAGGATCTCATTGTTGTCGACCTCGGCACTGAATTCGGTGTGCTGTCAAAACCCAATGATTACGACGAGGTGCACGTCATCAAAGGTAAGGTCCGAGTCAATGCATTAGGCATACGCAAAGAATCAACCACCCTTGTGGCAAACGAAGCCCGAAGAAATGACCCGATTGGACGTCTCGATACGATCGCGGCAAAGCCCTCTGTATTTTGGAAAAGCCTGTCTGAGCTGCCACCCTACCTACACTGGTCGTTTGATCAGAATGACAAGTTCGATGTAAAGGGAAGCCATCCCGCTATAAAAGAGATGGTAATCACTCCAAGCCCCTCGCACTCCCCACCTGAACTCGTTCAGGGTAAACATGGGTCAGCACTGTCCCTTAACGGAAAACAACAAGGCCTGTTAACCAACTGGACAGGTATTTACGGTGCCGACCGACCTCTCTCAGCTGCCGTCTGGGTGCGTATCCCCAAGGGCTTGGACCTGACAGGCTATGCAGCAATCGTTGGCTGGGGAATTCCCAAAGACAGTAAGGCAAAATGGAAGTTTTTCGTTAGACACGATAACATCGCAGATGCTCCCACTGCCAACATAAGCATGGGTACATACAGGGGACGATACGCAGGTGAAACACGACTTGATGACAACCAATGGCATCACATCGCGGTTGTTCATCATGGCATACATCCAGATACGGGAGCCCCCGACATTGCCTTATATATCGACGGGCAACAAGAGGTTCTCAGCCATTCCAATTCTCCCGTTAATAGCAAAAACTTTAATGAGATCCAAGCAGTCAAAGAATCCCCTGATGCCAAACCGATGGCCATTGGCATTGGTCCAGTCCCTCAGGATGTCACATTCCGTGGCCTGATCGACGAACTTTACATTTTCGACGGAGCCATCTCCTACGAAACCATCAAGTCTCTGGCTAATGTTGCCAGAAACCAACAAAAACAAACAACCCAACCAACAAAAAATGATAAATACTAAGCTAACAACAAAAAAAGCAATAGGTCTCATTGGCTTGGCATTGGCTGCCGCATCAGCCAATGCCGCGATCATCGTGGACTTTGGAAATAATCCTAGCGCAACTCAATTAGTGCAAACCACCGCGATAGCAACCATAGCTGAAGCTGACGTTCAAGAAACCACTGCCTATACGACAGGCACCTTTACCACGACCGGTGCTGGACCTGTGACCTTTGATCTCGACATCTCAGCCACAAGCGGTCTGATCATCGGGCAAAATCTAGCATTTGGAGTCAATGGTGGCTCGGCTGGCCTAGGTATCGACAACAACGGTGGTTCTGGTCCTTTGGAAGCGCTGACCTTCACGATCAGCGATTTCACTGGTCTTGGTGCGGGCGAGAGTCTGGAAATCACAGGTATCTCAGTCCTATTTGGCTCTACCTCTGAGTCATATACCATCAACGGTGGAAGCGACACCAATTTTCTCACTGACTCTGGCGGAGGTAATCCAGCTGAGTTCATTAGTGTAAGTGGGACTACGGTTAGCATCGGAGCTGGATCATCACCAGCAACGGCATTTGGTATCGATAGTATCACCGTCGCGGTCATCCCTGAGCCATCTTCCACTGCCCTTCTTGGCCTTGGTGGTCTGGCGCTCATCTTGCGCCGCCGCCGCTAGTCTGATCAGTTGAACAAAGTTACCTGGCCCCGTTCTGGTTCACACTGGGCGGGGCTTTTTTAAGGCCATTCAAATCAGAGCCTAGCCTACCTCTGATCCCTCTTTCGATCTTCATTTGAAATTTTTATGTAGTTCTGATGTTCGCAATCACATTTATTAAGTCCTGTCACTGTGCCAGTCTGGCATTCATTGTGACACTCGTCTCAATAAGTTCGGTTGGAGCATCCCCCATCGCTCAATACACATTGAATACTGCCGACATTGGAGAGTTCGCCAGTGTCGGCTCAGGTGCCACCACCGGCCAGGCAGGCAAGTTCGACCAAGCCTACAATTTCGCTGGTGGCGCAAACAACCTCACTACGATTCCCGCAGGTGTGGTCCCGTCTGGCTCAGCGGAGCGCACGATCTCCATCTGGTTCAACCAGACCGCAGATCAGGCTGGCTTACAGGATAAGCTATTTGGTTACGGAGCGGGCACCTCAGGCAATGCCATCGACATCTCACTGGAGGATGGGAGCCTACGGCTGCGCCACTTCGGCGGCAACATCACTTACGGTCAGAATTTTGATTTCGATGGCACCGATGCCGGCTGGCATCACCTGGCGGTCCGCGTCAATGCCAGTGCGTCAACCTTTGCCGACGTCGATGTCTTCCTCGACGGCACCAAGCTCTCCGTCACCGGCACGGGCGGAGGTGGAACCGGGGTTACCCTCAACACCACCGATTCTGCCTTCGGCATTGGCACCACGACGATCACGGCGAGTAGCTCAAACACTCAGGGTTTCAACGGCCTGCTCGACGAGCTGCAGATCTTTGACTCTGCCTTGACCCACTTAGAGGTCGCGACCCTTGCCTTACTGGAT
>JABDRB010000015.1 GCA_013041925.1 Akkermansiaceae bacterium | reverse complement strand
CGTGAATCCAAGCGATACTCACCAGAACAGACACAATTTCACCATTGACTCTTCCAGTGAGCGGTAATTCACAATTCTAAACTCACCATTCAAAATTCTTTTCCCCTCTTTTCCCCTCTTTTCCCCTGCAACCCCCTTATCACCCCATGAAAGCCCCTTCGATCACCTCACCCCAAAAGTAAATTCCTAGCAGTACCTTGGCGGCCATAGCGGGCATCCTCGGCAAAAAGAAGGATCAGGAAATGCTCACCCAAAGGGCCGACACACTCTCGGCAAAAATTGATGCCAAACTCTGGAACGATAAAAAAGGCATCTACATGAACCTCGACTGGGACGGCAAATTCGAGCCCACTCTCTCACTCACCCATTTTTTCCCGATGCTCAGCGGCGACGTACCAGAAAAAAGGGTCGACCGCCTCATCAATGACTACTTGATCAACCCCAGCGAGTTCTGGACGAATTACGTCATCCCGAATGTGCCAAAATCCGAGAAATCATTTCAAGAACAGGCCTACTGGCGCGGCCGAGTCTGGGCACCGACCAACTTCCTGGTCACCGAAGGCTGTCGCCGCCACGGCCGTGACGAAATCGCATCCAAGATCGCCGCCCGCGGTCTCGACCTCCTGCTCGTCGCCTGGCGCGAACGCGGTGCCGTCTGCGAGAACTTCAACGCCATCGAGGGCAAGGGCAAAGGTGATAACCGCAATGATCCATTCTACACCTGGGGCTCACTGATGTCCTACATCTGCATCCAGGAGTTCTTTGACGCCCAAGTCTGGAACGACGAAATTAAACTCGGCAGCAGCCACACACCCTCCGGAAAAGGACTGCGCAACATTCCTTTCCGCAACGGTAAACTCAATATCATGGCCAACGGCGAAACCATCGTCAAAACCACCCAAGGCAAAACCGTCTCCACCCACAAAGGAGCCACCAGAATCAAAGCCAGCGACCTCGCCAATCAATTGAGGTGATAAAAAAGTCTTGGGGCCGGGAAGTCGGGAAGTCTTGAAGTCTGGAGCGCCCGCTCCAAAGCTCTCTTGAAGGGAAGAGCAAATTCAGCCTAACGGCTTTAGCCTTGGGTGGGGCTGCGATTTACCGTTGCAATGATTGCTTTGGTTTTTATTAGTGCTTGATAACTTGGAAGCTCTGGAAATCGGCATTTTTTGACTTTGCCGCGCCATTTTTGCAAGCGAACACGCCCATGACTGTGGCCGTCCAGACGTTGTCCCTTCCCGTGCCCACCCAGCCAAGATCCGGAGAGCCTGGTTTTTTTCCTAGGCGGGAGCAATGCCAAGAGTCTCCGAAATAGATCTCCGCGTCGATCTCGGTCCAGTTTTTGCCATCCGCACCATAGAAGAAATGTGCCGTCTCTTGCCCGTCGACGCTAATTTTGAAAAACACCTTTTTGCCAATGGTATTCGGCACTCTGGCTAGGATCTTTTTCTCCTTGGGCGTGGAGCGATAGGTTTTATTGATCTGGTGGGGTTTTAGTGTGGCGGGGTCGACATCCGACTTAAACACCTTATCGTAAAACCCGACTTCAAACATTTTTTTGCCCTCGACTACTGTCGTTGTCAGCCAGAAGCTTTTTTCCGGGTCGTGATAGAAATGGATACCGGCGGCTTCATTCCCCTCTTTCGCATCAAACTCAACTTCGGAGATAACATCGAATTTCTTGTCCATCACCCGCTGCAGAAAGAGGTTTTTGGAAACGGGTAAGGAACTGATATCACCTTCCGCTGTTTTGATCCGGAGAAACCCAGGTCTTTCCGTGAGACTCCAACTGCGTCCGCTGACATCCGACTCCGAGTGAAAAAACCACTGCTTGCCGAGATCTTTGGTGTCAAACTCGTCCGAGTCCTGCATTTTAAATTCAACCTGTTTCAGGTCAGGTGCCTTGTTACTCTCACTTGGTATTTTTCCGTTGACCGGTCTCCACCAGCCGTCGTCGGTCCAGGTGACTGGCTCGAGGCATGTTTGCCGGCCGAGACTGTAGTGGGAGAGTTCATAGGCGTGGTAACTCAGGAACCATTCACCGTTCTGGGTTTGAAAAACTTCACCATGACCCGGCCCTTGTAGTTTGGCATTGGTGGTGTGTGGCGCATGCATGACTGGGTTCTTCGGATCTTTTTCCCAGGGCCCCTTCAAATTCTTTGACCGGTAGCTCATGATCATGTGGTCCTGGTAGGGTCGGGTTCCACCCGGTGAGATGATGTAGTAGTAATAGCCGTTTGCCTTAAAAAGCTCAGGGCCTTCTCCGCCGGCGACCTTAACGATCGGGTCACCATCGACGCGTAATCCATCAGGGGTCAGTTTGTGCACTTCCCCGCCGGATTTGGTTAAATAGAGGGTGCCGTCATCATCGGCAAAAAACCCCGGGTCATACCCCCGGGTCAGTTTCCCTCCATCTTTATAGGGACCTGCCGGATGTTTGGATGAAAACACGCGGATATGACCACCCATCGGGGCATAGACCAGATAGGTTTTGTTGTTCGGGTTATAGCCGATATCCGACCCCCATATCCCTGGTTCCGTGATCCCGTGTTTCCGGTCAAACGCATTTTTTGTATCCGCAAACCCGATATATTTCCAATGGATAAGATCCTTGGAATGGGCGATATGCAGACCAGGTTGCCAGCCGAAACTTGAGCGGACCGTGTAATAGTCCTCCCCGACCCGGACAATGCCAGGATCACTCCAGTCGCCCGGGATGATAGGATTGGTATAAGTCTTGGTGGCTTCGGGAGCGGAGACCGCGATAGAAGTGAGGCCCGCGAGTGCAAGCGCGCTAAAAATGATTCCTATTTTTACTGTTTTCATTGTATTTGATTCAATCTGTTTTGGGGTCGGCATGCCTGCCTGATGATCCTTGAAACTCGGCTTCCGCGCAGCCGGGACCGGGAAACAGGCGCAAAATAGCGAGTTTTCACGCGTATTTTCCATAGATCTATACTCGGCACAAGATATTCCCCTCTGTGATTCTTTTCAAAACCAGCGACGACTCGGAAGCATCATCCCTCGCTCGCATCCGCACCCGTTCAAAATCACCCGACCCAGTGAGCAACTATCAAATCGAGAGATATCAATTTGACCGGACTCGTACATTGTGCACTTAATAGCCCCAAACCCCAAACCCCAGTTGGCCGGTGGTGCAATCAACTCATCCGGAACACGATCAATACATAACCCCCTTATCACCCCATGAAAGCCCCTTCGATCACCTCACCCCAAAAGCAAATTCCTAGCAGTAGTTATTATACAAATCCGGCATCGGGATTTGCCATGTAGATGTTGAACCCGGCGTCCTTGTAGCGTTTGAAATCGGCCAGCGTCTTGGTGCCCGGTGGCGGCCACCAGGCCATGACCGGGAAGCTTTTAAACATCCAGTTTTTTTTGAAACCGGCGGCAGCTTCAGGGCCCGGAGAATTTTGACATCGTCTCTTTTCGGTTCAGCCGCGATGATCGGATCAGCTGCATTGAGAGCTACGGCGAGGACGCTGGCGGCTATGAATGTGCGGTTCGGCTTCATGATTAGTGATTGGTATTTGGAGTTTAATGGGGTTTGGCGTTTAAACTCTTCGGGTAGAAGAGGTCGAAATAGATGTGATCCAGTTGATAGGCATCGACTTTACCGGGGTTTTTTAGATCAAAGTTAGAGTCGAGCACGCCGTAGCGTTTCATTTCGCGGAGGTATTCGTAGCGTGGTTGGAAGCCTGGCATGTCGAATCGTTTGATCTCGTTCAGGCGGCTTTTTGCGGCTTCGATGTGAGCCAGGATCGCTTGGTAGTCCGGGTCGTTGTTTGATTTGAAAACCACCGGATGGGCGAACTCTTCGGGTCGCGTGGCAAAGTCGATGGGGAACGTTTTTGGGTCGGATGGTTTGCCCGATGCAGAGTCTGCATAGCCGCCTGCCTTTTTCGACAAGGGAGTCATCAGCGCGAGTGACTGGTCGGGGTTTGTCAGGTTAAAGATGTTATGACGTGATGTCCTGAACGTCGGGCGCTGGAACCCTTCAAAATCGTAATACCGTAATTTGATTTTTCTATCGGTGATAAACATCGGCATGTTTCCCTGGTGGCATGATGCGCAGCGGCGGGTCATGGCGTCTTTGGCTTTCGGTGTGGACGGCCAGTCATCGGACATCTCGCGAAGTGGCTCGTTGGCACGCCACCATCCACCGATCTGACCGGTGCCGTAGGCGGCATAGGTTCCCGCATAGGGGGTTGCCGAATCCAGCCAGCGTCTGATGACGAGTTTTTCATGTTCGGAGAGTTGCACCTTGTAGTGGCTGCCATTGATTTTTTTCATCAATGGTGCGGCCGAACTAAATGCGGAATAGGGTGCATCATTGCCCAGCGGCTCGCCACGGCCATCGCCTCCTTTTAAGTCGGGCCAGTGCATTCCGGCACCGTCTTTGATCTGTTGGTGAAGCATCAGATTGTAATAAGACATCGAATACGTCGGCCCATGGTCGCCGGTCAGGTTCACTCCGCCGTCGCGTTTGTCCGCCTTGTGACAACTGACGCAATGATCATCAAGTATCGGTTGGATATCCCGGGGAAAATCATAGATTTGCGGAACTCCTTTGATCGGCTTGACCTGGCTCGGCAACCGTCTTGCCGCCAAGGTTACCCGTGTGGGAGGAGTCATCAGGCGGTCTTCATGGCATCCGATGCAGCTGGCATTTTCACCCGGCATCACGGTGATGAATGACCGCATCTGTTTAACGTTCTGGTCATTTTCATCAAGAAGCCCCAGATAGATGCTCCGGCTTGCCGGCACCTCAAAAAATGCCGAGCCGTCTTTTTCAACAGGCACGGTGCCAAGGATTTTATTGAGTGTCCATTTGCCGCCGTGCGCCAGTGGCGTCGACCCGCCACCGTGGAAATTCACCGGTTTTGGCAGTTGCTCCATTACTAACAACTTTTTGATCGCCCCGCGTTTCAGGCCTTTCATATTCCGGCCGATATTTACATCCGTTAGAAATAACGTGCCGGTTGTTTTTGAATGATCGACGGTTGATGGCAATACCGGTTCACGTTTTCGGGGAATGATCAGTTGCGGGTCATGCACTGCAATTTTGGAGGGTGAAGTATACACAGAAGTCATCACTCCACGATCCCCATCGCGCTGTATGGCAACCAGGTCGTTTCCCTTTGCCGCAAGAATCAACGAAGAACTAACAGGGTAGGGATCGCAGAAGCCATGCCCCCATCTTCCTTTCGGCGCCGGGGACTTCAACAAAAGTTTTTTGGCCTGTGACAGGTCGTCCGGCCCGTTACCCACATTTAATACAACCAGATCACCGGCGTGCTCGTTTGAGCAATGGTCGGAATTCACATAAAGCACATCCTGCGTTCCGGGGATAGGTCTTGCGTCGATATACACCTGATTGGTTGGGTGCATATTCCCAAAATACGTCGCGGCTCCCGTTCCGTCCGGTTTAATCGCCCAGAGCTGATGAAACCTCGTTGTCGCCCGGTCGACATATTCCCAGCGGGTGTAAATGATTCTGCCGTCGGGAAGGACCGCCGGTGTGTTTTCCATGTTCGCTCCCGATGACAGCTGGCGCATCTCCGAGCCATCCGCTTTGCACCGGAACAGGACCGTCACGGATGATTGCCAGCAGAGCACGTAACGTTTGCACCTCGTCGAACAAAAGATGATATCGCCATCCGGCAGGTAACACGGCTCGACATCGTCCCAGTCGCCGGAGGTCAGTTGTGTAAGCCCGCTGCCATCGACATTGATCTCGTAGAGGTTGTAGTGGTGGGTTCCTCCTTTGCGGTAGGAGAACAGCACCTTTTTGGCATCGTAGCTAACACGTGGATCACGAAACGCCCCCTTGTCATCCTTGATCAAGGTCCGGGTTTTGCCGGTTTGCGGGTTATAAATAGCTAAGCGACCGCCGTCGGCACCGTGAAACCAGTCGTTTTCATTACCACAGGAATACCCGATGTTGGCGTAATAATGGTTTTGGTAATCCCTGCCCGGGTGACGCTCGGAAAAAACAATTTCACCTTTGATTTGAGCCCGTATGCCCGAATCTAACGATGTGGACATCCCCTTGGTTTTTGCAAAAACATCCGCTGAGGAGAAAAAGGAAACCAGAAAAACCAGCAGGGTCAACAGACTTGATCTCCTGATGCCTCCCGAGGAAGTAATGATGCTTGTTTTCATAAAAATGATGCCAACTTATGCTGTGCATTGATACTGCCGTGATTGCCCGCACATTTCAATCAAATCCGGTTTCTACTTAGGTTGTGGATTCATTTTTAACCGCGAAAGATGCGAAAAGCGCGAAAGGAAGACTCGGGTTGAGGCTTGGGTTGCTAATCCAATTTTTGAACCACCCTACTCCGCCGAGGCTTTGAAGGGCAGGCGGGAAAAGACGGAAAGCACGGAAGTTTCTTACTTGGTTTTTGGAGTTTAAAACTTGGAGTTTATCCCCGTTGGGCTGCTCATTCACCATCCTGCCCTTCGTAGCCTCTGGCAAAGTAGGGTCACTATTCAAAATTCAAACTGCTCGAAGGGCGTAAAAAAAACCCACCCCCGGTGAGGGAGTGGGGTTGGAAGGACGGTTGGTTTTCTGGGGCCGGGTTACTTGCGGCGACGGAGGATGAGGGCAAGTCCACCAAGGCCGAGAAGAGCGGTGGTGGATGGCTCGGGGACAACTGCGGGAACGGTTGCCGTACCGAAGACATCGTACTCGTGGATGAGGCCCATTTCACCTGCGCTGCCGGTCGGGTGGATGATAAAGCGGATGCCAGTGACGCCCGACGCTAGGACGCCGGTGGTATCGGTCAACGTGACCTGCGACGATGCCTCAACATGCGCCTGTGCATTAGTGAAGGGATCATAGTCCACTGATTCAAGTGCAGTGAAAGTCGGGTTGGTGACGGTGGAGATCAGAACGTCGTACTTCTGTGCCGTGTATCTGTATGCCCCATAACCCCCTTATCACCCCATGAAAGCCCCTTCGATCACCTCACCCCAAAAGTAAATTCCTAGCAGTAATTCATTCATGGCGAATTGACGAATATTATCCTCTGCCGATCAGGTGGCGGAGCACTTGCGTGGCAAGTTGATGAACCCGGTCTGGGTGGGATTGCCTCACTGCTGGCTATGAACCGAGGACATGGGTTACACATTTACCGAGCACATAGGTTACACTCAAATGGGCGATCATACCCTGGAAAGAAGAGTCACCTATGGAACAGAGAGAAAAATTTGAGAGAAGGGGTCATGAGAGAAGGGATCAGGAAGAGATTAAGAGCATTTTAGTTTTCCCCTTGCCCACGACAGCTTTTATCTTTCACAACAATCCTTATCCAATCCACCTCTCCATCACCTACCAGGGATGACGACAAATCTAGCAATGCAACTAATCTTTTCCTGACCCTATTTTTGAGCGCCCATTTGAGTGTGCGCGGTAATGGACCGGCATCGGTGGAAAAGAGCAGGCCTGGCTGATATTGTACACAGAAGAGAATACCTAAGATGGATGGTAGGAAGGCGCTGTTGATGCAACACAACAGCCTTTTATCTCATCATTCTTCCTCGACACAAGATGAGCAGACATCTATCATTATCTCAGAAATGCTCATGCCTCAATCTGATTGGACTTCAAAAAATGCAACTCTTAGCGATAAGCCCGCAATTAAAGAATTCGGGTTAAATAAAGAGGGAATAATCAAGTATATCAATGAAGGCAAACTTCAATATCGCCATAACTCAGCCCATGGGAATCCCTATCTAAAACTCATAAGGAGTGAGGTGGAATCAGTAATAAATAAAAGTCTGCGCATTCTCTTCCTGTTTGCCGTTATTTCTTGGATGAGTGGGCCACTCTTGGCGCAAGCGAATCATCCGAGGCGATCCAATCAGCAGGTTCTCGATGTGATTCTTGAGCTCAAGACCGCAGGCAAAAAAAAGGAAGCTCTTCAATTTCTCAGCGACGAATTGGATCGCCGTGCTGATCTCGGAGGGCGCTATGGTGGCCTTTATGTCGATGTCTGGCGTGAAGCTCAGGTCCGCAGCGGGCGAGTCGATGCCGATTGGGCGGCGAGTCTCTACAATCAGTTGTTTGTGAGTTGCGGCAAACACGAACGCCTCTGGGAAATGAATGATGTGTTGGGCAACTTGCTCTCTACGCTGGGCTCTGCCGGACGTCATGGCCGGGAAAAGGAGGTTCTCGAGTGGTGGGCGCAGGAGCAGCGGGCCGCTGGCGAGAGGCTGGATGCTTCCAAGTATCCGGATTTGGGTCCCGCCTTGCCCTACTTGCCCGAAGTGCGTCTCCGCAACATTCCAGAGAGCATTCTCTATTGGCGGGCCAATGTCGATGAACGTAGAGGTGGCAACAAGGTGCACCTCGGTCAGTCCAATGCTCATGTGTTCATCAAATACGCTGATCACTACGACAAAGCCGGGCGGTGGGTGGAATCGATGGAGTGGCATTTCCAGATGCTGCGCTGGGCATCCTTGGAAGACGGCAAGCCCAAGTGGCAGCTCATTCAGCCCTGGTTCAGTTCCATCGCTTCCATTGCCGAGTGGCTGAGTTGGCACGGATTTGATGAGGAGGCTTTGGCCCACATTGAGAGGGGATTGGCAGCGCCCATGCAGCAGAGTTACCACGGTCGCTGCAACATCACCATGTCATTGACCCGCTTGAATCTGCTGATGAGCTTGAATCGGTCGCCAAAAGATGTGGTTGAGCAAGCGGAAGACCTCGCCAAAAAAGCAGCGGCGAACAAGCATCTCGGAATCGGTAGCCACTTGTGGGCGAGGGTGGTTGTTGCCGATGCACTGCTTCACACCGGAAGGGATACAGAGGCCCTGGCCATTTTGGACGAATTGGCGGGCACCGGCTTTCGTTCTGCCCGCACCAAGCGGCTCAGCTACTGGATTGACCATGAGATCCTGGAACGAGTTGAAGAGGAGTTGATTTCTCTTTTGGAAGATTCACGGAAGGCGGGCAACAAGTCCTCGGAGGCGTGGCTGTATGCAAAGTATGCCGATTTTTTGGAGAAGGCCGGACGTTTGGATGACGCCTTGGCGATGCGCCGGGAGGTGCTGCGTCTCTACAAAAGCTTCCATCATTTCACCATGATTCCGATCCATCTTGCGAAGCTGGCACTCTTGCTGGAGCGGATGGGTGATGGTCAAGGCGCAGAAGCGGCCACTGCCGAAGCCCGCGCTCTGCTTGTCCAAGGTCGACTTCCCGAGGGTCGCCTGAAACAGGTAGAGAGCCTGTTGGCCAATTTGGGTCAGAACCTTGCGAAAGTCGACGACGAGGAGGACAAGCAAGCGCAGGTCGATTTTCAGCCTGAGCGTTCCGTGGTGATTCCCATCAAGGGTGCGTCGTGGACCACCCTGCTCACCCTCACCAATCCATCCGGAAGGGTGGAGCTGGGGACCCTGAGCAGTCGCGGTATGCCTCTGAGCTTCACCATCGAAGGAGAAGGGGGTGAGGTCGTGGCCCGTCACGCCAAGAAGGTCGAGGAGGGCAAGGCAAGGCTCCCGCTTCAACTTGAACCCCAGACCTATGAATTGATCCGCATCATCGCTGACCCGGCGGCAGAGCAAGAAGGAGAGCTTGCCCTGATTTGGACCTCGTCAGACGGCAACACCAGCGTCGAGGCTCAGGTGCACATCGACGCGGCGGAGAAGGGGGTGTCGAGTTCCGTCATTCAAGCCGGCAACTACCGCGCCAACCCCTTCTACAGCGTGCCCATGCACTTTCATTACGTCTCCACCGAAGCGGTGGAGCAGGCCATGCCGATGCGCTTCGTCGCTTCGGAGCAGGCCCGAGTGGAAGTTTATGCCTTAGATGGAACTCCGCTGAGTGTCGACGCCCAAGGCAATGGCTCGCTTTGGGATCGAGGAGATGAACTGTTTGGGGCCGGGGACGGCAAAGGCAATCTGAGGATGCCGCTAGAAAACGGTGCCGTGTCTTTCATGGTCCTCGTCTTTCCCGACGCCGCTTTGCCGGAGGAGGGGCTAACCGTGAATGTCGAGGTGCAGCAAGGGGGGCAGTGGGTGGTGAACTCACAGAACCGCCTGATGCCCTGATGGGGCAAAAAGGAGGGTTGTATGCGTTTTTCTGTGGTCGGCCAGAATAACAAGTATTCAGACTATGACTTTGAAAAAAAGGGGTTCCCGTTTGGCATGACTGAGGCAAAGAAGTCGCCACATATGAGTTGACATGAATTGATTTTTCAGCTGATTTTATACTATGTTTAACGGCGAGGATAAGGGTCGTTTTTTACGGGGCGACTTGCGTGAAGATTAAAGTCTTTTCTACCTGGAAACTTAAATGAACTCATCGAATGAAGAAATATGTAGTAACAGGAATAACCTTGGCGCGCCGCGCGGTGGGGTATGGATTACTAGGGGCGTTCCTTGCGCTGCTGTTTGTTTTCATCTTTGCTCTCGACAGGCGTGACGACCTGAGTCTTTGGCATGAGGTGCATCTTGATGAAGAGTTCGTAAAGGATAGTGAGGTCACCGATTTTTCCGGGTATTTGGAACTGGAGGACAGGCTTTTTAAGCAGTTGGATGACGAGGTTTATGCTAAAACCGATGAGCCAGCCGAAGATTCGCTGCAACGTTACCAGCGAGGAAGCATAATGGATCCTGAGCAATGGGAACAAAATTGGAACCGTAACCCCCTTATCACCCCATGAAAGCCCCTTCGATCACCTCACCCCAAAAGCAAATTCCTAGCAGTTGGGAGATTTTTTTTGTAGTTAAGTCCTAAGATTAGTTCATCATACGCATCGCACACAAGAATAGACATCTCAAATGCCTCCGACCGGCTGATGATCACCAATCATGTTTCACAAAAGAACGTAAACCTCAACCCGATGCGTTATTTCCCAAAACATCAAAGTCTGACTTACTGTCTGTTTTTTGTTTCCGGCATGTGTGGTTTGATTTATCAAGTCATGTGGACACGTATGCTGACACATGTGTTCGGCTCGACGGTGTTCGCTGTGAGTACGGTGCTGGCGGCATTCATGGGTGGGCTGGCTCTGGGAAGCTATTACCTTGGCAAGCGTGGTGACAAAGCCGACCACCCCCTCAAGCAATATGCATACTATGAGATAGGAATAGGGGTGGCTGCAGTCTTTGTCTTGCTGTCTCTGAATGTGCTAGTGCCCGTGCAGGTGTGGCTGAGTGATGCGTTTGGACGCGCATCGATGATTTTTGCCATCGGTAGATTCGTGGTGGTCTTTGCCCTCGTCCTCGTGCCGACGATTCTGATGGGTGCCACTTTACCGATATTGAGTCGACTGATGATCGCCAAGCTTGATCGTGCAGGCCGGACGCTCAGCAGTCTCTATGTGATCAATACAAGTGGAGCGGTCTTTGGTGTGCTGCTGGCAGGATTTTACCTCACTGGCACCCTGGGCACACATAACTCGGTATGGATGGCCGCCGTATTAAACATCCTCGTCGGAGTGTCAGCATGGATCATGGCAAAACGCTGGCCGTTCCAAGCGGCTGAGATAGCTACCACCACCAAGGCGAAGAATAAAAAGAGCAAAAACAAACAAAGTAAACGGAAAGGGAAACAGGACCTTCCTATTCTTTCCTCTCGTGCCCGCAGGCTGATCCTGATCGGTTTTGCCATTTCCGGGGTGACCTCGCTATCCTATGAAGTGCTTTGGACACGGTCATTGGTTTTTTACCTTGGAAATTCGACTTATGCCTTCTCAACCATGCTAACGGCATTTCTCGTTGGCATCGCGATAGGTGGATACTTGATCCGTTTTTTAGTCGACCGATCCAAGCACCCGACCCGATTATTTGCATGGATTCAGATTGGGATAGGTGTCACTGCGGCAGCGGCGATGCCTCTGTTTCTCAAAGCTGTTTATTCAAGTTGGCTACAGGACTGGTTTGGCACGGTCAATTCGGATTGGGAGATGGTTATAGTCATGAGATTCGTAGTATCACTCATGGTCATGCTCATCCCGACGATTTTAATCGGCGCCACCTTCCCTCTGGTCGGAAAACTGTTGCTACGTGGTGTTGATCATGCGGGTGAGGACGTTGGTCGAGCCTATGCGGTGAACGCTGTTGGCAATATTGTTGGCGCAATGCTGCCTGCGCTTGCGCTTATACCGCTGCTGGGCATTCACAGGGGCATCCTGATCATGGCCACAGCGAATGTGGCGGTTGGCTTGGTAATACTTTGCTACACAGGAGGCAGTCGTTCGCGCTGGCGGCATCTCGCCCCGCTGACTGCCTGCGGGATTGCCATTGGGGTATTTACCCTGAAACCAAGTGCACAGTATCCCTCTAACACACAAGGTCCTGAAGACGAGGTTCTTTATTACAAGGAAGGAATGTCTGCTACCACGAAGGTCTACATCAACCATACCACCCGAGCTAAGCACATCTCTGTCGATGGTATTAGCATTGGTGGTAGCTATGCCGGTATAAACGACAAGCAGCAGTGGTTGGCTCACTTGCCCAAGCTTCTTATGAACGAGTATCAAACCGAACTCTCAGTGGGTCTTGGTTCGGGTATATTGATCGGAGAAAGTGCTCGCCACCAGAAACTTGAAAAAATCACCTGTGTGGAAATAGCACCTACGGTTCTCGAGGGAGCTCGTTTTTTTAAGGAGGAGAATGATGGGATTCTCGATTCTCCACGTGCGGAAATCATCATCGACGATGGAGTGAATTTTCTACTAACAACATCTAACAAATACGACATTATTTCGACGGATGCAAAGACGCAACCTGAGTATGGAGTTAACGGAGTTTTCTTCTCAAAGGAGTATTACACATTGATGCGCGATCACCTTAATCCGGGTGGGATCGCCATTCAATGGATCCCTCTTCATTATCCGCCAAATGTATTTCAGACGATTATTAAAACATGCACGAGTGTCTTTCCTCATGTCCAACTTTGGTATGTTGGCCGCAATTTTTTCATTGTGGCATCGAACCATAAGGTAATCATAGACACCAATTCAATCGCGAAGAAGTTGAAAGACCCCGCCCAACCATTTGATGGTTTGCGCAAACTGGGAATCACTGCACCCGAGGAATTGCTCTCACACTTCGTTGCGGCAGAGGATGTATTACGGGAGGAGACGAAAGGGTCGCAAATCAATACCATCGAGCGCCCAATCGTGGAATTTTATGATTTTCGCGATTATGCCGCACCAGAAACAGAGCGAATGTTGGCCAACCTAGAGTTTGTTATTTCCATGAGAAATTTCGGAAAGGGTGGAGATGGGATTGGAGCGTTTTCGGAGTCCGTCCGTGCGGCCTACGAGGCAAAAGGTTTGTATCTTGAGGGCTACAAGCTGATTTTGTCAGGTGGCAAGAAACCCGATGAGATTGAACGTAAATTTATTGCAGCCTTTGCAACGGCTCCTGATAACAAGTCATTGCGATTTCAAATCTCAGAGCATTACCTCCAATCAGCTATAGATCTGATCGAAGCTGGAAAATTTAACCGTGCCGAGCAGTATGCACGCCAGTCGGTTGAGCTGTGGCCAGACAGCGCCGAGGCACGTTATCGTTATGGCTTTGTACTTAGGAAAAATGGCAAACTTGATCTTGCTCTGCCGCAGTATGAGGCGGTTGTGGCACTTCAGCCTGGCCGAGTTGATCTGCACCGTCCAATCTCTTCATATTACTTGCGGAAAGGGAAATTCGATCATGCTATCCCTCATCTCCGGATGATTTTAAAAAGCAAACCAGAAGACGTAATAACACTCAACAACCTTGGTAGTGTATTAGCTGAGAAAAAAGAATTCAGAGAGGCCCTAAAGCTATTGGAGAGAGCTTACAAGATAGCGCCAACGAACGCCGATGTCATCGACAGCTATGCGTGGGTGATGTATTCCAGTGGTAATCAAGCAGGTGCGCGCAAAATTATTCAGCAGGGGGGAGGGTATTACAAAAAGTCCGCAATCCATGCCAAGAGACGAGAAACCATGTTGAGATAACAACGAGCTCATGCTGTAAGTCGATGACATCAACCCCCCTTATCTCCCCATGAAAGCCCCTTCGATCACCTCACCCCAAAAGCAAATTCCTAGCAGTCAGTTTAGTGGATTTCATTGGGAGATTTGAAACCTTGGCCTCTGATTTCAACAAGTTATGCGGCCTGCTGAACATCGAAAAAGAGTTACTGCATATAAATGTCAGCAGGAAAGATCGAAACTTTACCAAATTATACAGTCAGAAATCACTCGACCTAGTGACGGAGGCATTTTCAGAAGACATCAAGGAATTTGGATATGAGGTTCCTACGCTGCAACATTGATTCCATTATTGTCCCCCAGAAGGCATACATGCTGTGAAGTTCTCAATCATCACACCCAGCTACAAGCAGGTCGATTACCTGAGCTTGTGCGCAAAGAGCGTAGAAGATCAAACAGGTAATTTTCAACATGAACACATCATCCAGAATGGCGGAAGTGGCACAGAATTCGACGAATGGGCTGCAGGTCAAAACTTTTCAATTATCTATAAGGAAAAAGACAGCGGCATGTATGATGCCATCAACCGGGGTTTCAAAAAAGCCAAGGGGGACATCCTCGCGTGGCTGAACTGTGGGCTATGACCCCGGCAGAGTTTGCCTCGTGCTGCGCTTCTCCACTTCGGCCTACGGCCTCCGTTCCGAAGCACAGCACGAATCAAAAACAACCAATGCTCTCATAACAATTGGTTCAAAGAACGGGGGCACGCCAAGATGACCCCCAGCAAACAACATCGAGTAGGCGGCGGGATCACTCCCGCCGCC
>JABDRB010000011.1 GCA_013041925.1 Akkermansiaceae bacterium | reverse complement strand
CCCACCCCAGTTTTTCGCTCCTATCACCCGCCTTTCTGCCGACCTTTTCAAGGCCCGACCATGCCATCATCTCTTGATCCACACGAGATTCAGGGGTTTCATGCACTCAACCCAACAGGGTAAAGTCATTACCCAATCAGAATAGGCCTAGCAATTTTATTATGGGGTTTCACCCAGTATCGGTTTCGGGATGAATAGGCTGTTCGGTAGCGATCAAGCTATTGTTCTTTGCTTTGTTGGCTCATGATGTCAGATGCTATTTTCATCTCGGTGTTAATCTATCTGGCGCAATGCGAAAAAGACACACTGCCACCTTGCTTTGTTTCTCATTTGTTGGTAGTTGATAGACATATGAAAAATATATGTCTGATCCTAACATGTGCAATGGTTGCATCTCAAGTAACAGCAAGGGCAGCCCTAAATTATGACTATCTCAGCCCTCGTATATGGGAGTCCAGTGATGGGAAGAAATTAACGGCTACACTAGTTAAGTTGTCTGGTGGGAAGATAACACTAAAAAGAAAAAAAGATAACAAGGTGTTTTCCTTACCTCTGGAGAAATTTTCTGAAGAGGAAAAAAATCATCTGAAAGATGCCATGGCTGAGTTTAAAGGAACTTTAAAACCAACATACGTGCGATCGAGTTATTATCGATCGAGTTATTATTGGTCGAGACTTGCTGGTTTTACCGACCCTAGCGAAAAAATGTGGGAGCTAGCTCATCGTTTTGGAATTGTTCGTGATGTTTGGAACGTTGTTACACAATCAGGGTGGTCTACCTCTGAGAGAGTTATCAAATTAACTCCGAAGAGCTTCAAAAGGGTCTCCGATACGAGCTACCTCATAAGAGGGCAATACATCCACCTTAAAATACAGGTCAGACAAGGGGAGAAACTTAACATCAGCGGTGAAAAACTTGTATTCATAAAAACTGACAAAGAGAAAGTGGTCCTAGCTAAACGCGGCATACCATACATGCCTCAACTTTACAAAAGTGGTCTTATAAATTGTGAATCCGAGAAAGATGGACTAAGGCAACAACTTGTAATTACGGTTGACCCCGTCATAAATCGATATCGCCGTTGATGAAAGGTGAAGTGGGCTCCCTCTTGTAGCCAGTTAAAAGTGAGTTTTGTTGATGGTCTGCTTAAGGGCTGGTTATTCTATTTGGGGTTGAAGGAGTAGTGGAACGGTTAGTCTTTTTTCTTTGGTCTTGCGCTAGTTCGTAGTTCGACTGGGGTGCGAATAAAGAGGCAGGCCTTTTGTCTCCCTGCTCAGCGGTTCTCAGTCGCGTTAGGGTGGTATTTAGTTCCGCCGAGCTCGTTAACTTCATGCTCCATGGTGGCATACAGTGCGAGGCGCACACATTATTCTGCGTCGGCTGAAAAATCTCGATAGCTTTGTGATTCAGGGGCTTGCGCAAGGGCATCCCTCAGGTTAGCTTCAGTCATAGTTGTGGGTTCTGGTTTGTTGTTTTTGCAAGGCGACGCTAACGCGTTGCCCAACAACCCGCCAACAGCTAATTAAGTGGTTAGGGGCATTCTCAGCACAAGTCTGCGCTTGCATAAAGGGGGGCAAATGCACCCGGGCCAAAAATCAGAAAACAAAACGAAACAACAAAATGTGGATATTCAACAAACGCGAGTTCATCTCGGTCGTTCAGCACCGAGACAAGCCAGATCACCTGATGATCAGATATCGAAACGTCGAGCATGCGGAAGCCTGCACACTGCCGGGAGAAATAAGCGTGACTCCGAACGCCGACTACATTGGCCGCAAGGTAGTCAGCAAAACCAACTTCAAGCAGTGGATGATTGAGCAGATCGACAACATTGATTACGACAACTACAAAAACGCAACCTATTCAACACCGATGCATGAAGCTCCGCTGATGGATGTGTGGAGCATCATGCACCAATGGCAGGAAACGAGATAGAGGGTGACTTGGAGCGAGCCGTCTTGATTTTAAAATCACCTTCGAATGATCGCGCGATCCCGTATTCAGGTAACATCGGACAGGGACAACTAAACGGGCTGAAAACAAAAACGGCTTCCGTGTAGCGTCCATGAAGACCACGCCACCACTCCAAAAACGACAAAACCCCTTGATAAACAAGAGGTTGGTAAAATGGAGGCGGGAATGCCCTCGCCCGCTCAGGCTGTGCCAGATAGCAGAAATGCTCCTCCGCATTTCTGATCTAAAAAAAGCGTGATTCACGCACTGCCTGTGCGCTCAAACCCGGGCCTACAGTCGTTGTACTCCTTTCGGAAGGGTTCTCATCCCCCACCCGCCTAGCTAGGCAGACATCCATAGTGACTCAACCCTTAAACAAAAAAACACCCGTTATGGGTGTAATAATGGAGGCGGAGGCGGGAATCGAACCCGCGAATGTCGGTTTTGCAAACCGATGCCTTACCACTTGGCCACCCCGCCTTTGAGGAGTCGGAGCGTTTTAATCTCCGAGGCGGGTCTTGATTAATGGGAGGTGGAACGGATGTCAATCTTACAATGAGTCAAACTTATGACATTGCAGGTAGGGCAGTACTTGCCAAAGTAATCATTACCGACTATGGAGCGACCGCTCTGCAATGAAGATCGTTGATTGTCATTGTATCGGCTGAGCTCTCATTTTTCAATTATCATTGACCCTTATTAGCCATGGAAGGAATAGCAATTATGACATCGGGCGGCGATGCGGCGGGGATGAACCCCGCTGTCAAATGCGCCGTGGATTATTCACGCAGTCTCGGATACAAACCATTTTTAATCTTCAATGGTCTGCGCGGGCTTATCGATGATGATATCGAAGAAGCCAAGAGGTCATCGGTCTCGGGTATCATGCACCGGGGAGGCACGGTTCTGCGCTCGTCGCGCTCGAAGCGTTTTTTTGATTATGAATCACGTCTGGTTGCCTACGAAAACCTTAAAAAACATGGGATTAAGAAGCTGATCGTGATTGGTGGTGACGGATCGTTCCGTGCGTTGAACCAGTTTTACAGCGACTTCAAAGTTCCTTTTGCGGGTATTCCTGCGACGATCGACAACGATATCCCAGGAACCGATTACTGCTTGGGGGTGGATACGGCATTGAATATGATCCGCTCGAATGTGGATAGTATCCGCGACACAGCCAACTCATTTAGTCGTGCGTTTGTGGTGGAAACGATGGGTCGCCATTGTGGTTATCTTGCGATGGCATCGGCCGTTACGAGCGGAGCCGAAATCTGTTTGGTCCCTGAGCTTGAATATGACTTGGATGCCATCGGTGAACGCCTGCGCCTACAGATTGAGGAGGGGCGAAACTTCCTGATCGCAATCGTTGCGGAAGGTTGCAATATGAGTGATTATTTGACCCGTTGGATTCACGATACCTTGAAGGTGGATGCCCGCCTGACGATTCTCGGTCATATTCAGCGTGGCGGCTCGCCTACGGTTCGCGATCGCTTGATGGCATTTAAGTTTGCGGTGGCGGCGGTGGAGTCCTTGCACCGGGGCGAGACGAGTAATATTATGGTTTACCGTTCGGGTAACTTTGGCACCCTTCCTATCCACAAGGTGACGGATTCTCCAGCCAGTGTTGATCCTGCTCTTGTCGAGCTATGCAAGCCACTGTGTAGGTAGTGGCTAGACGGGGTGGGCGGCGGAGTTTGTCCGTTCGCCGCCCTGGTTTTTTTAATATTCTCTTTCGAGGAGGTAGCGGGCGATTTGCTCGAGTCGTTTTCCTTTTTTGCCAAATACATCGAGGGCTTTCAGGGCTTTACGGGTGAGTCGGGCGGCCTCGTTGCGGGATTTTTCTAAGCCCAAGATGGCAGGGTAGGTGGATTTGGCCACGGCTTCATCCTTACCTGCTGTTTTTCCCAACATCTCCGTTGTCTGGGTGACATCCAAGATATCGTCGATGACTTGGAAGGCGAGGCCGAGGTTGTAGCCAAAGGTGGTGAGCGCATCCAGCTTGCGTGGTGTGGCATTTGCTGTCATGCCGCCGAGCCGGACGGAGCTGGTTAAGAGGGCGGCGGTTTTGGCTTCGTGGATGCGAATGAGGTTTTGTTTGGACAACGATTGCCCTTCGCCTTCGAGGTCGAGGACCTGGCCACCGATGAGTCGGCGGCTGCCGCCGGTGCTGGCGATTTCCATGACGTAGTCTTTGACTTCATAGCGTTTGCAGCTTGGCGTCTGGGCAATGATGGTGAACACCTCGGTCAGCAGGGCATCGCCCGTGAGCACCGCCATTCCTTCACCAAAGATCTTGTGGCTGGTGGGTCGGCCGCGACGTAGGTCATCATCGTCCATACACGGCAGGTCATCGTGGACCAGCGAGTAGGTATGCATGATCTCGGTGGCACAGGCGGGTGCCAGTGCGTGCTCGGTTTCCCCGCCACAGGCTTCGGCCGCAGCAAGGCAGAGGATGGGACGCAGGCGTTTGCCCCCCGCAAAGACGCTGTAGCGCATGGCTTTGTGGATGGTGCGTGGCGCGGCACTCGCGCGGGGGAGAAATCCGCCGAGTGCGGTGTCGACTTGTTTTTGTTGGGCTTTGAGCCAAGGTTGGAGGTCGTCCATGGTGGTGGGGGGGGGTAAAATGACTTGAGTCTTCACTCGATGAGTTCTGCAATCTGCACGGCATTGAGTGCGGCACCCTTACGAACTTGGTCGCCGACAACCCAGAGGGCGAGGGCGTTTTTGAAGACCATGTCCTTGCGGATCCGGCCGACCAAGCAATCGTCTTTCTGCGTGGTATCGAGTGGCACGGGGTAGAGTTGCTCGTCAGGGTTGTCCTTGGCGGCGATGCCGGGGCAGTTGGCAAAGGCGGCGCGGGCATCGGCGACATCGACGGGGTGGGTAAACTTGGCGGTGATGCTGACTGAATGAGAGCGGTGCACGGGCACGCGCACGCACGTGCAGGTGACCTTGAGATCGGGAAGGTTGAGGATTTTACGGCTCTCGTTGAGCATCTTGAGTTCCTCCTTGGTATACCCGTTTTCGGTGAAGGCATCGACATGGGGGATGACGTTGGAGGCAATCTGGTGCGGGTAGACGTTTTTCATGTCGTCCGTCACTACGCCACCGGCACCGAGCACTTTAATTTGCTCATCGAGCTCGATAATCCCTTGAGCTCCACTCCCGGAAACGGCTTGGTAGCTGGAGGCGATGATGCTTTCCAGCCCGTAGAGCTTGTGCAGAGGGTAAAGCGCCATCAGGCTGATGATGGTGGTGCAATTTGGATTGGCAATGATGCCCTTGGGGCGGTTTGCGATCGCTTCGGGGTTGACTTCTGGTACCACCAACGGCACCTGATCATCCATACGGAAGGCCGAGGAGTTATCAATGACAACAGCTCCGGCAGCCGCTGCGCTGCCAGCGTATTCCAAGGAAAGATCGCCTCCCGCACTGAACAATGCGATCTCAACCCCCTCAAAGCTCTCGTGTGTCAATTCCTTAACTTTAATTGACTTTCCACGAAACGGAATCTCTCGACCAGCCGAGCGGGCGGAGGCGAGCAAGGTGAGTTCGCGGATTGGGAAATGACGGGCTTCCAAGCAATCGAGCATTTCCTGACCGACGGCTCCGGTAGCGCCTACGATTGCGACATGTTTTCCATTTGTGGCGTTCATAATAGGCGGCTACCATGACGACCAGATGGCGTGTGTCAATACTGGCATCATGAGAAATCGACCTGCGAAATGTTCCGATGCGGGGAATCATTTGTGTTTTTTATTATTTTCAGATCGCAATAATTGCATAAGAGTGGTATAATTTGTCCATGGCTACTACGAAAAGAACTCGTTTCTCTCGCCGCGTCCCGGATCACGTAACAGATGAAATTGTGAATGTGCTTGGGGATGACGACTGCTTTTTCGGCTTCAATGACCTCTTTGAAGCGGTGTATGCAAAGCTGAAGGAACGCAATGCCGTCAGTGGTGGAGAAGAAATGCTCCGCCTGCGGGCATACGAAAAACTTCAAAACCTTGTGACGCGCGGTATGATTGAAAAAGAAGGCAAGCAGTATAAAGGGCTGGCAAAGCTGTCCGAGGCACATAGCGATTTTCTCGCTGCGCAAGAGTCCGCCTAGTGCTTACTGGCTGACTCCGATTGAAATCCTATTCATTTCGTGCTGGTTTTACTGGCGCGAATCGTTTTAAAAAGTCCGCGTCACCACCCAGGTGATGCGGACTTTATTCATTTGGCCGTGATGGTCGCTGTGATATCACCCGTGATGTGAGCGAAACCCCGAGGAAACCGTTCCGTTTTTAAACAAGCACCCATAGAATTCACCATGCTTCAGAGTTATCTTCCCGTTATCATGCAGACCATGGTTGCCATTGGTTTCTGTGCCTCCATGCTCATTATGAGTGTGTTGCTCGGAAAAAAGGGCAGCAAAAACGCGATTAAGGATACGCCTTATGAGTGTGGTATGCTGCCGATTGGTGAGGGGTCACCTCGTTTCAGCGTGAAGTTTTATTTGGTGGCGATGTTGTTTGTTATTTTTGATATTGAAGTTGTTTTTCTTTACCCGTGGGCGGTGCAGTTCCGTGATTTGGCCAATGAGGGGATGATGGCATTCTGGAGTATCTGCGGATTTGTCGGGATTCTTGCCGTGGCCTATGTCTATGCGCTCAAGAAGGGCGCACTTAATTGGAAAGTTTGATTGATGATGATTCACCATATTGTTTTTTTTAAACTCAAGCCGGAGGTCGATGGCCCCAAGCTTGATGAGATGATCCGTTCGACACGCAGTCAATTACTCGAGGTTCCGGGTGTGATCGGTGTGCAGTCGGGTCAGAATATTGACACGGAGGCCGAGTGGCCCTTTTTTCTTAACGTGGAAGTGGCGACGCTGGAGGATCTGCGCCAGTATAGTAAGGATCCGATCCACGTGAACTATGTGGAAACGGTGATTAAGCCAAACACGACGGAGCGTTTGGCACTTGATTTTCAAGGGTGATGCCACGGCGGGGGTGAAGTTCCTGCCTGAAAACGTGCCGTGTCTGATTTTCCTCTTTGCGGCATCGTGCACGCTGATCGGTTACAGATTGGCCCAGGCATTGATGGACCATGCGATGATCACGACTTGGGGCAGGGTGAGGAGGGGCAAGAGGAAGGTCATTTTCCACGATCGGGTGGTTTCCTTGAGGGCCATGATCTCGGTGTAATCGGTGGCGGCACCGGCCATGAGAAAAGCAAATCCATTTCCTGGGGCGGAGGCGCGGGTGACGAGGTCGGCGGCGATCGGGCTGGACCCCTCAGAGCAAACTTCAATCACGGTGGCGGCGACTAGGGTCAACAGCACGCCGATCCAGGTTGGGCCAAACCAGCTGCCAAAGAGGTCGGCGGGGACAAAGGCGCGGATGGCGGCGGCCAGCACGGTGCCTAAGAAGATCCATCGCAGGATCATGGTGGACTCGCTTAAACCGGTCTTGAGCATTCGAGTGATCAGCGTGTGGTGGATGGTGGCTTGTCTGATGGTGGACTTGATTTCGGGCCAAAGTTGAAACCCCTCGGGAAGTTCAACATGGTGTGGGTTGGGTGGGATTTTTCCTGACTTGACCATCCGCTCAACGATCACGCCGGTGACCACGGCGATGGCGGCCGAAAAGAAAATAAAGACGAGTGTCCATGGGATGCCGATCAGAGCAAAAAGAATGAGTGTGAGAGACAGCGAGTTCCATGGGCTGGCAATGAGAAAGGCGAGCGTCTGGCCGTAGGATGCGCCGCGATCGTAGAGTTTCATCGCGACCAGAAGTATCCCGTGGTTGCAAAGATCCAGGATCATGCCGGCGAGCATGGCGCGGAGGATTCCGGCGGTGGTTCCTGGTTTACCAAGGACAGAGGCGACCCACTCACGGGGGACCCAGCCGAGCATGCCGACCGCTAAAATCCCGAGTGCGAGCCCCCACCACATTTTGTTGATCAGTTGAAAGACGCCGGCGCTAAAGTGGCCGATCTGGAGCGGGAGTGTCTGTTCAAAAAAGAGGTGAGCGGCGTATCCCGCGACCACGAGGACGAGTGAGACCCAGAGGACGGCATCGAAGCGTTTTTTCCCGCCGCCGCAGCATGGGGGTTTTTCCTCAGGCGCATCTGGAGTGCTTGGAGGCGTGGGTTTCGGGGTGGAGGAACAGCAGCAGGACGACATGATGGTGGGGCGTTGTGGTCAACAATGAGAAGGGATTGGTCGGCTAAATGGGGCTCCCGCGGGGACTTCGATCCGACATGATTAAACGTGGCTCATGAGCCACGGCACCACTTTTTCCATTGCGCGGGCACGGTGGCTAAGGCCATTTTTGATCTCGTCTCCGAGTTGGGCAAAAGTTTGATCATGTCCGTCTGGGACAAACAACGGGTCGTAGCCAAATCCGGCCGTGCCTTGTTGTTGATTGATGATGCTTCCGTCCACGGCGCCATCGAAATGCGCGAGCACCTCACCCTTTTCTGCCAACACCATCACGCATCGGAACCGGGCCGTCCGACACCGCTCGCCATCGAGCTCGGAAAGAAGTTTGGCATTATTGGCGGCATCGTTACCGTCCTCACCGGCATAGCGTGCCGAGTAAACTCCGGGTGCCCCGCCCAAGGCATCCACCTCAAGACCAGAATCATCAGACAGCACTAGGCCTGCCACCTGCTGACTGATTTCAACCGCCTTGAGTGTGGCATTCTCCAAGAACGTCGATCCCGTTTCCTCGACGGCGGGGAGTTCTGGGTAGCTTTGCAGGTCGCTCACGGCGTATCCAGCACCGAGCATAGCGCGGATTTCCTCCGTTTTGTGACGGTTTCCGGTGGCGACAACAAGTTTCTTCATGGGCAAGGCGTAGCATTACTTGAGCGAACATTCGAGATTTTTGGAATAAAACCCATACTTCAGTCGCTTAACCTATGATGAAAGCAATGAAACAACTGATGACAGCGGCCTTCTCGATGGTCGTCCTTTCGGGGGGCGCCATAGCAGGGGACGGATGGATGACCGATATTGATGCCGCCCTTGCCAAGGGGAAAGCAGAGAAAAAGGCCGTAATGGTCGAGTTCACCGGATCCGACTGGTGTCCGCCCTGCATCATGATGCATAAAAAGGTATTCTCGAAAAAATCCTTCACAGACGCCGCATCCAAAAAATTTATTTTGGTGGTGATTGATATTCCCAACAAGGATCCCAAGCTCAAGAAAAAGAATTCGAAGGTGTTGAAGAAATACAAAGTCAGCGGCGTTCCCTCCGTGCTGCTCTTTGGTGATGACGGCAAGGAGTTTAGCCGTTTCTCCGCCTCCCAGTTCCCCAGTGTGGACGCATTTCTCAGCCATATTCATGGCGAGTTAGAGAAAAGAGAGATGGACTAGAACGTGGCGGGTTAATACCCAACTCACCATGGAATCTGGATGGGCTGCATGGATGATCATGCAGCCTATTTGATGCCGGTGCCACGTCGATATTCCTGATTTCCATCCGCAGCGATTGCTGTCAGGGTGGCGTCAGCATGAGTTCCCCATTATCGATCACCCGCCGATGTTGCGCCTTCGCGGGCGGCACGGTGGCGTTGTTTGTTGGTGGCATCCTTGCTGCGGATGGCTTGTTCATGGTGCTCGGGCTGTGCGGTATGCTCCTGGTTGCCGCATCATGGATCATCGGGAAATGGAGTCTCCGCAACATGCACGTGGAGTTCCATCTGCCTCAGTGTGTTTCTGCGGGTATCCCATTTGAGTTCGAGCTTAGCCTGCTTAACCAGAGGTCATTTTTTGATGCCTTCAATACGGAGGTTCAAATCACTCTGCCCGTCAAAACAATCATCACAGCCAAGGCCCCGTGGACGCCGGCCGGCTCGGGGTCCCGCATCGTGCAGCAGGTTTCCCTTCCAGGTCGGAGCCATACGGATACACACCGAGTCGAACTCAGCACATCGTTTCCCCTTGGGCTTTTTTTATCGAAGCGTCACATAGAAATCCGGAAGGAAGTCACCGTGACCCCCCGACCGATTGTTCCGCGGGAAATCAACCAGCACGGCGCACTCCACGATACCCAGTCACAAAGCGGCGTCACCTTGGGTCGGACATTTGGCGAACCACGTGGGATCCGACCGTGGCAGGCAAGCGACTCGGCAAGGTCCATCCATTGGCCGGCCTCGGCACGCGCGATGGCACGTGGTCATGGACTTCGAATCAGGGAATACGACCCGCCAGGATTTCACCCCGACCAGTGCCATATCATGTTTCATTCCTACGCAACGGGGCGTGAGCTACTGCGTGAGGATCGATTTGAGCGTGCGCTCTCGTTGCTCGCCGGGTCATTGGTCGAACTTCAAAAGCTGGGAATACCGTGCACGTTGACATCCGATTTTCTCAATGGTGAAAGTGTCTCATGTGGATCACGTGCTCAAGTGGTGGAATGCCTGCGCTCGCTTGCGCACGTTCAGCGGTCGTCTGGCACGGAAGTGCATGAGATGGAGGCGATCCTATGTGCCATTCCTCCGGCCGACACTCTGATGGTTATTTCTGATATGCCCCCTGACTCATGGCAGCATCTTTTTGTCAGTCGGCCAGATGCCCTGATCATTGACATCCGCCAAGTCCGATACCGCCATAAAATCTTGCATGCCAGCCGATAATCTGAAAATACGAACAAATTATTCGAATCAGAACCCATGCGCAGTTTAACACTCATCGTTGCCGCGGCTAGTGCCTATGCCCTCCTCCGTGGATGGCCTGGTGCGCCGGATCTCGTGCCGCGTGCGTGTCTGGCCGTAGCCATACTGTTGGTTGGTGTCGCATTCTGGGGGGGGCGCAGGGACACGGTCACCCCTCGTATGTGGAGCCTGCGTCGCGCCAAGGTGATGGATTATCTCACGCTGGCTGCGGCGATTGTGTTTACTGAAGCCAGTTTGGTGGTAATCACGAGCACATTGGCGGCCCCCGTCGACGCCTTGGTTGTTGCGTTTGAGAGTCCATTTGCCAGCGTGCGCCAGTCGGGTGGTGTAGGTCGACGTGATCGTGATCGTTCGGCGGGCGTCCGAGTCTCTGGTCTTTGGGATTTTAGAAAGGATCTGAAAGTTGATATAAGGTCGAACGACGATCCCAAGCTCAGCAATCAACCTGAGGTTTTTATGAAGATCGTCGAAAGTGAGGACGCCAACACACTCCTTAACTCACGCATCTATCTCAGGTCTCTGGCACTTTCCCGTTTCAATGGCATCACATGGTCGGCATCACCAACACCCCGAAGTGAACGGAAAGCACCCATCACCTTTCCTCGTTATAACCCAGAAAGCTCGATCAATTATCGGGTTTATCACGCTAATAACCCGACAGGAAACAACCTCTTTATAAGCCTTCACGGGGTGACGGCCACCGGCGTCACCCAGCTTACGCATCTCGGTGATGCCATTCATCGATTGCCTGAGCTTATCGACGATACGGATGGATACAGCTACGATGTCACATCGAGCCCGCTTCATTGGGCGGATCTGATGGGTAAGCCGATTGCGCCCGCCGCCCCTGCGCGAGATGATCTCAGTCTCCCCTCGGATCTTGCTCATCAGCTGAGGTTGACAGCTCAGGCCTTTAGCCGTGAACCTGACCTTGCTGCCCGACTCGACGGCTTGCGTCATTTCCTGCAGGACCACTACGTGTATTCGCTCAAAACCACGAACCGATCTGACGCGAGCCCGCTAGAGAATTTCCTCTATCAGGAAAAACGAGGTTACTGCGAACACTTTGCGACGGCGGCAGCCATGCTTTGTCGCGCATTGGGCGTGCCTAGCCGAATCGCTTTTGGCTGGTCCGGTGGCAGACTCTACAAGGCACAAAATATGTTTGTTTTTCGCGCTAAAGACGCGCATGCGTGGACGGAGATTCACCTTGAGGGTTATGGTTGGGTTGTTTTTGATACCACCCCGGCGGATGGTGGAGCGACGCCTGAAGCACACGCTGCTCCTGAGGGAGAAGAGGCGCCTGACCCAGAGGAAGCCATTACCCAGCAGCAGTCTGCCGACGACCCCTTTCCCAGTAACCCGCTTGCCCTGAAGATGGCATCACGCACCCTTTATCTTATGCTTGTGATCGTTGGGATCTGTGGCGCTGCAGCGCTGATGATACGCGCCCGCACACGGCCAATGACCACACCGGAGGGTCGATCCGTTTTGTGTCGTCCTCCCACTTATCTCATCGAGTTTAAACAAACCTGCGCCATCCTCGGCTACCCGATGCCCTCCGGACGCACACTGCGCCAGCATCTTGACGTGTTACGTAATAATGACGCCGCACCGGCATTTGTTGACGGCATGTTAGGTTACCACTATGGTGTTGTTTACAACGCAGAACCCAAAAACCCGTCCACGGAAAAAGCGCTGAAGCACGGCATCCGAGAGTGGAAAAAATCCACCCTCGTTAAGGCAGGTCATACTCAAGAACCGTCTTGAAAATCTCCACCTTTTCGTGGTTGAGTAGACGTAACTGGTGTCGGTATTGCTTGATGGCGGCCTCTCTACGGCTATCGGAAATGGCAGCCATGATTTCAGCGTGCATCGTCTCGAAGGGAAGCAGCGAAGGCTTTTTGATGCCGGTCACCTCGATAATATGCCAGCCGAGCTTGGTTTTCACGAGTGCTGGTGAATTTATCGGGAGGGTAAATGCATGGGCGGCAAAGTCAGCTGGAATACGCTGACGGCTCATCCACCCTAAGTCTCCACCCTGCCGCTTGCTCTGTGCGTCATCACTGAAGTTTTCTGCAAGTTTTTCGATGGTGGATGTCCCCGCCTTTAAGGCATCGAGGTGTATGGCTAGAGTGGCTTTTGCCTCATCGGACGGGTGATCCAAGGCTGCCAGAAATACATGTCGAATACGCCGCCGCTCTGGCATGGTAAGTTCGGATTTGTGATCATGATACCACTGCCGAGCCACCTGTTCACTGACCTCGAGGTGGGGTTGAATTTTTTGCATCACATACTTTTCCTGTTGCAAGCGGGCGGCTAGCCGAAATCGCAATTCCTTACGGCTCTCGATTCCCTGTGCCGCCATCGCCTTATTGAGCTCGGCGGCGGAGCTGAAGCGTTTTTCAAATCGCAGCACCTCGGCATCGACCTCCTCCTCGGGCACGGGTGCTTGCTCGACGTTGACGCGCACCTTGATCCGCATGATGTGTTCGTCGATCATCGTGTTCAGGGCGCCCCATCTCAGCATGTTCATCTCGGTCGCGCTGACCTTATTCGCATCCCTACCTGTCCGCCACAGATTTTCTTGGACGCGGCGATCGACCTGACTGCGGTAAATCGGAGCGTTGAAGACCTTGGCGCAGATCCCCTCTGCCCTCGCATGGGCGATGACATCTTCCTGCGTCGGAAACATGCTGCGTAGCTCGCGCTGGAGCGGGCCGGTAAAAATAAAAAAGTCACAGACTAAATATAAAATCAAACTCGACCACGCAACCATGCGGATGACAAATGTTTGACTCATTTTTAACATGGCAAAAACCTAGCGTCCCCGCGCCCGACCGCAATCCCGCAGTTATTTTTTCGACAAAAATTTGCGCTGTCATCGATTTTCATCCATCATCAGAGGACCCGATGAAAACCATTCTCCTGCTTTTTTTCTCCTTCTGTCTTTTTTCTGCAAGCGCACAGGTTGTGGATTCCACCGCGACCCAAGTGGCTGAACCATCGGCACCCAAACGAATGGCGTCATCCTTTATCCGTGTCAAACGGGATACGGAGAACGTAAAGCTTCAAACCGGCATCACCCGCTATGTGAAGGGGGAGGTCACCGTCGATCTCATCGGTGCCATCCACATCGCCGATGCCCAGTATTACACCCAGCTTAATCAGAAATTTAAGGCTTACGAGTCTGTCCTCTTCGAAATGGTCGGTGGCGACCAGATGAAAAAGGGTCGACTCCCCGAGCCCGCCCAAGAGGGGGACGAAACGATGGTGAAAGCGATCAACGACCTCTATGGCCTGCTTAGCCAAGCTCTTCGCCTTCAGGGCCAAAAAGAAGGAATCAACTACCAGTCCGCCAACTTTGTGCACGCCGATCTTTCCCTCAAAGAATTTAAAAACCTGCAGGCACAAAAAGGTGAATCATTGCTCGGGTTTGCCCTGCAAAGTGCGGCAAAGGGTGCGGATTCAAAAATTAAGCCACCGAACCTACAGAAGCTGTTGATGGCCATGCTCAGTGGCAATTCCAACGGGATGAAACGGGAACTCGTCGATACCCTGGGTGGCGCAGACGATCAAGTATCTGGCATGCTGGGAGAAAGTGTGATCATCGGCGACCGCAATACCAAGTGCCTCAAGGTGCTGGACGGTCAGATCAAGGCGGGAAAAAAGAAATTAGCCATCTTCTATGGCGCGGCCCACTTCCCTGACATGGAAAAAAAGATGATGAAGGCGGGGTATCAAAAAACCACCCACCACTGGCTCACGGCATGGAATATTCCCTCAGACCGGCATCGCGACGATGCGGAATGATTTAGCATTTGTCAGGACACAGGGGTGTTTTTGACCGCCGCCTCGAGAATCGGCTCCGGCGATGATCCGTCGTCGGGCAAGAGTCGGTGCCGCATGACATGAGGAAATACCGCCTGCACGTGGTCGGGGTGCACCGCGACTTGTCCGTCGAGAAACGCGTGGGCTTGGGCGGCACGCATCAGCGCGATTGAGGCACGCACCGAGACCGTATGTCCGCCCCCTGCCAGACGTCTCACCGATTCACAGAGGTTGATGATGTAGGCGTTTAAGTTCTGAGCGATGGGTAATGCGGCAGCCTGATTTTGTAACTCCATGATCTCAACGGTATCCAACAGTGGGTCATGGGATGTCACCTTGCTCTCCCCCGCAGCATGCACATCCAGAATAGAGCGTTGCGTTTCTGCATCGGGAAGCGACATCGGAATCGATAAAAGAAAGCGGTCCAGCTGTGGCTCAGGTAACGGGAAGGTGCCTACGGACGAGGTGATGTTCTGAGTGGCCACCACTAAAAAGGGTTTTTCCAAATCACGAGTCGATCCATCAATTGTGACCTGCCCCTCGCTCATGGCCTCTAATAATGCGGATTGCACCCGTGGTGACGTCCGGTTGATTTCATCTGCGAGCAGTAAGTTGGAAAACACGGGCCCCGCGATAAACTCAAAGTCGCCATTGTGTTGCCTGTAAAGATGATAACCGAGAATATCCGACGGCAGCAGATCGGGTGTAAATTGAATCCGTTTGAACGACCCGCCAATCCCGTTGGCAAGGGTTTGGGCGAGGGAGGTTTTCCCCACACCCGGCGCTCCCTCGATCAAGGCGTGCCCCTTAGCAAGCAATGCGGTGAGTAACAGAGTGCCTGCCTCATCGGCACCTAAGACGGCAGTTGATAGGCGCTCACGAAGGGTGTTGAGTTTATTGATCGGCATATGATGGGGTTAATTTCGCAGGAATTCGCATGGAATCAATCACAGACTCTCACTCTGTCATGGGCATCCAAGCACGGCCAGCAAGTGACCTCCCGGCGCAAGTCTGTTTTTCTGCGACTAAATATTTACAACACGTTGTGATTGGGTAGAATTGATCGATTATCTTTTTCATTTATGCATTTTAACCTCACTGATCCACGTTCATGAGAACCCCTCTATTTGGCACCGACGGAATCCGGGGCATCGCCAACCAATGGCCGATCACCCCAGAAGTTGCACTCAGAATCGGCCGCGCAGTAGCGCGTGTCCTCGCAGCCAACGGAAGCAAAAAACACAAAGTGGTCATCGGCAAGGATACCAGACTCTCTGGATACATGTTGGAAACGGCGATCACCAGCGGGTTGGTGTCAGAAGGGTCACGCGTCCTTCTCACGGGCCCCGCACCCACCCCCGCCGTCGCCCACCTCACAAGCTCGATGGGTTGTGATGCCGGTATCATGCTGACCGCATCCCACAACCCATACCAAGATAACGGTATCAAAATATTTGGCCCGAATGGATTTAAACTCAGTGACCAACTCGAGCATGAAGTTGAAAAACTTATCCTCGCCGATGATCTGCCCTACCCAGAGTGCGACATGGGCAAGGCCATCCGCATCGATGACGCCATGGGGCGCTATATCGAATTTACCAAAAATGCTGCCGGCGCCAATTCACTGGATGGACTTAAAGTCGTTGTCGATTGTGCCAACGGCGCGGGCTACCATGTCGGACCACTCATCCTTCAGGAGCTTGGCGCTGAGGTCATCAAGCTTGCCACCCACCCCGATGGTTGCAATATCAATGAAAACTGTGGGGCACTTCATCCAGAAAATGCCGCCGCGGTCGTCAAAGCACACGGGGCGGACGTCGGTATTTGTCTCGATGGAGATGCTGACCGCGTGATCTTCTGTGATGAAACAGGCGCCGTTGTTGATGGCGACCGTGTCCTCTGCCTCTGTGCCAAAGCCCTCAAGGCCCAAGGGAAACTTCGGGGTGACACCTTGGTCGCCACCGTGATGAGTAACCTCGGTCTCCGCGATGCGCTGGCCGCTGATGGGATCGCCCTTGAAACCACCGGCGTAGGCGATCGTCTTGTGCTCGAATGCATGCGTAAAAATGATTACAACTTGGGCGGAGAAAACTCAGGCCACATCATCTATTCCGACCACGCCACCACTGGTGACGGGATTATGAGTGCGCTCATGGTGCTCTCGATGATGCGGGAAAAAGGGTTACCCCTTTCCGAGCTTGCCGACTGTATGAACATTTATCCACAGGTTCTTCTCGGGCTCGATGTCACTGAGAAGCCTCCCATTGAGGAGATCCCAGATGTGCATGCGGCCATCCTATCCGCGCAGACTCTTTTTGCCGATCATGGTCGCGTTCTGGTTCGTTACTCGGGCACCGAAAGAAAAATCCGAATTCTAACGGAATGTAGCGACGCCGAGCTTGCCCGCGAGCAAGCGGATCACATTGCTTCGGCGGTGCAGAAAACCATCGGCGTTTGATATCTCAAGTCATGAACCTCACACTTCAACCCTCTGACCAATCCTGTTGGTGGCCGCTCCATCATCAAGGCAACTGCGGCAATCAATTAATCGCTGGCCAATCCCTGCGCGATCTTCAGTTTGAAAATGCCGATGGAGTCGTCGACGCGAATCAGTATGAAAATACCTGGATCACGCCAAGGGACTGGCGTTCCCTCTCCCAAGCATCCCGTCCCGCCGTGCTCAAATCCACTGATGGCGACACGCTGGCATGGATAGGGGGTTCATCTGACGGGTATTTACCTAACGAAGACGTCATCGCATCGGAGTCGTCATTCATGCTTCGCTACCCGTGGGAATTCATTGAGGTCAATGCTCAGCTCGTTTCTGCACTGATGGAATCCAAGCACATGGGCGAGGTCAGCCCGGCAGCTCACATCGATGGCGTCATCCACGTCGGTGAAGGGTCAAAAATCCTCCCCGGCGTCGTCATCGAGGGCAACATCGTGATCGGCGAAAATTGCAAAATTGGTCCCAACTGTTATCTTCGTGGATCAACTGCCATCGGCGACCACTGCCACATCGGCCAAGCGGTTGAAATCAAAAATTCCATCATCGGTCACCACTCATCCATCGGCCACCTCAGCTACGTCGGTGACTCCGTCATCGGAAATAAGGTGAACTTTGGCGCGGGAACCATCACCTCCAACCTCCGCCACGATGGACTCAACCACCGGAGTATGGTCGATGGAACTCTGGCCGATACAGGTCGGCGTAAATTCGGCACCATCGTCGGCGACGGCACCCATACGGGAATTCTCACTGCCATCTACCCAGGTCGCAAACTGGGCCCGAACTCGTCGACACGGCCCAATGAAACGGTGGAACGAGACCTCCAATCATAAACCACCCCAATCTCAAAAGAGCAAACCCCCATTAATCATCATTATGTGTGGAATCGTAGGATATACAGGAAAACGTGCCGCCATGCCAGTATTGGTCAGCGGACTAAAAAAGCTCGAATACCGTGGCTATGACTCGGCAGGCGTCGCCGTCGCCAGCCAAGAGGGCATTCTTATTCGAAAACAAAGTGGTAAGGTCGCGGGGCTTGACCAATTGATTCATGACGACCCGATCCGCGCCACCTTGTCGGGTTCCCACTCGGGTATCGCCCACACTCGTTGGGCGACCCACGGTCCACCGACAACCGACAATGCCCACCCTCACCTCGGACCAAACGGACGTATTGCCTTGGTCCACAATGGGATCATCGAAAACCATAACGCCCTGCGTGATCGATTTAAAGCAGACGGCCATACCTTCCATTCTGAAACGGACTCCGAGGTGCTCGCTCATCTCATCGAGTCGCATTACCAAGGGGACTTGCTCCAAGCGGTTACTCAGGCACTCAGGGAAGTGGAGGGAACTTATGGCCTCACCTGCATGTCTGCCGATGAACTAGGTGTGCTGGTTGTCGCCCGCCGCGGCTCACCCATTGTCATCGGCCTCGGGGATGACGAAACCATTGTCGCCTCAGATGCATCCGCCATCATCACCTATACCCGACAGGCCATCTACCTAGACGATCATGATATTGCTCGTATCGAAGGAAGCCATGTGGATATCCGCAGCCTTGACTCGAGCTCGGTGACACGCACACCCGCTGAGATCGACTGGTCACCGGGCGCGGCTGAAAAAGGAGGCTACGAGCACTACATGCTCAAAGAAATTTTTGATCAACCAGAGGCGATTCGCAATACCATCCGTGGGCGTATCGATACTGGGCGTGGCACAGCGATCCTCTCGGGGCTTAATCTCACGCCACGTGAGTTGGTTGATATCCAGAGGTTGCTCATCGTCGGCTGTGGCACCTCAATGAATGCCGGCCTGATTGGTGAATACGCCGTTGAAGATTTTGCCGGCATCCCAGCTGAGGTCGAACAAGCTGCCGAGTTTCGCTACCGTAACCCGATCGTTGGTAGCCGCGATATGGTGCTCGCCATCAGTCAATCGGGCGAAACCGCCGATACGCTCGCAGCCGTCCGTGAAGCGGTCGACAAAGGGTCGTTGGTAGCCGCCCTCGTCAACGTCGTCGGATCGACCATTGCACGTGAAACCGGACGCGGCATCTACCTGCATGCGGGGCCAGAAATCAGTGTCGCCTCCACCAAGGCCTTTACCAGTCAGGTTTCGGTGCTGCTGATGATTGCACTCAAAATTGCACGTGCGCACCGTCTCTCCCGTGAGGAAGGGATTCAAATTGCCCAAGAAATAGAAAAACTTCCAGAGCTCGTCGAGGCGGTATTAGCCAGCAACGATCAACTTGCGGAAGTTGCCGCTCATTACGCTGGCTACAACAACGCGTTTTACATCGGCCGCGGGTACATGTTTCCTGTAGCCCTTGAGGGGGCGCTCAAGCTCAAGGAGATTTCCTACATCCACGCAGAAGGCTATCACTCTGCGGAACTCAAACACGGCCCGATCGCCTTGCTGGAGGAAGGGATGCCCGTCATCGCCCTCCTCAATGAAGGGCCTGGGCAGGATAAATCGTTGAGTAATGTTGCCGAGTGTAAGGCACGCAGCGCACCTGTGTTAGGTGTCGTTACCCAAGGCGACGATGAGGCACGGCAAGCATGTGATCACGTCATCGAGATTCCTTCATGTCCTCACTACAGCGCGGTGGTTCCAGCGGCTGTCGCCCTTCAGCTTTTTGCTTACCACGTTGCGCGTATTCGCGGTTGCGCGATTGATCAACCACGGAACTTGGCCAAAAGTGTGACGGTGGAATAACGGCTGTGAAGGCGCCATTATTTCTTTGCGCGGGCTTGCTGCGCCTTCATGAAGGCATCGAGGGCGGCGGGATTATCCAGCTGCTCAAAGGTGGAGAGGGCGGGGTCGCTGGTCCGTTTCATTTCCTCGCGGAGACGATGACGCATCTCCTTGATCTTATCCTGATATTCCGGATGGGCGATCAGGTTGTTCAGGCCGTCCGGATCGTTCTCAAAATCGAAAAACTCCTCCAGGACACGATGATCGAACAAAGTGACACGAGACGCGATTTCTGGGTTGGTCTTGCCAGCTTTCTGCATGGCATTAAAGCTTAACCCGCTGGTTGAGTCCATCCGCATCGGTGCTGTCCGGTTTGCCCAGAAGTTAACGATGTAGCCCAATTTTTTGCCTTGGATGGCACGCATCGGAAAACAGCGGCGCGCATAGGTCTTGTGAAACTCGGTGAACGCGTAATCGCGTCCCGCTTGTTTTTCGTTACGCAGCAGGGGAAGAAAGCTTCGTCCGTCGATTCCATCGACTTGATTGATATCCAGTGCCTCGAGGATGGTTGGCATGAAGTCGATACCTGAGATGAGGTGGGTATCATCGACGGAACCGGCTTTGGTTTTCCCTGGCCAGGACACGATCCATGGGGTTTTGGTGCTGTTGAGGTAACAGTTCGCCTTGGCGAAGGGCACCGCGATACCGTTGTCGCTCAAGAACATAACGAGCGTATTGTTGGCGAAGCCGCTTTCATCGAGCGCCTTGAGTATGGCGCCAACCGATTCATCACAGCGGTAGACTGAGGTGTAATACTCCGCGATTTCTTTACGGACATTGGGTATGTTGGCGAGAAATCCAGGAACATTCACGTCCTCTGCCTTGATGCGGCGAGTGACCTTCGGGAGGTCGTTTGCCCAGCTATGCAATTCCTGCGCGCTGCCGGCGAAGGGGCGGTGCGGGTCATGGATGTTCGCCATGAGGAAAAACGGTTTTTTCTGATCCTTGGCGAGCTTGAGAAATGCCTTGGAATACTGGTGGTAGCGTTCTGGCGAGCGACCGATGCCGGCACCGGAGGCCAACTCGCCCTCCGTGATGCACAGATCCCAGCAATATCTGTGTATGGGTTTGAGGTGTTGCTCTTTCCCTAAAATGCCATTCAGGTATCCGGCCGTTCGCAGATGTTCCTGCAGGGTGGGAACGGCTGCGTCGATGGGATCGAACCCCTCAGCTCCATTGGTGTGAGGGTAACGTCCGGTCATGATCGATTGCCGGCATGGCTGGCAGATTGCAATATTGACGTGTGCGTGGTTGAACTTCAGTCCCCCCTTGGCGAGTCGGTCGAGGTTTGGCGTGATGTTGGGGATGGAGCAGCCATAGGAGCCGATGGAATTGTAATTCAGGTCGTCTGCCGTGATCAGCAGGACGTTGAGGGGTGGGGTGGCCTGCGCTGCCTGAATCGGCATGGGTAGCAGCGATGCTTGCAGGACGATGGACATGCCGATGGCATGACAGGTTTTTTTGATGAGGTTGTTATTCATTGGATTTGGGTGGCGATGCGGAGCAGGAGGATGTGATTTTCACCAGGGCCGAGGGTGATGCTTTGGTCTCGGACGTTGCCGGATTCTGCGCAGACGAAGCGGAAGATTTCGTCGTTTTGTAAATCGCTCAGCGAGGCACCTTTTTTCTCCCCTGGGTTCCAGATGATGGTGCTTTGGCTGTTGGATTTTGAAACGACAATTTGGCGTTGGCTTTCGGGATCATCGATCGTCACCTGATGCTCGCTGTGATAAATGCGGTCGACTTCATCGGGGAAAGCCACGGGGCCGATTTGTTGATGGGAGGATTCCTGACCGACGGTATTCATATAGGGGTCACCATCGAGCCCATGCACGAGTGATTTGCGGCTGTCGGATACGTTGAAGTAGCTGTGCAGTGCTTCGCTGAATGTTTCACGGGATTTCCCAGTATTGATCGTGTGTAGGGCAAGTTGAAGGTCCTTGCCAATATGGAACTCCAGCATGACGGCGAGCTTGGAATGATTTTGAGCTGCGAGTGAAAAGACAAGGCGGGTGCCGTCCTGTGAGCTTTCGGTTTTTTCTAGGTTCCAGAAATGGATGCGGGCGTATCCATGAGCTGGCAGGGAATCATCTGATGGGTGGGCATTAAACCATGGCCAGCAGACGGGGATACCGCCGCGGATCGGCTTACCCGCTTGGTAAATGGCGGCGTTGCTGGTAAAAATGACGGGGGTTTCATTCAATGGGCAATAATTTGTCAGGTGCGCACCATTGAGGGCAATGGTCGCTTCCGCCGATGCATTGCGCACCCTGACGATCGGGTAGCCAGGGGAAACTTCTTCAAACCACACCTCATCGTTGATACTGAATGTTTGATTGAGTTGATCGATGGTTTGCATAGGTTTAGGTTTAGGATTTCAGCGTAATGAATCAAGGAGCAAGTCCTCGATTTAGTGATTTTCGTTTATTTCGCACTTTTCGCCGTCAACAAATCCCCCCAGCATGCCGCGGTGCCAGATCTGCCACAAATCAACTACCCCGATCTTCCCGTCGCGCAGCGCCGCGACGAGATTATGCGCGCGATGCGGGCGCACCAGGTCGTGATTGTCGTCGGGGAAACTGGCAGTGGCAAGACCACCCAGCTCCCGAAGATGGCGTATGAGTTGGCGTGCGAGGAGGGCAAGGACGGTCGGGTCGGGTGCACTCAGCCGCGGCGGCTGGCGGCGGCGACGGTAGCGAAACGGGTCGCCAGCGAGATGGGGACGGCACTGGGCGATCGGGTTGGTTATCAGGTCAGGTTTGTGGAAAAAGTGCAGTCGGAGACATCGATCAAGTTCATGACCGATGGGATTCTGCTTGCGGAAACGCAGCGCGACCGAGACCTGAGGCAGTATGACACCCTGATCATTGATGAAGCGCATGAGCGGAGTCTGAATATTGACTTTATTCTGGGGTATTTAAAAAACCTGCTGAAAAGGCGGAAAGACCTGCGTGTGGTCGTTAGCTCCGCGACATTGGATGCGGGGATGTTTTCTGAGTATTTTAGTGGGGCGCCAGTGGTGAATGTCGAAGGCCGGACGTTTCCGGTGGAGGATCATTATTTGCCAGCCGTTTCCAGCGGTGAAGATCTGACACGTCATGTAGCCCGTGCGGTCGAGTGGGTTTCTGACATCGATGCGTCGGGTGATGTATTGATCTTTCTTCCTGGTGAGCGGGAGATCCGGGAATGCGCGGATGTCCTGGAGGGGCGTGATTTTAATCGGACAGAAATCCTGCCCTTGTTTGCTCGGCTCGGGCTGGATGAGCAGGAAAGGGTTTTCAGGACAGGCGGCCCAAACAGGCGTGTGGTGTTGGCGACGAATGTTGCGGAGACCTCGGTGACCATTCCAGGGATGGTGTATGTCATCGACAGCGGTCTGGCGCGAGTGAGCCGATGGAATCCTGCGCGCCAGATTCAGAGATTGCAGGTCGAGCAGATCAGCCAAGCGAGTGCGCGCCAGCGACGTGGCCGATGCGGGCGTGTCAGTGATGGTGTCTGCGTCCGGCTGTATAGCGAAGAAGATCATGATCTTTCCGAGGAATACACCGACCCAGAAATCCGGCGCAGCTCGCTTGCTGGGGTGATCTTACGGATGAAATCCTTGAATCTCCCCGACGTGCGCGAGTTTCCCTTTTTGAGTCCACCATCGGCAAAAGCCATCAGCGAGGGGCATAGGACGTTGGAAGAAGTCGGTGCCATGGAGAAAACGGGGCACCTCACGGAGATCGGGCGCAAGCTGGCACGGCTCCCGCTTGACCCGCGGTTAGGGAGGATGCTGATCGAGGCATCACAGCGGAATGTGCTCGACCCTGTGATGGTGATGGTGGGTGGGATGAGTGTGATGGACGTGCGCGAACGACCACAGGAAAAACAGGCCGAGGCAGACACCGCACACAAAAAATTCACCGATGACGAGTCGGATTTCCTCACCTTGCTGCATATCTGGTCGGCGGTAGGAACGTTCCGAGAGAGGAGGCGATTCAAGCGCAACCAGCTTCGGAAATATTGTAAACAGAACTACCTGAGTTTCCGCAGGGTGATGGAGTGGGATCAGATCGTCTCCGAGTTGGGTCGGCTTGTGCGTGATACGTTAAAGGTAAAGACGCAAGCTCTTTCCTCCGAGCGGAGTCAGTGGGGTGATGAAGGGGAGATGCATAAGTCATTGATGGCGGGCATGCCGATGCAGTTTGGTTTCTGGGATAAAGAGAAACGGGCGTATCGGAGCACCGGTGGTCGCGAGTTTGCTATTTTTCCAGGCTCTGGTTTATTTGGAAAAAAGAAACCCGAGTGGTTGTTGGGGTATGAGTTGGTTGAGACCTCACGTGTTTGGGCACGCAAGGTGGCGGTGATTGATGTGCGATGGGTTGAGGAGCTGGTGCCGCACATGTGTCGTCACCGATATCACTCACCACACTGGGACGAGCATCAGGGGTCGGTGTATGGCAAGGAGACGGTGCTTTGCGGTGGGTTAACGATCGTTGATGGTCGCAAGGTATTCTACGGTCGGGTCAACCCGGTGGAGGCGCATGAGGTGTTTGTGCGCGAGGCGGTGTTAGGAGGAGGGCTGCGGACACGTGGGGAATTTTTGGATCGGCTCGATGAGGTGCGTGATGAGGTTGAGGGTGCTGAGCACAAACTTCGGCGCGGCGGTGGTCTGTGGTCGGAGGAGGCGGTGTATGATTTTTTCTATGATCGAATTCCGGTGGAGATCTGCACGGCCAAGGCCTTTCAGAAGTGGCGCACGACGGGTGATCATGAAAAGCGTTTGATGGTGACGGTGGGCGATTGTGTTTGGGGTGAGATCGATGATTTAGCGGCCTTCCCAGATGTGGTCTGGAGTGGTGAGAAGAGTTATGACGTCAGCTACACTGAGGCGCCGGGTGAACGGGCCGATGGTGTTGTGTTTGAAATTGGCATGGATGAGGTGGTTGAATTTCCTGATCATCTCGTTGGTTGGGGTGTGCTAGGGCTGCTTGAAGAACGCGTCTATTTATTGATCCGATCGTTGCCAAAAAGTCAGCGGCAGGTGTGCTCGCCGGGTCGGGAGGCCGCGCAGGTCTTTGTTGAGGAATGGGACGGCTGGGAGCCATCGCGCGATATCCTCATCGAGTTGGCTGATTTTTTATCGCGTCGCAGTGGTCATGTGATTGATGTTGGGATGTTTGATGAGAGTCGTTTACCCGATAGTTTACGGCCGAAGGTGAGAGTCTGGAGTGATTCTGAGGACGAGCTTGATATGGGGGAAGATGTGGCGGAGATCAGAAAGAAACTCACTGGGTTGATGCGGGAGCGTCGCGAAATCCGTGTCAACGAAGCGTGGGAGATGACGGGGGGTGAGGGGTGGGACTTTGGTGATGTCCCAGAGGTGACGGACGACGGGGTGTTTCCGGCCTTGGTGGACGAGGGGAAAACCGTTGGGATGCGCGCGTTCCTGGATCGAGCCGAAGCCGATGAAAGCCACCGTGCCGGGTGTGTGAGATTATTTCAGATCGATCAAGCGAGCCAAGTCGACTACGTGCGGCGCAAGTTTCCCATCGGGATGATGGGGAAGATGATGGTGCCGGTGATGGATGCGGGCACGGGTGATGTGATGGTGGATATGTTACGGGTCGCGTGTGAGGGGGCGATGGGTCGGGTGCTGCCACGCAATGCAGAAGATTTTGCCACGGCATCGACCGAGGGAAAAGGTGAGATCTACGCATGCGCCAGTCGAGTCGCCGAAGGATTTGATACGATGGTTGAGAGCTATCGACGGGTATCCGACTGGGTGGAAGACAACCGGGGCGACCGCCACCTGCACGTGGTCGCGGAAGATCTTGCGGAAGAAATCGAGTGGTTACTGGGGTCGGGTTTTGTCTGGCGTGCAGGTTATCAAAGGATGTCTGATTACGGGAGGTACTTTTTAGCGATGGAAGAGCGATTGAAGAGGCTGGCGAGTCTGCCGCTGGTGAAGGATGACGAAAAGCGTGAGCGTGTGCAACAGCAGTGGAATCGATGGTTTGGCGCATGGAAAAAGGCACCTGAACAAGTAGCGCTTTGGTCGATCGGTTGGTTGATGATGGAGTGGCGTGTCGCCGAGTTTGCACCGAGTTTCCCCCGCAAGGTTAAGGTGTCCGAGAAGCGGGTGGCATCGATGATAGAGGATCTCGACATCCACGGGTGAGGCTGCATAATGCCTTGAGAGCAAAGCGTTGGAGCAGTATAAAAATGGGGTGTCATCCATGGATCGAGGAATTATAAAACAGAACATCCAGTATATGGCGCGTCAGCTGGGCTTTGATGATTGCCGAGTATCGCGGGCGAAGGTGGCATCGCACGCCGAGCTCTACCGGCAGTGGATCAACGATGGCTGCGCGGGTGACATGAAATGGCTGGAGCGCAACGTCGATCGGCGAACCGACCCAGCACTTGTCGTGGACGGTGCGTTCTCGGTGGTGAGTCTTGCGTTTAATTATTTTCCCGGGGCAGAGGATCCTGATGTGGATTATCGGATTGCGCGTTATGCGTGGAATGACGACTACCATGATATCATCGAGGATAAACTCAAGGAGATGAACCTAGCGATGGAGGCGCTGGGTGGAAAGCAGCGGTTCTACACCGATACAGGTCCTGTGTTAGAGCGTGATTTTGCCACCGATTCCGGGCTCGGTTGGAATGGGAAATCCTGTGTCCAGATTCACAAGGGCATGGGGACGTGGTTTTTTCTCGCGGAGCTGATCACCACGCTCGACCTTCCACCAGACAGCCCGTTTGGTGATCACTGCGGAAAGTGTACACGATGTATTACGGCCTGCCCGACCGATGCCATCACCGCGCCGCATCGCGTCGACGCGCGGCGGTGTATTTCCTACCTGACGATCGAGCATCAGGGCGCGATCCCGGTGGAGTTCCGGAAACAGATCGGTGATCGGATTTATGGCTGCGACACCTGCTTGGACGTGTGTCCGTGGAATCGCTTTGCGAAGCTGAGCCGAGAGACGAGGTTTCACGCGCGGCAGTCGGTTTTCCAAAAGCAACTGCGAGATTTTCTTGAACTCGATGACGACGGGTTCAGGAAGCTCTTTGCCAAGTCCCCAATTAAGCGGATTAAGCGTAATCGTTTTCTGAGAAATGTTTGTGTCGCCTTGGGTAATGTGGGGAAGGCCAATGACCTGCCGGCCTTGGAGCGCGCGGCTGAGGATGAGGATCCATTGATTGCCGAGCATGCAAACTGGGCGGTTGCAGAGATCAAAAAAAGGGCGCAGCCGTAGCCGCGCCCTGAGGTTATTAGGTATTTGAAGTATAGGCTTCGTATTTCCTTAGAAATACATGCGATAAGCCGCCCAGAGTGTGGTGGCATCAGCATCTTCCTGAGTGCCAGCGTTGGGTGTGTCGAGGGTTTCATACTCAACGCCGACCATGAACTTGGCGTTGTGATCGCAGAGATAGTAGTTCAAGCCAGCGTAGAGGCTGTGGTGTGCATCACCGCGGCCACTGTTGACATCACCTCCATGGTTGGCGCGTGTGTAACGGCTGTTAGTCCGAATACCTTCGTCTTCACTAGAGCCCTGGTAGGCATAGCGCGCTACAAACTCGAGCTTGTCTTCGATGATGAAGGTTGATGGCTCAATGATTACACCCCAGAAGTGGCCGGTTTGGCTCTTTTTCGTGGCGCCTTGGTAACTTGTGTCTCCATTGTCACCGTAGACGACCTGGGTAAGAAGGTTCCAGCTTCCGATGTCGGTCACGTATGAAGCACTAGCTGCCCACTCGTAGCCAACGCCTACTTCATCATCACCTGATGCATCTGCATCCAAGTTATAGAAGAGGTCAAATGAGAGTGTTCCGCAGGAAAGCTCGTGCTCAGAGAGCAGGTAAAGAGCATTTCCGTGGCTCCAGTTGCCAATAGCATCGGTGGCATCAAGACTGAGGTATCCAATGGTGCCGTTCCAGTTTCCTTTTTCAGCACTGAGTAAGAAGCCAGTGTAGCGGTTGCTGAAAATCTTGTTGGACATGGCGGTGCGCTCAACAGTTTTGATTTTCTTCGAGGACATACGAGCTTCTTGACCAACGCCGATCTTGTGACGACCGTATGAGGCGCTAAGTGCGTCAAAGCCTGCAACGCCTTTCTTGGTGTAGGAAAGTTTCAGTTCGTCCCAGTCTTGGAAACCCCAATCTCTCTCGCCGCCGCTGTGCTTTGAGTCGGCAGCAACGTTCGCGCGGCCCATCAGAGTGAAGCCGTTCAAGAACTTGATTTGCGCTCCAAGGCGAAAACGGCGGACAGAATCAAAGTCCTCATCAAAGCTATTGCCATCGATGTCGTTACCATCGACGTAAGCATACTGGTAATGGAAACGGCCAAAGAACTTTACTTCCTGGATGAAAGCGGAGTTTTTGTTAGAGTAGACTTTACCAATGGATTTAAGTGATTTACACCAGTCGCCATTGGATGGTGCAGGAGGTGCCACGATAGGATCAGTTCCGGCTGTTGCAGGGAGTGCAATTGCGAAAGCAGCCATTGTGGCAGCGGTTGTCAGTTTGTTTGTCTTAGTCATAGTCATATGATTTTGTAGTGGGCGAATTGATCTCTGCCGGAAAAAGCAGCGGAGACTGTTCACAAGTGCAAATAAACAAATAATTCGCAATGTAAAGAAAGAGATTAGGCGACAATTTCGTCACAGTCTTCAGACACCAAAATAGCCACCTCTCATTTGATCGAGAGGTGGCTCAGCAACAAGAAACTGACTAGATGGTGATTATTTGGTATCAAGTAGGGTTACTTTTCCTGTCTTGAGGTCGTAAACGCCGCCTACAATCTTGATTTTTCCTTCTTTCTCAAGTTGTGCCAGGATTTCGCTCCGCTTGCGGATGTCTGCTACAGTCTGATGGACGTTCTGGTTGACCACCTTATTGACGAACTCAATATTCTTTGAATTACGCTCTTCTGGCTTGTATCCATCGACGGCTTTGACGGCAGGTTCTATCTTGCTAAGAAGCGCGGTAAGATTACCCATTTTAGCTCCGTCACAAGCACCTTTAACGGCACCACAGGCGGTGTGGCCAAGAACCATGACGACCTTCGAACCTGCCAGCTTGGTCGCGAACTCCATCGACCCAAGTTGGTCCACGTTCTCGACATTTCCAGCGACACGACCGACAAAAATGTCACCGATACCTTGGTCGAATACTTTCTCCACAGGAACGCGGGAGTCGAGGCATGATAGGATGACGGCCTTTGGAAACTGGCCTTTGGAGGTTTGGGCAATACGCTCAGGAACGTTTTTAGGCGTGAGCTTGTTTTCAGCGAATCGCTTATTCCCAGCCATGAGGTAGGCAAGAACGCCATCTGGAGTCATCGCTTTTTGCTGATCGGCGGTAGTTTGAGCGGATGCCATAGACGATAGGCCGAGGAGCGCTGAACTGATTAGTAGTGTGGATAATTTCATTTTAGTGGTTTGATGAGGATTGTTAATATTTCATTGGTGACACAAAATACATGTAATTGATTTCATGTATTGATGTCGACAAAATGTCATATAGATGGGTGCTGTCAAGTAACGAAGGTGATTTTTCTCAAATTTTTTTTGAGGTCCCTAAATCAAGGCTGATAGATGCCCAGTGCCTGCTTTAAGCAGGCGATCGCGAATTGGCGTTTTCCTTGTGTCGGGCGGGCGGGTGTGTAGGTGTGCCAACCGTGTAGCGTCCCCTCTTTTTTGAGTGGTTCCGTCGGGTGGACACAGCTGGCATTTTTGCAGATGAGCAGCATGGGGAGGTCGGCATGGCTATCGGAGAAGGCGTGGCTGTTTGGCAGCGTGTCGCCAGACCTGGGGTCAAAGCCATCGGGGAGGACGTGTTTCATTTTTCGGAGTTTGTTGGCCCCTTTATTATTGCCCCCGATGATTTTAGGAAAGAGTCGGATGTGGTCGTCGATTTCAACAGAAGTTCCGAAGGCGTGGTCGAAGCCGAGTTTTTCAGCAATTGGCCTGACCCAGATATCTGGGCTGGCGGAGCTGAGGATGGTGGTGCGGCCGCGTTGTTTTTGCTCATCAAGGACGTCGAGCATTTCGCGGTAAAAGGTGCTGGGGAAGATTTTGTCGACGAATTCCTCAGCCAGCGCGTCGAGTTCATAGCGGGTGAGCCCCCAGAGGTAGTTGAGGAAGGCACGCTTCATGTTTTCGGTGCCAATGAGCTTGGCAAGTGGCAGGAGGGGGAGGAAGGCAAGCAAGTAAAGTCGGCGCAACGGCATGCGTTTGAGCACGAAGTTGCAAAACAATAACTGGGTATCCCATGGGATCAGCGTTTGATCGAGGTCAAAGAGGGCGTAGCCCTGTGAGTTTTGGGTTTCTGGCACGAGGAAAGGGTGTCAGCCTCAAGAGGTATTGGCAATACTCTTGATGGGGGAAGCGATGATGGAAACGGGCTAGAATTTGAAGGCGATGCCGGAGGAGAGGGTGATGTCGTCTTTGCCCTTGTTCACGGCAGGTGTGTTATCATAGACCCAGCTGGCGGCGAGCCTCCATGCGAGATGTTCGGTGATGTCTGTATCAAGATGCACGTCTGCGACGAGGGTGTAGTTGTCCGTTTCCGAGGGGTTGATGTGCCCAGTGAGTGATTGTTTCAGGCTGATGCGCTCATTGATTTCCCAGACCAACCTTTCTCCGGCCACGATGGCGAAGCCGCTGTCTTGAATTCCACCTGCTTTTTCGATGGTCAATCCAGGGCCCGCCTCGAAGCTCAAGGTGATACGGTCATTTTTAATCATGTAGTGACCGAGGGTGACAGCGGGGGTGATGCGGTAGTCGATCTCGGCAATGTTATCACGAAGGAAGCCGACGCTCATTCCGAGGTAGGAATTTTTGGCGAGGAAATGGTTTAACTGGGCATGGGTGATGAGCGAATCGGCACTGCGTGCGCTGTTGGCCTCAGCGTAGCTGAATTTCCCAGAGAAGAAGAATTCTCCCGTGTCTCTGCGGAGGCTGGCGTCATAGCTGGCGTGGGTGTTGAGGCTATCGGCATTTCCCTGTGCCAGGGCGAGAGTCAGAGCGGCGGTGCTCGTCCAGCCTTTTTGGATGGCCTCGGGTCGGGCGCCAAATGCTTTCGGGATACTGCGCTCAGGGGTATCGGCATCTGGGTAGCCGCCGAGGGCGTAACGGAGGCCGACGCTGAGCAGGGTGTCGCTGGGTTGGCGGCCAGCGGCAGGGGAGCTGACATATTGGTGGCGCACGCTTGTGCGGATCGCCCAGTGGTCATTGATGTCAGTGTCGATGCCGGCTTCCACCGTCACCAGCGAATCGCTGAAGTCATCGATGGTCGGAGTGTAAATGCTGGAAAACCAGAGCTTCGACCGCTGGGCAAGTTGGTGCTCGTAGTGCAGGGCTAATCGCAGGGTGACGTCGTCATTTTGAATACCCGCCTGCTTTTGCCAAGCGTATCCTGGGCCGGCTTCGAGGGAGAGTTTTTTGTGATTATTTTTGATAAAGTAATAGCCTGCGACGACGCCGAGATCGATTCTGTAATCGATTTCGGCGATAGCATCAACGAGGTAAGATGTCTGGCTGCCGAGGTAGAATCGATCGTTGAGGAGGTGACGGAATTCGCCAAAGGCCCGGAAGGAATCGGTGCTTTGGACGTCTTGGTTCTCTGCGTAGTGCCAGTCGGCGCCGATTTTCGCCTCGGTGTGATCGAGTTCATAGACGCTGAGAAGGTTGAGGTTGTAGCTGAGGGTGTCGGCATTGCCTTGTGCTAAAGAGATGCCGGCGGCACCGGTGCTTTTCCAAGAGTGGGTGGGCTCGGCGGGATGGGTCTGGGCCGTGGCGAGGGTGGCTGTGGCAAGGAGGGGGATACAACGGGTTGCGAAGAAGATGGATGCGTTCATGCTGGATGGTGGGGCTGATTTTTCAGTATGGGCTGGAAACCATGCTGGTGAAGTGATGGATTGCAAGCCTACAGAGTGAGGTTTATGTATTTCGCTGATGAAGCGGGTGCTGCTGGGTAAAGTTTTTCGGCGAGCACGAGAAAGTTTTTTATTTCGCAGTGGTTCAAATCGATTGATAGCGTATCGACATCGCGTTCATCCGCGATAAAACCTCTACGAAAAAACCTTTATTCCATGTCTGATTTACTTACCGCGCCGCGCCTAGTTACTCTCGAGGAAATTTCTGGAAATGCGGGGCATGGTGTCGGGATAAGTTGCTTTACGATTTCTGCGGGTGAGCATTGGGCCGTGATTGGCGGGAATGGATCGGGGAAATCGACGTTTGCGCGGATGTTGTCGGGTGAATTTCCGCTGGCGGAGCACCAGCGGGTTTCGTGTTGTGCCAAGATAGGCATGGTTTCTTTTGAGGCTGAGCAGGGTTTATTGGAGCGGGAAATCTACGAAGACGACAGTGAAATACTGGATCGGATTGACGATGGTCGGACGACCTATGAGTTGATCACCGAGCACATGGTGGACGGGGTATCGGTCGAGTCGCTGATTGAGTCGCTTCAGCTGAAGGATTTTTTGCACACGGGATTCAGGTTGCTTTCCACGGGTGAACGGCGCCGGATGATGATGGCACGTGCGCTGTCGCGGGCACCTGAAATGCTGGTTTTGGATGAACCGTATGATGGGCTCGACCGTGTATTCGTGAAACATCTCAAGAGTCTGATTTCTGAGATTAGTCAGCGGATCCCCACGGTGGTGATTGTGAACCGGATGTCGCACATCGGTGAGTATGTGACCCACCTTGCTTGTTTGCATCAGATGGATCTTGTTCTGCATGGGCCGAGGGAGGAGATCGCCCAAAGTCAGCTTTGGCATCAGCTGCAGGCGATGCATACGGTGGTGCCGGCGTTACCCACGGCCTTGCCTGGGACTGAGGCTTTTAGTGCGACGGCAGGTGAGCCGATTGTTGAGATGCGATCGGTATCGGTCGGTTATCATGCCAAGCAGATCATCGCGGGTCTTGATTGGAAAATCATGCCGGGTGAGCATTGGAAAGTGAGTGGTGCCAATGGCTCTGGGAAGTCGACCTTGGTGAACTTGATATCTGGTGATCACCCGCAGTGTTACAGCAATGAGATTGAACTATTTGGCGTTAAGCGGGGCACGGGGGAATCGATTTGGGAGGTGAAACATCACATGGGGTTGATGTCGACGTCGCTGCATCAACAATATCGAGTGACGGTCAATGCCGAAACGGTTTTGTTATCGGGCTTTTTTGATAGTATTGGTGTCTATCAGTCGGTGTCTGACCAACACCAAAGGATCGCCGCCGAGTGGCTCGCCTTTATTCATTTGGAACACCACCGGACGACGCATTTTCAGCGCTTATCGTTTGGGCAGCAGCGGATGCTCCTCATTGCGCGGGCATTGATCAAACGACCGTATCTCTTGATTTTGGACGAGCCGTGCCAAGGGCTCGACCCGATGAACCGGGCACTTGTGATCCAGTTGATCGAGACTATTGCCGCCAGGGGGATGGCTCAGATTGTTTATATTTCCCACGATGAGGAAGACCGCCTCGACTGTATTACCCACCATCTTGACTTCATCAGGGACGAAAAATCGGTCCATCCCGAACCTCCATATCGCATTGATCTGACTGAAGATGTGAAAACAGCCATGAATTATGCCAATTAATTCAATTTACGCAATGCACAAATTGCGCTTGAATGCGCGCGTTCAACCAACGAACCACTTAAAAAATGAGTCAGAATTACTTTAACACACTCCCGCTGCGTCGTCAGCTGGACGAGCTCGGCACCTGCCGATTCATGGATATCTCGGAATTTGCCAATGGGATTGATGCTGCCAAGGGTAAGAAAATCGTGATCGTCGGATGTGGCGCCCAGGGGCTTAACCAAGGGTTAAACATGCGCGACAGTGGCCTAGATGTTGCCTACACCTTGCGTGATGCGGCGATTGCCGAGAAGCGTCAGTCATTTTTGAATGCGTCCGAGAACGGGTTTCCTGTCGGGACCTATGAAGAGATGCTGCCCACGGCGGACATCGTGATGAACTTAGCCCCGGACAAGCAGCACACCTCAGTGGTTGAGAGTGTGGTTCCTCACATGAAGGAGGGTGCTTGTTTCTCCTATGCACACGGATTTAACATCGTGGAAGAAGGCACCGAGATCCGCAAGGACCTGACCGTGATCATGGTGGCGCCCAAGTCACCTGGTTCTGAGGTGCGTGAGGAATACAAGCGTGGCTTTGGTGTTCCTACCTTGATCGCCTGTCATGGTGAGAATGACCCCAATGGAAATGGCTTGGAAATTGCCAAGGCACTCTGTGTAGCCCAAGGTGGTCACCTTGCTGGCGCGCTTGAGTCGTCCTTTGTGGCGGAGGTTAAGTCTGACCTCATGGGTGAGCAGACGATTCTTTGTGGTATGCTGCAGGCGGGATCACTGCTTTGTTTTGACAAAATGAAGAGCCAAGGGGTCGACGCGGGTTATGCTGTGAAACTGCTTCAGTATGGCTGGGAAATCATCACTGAGGCGCTGAAGCAAGGTGGTATCACCAACATGATGGACCGGCTTTCCAATCCTGCTAAGATCGAGGCATTCCGCCTGTCTGAAGAGCTCAAGGTGATTATGCGTGATCTCTTTGAAAAGCACATGGACGACATCATCTCCGGTGATTTTTCCAAGACCATGATGGAAGATTGGGCGAATGATGATGTCAACCTTCTCGGCTGGCGTGAAGCGACCGGTCAGAGCGAATTTGAAAAAACCGAGGCGACAGGTGACATCACCGAGCAGGAGTTTTTCGATAAGGGAATTCTGATGATTGCGATGGTTCGTGCCGGTGTTGAGCTTGCCTTTGAAGCCATGGTCGAAGCTGGAATCGAGCCCGAGTCCGCGTATTATGAGTCGTTGCACGAGGTGCCGCTGATTGCCAACACGATCGCCCGCAAGAAACTTTACGAGATGAACAGGATCATTTCAGACACGGCAGAATACGGTTGTTACTTGTTTGCGCACGCCTGTGTGCCACTGCTTGAAGAGTTTATGACGACGGTTGATACCGATGTTATTGGCAAGGGACTTGAGCTTGCTGATGATGCGGTGGACAACCGCACCTTGGTGGAAGTCAACTTTGAGATCCGCAACCATCCGGTTGAGGAAATCGGGGAGATCCTCCGTGAGGCGATGGGCAGCATGAAGGCCCTTTAATTTCTCCACCAGAGAGAAATCCTTTCATCAAAGGGAGTCCGGAAACGGGCTCCCTTTTTTTACGATGATGGGGACATGGCCAGGAAGTTCCGCAGCAACTGCAGGCCGTTGTGTTGGCTTTTTTCTGGGTGAAACTGAGTGGCGACGAGGTTGCCGCGGATGGCGGCGGCGGCAAAGGGGAGCGCGTAATCACAGCTGGCGGCGATGTGATTTTGTTCGGTAGGCTCTGGGTAGTAGGAGTGAACAAAGTAGAAATACGGGTCATCGGGCATGCCGCTCCAGATCGGGTGGTCGGGGTCCGTGGGGTGGACGGCATTCCATCCCATGTGGGGGATTTTCAGGCCGACATCGGGGAAGCGTTTAACGGTGCCGGGAAGGATGCCGAGCCCGCGGGTATCGGGTGATTCTTCACCTTGTTCAAAGACGAGTTGGTAGCCGACGCAGATGCCGAGGTAGGGTTTATTTTCTGCCGCCCATTGCTGGATGGGGGCGAACATCCCTTGTTTTTTCAAGTTGGCAGCGCAGTCGCCAAACTCACCCTGACCGGGGACCACAAGGTGGGTGATGTCCGCCATTTCCTCGGGTCGGGTGATGAGGACCACATCCGCACCGATGGCGAGAAACGCATTTTCTACACTTCGGATGTTACCCCGACCGTAATCAACGATACCGACTTTCATAACTGGATGGTCGTGTATGAAAACTAGAGGGCTTCCTTGGTGCTCGGGATGCCGGTTTCGCGCGGGTCGATCTCTATGGCCGTTCTGAGGGCACGGGCGAGGGCTTTAAAAATCGATTCAGCGATGTGGTGGCCGTCTCGTCCGTAAAGCAGCTCGATGTGGATGTTGGCGCGCAGGTTGTTGGTGATGGCGCGGCAGAATTCCTCGGTGAGAGTGAATGGAAAGTTAGGAGCATCCGGTGTGGAGGTGGGCGCACGGAATTCAAGGTGCGGGCGGTTGCTGAGATCGACGACACAGCGGCTCAGTGTTTCGTCCATCGGGAGGTAGGCGGTGCCGTAGCGACGGATACCCATTTTATCTCCGAGGGCCTCGCGGAGGCAGTCGCCGAGCACAATACCCGTGTCTTCGACGGTGTGGTGGGCATCGACTTCGATGTCACCTACGGCCTTGACGCGGAGGTCGATCAGGCTGTGTTTGCCCAGCAGGGTGAGCATGTGGTCGAAGAAGGGGACGCCAGTGGCAATGTCAGTCTTGCCAGTGCCGTCGAGGTCGATCGAGACGCTGATGGAGGTTTCTGCGGTTTTGCGGTTGTGGCTGGCGGTGCGTGGATTCATGGTTACGGAGGCGGAGACTGCCCGCACTGGGGGTGGATGGCAATGGCAATCTATGGCCTGATATGCTCCCTTGAGCTTATTTCTTTTTTTCCATCGTCTCTTTTTTGGCTTTTTCAGCGGCGGCCTTGGCGGCGAGACGTTTTTGTTCGGCAAGATCTTTGGCGGCCTGTTGCTCCGCCTTGATCTGGGCCGTTTGTTTTTCTTCGAGCCGTTGCACGAGGGGGGCGGTATAGCGGTCGGGGAGTTTGAATGATTTCAAATGATGGATCAGGAGACTGGCATCCTCGAGGTTGTTTTTGGCGAGGGCTGACCAAGCGTCACGGTAGGTCGGTCCGGCAGGTTTAAACTTGGACGGGTCATACGATGAGAGGCGTTTCAGCTCGGCCTCGGCATTCTTGAGGTTGTATTCTAATGCTCCTTGATGGTAGGGGTCGATGGTGAGCCATTGGGTCTTGAGCTCTTTTTTCTCGTTCTCGATACGGGCTTTATAGCTTTGTTTGTTTTCAGCGAGTGCGGCGATGGTGCGTAAGCGATCGCCTTCATTGAGGCTCTTGAGGGCTGATTGGCGTTTCGCCTCGCGCGCTTTGAGGGTGCGGAGGGAGTTTTTGAGATCGGATTGATGGGCAAAGAGAATGCGAGGGACCATTGCGAGGCTACTTTGATAGGCCGTGGAATGGGGGTAATTGTTTTTCAGGGTTTCCCATCTGCGCAGTGCCCGTTGGTAGTGACCGCTTTTTGCGGCGTGTTTTATTTTACCGAAGAGGATCCGGGCGTCGATGTCGTAGGCATTGGCTTCGATATCCGATGGAGAGATCAGCTGGCCGTCGAGTTTGATACCGCCTTTGGCAATGACGGTGTGTTCTTTTTCGAGAGTTTTGAGGATGGTGGTTACCTCTTTGAGGTGAGTGGATTGGGGGTAACGGGTGAGAAAACTTTTGGCGGTTTGGATTCGCCGTTCGTATGCCGCTGTGGTGAGTCTGTCTGGCGTTGGGACCAATGCCTTCACGATGGCCATATCTTTTGCGTCCTTTTCGGCTTCAATGATCTTACGCACTTGATCTTTGGGGATCCGCCGTTCGTCCTTGATGGATTTTGAGTGGTGAATCTCGACAAGGTAAGAGTCGGCCGTTTCTGAAAGAATTTTCCCCTCATAGGTGGTGCCTGTTTTTAAAACGATGGTATCAGCGGTGAGGATACCCGAGAGGATGGCTGTAATACACAGCAGAGAACAATAGATTTTCATGGGAGAATGACTAGGCGGTGTTGAGTCTGCTGTGCGTTGAGCGTGGTGACGGGTGCGGGCTGATGGATGAGTAGGCTACTTCAGGAGCGCGCTGAGATCGTTGGCGTTGTCGGCGGTGCCGATGATTTTACCCTGCAAAACAACGGTGGCTGTTCCTGTTGGCATGGGGGTGGCTTGTCCATCGAGTTCGGGGTAGTTCCCTTTGTCCGTAACGGGGACGATCTGACAGGGGGTTTTTATAGCAACTTGGAGCAGCTCTGAGGAGATACCCGTGGCCGGCATTTTTAGGTAAACAGTTTTTAGGTGGAGTTTGGCGTCGGCAATGAGGAAGTCGACACACGCAATGGGGGTAGCGGATGCTGTGCTCAGTAAAATATCGAAAAGTGCCTCATGCTGGGCCTTGAGTTGGTCGTTGGATTGTTGCCGATCGAGGCGTTTGGCGTTGGCGTAGGCGATTGCCCAAGTGTTGTCATTATCTAAAGCCCTCGAGTTGAAGAATTGATAAGTTGTTTCTGTCAATGGGAAGCTGGTGTTGCCGGATTCTTTGATGCGATGAGTGACGGGATCACCTAGCCGTCTGTGCATGCGTTGATGGATGTCAGCGGCGAATTCAAGCCATGTGGGGTCGAGGGTGACTTCTTGGAGGTCCAGAGCCGCTTGGCAGACGAGGGCGTGATCGACACCTTCGGCAGGCTGAGCCTGTAATTTGCCATGATAGCGGGCTTTGTGGAGGTTGCCGGATGAATCCACAAAATTTTGACGAATGTGAGTGAGGATGTTGGTGGCCCTGTTGAGGTGGGCGGTGTCGCCGGTGGCGCGGTAGGCTGAGATGGATGAACTGGCGAATAGGGCGGTAGGGCCAGCGATGGAGAGCTCCTCACGAACGGGTTTGAGTGGTTTTTTCTGACGGATCTTGGCGAGTTTTCGAGTAATGGATTTAAGCCGTTGTTTGAGGGTGGAGGTATCGAGGGCTGTTTGTGTGGCCAGGTCGTTTAGGGAAAGTTTCCATGTCAGCGTGTTTTTGCGGAAGTATGAGCGGTCACGGTCATCCGCGGGCGGGATATTGCCAAGTCCATGGAGGCCGAATGCAAGGGTGCAAATTTCGGTTTCTTCTTCGGTGAGGGCGGCTTCAATTTCCTCGAGTGTCCAGACGCAGGGGTTGTCTTGCACGTTACCTGAGGCATAAATGCTGCCGAGGGCATACCCGTTGTCGGGTAGTGAGAGGTGTTTTTGTGTATAGGCGAGAATTGCATCGGCAGCCTGTAGGTGTTTTAGGTCACCTGATTTTTGATAGAGGAGGTAGAGCGCCTGCATCGTGAGTGCCTGAGATTTGAATGTCTTTGAGAACACGGGGAGGTCGCTGGTGATTTGTTGGATTCCCGAATAGGTGCCGCCGTCGAGTGGGTCGATGAGTCCGTTGAGTAAGATTTTGTTTGATGTGAGTTCGGCAATTTTGGCGTAGTGGGCCTTTTGTGTGTCGGTGGTGTCGGGGCGCTGGGACGCGGTAAGGAGCATGGTGATAAACCGAGCAGGGGATATCCTGTCCAAGCCATCGATGGTTCCAGATGTGGGGTCAAAGAGTGAGGCACCCTGCCGAACGGAGCGGGTGGGGATGCGGGTGTCGATTTTATCTTGGGGGGGAGGCAGGATGGTGGCGGAATAGCCGTTAAAGCTGTCTCGGCTGTTTTGCAGGACGTAAGCCGAGTCACTTTTCCAGAATTGAAAAACGGTGTTGTTGATGCCGGTGATGGTTCTTTGTATGTTAGAATTGGCGTCGGGCCCTACAGGAATCCATGAAATGGGGTAGCCTTCGTGGGAGATCCAAACGAGCAGAGGGGGTGGGGAATGTGTCCCCGATACGGCACAGAGCATGGTGGTCTGGAGCTCGATGGCTGGGTTGAGATTGCTGTCGACGAGCACATTGATATGCTGGCTGTTGAGTAAGCGAACTGTTTCAGGTGATTGATTCAGTCGATTGAGGGCATTGATCGTGTTGACATCCGTGCCTGAACCGATGAAGGCGAGGATGGTCTTTTTTTCGCTGAGTGCATGTTTGAGCAGCTGGTCGTCCCAGTCTTGCCAGTGGATAGGGGAGTTTGACTGGCTGGTTAAGAAGCTGCTTTTGTCGATAGGTAGGGCATTCTCATGCACTTGGGCAACGCGGATAGCATCTGAGATGTCGGAATGGGGTGCCTTGGCCTCCGGCCGGCATGCATTTAGCGTAAAGAGCGCAAGCGCGATCGATGATACCATGATGGCTTGATCATGGAGGGTTTTTGTAAGCTTGGGGGGGGGCATCGTGGGCAGGTTATGATGTGTTGCCTCGCAGCATAATTTGATCTTTTTAAGATGCACCAAAAAAAAGTGATTAGTTGGGGGGGGGATGATAGCAAGTATTATGCGATCGGGTCGAGAAAATGCTTTAGTCGTGCTGGTGTCCAGCTAGTCTCAAGCAGAGTTTACAAAGTCGTGATTACTATTGCCGTATCTAGTCAAAAAGGAGGAGTGGGTAAAACCACTGTATCGATCAACCTTGCCCATGCTTATGCACGCAGTGGCAAGAGAACCTTGCTTGTCGATACTGACCCGCAAGGGTCGGTTGGCCTCTCCTTAACTCGGCAATCGAGGACATTGGGTGGTTTTTACGATGCGATGGCGGATCCCGATGGCGTGTTGTCGTCATTGATTGTCCCGACTCGGCTTGAGACGCTGAGCCTTGTGCCAGCGGGGCAGTGTAGTGATTATGAGTGGGAAGGAGCGTCGATGGGCGTTTCCCTTCAAGGGGTCAGGATGTTTTTTCAGAAGGTGGCATCGCAAGGGTATGATGTGTGTATCATCGATACAGCCGCTGGATTGTTCGGCGTGACGGCGGATGTGTTATCGGCCTGCGATTCTGTCTTGGTGCCTCAGCAGGCTGAACCTTTGGGGGTGCGTTCGGTTCCTAAAATGCTGGAGGCCTTGACGCGGATGAGGGCGGAGAACCCAGGCCTGAAGGTGTTGGGTGTGGTGATGACGATGGTGCAGAGCGGGCTACCTGAAAGTCTTGAGGCCGTTCAAGCCTTGAGAAACATTCTGCCAAAGCCGATGGTGATGCGTCATGTTGTCCTGCGTGATGACCTTTTTGTGCGTGCCAGTGCCAAGGGCTTACCTGTGGGAGTCATGAATGAGGGGGCCAGCATGCTCGCTGTTTTCGATGGTCTTCGAGCTGAAATTGAGTCCAAATTAAGGGGGCAGTATGATGAATCGCGACCGACGAGCCTCAACCCATAAACCACGAATAAACCCATGGACCCTATAGAATCATGGCTGGATGCCAAGGAGGTTCGCCGTATCGCGGAGAGTTTGATGTCCCCTGTGCCGAAGGTGGATCAATCCGCAGGCGATACAGGTTATGGTGATGATTTTGAAGGATTTGCAGAGGTGCCTGAGTCGGATCGATCGGATGATGCCTCCATGTCGGCCGAGGAGGGCGGGTCATTGACGGAGGATGAGTCAACACGTGGGGTGATCGGGAATACGCTTGCTGACGCTCGCAGGATAGCGGAGGGAAGCGGCATGTTACAGGCACGTGAGTCTAATCTGGGCATGCCCGCAGCGCTCGTTCCTCCCGAGGAGGTGGTGGCTGCGATCAGCGGCAGGCCGACCCTTTCGAGCCTTCAGGCATTGAGTGCCAAGCTTCGGCGGGATTGGGATGCGCGCGCGATTTTTGTGATGGATCATGAAGGGGAGATGGTCATGGATGAGCTGGAAAACCCGAAGCTCATCGAAGTGGCGCGCACGCTTGCCGATACAGCCAACCGAGCCACGGGTCAGACGGTTGATTCTGGAGTTGCGGGGAATCTGCATATTCAAATTGCTGCTCGAGCTACGTTGGAAATCATGCCAGTGACTAGTCGGTACGGCCGATTGATTCTCGGGGCGATATTTCCTGCACCCTTGGGTGTGGAGCGTGTCCGTGAGCTTGCGGAGATGTTTCACAACGCCGTGGAGTCTGAGTAAATAAGGGGGGCGGTCATCGTTGGTTATGCAGTGAGGCCGAGTGAGGCATGGTCGAGATCTTCACGCTCGCCAAATGACGTTAGCTGTGGTTTTCATGGAGGCGCATCTCGTGATGGTAAATGGTTATGTATTCAGATTCTTTTAAAAACAAACTTCGGGCGGAGCTTACAAAAATGGATCAAGCTGGCTTGTATAAACATGAGCGCAAGCTTGTCTCTACGCAGAATACATCAGCCACCCTTGATGATGGGAATGAAGTGATCATCATGTGTGCCAACAACTATCTGGGGTTAGCGGATCATCCCGAGGTGATGGCTGCTGCACGAGATGCGGTCAAGCGGTGGGGGTTTGGGATGGCATCCGTCCGGTTTATTTGTGGGACACAGACGCTTCACTGCGAGCTTGAAGAGCGTATTGCGCACTTTCTTGGGACAGAGGATACCATCCTTTACACCTCGTGCTTTGATGCCAACGCTGGGCTGTTTGAGGTTTTGCTCGGGCCTGATGATGCGGTGATTTCGGATCAGCTTAACCATGCCTCGATCATTGATGGAGTGCGTCTCTGTAAGGCGCGCCGGTACCGGTATGCTAATAATGACATGGCAGACCTCGAGGTTCAGCTGCAACAAGCAGACTCAGAATCGGGTCCTAACGGTTGTCAGAAGCTGATTGCCACGGACGGTGTGTTTTCCATGGATGGTGTGATTGCCAACCTCAAAGCCATTTGTAATCTTGCGGAGAAATACAATGCTCTGGTGATGGTGGACGACTCCCACGCAACAGGATTCATGGGAAAGACTGGGCGGGGAACGCCAGAATACCATAACGTCATGAAGCGTGTTGATCTCGTAACCTCCACCTTGGGAAAGGCCCTCGGTGGTGCATCTGGTGGGTTTACTTCAGGAAAAAAAGAAATCATTGATCTGCTCCGTCAACGAAGCCGCCCGTATCTTTTTTCAAATAGCTTGGCGCCTGCCATTGTTGCGGCCACTCTTAAGGTGTTGGATATGTTGGAGCGTTCCACGGAGTTGCGTGATCGCCTTGAGGATAATACGCTGTACTTTCGTAATGCGATGGAGCAGCTGGGATTTGATATCGGGGGGGAGGGCCACCCCATCACGCCAGTGATGCTGGGTGATGCTGGGTTATCTCAGCAATTTTCCAACAAGTTGCTCGATCATGGTGTTTACGCGGTGGGTTTCTTTTTTCCCGTAGTGCCGAGGGGTAGGGCCCGCATTCGCACTCAGATTTCTGCATCGCATACACGGGGTCAACTCGATCAAGCGATTGAGGCTTTTGGTTCAGTCAAATTAGAGTTAGGAATTAAATCATAAACGATCAAGGATGATGTTAAGCAAGCGAGTATTCGACACGTTGGAATTCTGGCGCGATGATGTGGCGCGCACAGGCGCAGAGAACATGGCCGTTGACCAACTCCTTATGGAAAGGATGGGAACTCATCCTATACTGAGAGTTTACGGGTGGTGTGAGCCCACGGTGAGTTTGGGTTATTTTTTAGCGCTGGCTGATGCTAGGGCATCGTTTCCGTCGGATGATTTGGTGTATGTCCGGCGCTGGACAGGTGGGGGTATTGTTGATCACCGGATTGACGCCACCTACACGTTGGTGATTCCGCGTGGTCACGCATTATCCATGGCTCGTGGTGCCGAGAGTTACCGGGTGATTCATCAGGCGTTGACGGATACCTTGGTAGAATTGGGAGAAGTAGCCCGATTGACGCCCGTTAGTGAGGGGGCGGGTGGTCTGGCATGTTTTGATAACCCGGTGGCCTATGACATCACCAATGATACGGGTCAAAAAATTGCTGGTGCCGGGCAGCGGAGGACACGTTATGGATTACTGCATCAGGGGAGCGTGGTTGCGGGGGATGATGCTGTGGATCTCGGTGAGAGCTTCAGCTCAGTGCTGTCCGATGATGTGGTGGAATGGATACCGGACGAGATGTTTTTTGAGGATGCTGGCCGCCTAGCAAGGAGTCGCTACGCTACGGATGCGTGGCTGCACAAAAAATAAAGTGCGTTGTAGGGTCGCTTCGGGGGTAACGACGATCGGGATCGTATTCGAGTTACATCTCGGAATCCGTCACCGGTGGGTCTTCGGTGAAATCGCTTTCCTCATCCTCTGTTTGATCGTCGGGCTTCACCTTCTGTTTTTCCTGCTTGTTGTCGCCCATCAGTTTGCTGGGTAGGAACTCGCCGGTTCTCTGCTGGTGTCTCAATGTCAGGCCTGCAAAGACGGCCAAGATGATGAGAATCAAAATAAACACCGAGGCAAGGGGGGAGTTGTTTGTTTGTAGCGCTGGTTGGGGGCGGTGTGTGTGTGATGCACGGGGTGAGGAGGTGCTGGCTCTCTTGAGCTTAGGCTCCTCTTCTTCATCCACGGGTGGGAGCTTTTTTTTCTGTTGTGGGGAGAATTCCTCTTCGTCCAATATTTCGAGTTCATCATCTGATAGTTCGAAGAATACGGGGACATCACCTACGAGGACTTCCGTGCCATTGTAAAGATCGATGACCTCCATCGGGGTGTCATCGAGTTTGATTCCGTTGGTTGAGCCCTTGTCACGCATGATATACCCACCCTCAACGCGTTCCATGGAGCAGTGGTTGGTGGAGGCTGACACACATTCAATAACAATGTCATTATCGCTTCCACGGCCGATCTTGATCCGCTTTCGTTCGAGTTTGAAGCGGTAGGGCTGTGAGGTTTTTCCTGGTTCGGATATAGTGACTCTAGGCATGATGAGGATGAGGGAAATGGACGATAGCTGTGCGTTTCATATAGAGGGTCTATGGTCTGATAGCAATGCGTTAATTCGCTAATCGGATTTCTCGGCAGTAGGGCGGTGCAGGGGTAAGGTGGTGAGACCACTGGGCTGAGAACCACTATTTTCCGAACGTGGTTTTAACGAGGATGCGTTCGACGATCTGGATGTTGGCGGGTAGGCTGGCGAGGTTGTAATTAAGCTCGCCGTCTTTTTCGCTGCCACCGCTGTGGCCGACAAGTGAGAGCAGGGTGTATGGGTTCTGCGACTCTGGATCAATGTGGGCCGCGTAGATAAGGGACGGTGCATCGTCGTTGGGCAGGTTGACCTCGGCAAAAACGACAAAGGCATCCTCACCGTCATTGAGGTGGTTGTCGAGTAGCCATTGGTGGTTGAGAGTGGGCTGGGAAATCAGGTCGGGGGCTCCGTAGGGGTCCACCCCGCAGACGGCGGTGTAGCGGTGTCTCCATACGGGTAGGATTTTCCCGCGACGTGCCGTGCCTTGTTCCCAAGGGTGAGACTCACTGTATTTGAGTGATCCCGTCAGGTAGAGGGTCTCGATGATGCTGCCTGCTTTTGTTTCGGCCCAGATGGCGACGGCGCACCCGTGTGGGCTGGATTTCCAGAGTAGTTCGAGATTCAGGGAGGCATCCGTGGTGGTGAGTTTCGTGATGCGGGTTAATCGATCTTGATGGTGGTATGCGACATTCTCCTGAGTTCTAAAAATGGAGGCATGATTACGCTGCTCGTGGCTGAAGGCCATGAGTTGGGCGATGCCTTGGATCCCGAACCATGCCGAGGCCCAGAGGGCGAAACATAGGCATAGCGCGATGAGTGGAGCCAGCCAGACGCGAGCTCGGACAGGTTTCCGGCGTGGCATGAGGATGGTTTTCAGTGGTTGATACCGATCAACGAGGTGCACCAGAATGAGCAGGGCGAGCATCAGGCCCGAGAAAATATGCAGTCGGCTGAGGTGGATATGGAAGGGGGTGAAAAATCGCAGTCCTCCCGTAACCATGAGCACGAGGAAGTTGAGCAATAGGGAGGTGTAGATAAAACGTTTCATCTGGCGTTTTTTTTGTGATGCCCGATTTGAAAGGAGGCTTCCGACTAAAAACCGATCAGTTTACGCAACTCCTTGATGTGTGTTCCGGCGATGCCGCGTGGGGTCGTTTTGTATTTTTTACAGAGGGATGCGGCGTAGCCACAGGCCGCGCCCATCTGGCCGCAGGTATTCATGACTCTTGGACCGCCTAGTCCGATGTGGGAGCAACTGAAACAGCGGCCGGCCATCATCAGGTTCGGGACGTCTTTGGAATAGAGTGAGCGGAACGGGATAGAGTAATGGTCCTCGGTTTTGTAGAAAAGGGCCTTGGAAATAAAATCGACGATGAAGCCTTTCAGGCTTTTTTGATAGTGGACGTCGATCTCACGTTTTTCCATCACCACGGTGTCGGGAAATGCAGTGTGCTGGGTGACATCCTGCATCGTGTAAATATGGTCACCGATGAGGCGGCGTGATTCCCGTTTGCCACTGATGAAGGCAACCCACTCGAGGTTGAGCCGTGCATGGGCCGGATTTTTTTTGATATTGGAGAAATTTCCATAGACCGCGCGGAACATATGGTCGCGGATGGCTTCGGCATCGTGGATTTGGTGTTGGTCATTGTCTGAGTATTCCCAATACCACTCGCTTTTTTTCTCAGCGTATGTCTTGGCCACATCCTTGGCCCATGGGGTGGCGGGGAATGGGCTTGCGGATGTCCCCTCCGCGCTGCGCCACATCACGGTGGTTCCCATGACTCGGTTGTCTGCCTTTTCAGGGCTCCATAGATCGCCAAACTTATCCCAGCCTTCTCCGAATTCATTTTTAGATTCTCGCCCGTATCGGTATTCGGCACCTGCCATGAATCCCACCAGACCATCACCCGTGCAATCGATAAATTGGCTGCCAGATAGGCGGATACGGTGATGTGAGGTGTTGCTGCGTGCTTCCACGCTGTGGATGGTTTTTCCATCCATGTGCACTGAGGTCACGGAGGTGTCCATGAAGAGTGTCACATTTTTTGCGGCCTCAAGTGATGCGTGGCGTTTGGCATCGTCTTCCAGCGCTTTCGGAGAATTATTGGGCCAGTGTTTGGTATCGATTTTTTTAAGCAATCGGGACACTTTTCCGTGGATGCCAAGCGTGTGCACACGGATTTCTCCGCTGGCATTGCCGCCGAGCACTGGTCGGTTCTGGATGAGTGCGACCTGCAGCCCTTGATCATCCGCGGCGAGTGCCGCAGCGCAACCGGCGATCCCACCACCGACGATCACGAGATCAAAGCTGTGGGATTGATCGACGTCTTGGCTGAGCCCGAGTTGATGCCGTTTCCATGTGCCCAATTCCTTGATGTTGTTGGGGGGGGCTGTCGTTTCGTCCTGGGTGAGAAAGACGGCATCGCACCGACCCTCGAAGCCAGTGAGGTCGTGGAGCTCGAGCGTGCATTCACCTTGGGTGAGGTCGACCGCTGTCCCTTTTTGCCACGCCCATCCGTCATGGGTTCCAAAAATGGTTTTATTTTTGATTCCGTTGATGATGAGCTCAAATCTCCCTGGGGCCTCCCAATTTCCTGGGACCCAGTTCTTTGTGCGCACCCAGACGTGGTAGGTGCCTGTGTTGTTGACGGTGATGGTTGTTGTGGCATTGTCGACGGGATTACCGGCACCGTGGGCGAGCAGGTAGGGTGACCCCATTTGTTCGATAAATTGGGGGTCGACGACCCATCCTCCCTTGTTCTCAAATGTCACGGCATCCACGAGGATGTCATCGGGATCGGGCCGAGTTTTCGCTGCGCAAAGTGTTGACGGCAGAAGGGACGAGGCACTGAGTGCTTTGAGGAAATTACGTCGTTGCATGGTTGGATTGTGTGATGATTAATCGGTAGGTTGAACCAGCATGAGCTTGCTGACTCGGCCGGTGGCATTCCAATCTTGGACGTAGAGGTTTCCCTCTTTGTCGAAGCTCAGGCCGTGGGGGGCGGTGAAAATACCGAGCTTTTGGTCTTCGGGTTTCACTCGGAACCCAGCCCACTGTTTTTTGTTGGGGTTGTCCCCAACAAATGAAACGGGCGTCCCGTTTTTATCGAGAATGACGACGCGGGCTTCGAGCTCGGCCACGGCGCAGTAGTCGCCGAAAAATGAAACGGCGCAGGGTCGGCGCAGGTTCGTGGCATATTCGCCGATCCAGTTGCCGTCGAGATCGAGGTGGACAAGGCGGCGTTTTTCGCGATCGCAGACGAGTAAGCGGGGTGACTCGAAGCGGGTGTCGATGCCGAGGCCGTGGCAGGTCATGAATTTTTGTGGATCTTTACCGCGTCCGCCAAAGGATTTGAGGATCTTGCCGGATTTGTCGAATTGATGGATGAGGTTTGAGCCGTAACCCATACTGACAAAGATTGAGCCATCGGGTGCTACGGCGATACCGGTGATGCCTTTAGTCCCCCCTGGGATTTCGCCGGTTCCTTCGTGTGGGATGGATAAGACGATGTTGCCGTCGAGGTCGAGTTTGATGGCGCGGAGGTTTTGGCCCTTTGCTCCAGCGAGCTGGGCGCCAAAGATGTATTCTTTTTCGCCTTCGGTGATGATTTGCATGCCATGGATGCCTTGGACGGAGGGTGTCATGGACTTGACGAATGTGCCGTCGGGTTGAAAGACGCAGATGGCTTTGCTGCCATTGGTGCTGACGTAGATCAACCCTTGTTGGTCGATCACGACGCCGCCATGGGTCGGGCCGAGCTTGGATCCGTCGGGAAGTTTACCAAACCCAGGGACGGTGCGGTAGCTGAATGCCCCATTGCCGGTGTGGATGACCTCGGTGATTCCCTTGCCGACTGGAGCATGGGTGGCGTGATTGTGGTTATCATGGGCGTGGACTGAGGTCAGGCAGGCCGCGACGGAGAATGTGATCATCAGGAGTGATTTCATAAGATGGGTATCACAAACGGAACGTGGCTCATCGGCAACCTCTTTCATTCATATTTTTATCCATCGAGAAATGCGATGATGCGGCGTGGCTATCTCAGCCTAGGTAGAGCACGTCGTTGACGGCATCTGCGTGTGTGACTTGGAAAGTCTGGCAGCTAGTCTCTCGGTCTTGTCAAATCGTCTGTGGGTGCTTAGGTTGCGGGTCGACATCATGAGAACACTTGCTATCGGAGACATTCACGGCTGCCTAGCTCCGCTCCGGCAGATCTGGGAGGTGATCGCGCCCCAGCCTGAGGACCGTATTATTTTTATGGGCGACTATATCGATCGAGGTCCTGATTCAAAGGGAGTGATCGATTTCCTCATCAATGTGCAGCGGCAAGGCTACGATATCACGTTCCTCTCAGGGAACCATGAGGAGAAGTTTTTCCTCTCTGAGATGGATTTGACCGATCGTGCTCACTGGCTGGAAGTCTGGGGTGGAGCGGAGACGCTGGAGTCCTATGGTCCTGGCGGTTTTGACGACGTCCCTGCCGCACACTGGAATTTTTTGCGGAAAAACCGATCCTCGTTTGAGACGGAGACACATATCTTTGTGCACGCCAACCTTGAGGCCGACGTCCCGCTTGCGCAACAACTCCCGTTCACTCTGATCCATAAAAAATTCGGCATGCCCAAGCCCCACCAATCGGGGAAGACGATGATCTGCGGTCACACGGCACAGAAATCCTATGTGCCATTGAACCTCGGCCATGCCGTCTGCATCGATACGGACCCTGGTCGCGGCGGGTGGCTTACCTGTCTGCAGGTTGAGACGGGGAATTACTGGCAGACGAATGTTGACGGGGAGGTGCGTGAACGTGCTCTCGATGAAGTACCCCCGACGCCGCTGCCTCCTAAGACGGTAATCGGATAGGGCAATGTGTCTGGGACGGCTCCAACTGTCCCCCCCTGAAGACTGAAAAAAATGATCCACATCGATATGGACTGCTTTTACGCAGCCATTGAAGAGCGGGAGAATCCCTCCCTGCGAGGTCAACCTGTGGCCGTGGACGGCATACGGGGTTCTGATCCAATTGTTTGTAATATTTCTTTGCCAAAGCCAGTCATAACGAGCAGGTTGCTTGAACCTTGCAAGGGGCAACTCACTCATTACGAACCCATGAATACATTACAAACCCTGATAGGGGGCGCACTGCTGCTACTCACATCCATCTCTGCCGTTGCTGAAAAAGCTGAAAAAACCAAGGTGCTTTATGTTACGCACGAACCAGGGAAGTATCACAAGTACACGCCTCAGCTAGCCATCTTCAAGGAGGTCGGCCAAAAGGCTGGATGGGATGTTACCGTGATGACCGGCGAGCATGATGCGCAGATTAAGAAATTGCGCACCAAGGACTTTGCCGTGGGATACGATGCGGTGGTGTATAATTTTTGTTTTGCTGGGTGTCGGGATCTGGAAGCTGCGGATAACCTGATGGACCAGACACGTGTCAATGGCGTGCCGGCTCTGTTGATTCACTGTTCGATGCACAGCTGGTGGGATACGTTCAAAAGGGGCAAGGCGGGAGCGATTGGCCCCCATTATCATGGCAAGGCCAAGGCGAAGGAGGATCTGGTGGCTGAATGGAAAAAAAATCACGGCGACAAAGCCTTTCCTGCTTGGGGTGATTTCACTGGCGTTGCCAGCGGCAGTCACGGCCCGAAAAAGCCGATTGTCATGCATGTGCTCACGAAGGAGCATCCCGTTACCCAACGCTTTCCTGACGGCTTCACCACGGGTAACACCGAGCTCTACAATAATATTTACATAATCGATACCGTCGTCCCTCTGATCAAGGGTGTGCAGGGGGAAAAGGATGCCGTTGTCGCGTGGACTTGCCCACAGGGGAAATCACAGGTGATGGGGCTCAGCACGGGTCACGATGTGCATGACTGGAACGCGGCGCCGTTTCAGAATCTCATCATCGATGGTGTGCACTATCTTTCTGGGAAGAAATCCTCCGCCAAGTAAAGCGGTCAACGCACAAGGGCTGAAACAGCTTTCCGCCGTGTTTAAATCTAACTTACCCTCCTTAAGTAATTGAATCCGCCATTGATGACCCAGCTCTCGATGAAGTCTTCACGGAGATGGCTCGTCCTGTAATAATAAAAGAAACCACCGAAGATGAAAAAACTCCTTATTTTAACATGGCTGCTGATGCACTTCGTGATGCCACCCCTTTTTGCGAAGGGGGCATCCCAGAAGGTTGATCTGCCTCAAGTGTTGATCATAGGAGACTCAATATCCATAGGGTATACGCCTCACGTTACCCAAGTCCTTAAAGGGAAAGCTGTTGTGCAACATCATCGAGGAAATGCGCAGCATACGGGGACAGGGCTGAAGAGGATCGACGAGTGGATAGGGAAAACAAAATGGGATGTGATACATTTTAATTGGGGCCTATGGGACCTCTGCTACCGCCATCCAAAATCGAAAGTTCAGGGGAGGAGGGACAAGGTCAATGGGAAGATCACGACCACGCCAGAGCAATATGAGAAGAACCTCGACCAGCTCGTCACACGGTTAAAAAAGACGAATGCCAAACTGATTTGGGCTCATACGACTGTTGTGCCAGAGAATGAGGCGGGTCGTAAGGTTGGCGACGACAAGAGATATAATGAAGTGGCGGCCAAGGTCATGAAAAAGCATCGTGTAACAATCAATGACCTCAATGCACTTACCAGAGAATTTCCTGCTAGCCTATTTATCATGCCGGGTGATGTGCATTACACCAAGGACGGGTATAAGAAGATTGCCAAGCAAGTTTCCGAGAGCCTCACGACATCGCTGAAGGGCGAATAAGAAAATGAACTGAGGCTCCCAAAGGCAGCTCGAAATGCGGGATGAGGGCGATACTTTTTCTTGCGTGAGTAAGTCGTCAGCGAAAGGTCCTGCAAGCTGCCGTCAACGACGGCCTAGCTTGTTGGGTAGGCAGGAAGATTACGCGGGGTCGCCCTTTTCTAAAACGATGACACATTCAAGGTGTCGGGTCTGGGGGAAGAGGTCGAATGGTTGGACGGTGGTGAGTTGATAGCCGGCGGCGAGAAACTCCTTGAGGTCGCGCATCTGAGTGGCGGGGTTGCATGAGACGTAAACGACCTTGCTGGGGCCAAAGGCGAAGAGCTGATCGAGGAACTCTTGGTTGCAGCCTTTGCGTGGTGGATCGATCACAACGGAGGTTTCGGCGGCGGGGTAGGTGATGTCTTCAAAGATGGCCTCGGCACTGGCGGCACGGAAGCTCGTGTTGTCGATGTGGTTGAGTTGGGCATTACGTCGTGCCCAGTCGGCCGCTGTTTCACTGACTTCGACGCCGGAGACCTTTTCAAATCGATGGGCGAGGCAGAGCGAAAAGAGGCCGGAGCCGCAGTAGGCATCGACGAGGTATTTGGCGCCGCCGGAGGAGGCGTGATCGGCGACAAATCCGGTGAATGCGGGTAGGATAAACGGATTGTTTTGGAAAAAATCACCGGCGAGGAAGTGGAAGGTGACCGGGCCGTTGTCGGTCTCGACAGATTCGGTGATGGGGTTGCGGTGGTTGGTTTCGACGTAGCTCGGTTGTTGGGGTTCGGTGCCACAGCTACGGCGCAGGAGCAGGGTGGCGTCTTTTTTGTAGGCTTTGGCATTGGCGCGCGTTTCTTGGCGGATGCGTGGCAGGGCGTCGTTGATTTCGTCCATGGCGATCGGGCACTGGGGGACATCGACGAGGTGGCTGCGTTGGCCTGCGAGCAGGAAGCCGATATCTCCAATTTTGCCATCGCGTGGGCGTTTGAAGTGGGGGGTAATTTTTGAGCGGTATCCCCACTGCTTGGGTGATGGAATAGCGGCTGAGACGGTAGGTTTGACGCCTGCCATGTGTTGCAGGAGTTCTTCGACTTGGCGGGTTTTCCATGCGAGTTGCTTTTCGTAGGATAGGTGCTGGTATTGGCAGCCGCCACATCGGCCGAAGAGCGGGCACATCGGGTCGAGCCGGTCAGGGGACGGGGCGATGACCTCAACGAGGTCGGCTTGGCTGTGGCTTTTATCGTTGCGGAAAACCCGAGCAAGGACGGTTTCTCCCGGCAGGGTGTGGGGGACAAACACGACCCATCCCTCGCTTTCCTCCTTTTTTCGGGTAAGCCCAGGCAGGCTCGACGAGAAGCTGGAGCCTTCGGGGTCGATCTGGACGCGGGCGATACCGACGCCGAGGTTACTGAGGGCGGTGATTTCCACCTCAATTTCCTGATGGTAAGGGAATGGGTGTGGGTTGAATTTTTTCGGCTCGCGCATGCCACACACTTAAGTTCCAAAAACCAAAAACCAAATACCAAATACAGAGATGGGTGGAATTTTTTGAGACAGGCGGGATTGCAGTGGCATCAGACTGGGTTAAACTGAGTATGTCATGAGAGCGATTCCGTCCATTTTCCTGTTGGTTGTCTCTGCGCTTGGAGGGTCAGCTGGCGAAAAAGAGATTTGGTATGATGCCACTGGGAAGGTGGTGAAGGTGACCGAGGCTCAAAAGCCAGTTGAGCGTTTTGTTCCTGCTTGGCAGCGGCGCGAGAAAGCGCGCTCCTCCCAAGGAAGTCGCAGTAGGGTGCCACGGTCAGGGTCAAGTTTCCCCGTGTATGATGGTAGCTATGGCCCTATCCATGCGGGGTATTTGCGCTATGTCCCAGGGTGCCACGGCGGCTACTCTCCACCGTTTCGTTTCAGACGGGGCTACCTCCAAGCCGGCTGGTCGGTGCGGCTAAGGTTTTAGGTGCGCGTGCCAGCCCCGCTGGGATGTAAGGTGAGTGGATGAAAACCTTACTGAGGGTCGAGCTCGTCCTCGGGCGCAGGTGGTGGAGTAATCGTGATGCTTGGTGAGTGGTCGGGCTGCCTGACTGGTTGGATGCCGGTGCCGATGGATGACGCCTTGCCATCCTTGAGTTGGCTGTCATTTGGGAGTTTGAGGTCGTCCTTGGGGGTGTGAAAAAGAGCAAGCGGATTAACCTCTGCCTGAGATGGGGAAGTTGTGGCAGGTGCCAGAGTCGCCTCCTCGGATGCTTGCTGGACCGGCTCTGTCGGGTTGGTATCGTTTTGGTGGCTACATGAAACCAACAACGAGACGAGGCCGGCAAGGGTGAGCGTGTTGGCAGTGAGGTGCATGCTTTGAGGGGCGATATGAAACGGAGCCGGGCGAAGGGGTGGCTCACTCATAGGCGTCGATGGGGAGGCTGGCAATGAAGAAAATGACGGAAGCCACGGGTGGCAGGTGAGGATAGAAAAAAGGCGACAGAACAAGCCTGTCGCCTTGGCAAAAAATGGTTCGCTAAAGCCTAGGCGGGGTGGCAAACAGAGCCTCTCATGGTTGCGATGTGGCGGACAATCTCGCGGGTTTCTTTTTGCCACTGCGTCATGGCCTTGCGGGAGACGGTAACCTTGTCAGAAATCGCCTGTTCGAGTTCTTCATAGCTTTCGGTCAGGCGTTGGGAGAAACTGTGCAGCATCTCAGTCGCTTTCTCGGTCAATGGATGCGATTCCTCAGGGGTGCCTACCGCTGCGAGTCGGCGCTCTGCCTGACGCTTCGCCTCGCGCATCTCCGCGAGCAGGATTTTTTCATCCGATACGCGGCGTAGCTGGCTGGTAAGACCGACCTTGGAAAGCAGCCAGATCATCCACTTGGTCGGGTCAAACTGCCAGGGTTTGACGCCATTACGGTAGTCGTGCTGGAAGGCGTGGTGGTAGTTGTGGTATCCTTCGCCGCAGGTGAAGACAGCCATAATGGCGCTATCGCGTGCGGTGTTATCCGTGTTGTATGGGCGTTTGCCAATGGTGTGGCAGAGTGAGTTGATAAAGAAGGTGCAGTGCTGGACGACCACGATACGCAGAATTCCAGCAAGCAGGAAGCCGCCAAGGGCATACTGCCATGTCGGCTCGACGGCATAGGCAATCAGGGGCGGGATAACGAGTCCGACCACGAAACCAATCCAGTGGACGTATTTGTGCTGCCACATAACGAGACGATCCTTGAGCAGGTCATTGACGTTGTTGATGGGTTGCTCGGGCTTCATTTTAAAAATAAGCCAGCCGATGTGGGCCCACATAAACCCCTTGGAGATGTCATAGGGGTCGTCATCGTGATCGACGTGTTTGTGGTGCTTGCGGTGGTCTGCGGACCAGTCGAGACAGGAATTTTCAAACGCGCAGGCACCAAAGACGAGGGTGGCGAGCTTGACCGGCCACTTCGCCTTAAAGGCGAGGTGGGAAAAGAGGCGATGGTATCCAAGTGTGATGCTCATCGTTGTGGCCGAGGCGAAAAAGAAGAACATGCTGAATTGGAACCAGTCGATGCCGAATTTCCAAAGGTAGATGGGGACTGCGATCAGGGCGGTAAGCGCCGTGAAGATCAGGAAAAGGCTGGTGATCCAGTTGATGCGGCGAAATGGAATTTTGATCATAAGATGGTGGGGGTGGCTTGGGCTTGGTGGGCGACTCCTTAAATGAATCCAGATTCCATACACGCGATTGTGTGTTACGTCAAGACCAGACCGCGCATTGCACCAGAAAAAATGATGCTCATATGAACATGTGTTTTGAGGTCGTGAGCAAACAAAGCAAAGAAGAATACATTGAGATCTACCGCTTTGGCTGCCGAGGCACTAAAAACGCCACGGGTTCAGGGCCGGGCAATTCGTGGGCAGCCTGACCTTGACGGACAACTACAGTGGGCATCCATCCTGCTAGAAATTATTCTTTAGAACTTTGAATTTGCGAATCTAAAATCAGCCATTTATAAGCTCTATAAACGGAATTAAACAGATCTCCAATGCTTCCAATCCATTCAGCCAGCCCACGAGGCAGCACCAAGCGAGAACAAACAATATCACGTAACGCCCTCTGTCCATGTGGTCGCGGTAGAAATCACAAGCGTTGTGGCCTGAATTTAATAATAGCATAGACCAAGCTGTCATTGCGTGTATTAGTATTCTCTATTGGCTTCTATTGGCGAATGGGTAAGCAGATACACTCGAAAACTCATACGGGTGAAACGGCCCACTACGGCAAGGGAACCCAAAAAATCGACTCCATGTTCTACGAGGCCGTGGCCCTATCCAGCAGCTTTATCCAAGAACCTTGACCTATTCAACCTCTAGCCAACAACTCTCCTATGCCTCATAAAATCAAACCCGACTGGCAACCCGATGATGCTCAGGACGATCACCATCATGGACGATACGCAGGATTTGTCGCACCTGGTGTCGAAGGCGGTCACGACGGTATGCCAGGCGACATGCCAGCACGGAAACGATCACTTAAAAAACGCCGCAAACTCAGCCTCGACGACTACGAGCAGGGGATTCTTAACGCAGATAAAACCATCCTTTCCCGCGCTATCACGCTGGTAGAAAGTAACCTGCCCGAACATGAGGAAATTGCTCAGGCGCTACTTCAGCGCATCCTCCCTCAGTCAGGGAAATCGATCCGTGTGGGGATCACAGGTGTCCCAGGGGTGGGGAAAAGCACACTCATCGAATCGCTCGGCTGCATGCTTTGTGCCAAGGGTCACCGCGTCGCCATCCTCGCGGTCGACCCCAGTAGCACCGTGCATGGCGGCAGTATTCTGGGTGATAAAACGCGGATGGAAAACCTTGTGCGCGAACCCAACGCTTACATCCGCCCGTCACCCTCTTCCGGCTCCCTCGGTGGAGTGGGACGCAAGAGTCGCGAGACCATGCTGCTTTGCGAGGCGTCCGGCTATGATATCATTTTAGTAGAGACGGTGGGTGTCGGCCAAAATGAGGTCTCCGTGCGCTCAATGGTCGATTTCTTTTTTCTCGTCATGCTCGCCGGAGCGGGCGACGAACTTCAGGGGATGAAAAAAGGCGTCATCGAAATTGCTGACCTGTTAGCTGTGAACAAGGCCGATGGTGACAACCTTCAGCCGGCAAGACTCGCAGCTTCCGAGTATGGACGTGTATTGGAATTTCTCCAACCCGCCACCCCAGGATGGAAAACCTGTGCGGTGACCTGTTCCGCATTTGAACGGCCGACACTAGAAAGCCTCTGGGAAATTATCGAGGAATTCAGCGCCGTGACTCAGGATTCCGGTGCCTTTGCCGATCGGCGGAAAAGGCAATCCATCGAGTGGATGCATGCCATGATTGAGGAGGAACTCCGCAACCGATTTCTTCGGAGTGAGCGCATTCAAGCACTTCTCCCCGAGATCGAAGCTCAAGTAGCATCGAACACCTTGCCTGTCACCACAGCGGTCAATCAGATCATGCACGCCCTTTAACCAAGCATCTAAATGAGTTCAGTCAGCCGATTCATGGGCTCAACGATTACGAGCTACAAATTTCCACGATTATGAAAAACATTCCGAACCTTTTTACATTCCTTCTTCTGGCATTGAGCATGGTGCTCACTGGGTTGTCTCTTGCGGAGACGGCTGCGTATCATCCTGCGCAAGCTCGCAAGGAGATCTACGAGCTGCGTATCACCCAGGCTGACAGCCTATATGCCGACCAGTTGGAGGTTTTGGCTCGGCAATACACGTCTGCCTTGGATGGCACTGCGGCCCTGCTTCAGAAGCAAGGCCAGCTGGAGGGTCTGCTGGCCGTCAAGGCGGAGCTGAAACGTTTCAATGAAACCGAGACCGTGCCCGCCAAGAATTCCGATGGCACCCATGCCTCCGTTCTCAAGTTGAGAACCATTTACAATCAGTCGCGGGCCAAAGCCGATGCGCAACGAGGCCAAAGTATGACGAAATTGACCCAAAGCTATCTGGCTGACCTCGGAGCGCTGCAAAAGAAGCTGACTCAGGACGGAGAGCTGGAGCAGGCGCTTCGGGTTAAAACCGAAGTCACGAAGGCACAAAAATTCATGGCCAGCCTACCTGCTGGGCAAGCGCGAGGGCATAGTGCGGTCCCCCCCCAGCCATCCAATCCCAACGTGGATCGTGATCGTCACGCTGCTGCCCCGCTGATCTTGGCATGGGACCGCAATCGACCCGATGTTTTGCTCGGGCCGAACCGTCGGGCCGCATCGGGTTGCCAATTGAGTGAGCAAGGAGGGAATGGCATCGCCAAGGACGGCAGCCTGACGATGGTGGGTGGAAAAACCCTCATTGAGGGGTTGAACCGGAAGCTCCTGAGCGCATGCAAGTTAAGCAAGCAGTGGTCGCTCGCGCTCGACTTTGAAACATCCAGCCTGCAACAAACGGGGCCGGCCCGCATGTTCTCCTTCTCACTGAACGGCTATATGAGAAATTTTTCGCTATGCCAAGAGAACGACCAGCTCGTGTTGCGCTTGCGCACGACCCAAACTGGCGACAACGGAACCAAGCCCGAGGTTAAGCTGGGTAAGATTCAGCAGGGCAAGACCCACCGGATCGTAATCACCTATCAACCCGGCAAGCTGGCATTCTACATGGATGGCAAATCCATCCCCGTGAAGCAGATCAGCGGTGACTTTTCTAACTGGAAGGAATACCAGCTCGTCTTGGGGAACGAGTGGAAAGAGGATCGCGCATGGAAAGGTCAGTTTTTTCGGTTTGAGCTCTACTCCGTAGCGCTCGCGGCACGCGAGGCCCTTGCTCGCACCCGATGATCCGCTGGCAGCATCCATCACCAGCCTCGGGTTCGTCTGCATGTCGTCGAGTTTTTGGCCGACGGGTTTCCATTGTTGGTGGTGGGGTTATGGGGAAGGCGATGGGGAGAAGTCGCGATCGATGATCTCGAGTTTTCTGATGACGATGGGGCCGTGGTCACCTTGGATGGCCAATGGTCCTTTGGCGGCTTCGCCTTGGAGTGGGTGTGAGCGGGTGGGGCCTGTGGCGTCGATATTTTTCTGCACGGTTTGGCCGTTGAGGATGACCTCGATAAAATGGGCATGGGCAATTTTTTTGCCATTTGAGTTGAAGCGTGGGGCGCGGAACTTGATGGTCAGTTGTTGCCATTGGCCGTGAGGTTTGGCGGCGTTGACGCGTGGTGGTTTGCCGTCGTAGCTGGCCGATTTGTTGTCTTTTTTACGGCTGGGATCCCAGCGGGCGTAGAGGCCGCCCATGTGTCCGGCGAAGAGGCGGGTGGCGCCGTGGCTATCGAGCACCTGGATTTCGTAGCGGCCCATGAGGTAGAAGCCGGAGTTGGATCCTTTGGGGATCATGAACTCGACGTGGACTTCATGGTCGGCAAACTTTTTTTGGGTGATGAGGTATCCTGCTTCCAGGTTTTTGGTCGGGCCATTGTTGAGCAAGTGGGGTTGGCCGTCGGTGAGGATGAGGGTGTTAGGTTGTTCTGGGTCAAGCGCGGCCGAGGCAACGAATTGCCAGTCGGTGGTGGGTTGATAGGCATCGAGGTTCAGGTAGTTCTCAGCCTGGGTGATGCCGGTGAAGAGAAAAATGATAAGAGAGTTAAGCAGGTATCGGTTCATGGTTAGGCTGGCGGGTCTTGCTGGAGCGCCTCGATTTGTTCGCTGATCCATGTGGATAGCTTTTGGTTGTCGGGGGCGACCTTGCGTAGGTGGTGGAGTGCTTGAGTGGTGGTGTGGTGGGTATTTTCCTCGCTTTGGAAGGTGCGGGTGAACTCGATGTCGGACGGGAGGAGGACATCGCTGGTAGTTAGGGCGCATGCGCGTGCGATGGTGTTCTCCAGTTCGCGGACGTTGCCGGGCCAGCGGTGGTTTTTGAGGTGATCCATAGCTTCAGTGCTGAGGTGCAGAGGTGGCATGCCATTGCGTTTCAGGGTGAGGCGGAGGAAGTGGTCGGCGAGCAGGGGGATATCTTCTGCGCGTGCGCGCAGTGGTGGCAGGTGGATCTCGACGACGTTGAGTCGGTAGAAGAGGTCTTCGCGGAAGCGGCCTTTGGACACTTCCTCGGCGAGGTTTTTATTGGTTGCGCCGACGATGCGGACGTCGGATTTTTGGGTGTCGTGGCCGCCGACGCGGCTGAAGCTTCCGTCTTGGAGGACGCGGAGGAGTTTGACCTGGACGGGTGCGGGCATGTCGCCGATTTCATCAAGAAACAGGGTGCCGCCATCGCATTGTTCAAAGAGTCCGGCGCGGCGGGTGATGGCGCCGGTAAAGGCACCTTTTTCGTGTCCGAAGAGTTCGCTTTCGAGGAGGTTTTCGGGGATGGCGCCGCAGTTGATGGCGATGATCTTGCTTTTCGATCGTGGTGAGTATTCGTGGATCGCGTGGGCGACGAGTTCCTTGCCGGTGCCACTTTCGCCGGAGACGAGGACGGGGGCGTCGGTTCGGGCGACGCGGCCGACGATTTTGAAGACGTCTTGGAGGGCGCGCGAGTTGCCGATGATTTTGACGCGGCTATCGGGTTGGGGGTTGGTGTTGTTGGGTTGGCTGGCGGTGCGTCGTTCCTCGAGGGTTCGGAGAGCGGTCTCGACGACGGCTCTGAGCTCGAACGTGAGGGATTCTTTTTTGAGGATATCCTGAGCTCCCTGCTGGGTGGCCTCGATGACTTGGGCGGTGGTGGGGAAGCCAGCGGTGAGGATCACGAGTGTGCCAGGGTGGGCGGCGCGGATGCGCGAGAGTAGGGCAAATCCATCAAAGGGCTGGATCATAATATCCGCGATGATGAGGTGGACTTCTGTGGTGTCGCAGACCTTGACGGCTTTTTCTGCATGGTCACAGCGGAGGATGCGGAGTCCCTTGGCGGAGAGGTGTTTGGTGGCCCATTCCAGGTAGTCGAGATCGGAGTCGACAAGGAGGATGGTTTGTTCTGTGGTGGTATCGGTCACGGGGAAAGCGAGGGATGAGAGAAGCTACACGGTGCCGAAGCGGCGATGGCGCCGAGCGTATTCATCCACAGCGGCGCGGAGGTCGGCGTCACGAAAATCGGGCCAATACTTCGGGCTGATGACAATTTCTGAATACGAGATTTGCCAGAGCAGGAAGTTGGAGATCCGGAGTTCGCCGGAGGTTCGGATGAGGAGGTCGGGGTCTGGGGTGTTAGCGGTGTAGAGGTGACGGGAAAAAAGGTCGGTATCGATGTCGGCGGGGTCGATTTCACCAGCGGCGGCTCGGGTGGCGAGGGCGCGGGCGGCGTCGGTGATTTCTTCACGCGACCCGTAGGAGAGGGCGAGGATGAGGGTGAGGCCGGTGTTGTTGCGGGTGTCGGTTTCGGCTTTATGAATTTGTTGGCGGCATTTGCCGGGAAGCATGTCGAGTTTACCGATTGTTTGGAATCGGACATTTTGCTGCAGCAATTCGGGGAGTTTTTCGCGCAGGAAGCGTTCGAGCAGCTTCATCAGGGCGTCGATTTCTTTTTGGGGACGTTTCCAGTTTTCGGATGAAAACGCGTAGAGGGTGAGGAAATCGACGTCGAGTTGGCGGCAGGTTTCGACGGCATTGCGCACGGACTCGGCGCCTGCGCGGTGGCCATCTCTGCGTGGCAGGCCACGGGCATTGGCCCAGCGCCCGTTGCCATCCATGATGATGGCGATGTGTCGTGGGATGTCGTTGGTCGGTGGCATGCCAGATAGCTGATGGGTGTGTGATCTTGGGAGGTGGCGGGCGCAGTGTGGCCGCTAAGTATGCTGGGCGCAAGTCCCGAGGGGTGGCAGAGTCACAAATTTGGCCGACGGTTGGCGGTGGTTACGAAAAAATGCGGCGTGCGCGCCGTGGTTTGATCATGGCGGCGATGACGAGGCCGGCAAGGGACCAAGCGATGAGTGGGTCGAGGATCTGAGCGAGGGTGTGGGACTGGGGGAGTTCAAAGCCATTCCATTGGGGAAGGGTCATCATCAGGCCCGCGAAGAGCCCCATGGTAGGGCCGACACTGGCGCGCGAGATGTAGCGAGATGCGCGGATACGGTGGATGGAGAGCGTAATGAGGAATGCGCCGATGACTTGGATGCAAAACGCGTAGATCAGGTGCCGGCTCAGCGACCACGGGTGGGTGAGTGGATCGGGGCGGATGATGGCGTAGAGGAAGGGGCCACGGGTAAGAGCTCGGGCATGGGGGGCTTTGATGAGTTTTTGATCGAGGTGCCGAGGTAGGGTGTAAACCCCGTGTGTCGGTGCGTTCTCGGTGATGACTCGGGCGACGGCGTCGTCATTTTCAAACGTTTCCATCTGATGCCACGGGAGGAATTGCCAAGAAACAAAGTTCCAGGTGAAAGCGATGGTGGCACCGGCGAGTGTGGCGAGGATGATGCTTTTCATGGATGTTGAATTGAAATTCAACGATATGTAACAAACAAATCGGGACTTGTCAGTTGAGAAATCCATGACCGTTGGCGGTCGGGAGTATCCGGTGATGCTGGAGGCGGGCTGGGGTGATGACGGGGGCGATTACGGTTGCGGGATGGCGGGGAGGAAGGTATTTGAGGGTCTATGATTCATGTGGTTCTGATGGCTCCGGAAATTCCGCACAACACGGGAGCGGCGGGACGCTTGTGCCTTGCAACGGGTGCGAGGCTGCATCTGGTGAAACCTCTCGGGTTTTCTCTGGATGACCGGCAGGTTAAGCGGGCGGGCTTGGATTACTGGAAGGATGTGGACCTTCAGCTGTGGGAGGACTGGGACGCGTTTGCGGCTTCCGTGGCTGAGGACGCGCGGGTTTATTTTTTGACAACGAAGACGGATCGGCCGCATTGGGATGCGGAGTTTAGCGACGGGGATTATCTGGTTTTTGGTTGTGAAACCAAGGGTCTACCGGAAAGCTTGTTGGCTAAGCATCCGGAGCATTGCCTGACGATCCCCATGAAAAAGGGATCAACGCGCAGCCTCAATCTGGCCACCTCGGTGGGGATTGTGCTTTACGAGGCGGCGAGGCAGGTGGGTGTGTGATGCCGGATTACGGCTTGGACTCGCCGACGTGCTCGAAGACCGGTATTTGGTCGCCTTTTTCCCCCACGAAAAATGACCCGACGTCCTTGGATGTGATGAAGAGGAAGAGACCAAAGATCATCAGCACAAAGGCGGACTGAACAAACTCCAGAATACGTGGCTGCACGGGGCGGCGCGCGATGATCTCGAGGATGGAAAGTGTGATGTGGCCACCGTCTAACACGGGGAAGGGGAGCATGTTGAGGATGGCGAGGTTGATGTTGAACAAGACGGTAAACCCGAGTGCCAGCTTCCATCCGTCGGGGGATGTGAGCATTTGGTAATACCCTTTCCCGATGCCGATGGGGCCGGCGAGGTGTTGCACGCCCACATCAGACTGGCTGGAGATCACCTTGGTGATGGTGGTGTACATGATGCCGGCGCTGTGCTTAATCTGCTCGGTCGGGGTAGGGTGAAGCAGGGTGCGGGCTACGAGATCGGGGTCGCCGCCGGGTAGCAGGCCGAAGCTCGGCTGGCTGCTTTCAGGAGAAATGGGGACGCGGCCTGTGAGGGTGAAAGTGAGTTTTTCCTCACCGCGCATGACGACGACGGTGGCTGGGTTGCCGGAGGTTTCGGCATCCACGATATGTTGGAAGGTATACGCTTTTTTACCATTCACGCTGAGGATCTCGTCGTTTGCCTGAATGCCTGCGGCGGCGGCGGGGCTGTGATCGATGACATTGCCGACGAGGGTGCGGAAGCCCATCATGATGCCGACTTGGCGCATGGCGCGTCGATCCCACCATGAGGTTTCAGGGATATGGTAGCCGGATTGGATGATGAGTGGCTCAGGGGACCCTTCGCGCTCCACGGTGAAGGCAATTTTTTCACCCTCACTGAGCATGATGTTTTCACTGACGCCGGTGTCGGTATCACCCCGCCAGCGGTCGACCTTGATGCCGTTTACGGCGATGATTTTATCGCCTTCTTGAAAGGCGGGTTCGGCCTGGGCGGCGGGTTTATCCTTGGCGATGTAGCCGATGGTGGTGCTGTTGAGTTTGTAGCTTGGCTTGCCGACACCCCAGACGAGGAATGCGGTGAGCACGGCGAGCAGGAAGGAAAAGAGGGGGCCTGCGGCAGCGACGATGATTTTATCGATGGGTTTGGCCGGGGTCAGGGCTTGGGCTTGATTTTCCCCTTCGATGGCTTCCATGGTGGCCATTTGGGGGAGGGCGACAAATCCGCCGAATGGGATCCAGCCGAGGCCATATTGCACGCCATTGTAGGTTTTTTTCCAGATGGGTTTACCGAACCAGATTTGGAATCGTTCCACCTCGAGTCCGCGCCAGCGAGCGGCGAGGAAGTGTCCGAGTTCGTGGACAAAGATGATGACGTTAAAAATAACGATGACAACGAGGATGACGAGAATGGGCATGAAGATGGCTGACATGTCTGAGTGGGTAGTGGTGGGGGTTGCGGCAATGTAGTGTAATTCTGCTCGCTGGCAAGCATGGGATGGGTCAGGGGGGGGCGCGGTGGGTAATTCTGGGTTGCAAAATACGTGAATTGGCTCGAGACTGGTCGCATGAAGCAGTCAATTTTTATGGGATTTAGTGTGTTGGTGGTTTTTGCGGTGAGTTCCTGTAATACGTTTATTGGGGTGGGTCGTGACTTCCAGCGCCTAGGGACTGGGATACAGAACACGGGACACGGGAAGACCTGGGATGGACAGGAAAAGCCGACCGATCCTGCGGCACCCGTCGTGCCTGCCTCGAAGAGGTAGATGCCGTCTGTGCCTGACGTTCATCGGGCGACATATCTTAGCGTGTGATCCTAGCGTGTGATCCTAGCGTGTGATCCTAGCGTGTGCGGACGCGGGAGAGGGTGATGCGGAATGAAAGCTCGCCTCTTTTGACTAAGAGCTCCGTGTCTTGGACTGCTGCGGAGGCGGCGAGGCGTGTGAGGAAGTCATCGGCACTTTGCGCCCGTCGGCTGTTGATGGCGCGGATGACGTCGCCGATACGGAGTTTCCCTAGGAGTTGGCTTTGGCGGCTGATTTTGGAAATGATCACGCCATCGACACCTTGAGATCTCTCGGTGTGGGTGGGTTCTCGGACGTAGATGCCGAGTGCGGTGAGGATGGCTTGGGTGTCGACGTGCTGGTTGGGATGAGGGGGCTTTTTGCGGGTGGCATTTTGATTGAAATCACTGGCGTCGCGCATGGTAGCGGTGAGGGTGCGTTGGGCTCCGTCTCGCCAGATTTCGATGCGGACATCTGAGTTGATCTTGCTTTGCTGGATCAGGGTGATGAGCTGACGTGTGTTACGCACCTGGGTGCCATTGAAGCGGGTGATGATATCGTTTGGGCGGAGACCGGCTTGGGTGGCGGGCGACTGGGGGACGAGTCCGGCGACCCTGACGCCATGGGTTTGTTTGAAGTTTAACTGTTTGCGGGTGAAGGGATCGAGGTTTTCGAGGGCCATGCCGAGGAATCCACGGGTGGGGCGTCCGCGGGCGAGGATAGATTTCATGGTTTCCAGTGCGGCATTGGATGGGATGGCAAATCCGATGCCTTGGAAGCCTGGGTTTTTTTTATCGGTCGAGTAGATCCGGGAGTTGATACCGATGATTTCCCCGCGGATATTGACCAGCGGGCCTCCGGAATTTCCGGGATTGATGGCGGCGGAGGTTTGGAGGAGGTCGACCTGGCTGTCTGAGAACGAGCGTTTTTTCGCGGAGATCTTGCCATCGGTCACGGACTTGCCGAGCCCGAACGGGTTGCCGACAGCAAAGACGATGTTGCCGACCTCGATTTTTGACGAATCGCCGAATTTGAGTGGTTGGAAGGGCCCCTTGTCATCGATTTTGAGCACGGCGATATCGACGGCGGGGTCGGTGCCGATGACTTTAGCTGAGTAGACGCTGCCATCGTGCAGAGTGAGTCGGATGTTGGGTGTGCCTTGAATGACGTGGTGGTTGGTTAGGACGTGTCCTTCCTCGGTGACGATGACACCGGACCCTTGACCTTGGACGGTGCTTGGCTGGACCCAGGTGCGTCCCCAGAAGTCGCGGTAGCGTTCGTGGCGGACGCCGGAGGTGTCGATGCTGACGACGGCGGGCATGGCGGCCCGGACGATGGCGGCGCTTTCTTGGTTGATGGCGGCGAGGACCTCGACTTCGTTGAGGTCGATGGACGGGCTACTGCGAAGGGTGTAGGTCTCGCTGCGGGTGTCGGATTTGTGCCAAGTGAGGATGTCTTTGAGGCGGTGACCGTCTTGGAGGTGCCGGATGACATAGACGGCGAGAAAGGTTATGCAGAAGACAGCGAGAAGGACAAGGGTGCGGCGAAGTTTGTCATTCATGGGAGTGATGGTCAGGTTGTTGGCGGCGTGGTGGACTGGGGGGGCCATCGTTGCGATGGGCAATAAAGCTATGGCGGGCGGGGAGGCTGTCAAGAGCGGGGCAAAAAAACAACCGCGGGATCAACGATCTGAAATCTCAGGAAAAACTCAGGGGGGGGGGCGGTTTTTTCACAAGGATATCCGTGGTGGCATCATTTTGTGCGTGCCGTCGACCTCATGCTATGGTTTGCATGGGTCATGACAATGAGTGCCGCACCCGTGATCGATTACCTGCGCCAGTTGGAGTCGCAGGGCCAGACACATGTCAACATCGATGATGAGGCGCGTCTCATCCTGCGTGAATTTTACCTGCGTGCGCGTGGGGGGGCGGGTCAACGAGCAGCACCTGTCATCCGAGCTGCTGCGCCTCAAGAATCACCGGTGGTGGAGTTGCCGTCGATGCCTGTGGCCGAGTCGGCTGATGTGGCTGAAAGCGCACCTCAGCTTGTTGCGACGGGTGCCACTGCTGCAGAAAAAATCATGAGTTTGAAGCAGCAGGTTGCGAGTTGGGGGCCGATCCGCGAGCTTGACAGCCTACGTCAGACGATGGTGTTTTCGATGGGGAACCCGGAGGCGGATGTGATGCTGGTGGGGGAGGCACCTGGCTATGATGAAGAGCGGTTGGGTGAGCCGTTTGTCGGGAAAGCGGGGCAAAAACTTGACGGGATTCTCAAGGCGATGGGATTGTCGAGACGGGATGTGTATATGACCAGCGTGGTGAAATACCGTCCGTCGATGCCCAATCAGACGACCAATAACCGCAAGCCGACGCGTCAGGAAATGGATGCCTGTATGCCGTTTGTGCATGAGGAAGTGAAGGTAGTGGCACCGCGGGTCATCATCGTGCTTGGCGTCACACCTGCGCAGGCATTGTTGGGTGGCGAGGGGACGGTGGAGAGTCTGCGGGGGGAGTTTCATCGATTCGAAGGCGTGCCGGTGCGGGTCACCTATCACCCGTCGTATATTTTGCACAACGAAGAGACGGCTGAGAAGCGCAAGCTCTGGGAGGATATGTTAAATGTCATGGACATGTTGGAAATGGCTGTGAGTGAAAAGCAGCGAGGGTATTTTCTGTCGAAACCATCATGACGGGTGACCCGCTTCTGCCTGCCTCGTGTGACCTTCCCTTTTTCAACTTCGGGTGGAATCGATGCTTGCACGTGGCGGGGATATGCAGTGAGTTCCAGTCATGCAAACACGTCATCCCTTTTCTGCTGCCGATTATCATATTCGTTGGTCTACTCTAACGCCTGATTGTGTTGAGGCGGATATCGATCATGCGCTGGAATCGGCCGAGACTCGACTCGCTGAGATACGCAACCTTGATGATGCGGAACTGAGCTACGAAAAGACCTTTGGTGCCTTGGAGGTGGCGACCGAAGACTTGGATCGTGCGTGGGGGCGACTCAACCACCTTGATTCCGTTTGCAATCATGAAGATCAACGTGTGGCTCTCAATGCCGTGTTGCCACGGGTGACCGCCTTTTACTCTGCCATCCCACTCGATGATGTGATCTGGTCGAAACTCAAGGCCTTTTCCGAGTCCGCCGCCGCCTCTGCTCTGGATGCCACCCACACGCGTTTTATTGAGGAAACGTGCGCGAGCTTTATTCAATCGGGGGCGGACCTCCCAGCCGATCAAAAATCCCAGGTGGCGGACGTGCAGGCGCGACTCTCTGAGATCACGCAGAAGTTCAGCGAGAATGTGCTCGACTCGACCAATGCCTGGGAGCTGATCATCGATAACGAAGCGCGGCTCGCGGGCTTACCTGATTCCGCTAAAAATGCGGCGCAGGCTGATGCGGTGGCCAAGGGGCATGAGGGCAGCTGGCGGTTTACCCTCCAGTATCCGTCGATGGGTCCGGTGATGCAGCACGCGGACGATGATGCCTTGCGCAAGGAAGTATGGGAGGCCACCTGCACGATCGGGCGTGATGGGGAGTTTGATAACACCGACATCATTTGGGAAATCCTTCAGCTCCGCCAGAAGAAGGCCGAGTTGTTGGGTTACAATGATTTTGCGGACCTCACGCTTGAGCGTCGGATGGCGGGTAATGGGGCGACGGCTGTTCAGTTTACGGATGATTTGCATGATCGGATTGAGGGTCGTTTTCAGGATGAGATCACGCAGCTTGAAGCGTGGAAGGCAGCGCGGGCAGGCACCGCACCCGGGCCGATGCAGCCGTGGGAGATTAGTTACTGGGCGGAGAATCGCCGCAAGGCCGAATACGATTTTGATGAAGAAGAGCTTCGCCCCTACTTCCCGCTTACGAGTGTGATGGAGGGGATGTTTGGTATTGTCAGTCGACTTTACAACATCCGCATCGAGGAAAAATTAACCACGGACCAAGGTGGCGACATCGAGACGTGGCATCCGGAGTGTCGTTTTTATGACCTCTTTGACAATGCTAGCGACGAGTTGCTGGGGTCGTTTTATGCTGATTGGCATCCGCGTGAGAGTAAGCGTGGTGGTGCGTGGATGAACTCATTTGAAACGGGGCTTCCTGCCCTTGATGGGGTGGATGGCTCGGAACGCGAACCTCACCTCGGCCTGATGGTGGGGAATATGACTAAGCCGATCGGCGATCAAGTTGCGCTCATGGATCATCGTGAGGTGGAGACGATTTTTCATGAGTTTGGGCACCTGCTGCATCACCTATTAGGCGATGTCAGTATCAAGTCGTTATCTGGAACGAATGTTGCGTGGGACTTTGTTGAGCTTCCCTCTCAGATTATGGAAAACTACTGCTGGGATCGCGAGAGTTTAGATTTATTTGCCCGCCATCACGAAACGGGTGAGCCGATCCCCGAAGACCTCTATCAGAAGATGGTGGCGGCCAGAAACTACCGCAGTGCCAGCGCCTACATGGCGCAGCTCGCGAATGGCAAGCTCGACCTTGATCTTCATATGAAGCTAGCCGACTATCAAGGCCGCGACCTGGATGAAGTGGATCGCGAGATCCTTGCCGACTATAAAACGCCGATGGCCACCGCCAGCCCGACGATTGCGCGTCGGTTCAGTCATCTTTTCAGTTCGCCCACGGGATATGCCGTCGGCTATTACTCCTATAAATGGGCAGAGGTGTTGGATGCGGATGCGTTCACCCGATTCCAAAACGAGGGGATCCTCAATCCAGAAACGGGGAAGTCATTCCGTGAATGTATTTTAAGCAAAGGGAACTCGGCCTCGGCTGAGGAACTTTACCGCAACTTTATGGGTCGCGACCCCGATCAGACGGCGCTGCTTGAGCGTGCTGGGCTGGCGTAGCTGTCAGCGGCCGAGTATGATGGCTGCAGCCGATCCATGCGCGTCACTCTGCCAGTTTGGCCATTTTGATGGCAATGTCTTTTAAGCTTTTCGGCCACTGGTCCAAGATCACGCTTTTGGCATTGGGAAGCCTAGCTGGGGTGATATCCTTGACCAAAGTCGCGGCAGGGTGAGCGTAAATGAACTGCACCTTATCTTGCCCATAGGTGTTGGGTAGGCTCTTGGCATAGATTTCCAATTCTGCGGCATAGTTTTCAGGGGTATGGCCGAGGTTGTAATCCGCTGGAATCCAGATCACACCAGAGACGGCCATGGGAGTGAGCGGGCTCACACACCAGTTGTAGGTAAAGGTCGGAATCATGTTTGCTGTGATGGTTTCTCCCTTGCCGGCTACTGGGAATGTGGGTCCCTGCAGTGGCAGCCCCATGGACATATCCGATCCCCGCTTGCCGGCATTAATAATCGTTTGGACAAATTCTTGAACTTCGCGCAGATGTTGAGCGGTTGCTGCTTTGGCTACTTCTGTGTGAGGGAACAGCAGCCGCAATTCATTAAGGCGAGCTTGAAACGCCGGATGCTTCATGGCCTTAACGCCATCAAATGATGTCCATGATAGTGGCGAGGCGATTTGCGGGTGATGGCCGCCTCGGCCAGATGACATGGTTATAAATCCTTGTGGAATCCCCTGACGGTTGAGAGCTTTGGCAAATTCATACGCAAACATCGTTACCCCTTTACCGTCTTTCGTGTATTCCGCGGCCATCCATGACGAGCGGTATTTGCCGCCACCAGTTTCGAAGCTTCGCTTTCTGGGTGTCGGCGAGGTACTGGCCTTGGTTTTTTTTCGGAACTCACGCACGAGCGGTTGGCTTGCGGGGAGCTTGGCATCTTGATCGCGCTGGTTGTAGGCCCATTCGGACGTGAGTTGTGATGTGCCAGTGAGGTACCACACGTCGCCGACGAGGATGTTTTTGACTATCCGGCGGCGATCATGGCTCGATTCGACAGTCAAGGTGATGGGTTGGGTCGATGCTTTCATGGCAGGAAATTCAACCGCCCATTGTTGGTAGTCGTTAGCAACGGCGGTCTTGGTAACGCCGCCGAGAGTGATGGTCACCTTGACCCCTTGATTTGCGTGGCCCCAGACTGGGATAGGCTTGTCACGTTGGAGGATGGCACCATCACGGTAGTATTGAGCCACCTGAAGGATCGGGTAGTTTGGGTCAGTGTAACGAGCGTATTTGGCTTTCTGCGCGGCTAATTGTGCAAGGTTGTCTTCCTCAAAGATGAGCTTGCCATTGATGGCTGCAAATGGAGTGGCGGGCAGACCAGCTTGGTTATAAAGGTTCGAGTTTTCCGGAACGGAATTATAGGCGTATTGCACACCCATGGGTGCCGGAACGCTTTGAGAGCTAACCACCACCGTGTCACCAACGATGACAGCATCAGCGGTGTGCCATTTTTTGTCTTTGCCGCATAGGCGGAAATGGTTGAGCTTGGCGTCGGGAGTTGCTTTGGCCGGTTCAACAAATTTCCCCGGTTCTTTGTAATCCTTGGCCATGCCCTTGTTAGCGACCATCAATCCACCAAAGAGGCTTCCTTTTTCAAAAGAGACAATCGCCTTGCCCCCCTTGATCTGGTATCCAGCATAAATAGGGCCAGTGTAGGCGATGTCCTTGCCGTAATCCTTGGCCAACGCCCAGCGTGCCATTCGCATACCCGGGTGAAGCTTGTTGTAGTAGTGAATCCCGCTTGGTCGCGCAGAATTGAGGTCGGACTGGACAACCATACCGACATTCTCGCGGTTGTTGATGAAGAACAGATGCTGTGCCTGACGGATGTCGGCAAATCCTACGGAATCTGAGTGGGGCGTGCCATAACACTGCATTTGGGTGAAGTAGAACGGCATTTTGGGCATCGCCCAAGCATCTCTCCAACCCTTGACGAGGGCTTCCATTCTTGCGGCGTAGATTTTACCGTCCTTGCTGTTACTGGTCCCTTGACACCAGATGGCTCCACGGACCGCAAACGGGATGACGGGATTGATTTTACCGTTGTAAAATTGGGACGGACCGCGCCACATGCCAGCGATGCCAGGGAGACTCGGGCGTTTGGGGACCTTGCCACCCGCCTGCGCAATCACGCCGGCATCTTTTTGCCAGGTGCCTAGGTCGTTGTAGTATTGTTTGAAGGCATCGACGCCTTGTTGGCTGAGCGGGTCCGCGTTGTGGATGAGATCCGCATCAGCCATGAGTTTGGGGTGGGCTTCAATGGCCTGACGTTGGGTGAATGCTTCGACTCGGGTGTTGCTATGGGCACTGAGCAGAATACCGATTGGCATGTTTAACTCCTTGTAGAGCTGATAAGCAAACGACAGTGACAAGGCCGAGAATTGGCTCGCCTCCTTGGCCTTTTTCCATCCACCGTCCGATGTCGCTTTTTTCTGTGGGTAGAGGGCAGATACGGTGTTGATATTTATTTCCCTGATGGGGATATCCTCCTTGGATGCCGCAATTTTGCGTGCAATCCCGTTGCACATACTCTTGCCTGCGCTCCAGACCATGTTCGACTGGCCGGATGAGAACCACACTTCACCCACTAATACCCCTTGGAGCACAATGGATTCGTTCTCATTGTTCGTGATCTTTAACTCCTGCTCGTGATGTGATACGTTAAGCGGATCGAGCTTCACCATCCAATCGCCATGATTGTCGGTGACGGCCGTCTTTGTTTGGCCTGCAAATTCGATCACAACTTTGTTTCCTGGGGTGTCGAATCCCCAGATAGGCACGGCCGTCTGCCTTTGCAGAACCATGTTATCGGTGAACGGGACAGCGACCACTAACTTTTGATCGGCTGAAGAGGCGGATGCTGCCATCGATAATAACAGCAGGATGTATGTGAGGATAGATTTCATTGTTGGGGAGAGGTGAGTTGGTTTAGGTTAGCCCTGTCTATCCTAAATCCTGTGTGAAAAACAAAGGGTGAAGGTCGGGCGTTCCTGTTCATATGGAATGTCATTTATTTCGTCAAGCTATCGCATCTCTATGGAGAGCGAATGACAAATATTCTAACCGCGTTTCGTTCAGCCCCCCACTGAGCTATCCAGCGGGTGATCGCACTAGATCAACTCGAGCATCTGATGTGCCTTATCGGCGATGATGGCATCGCGCGAGTGGCTGAGTTTGGTGAAATATCGATGTTGTTGGTGCAGCATCATGCGGATATATTTTTGCCATTCTTGGGCACTGGTATCGTTCGGGAGCTGGGTGAATTGGAGTAAGAGATCGAGAATTTCGCCCTGCACGGCGGCTTCTGAGATGCCGAGGATTTCGATGAGAAATGGGAGGCACGGCTCGGCCGCGGGTTGGATTCCCTCTGAGCAGAGCGCCACCCACAGTTCATGGCTCGCTTTCATGGCGCGCGCCTCCTTACGGGACGCCAGATTCTCGAGCATCTTGGGTAAGGATTTTTTAGGTGCGGGTGTGCAGGTGAATTGTTCCCAGCGCACCTCACGTAATCTCATCCAGAGTGAATCGGCCATGCCGAGATTTGTAGCAGGGCACAGGCGGGTATGACAGGCAATTTCAGTGCAGATTCGCTAAATAATTATCCGAAAATGATTCTTTCTTGAAACTTCTGAGGGTTTTGTATGTATATAGGAATAGGGTGACAGCGTTCTTCTGTGCCCTTCTGTTTATTATTATCCAATAACGATTATGTCATCACAACTCAACCGTCGTAAGTTTATCACCCAGCTCGGACTCGCTGGAGCATCCACTCTTGGTTTTCCTTCCATCGTCCGTGGTCAGAACCTTAACAGCAAACTCCAGGTCGGATTTATCGCCACCGGAGGGAGGGCCACCTATCACCTCGATCAATGCCTCGAGCACGACCTCCAGTGTGTGGCGTTTGCCGAGATCGATAAACGGGCATGGGGTAATGTTCTGAAAAAAGAAGGCTGGGCAGGTGCCAAGGGATACACCGACTGGCGTGAGTTATTCCAGAACCATGGTAAGGAACTCGACGTCGTCTTTGTATCCACCCCCGACCACACTCACTTCGCCCCATCGATGACAGCTGTCTCTATGGGCATTCATTGTTACACCGAAAAACCACTAAGCTGGTCGGTGCGCGAAGCCCAGTTGTTGACCGCTGCCTATAAAGCGAACCCGAAGGTGGTCACCCAGATGGGTAACCAAGGACACGCGGGTGCAGGCTGGCGCACTGTCTACGATTATGTCAAAGCGGGAGCCATCGGTGATGTCACCGAGTTTCATACATGGACCAACCGACCCGTCTGGCCCCAAGGTGGCAAACGCCCTGAAGGGGCTGACCCCATTCCTCCTGAAGTCGACTGGGAATCTTGGATTGGACCCGCACCGATGCGCCCCTATAAAGATAAAGCGTATCATCGCTTCAACTGGCGTGGCGTGACCGATTTCGGCTCAGGCGCCCTCGGTGATATGGCGTGCCATACCACGGATGGAATTTATGCCATGATGCAACCGGGTTATGCCGCCTCGAGCGAGCCCATTTTTATGACCAGCCCCGTCGGTGACCAATTCCCTGGCGGTATGAGCGTGAAGGCAACCTACCGTGCAACGGCCGATCGTCCAGGATTTGCCACCTACTGGTATGAAGGAAAAAAGGCAGACGGTGAAAGGGTCATGCCAGAAACTCCGGAAGAACTCAAAATGGAGAACAAAAAGCTGCCGTGGACCGGCAACTTAATTTACGGCACCAAGGGTAAGATCCTTGTCCAAGGTGACTACTGGAACAGCCCACGCATTATCCCCGAGACGAAGCGCCGCGAGTTTGGCAAACCGAAGCAGCTACTCGAGCGTTCACCAGGTCACCATATCGAGTTTTTCATGGCTTGCCGTGGTGAAAAACCTCGCGAGTTCAGTCAATCCAACTTCGCTTACGCAGGGCCTATGACCGCGAACGTCCAACTTGGTAATCTCAGCGCTCGCGCTGGTAAGAAGCTCATCCTCAATGAAGAGGGTGTGATCACCAACGACCCCTCCATCAACGAACTCGCTTGGCGTGAACCCCGCAAGGGCTGGGGGCCGCTGGTACAGAAAATCTGATTCTTCCGTTTACCAACTATCAACACCGTCCATGGCATCCCGCTGTGGACGGTTTTTTGTAGCAGGGATCCCTCCATCTTCCAGTGATGTGCGGGAGGCTGGCCATCGACCATGCAGGCCGTTCAAGCCTGCCTTTTTGATAGGGCTTGCGGGATTATGTTCATTTTTAGGTGTTTTCTCATGCCGACAATTTGACGGCTCAATGGGTGCGGGATCGTCGTTAATCCTGTGAGCGTCTGGGTCTGCATATATGCGCATATGTGCATGTGTGCATCTATTAAATCTTGATTAGCTGAGCGGTCTTATCGGTAAGTGGGTGACTCGTCCCCTGAGGTGCCGTGATGCATAGGGACGGTCTGCTCCATGGGAAGTCGATTCTTGGGACGCTATAATGAGCAGAATTCCTCGGACGGCATACTGCTGGAGTGGGGTTCCCTAGCTGACGGTGCTGGCGTCAGTGAATCAGCTTCATGATTTGGGCGGTGGTGAGGGTGGCCAATTCATTGCCGTGTTCATCCTTGAACCATTGGTTCACCTGCTGGCGATGAGTAGGCCTAGGTTTGATGAGGATGCCATCTTTGCTGACTGTCACGATCAGATCGGAGTCGGGGTTGAGTCCAAATCTGTCGCGAAGTTCTTTGGGGATCGTAATTTGTCCAGATTGATTCATTTTCATACATAAAAAGTAGAATCGGTTCTTGTCATGCTCAACGCATATGATGTCGGTTATTATGCACTTTTTGGTATATCATCGATGGCTTGTGGTGGGTGGTACCATTTTTTACTTGCTCATCGTAAAATTCGCCTCATATCGGCGTTCGCGATGGATGGTATCCTTCGCGGCGCGGGCTTCACACTCGCAATCGGGTTTGGGGAGTCTTCGGATTCGCTGAGCCCAGCCGCTACTCCTCACGGGGTAGCGGCAATTTTTTTGTGGTGGTTGCAGGACTCGGGGCTTGCAAGAGGTGAGGTGATCGGGTTTAGCTTTGAACATGGCTGATATTTCCTGCCCCATCTGCACGGTTGACGATATTGTTGATCACAAGGACAAGTATGAATGCATGACCTGTGGACACGAGTGGCCCAAAGAGATCGTGGAGGAGGATGAACATGTCGAGGAGCGTGTTGTGAAGGATGCCTACGGCAATGTCTTGGAAAAAGGGGACATCGTTCAGATGATCAAGGATTTAAAACTGAAGGGAACCTCCAAGGTGTTAAAAAGCGGGATGAAATCCAAACCGATCCGTTTGGTCGATGGCGATCATGAGATCGACTGTAAAATGGATGGCCTTTCGATTGCGTTAAAAGCCTGTTTTGTCAAAAAAGTGCAGTCGTAAGTCCACGAGGGCGGATCCAGATGATTTGGATGTTGAGTTTGATCACGTGGGCGATTTTCCATTAGTTCTTATTAAGATAACGTTTTTTTCCCGATTTTTGTGCCTTTTCATGGGTTGCCGTGGTGCAAATTGGGCGCGCGGTGTCAAATAAGTGATCTTTAGTGATATTTCAGGACTATTTTCACGTAGTTTATGGCGTATCAATCAACCATCATCATCTATTATGAATCACGCCAACCGTCGTAAGTTTCTAAAAACAGCGAGTTTAACCGCAGCCGCCACAACGCTTCCACGCTTTGCGATTGGTAAGCCAGGAGCATCAGCCAACAGCAAACTCAACATCGCCGTGGTCGGTGTTGGTGGCATGGGTGGCTATGCCACAAGAAGCGCGGCCAATGAAAATCAGGTGGCGCTGTGCGACGTCGATGATGTCAAGGCAGCTCCACACTACAAGAAATACCCAGACACACCACGCTTCAAGGACTTCCGCGTGATGCTCGATAAAATGGGGGATGACATCGACGCCGTTGCGATCTCGACACCTGACCACACCCACTTTGCCGCTGCCATGGCGGCCATGGAGCGGGGGAAACACGTTTTTGTGCAGAAACCTCTCGCTCACAACATCTGGCAGTGCCGCACGTTGCGCAAGGCGGCGGCCCACTACAAGGTGGTCACTCAGATGGGGAATCAAGGCCACACCTTCGACGGCATGCGCCGCATCAAGGAGTGGGTTGACGCGGGCATCGTTGGTGATGTCAAGGAGGTGGTGACTTGGACCAACCGTCCCAATGCACCGTGGTTTATCCCCCCCTCATCATTCCCACCTCAATCCGGACCCGCTCCGAGCACGCTTGATTGGGACCTCTGGCAGGGGCCAACCAAGCGCCGTGATTACAGTCTCGACTACTTGCCGACCCGTTGGCGTGGATGGTGGGACTACGGATGTGGTGCCTTGGGAGACATTGGTTGTCACACCTTTGACGCGCCGTTCTGGGTGCTTGGGCTCGGCTCGCCGATCAAGGTGGAGGTGGAGCGCAAAGAGCCGTTGAATCCAGGATTCATTCCCATGGGCTCGGTGATTACCTATCACTTCCCTGCTCGCGGTAAAAAGCCGCCAGTTAAGCTTACATGGTATGAAAAAGGATACGATGTGCCGTTGCCCAAGCGTTGGGATGAGGGTAAACCGCTCGACGCCGGAGGTGGCATGTATATGGAGGGCACGGAAAACACACTCTACCACCCAGGGATGCGTCCGCGGAGTCCACGCCTCACTCCTAGCTCGGCATTTAATGAGCTGAAGCCGAAGTTAGCCAAGATGGATCGTTCGCCATCCGTGAAGGGGGGGCCGATTGACGAGTGGGTGCGTGCCATCAAGGGCGAAGGTCCGGCACCTGGGTCGCAGTTCGACTACGCGGCACCACTTACTGAGATGGTTCTTCTCGGTGCTCTCGCCCAGCGCACGGGTAAGACGATTGATTGGGATCCCGAAAAGATGCTTGTCAAAGGCCAGCCCGAGCTAAACGAACTGATCAAGGAGCCCACTCGAGAGGGCTGGCAATACGGCGAGAAGCTTTAAGCCGTTGATTTTTTAGCATCATAATCCTCTTAATGGGGGTTACGGATCATTTTAGGCACCTACAATCAACCGATGAAAAACAGCGCATTCACACGTCGTCATTTTCTTAAAACTGGAGTCGCGGCGTCGGCGTTAGGTTTTCCGATGATCGCATCGAGCCGTGTGCTTGGTGGGCCCGATGCTCCCAGCAACAAACTCAATATTGCCGGCATTGGTGTCGGTAATCAAGGGCGGTCTAACATGATGGGTTGCAAGGGCGAGAACATTGTCGCCCTGTGTGATGTCGATCACAAGTTTGCCGCCGGTGCATTTGAGGATCACCCCAGTGCGAAGCGTTACAAGGATTACCGAGTGATGTTCGACGAGATGAAGGATATCGATGCTGTGGTGATTGCTACGCCGGATCACACCCATGCCTCCATTGCCATGGCGGCTATGAAACAAGGGATTCATGTTTTCTGTCAAAAGCCGTTGACACACGATATCTCCGAAGCACGCATCCTTGCCGCGGCAGCCAAAAAATATGACGTGGTCAGCCAGATGGGAATTCAAGGTCACGCCCAAGAAGGGATCCGCTTGATTACGGAGTGGATCAACGATGGCGCGATCGGTGAAATTCGTGAGGTCGATGCTTGGTGCAGTCTGATGTATTCACCACCTGGTCATGCTTATTGGAGCTCGATCCTGCAAGATCGTCCGAAGGAGGGGCAAGCACTTCCTGCGGGGCTCGACTGGGATAGCTGGATTGGACCGGCTGCCATGCGTCCGTTTCACCGGTGCTACCACCCATCGACCTGGCGCTGCTGGTGGGACTTTGGTTGCGGGATGATGGGTGACCGAGGTGCCCACACGCTCGATCCCGTATTCTCAGCATTGAAACTGGGCTATCCTGACTCCATTGAAGGCTCTGATATTGTGGGGGGGAATGCTGAGGTCCATCCGGACAAGGCGAAGGTCGTTTTTAAATTCCCTGCGCGCGAAGGTTTTCCTCCCCTGACGATCAATTGGTATGAAGGCCAGGAACCACCTCGTCCTAAGGAGCTTGAAGAGGGCCGCAGCTTACCCTCGGGTGGTGGCACTCTGTTTAAAGGTGATAAGGGAATTATTCGAGCCGGGGTCTATGGTAACAGCCCGCGCCTGATCCCAGAAACGGCTATGAAAGCTTATAAACGTCCCGAAAAAACCCTGCCAAGAATTAAGGGGGGGATTATCCCCGACTGGATTAATGCGATCAAGGAAGGCCGTGCGGCCTGTGCGGACTTCAGTTATTCCGGTCCATTAACCGAGCTGGCATTGTTGGGTAATTTGGGGAAACGATTCCCCGGCCATGAGCTCAAGTGGGACGGCAAGGCGATGAAGGTCACCAATCACGACGAGGCAAACGCATGGGTCAAACGCCCACGTCGTAAGGGGTGGGAAATCTGATCACGCGCCGGCTTCGATGAGGTAGAAACTTCGTGCCTTGCTATGGACGGCGGCGGAGTGTAGTGTGGGCCAATGGCTCCTTGTTTTACTCGTGTGCCGGAGGTGATGGTTGTGGAATCAACGGCACGCCTTCCTGCATTCTGGGATCAGAACGCGGCATTTGTTGCGAATCTGCTTGGGTTGTTTTTTGATAACAAGGAGGAGGCAAAAATGCTCTCGGATACGGTTGGGGAGATGGATTCGTATGGCGGTCGACTACTTCCTATTGTGGATTTGCTCTATGCTGGGCCGGAACGTAATCTGCTGGTTCTTGAGCGTGAGCCTGACCCTGTGCTGAAACGTTATTTTGAGGAGGTTGCCGGGTTGACATTGCCTGAGGTGGCGATTCTCCCGCATCGTGATTACGAACAGATCGGGCGGCAGATCCGAGATCAGGGGGTGGCCTGTCATGGTTTGTTGGAGATATTGCGTGACCATCCGGCTGGACGGATGGATGGCTATGTGACCGATGCGACCCTTGCCGGGCTGGCTGGCTTGGTGGGTATGCGGACATTTTCGACGGTCGCGGGGAGTCAGTCGGGGAATAACAAGTGGATGTTGTATGAGCATTTAAAAAGCCAAGGGTTGCCAACGCCGCATACTGAAATTGCTGAGGGCCCGGGTGATGTTGAGCGTTGCTTGGATTCTTTACGGCGTGCGGGATACGAGTCGGCGGTAGTGAAGGCACCGATGGGGGCGTCGGGTATTGGTTTAATTAAGGTGCCGTCATTACGTGGACGAGGAGGAGGCGATCCCGCTGTGCCGGCGCATTTTTTTACGGAAGGTCCGTGTCTCATCCAAGGGTGGATTCAAGCTGGGAACCTTGGAGTGAAGTCGGTGCGTAGTCCGAGTGTGCAGCTCTTTTTAAATGACGATCAGGTGGTGATTTATGATGTGACCGAGCAGATTCTCAGTGATGAAAGTGTGCACGAGGGAAATGAGTCGCCGCCTACGTATCTGGCGGAGCATGCTGACGGGCGTGGCGAGCTGTTTCATCAGGCGGGGGTGGCTGCGAGGTGGCTGCATCGCCGTGGATACCGTGGGACGGCGAGTGTGGATTTTTTATGGGTGGAGCGTAATGACGGTGAGTTTTGCGTTTATGTGTGTGAATTAAATGCACGGGTGACGGGGGCTACCTACCCCTGTGTCTTGGCGCATCATTATAATCCCGATGGTGCGTGGTTACTGCGGAATTTGAGGCTGGATACACCGCTGCTAGGCGGAGAATTGATGGAGTTACTGCATGGATCGGACTGCTTGTGGGTGCCCGATGGGCATCGGGCTGGGGTGTTTCCGGTGAACTTCAACACGGGGGATGATGGATTGGTTCACAAAGGGCAGTTTCTCTTTCTTGCTCCATCGGTTAGCGAGAGTAAGTTATTATTAGAAACGATCATGATGAATTTACCCTGCTTGACGGACCGCGACTAAACCAATTGACCCCCAGTGACCATGGATGAACCCCATTTAAGAGAACGACTGATTCAGCTGACCCGTGACCTGATGTTGATTGAAAGCACGGATGACTGTTTCAGCGAGCGGCGGCGATGTTTTCATCTCATCCGCAACCATCTCGAGGAGGTGCCTGACATAGAGATATCGATGTTTGAAAAAAATGGTTATGAATCGTTGTTGGCGTTACCTGTGGGGGTGAGCCGGCCTGAGGTTTTACTTTGTGGCCACCTTGATGTCGTGCATCACCCAGAACCTGATAGCTACCGGTCCGATATACGTGAGGGGAAGATTGTTGGGCCTGGATCGGGCGATATGAAAGGGCAGCTTGCCATTATGATCGAACTGGTAAGGAACCTAGGGCGCGAGTGTCCGGGTTCGTCCGTGGGGGTTGTGATTACCTCGGACGAAGAGATAGGCGGTGAAAATGGAGTGAAATATTTGGTGGAAGATGAGGGCTTGCGCTGTGGTGAAGCGGTGATTCCCGATGGTGGCTCGCTTAACGAAATTATTGTCGAGGAAAAGGGGATTATCCACCTGAAGGTGACATCGTCCGGTGTGTCCGCCCACGCTGCCCGGCCGTGGTTGGGAGTGAATGCCTTGGAGGAACTCACAGATTCACTGGAGACGATAAAAACGTATTTTGACCCCGTTTCATTAGGTGAAGAGGATCCATGCAATGCTGATTCGCATTGGTTTTCAACCTGTGTAAAAACGATGATTGAAACGGTCAACGATAGTCCTAACATGATACCAGAGTCGGCGTCTGCCGTTTTGGATATCCGGTTTGTTCCGCCGCTGACAGCGGATCAGATCGTGGCAGATATCCGTGGGATGTTGAGTGAGGGTGTGGTTGCAGAGCCGATCATATCCGCCGAGCCCACCCATCTGGCACCGGATGATGATTTTTTGCGTGTCACGGAATCGGTGACGGGGAAAAAAGCGAAACTCGTCCGATCATCGGGCGGGAGTGATGGCCGATTTTTCTGTGACTTCGGGATACCGGTCGTGATCTCGCGCCCCGAGGTGGGCAACTTGCATGGCCGGGATGAGTGGATAGAAATCGACTCAATGGTTTCGTATTTTCACATCTGCCTCGAGTATATCCGCAAGAAATGTGCGTGTGTGCGATGAGCAGGTGGTGCCGACTACGGGTGGCTTTTCCGATGTGGGTTGGAAACTTTTTTGGGTTTTTCGGTGGCGAGGCGGAAGTTTTTATGTTCTGATAGAGAGTGGGCTGCGTCCATAGATTTGAGGAGTTGGGAAACGACCTCGGGGTTATGTTGGGCCACATTATGTTGTTCTGACGGGTCATTTTCGAGGTTGTAGAGTTCGGGTTTAGGATGGCGGATGGTGCCTGTTTTGAGCAGGATGAGTTTCCATTTCCCTTGGCGGATACCCCGTTTGCCGTTCCGTTCATGGAACTCCCAGTAGAGGTAGCTGTGTTTTTTTTGCCCCGGCTTGCCGAGCAAGGTTGGGGTCATGGTGATTCCATCGGTATCGGCTTGAGGTCGGGCTCCGGCAAGATCGCGCATCGTCGCAGAAATATCCCAGAATGCGGAGAGGTGGTCGGAGGTTCGGCCAGGTGCAATTTTCCCTGGCCACCAGGCGAGGGTGGGGGTGCGCACGCCCCCTTCATAGAGGTCACGTTTTCCTCCGCGGAGATCGCCGCTTGAGTTAAAGGCCTTGATGGTATGCCCTCCCTCCTCCATGGCGCCGTTGTCGCTGGAGAACATGACGAGGGTGTTCTCGGCGATACCGAGCTCGTTGAGCTTGTCGATTACCAGACCGACGTTGTGATCCATGTAGGATACCATGGCAGCGTAGGTGGTTTTGGGTTCGCGTTCGTAGGAGTAGTGAGGATGTTCTGTTTTTGGTGGCAGCAGTGTTTCTTTCAGAATCGGACGGTATTTGGCTTTCCATTCCTCTTTAGCGCGGAGGCTGGCGTGGGGGATTTGGAAGGCAAGGTGAAGAAAAAAGGGCCCGTCTTTTTGTTGTTCAATGTATTGGAGTGCTTCGTTGATTACGAGTTCTGAGCTGTAGTGGTCACCGGCATGCAGGGTGTTGTTCGAGTAGTTGATTTTTTCGCTGTTACGCCATAGGTACTCGGGGAAATACCAGTGAGCCTGAGTGTGTGATGTGAATCCGAAGAAATAGTCGAATCCTTTGGCATTGGGCAGGGTGGCGTCGTCGGTGTTGCATCCGAGCCCGGATTTCCCGATCATGGCGGTGTGGTATCCTGCTTGTTGCAGTGCCTTGGGGAAGATTTCGTCGTGCGGGTCGAGACGCATTTGCAGGTGGCCGTTGCCGCGGACGTAGCTATGGCCGGTGTGTTTTCCGGTGAGCATACAGCTACGTGACGGGCCACAGACGGTGCTGCCGGAGTAGTGTTGGGTGAAGCGCAGTCCTTCGGCCGCCATTTGGTCAAGCCGTGGTGTTTGGATGACTTTTTGTCCGTAACATCCGAGGTCGCCGTAGCCGAGGTCGTCGGCGAGTATATAGATGATATTGGGTTTTTGTGCAGCGTGACCAGTCAATGCGATGAGCAAAGTAAGGAGGATGGGTAATTTCATGATCTTATGATGGGAGGAGAGTGTTATGAGAAGATATCGGAGATTGGAGCGAACTCTTTCAGAAATAAAACCGGTTGATCGAGTTGGTCGGATTTTTTGAGGTCGAGGATGATGGTGAGCGACCAGTCGTTGAGTGAGTCAGGGTCACAGAGAGTCTGGGAGACACGCCACTGCGACGTTTCGGCTAGGATTTCGATGTGGGTATGTTTGAGGTTGCGTGCCTCGGGGTCGAGCCTGATTCTGAGGTGGTGATCGTAGTAGTGATTGAGGGTTTCATCGAGCCGGGATGCGGACCATGGCGTCTCTGTTGACGGGTCGGATTCAAAGATGCTGAGGAATCCGGTCAGGTTATCGTGGGCGAGGTGCTTGACTGCGGTGAAGATCTGATGGTGAACTAGACGGGTGAGCTTGGCCTTGTCTTGGGTGAGAGGCCGCTGTTGGGAGGCGGTTTGAACGTTGCTTCGGGCTCGTTGCTCGGCGGGTATATAGCTAGGGTCGCGCATGAGTTCCCACTCGTCGATCAGGCTGGAGTCGACCGAGGTCAGGTGGTCTTTGAGGTATCGCTCGGCTTCGAGCACGGCGTCGGTTTTCAGGGCAGGCGGGACGGTCTGGTTGATCACCTTGTAGACCTCACTGAGGTGACGCAGTAGGATGGCTTCTGACCTCTCTAACTTATATTTTCGGATGTAGTCTTCAAACGACATGTAGTCCTCAAACATTTCGCGTGCAATGGATTTGGGTCGGATGTTTTCTGACCCCACCCACGGGTGCTTGACTTGGAAGGCATTATAGGTGTCGTAGATAAAATCCTTGCCGGGCATCGGGTGGGTGACCTCGTCGAGTCGGTCCATGCGGGCGTCGTAATCGACACCCTCGGCTTTGAGCTCATTGATAAGGTCCGTTTTGAGTTGGTGCACTTGCGCTCTGAGGATGGCGAAGGGGTGTTCGAGGATGGCCTCGGCCAGTGAGATGACGTTGAGTGCGTATTCTGGGGCGTCGATGTCGAGTTCGGGCAGGGTTTCGATGAGGTAGAGTCCGAGTGTCTGATTCATGGTGAAATCATCCTGGAGGTCGACATGGAGTTGGACTTTGGGGGGGTGTTCCCGTGCGGCACGCTCGGCTGGTGGGATGATGGTTAGGACACCACCTCGGACGAGGGCGATAAACATCGAGCGGGCGTGCTGGCGGATTTTTTTCTTGGACGACTCGGATTCGTGGCTGGCTTCGATCAGTCGTTTGAGCTCGGCGCAGCCGTCTTCATTGGGTCGATCAAGCAGGTTGAGCATGATGTTATGGTGGAGTTTAAAGCTGGAGACCAGAGGTTCGGGCGGGGATGTCTGAAGCTTGCGGAAGGTGTCGCGGGTCCATGCGACAACCCCCTTTTCGGGAGGCTTTTTTTTGATGACCTTTTTCTTTTTGGCGGATGCGGCGGCCTTGGCTTCGAGCCGCATGTTTTCGATGACGTGGGCGGGTGCTTGGGCGACGACGTGGCCGACGTCATCGAAGCCGCGCCGACCAGCACGGCCTGAGATTTGTTTGAAGTCGCGGACGGACAGGATTTTTGTCCCAGTGCCATCGTATTTGCAAAGTTGGGTAAAGAGGACGGAGCGGATCGGGACGTTGACACCTACACCGAGCGTGTCGGTGCCGCAGATGACTTTGAGTAATCCCTGCTGGGTGAGTTTCTCGACGATGAGTCGGTATTTCGGCAGGAGCCCAGCGTGATGGATACCAATGCCGTGGCGCAGCAGCTTGCTGACCTCTTTTCCGTAGGGGGAATGGAAGTTCGCCTGTTGCAGGGCCTCGGCGATGCTTCGTTTCTCGTCCTTGGTGCAGAAGTTGCTTGAGAGCAGAGCTTGGGCGGATTCTGCGCACGCACGTTGGGCGAAATGCACGAGGTAGACGGGGGCTTTGTGTTGCTCGACGAGCTCGGTCACTTTTTCTGTCAGTGGGAGTTCTGAGTAGTCAAACTCGAGGGGGACTGGGCGTTGATCGGACTGGACGAGAGAGGTCGCCTTGCCGTTGAGCTTGGTGATGGATTCTTGGAAAAACTGAGTGTCGCCTATGGTGGCGGACATCAGCAGGAAACGCGACTGTGGCAGAGTCAGGAGGGGCAGTTGCCATGCGACACCCCGTTCGTGATCTGAGTAGTAGTGGAACTCGTCCATGATGACATCATGAACCTTGGCATCGGCGCCCTCGCGCAGGGCAAGGTTGGCAAGAATTTCTGCGGTGCAGCAGATGATGGGGGCTGTCGGGTTCACGGTGGCATCGCCAGTGATCATGCCGACATTTTCTGGGCCGAAGGTTTCGCACAGTGAGAGGAATTTCTCATTGGAGAGAGCTTTGATCGGGACGGTGTAATAGGAGGTATTTCCTGCGCAGAGAGATTGGTAGTGAAGTGCGAGTGCTACCAGCGATTTACCTGATCCCGTGGGTGTATTGAGGATGAGGTTATTGCCGGCGAAGAGTTCGAGGATGGCCTCCTCTTGGTGGTCATAGGGCTCAATACCCGAGGCGATGAGGTAGTCGAGAAAGTGGTTCAGGGTGTCATCGTTGGTGAACGTGCCTGCGGGGGGAGTGAGCTTCATCTTGCGTTAGTTGAGGTTGGGGAAGCAGTGTAGGAAATAGGGGTCCACGGGAGCTTCGATGATGAGTTCCTGATTGCTGACGGGGTGGGTCAAGGTGAGCCGCTTTGCTTGGAGCAGCATCCGTGTGCCGGTGCCGAGTAAGCTCCCTAACTGGTTTGATATTTCGATACCCGCATAACGGTAGTCGCCAACGATGGGTAAGGCGGCGTGCAGGAGGTGCCGGCGGATTTGGTGGTAGCGTCCCGTGTGCGGTGTGGCATCGATCAGCGAGAGGGTGTCAGTTTCTAGATCTTGTAGAGATTGGGGTTGGCAGATGTCCAGACGTTTGAAGCTTGTGTGAGCCTCGCGGGCAGGTGCTTGGGCTGATTTTTGGATCGGCTCACGGCAATGCCATGGTTCAGACGGGGCGAGGCCGTGGACAATAGCACGGTAGGATTTTTGTATTTGATGCCGTTCCAGTGCTTTGTGCAGCTGGTGGGCTATTTTTGGATCGAGCCCGAAGAGTAAGACGCCGGTTGTGGGGCGATCTAACCGGTGAATCGGGTGGACGTGCTGGCCGATCTGATCCCTGAGGATCTTCATGGTGACCTGATCGCCGGCGGTGGGGGTGTTCGCGGGGTGGACAAGGTGCCCTGCGGGTTTATCCACGGCCACCAACCAATCGTCTTGGTAGAGGATGGTCAGAGGAGGTGAGGCATCGTCCATTGGGAAAACCTGACGGTGATTAGGCCGCTTTTTCCTGCTGATTTTTCCGGTATTCCTTGAGGTAGTTAAATCCGACCAGACGGTTATTGTCTTCATCAAGGAGTCGGTATTGGGTGCATGTCAAGCTGGTCCGGATCGTTAGGCAGGGGACTTGTTGGAACAAGGGTTCAGCGTTATGGCACTCCTCAAGCCGGTAGTTGGGAATACGGGAACTGAGGTGGTGGATGTGGTGGAATCCTATGTTGCCAGAGAACCACTGGAGGATTTTGGGGAGTTTGTAAAATGAGCTGCCTTCGAGCGCGGCTGCGGCGAAGTTCCACTCTTCTTTGCGGGCCCAGTAGACGTCCTCAAATTGGTGTTGGACATAGAACATCCATACGCCTGCCGTGGTTGATATTGCGCAGACACTGAGTTGCAAAATGACGTATTTTTGCCACCCGAGCAGGTAGCAGCCGATGGCGACCATGGCGGCGATGCCGATATTGGTCCAGACCACAGACAGGCGGTCTTTTCTCTTGGCTTTTTTCGATGAAAACCGCTGCCAGACCAGAAACAGGAACATCGGTGCGATCGTAAACAGAATGAGTGGGCTGCGGACGAGACGGTAAGCGAATCTCATGCCCTTGGAGGAGGCTTCGTATTCCTTTACCGTCATGGTCCAGATGTCGCCTTCGGCGCGCCCGTCTAGATCGCCTGCCGTTGAGTGGTGGATGCCATGTTCCCAATGCCAGAACCGGTAGGGAGTAAAGGTCAGAACCCCCATGAAGTAACCCACGATGTCGTTGGCTTTACGGGATTTAAAAAACGACTGGTGGCCACAGTCATGAAAAATGATAAAGGTTCTCACGGTCAGACCTGCGGTGAGGAGGATTAGGGGAATAGTCAGCCAGTAGGAAATATCGTAGACAAAGGCCATCGCCACCCAAAGCGCGAGCATTGGGAGCAGGGTGTTGGCAATCTGCCCGATGGCTTTTTTGCGGCAGGGCTTCTGGTATTTCACCACAATTTTCCGCCATGCCTTAGGATCTTTGTAGACGTCAGACTTGTCGATGGTTGTTTCCGTGCTCACGAGTGAGCCATAATCGATGAAATTCATTGCGACGACAACCAAATTAGCTTTTTTTTGTGGCCGAATAGAAGCGTGTCGTGCCAATGGCTTCTATGCAGCCTGCTCCGCAGAGGGATGCCCCCGCGCGGCCACTACCCTGCTCGGTTTCACTTGAATTGTTGCCATCATCGTTGCATGTTTTTTTTATGAAATTTCTCATGATCGCATGGCTGCCACTCACTGCAATGGCAGCGGACCCCTCATTGCTTCTCAGTTACGATCAAGCGCCCGAATACCGCAAGCTCGAGCGCTCGACCCAGTACATGGACCCCTCTGTGACCTTTCCGCATTCGGATTGGGAGCGTGAAGCGTCACCCATCGGCAATGGCCGTATCGGTGCGATGGTCTTCGGGGATCCGCTCCGTGAACGCATTCAATTCAATGACATCAGTCTGTGGACAGGCGGTGCCAATGAGTCAGGGAAATACAGTGTCAAAGAGCCTGGAGGCTTTGGCTCCTACCAAAATTTTGGGGATCTGCGTATCAAGATGAATGGCGCCAGCACCTACGAGAATTACCGTCGCACACTTGATCTCGCCACAGGCATTCACACCACAAGTTGGACAAGCAATGGGGTTGCTTTCACACGCGAAGTGTTTGCAAGTCATCCTGATGAATCCATTTTGATCCTGATCAAAGCTGATAAGCCTGGCAGGATTGATGCCACCATCACTCTCGCAGGTTCACATGGGGAAACGACGCAAGGCGCTACCCATCAAATCCGTTTCTCTGGACGCCTCGACAACGATTTGCGCTACGCCGCCGCGCTCACATCCATGAGCTGTGGAGGTGAAGTCAAGGTGGAGGGAGATCAGCTCCAGGTGACGGGCGATAGCGTGCTGCTCGTGCTCAATGCAGCCACGGATTACGCGATGAACCCGAAGAAAAAATTTCGCAGCGGAATCGACCCGAATCAAACCATCGACGGTCACGCGAAAGCGGCTATGGCAAAAGGGTACGATGCCTTGCGTCAATCCCACGTAAGCGATTTTTCAGCCCTGATGAATCGGGTCGTGGTCAATTTAGGAAAAGCACCTGATGGCGTCGCCATGCACCAGCGCCTTGAGCGCTACCGACAGGGAAAGGAAGACCCGCATCTCGAAATGCTGCTATTTCAGTTTGGTCGATACCTTCTCATTGCGTCATCGCGCCATCGCCTTCCGGCCAACCTTCAGGGGCTGTGGAATGACATGAATCACCCAGCGTGGTATTGCGATTACCACACCAACATCAACATCCAGATGAACTATTGGCCGACGGGCCCCGCTAACCTCGCGGAATGCGCCATGCCGTTGCTCAATTGGGTTGATGCATCAGTCCCGAGCAGCCGCGCAGCCACCACAAAGGCCTTTGGTGAGGGCACCCCGGGTTGGACGATGCGCACCTCGGTGAACATCTTCGGCGGTAATGGCTGGGAGTGGAACTTACCCTCATCCGCATGGTTATCCCGCCACTACTGGGATCAATACGCGTTCACTGGGGACAAAAAATTCCTGCGCGAACGTGCCTGGCCGATCTTTGAGGACGTTTCAAAATTTTGGCTTCACCACCTGATCGAAAATGAGGGCAAGCTGATCGTTCACGATGGTTGGTCACCTGAGCACGGCCCGCGCGAAGATGGTGTCGCCCACGATCACCAAATTGTTTGGGACCTTTTTACCAACACGCTGAAAGCCGCCCATGTCCTTGGTATCGACAATGCATTCGTCGATCAAGTCCGCATGGCTCGTAAAAAATTGATGGGTCCAGAACTCGGGTCGTGGGGGCAAATTAAGGAGTGGTTAGAAGAGCGTCCCGTTCTCGAAAAATCGCAACACCGCCACACATCACACCTCTACGCCGTCTACCCGAGCGAACAAATTTCTCTCTACGAGGATCCGAAGCTTGCCCAAGCAGCGATCCTCTCACTTGCCGCGCGTGGTAATGCAGGCGACTCACGTCGCTCATGGACGTGGGGGTGGCGCTGCGCATTGTGGTCGCGGCTCGGGTTATCCTCGCAAGCCAGTGACATGATCCGTGGCCAGTTGACATGGAACGCGTTGCCCAACTTGCTCGCCTCGCACCCGCCATTTCAAATGGATGGCAACTCAGGTATCACCGCGGGTGTCTGCGAAATGCTTGTTCAAAGCCACGCGGGTGAAGTCTCACTCCTTCCCGCCATCCCGATCAAACGCAAATGGCGGAGTGGATCATTCAGCGGTTTGCGTGCCCGCGGAGGATTTGAGGTCGGCGCCAGCTGGGACAAGCGCACTATCACCACCGCCACCATCGAGTCCCTGCACGGCAACCCGATCACGCTGCGTATGCCGTTGCTCGAGAAAGATACCCTTTTAGTCACTCCGAAGGCTGGGGGTAATGCGTTTTCTATCGACCGCACCAAAGACGGCACCTTCCCATTTCCCACCAAGGCAGGAACCACCTACACCATTTCTTGGTGATGGACTCCCCGGCCAGACCTTCGGTGACTACCTGATCATACACTCACACACTTGATCGTTCTGTGGACGATTTCCTCCGTCCCACAGGCTGGGCACTCAACGGCACCGAGCAGCACTACTTCGCGTACCTCGCCGATGATAGATCTTAATCAAGTGCCATTCGGGACAGGCCTTTTATAAACGAAAAATAATAAACAGGTCAAACAGGTGTGGAAGAACATAGAGGGATTTCTATGCTGACCCCTTTTTTGCACACTGGTTCTTGATCCGACATAACACCATTTGCAAACAGCATTCAAAAATACCCGCTGCGAAGAATCTCCTTGGCACGGCGGGTAAGGGGAATATATTCGTGTTGAGTTTTTTTTGCTCAACTCAGCCTCATTCCGTGTCTCTCCGGGGCCTGATCCATTTCAGAATTTCAACTTTCTACGTTTCAGTTTTACCCGCCACCCCTCTGCCCCCTTTCTCTCTCCCTTGCACGATGCTCTCGTGCCACCTCACTCAAAAAGCAAATTCCTAGCAGCAATATAGAATAATCATGAACAAAAGCATATCAATTTTAGCAGGGTCATTCATTTTTGCATCGGGCATAAATGCTCAAGATGGCAAAATAGAAAAATTCAAAAAGCATCAGATCTCAGAACCTTTAGTAACAGAGATACACACAGCTGATCCTTCGGCTCATGTGTTCGATGGTAAAATTTATATATACCCATCACACGATGTCAATGAAGGCAAAGTATACGATAGTCCCGGTGGGGCTTTTCGTATGGTTGATTACCATGTTTTTTCAATTGATAAAGTTGGGGCTGAAGTTACCGATCATGGTCCAGTTTTACATGTTGATGATGTGCCATGGGCCACCAAGCAAATGTGGGCTCCCGATGCAGCTGAAAAAGAGGGCAAGTATTATTTATACTTCCCAGCTAAAGATCATTTAGACTTATTTAGAATCGGTGTGGCCGTAGGTGATTCACCAACAGGACCATTTAAAGCGCAACCAGATGCTATTAAGGGAAGTTACTCAATTGATCCGAGTGTATTTAAAGATGATGATGGATCTCACTATATGTACTTTGGAGGAATTGATGGTGGTCAATTACAACATTATCGTGGAAATAAATTTGGAGTGCACTACAGATTTCCTGATGAGAATAAACCTGCTTTACTACCGCGTATAGCCAAAATGAGCGACAATATGCTTGAGTTTGCGGGACCTGCTAAGGAAGTACAGATAATTGATAAAAATGGAGAATTATTAAAAGGTAGCGATGGTGCTAAACGTTTTTTTGAAGCGGCATGGGTTCATAAGTATAAAGGCACCTATTACTTTTCATATTCAACAGGTGGCACGCACCTAATTTGTTATGCAACAGGCGATAATCCATATGGACCATTTACCTATCAGGGTATTGTTTTAAAACCTGTTTTGGGCTGGACCAATCACCATTCAATTTGTGAGTTTGAAGGGAAATGGTATTTATTTTATCACGACAGTATACTTTCAAATGGTAACACCAACTTACGCTCAATTAAAATGACTGAACTTAAACATGATGCTGAAGGGAAAATAATGACCATTGACGCGTATGGTGGCGTGCTCCCCAAAAAATGAATAGTATGTAATAAAGGGACAGGCCTTTTATAAACGAAGAATAATAAACAGGTCAAAAAGATGTGGAAGAAGATAGAAGGTGAGTTGGTCGGATTCCTTGGGCATGGAATATGGCGAGGTTAGATGTAATGGGGGATATGTTCCTTGTGCAGTTTAATTATTCGCTATCCATCTTTGGGATGCGTGGTTACAAAGCTTGGCATGCAACCTATGCGACCACGATTTGAAGAAATTGATTACCAGCAAACGGATCTGGGAGAAGTGATCTTGCGTCGGCGGACGATGATGACGCTCGACGATCTTGAGGTTTACGAAATCATGCTGGGTCAGGAGTTTTTGATGTCCAGTTTGTTTACGGTGGTGGAAGAGGCGTTATCGACGCTTGGGTTAGCGGCGGCGGAGGCATCGTTCCCTGACGAATCGCGTCTCGATGTGGTGGTCGGCGGGCTCGGGCTGGGTTACACGGCGAAGGTAGCACTGGATCATGCTTCAGTGGGCGAATTGATTGTCGTGGATTACCTGCAACCGGTGATTGACTGGCATCGTAAGGGGATGGTTCCTCTCGGGGCGGGCCTGACGGCAGACCCACGCTGCCGATTTGAGCATGGCGATTTTTTTAAACGTGCGGTGATGGCGGGGCCGGCGGAAGGGGCCGGACTGGGATTTGACTCGAAATCACCTGATCGGAAATTTCACGCTATTTTGCTCGATATTGACCACTCGCCGGATCATCTGCTCAACGAGCGACATGCTGATTTTTACAAGGCGGACGGGCTTCGCAAAATGACGGAACAGCTTCACCCAGGTGGGGTCTTTGCGCTGTGGTCGGATGACCCGCCTGAAGCGGAATTTATGAAAGCGCTCAACGAGGTATTTGCATCATCAGAAACGCATGTTGTCCCGTTTCAGAACCCGATCCTCGGGCGTGATTCTGAGAGCACGGTTTATGTGACGAAAACGCATGCTTGACGCGAGCTGTGAAAATTTCCACTCGATTGCTTCCCGTGGCCGTGCTGTTGTGTGCGTTGCTTTGGGGGAGTGCCTTTCCAGCGATTAAGGCGATCTATGCCGAGTGGGCGAGGCACGGGGTGGAGCCGGACATGTCGAACCGATTTTTGTTGGCGGGGGTGAGGTTTGTGTTAGGTGGTGCGGTGCTATTACTGATGGCGAAGCACCCGTGGGTTGAGATGAAAAAAACCTCATGGAAGAGGGTGTTGGTGTTTGCCTGTGCGCAGACCTATGTGCAATACGCGCTGTTTTATACGGCCTTGGCGACGGCGAGTGCGGTGCTAGGTGGCTTGTTGGTATCGTCGGGGAGTTTTTGGTGGTTGGTGTTGGCTCCCTTGATCTTGAAAACGCCGTGGCCGAATCGTTGGCAATGGGCCTTGATGGGGGTGGGGGCCGCCGGTGTGCTGGTGGCGGTTTACCGTCCCGGTGCTGGCAGCGGTCAGCCCGTGCTCGGTGGGGTTCTTTTTTGTCTGAGCACGTTGAGCGGAGCACTCGGGTTGATTAGCTTGCAAAAAATCCTAGTCACGATGGGAGCGCGTGCTGCCACTGGCTATGGTTTGTTTTTGGGTGGGGTGATGTTGCTTCTTACGGGTGTGATGGCATGGCCTGATTTTGCGTGTCTATTTCCTCCCAAGGTGATTTTACTCACGGCTTACCTCGCGTTTGTTTCTGCGCTTGGGTTTGGATTATGGAATCATCTGACGCGATTGTTCCCAGTGAACTTGCTGGCTGGTTACCGCTTTCTTGTGCCGATGTGTGCGGTGGTCGAGTCGTCACTGCTGGTATCGAGTGAGTCGCCCGGTGCCGGGATCTGGCTCGGTGGAGCGCTGGTGGTTGTCGCTCTGATTGGGCTGCAGCGCTATCAGCTTAAAACAACCTGAAGGTGGCCCGATCAGCGCTTGGATGAGCTGAGCACGGCGACGCTCTTGATTTGGATAAAAACATCCATGCCTGGCGTGAGTCCGAGGGTGGCGGCAGATTTGCGGGTGATTTTTCCAAGGATCGGATTGGAGCCAAGCAGTAAGCCGATGGTGACATGGGCGTTCCCCTCTTGCGTGATCTCTTCGACCGTGGCGGGGAAAACATTCAGGATGCTGGTGTCTGCGGCATGTGTGTGTGTGATGCTGACATCGCTGGCCCTGATGAGTAAACGCACGGAGTTGCCCAGATCGAGACGTTGGTGGTCGGCTGGGTCATGATGGGTCACGGCAAATCGCCCGCCAGAGAAGTCGACATATGAGAGGCCAAACTCCGCGTCCTGATCGGCCACGACGCCCTCAATCATCCACTTGGCATCAGGTTCGTGCGCGAGCGGTAGATCCATCCGAGCAAAGACATCTGCCACATTTCCCGTCGCTTGAATGCGGCCTTGGTGCAGAACCACCATGTGGTCGGCTAGTCGCATGACCTCGTCTTTGGAGTGGCTGACGTAGAGCATCGGGATATTGAGTTCCTGATGCAATGACTGAAAATACGGAAGGATCTCGTGTTTCCTTGCCTCATCCAGGGATGCCAGTGGCTCGTCCATCAACATCACGGCGGGACTTGTTGCTAGAGCGCGCGCAATGGCGACCCGTTGTTGTTCGCCCCCGGAAAGTTGGTGTGGGAAGCGTCTCCGTAAGTCCCCCAAACCCAACAGATCGACGACATCGTCCACGGAGACCTTGCGTTGATCCTCCGCGACCCGTTTACGTCCATATTCGATATTGCGGCGCACATCCAAGTGGTCGAACAGGCTAGGCTCTTGGAAAACATAACCGATTGCGCGGCGGTGCGGTGCGATGAATTGTGTTTCGTCCTGCCAGAGGGCATCCCCTACCTTCAGGTAGCCAGGATCTGATTTCTCCAGTCCCGCGATAGCGCGTAAAAAGGTCGTCTTACCACTCCCAGAGGGGCCAAACACGGCGGACACCCCACGGCGAGGAAAGCGTGTATCGACATCCAAGCAGAAATCACCTCGGTCAATATGAAAGCGTGCTTCGATGCTCATAGATTCCCGGGGTTAAATCGACCATTCGCGGCGTAGACAACGATGAGCATGAGGAAGGAAAGAAGGAGCATCACACCTGCCAACATGTGTGCTTGGGTGTATTGCAGCGACTCGACGTGATCGTAGATAGCGATCGACGCGACCTGCGTCCGACCCGGGATATTGCCGCCAATCATTAAAACCACGCCGAACTCCCCGAGTGTGTGCGCAAAACCAAGCACTGTAGCCGTGAGAAACCCCGACCGTGCAAGCGGCACGCCAACGGTGAGGAACCGATCGATGGGTGATGCTCTGAGGGTGGCGGCCACCTCGAGGGGGCGGCTCCCCAATGCTGAAAAAGCCGATTGGAGGGGTTGCACCACAAAGGGCAGCGAGTAGACCATGGACCCGATCACCAAACCTGAAAACGTAAATGCCAGCGGCTGTCCACCGATGGCCTCAGTCGCTTTTCCCATGGCCCCTTGTGGCCCGAGAACCATCAGCAAATAAAAACCAAGCACGGTGGGTGGGAGCACCAAGGGGAGCGCAAATACCGCCTCCAGTAAAAATTTAAACCGGCAGCGAGTCCGCGCCAACCACCAGGCCAGAGGCGTCCCGATCAGCAACAGCAGCAGCACGGTGATCGCGGCAAGTTTCACCGAGATGGCCAAAGCGGTGAGGTCATGTGCATTGAGTATCATCTCTTTTTGATGTCCGCACCTGATTCGATGTTGGGTGCTGATCCCGTATCAAGCTGGGTTCCGTAGCCGAAGCTACGTATCATTTCTTGGGCTTCATCGCTCATGATAAAATCCATCCATGCCGAGACTCCTGCGCCATCATTCAATACAACCGCCTGTTGTGCAATGGGAGAATGCATCGATTCTGGCACCAGCCAATACGATCCGTCGGCGCCGTCCGCCGTATGCCCTGCGCGCCGCAACTGTGAATACGCGACAAAACCCACATCCGCATGACCGCTTTCGACAAACTGGTATGTCTGCGCGATGTTTTGTCCCATGACCCTCTTTTTCTCGAGGGTCTTCCATAGCCCCCTTGCTTGCAACACAGCACGGGCGGCCTTGCCATACGGGGCGAGTTGGGGGTTGGCGATGGCCATGTGCCGTAACCTCTTGGAATCGCATAGGTTTCCGTCGGATTCCACCACTCCCACCCGTGGACTCCATAAAGCAAGCCGACCCACCGCATACGTGAATCGGCTTCCCGGCAGCGCGTATCCATCCGCTACAAGCCGTGCTGGGCGATCCTTGTCGGCGGCAAACAGAGCATCAAAGGGTGCACCATTCCGAATCTGCGCATACAACAACCCCGTGGAACCCGAGCTGATCACCACCTCATACCCGGTCATTGCCTCAAACCGCTGGGCCAGCGGCTCCATGGCGCCAGTGAAATTGCTCGCCACCGCGATGTGGATACGCTCACCCGTCGGCTTCCTCTCTGGCAGTAGCCACATGCCGATCGCGGTCACCAACAGCCAACAGCCAACAAACAAGAACAACTTGGGTTTCGGTGGTTTCATGTTTGCGATTGCCCTTGGTTTACTAGGTCGAGGTCTTTGACCTCATTCATCGAAAAAGATGCAGAAATCGAGCCCGATCAGAAATACGTCACTCGCCATGGATGTCACGTGCAATCTCTTGGGGTCAGGCAACGCCGCAGGCGAGTCAACGGATCGTGCATGTGGGCCGCGGCGGGATGATGGCTTACTTTTCAATCTTATCCCTTGCTGGCGGGATCCATCCACGCCATGGTTCCGATGCCGTTCCTCCGCGTTATGGCGTCCCGCTATCTCTTTCCCTCCCTCCCCTGCATAAAAAATCCACCCACTCACGATGATGATGCACAAACCCCTCATTTTATCTTTCCTCGCGTGTCTTGTCCCATGGCAGGCATACGCTGAGGAGACCACGAGAATTCTGTTTATCGGAAACAGCTACACCGCTCAGATTCGGAACACCGTGAAGAATTTGATCAAAAGCTCACCGGAAGGGGATTCCACCCAGATGGAGTTCATCTGCCCAGGCGGTAAAACCCTTGATTTTCATCAGCAAACAAAATCAACCACCGAGAAAATCAAGAAAGGAAACTGGGATTACGTGGTGCTGCAGGATCAAAGCCAAACCCCTGCCATTTTTCCCGATAAGTTTGAACGTGCAGCCGTCAATCTCGACAAGATGATCGATGCCGCCGGCGCAAAAACCGTGTTTTACCAAACTTGGGGGCGTAGGGACGGCGATAAGCATAACCGACACCTCTTTCCTGATTATCAAAAAATGCAGAAAGTGCTCAGCACGAATTACCGCAAGGTGGCGAAACGTTGTGATGCCGTGCTGGTGCCCGTCGGGGATACCTGGGCGAAAGTTCGAAAAGCCAACCCCGAACTTGGCAATGCCCTTTATAAGGGAGACGGGAGTCACCCATCGAGCCAAGGTGCCTATCTCGCAGCCTGTGTGTTTTATGCCACTCTTTTCGAAAAATCCCCTGCGTCGCTGCCCTATCAAAGCGGGCATCCCGAAAGCGAAACCAAGGTGATTCTCGAAGCGGTCGGGAGCCCTGCGGGAAAACCCGAACCGCGCGCCTTCCCCACAAACCGCACGTTGACCAACGCAGAGGGCCACAAGATCGAAGCTTCGATCTCAGGACGCTCAAAAACGAAGGTCTATTTTAAGACCCGATCCAAGAGCTTCGTCTATGATATCAGCCAGCTCTCGGAGGCCAGTCAGACCATGATCCATCGCCTGCCGATTAATCGGTAGAAATGACGAAAAGGGTCCCGCGATTCTACTAACTTGCCCTGAATGAAAAATGTCGAAGAATCTTCTTCCCATAGAGTCCCAGATGTCGTATTTAATGACGTTTTGCCTGCTAAGCAAAATATGCGGAGCATGAAAGAGGCGGCGCAGAGCAAAGCGTGCATTGATCAGTATATGTTCCAACCGTAGCACACCACTACCTATCTGAAATGATTACAAAAATAGACCACTTGGGAGTCGCCGTAAAATCGCTGGAAGCCGTCATCCCCTACTATGAGGATGTTCTTGGTTTGGAATGTGAAGGACGTGAAGAAGTAGAATCTCAAAAGGTGCGCACCGCCTTCTTTGCTGCGGGTGACGTGCACATCGAGTTACTGGAGCCGACCTCAGACGAGAGTCCGATCGCGAAGTTCATCGAGAAAAATGGCGAAGGGATTCACCATATCGCGTTTGCCACGGACGATATCACCGGCCAGCTTGGCCAAGCCAAGGAGAAGGGGGCACGTTTGATCCATGAGGTTCCTTTTGCAGGGGCAGGGGACAAGCTTGTTGCTTTCCTGCACCCTAAATCGACGTTTGGCGTCCTCACGGAGTTTTGCCAAGACGCCAAGTAACCCCCCTTTTATTCAGCGCATTTATCACCAATTATCATTATGGCTATTGACCCAATACTACTAGAAAAACTCAACGACCGCAGAGAGGAGGCCTTGTTAGGCGGTGGTCAGGAGCGCATCGAAAAACGCCACAAAAAAGGCCAGCTGACCGCTCGTGAGCGTCTGGATGCCTTTTTTGACCAAGGATCCTACATTGAATTTGGCATGCACGCCCACCACTCGTGCACCAACTTCGGCTTGGAAAAACGTAAGATGCCAGGTGACGGCGTCGTCTGCGCCACCGGAACGGTGGAAGGCCGAACCGTAGCCGCATTCGCTCAGGATTTCACCGTCGGCGGCGGAGCTGTAGGACGGATCCACGCCAAAAAAATCTGTGACCTGCTCGACTTTGCCGTCAAGGCGGGGATGCCCGTGGTTGGAATCAACGACTCTGGCGGTGCCCGTATTCAAGAGGGGATCGAAGCGCTTTCTGGTTACGGCCAGGTGTTCTTCCGCAACGTGCTGCTCTCCGGTGTGGTGCCCCAGATTTCCATCATCTCAGGCCCCTGTGCTGGTGGTGCGGCCTACTCACCAGCGCTGACCGACTTCCTCATCATGACGCGGAAAAATGCGAACATGTTCATCTGTGGCCCCGATGTGATTAAGGCGGCGACGGGACAAACCGCGTCACTGGATCAGTTTGCCAGTGCTGATGCCCACGCTCAGGTCAGCGGAAACATCCACTTGATTGCAGAAGACGATCATCACGCCCTTGAGCTCAGTAAGCGTCTGCTCTCCTACCTGCCATCCAATAACGCATCCGAGCCGCCTCACCAGCTTTCTGATGAAATCGCCATCACTGAGGACCTTGGCATGAATGAGATCATCCCAGCCGACTCAAGGAGCCCGCTGGATATGCAGCAGGTCATCGCCCGTGTCACCGACCCGGGCAGCTGGTTTGAAATCATGCCTGACTTTGCGCCCAACATGCTGACCGGATTTGCCCGCATCGAAGGGCTCGTCATCGGCATCGTGGCCAACCAGCCAACCGTGAAAGCTGGCTGCATCGATATCGATTCCTCCGACAAAGCCGCGCGCTTCATCCGAGTTTGTAATATTTACTCGATCCCGATTCTTTCCTTGGTGGATGTTCCCGGCTTTATGCCCGGACTCGCCCAAGAACGCGGCGGAATCATCCGTCACGGTGCCAAAATGCTCTTCGCATGGGCATCAGGAACGGTGCCAAAAATCACCCTGATCTGCCGTAAGGCCTACGGCGGTGCCTACCTCGCCATGTGTCCTAGCGACCTCGGAGCCGACTTCGTCTTTGCTTGGCCCACCGCTGAGATCGCGGTCATGGGGGCTCAGGGAGCGATGAAAGTCCTTTACCGTCGTGAACTTGCCGAGGCTGAGAACCCTGAAAAACTCGAAGAGGAACTTCGCGAGGCCTACAGTGAGAAATTTGCCTCACCGTATCAGGCCGCCAGCAATGGCATGATCACCGATGTGATCGACCCGAGTTCTTCTCGTTCCACGCTCGCCATGGCCTTCCGGGGCATGCTGGGTAAACGGGAAAGCCGTCCCGCGAAGAAACACGGAAACATCCCACTCTAAAGGACGAACACCCTATTCTCATGATCCCGTTTCCTATTATCATCGCCGCTGCGGCGGAAAATTCGACTGTCTCCGACGCTCTCCCTCACGTGATGGGGTTTGCCGTGGTGGTCGTCACCTTGGCCGTCCTCTGGGCACTCTGTGTCATCACCGGTGCGGTAATCAAAAAGTTAATGCCAGCCACCCCAGAGGCTTCACCCGTCGTCGCTAGCAGGAAGACGGTGGCCGATGACGCAGTGGCCCCAGAAACCCTCGTTGTCATCGCTGCGGCCGTCACAGCCGTCACCGGGACACATCGACGCATTGTCTCAGTCCAACCTCACAACCCCGTGTGGAGTCAGGCCGGACGCCAACAAATTCAATCATCTCACAATATCCGATAACATCATCCATCACCACCGAACACTATGAAAAAACTTCGTATCACCGTAGAGGACAAAACTTATGACGTCCAAGTCGAAATGCTCGATGAGGGCACAAGCCCACAAACCGTCAGGACGGAAACTCCCGTCGTTTCAGCCGCAGCTGCCGCAGCCCCCGTCGCTGCCCCCGCCGCCGCCCCTGTCGCGGCAGAAGGAGACATCACCAGCCCGCTGGCTGGCGTTGTTCAAGCTGTAGAAGTTGAAGCTGGAGCGTCTGTGAAAGCGGGCGATCTTATTGTCACGCTTGAGGCGATGAAGATGTTTACCGAGATCAATGCGCCAGCAGATGGCACGATTGGTGCTGTGCACGTCAAGCCAGGTGATGCTGTTGATGAAGGGGCGCCACTTTATTCATTCAGTTAAGCTGAGACATCAATTCATTAACTCATAACAATAGGTTTCCATGGAAGATTTGAAACGCCTCCTGTTAGACACGGGATTTGCCAACCTGCAGTGGCAGATGATGGTGATGTGGGTAGTCGTCGTTGCGCTACTCTACCTCGCGATCGTTAAAAAGTTTGAGCCACTGCTACTTGTTCCCATCGCCATGGGTGCCCTCATTGGAAACCTTCCCATTGATCTTTACGATGCCACAGGGCACTTGAGAGATGGGACGTTGTTCTATTATTTCAACCAAGGCATCCAGTTGGAAATATTCCCTCCTCTCATCTTTATGGGGGTCGGGGCACTGACGGACTTCGGTCCACTTATCGCCAACCCGCGGACCCTTTTATTAGGTGCTGCAGCGCAGTTCGGTATCTTCTTTACCTTCGTTTGTGCGCCCATGTTTGGTTTCTCTCTGAAACAAGCTGCGGCGATTGGGATCATTGGTGGAGCTGATGGTCCGACGTCGATCTATGTCGCCAATAGTTTGGCGCCTGAGTTGCTTGGCGCCATTGCGGTGGCGGCCTACAGTTACATGGCGATGGTGCCGATGATCCAGCCACCGATCATGCGTGCGCTGACCACGGAAAAAGAGCGCAAGATCAAGATGAAGACCTTGCGTAAGGTCAGTCAGCTGGAGAAGATGATCTTTGCTGTCGTGGTGATGGTTTTCTGCCTTCTTGTCATTCCCTCATCCGCCCCGCTGATCTCGATGTTCTTCCTGGGTAATGTCCTTCGTGAAAGCAAAGTGACGGAGCGTCTCGTCAAGGCGGCCCAAAATGAGATTATCAATGTGATCACCATATTCCTCGGCCTATGTGTCGGCCTGAAGATGGGTGGTTTTTATGGCGACTCTCACAATTTCCTCAACCCCGAGACACTTAAAATCCTCGGGCTGGGTATTACCGCTTTTGCCATCGCCACTGCCGCAGGTGTGTTGATGGCCAAGCTCCTCAACGTGTTTAGCAAAAATAAGATCAACCCGTTGATCGGATCGGCTGGAGTTTCCGCCGTGCCTATGGCCGCTAGGGTTTCCCAAGACGAAGGCCAGAAGGCCGACCCGTCGAACTACCTCCTTATGCACGCTATGGGGCCCAACGTTGCCGGCGTGATCGGTAGCGCACTCGCCGCAGGATACTTCCTCGCGATGTTCTCCAACTAACTCCCCCCGTTTTTGTTCACCCACCCCAGACCCTCCTAATTTTTACTGAAGAATCAACATGAGCTATCCATTCCCAACCCTGACTGCTGAAGAGGCAGCCGAATTAATCCAACACGAGCAGAATATCGGATTTAGCGGATTTACTCCCGCTGGTGCCGCCAAGGCTGTGCCCACGGCCATTGCCCAAAAAGCAATTCGCGAACACGAAGCCGGCCGCGACTTTAAAGTCGGTGTGCTGACGGGTGCATCCACAGGCGCTTCACTTGATGGCGAGCTGGCCAAAGCCAATGCCGTTAAATTCCGCACCCCATATCAATCCAATCCGGATATGCGGAAAAGCATCAACGCAGGTGAGACCCGCTTTTTCGATATGCACTTATCGCAGCTCCAGCAACATGTGCGCTACGGGTTTCTTGGAAATATTGATTTTGCCGTGGTTGAGGCTGCTGATGTGGCTGCCGACGGAAAGGTCTTGCTCACCTCGAGCGTGGGTGCGTCACCGACCTACCTGAATCAGGCGGATAAAGTCATCATTGAGCTCAACAGCTATCACCCAAGGCAACTGCTCGGGTTTCATGATATTTATGAACCCTGTGACCCACCACACCGCCAGCCAATCCCAATCTGTAACGCAGAAGACCGTATCGGTAGCCAGCGAGTCTGGGTCGATCCTAAAAAAATTGTCGGTGTGGTCGAAACCAACCTGCCCGACGAAATTGGTGGCTTCACTCCAACATCCGACATCACACAGAAAATTGGTGAAAATGTCGCTGAGTTTCTTGCTTCAGAAATGGCAGCAGGCCGTGTGCCTGAGACATTTCTTCCCATCCAATCCGGTGTCGGCAATGTGGCTAATGCCGTCTTAGGTGCCATGGGTGCGCACCCCGACATTCCGGTGTTTCAGCTCTACACGGAGGTGATTCAAGACTCCGTGATTGCAGGGATGAAGGACGGCAACATTGGTTTTGCCTCTGGCTCATCCCTCACCGTTTCGCCCGATGTTCTGCAGGAGGTCTACGCCAACCTCGAAGAGTTTCAGGGTAAGCTTCTCCTCCGGCCCCAAGAGATTTCAAACAACCCCGAGATTGCACGCCGACTCGGTATCATCTCGATCAATACCGCCCTCGAGACCGATATCTTTGGTAACGTCAACAGCACCCACGTCCTTGGTCAGAAAATGATGAACGGAATCGGTGGCTCAGGTGACTTTACGCGCAACGCCTACATCTCGATCTTCACCTGCCCATCCACCGCCAAAGGAGGTGCCATCTCTGCAATTGCACCACTTTGTTCTCACATGGATCACAGTGAGCACTCGGTTCAGGTTCTCATCACGGAGCAAGGGGTCGCCGACCTGCGCGGCAAGAGCCCCGAGGAACGCGCCCACAGCATTATCAATAACTGCGCTGCCCCTGAATACAAAGGCCTGCTCAATAAGTATTACAACACGGCCAAATCCGGCCACACCCGCCAGTCGCTCGATTCCGCCTTTTCCTTCCATAAGGCATTCATGGAAACGGGCAACATGCAGGATGCCATTATCTAACGACGAATCATTACCGAAACACACAATGAGCACTGAACCACAAACGGATGGCCTACTGGCCGAGTTTCCTCCTCATACATATGACCAGTGGCATGACGCTGCGGAGGCCCTCCTCAAAGGAGCTCCCTTTGAAAAGCTTCTCGTCAGTAAAACCTACGAGGACATCACAATCCAACCGATATATCGCCGCGAGGACATCGCCGATCTCGAACACCGAAAACATCTTCCTGGCTCAGGTTCTCTTGTCCGAGGTAGCCAGAGCGGTGGATTCCTCAAAGCAGGTTGGGAAATCTCCCAAGAGCTTGAAAAAAGTCAACCCGATCAGTGGAACACCATCGCCCATCAGGGGCTCAATGGAGGACAGACCGAGCTCAACGTCGTCCTCAGTGACGTCACCAGCAACGGCTACGATCTCGGTCAGACCGAGCAGCAGGTCAGCGGGCTCAGCTTGGAAAACCTGAAAGACATGGAAGTCAGTCTCGATGGGATTGCCATTGATTCCATCTCCACCTTCTGGCGCTCAGGTGCCGGCTCTGTTCCCGTCGCGGCACTTTTCTTTGCCGCCGCCAAGAAGCAGGGGATTGCACTCAAGGACATACGCGGATGTTTCGATATCGACCCACTCGCAGAGATGGGCCTCAACGGTCACCTACGTCAGAATTTAAAAACTCGCCTCGATCACATGGCAGCACTCACGAAGTTTGCCATCAAACATGCCCCGCAAATGCAAACCATTTGCGTGCAGGGAAATCTCTACCACGATAGCGGAGCCAGCGCCACTCAGGAGCTGGCCTACATTATCTCGACCGCCGTTTGTTACATTGAGAAGATGAAAAAGCGTGGCATCTCACCCGCTGAGGTCATACCACACATGCGTGTCAGTCTATCGATTGGATCGGATTATTTCATGGAGATCGCCAAGATCCGTGCGACCCGTTGGCTTTGGAGTAAAATGGCTGAGGCCTATGGGGTTGAGGAAGCTTCCGTTTATATCCACGCACGCACCTCACTCTGGAATAAAACCTGTTACGATGCCAATAGCAACATGCTCCGCGTCACGTCAGAGGCATTCGCCGCCGTCGTCGCCGGTGTCGATGGTATGCACATCGGCCCCTACGATGAAGTCGCAGGATCATCCGATGAGTTCTCCCGCCGCATCGCCCGCAACATCCATATCATCCTCCGCGAGGAGTGCGGACTGGACCAAGTGATCGACCCCGCAGGCGGCTCGAATTACATCGAATGGCTCACCGACCAGATTGCTGGTAAGTCGTGGGAGATTTTTCAAGGCATCGACGAAGCTGGCGGCATGATCGCCACTCTGGAAGATGGATCGATTCAAAAACAAATCGACGCCACGTATCAGAAAAAACGCCAAAACGTCCGTCGCCGGAAAGACAGCATCGTCGGTGCAAATATGTATCCCGATCTCAAAGGAACCCGCCTCGTGGCCAGAAAGGTCGATACGGCAACCAGCACCGTGAGCGATCGTAAAGACGTTCCCGCACTCGCCGCTATCACGCCATCCACAGAGGCTGAGATGGTGGAGCAAGCCATTGTCGCTGCCGAACAAGGCGCAACGGTCGGACAGATCGGAGAGGCTTCTGGGATTCACGAGGGTCGCACCTTTAACATCCATCAGGTTCCTCAACGCCGTGCCGCCGAGGAATACGAGGCGCTGCGCGATGCCGCTGCCGCCTTTGAAGAAAAGACCGGCGCTCCGCCGACGATTCTTCAGCTCAACATCGGGCCATCACGCCGTTATCGCCTTCGAGCCGACTGGACGGCCGCCTTTTTCGAAGCTGGCGGATTTAAGATCGATGGAGCCACCGACTTTGAAACCGAGGACGCCGCCGTCGCCGCGCTTGCCGCCTCACCCGCAACCATTGCGGTCATCACCTCGGACGACGCCACTTACAAAGAATCCGTCGAGTCCCTCGCCAAGGCCATCAAAGCCAGCCAGCCAGATACCGTTCTTCTCGTCGCCGGTGCCCCCGGAGATCAGGAAGAAACATGGCGCGAGGCCGGAGTCGACAACTTCGTTAATGTCCGCGTCAATAACTACGAAATGAACCAACAACTTTTGAAAGGAGCAGGAGTAATCTCATGAGCAGCCCATCATTTAAAGACATCCCATACAACTCAACTCAGGAAAATCTGAGTTATGAAGCTTGGTGCGCCAAACTCGAAAAAGAGCAAGGCAAACCTATCGATGAAATCGTCTGGAACACCATGGAGCAAATCCCGGTGAAACCACTCTACACCGAGGACGATATGGAAGGTGTGCAACACCTCGACTACCAAGCCGGCATCGCACCCTTCCTGCGCGGCCCCTACGCCACCATGTATTGTTTCCGCCCGTGGACGATCCGCCAATACGCCGGATTCTCCACCGCCGAGGAATCAAACGCATTCTACCGCCGTAACCTCGCCGCAGGTCAAAAAGGTCTCTCGGTCGCCTTTGACCTCGCCACCCACCGTGGTTACGATTCGGACCACGAGCGTGTTGTTGGTGACGTCGGAAAAGCCGGTGTCGCCATCGATTCCATCCTCGATATGGAGGTGCTTTTCAAAAACATCCCTCTCGATAAAGTCTCCGTCTCGATGACCATGAATGGCGCGGTGCTGCCAGTGCTCGCATTCTACATCACCGCAGCACTGGAGCAGGGAGCCACCCTCGATCAGCTCGCGGGCACCATCCAAAATGATATTCTCAAGGAATACATGGTGCGCAATACCTACATCTACCCACCAGATCCATCGATGAAGATCATCGCGGACATCTTCGAGTTTACGTCTCAGAAAATGCCCAAGTTCAACTCGATCTCGATCTCTGGCTACCACATGCAAGAAGCAGGTGCCACCGCCGACCTCGAGATGGCCTACACCCTGGCCGACGGCTGGGAGTATCTGAAAACAGGGATCGACGCAGGGATCGACATCGATGCCTTTGCGCCACGTCTCTCGTTTTTCTGGGCCCAAGGGAAAAACCACTTCATGGAGGTTGCCAAAATGCGCGCCGCCCGTGTGCTCTGGGCGAAGATCGTTAAGACCTTCAACCCAAAGAACCCGAAGTCGCTAGCACTCCGCACCCACTCACAGACGTCAGGATGGTCACTCACCGAGCAGGATCCGTTTAACAACATCTCCCGCACCTGCATCGAGGCCATGGCCGCCACTCTCGGCCACACTCAGTCCTTGCACACCAATGCACTCGACGAAGCCATTGCGCTGCCTACCGATTTCTCAGCCCGTATCGCACGCAACACGCAGCTCTTCCTTCAAGACGAAACGGAGATCTGCCGAGTCATCGATCCATGGGGTGGTTCATACTACCTCGAGGCGCTGACCGATTCCCTCATCAATAAAGCCTGGGCCCATATCATGGAAGCCGAGGAGCTTGGTGGGATGTCGAAAGCGGTCGAAGCCGGTATCCCCAAGATGCGTATCGAGGAAGCCGCTGCCCGCCGTCAGGCACGCATCGACTCCGGCGAGGAAACCATCGTGGGCGTCAATAAATACCGACTGGAAAAAGAGGATCCGCTCGACATCTTGGATGTGGATAACACCGCGGTGCGCCTCTCCCAGATCGAACGTCTCGAAAAGCTCCGTGCCGATCGCGACGAGCCTACTTGTCAGGCCTCCCTCAATGCCCTGCGCGACTGCGCTGGCGGTGCCGAAGGCAACCTGCTCGACCTCGCCGTCAAGGCAGCTCAGGCCCGCGCATCGCTCGGTGAAATTTCCGACGCATGTGAAGACCACTTCGGACGTTATAAAGCCACGATCCGCTCCATATCTGGAGTTTACGGAAAAGAATTCAGCAACAAAGGTGATATGAAAGACATCCCCGAACTCATCCAAACATTCGAGTCCAAGGAAGGACGCCGCCCACGCATCATGATTGCCAAGATGGGACAGGACGGCCACGACCGCGGTGCCAAGGTGGTTTCCACCGCCTACGCCGATATGGGATTTGATGTTGATATCGGACCTCTCTTCCAGACACCTGAGGAAACAGCGAAACAAGCGGTCGAAAACGACGTGCACGTCATCGCCATGAGTTCACTGGCTGCGGGACACAAAACACTTCTTCCCCAGCTCATCGGGGAGCTCGCCAAGCTTGACCGTGAGGATATCATGGTCGTTTGCGGAGGTGTTATCCCAGCACAGGACTACGATTACCTCTTCGAGAATGGCGCCGCCGCCATCTTCGGCCCAGGCACCGTTGTTCCAGACTCTGCCCGTAAGGTGCTGACTCTCCTTCTCGATCAGCTCGCGGATTAACGGTAAATTGACCGCTCAAATAGGTCTTATAGGTCACGTCTGTCCTATAAGACCTTTTTTCGTAAAAAGCCGAACCTGAAAACTCGTCGTAGCACCCATATAAAAAGTCACCCCTCAACGAACCTGTAGCCTCGAATTGACGATCCACCATGCTCGCCGACCACCAACGCCGCCTAGAAATAGGGAGTCACCAAGAACGACTCGATACCGTCAGGGAGTTGGGTGATATCGACAGCCGTGAATCCTACGCGCTGCTGTGCCTCGCCGCTGAAGATATCGACCGGCAGATTCAAGAAACCGCACAACAGCTCATGCGTAATAGCTGCTGGTTCTCCAGCGCAAGTTTACCGCCACCGAGCACCTCCGAGTCGGGCGACTGCCAGACGGAGTCGTTGTTTTAAAAACCACTGGCATCCAGTGCCTAGAGGCTGGTGGCCATTGAGTTTTTCTCCAATCACATGGACCTGTCTCACTTCCCAAGAAGTTCCTTTAACTTCGGTTCCATGGATTTTGCCCAGATTTGATAGCCGCGCTCGCGCGGGTGGAGGCGGTCGGGCATCACCTCCTTGGTCAACATTCCCTCTTGCGTGAGAAAGGCGGGTGCAAGGTCAAGGAAGTGGACGGATTTTCCATCGTCATACGTTTTGATGATGTTGTTGATCTGGGTATTGAGCACACGCATTGGATGATCAGGTTTTTCACCACGTGGGAAGATGGCGAGCAGGAGGACCTTGGTTTGCGGGCTGTGTAGGTGAAGCTGGGTGATAATGGCCTTGATCCCATCCGCGGTCTCCTCGGCCTTTTGCATGATGTGACCCGTGTTGTTGGTGCCGATCATGATGACAGCCACCTTGGGTTTGAATTGAGCCAGCTCGCCGTGCTGGAAACGCCAGAGGACGTGTTCGGTTTTATCACCTGAAAACCCAATGTTGAAGGGTTTGCGATCGGCGTAGTATAGATTCCAGACGTTTTTCCCAGCACCCTCCCAGCCGTGAGTAATCGAGTCGCCGATGAATAGGAGCTCGCAGTCGAACCCTTGGGCAGCAGTCACTTTTTGTTCGTGCCGATTTTTCCACCAGCCAGCGTTAAGCCTGTGGGCCGGAGTCATGGCAGTGTGTTTGGCCTTGGCCGGTGCTACGGCGGCAGGCGCGGCTGCTTGGACAAAGAGAGCGGAGGGAATGAGTGTAGCGATGAGGATGAGCGACTTCATGATCATGGTGAGGAGCGTGGTGTGCGATGGTGCGGGCGTGGTTTTTATACGTAGTTGACGGGCTCGGCTTTCATGCAATCCACGGGAAAGCAAATGCTCGACTAGAAACACAAAGTTCCTGTCAGATATCCCGCTTTCATTCTCGACTCTCCATGCCCTTAGCTGCGCCCCATCAGGTCAGGGTCCTCCCCCTCATTGCCGATGGCTCGTGCTTTGGGAGATGCTACCCATTAAACTCAAGGTTCTTGACCCTTTCCCGCTTGTCGCAACACGCTAGAAACGTTATCCTTCACACAGATTTCATCTCTGGCAGCTACGCTCGGCGATGAACAATTCTACTAAAGCGAGGGGTTTTTGCACTTGATGTCACCTTATCGAAATTTTGATTTAGTGGATCTAGACTGTAACGATAAGGGCATCGCATTAGATGGATTTCTTGTGTATATAAAAGCACGCCGTATTATAAATACATGCACATCAATAAAAATGCTTAGAAGGACAAAGAAAGTAATACGGGTAATTTTAATCCCGGTCGCTCCGATTTTAGCTGCGATCGCACGCTCGTATATTCGATATTCGCCATTGTTAGTTGGGAAGGTCTTTTGCGTGAGGGTAATCTCATCTCTAAAAGTTGCTTACACAACACGCACGTCGTTTGGATCAATAATGAAAGGTCGAACTAATGATTTAATCCAGAGATATATTTACTGCTTCGGTATGTGGGAGCCCAATCTAACGAGGTTTATACAGGGAAGGCTTGAAGGGTTAAGTGAGCGCACGTTTATTGATGTGGGCGCTAACATTGGCTACTTTAGCCTTCTTGCTGCACGATGCATGCCAAATGGAAAAGTGGTCGCTATCGAGGCTTTCCCTTGCATTTATGATCGGCTAAAAGAAAACGTCCAGATGAATGGATATGACAACATTGAAGTTGTTAACTGCGCCGCGACGGATGACTCACATCCTATCGCCATGTATCACGCGGATCGTAGCAATGAGGGTGCTACCACATCAATCAAAGGTATTTTTGATTCGGCGCCTACAGTTGTTGAAGGACGACCCCTTTCTGGTATTCTTTCAGAATTGAAAATAAGAACCACAAGACTCGTCAAAATAGATACCGAAGGTGCAGAATATTCAGTTCTCAAGGGGATGTTTCCGATACTTCATCTCTTTCCTAAGGATGCAGAAGTAGTTGTCGAAATAACTCCTTCCGCTCTTGATGAAAATGAGATGCTGGAAATCTTTACCAAATTTAAGGATGCTGGATTTTTCTCGTATAAGTTAGAAAACAAATATGAAGTCGAATACTACTTGTCGCATCAACAAGATCATAGGCTAGCTAAAATGGAAGTATTGCCGGATAAACAAACGGATGTCATATTCTCACGAATCGACGGTGCATATCTTACTTGAAGAAAGCACCCATGGCGCACAGGTTATCACATCCGATGATGAAAAGGTCTGGCCTTTTTATTGGGCAATGACTCATGGATTCTTCTTCTCGCAATCCAATTTTGCAATAGGGGGTATTGGTTAGGGTGATTGTGCTTCGCGCTCTATTAGAGCCCAGCCTTTGAGCTCAGAGTGGTCACCATTACGTTTTGTCGATACGTGGGATTCGGCCATCTGACTCGTCGGTGACAAAGGGTTTTGCCGGTTGGATGCCGCGTCCGTAGAGCACGCGGCCGAGCATGTGTGCGGCGAGTGGGAGGGTCATGTAGAAAAAGCCGATGATCAGGATGCCAAAAACAAGATTGGTCGTGGTCGGGGCTGCGATGATTTGGCACAGGGTGAGTAAAGCGCCGCCAAAGGCGACGGCTTTGGTGGCGACGTGCATCCGAGCGTAGCTGTCTTTCATGCGGAGGCAGCCGAGTGCAGAGAGGAGGCAGAAAAAGCTGCCGGCAATCATGATGATGGAGATGAGCCAGGTCATAGGATTCAGGGGTTAGGAATCGTTATCATTTGCAGGACTGAGGTAGCGGGCGATAGCGATGGTGCCGAGAAAAAGAATCACCGCAAACCCGAGCACAGCTTGGAGGTAGTAGGGGTTGCCGCTGGAGATCCCTGCGATGAGCAAGCCCGCCATGACGAGACCCGCCAAGAGATCGACACCGATGACGCGGTCCGGCGTTGTGGGTCCTCGGATGATGCGGATCAACGCGAAGACGACGGACAGCCCAAGCATGCCAGCCGATAACAAGATAACAGGTGCGGGGATAACTTCAGGAGAGATGGAGGACACGATGCACATAGTTTTCTAGGAAATGTTGGCGGGTTTTCTCGACGTCGTCGAGGTAGAGGATGTGAAGCAGAAGGGTGCGGCGGTCAGCACAAAGATCGAGACTCAGCGAGCCAGGTGTCATGGTGATGAGGTTGGAAATGAGGAGGATCTGGGCGTCGCTCAGGCCGTCGGGGAGGTCGAGAGCGATGATGCCAGGGCTCGATTTATCCTCTGGTGTCAGCACGTCCCATGCGATCGATAGGTTTGATTTGAAAATTTCCGTGAGGTAAAACCCGGCAAAGCGGACCCAGCCGATCATTTTTTGCGTTGGGGAAAGACGAGTTTTCATGGTGTGACTCCTTTCATAACGGCATTGATGTAGAGCGTGGGGTCAGCCAGGTTGGCGGCTGCACGGGCAGAGAGCTCGAACACGAAGTAACCGCCTAGGCTGAAGACCAGCGTGAGCGCACAAAGCAGAAGCATGGCGAGATACGGTTTTCCCCGTGCGAGGGGTAAGTCGCTGGTGTTGGGTTGCCCGTCACTTGTTGAGGGCTGTGCCTTCCAGAAGGATTCATTCCAGATTTTGACCATGGAAAACAGGGTAAGGATACCCACACCCAATGCCATGGCGAGGAATAACCACTCGCCGCTTTGGACACCGGCTTGGAGCAGGTTAAGTTTTGCCCAGAATCCAGAAAGGGGTGGGATGCCGCCAAGCGAAAAGGCAGGGACGAGGAAGCAGAAGGCGAGCAGGGGTTGGCTTTGGTAGAAGCCGCCGTGTCTGCGGATATCGGCGGTGCCCGTTTTCATCTCGAGCACTCCCCCAACCAGAAACAAGGTCGATTTCACGGCGATGTGATGGAGGATGTAGAACACCACGGCGGTGAGTGCGAGATGGGTGCCGAGCGCAAGACCGGCGGTCATGTAGCCGATCTGGCTGATGATATGGAAGGCAAGCAACCGCCTCACGTTATACTGCGCCACCGCGCCAAGCACACCAATGAGCATGGTGGCCATGGAGAGATAGAGGATGAGGGTGCTGGAGAATCCGTTTTCAGCTGTAAAGACGAGGGTGAAGATACGCAGTAAGGCGTAGACACCGACCTTGGTCAGCAGCCCAGCAAAGAGAGCAGAGGTTGCAGGCCCAGCGTGGTGATAGGAGGCGGGTAACCAGAAGTGAAACGGGAACAGCCCTGCCTTTGCGGCGAAGGCAACAAAGAGTAAGGCACCGGTTGTATTAACAAACTCAGGGTCGCCGACGCTGCTGAGCTTGACGGCCATATCAGCTAGGTTGAGGGTGCCTAGTTTGCCGTAGAGCATGCCGGCACCGCAGAGAAACATCGCCGATGCCAACAAGTTTAAAATCACGTAGGTCAGGCCGCCAGCGAGTTGTTTTTTGCGGCGTTCGCGCACCATCAAGATGAAGGATGAGATAAGCATCACCTCAAACCAGACATAGAGGTTAAAAAGGTCACCTGTTAAAAACGATCCATTGACTCCCAACAATAACCCTTGGATGAGCACGTAGACATGCCCGGGTCGGGTGCCGGCTGACCCCACGTTTATGCCATAGATCAGGACCACCAGCCCGACCAATGCGCTGATCCATAACATTAAAACCGACAGCAAGTCGGCGACGAGCACAATACCAAAGGGAGGCATCCACCCGCCGACAGCTAGGGTGAGGGTGCCGTGGGTGCTCACCTTGAAAAGCAAGACGGAACAGGCGGCCAGCAGCACGGCGGTCCCGACCAGCGAGATCACGCTCGATCTCCGTTCATGTCTCGAGCTCGCAAGGCATCCGATCAGCAGCAACAACGGCAGCAGAATCGGTGAAATCAGAAGTAAGTCGTTCATGATCGATCCTCCTTTCCAAGGTCGCGCACGTCATCGATGGGTGACTGCTGGAAACAGGACCGCGCAAGCACGAGGGTGAACACACTGAGGCCGAAGCCGATGACGATGGCGGTCAGGACGAGCGCTTGCGGCAGGGGGTCCGCCGTTTCGGGAAACTCCGGTGTGCCGTCCTTGCCGAGGATGGAAGGTAGGCGCGAGAGTGGATCGCTGGCCGAGAGCAGGAGCAGGTTGACGGCGTGGCCGAGCAGCAGGATACCCAGCAACACACGCATCAGGTTGCGCCTTAGCAGGCAGTAGGTGGCGGCGGCAAAGAGCAGCCCGATGATCAAGGATAAGACAAGGGTCATGACGGTTCCTCTCCGGCTAGTGTTCCATTTAAAAGAAGGATAAACCCGATGACGGCGAACCAGACGCCGATATCGAAAATGAGTGGCGTGCCGAGATGGATGCTGCCGAGCAGTGGGAGTTCAAATGCTGGGAGCCAGACGCCCTGCATAAAGGTCCCCGCACCCAACATTCCCGGAAGGGTGCTGAAAACGGCAAGCCCTAACCCGAGTGGCAGAAAGAAAAAGGGTGAGAGCGAGAAAAATCCGCGATCGGGTCGGCCGTGGCCGGAGAGGTCATAAAGCAGAAAACCTGCGGCCGCGAGGAGTCCGCCGATAAATCCACCCCCAGGCAAGTTGTGCCCGCGGTAAAGGATCCAGATCGAGACGATCAATAAGGGCCACGACAGGAAACGTGCGGCGATATGGAGCAAGATTGAATTCATGGGCGCGGGGCGTCGGAGTCGGACTGGGTGCTTGGTTTGCCTTTGGCCCAGAGCATGTGCACACCCACCGCAGCCAGCGCGATGACCGTGATTTCTCCAAGTGTATCAAGGGCTCGAAAATCAACGAGGATCACGTTGACGACATTTTTACCCTTGGCGAGGGCGTAACTCCAATCCGTCAGTGTGTTGGAAATCGTATCATGGGTCTGCACCGATTGGGTTTTGAGGGCGAGCAGCGTCATCGTCACACCCATGCCTGAAGCAATCGCGATGTCGACCAGCCGCGAGCGCAGACGGACGATCGTCCGGATCTTGGGGAGACCTCGGACCATGTGGATAAAGAGCACAACGGTAAACGTCTCCACCAATAAAAGAGTGAGTGCCAAATCCGGTGCGCCCAGTCGGGCAAAAAGAAACGCAATGGCCAGTCCGATCACCGCGAGCGCCAGTAACGCAAAAATCCGCGATCGGGAGGTGATGATAAGATAGAGGAACACGGCAAAAACAGGCAGCATCAACCACTCGACCCACGCGACAGGTCCGTCATTTTCTGGGAGTGAGACCCAGGCAAAACCAGAGCTCCACCACTTGTAAACGACGAGAGTCAACACGCCGATGAAGAAACAACGCAGGTAGAAACGAAGGTCGCCATTTTGTAAAACTCCACTGAGCCACGAGGCCCCACGCATCAGCCCGCGGTGACAGGCGCTGTATGTCCCCTCGAAATAGCCGAGAAATTGGATGACTCGATGGTTCGACTCCGTGGCGCGTGTGCTGCGGAATATCCACCAGCCAGAGGCAAGCGTAACGAGACTGAGGAAGAGGGCAGGTTGGAAGCCATGCCATAACTTCAGGGAGAAGGAAACATCGTGACCGTGGATTTGACTGACCACCGCCCCGAGCATCGGCGAGATGAGCATGGGGGCAAATAACCCTAAAAGCACGCCCGCGATGGTAAGCACGACGGGCCCCGCAAGCATCAGAGGGCTGAGCGGTTTGATCGCCGATGGGTCAGGGCCATCAGCGGGGGCCTCGCCACGAAATGGCGTCCAAGCTACCCGTAAGGCAAGTGCCATAAGCCCTGTGTTGATGATGAAGAGAAAGACCAGCAAGACGTAGGATTCACCCGCACTCGCAAAGCCGAGTTTGTAGGCATATTCCTTGCCAACAAATCCAAGTAGCGGCGGGAACCCTGACTTGGAGAGCGCCAACCCGAGGCTTGCGATCCCCAGCACTGGCAGCGCAGTCTTTAAACCGCCAAGCCTGCGCAGGTCGCGGCAGCCGGTCGCTTTATCCACCGCGCCTGCCGCCATAAACAGCCCCGCCTTGTAACAAGCGTGCCCGATCATGACCAGCACCGCCACCTTGAGGGCTTCGGGGGAACCGAGACCCATCAGTAAGGCGAGCATGCCGAGAATGCTCAGCGTTGTGTAGGCGAGGATTTTTTTCAGATCCGTTTGCACCCAGCCGAGGATCAGTCCTGTGACGGAGGTCAGGCCGCCCATGACGACGAGGCAGATCATGATGCCACGTGATGTTTCCAAGAGGGGGTGCAAGGCGCCGATCAGGAAAATCCCCGCTTTCACCATCGTCGCGGAGTGTAGGTAGCTGCTCACCGGAGTCGGCGCGCTCATCGCATTCGGTAGCCAAAAGAAAAATGGAAACAGGGCGGACTTGGAGACCGCCCCCAGAAGGATCAGGATCAGGGCGGCGAGGGGTGGCGACATGCCTCCGAGCGCCATGTCGCGCCAGGCACCGATCGAATACCCGCCCCAGCTATCGCCAAGGATTAGGAACCCCGCCAGCATGCAGACGCCGCCGATGCCCGTGACCAGAAGCGCTTGAAGTGCATTCCAGCGGGCTTCGTTTTCCTTGTGGTTATAAGCGATCAGGAAAAATGAGCTGATGCTGGTGAGCTCCCAGAAAAGGAACAAAAGGACGGCATGATCCGCCAGCACAACCCCAAGCATGGCCGCCTCAAAGGCCAGCAGCGAGGCGTAAAATCGGTGACCTTTTTGCGCATTGCCAAAGTAGCCATGTGCATAAAGAAACACCAACAGCCCAATGGCTGTGATCATGATGGCAAAAAGGAGATTCCACGGGCCCGCCATGAAACTCCACTCAATAAGATCCGTCGGAAAAAGGTTATCGGCTCGACTTGTCGGCGTGGGCGCTCCGGCAACGGTGGCCACCAGCAATTGAACAAAATACACAGCCATGCCGACCTGCACCAGCGCGCCCGTAAGCATAAAGCTGCCACGGTGACGCGCGACCCACCAAGGTGAGAGCGCCGCCAGTAAAAATGTCAGAAGTATGGGGAGATACAATGTCATGGTGACAGGGGAGGGGATGTATTACCCCTTACCCAGCAACCCCTCAAGGAAGCTGCGACCGGTGCCCTTGGTCTTGACGGCGAGCACGGGGACCGAGGAGTGATGCATGATTTGCTCGATGTCGCTTCCTAATAAGATCGCAGAGAGCGCGTCCTTGCCCCGGCATCCCGCGACAATGCAGTCGATGTCATTTTCATTCACATAATCCAGAATGCCATAGGGGACAAACTCGTGGTGATGCACGGCGGTGGTGAACGAGTCCTTCGGGGCGTCGAGACTCTGGCTAAATTCATCCATTTTCATCGCTGCGTGAGATTCATTGTTGGCGATGAATTCCTCACGTGAGATCGCCCCCCAGTGGTAGCCACGGTGAATCTTACTCAGGTGGAGTAACACAGGTTTTTCCCCCTGAGAGGCATCGGAGAGGGCGAGGCCGATCTCACAGGCGTAGCGCGAGTAATCGGAGAAATCCACGGCCACCATCGGTTTGCGCACGCTGGTGGGCGCCCCTGCTGGAACGATACAGACCGAACACGGAGCTTTGCGGGCGAGTCGGATCGCGATTTCAGGTGTGTCGGCGCCAGTGATGACGAGGTCGCAGTCCATTTCAAGCACCAGCGAGAGGGTCCGGAGCACTGGGTTTGCCTCCTCGACATGGAAGCCGATGGTTGTATTTTCGGGCAACTCGCTGTGTTGATGGACGAATTCCTTCATGCGCTCGCGGGCGGCTTCATCCATCGGCTCGAGCAGCCAAGGGTGGCTTTTTTGCAAGGCGGCTGGGATTTTCACCTTCGGGTTAAAATGGCAAAAAACAATTTCATCGGGCTGCGACCACTTGGCGAGGTGGCTGGTCATGGCGAGCACCGAGGCGTCAGCTTCGGTGAAGGTAAGTGGGACGAGGATTTTGCGGAAACGTTTCATAGCTCAGGTGAGATGGATGGTCGGACGATCGACCCGTTTGGGGCCAGTCGCGCCAATCTTACACGATCGCGCATTCTGTCAACCCAATCAGGAATGAATGTCGCATTAATTCGGGGGGATTCGCCCCAAGGATCAAGGGAGGCGAATTACCTTGGGGTGTTTTCAAGCTGGTTCTTGAGCGTGCGTAAATCGTTATCAATCCGCTCCAGCAGCGCCCGCACTTCTGGGTCGGTGTGATCCACTTCCGGTGTGAGTGCGAGTTCCTGCATCGTCGAGACAATGATACCAATAAAGAGATTTAAGATGGTGAAGGTTGCCACGATGATGAACGGGACAAAAAACGCCCATGCCCACGGGTAAACCTCCATCACTGGACGCACAATCCCCATCGACCAGCTCTCCAGCGTCATAATCTGAAAGAGGGAATAGAGACTGCGACCCAGCGTGCCAAACCAGTCGCCGAACGCCGACCCGAAAAGCCGTGTGGCAAGCACACCCGCGGTGTAGAAAAAAATGGCCATCACCGCCATGACACCCGATAAACCTGGGATGGCGTGGATAAAGGCGGCGACCACTTTGCGCAGTGATGGCACCACGGTGAGTAGGCGCAGGACACGCAGGACACGGAGCGAACGCAGCACCGCCCACACGCCTGCACCCGGCGTGAGTGCAATCGCGACGACCACAAAATCAAAGATATTCCACCCCGTGCGCCAGAAGTAGAGGCGGTAGCAGAAAAGCTTGATCGAGAGCTCCACCACGAAGACACAAAGGCACAGCTTGTCGGCGATGATCAGCGGCGTAGCCCAGCGCGCCATGATTTCCGTGCTGGTTTCCAACCCGAGAATCACCGCATTCAAGAGAATGACGGCAATGACAAAATACTGGACGGCGGGTGACTCGACCCAGTGCGCAAGGCGCATTCGGGCAGCGGAGACACCGGTCTGGCTGATGAGGTTTTTGAGATCGTTTTCGCCCATGATGAGATGGTGATGGCTTAAAGCGCGGGATGTTGTCGGAAAAGCGGAGGCGCGCAAGAGATTTGTGAGCATTTAAAGGATCATCGCAGGAATTGGCGCGCGCGAGTGGGTGTCTGATCGGTGCTCCCCAGTATTCCAAGTCATCCAAGATCACGCTATTAAAAGAGCTTTTTTACTTGTTTGTGACATAAATCCCCAACAAGCCTTGCCAAACGTCCACTCTCTCCATTATGAATCAATTCTGATTCCCCACTAACGACAACAGAGCCCATCAAAACACCCCAACCCACAACAAGGCCATGATCACCACCAAACCCGTCATATTCAACAATACCGTCCTGCGTGATGGTCACCAATCGCTCGCCGCAACGCGTATGAAAACCGAGCAAATGCTCGAGGCGGCCCCCATCCTGGATAGCATGGGATATGGAGCGCTGGAAACTTGGGGGGGGGCGACCATCGATGCCGGCTTGCGTTTCTTGAATGAGTTCCCCTTTGATCGATTGGATGCGCTGAAAAAAGCATGTCCTGACACACCTCACATGATGTTGCTTCGGGGCCAAAACATCGTCCAGTATGCCCACTTTCCCAACGACATCGTTGAGGCCTTCATCCACTGCTCCGCCAAGCATGGCATGGACATTTTCCGTATTTTTGATGCCTTGAATGACCCCCGCAACATGCAGTGTGCCATCAATGCGGCCAAGGCTGCGGGCAAACAAGCCCATGGCGTGATCTGCTACACGACCAGCCCCGTTCACAACGCAAAGAGTTTTGTCAAAATGGGGGTGGAGTTGGAAAAAATGGGAGCTGATGCCATTGTCCTCAAGGATATGGCGGGTCTCATCCCCCCAGTTGCGGCCAAAAAGATCATCAAGGGATTAAAAAAGAAAATCAAAATTCCGGTATGGTTCCATACACACGAGACCGCAGGCCTCGGAGCCGCCAGCTACCTTGCCGCTATCAACGCGGGTGTTGACGCCATCGACGTCTCCATCGCCCCCTTTGCCAACGGCACTGGGCAGCCTGACGCCCTGAGAATGCTCGCCATGCTGGATGGCCACCCACGAAAACCCCGGGGGGTCGAAACCGAAAAACTCGAACGCCTCCGCCAAATTCTCACCCCCGTCTACGAGCAGCTTTCTGATTTTACCAGCCACAAAAACGAAGTCGTCGATAGTGACACGCTTCGCTACCAGGTCCCCGGAGGGATGCTCAGTAACTTCCGCAACCAACTCAAGGAGCAGGGTATGGAAGATAAATTTGAGGACGTCTTTGCTGAAATCCCAGTCGTGCGCAAAGCTCTCGGATGGATTCCCCTTGTCACCCCTACTTCTCAGATCGTAGGCGTGCAGGCGATGTTGAACGTTAAATTCGGCCGATGGAAAAACTTCTCCCCTCAGGCGATGGATATTGCTCTCGGATACTACGGCCAGACTCCGGCCCCCGTCGATAAGGATGTGCAAGCGCTCGCCGCCAAGCAGGCAAAAAAAGATCCCATCACCTGCCGACCTGCCGATCTCAAGGAGCCCGGCATGGATGCCCTACGCGCAGAACTCGAAGACCTCGGCCTTCCAAGCGACGATGAACACTGCGTTATTCACGCGATGTTCCCGATGCAACTTGCAGAGTATTACAAAAAGAAAAACGCGCCAGAGCCCGATCCCGCGCCAGAGCCCGCTCCACAAGCTGACCCAGGTAAACAAACCGGTAAGGAACAAAAAATGATTCTCACGGTCAACGGACAAGCCCACAAGGTGGCCGTTGAGGTGGTCTCGTAACCCAGCATGCCGCACAGGCGAGGGTCCCACCCGACCCCTATGCCAGCATGGGGTCACTTTTTCACTGGTCCGATTGTCCCGCCCTCGACGAATTTGGCCGGTGAGGAACTCTTGCGGAGGTCGTCCTTGCCGTTAGCCACGTTTTCAGCCCAGCGGATAATCCGGCGCAACCAGGGTCGGCTGTCATAGCTGATATGGGAGATAGGAGGATCACACCAGGCAAATGCAGGATCGGGATCCATAGCAACCAACGAAATGTCTTGTGGTGCCTCAAGACCACGGCTTGCGAAGTATTGCAGCGCCGCAACGGTGAACGGTGTTCCCTGAATCAGTAGAGCAGTGGGCGGAGTGTGAAGGAAGAGCGTATCGAGCATACGGTGCAGTCCCTCCCGAGTCTCCTCCCAGTCAGGCAGGTTGTAGGAGCCCGTCGGGATGCCATGCGCATCGAGTTCATTGAGGAATGCCTGTTCGATAAATCCGGGAACGGGTTTGCGGCGTTCCTCCCGAGCAATCAACACGATTCTACGATGGTCGAGGGATACTAAGCGCCGCACCACGCTAACGAGGGCGGGTATTTTTTTTGGGCTGGTGCTTGCAATTGGCAGATTCATAGTACGCCCGAAAAAACCGAATACAGGGAATGGCTGCTCCGCAAACCACCCAAGCACAGCACGTGAGCCAGCCACCACTACCCAGGCATCGGCTTCGGTTTGCTTCACGAACTGGGCCACCCGCTTCACATCCATTCCCAATGTAGTCAGACTTTTTGTGGTAAAGAAGGCGGTGTGACCTCGCTCGCGGAGTTGCTGTAGGAGTTCGAGGTGGTAACCGACCTTGCTGTTATCTGGCTCGTAAAGCAGGATCGCTATCCGCATTCTTGGTGAGACGTGACGTTCCGGTAAGATAATGCGGCGGCACTTCCCTGTTCCTTGGTGCACAAGAATCCCCTCCGCCTCAAGCTGCCTGAGTGCCAGATCAATCGTGTTATGGCCCACTCCCAGCTCCGCTTTTAAGGCCAAGGCACCCGGCATGGAGCCGATCCAGCGGCCATGCAGCAGCTCGGAACGTAAATACTCAGCAACCTGTTCGGCATGGGACAATAACTTCAAGGACATACGCCCAACCTCCTTGATTAAGGGATAGTTGTCGAGTCTGTAAATGGTGGTCGAATCCGATGCGTGTTCTATAAGTGGTTCATCTTCTCAACATTGCCGCTTTCGTCGGGGAGTGACGAAGGTGAATCATCGCCTCAACATGGGGAGCTCAACCATTTCACATAAAAAACAAATGACTAACATCAAAAGCCATTTCATTAAGCCGCTACTCGTCTTCACGGGGATCGTTGCATTCACTTTCCTGTGGGCTGGTAATGCGCACTCCCAAAACGCGGAGAGCTCTGGAAATCAGGGCAATAACCGCCCCAACCCCAGTCAAAATGCTACTGAAATCACTGGCTACTACGTGGTCAAACCAAACGACTGTTTTCAGCCTAATTTTACAGGCGAGAGAAACACCCACATGCTGATGGATCGAAATATCCGTGGAGGCACTGAGTTGGACGTGACTGGTCTGGATATGGCGGAAATCAAAACAGGGAGGCAAGTGACTGTCACTGGCAGCTTGAAAACCTATGCCGCAACAGCTGAGAACCAAAGGGCGAGGAGGGTCGTAAAGGCGACATCCATCAAACTGGCCCAGGCTCAACCGACAACTTCAGAGTCTGAGTCTGCCACCGAAGGGGCAACACCTTCCTCATCGCAAGGCGCGACGGCCCCACCCCAAAAAGCCGGAGCCGTGGCAGTCACCGAGCTCAAATGCCTGCTCCTGTTCGCCAATACCAGTGACTACACCGTTAATGCGGCCAAAAAGGCAGCGAGCGAGACTTTTCTGTTCGGATCGGGCGGCAATGTCAGCGATGCTATGTTCGACTCGACCTATGGTCATTATCGACTGAAGCAAGGAGACTCAGTGATTTTGAACATGACCAACAAAACGGCATCAGGCACCACGTCGGAAGACATGTATTATGACATGCTATACAAAGCTGAAGCCCTTGGCTATGATGTCTATACAGATTCCCCGAATGAGTACCAAAGAGTCTTCTTTTTCATGCCAGACGGCGTCACGGAAGGTGGGTCAACCAACTGGACGGCCTGGGCTTGGATCGATGAGATCGGAGGGGAATGGGGCCATTCGGTTTACAGCTACAATTGGACTGGGAAGTTCTTTGATGGGCATGCTCACGAGTGTGGTCATAACTTTGGTTTTCAACATTCCAATGAAGGGGGACAAGAATATCGAGATGAAACCTGTGTCATGGGTTTATCCCATTCCAGCTCAAGCAAAAATGCCATTGCTACCCTCAACCCCGTCAAGAAAGCGCAACTCGGTGTTTACGACGCTTATCCTGGTTCAAAGATCAATCTTTCAGCAGATGACACCCTGGATATGTATCCTCTTGCGATCAGTCCAGATACTCAGACGGGGGTGCGTTGTGTCACGTTCGCGGGAAAAGATTACTACATCTCCTATCGAAGAAACGTTTTGCCCTATGGCAAGATATGGAGCAATGATTCGGCGAAAATAGATAAGATCGTCGTTTACACCAATACAGATTTTGTAAATAATACTTCTTCCCTCGCTGGTTATATCAACGAGGGAGGAACCTACAACGCAGGTAACGTTGCCATAAAATTTGAGAGGTATGGAGATACAGGCAAGAGCTACGCTACTGTCAGCTTTGATCTGGCCGATGGCAACACCAAGCCAGTGGCAAATGCACAGTCTCCTGATGTTGCCATGAATGCCCCGACGGCAATCACCCTCACTGGAAGTGACGCAAACAGCGGCGATACGTTGACCTATTCTGTTGTGACCAATCCGTCGAACGGATCCCTTTCGGGGACTGCGCCCAACCTCACCTACACCCCAAGCAACGGCTACCTCGGATCGGACAGCTTTGTTTTTAAAGTAGATGACGGCAAGATCAGTTCTTTTGCAACCGTGAGCATCACCGTCGATCAATCCACCTACACCGTAAGCTACGATGACAACCAGAGCGACGGGGGATCCGTGCCAGTTGATGCAAATAACTACGACACAGATGATACGGTAACCGTTCTCGGAAATACCGGCACCCTAGTAAAATCAGGAAACACATTTGTGGGATGGAATACCCAGGCCAATGGAAACGGAACCGATCGTAATCCTACATCGACCTTTTCGATGGGCACCTCGAATGTCACCCTTTATGCCAAGTGGACAGCGCTTCAGACCTATGCAGTAAGCTACAATGGCAACGGGAATACCGGAGGAGCGGCGCCGAGCAATCAGGCAAAGATCCATGACACCAACCTGACTCTCGCAACGATGGGGTCTCTGCTTAAGGAAGGCTATACATTTACGGGCTGGAACACTGCTTCCGGAGGCGGTGGAACTTCATACGCTGCAAGCGGAACCTATTCAACCAATGCCGTTCTTGCACTATATGCACAGTGGTCTGCGACAAGCTACTCCGTCACATTCGATGCTAATGGAGGAGGGACTCCGAGCCCCACAAGCAAGTCGGCGACTTATGATTCCACCTATGGCACACTGGCAACAGTATCACGAACAGGGTATACCTTGAACGGATGGTTCACTCAGGCATCTGGTGGAACAGAAGTTCTAGCATCTACCACAGTCGCCACGGATTCAAATCACACGCTGTATGCTCAGTGGACGCCGAATGACTATACGGTTACTTTCGACGCCAATGGTGGTGGTGCGCCCAGCCCAACCAGTAAAGCCGTCACATTTGATTCTGCCTACGGAACTCTGGCAACGGTCAGCCGTACGGGATACGCTTTCATCGGTTGGTTTACCCAAGCATCCGGTGGTAGCCAGGTGCAAACGTCAACAAGTGTCACAGATGCTTCCAACCACACGGTGTATGCGCAATGGAATGCTAATCCTGTTGTGAACGCAGATAATGACGAGACGGTATACATGACGGGCAATGATGTTGCGTGGACACCTGCGGATGCTACGACATCGGCTTGGTTTGATGCCCAAGATAGTAATTCTCTTTGGGGAGATACAGGTGGATTAACTCCGGCAACGACATCAGTTGGTCGATGGGATGATAAAAGCGGAAATGGAAATCATTTATTACAAAGCACGGCAGCTAGAAAACCTACACTTATTTCTAATGATCCTCTTGCAAATAATTTACCCTCAGTTTTCTCGGGTGATGCTGTCGTTCAGCATTTAATCGCTTCCACCCAAGCCCCTTCAGTCAAGACCGCTTATTTTGTCTGTTATTATGCAGATGGGGCTCAAACAGCCGTCAAAGACCACCCTCCGCTTTTTTCATCTACAGATGGTTCCGTCAGACTTACGGGTAGGGGGAACGAAGCAACTTTGTGGGATTATATTGGCGATAGTAAAAACTTTGATAATTTTAATAACAGTGGTGGAGAAACATATGTGAATGGAAGCACGACCGATGTCGATGGTGGCACATCAGCAGCACTGCCTTTGACCTTATGGAAGGTGAACAGTAACACCGCACACGATAAGACGTGGAGAGTTCTCGGAAGTGGAACAAGTGGTTGGAATAATTATTGGGGTGGTTTATCTGAACTTATTTTCACAGATGGAACAGAAGACCTTGCCACCCAGCAGAAGATTGAAGGCTATCTTGCCCATCAATGGGGAATGACAGCTAAACTCCCTTCAGGCCATTCATATAAGTCAGCCCCTCCGATGAAGTCTGTTGCTTCGGCGACGGTAACCCTTGCCGGTGTGGTAACGGATTCAGACGACACTCCGAGCGTAACCTGGTCAGACACGGGCACAGGCACGGGCACGGGGACCGTTACCTTCGCAGATGTCAACGACCTCAATTCTGATGTGAGCTTCTCTGGTTCGGGAACCTATATCCTTCGCCTTACCATAGACGATGGTCATGTCCAAGTCTATGATGATGTGGTGATTACGGTGAACGATCCCACTCCCTATAGCATTTGGGCAGGTGGGGTTCATTCGGAGGTCGATGGTAACAACGACGGTATCGATAATGGGTTGGCGTGGGTATTGGGGGCAAGCGGCATCTCAGCCGACGCTGCCGCCTTATTGCCAACATTGGATAGCAACACGGATGCTGAGTTTTACATCTTTAACTTCCGCCGCAGCGATGCCGCTAATGCTGACTCCAATACCACCATCACCCCGCAATACGGCAGCGACTTGGGAACTTGGACCAATGCCGTGCACGATGGCACGAATATCATCATCACCCCGACCGATGACGGCTACGAAACGGGTGTGGACAAGGTGGAGGTGAAGGTGAAGCGCACCCTCGTGACGGGCGATAGGTTCTTCAGTCGCCTCAACGTATTGATTGATCCGTAGTGGGATTACGACCCTAGCCGACAAGGAAGATGAGGGCAAAAAAGAACCCGACCTGGTGGAGGAAATTCCACCGAGATCGGGTGATGATGGGGAGTGGCTAGCTTAGCGGTCGACGCGGGCGCCGCCACCGGCCATGATTTTTTTCACTTCCTTGAGTGACGCCATGGTGGTGTCACCAGGGGTGGTCATGGCGAGCGCGCCGTGCACGCAGCCGTAGTTGACCGCCTGTTGAGGGTCGTTCTCGGAGAGGAACCCGTAGATGAGACCGGAGGCAAAACTGTCACCACCTCCGACGCGGTCGAGGATTTCCAAGGCGGGGAATTTGATGGATTCGTAGAACTTGCCGTCGTGCCATGCGATGGCGCTCCAGTCGTTTACCGTTGCCGTCTTTACCGCACGCAGGGTGGTGGCGGTGGCTTGGAAATTAGGGAACTGCGAGGTGGCGGTCTCGATCATTTTTTTGAATGACTCGACGGGGATGTGGGAGATGTTTTCGTCCACGCCCTCGACCTCAAACCCGAGGCAGGCGGTGAAGTCTTCCTCGTTTCCGATCATGACATCGACATACTTGGCGATTTCGCGGTTGACCTCCTGGCATTTTTCCAGTCCGCCGAAGTCTTTCCAGAGTGACGGGCGGTAGTTGAGGTCGTAGCTGACGATGGTGCCGTGTTTTTTAGCGCATTTGACGGCTTCGAGCACGACGTCCGGGGTGGTGGCGCTGAGCGCGGCGTAGATCCCTCCAGTGTGGAACCACTGGGCACCTTGATTGCCAAAGATTTCCTCCCAATCGATATCGCCAGGCTGGATTTGGCTGGCGGCGGTGTTGCCACGGTCGGGGCAGCCGACGGCGCCACGGATACCAAAGCCACGCTCGGTGAAGTTCAGGCCGTTGCGGACGGTGCGTCCGATTCCGTCGTAGTCGACCCATTGGATGTGATCGGTATCGACGCCGCCCTGCATGATGAAGTCCTCCACGATGCGTCCGACGGGGTTGTCGGCAAAGGCGGTGACGACGGCGGTTTTAAGTCCGAAGCATCGGCGTAGGCCGCGGGTGACGTTGTATTCGCCGCCACCTTCCCAGGCGTTGAACTGTCGGGTGGTGTGGATGCGTCCCTCGCCGGGGTCGAGACGGAGCATCACTTCGCCGAGCGAAACGCAGGCGTATTTACAGGTGTCGGATGGTTTAATTTGGATGGCCATGATGGTTGGTTCGTTGATGGATGAATAGATGGTTGATAGGGTGAGATTATTCGGTTTGGAATTGCTTGATGTCCCAAGTGGGGGCGCCGCATTCCTCAGCAATTTCATTGAAGGCTTCGATTTCTGCCGCGGAGAAGAGGAGGCCACCGGACTGTGCGACACGTTCGGCCCACTGGGCTTCGAGTTGTCCGGGGAGTAAACAATTTTCGTTACCGTGGCCGAGGATGTCGTCGATGACGGCTTTGACGTTTTCGGTTTGGTTACGGCCTTGGGCAAAGGCCCCGCCGCTGATGGCGTCTGGGTGGATGACTTGGAAGTAAAAGGCGGGGGTGCGTTTTTCTCCTTCTGGGATTTCGCGGCTGCGGAGGGTGGGCAGGCTGCCACCGATGAAGCCGCCGACGATTTCGTTGATCAGGCTGAGGCCGTATCCCTTGTGGGCACCGAAGGGCATGAGTGCGTTGACGGCGTTGGCGTCGGTGGTAGGGTTGCCATCTTGATCGACAGCGGCGTTGGGCGGTAAGGCGATGCCTTCACGCTGGAACTGCTGGACGCGGCCCATCGCGATGACGGAGGTCGCCCAGTCGATGACAATGGGGAAACCAATCGCATCCGTGGTGGGGAACCCCCAGCTGTGGGGGTTGGTGCCAAGTGTCGGAAATTTGCCCATGAAGGGCACCACCTCCGCGAGGGCTGCGGTGCAGTTGGTGTAAGCGATGTAGCCACGTTTGGCTGCTTCCATCACGTATCCACCGCCCCAGAGGTAGTGGAAGGCATTATCGACGGAGACTTGGCCGATGCCATACTTGTCGGCAAGTTCGATGGCTTGATCAATGGCGTCGTAGGCTGTCGCTTGGCCAAGTTTTTTGTTGGCGTTCCAGGTTTCGCTGGCGGCGAAGCGGGAGTCGATTTTTTCGATTTCGGCGCCGGGGACGCAGCCGTCGGTGGCGCTACCGAAGAGGTGGTCGAGGTGTAATGCCTTGATGGCATTGTGGGTGCGGATGCCGTGTTGGGCGGCGAGATCCGAGAAGCGGGCAGCTTGGGCTGCTTCGCTGGCGGTGTAGCCACGGTGTTGGTAGGCCTGTGCGACGAGTGCGTTGTGTTGCTCGAAGGGGACGATGTAGAATTGTTCAGACATGGAAGTGGGTGGTGGGTGGTGGGTAGGGCGTTAAATGAGGGCGGCGGGTGGTGCGACGTCATTGACCTGAGCGAGTGCTTTTTCGCCCTTGAGCAGGTTGATGAGGTTTTGGGTGGCCATGCCGGCTTGGCGTTGCACGCTCTCGTAGGTGCGTGATCCGACGTGCGGGGTGACGATACAATTTTTGGCACCGAGCAGTGGGTGGTCGGCGGGCGGTGGTTCTTGGTCGAGCACGTCGGTCCCGTAGCCGCCGAGTTTACCGCTTTCGAGTGCGGCCGCGATGTCGGTGGTGTGGGTGAGTTCTCCGCGTCCGCAGTTTACAAGGATGGCGCCGTCCTTCATATTTTTGATGGACGCCTCGCAGATCATATCGCGTGTTTCCTCGGTGAGGTTGGTGTGCAGTGAGACAATGTCGCTGGCTTGCAGGACCTGGGTGACGCCGTGGGCGCGGTCGATGTTGTGCTCCTTGGCAAACTCATCGGGCCAGTAGATATCGTAGCCGATGCATTTCATGCCAAAGGCGTTGGCTCGGATGGCGACCTCGCGGCCGATGCGGCCGAGGCCGATGATACCGATGGTTTTACCCATGATTTCGTGACCGGTCATTCGTTTCCAGCCGCCGGCTGCGGTGGCATTCGCTTGTTCCATCAGGTTTTTCTGGAGTGCGAGCATGAGCATCATCACGTGCTCGGAGACGGTGGTGTGATTGACGCCGGGGCAGAAGCTGACGGGGATGTTGGATTGGGTTGCGTAATCGACATCAATTTTGTCCACGCCGATACCGTATTTCGAGATGATTTTGAGTTTCGGTAATGACTTATCGATGACCGCTTGGGTGATTTCATCATCGCCACAGAGGAAGGCGTCAAAGTCGCCGGCGAGCTCGAGCATGCGGGCTTCGGAGAGCGGTCCACGTTCGCGGACGATCTCGGCACCGGTGCTTTTGAGAAGTTCGTGGTGGTCGCCTGGGCAATCTTGGTAGGATGTGGTGGTGAGTAAGATTTTCATGATGGATTCGGTGGGTGATGTGTTGGTGAGGACTCAGCTGAGTGGGTTAAATGGTCATGGACGCGTATCCGCCGTCGACGACGAGTTCGGCGCCATTCATGAAGCTGCTGGCATCGCTGGCGAGTAGGAGGGTGGCGCCGATGAGCTCGCTGGCTTCGCCAAAGCGGTTGGCCGGTGTGTGGCCCATGATGCTGGCGATGCGTTCTGAGTTGAGCACTTTCTTGTTTTGCTCGGCTGGGAAGAAGCCGGGCACGATCGTGTTGACACGGACATTTTGCTCGGCCCACTCGCGGGCGAGGTTTTTGGAGAGGTTGTGGACGGCGGCCTTGGTGGCCGAGTAGGTAAAGACGCGGGAGAGTGGGATGATGCCGCTCATGGATCCGATGTTGATGATGCTGCCGCCTTCGCCGCGATCGACGAGGTATTTACCGAAAATTTGCGATGCAAAGAGGACGGCTTTCAGGTTGGTGTTTAAAATCATGTCGAACTCGTCCTCCTCGATATCGAGGATGGGTGTGGCTGAATTGACGCCCGCACCATTGATCAGGATATCGGCCTTACCCGACTGGGCGAGAACGTTGCCCAAGAGCGCCTCGATGGACGCCTTCGAGTTCACATCAACTTTTTCAAAGTAGGCCTTGCCGCCGGCGGCTTCGATTTTGGCTAGGCGTGCCTTGGCTTTTTCTTCGCTTCGTCCAACGAGGACGGTTTCTGCGCCAGCGGCTGCAAGCCCTTCGGCCATGGCGCCACAGAGCTCACCGGTGCCGCCGATGACGACGGCAACTTTGTTTTCGAGACTAAAGACGGAACGGAGGTAATCGGAAGGTTTCACGCGGGGGAACGTAGCAAAGTGAGGAAAGATTGAAAATGGATTGCTTAATCATCCATTTGCACTATTTCATCATTCTATCGAAGATTCACAATCCATCACCCCTCACGGCTTTGACGGCGTCCAATTGGTCGACCGTCCATGGTTCCCGTATTTGTGTACGGAGGTTGAGCATTGGCGTTGGGAGACGCATGGTGAGGCGCATTTTAATTTCTGGGTGGCCTTGTCGGGAGAAGGGTATCTGAGTTGCGATGGTGAGACCTATCCGGTCGAGCCTGGAAGTTTTTTTGTCTTTTCTCCCCAGCAAGAAATCTTGGCGGCGCACTATTCGGGTCCACGGATCACGCGGTTTTCAGCGCACTTTCATCCGTTGCTTGCGGGGCAGGTATTGGATGCGGTGGATGGTTTTCCTGTGCTGGGTGGTGTGGTGGCCTCGTTGCCCTTGCTTCAGCGGCAGGTTGATGTGGTGATGCGCATGGCGATTCGGCGTGAAAATGACGTCAAGCTAGCGGGGTTGATTCATCGATTGATTGTGCAGTCGTGTGGGCAGGTGGATATGGGTGCGGGTGCATCCCTCGACCCGCGCGTGGCCGAAGCAATCCGCGTGTTTCGTGAAGCTCCCGCCTCGGTGCGGTCGATGGATGCGTTTGCCCGCAGTTTGGGGGTGTCGCGGTCGCATTTTGATCGGGCCTTTTCCAAGCAGGTCGGGCAGCCGCCGAAGCAGTTTTTATTAAACTGTAAGATGATTCACGCGCGTAGGTTATTAGAGAGCAGTAGCCTCAGGGTGGGTGAGATTGCGGAGGCGCTTGGGTATAAGGACATCTATTTTTTCAGTCGGCAGTTCAAGGCGTGTTGCGGTCTTGCGCCGGTGCATTACCGGAAATCGTTGTTGCAAGAATAACGTGGGTGATAAAATGTCCGAGAATCTCGCTTGCAGTCGGGGTGATTGGCGCGTAATGAATGCCGACATGAAATTAAGAATGAAAGCGTGTGCGTGCACACTGATGGCGGCTCTGACAGGATTGATGCTATCCTGCGCCGAGGAGAAGAACGAGGCGCCGAATCAAGGTGTCGCGACGGGTGATGCATCCACGGTGGCGCCTGCGGTTGCCGATGTGGCGGCGATCAAGGATGTGCGTATCATCATCAGCACTAATAAAGGGGATATTGAGGCGACCCTCTACGCCTCGATGGTGCCAATGACGGTGGCGAACTACCTCAATCTCGCGAAGCGTGGGTATTATAATCATTTAAAATTCCACCGTGTGATTCCGAATTTTATGATTCAAGGGGGTGACCCTCAAGGGAGTGGCCGGGGCGGCCCTGGCTATCGTTTTGCGGATGAGTTTCACCCTGAGCTGAAGCATGATGGACCCGGTGTATTCTCGATGGCGAATGCGGGACCTGGCACGAATGGTTCGCAATTTTTCATCACTCACAAAGACACGACGTGGCTAAATGGAAAGCACAGTGTGTTTGGCAAAGTGACCCAAGGGATGGATGTGGTGAATGCGATACGTGCTGGTGATGTCATCAAGGGGATCAAGGTGCTAGATGCGACTGATGCTCTATTTACGGCTCAGAAGGAAAACCTCGCCAAGTGGAATGCCGTGCTTGGAGGCAACGAGTAGTGCGATCTTGGGCAGCTCGGGTATAACCAACGGAATAGCATTGTAAGCTTGTGCTGTCGCGTGCTGGGGATATAGTCCCCCTGTTTTCTACTAAAACACACCTACCACCATTATGTTTGAAATCTATCAAAGTGAAAAGACACAGAAGTTCCATTTCCGCCTGAAAGCGGGCAATGGTGAAATTATTTTTACCGGCCAAGCCTACAAAGATAAATCGGGCTGTGAGAATGGCGTGGCCTCGGTCAAAAAGAATGGCACGGATGCCTCTAATTTCGAAATCAAGGAGTCCACCAATGGCAAGCAGTATTTTGTGTTGAAGGCGGGGAATGGTCAGATCATCGGCCAGAGCCAGATGTATAAATCTGCGTCTGGCCTGAAAAATGGAATCGCCTCGATTGGCAAGAATTGTGACGCCGACTGCAAAGACCTGACGGCGTAATACGACACCATAACATTTAGCCGCACGACCCTCACCTGCTTGATCCGTGGGGGGTGCGGTTTTTTCACGCTTGCGGATACGCGCTACTCTTGGTTTGCTAGGACGCACCTCGGAGCGAGGAAGTTGATACCATGGCCATTGCACAAAACACCATCGCACTCGTATTTGATTACGATCAGACACTGAGCCCGAGCTATATGCAAGACGATGTGCTTTTCCCCGAATTCGGTATCAACCCAGAGGCATTCTGGAAAAAATGCAATGCTCTCGTTGTCGATCATGACTGGGACGGCGAGCTCGCCTACATGCAGTGCCTGCTCGATTATTTAGAAATGGATCAGGTCTCCAATGCCCGACTCACCGAGCTCGGTGCCAACCTCCAATTTTTCCCTGGGGTGCCTGAGATTTTTGACGAGCTACGGCGGAAGTGTCTGGGTGATGATCACCACGCCCAAGACATTACCATTGAATATTACATTGTATCATCGGGGCTCAAGGCCTTGCTGGAAGGGAGTCGACTCAAGGATGATTTCCGCGCGGTCTACGGCTGTGAGTTTGGTGAGGACGATCAGGGGCGGATCCGATACTCGAAGCGGACGATTTCCCACACCACCAAAACCCAGTATCTTTTCCGGATCAACAAGGGGCTGCTCGATTATAAAGAGGACGTCAATGATCATCTCGCGCGCGAGCTTAGGCCGATCCCATTTGAAAATATGATTTATGTGGGTGATGGGCCTACCGATGTCCCCTGTTTTACCGTGATGCGTAAAAATGGGGGGAATGCCATTGCCGTCTACAACCCCGATGACCCTACCCGACGTAGCTTCCAGAAGTGTTATCAGCTTTGTGCCAAGGCCGACCGAGTTAAACACATCGCCCCTGCCGATTACCGTGAAGGGAGTCACCTGAGGTTATTGTTGGAGCAGATGGTCGGCGAGGTGGCGAATGCCATCCTCCGCCGCCGCACGGACGAGATCGAGGGCGGAACCGTCTCGGCACCTGGGTTTTAATGGCTTGAGGTCACCTGCTCTGATCACGGAATCATTCCAAGCGAATACGACTTTATGCAACACATTCATTTTATTGGTATCTGCGGCACGGCCATGGGTTCGGTGGCTGCAGCGATGCACGCCAAGGGTTTTACGGTGACGGGATCAGACGAAAACGTCTACCCGCCGATGTCGACATTTCTGGAACAGCAGGGAGTGCGCATTTTCCCTGGTTTTAAAGCGGACAATATACCGGCGAGCGCCGATGTGATTGTGGTGGGGAATGCGATTAGCCGTGGCAATGAAGAGGCGGAAGCGGCGCTCGAGCGCAAGCTGCTCTACGTCTCGCTCCCCGAGATTTTAAAAGAACATTTTCTGCGCGGGAAACGTAATTTGGTGGTCAGTGGCACCCATGGGAAAACAACGACGAGCTCGCTGTTGGCGTGGTTGTTGAAGTCGGCGGGCGTTGATCCGAGTCATATGATTGGAGGTATTCCACGCAACCTCGGCAAGGGGGCCGCGTTTACGGATTCCGATTTTGTTGTGTTGGAGGGGGATGAATACGATACGGCATTTTTTGATAAACGATCGAAGTTCCTGCATTACTTACCAGAGGTGGTGATTATCAATAACATCGAATTCGACCACGCGGATATCTATGATTCTCTGGACGAAATCAAACTCACCTTCAAGCGTCTGCTCAATATCGTGCCGCGCAATGGGATCGCTTTTGTGAATGGGGATTGCCCCAACAGCATGGATGTAAGCTCGGGTGCGCCGGCGCCGATCAAGACCGTGGGCCTCGGTGACCACTGTGACCTGAGAATCACCGAGGTCGATTACGGAAGTGAGTTGACCTCCTTCGATCTGGATGGCGAAACTTACGCATTACCGATGGCGGGGGAATTTAATGTGCGGAACGCGGCCATGGCAATCTGCACGGCTCGGTTCTCAGGTTTTTCAGCCGACCAAATCCGAGCAGGCTTGTTGTCCTTTGAGGGGATCGCCCGTAGGCAGGAAGTTCGCGGGGTGGCCGGCGGGGTGAGGGTGATTGATGACTTCGCGCATCACCCGACCGCGATTGCGCTCGCGATCGATAGCCTCCGTCAGCAATACCCAGATTCTCGCGTCTGGGTGATCTTTGAACCACGGTCGAACACAACGCGCCGGAATATTTTTCAAAATGAATTAGCTGTCGCGCTCAGTAAGGCAGACCTCGCCGTGGTGCCCGCGGTTCCCGACCCTGAAAAAGTCGCGGTGGAGGATCGTCTCGATCCCGCGTTGCTTGTGCGTGATGTCGAGGCGACTGGCACCCGCTGCTGGTTCTGCGAAAGTGTGGCAGACATCGTGGATCTGGTTGCTCAGGAGAGTCAAGAAGGGGATACCGTAGCGGTGCTTACCAATGGCGGCTTTGGTGGGATCCACCAGAAGTTGCTGGATCGATTAGAACCGTAACAGGCGGGAACCCGTCACGGGTAGATTTTTCTGCCGATCTATCTACCGGTATGTTTTATACGCCCAGATGCCATCGACGATGGCCTTGGCGCAGTCGCGCTGATAGCTCGCGCTGAGGATGCGTTTTCGTTCGGCGTGGTTGCTGATATAGCCACACTCGACGAGGATGGCTGGGCAGCGGGTTTTATTGAGCACCGCGAGGTCCTTGCGCTGGCGGGTGTCACCATTACGTGGCTTGAGTCGACTCAACATCCGGAGGTGGACGTGGGCGGCGAGCTTTTGCCCTTGTTTTCCGTAGTAGTAGGTCTCGACGCCTTTGAGCTTGGTTCCCGTATGGGCATTAAAATGGATACTGATAAAAATGGCATTGCTGTAGCGGTTGGCAATCGCGGCACGGCTGCTGAGGGAGACGAACTGGTCGCTGCGGCGCGTCATCGTGACCGGCATGCCCTTGGCCTTGAGCATGGATTCTACGAGGCGGGCAACTTTTAATGTCAGGTGTTTTTCGTAGGTGTCACCTCGGTTGGCTCCCTTATCCTTGCCACCGTGGCCGGCGTCGATGACGACCCGCGATATTTTCCGTGCCTCGGCCTGCCACGTCCCAGCCAGCAGAAAAACAACCAGAAGTATGATCCTGCCAAGGCACCGGGCGGATGACTGGGCGCACGATCGGAAAGGGGATCGGAGGACGGATCGGGGGTGGGCGTGGCTGGGTGCTTGCAAAACGACGGCGTGGGATACTCCCGATGAGTTTACGTTCCCACCGAGTGGAGTCAATGGATTAACTGAGATCGATTTAACGAGGTGGCTCGTTGCCGTCGACGGCTTGTTCGAAGTTTCGCCGCCAACGTTTCGAGATGAGTGGTCGGACCAGCCCGTAGCTCAGGTAGAGAGAGAATATGACGGTGGGGGTATACCAGCGCGTGTTCTCGTTGATGAGTAATACGATGAGCAGGGCGCCACAGACGATCCCCCAGAGCGTGCCGCGTGTTTGGAAATCGATTTTTTTAAAGCTCGGGTAGCGGACGTTGCTGATCATGAGTCCGGAGAGACCGAGCATGGCAGCACCGAGGACGTAGTTCCAGTAGCCGAGGTCGCTTCCTTGGTCGTTTTTGCTGAAGGAGATAAGCAGGAAGGTAACGGATGCGATGAAGCCGGCGGCCATCGGGATGGGGATGCCGCGGAAGTCGACGGATTCGCCTTCTTTTTTTGGCATATTAGCGAGGCAGTTGAAGCGCGCCAAGCGCATCGCTCCGCAGAGTAGGTAGACAAAGGCGATGGCCCAGCCGATGCGCCCTTCCAGGTTAAAAAGCACGGCCTTGGAGACAAGCAGGGCGGGGGCCATCCCGAAGGAGACGACGTCGGCGAGCGAGTCAAACTCTTGGCCGAAAGGGGATTCTTGGCCGCCCATGCGGGCGAGTCGACCATCGAGTAGGTCAAACAAGCAGGACCCAAAAATCAGCAGGATGGCTTTTTCATAAAAGGGATAGGCGTCGGCAAATTCAGCCATTTGCATCCCCTTGAAGATGGTGAGCACGGCGAAAAATCCACAGCAGAGGTTGCCTGCCGTCATCAGGTTGGGCAGGAGGTAGATTTTGGGTTCTTGGCTGGAATCAGACATGGATGCTTGGGGTGAGAATGTGCTCGGCGGAGCTGCTTGAACCACAATTTGAGGCAAATAGACAGTCGAAAAATAAACCGTGGGTGACGCGCCATTAACGGCGGCTACCACGGAAATGATGACGCGGGTCGCGTTCGTCCTTGGTGGCGTCATCACGGTAGCGCAGGATGCCGTAACGTTTGAGGTTACGCATGAACTCCTTGGCATGGGAGCCGGTTTCGCGGTCGTATGCCATGGTGCCTACGAAGCTATCTTTGTTTTGAAGTGCCGCCATGGTTGTTTCAGCTTGGCTAGCTGCGCGGTCGATACTTCGCACGGCTTTGGGGATATCGCGCAGGGCGGGTTTGATGTGTTTTATTTCGCTCCGAGCATCGGCCATCAGGTTCTGGGCGCCATCGGCGGCTTTTTTAATGCTCGCCAGTGTGTCGCGTGCGTCGGTGATGGTCGGGTTGAGGTTTTCCGTGGCCCCCTTGAGGTTTTGGCTCGAGGTCTCGAAGTTCGCCATGGCGGTGTTAAAATGCCCGAGGTTTTCCTTTGAGAGAAACTCTTGGTTCACCTTGGTCATCGTGTGGTTCACGCTCTTGCCAATGCGATTGATTGATTCGAGCGCGTCATCGATTTTTTGAAAGGTGATCTTGGCGTCCTTGATAAGCAGGCTGGCATCACGTGCAATGCTTTGTGCGTCGGATTTGATGGAGTCGAAGCCGCCCGCGCCAACTCCCATGATCGTTTCACCCGCTTGGTAATACCCACCGGCTTCATGCTCCGGAGGAATGATTTCGATAAACTTGTCACCCAGCAGGCCAGACGAACCAATTTGGAAGGTGGAATCACGCGGGATTTGCACCTCGTTACGGATGCGCATTTCCATGCTGACGGTGCTGCTTGCCGCGCTGGCGGTGAGTGTAGGCTGGGTGGCAACTCGCCCGATCTTGGCGCCGCGGAGTCGGACCTCGCTGTTTTTGATGATCCCCGCCGTGTCAGGAAATTCAATGTAGAGCGGGTAGTGCCCTTTGAATCGATCCCCAAAGCGCCCAAACTCCACAATCAGCACCCCCAGTAATAGGAGGCCGATGAGGACAAAGAGTCCGGCCGTTCTTTCGCGTCGTTTTTCCCTCGCGGGCATGTGCACAGTTTCCCTTGGATTGCCAACTCATGCAAGTGGCAAAAAAATCGAGTTCAAATCAGGGGAGGGTGGATCGCGGCGGCGGTGAGCTGCTAACCGACCCGATCTTCCGAAAATCTCCCCCCTCCCTTAGTGCGCCCAGAACCGATCAAAAAGGGTTTTGACAATGACGCCGTCTTCCTATCTGATTTTTCACAACCTAATTATGAAATTCCTCATTCAACTCCTCCACGTTTCGCTGATCGTTACGATCCTCTCAGGATGCAAAAGCAGCCCGTCCTCAGCAGATGCCAGCTCAGAAGAATCCTCCTCAGGAGAAGTAGCCACCGCGGTCGATAGCCAAGATGCGCGTCAAGAGCGCATCGCATGGTGGAAAGACGCGCGCTATGGCTTGTTTATTCATTGGGGGCTTTATGCCATACCCGCCGGCACATGGAAGGACAAGGTGTATGACCATGGCTACTCGGAATGGATCATGTTTAGTGAGAAAATCCCACGCGATGAATATGCGGGGCTCGCGAAGCGTTTTAATCCTGAACAATTCAATGCCGACGCTTGGGTTGATGTAGCGAAGAAGGCGGGTATGCGGTATGTGGTCATCACAGCCAAACACCACGACGGCTTTAGCATCTTTGATTCCAAGGTTACGGACTATGATGTGATGGATGCCACACCCTACAAACGTGATATCATCGCAGAATTAGAAAAAGCCTGCCACCGTGCCGGCCTCAAGTTTGGAATTTATTATTCGGTGGATCGCGACTGGTATCGTCCCACAGGGCAAGGCAATCGTTATAAGCAGACGAACACCTGGGATTTCCCGAATTCTACCGACGAGGATTTCGACCGCTATTTTGAAGAAATAGCACTGCCCCAGGTCAAAGAGCTCATCACTCAATACGATATTGACCTGCTCTGGTTTGACGCCATTGAGATGAAATCTCCCGATCAGATCGAGAGCACCTATCATTTAATCCGCGAGCTCAGCCCAGACACAATCATCAATAGTCGGATCTGGAGTCCCGCCTTTCCCGAAGAAGTCCCGCCGCCCTACTGCGACTACATTTCCTCAGGGGATAACAAAATTCTTGATAACTCGATCAACTTTGAGTGGGAGAATCCAGGGTCGATGAATACCAGCTACGGTTACAATAAAAACGATCACAAGTGGGTGGAGCCCGGAGAGATCATTCGTCGATTAGCGGACATCGTAAGTAAAGGTGGCAATTACCTGCTTAACGTAGGCCCAACAGCTGAGGGAACACTGCCTCAGCCTTGTATTGACCGTCTTCAGGATGCGGGAAAATGGATGGATATTAACGAAGAGGCACTGCGTGGTGCATCCGCATGGAAGGTCAGTAACGAGGGAGATGCAATCTACTTCACAGCAAAGAAAAACATCGTCTACGCCATCTGCACAGAGTGGCCGAAAGATAAGCTTCTCCTCAAGACATTCAGCCGCGCCGCACAGCCTGATTTAAATATCAGCTCAGTCAAACTCCTCGGATCAAAAGAGAAAACCGAATGGAAACACGCGGCAGAGGGGCTACGAATCTCCATTCCAGACCAAGCCCCTAACCCCCATGGCTTGGTTTATCGTATTGAAATTAAATAAACCATTCACTGGTTAATAGAGGGTAAACTCAACGCTCTGAAGACTATGTTCTAGTGGAAGATTTTTTTTGGTGGCGTCTGCAGTGTGTCGTATTTTTTCAACATGCTTCCCCGTAAGCAACGGGATTAGTGCCCCCCGAGCTTAATGGCTCGGGTCTAGGCATGGGTTTCGCTGTCGTCACCCGTGAGGAAGCTGGTGAGCACGGGGTCCTGGCTGACTTGCATTTCGGCGGGGGTTCCTTGCCAGTAGACGGTGCCGTCTTTCATGAAGATAATTCGATCGGCGATGCGGAAAACACTGCGTAATTCATGGGTGATGACGATGTTGGTGATGCCGAAGTCGTGTTGCAGGCGTTTGATGAGCTTATCGATGGATCCCGCAGTGATGGGGTCGAGTCCTGCGTGTGGTTCATCATAGCAGACGCAGGTAGGGCGATCGACGATGGCGCGTGCGAGAGCGACACGTTTTTTCATGCCGCCAGAGAGGTCTGAGGGCATTTTATTCTCCTGTCCGGGGAGGCGGACGATTTCGAGCACATCGCTGACGCGGCGGTTCAATTCATTGATGTCCTTGATGCCTTGTTCATGCAGGGGGAAGGCGATGTTTTGGGCCACGGTCATGGAGTCGAACAGGGCGCTGTTTTGAAACATCATGCCGAGTTTCTTGCGGACTGGGCCGAGGTGGCGTTCGCGCATGTGGGAAATATCCACGCCGTCGACCTCGATGGTTCCTTTGTCGGGTTGCATCAGTCCGAGCATATGTTTGACGAGCACGGTTTTGCCACCGCCGGAGCTGCTGAGGAGGCAGAGAGTTTCGCCTTTGTGCACATCGAGATCGACACCGCGTAGCACGTGGTTGTCGCCGAAGTGTTGGTGGAGTCCCCGCACGCGGATGAGGGGGACATCTGGAGAGGATTCAGACACGAGATCTGTTTATAGCACACGGCTCGGCCTAGCGCAATGCATCGAAACCACAGAACAGCTTGGAATCGTTGGGCGGGTGGGTGGGGATGGGTTTTGCGTTATCGAGAAAATCATGGCAAACATGGTGGAAGGATTTAGCGCTGGTGACGCGTCGGATTTGGTGTTCGAAATCGTCATCGAGCCCCTGAGCGATGTAAATGAGGTATTTTTTCATCCGGTTGACATGTTTGGGCTCATCGAATGCATGGGCATGGGTGGCTACTTCCTGATAGAGGTCCATGATGTAATGCAAGAGATCAGCGCGAGAGACATGTTGGGGTTGATGTCCGGCATGGGCGGCGCGGAGTTGGTCGAAGATCCATGGGTTACGGATGGCACCTCGGCCGATCATCAGGCCGTCGGCACCGGTGCGCCGTATCATGCCTTGCCCGGTGCTCACATCAACGACGTTGCCGTTGGCGATCACGGGACAGTTCATCTCTGAGACGGCCTGCTGAATGCAGTCGGTATGCACAGCTGTCTGATAACGTTCTTTGACGGTTCTGCCGTGGATGGTGAGGGTGTCGATGGCGTGGCGGGTGAAGACCTCAAGGAGTCGGCCGAACTCGTCATGTCGATCGAAACCTACGCGTGTTTTTACGGTGAACTTGCTGGTGACAGCATCCCGCAGGGCGGCGATGATGGCTTCCATGTGGTCTTTTTTTCTTAACAATCCACCACCGGCATCCTTGTTGTAGACGACTCGAGCGGGGCAGCCGAGGTTGAGGTCGATCCCGGCGATGGGGTAATGGTGAAGCTCCTTGGCGACCCGCACCAAGGCGTTGATGTCTTGACCAATCAGCTGCGCGTAGATCGGCCGGCCTGTTTGGTTTTCAGTGATGCTGCGAAGGATCTTTTTTTCCAAATGATAGTCGGCATGCACGCGAAAGTATTCCGTGACATAGTAGTCGGGCCCACCACGGCGCTGCATCACGCGCATGAAGGGCAGATTGGTGATGTCCTGCATGGGGGCGAGGACGAGGGTGGGGCGAGTTAGTTCCATGATGTCATGAAGTTGGGGAGGGCACGGAATTAGATTAGCTCGGGGGGCTTATTTTTTTCGGTGGCAAGTCGTTCGTGGGTGGTGGCGATGTAGCCAGCGTCGATATCGAATCCGGTGTAGCTGGCGACGTGCATTCTGTGGGCGGCGATGGCGGATGTGCCGATTCCGTTGAAGGGGTCTAAGAGGTGGGTTTGCTCACCTTTACCGTGGATGCGGATACATTGTTCGACCAGGCCGATGGGGAAGGTGGCGGGATGGGGGCGGTCTTTGTCACGACTGCTGATGGTGTCGTAGGGGAGAAACCAATTGTTTCCTCGGCAGCGTTTGTCTTCACCGTCGGTATGGCTCCATCGACTTATGTTAGATTTATCGGCATAAGGGACACCTGCGGCGCGGCGTTCGAGTGGGACGGACCCTGATTGGGTGAGGTGGAAGATGTATTCGTGGCAATCGTTGACGTAGCGTTTGCTATTGATGGGTTTGAAGTGTCCGGCGCTGATGGTTTCCCCTTGGCGTGTTTTGATTGAAATGGATTTCACCCAGTGGAAGGTGTTTTGCAGGGTGAAGAGTGCGTCGTCGGTTTGGGCGAGAGCGAGCAGGAGTTGATGAGGGAGGAGTGGGTTTTTAGGGGCAGCTCCGAGGTTAAGAAAAAATGAAGCATCGTCACGCATGACACGCTTGACCTGAGCGGCCCATGCGAGGCACCAGTCGATAAACGATGCTCTATCAGCTTTGTCCTGGTAGGTGTCGTATTGGATGCCCAAATTATAAGGGGGCGAGGTGACAACGAGATCGATCGAGTTGTCGGGGATTTGGCTCATGCCGAGGAGACAATCATTGTGGATGATATGGATGTCGGTGGGCATGGCTGAGGGTTTGCACATCATGGCATGAATGAAAAGCAGGGAGTCGCATTTTAATACGGTCGTATAATATTGACCGCGGAAGGGGAGTTGCCTATTGTGAGACTAGTGGAGACGAGAGATCAGATACTGGATGCGGCTTGGAACCTGTTTGCTGAGCGGGGTTTTGAGGATGTATCTGTGCGTGATGTCACCAATACCGCCGGTGTGAATCTGGCGAGTGTGAGTTATCATTTTGGAGGAAAGGAGGGATTGATTCAGGAGACGGTGAAGCATTGCATGAACCCGATCAATGAATATCGGATCAAGCTTCTTAACGAGCTGGTGACCATGCATGGTTCTGTGGATGAGGTGCCGTTGGTGGAACTGGTAACGGCCTTTATGAGGCCGGTGGTGATGCCTGACGAGTGCGGAGTGCGGTCGGGTCTGATGTTGCGTATGTTAGCGCGTTACCTGATTGAAAGCGACTACACGATCCCCCCAGCCAGCAGGAGTCTTTACACGGAAATGATCCAGGCTTATGCCAAGGCGTTTATGGTGAAGTTTCCGGGTGTTGATCCGTTGACCCTTGTGAAGCATATGGTGTTTGCGGCGGGCTCGGTGATGCTCTATCACGGCTTGGGTAAGGTGGCGCTTCAGCTGAGTTCAGGATCCCAGGAAGACATCGGGGAGATTGACCGAGAGGAGATGCTGCAGGATGTTGTCGAGTATACGCTTTGTGGATTTGGTGGGCGGCGACATAATGTGGACTAAAAAGAGATGATGGTGGACGAGAATTTTGTGAGGCAGGTGGCATCGGCCGAGGAGATGATGGCTCTGGGAGTCGAGATGGCTGAGGGGCTTGTGGCGGGAGATGTCGTGGCGCTTCAAGGTGGTCTTGGTGCAGGTAAGACCCATTTTACGAAAGGGATAGCGGAGGGTTTAGGGTGTCATGGTGAGGTCACGAGCCCTACTTTTAGTTTGGCGCATGAATACAGTGGCGGGCGTCTGCCTCTGTTTCATTTTGATTTTTACCGGATGGAAACCGAGAATGAAGTGCTGCGAATTGGTTGGGACGAGTATTTAGATGAGGACGGAATTATGGTGGTTGAGTGGCCTGACAAGTTTCCTGATTTGTTGCCGATGGGGGCTATTTGGTTGAAGCTTACCACGGCGGGTGAGGGTCGGGTGGTGACCAAGGGGGGAGGAGGCGTGATTTCATGAGAACCACTGAGGTAACGCGCATCAATGGCGACATCTTGATTTGAAGTGAGGGCAACTCTATTTCACGTATGAAAATTTTTCTCACAGGCGGTGCTGGGTTTATTGGTTCCTATCTTGTGCATCAACTTCTTGATCACCTATGTGGAGGATCGACCGGGTCATGACATGCGGTATGCCATGGATGCCACCCAGATACGCACTGAGTTAGGTTGGGATCCGGTGGTGCCGCTTGATCAAGGGTTGAGGCAAACGGTGGAGTGGTATTTGGAGAACCGTGACTGGTGGCTGAAGTTGAATCCGTCCTAGGTGGGGTTGTTTCTTTTCAAGAATCTGCCTAGGATTTCGCTGTGCGATTAAAACTGACGATAGCTTATGATGGTCGGCCATACGAAGGGTGGGCGACACAACCGAGTGGCAACACGGTGCAGGATTTACTTGAACATGCGGTCTCGGAGGTGGCTAAAACACCTGTCCGTATCCATGGATCGGGTCGGACCGATACGGGGGTGCATGCGATCGGGCAGGTGGCTCATTTTGATGCGCCCGAGGGGTGGCGTATGAACCCCTTCAACTGGGTGCCAGCGCTGAATACCAAGTTGCCTGCGACCATCAGGGTGATGGGCTGTGAGGAAGTCGACACCGATTTTCATGCCCGCTTTTCCGCGGTGGCAAAAACCTATACCTACGACCTATGCCTTGCACCGGTGCTGCCCCCTTTGCTGGCTGGGTTGGCTTGGCACCTTCCGAGGCAGCTCGACCCGATGTCGCTCGAGCAGGCGCTGGATCTTCTCCGTGGCGAGCACAGCTTCCGTGCCTTTGCCGCGATGCGTGGGAACGAAACGGACGATACGAGTTTCGTCCGTCTGCTGAGTCGTTGTGACCTAGAAACGATCGAAAACGGGTATCGGATCAGCTTCACGGGGAACGGTTTTCTTTACAAAATGGCGCGTCTTCTGACGGGGGCCGCCGTGTATGCGGCTCAGGGGCGATTGCGGCTCGATGACCTAGCGATGTTGCTCGATCAAACGGCTGAGCTGCCACATGGCCGATCCCCCTACTGCGCGCCCGCGGATGGGCTTGTGTTGAATGCTGTCGATTATACCTAAAAAAACGCGACACACCAGAGAGGTGGGTCGCGCTGAAGATTCGGGATGCTGAGCAATGCTTAGTGTGCCTTGCAGAATTCCTCGATGCGACTGAGGCCCTCGTTGAGGACGTCGAGTGTGGTGCAGTAGCTGATGCGCATGCTGTTGTCGTTTCCAAACGCGACGCCAGGGACGGCTGCAACACGGTAGCGAGTCAGAAGTTTATCGCAGAGGTTGACGGAGGTGAGTCCGAGTTGCTCGGTATCGACCAAGCAGTAGAATGCGCCTTGGGGTTCAGTGACCTTGATGTTGGGGATGGCGCTGAGCCGGCCGTGGACAAACTGTCGGCGGACATCATACTCGGCATTGAGGTCCTTGATGAAATCCTTACCTTGGGAGCCGAGTGCGGCGAGCGCACCGTATTGGGCGAAGCTGGTGGCATTGGACGAAGTGTGTCCTTGGATTTTGGAGATGGCTTGGGCCAGCGGCAGGGGAGCGGCGGTGTAGCCGACTCGCCACCCAGTCATGGAGTAGGCCTTGGAGAACCCGTTGACGGTGATGGTGAGATCGTAAAGATCCTTGCTGAGGGAGGCGATGCTGGTGTGTTGGGTGTCGCCGTAGACGAGGTGTTCGTAGATTTCATCAGAGAGGATGATGATGTCCTCGTAGAGGGCGACCTCACCAATAGCGCGCAGTTCATCCGCGGAGTAAACCGATCCGGTTGGGTTGCCCGGTGTGTTGAGGATGATCATTTTGGTGCGGCCGGTCATGTTCTCCTCGAACTGCTCGGGAGTGATTTTCCAGTTATTTTCGGCGGTGGTTTCGACAAAAACCGGCTCGGCGCCGGCGAGGCGGACCATTTCAGGGTAGCTCACCCAGTAAGGGGATGGGATGATGACCTCGTCACCTTCTTCGCAGACGGCGAGGATGGCGTTGAAACATGACTGCTTGGCGCCGCTGTTAACGACGACTTGGCGAGGATCGTAATCGATGCCGTTGTCCTCTTTGAGTTTGGTGGCGATGGCTTCGCGGAGCTCGGGGATACCGGCGGCGGGAGTGTATTTGGTTTTCCCTTGGCTGAGTGCCTCGACGGCGGCCTGTTTAATGAAGTCGGGGGTGTCCTGATCGGGTTCGCCGCCGGCCAGTCCGTAAACCTCCTCGCCACGGGCTTTCATGGCTTTGGCTTGGTTGGTGACGGAGAGGGTGAGAGATGGGGCGACCTTATCGACGCGTGAAGAGATGGATTCCATGGTGCTGAGTGATTGAATGTGTTATTTTCCCAGAAAAGGGGATAACAGTGATTTTCACGCGCACCCCCCCTTCGAGGTGGAGAGGGATTAGTTATCTGATGATTTCTCCGATGCAAGTCTAATTCTTATTGGCCTTTGTGAAATGGCCTCCGCAGGCAGTGACCCACTTTCCTTTACGGATAACCTTGGAGAACGAGAGTCCATATTGTTCTGCCACCTTGCGGGTTTCGTCCCACTGGTCCTTAAGGATACCTGAGATGATGAGCGTGCCGTCATCGGTCAGGGCCTCGGCAATGACGGGGAATGCTTGCTGGAGAATGGTGGAAAACATATTGGCGACGACGACCGGCCACTGTCGGTCTGGGGACCACTTAAGCACGTCGGTCTCGCTCATTTTCACGAGGTTGACGCCGTTGCGGCGCACATTTCTGCGGGCAACCTTCACGGCCTGAGGGTCGAAGTCCATGCCGTGGCAATGGCGGGCGCCGAGCATCCGAGCGGCAATGGCAATGACGCCGCTGCCGGTGCCGAGGTCGAGCATGTCCCAGTCCTGACCTTTTTTATCCTGTGCGATATCGACCAGAAACCGCATGCAGGTGGACGTGGTGGCGTGGTCTCCGGTGCCGAATGCCATATCGGCAGGAATCTGGATGATGTGTCGACCGGGGAACTCATGGCTGAGTTTCTTACGGGCATCCTCATCCCGGGAACCTGAAATGATCAACGAACTGCGGATGCGGATGGGTGGCCGGGTGGGCTCGGTGACCGCGGCCCAATTTTTGTGCACCAGCTTACGGATGCTGCCACCGAATTGTTGTTGGATTTCAACCGCCTCCTTTTCGGTTTCGGTGTAGACTTCCACCCTGATGGTTTTGTTTGTCTTTAACTTGGAGATCACGGTGTTGGGGTTTCCGTAGAAACGGTCCTCCCAAGCATCCATCCACTGGGCTCCCGATAATTTTGACCATATCCACATGGCTTCAACTAAGCACAAAGGTGCAGGGGACGTGAATCAAAATCATCAACAAACTCACCTTCCGCGGTGTTATGGCTCCAGCTGCTCACCGCATTTCCTGCAATACGTGGCATCGGTCAGGTGTCCATGCACACCGCAGCCGGGGCAGGCATCGGATGTTTCGTCAGCGTGCATGGCTTGACGCACCATATCGCCAGCGACGATCCCAGTAGGCACGGCGATGATGGCGTAACCGGCGAGCACCATCAGCGAGGTGATGAGCTGCCCCAGAGGGGTATGGGCGGTGATATCACCGTATCCAACGGTGGTGATGGACACGATGGCATAATAGATACCAATGGGGATGCTGGTAAAGGCCGAGGTGCCATCTTCATTGGACTCGACAATATACATCAGGGTGCCGGCAATCATGGCAAAGATGCTCATGGCAAAGAAAAAGACCGTGATTTTAGCCCGTGAGGCGGCAAGCCCACGCATGATGGTATCTCCCCCCCTGACGTGCCCAACCATTTTGAGAACTCGGAACATTCTCAGTAGCCGAAGCAGCCGGATCACCGCAAAGTGACTGCTGCCCGCAAAAATCAGTGCCAGGTAGCTGGGCAGGCAGGACAATAGATCGACAAGGCCATAGAAGCTGAAGATGTAGCGAGCTGGGCGTCTCACCAACCAGATGCGGAGAAGGTATTCAAGGGTGAAAATAATGGTAAATACCCACTCCGAGAAAATCAGGATGCGTCCGTATTGCACTTCGATGGAGCTGACACTTTCGAGCATCACGGCGAGCACGCTGGCACCGATCAGGACGAGGAGGGCGACATCGAAGAGCTTGCCCATGGGGGTTTCCGCCTCAAAGATGATTTCCCAAAGCTCGTGCTTCAGCGAGCGGATGGGATGCCTTTTCATGGGGTCCTCTGGGGGGTAATCTGAATCTTCCTGAGGTTTTTGCACAGGGGGATGATGCAAACTTCATGGGTGATTGTCAAATGAAGCCATGCCAAGCTGAGCATTTCGGCTGGATGTCCCTTTCTGACGGGTTCTTTGAAGGCCGCCATGACCGCGCGAGGTGGGTGATCCTATCCCGCATTCATCACCAGCTTCGGGGGGGGCGCCTTGCCTCCAGGTGGGGGATCGATACGGACGATTTAAAACGGGGGGTAAAATTTGGGTTGACATCTCGTAGCCTCGCTCCTAGTTTGCGCGCCCCTCAACACGGGGTGGGTGGAATTTTCTGCCCTGGGAATCGAGTGGGTTCATGGCTCATCAGCTTATTGGCCCGCTCATTGACTTAATAATAACACTACAACACAATGAAAAAAACTTTTTCAGCCAAAGCTCAAGATGTTGAGCGCAAATGGTATGTGATCGACGCCGAAAACAAGGTGCTTGGTCAAGTCGCCGTTGAAGCCGCCAATCTTCTGCGCGGTAAAAACAAAACGATCTTTACTCCTCACGTTGATACCGGTGACTATGTCATCATCACCAACGCTGAAAAAGTCATCCTGACAGGAAACAAGGAGTCGGAAAAGATCTACACTCACTACACCGGCTACGTCGGCAACCAGAAGGTGGAGACACCTCGCAAGGTTCGTGCCCGTCGTCCAGAGCTTCTGCTCGAGCGTGCTGTCCGCGGAATGGTTCCCCACAACAAGCTGGGTGATGCTATTTACAAGAAACTCAAGGTTGTTGTTGGTGCCGATCACGGTTACGAAGCGCAGCAGCCCGAATCCTATGAAATCGCCTAATCCGGCGGTCATTTTTTCATTCACCCATTTTAATACTTACCAAACAATCTCATGAGCGAAGCCACCACATATTGCGCCACAGGTCGCCGCAAATCATCTGTCGCCCGAGTCTGGGTTACTCCTGGAACCGGACGGATCACCGTTAATAAACGCAACTTCGAGGAGTATGTCCCTACGGTGACACTTCAAAACCTCGTGCTTGAGCCCTTTCAAAATGCCAAGCTCGTTAATAAGTTCGACGTCAACGTCGTGGTCAAAGGCGGCGGTATTGCCGGTCAGGTCGGAGCGATCCGCCTCGGTATTTCCCGCGCACTTTGCGAGCAAGACGAAGAACTCCGCCCTGCACTGAAGGAAGCTGGCCTGATGCGCCGTGACCCACGTCAGAAGGAGCGCAAGAAATACGGTCAGCCAGGTGCACGGAAGAAGTTCCAGTTCTCCAAGCGTTAATCCAGACGATCATCAACCCTTTAAAACTAACGAATTATGTCCAAACACGCATCTCTCAAAATCGCCGGCGGAGCTGGTGGAAAGCGTTCTGTTCTTAAACGTTTCGAGCGGATCAAACTCCTCAAGGAGCGCGGTCAGTGGAAAGAAGGTAAGAGCCCAATCGGCTTGCCGAAAACCAAGCCCGAAGCGTAGGTTTTTTAACGAACCTAGCCTGAAGCGTAGGCCCAAGGCAACGCCCAGCAGGCGATCTCTATTCTCAACCCGCCCCATGTTCTCATCGGGCGGGTTTTTGTCGCCCTCGATTTCTTGTCGGCTGCAGAGCATTTTTTTTGTATTTGGAATCGAAGGCTAAACGTATAAACTCACATCATCATGTCGACAGGATCTCAGCAGGGAACACGCCTTAATAAATACCTAGCCTCCTGTGGCGTCGGATCGCGCCGTGCGTGTGATGCACTCATTCAGGAAGGGGGGGTCTTCATCAACAACAGCAGTTGTTCCAACCCCGCCACCCGTGTGGATGCCGATGATATCGTGCGCGTTGGCCGTAAAGTGGTTCGGCCCAAAACGACCGAAACCATTTTATTAAACAAGCCGCCTGGGCTTGTCTGCAGCTCCAGCGACGAGCTTGGCCGGGAAACGATTTACCATATCCTGCCGCCCCACCTGCGCCATCTCAAAAACGTCGGTCGTCTTGATAAAGAATCTGAGGGGCTACTTGTTCTCACCAACGACGGGGACTTGGCGCTGAAGCTGACGCACCCGCGCCAAAAGGTGGAAAAGGAATATCTGGTCACCGTGAATCAGGCATTTTCTAATGAGGTGATCGACAAGTTGATCTCGGGTGTTTACACGCCGGAGGGGCGCGCCAGTGCGAAGTCGATGCGGCGGATATCACCACGCCGTGTCAGTGTGGTGCTTGAAACGGGGTTGAAGCGACAGATCCGTTATATGTTTGAGGCGGTTCACCTCAAAGTGACCAAGCTGGTGCGCACCCGTATCGGATTGCTTCAGGGTGGTGGCCTTGAGCTCGGGAGTTGGCGTGCGCTTGAGGAGGACGAAATTACCGCGCTTCAGCTCAACCCAAAACCACGCCGACCCGCTGCGGATGTCATGCGGGCAACCAAGAGTGGTTCGTCTGCCAAGAAGTCCGCTCGTAAATCAACGACCCGCAAATCCACCGGTCGTCCGGCCAAAAAGTCCGCCCGCCGGCCGACGGGGAAAAAAGTTTTCCGCCGTAAAAAAAAGTAAGGTTGCCCTTTTGAGTCGGGCTGCTTAGCTTCCTTGAGTCCTATTAAATGAGTAGATCAAATATGAGTAATAACATCGAGAGCCATCTTAGCGAAGACCGCGAATTTAAGCCCAGTAAGGAATTTTCCAAAAAAGCCCGTATTTCCAGTATGGCGCAGTATAAGCGCCTGCATAAAGAATCGATCGAGAAACCAAGCACCTTCTGGGCGCGTGAAGCCAAGGAGCTTCAGTGGGATAAAAAATGGTCGAAGGTGCTCGATTGGAAGGCCCCCTACGCCAAGTGGTTTGTCGGTGGCAAAACGAATATTTGTGTCAACTGTGTCGACCGTCACGTCGATGAGGGGCGTGGCAACAAGGCGGCCATCATCTGGGAGGGTGAACCTGGAGATAAACGCACCCTGACCTACCAGCAACTGCAGCGTGAAGTCTGTCGGTTTGCCAACGTGTTGGAAGCCAATGGCGTGAAATCCAAGGATCGTGTGCTCATTTACATGCCGATGGTTGCCGAGGCCAGCATTGCGATGCTCGCCTGCGCACGCATCGGTGCGGTGCACTCGATCGTCTTTGGTGGTTTCTCCGCTGAGTCGATCAAAGACCGTCTCGACGACTCCAAGGCATCGGTTGTGATCACCTCTGATGGTGGTTGGCGCCGTGGCGGTATTATTGATCTCAAGGTCAACGTGGATGAAGCGCTGCAGAAGGACAAGACGGTTAAAAAAGTCATCGTTCTCAAGCGGACGGAAAATGAGGTGAAGATGAAGCGTGGTCGCGATGTCTGGTGGCATGAAGAGGCGGCGAAGGTGCCTGCGACCCACAAGGCAAAGGCGTTCGACAGCGAGCACCCACTCTTCATTCTCTACACGTCTGGATCCACCGGTAAGCCCAAGGGGATTCTTCACACCACCGGCGGCTACATGATCAACACCTACACCACCTGCAAGTATATCTTCGATATGCGTGATGATGATGTGTATTGGTGCACGGCGGACGTTGGCTGGATCACCGGTCACTCCTACATTACCTACGGACCCATGCTGAATGGTGTCACTCAGGTCATGTATGAAGGCGCGCCAAACTTCCCTGATTTCTCGCGATTCTGGCAGATTGTCGAAGAATACGGAGTCACAATTTTCTACACCGCCCCTACGGCCATTCGTGCCTTTATTAAGGCGGGTGATGCCTTGGTGGAAAAGCATGACCTGTCCTCACTCCGCCTGCTTGGCACCGTGGGTGAGCCCATTAACCCAGAGGCGTGGATGTGGTATTACAACAAGATCGGCGGCGGACGCTGTCCGATTGTTGACACCTGGTGGCAGACCGAGACCGGAGCCATCATGATCTCACCGATGCCTGGTTGCACCCCGATCAAACCTGGCACGGCGACCATGCCCTTCTTTGGGGTCGATGCGGCCATCCTTGATGAGGAGGGCAATGAATGCAAAGCCAATGAAGGAGGGCGACTCGTCATCCGCAAGCCATGGCCTGGGATGTTACGGACGATTTACGGCGATAAAAAACGCTACAAAGACACCTACTGGGGTGATTACCCAGGAATGTATACTGCAGGTGATGGTGCCCGCCGTGATAAGAAAGGAAATTTCTGGATTGTCGGCCGACTGGATGACGTGCTTAACGTCTCGGGTCATCGTCTCGGGACCGCCGAGGTGGAAAGCGCGCTGGTCGCCCATCAGGCGGTGGCGGAGGCTGCCGTTGTGGGTCGTCCTCACGACATCAAGGGACAGGCGGTTTGCGCCTTTGTTACCTTAAAATCGGGTATCGAGGAAACCGACGAACTGCTCAAAGAGGTGCGAAACCACGTTGGGAAAGTGATTGGCGCGATTGCCAAGCCGGATGATATTTATTTCACCCCTGCCTTGCCTAAAACACGGTCAGGAAAGATTATGCGTCGCCTTCTTAAGGAGCTGGTTGCCACGGGGAAAGCCACGGGTAACATGACCACCTTGGAAGACATCAGCGTTGTCGAAAACCTACAAAAATTAGTCAGTCGCTCGTGACTGAATCCCCCCATCACCCGCCTGCTTCACCGTCATGAATAGTTCTCGCTACCTGATCGCACGCTTGGCTCTGTCGTTTGGTATTCGCCGAAAGACAAAGCGGCTTTCCGAGGCAGCAGAGGAAATGCACCTCTTGCGCCAAGCCGAAGAAATTCTCGGTCGGGACGTCTGGGAGCAGGCGGAGGAGATTGAGGCGATCGATGTGGAATACTGGACACTGCGTAAGTTGGCATTGAAGCTGCGTAATCTGGAGAAATCGATCGATAGCGCCGAGGAGGTCATCGATACCTCTCATGACGAGCGTAATGCGGCCCTTAACGCGACCAACCAAGCGTGTCTCGTGCTCGAGAAAAAACGTGACGAGTTGATGGGTTATTCTAAGGAGCTTCTGGCTGAACGTGATCAGGTGATTGCTAGAGCGCAGAAGATCAGACGTAAGTTTGATGCGTCCCGCACCAAGGTGCAGGTTCTCAGTGGTGAAGGCGGTAACGCCGAAACCATCAAGGAGGAGCAAAAAAAAATGGCGGCTTATAAAGTCGATTTTTCAGGGTTGAAAAATGAGCGTGAAGAGGTGAGCCAAAAAATTCAAAAGCTGGATGCAAAACTCACCAAGGTCGATGCTTCCATTGCTGAGGATCGAAAAAAACTCCGCGATGATGCGTCCACGGCATACCAGAGTATGGGGAAAGCCAACCGCGACCGATCGAAGTTGACCTCTGAGATCGGCCTGCTCGAAGTCGAGATGAAAAGTCACTACATTGAGATTGGCCGCTACATCAGTAACGAGGTTGGCAACGACCCCTTATGCGCGAAGATTCATGCCGACCATGCTCACCTGGTTGCTCAGATGCAGAGCCTACGTAGCTCGATCGCCCTGAACCAAAGACTCGCCGCCATGGCAGGGGCATAGTCGGGTGGATGGGACATTCGCCGCAGCTGCACTACGCAATGCTTGGGGTGTTATCAGGAGCTGGGCGATCGATAAATTCGTGATCGCGTCATAGCATGATTTGTGCTTTGATGGAGGCATAGCTTATGGGTTGTCTAACATGTAAAGAGATGCAGCGGCTTGAGGAAGTGGCCTTCAACGAGGGGGTGACGGCGGAGGCATTGATGGAAAAAGCGGGTCTGGGGATCGCGCAGGCGATTCTGAGGCGTTACCCAGATTTCACGCGCTCCCCGGTGGCCATCGCCTGTATTGGCTCAGGGAACAATGGCGGGGATGCTTTGGTCGCTCTGCGTCATCTTGAAAAAGCCGGGTGGAAGGTGGGGGTGAAATGTCAGCACGCGTTGTCTCGGCTCGGAGTGTTACCTCGGAAAAAATGGAGGGAGCTGGATGGTGTGCTTACCGAGGATCCTGAAAGTCAGAGGGATCGCGGCTGTCCATTGATCTTATTGGATGGGCTGTTGGGGATTGGGGGTCATGGGCCGCTGAGGCCGCCGCTGGATGAGTTGGCCACGTGGATGCATCACATTCGCGATGACGATGGCGCAGAGGTCATCGCCATGGATATTCCCTCTGGGGTTGATGGCGATACGGGAGCGGCCTGTGACCATGCGGTGGTTGCGGATCTTACCTTGACGGTCGGGGTGCCTAAAGTGGGTTTGTTTTCCGAGTTGGCGGTGAATTATACGGGCGCGATTGAGTGTGTGCCCTTGGCGGAGTTACCTGTGCCAGATGCTCCGGATTCACCTGATGCATTGGCTGCCAGCAGGCCCTACCTCAATGACGTTCACAGCCTGCGTGGATTGCTTCCTCGGCGCCCCCATGATTTTCATAAAGGCGATGCCGGACGGGTCGGTATCGTTGCGGGGTCGCGTGGGATGTTAGGTGCTGCGGTGCTGTGTGCCCAAGGTGCCATGCGGGCGGGTGCAGGCTTAGTGACCCTTTTTATCGACGAGGATCTTTATCCGTTGCTGGTGCCGATGATGCCACCTGAGGTGATGTTGAGGCCGGTGAGTAGGTTGCAAGAAATCCATGAAGTAGAGCTGGATGTGCTGGCGGTAGGTCCTGGGATGGGTCGAGGTGATGCGGATTCACGTAAGGATTTTTTTGATCTGTTAAAACGATTTGACCGGCCGGTTGTGTTGGACGCGGATGGGTTGAATCGGATCGCGTCGGATGGTGTGGAGAATCACATTGGGCCGCATATGACCCTGACACCGCACCCGGGGGAAATGGCGAGACTTTTTCCCGATGGGGCTGGGATGTCACGGCTTGAGGCCTGCCGCGCGTTTGCCTCCCGATATGCCGGCACGACGGTATTGCTGAAAGGGGCGCGGAGCCTGATTGTTGAAGACGGATCGCCGAGTTACGTCAATGGCACGGGGCATGCGGGTATGGCTTCTGGCGGGCAGGGGGATGTGCTTACCGGCGTTATTGCGTCATTGCTTGGTCAGGGGGTACGTCAGCTGGATGCGGCCCGTCTCGGTGCCTGGTTGTGCGGTCGGGCGGCGGAGTTTGCCTTAAGCCACGGCGGAGCATCGATGCAGTCGATCAGCGCGGGTGATGTGCCTAACTGGCTGGGCAGGGCATTTCGTGAGCTGTGATCCAAGACGGGCGCTTGCATGATGTTTTTGCTTCAAAAACGTGCAGGTCGGCTCCATACTTCTGTCTCCCCCCGATGTCTGTTCCCACGCCAACGACCGAGAAACAACAAAAAACCAAGACGCAGAAGGACGTGCCATGGAATGTGGTGGTGCTGGATGATCCTGTGAACCTACAGGCCTACGTCACCCTGGTTTTTAAGCGTGTCTTTGGTTACCCACAAGAGCGGGCTGAGGTTCTCATGATGGAGGTGCATACCCAAGGCCGATCCGTTGTCTGGTCGGGTGGTCGCGAGAAAGCGGAGTTCTATGTGCAGCAGCTCCACGGCTGGCAACTTCAAACCAAGATGGAAAAAAGCCGATGAAGGTGTTACCCACGCTTGAGGGTGGACTGTGTATCCTGCCGGAGTCCGATGCTGATTGGTTGGAGCTTGAGCTTATCTGCGCGGATGCGGGACGATCCTCCCACCTTGCCGAGTCGTTGGCAGATCTGATGGATTCGGATAGCGAGTGGGAGCAGTATGTGATGCCGGATCTCGTGCAGAGCTTTAGTAGTCAGTGCCGCTATGTGGCCGCTGCGATTGAGGATGCCCGCCACAAAAACGAACAGGGGGTTTTTATTAAGCCGTCCCAGGTGGAGAACTGGTATGGTGCCATTAATTTAGCCCGATTATCACTCGAGGCGCGCTATCACCTGAATGCGATCGATGCGACGGACGACATGAAACCTGAATTACGCAGCGCCCATTTCCGAGACCGATTTTATCTTCTTCTTCAGAGTATGATCTTGGAATACATCATGGACGCGTCTTGACCCCTTGCTGGAAGCCTCGTCGAGAGGAGTCCATTACTTTTTGACGTGAACCTGGGCGGTGTCGGTGAATGCGGCGAGTTTGAATTTTTCTTCGGTGTCGATGGCCTTGATCGACAGCGTCACGGCGAAGTTTTTAAAGGTTCCGCCGCCTGGACCGGGGTTTTGAGTTGTGCCGGTTTGTTTGTGGGATGTGACCGTGCAGCTGTCGGATGGAAGCACATGGGTGAAGATCGGAGTTGGGATATTCGGGTAGCGCCCGTCGGAGTGCTGATTATTGATCCACTTTTTTAACCCCTTCTCAGTGGTTTTTTTGTCAAACAAATGAATCTTCGCGGTGACGGGGAAGGATTCATCGTTGTTCGCGATCGATAGTTGGAGGATGGCTTGTTGACCCTTGAAGGTGTAAAAGAGAAGCGTGTTGCGGAACCCCATCATCGAGTGACGGATTTCGAGCTTCTGCGCTGTTTGGCCATCAAGGTGACGGTTGGCGTAGAGCGGATTGCACATGGTGATAAAAAGCAGGGCGACGATGGTTGATTGGATGATGTTCATGGCTGAGTGGTGTTGATTGTTTCGGCTGGCTTAGGTTTTTGTTTCCGCGAGGCATTCAACCTCGATGCCAACGCCTTCTGAGAGCACGAGGACGCGGTCGGCAACACCGAGGCGTTCGGCTTCGGCGACGAGGCGTTCGACGGGTTCGTGATCGGGTTCATTACCGAGGGGGAAGGTGCCGTAGTGCATGGGGATGAGGATGCCGGCCTCCATTTCGATGAAGGCGCGCACGGCCTCCTCTGGGTTCATGTGGACATCGCGGCCGCTGGGGGCATCGTAGGCCCCGATGGGCATGAGGGCGACGTCGGGGGTGTGGTGCTTTCCAATTTCCTTAAAGCCACCGAAGTAGGCACTGTCGCCACAGTGAAAGACCTTACACGGGCCAGAGGAAACCATGTAACCGCCGTAGTCGCGGTGGGTATCGTGAAGGTAGCGGGCACCCCAGTGGTGGCTCGGGGTGTGGGTGACGCTGAGGTCTTTGAAGTGCAAGGTGTCCCAGACGGCCATTTCGTGCACGCTGTGGAATCCGAGTTTTTCCACGAGCGGCTTGCTGCCGTTGGGGACGACGATCCCCTCGTGAGATTCGAGGATCTTGAGGCTTTTTTTATGGAGGTGGTCGAAGTGGGCGTGGGTGACCATGACGAGATCGACGAGTGGCATCAGGGTGAGGTCGAGGCCGGGTTCGCGTTGGCGTTTGACCATGCCGTGCCAGTTGGCCCAGTTGGGGTCGATGATCACAGAGTGGTCGGCAAATTGGATGAGAAACGATGCGTGACCGATCCATGTGACGCGGATTTTTCCGGCTTCGGGTGGGTGCGGGATGGGTTCGCGGCTCGATCCGTTGCGCTTTTGGAAGACCTGGGGGAGAAGTCGGTGGCGAAGAAAGTGGTAATTCCGGCGTGGCCATCCTTTTTTGGGGAGGATGCCAGCGTAGTCTTTACGGGCCTGAGAGGTGCGTGTGTTGGTGCTTTGGGAGGCCATGGTGCGTTTCATAATATGCGCCTCATTGGGGTGCTTGCAACACTTCTCTGATTCTCGTTGATCTTGGCGGCATCTCAGAGGATGATTCCACCGAGCATCACGATGAAAAAACAAACGATAGGAATCACACGCGGCGACCAAGCGGGAATTGGACCCGAGGTGGTGGCTGCGGCGCTGGCATCAGGCGAACTGCCGGAAGGCGTGGATTTCCGGCTGATCGGAGAGCGGCTGGATGTGACGCTGGGTGAACCGACCCAGGAGTCGGCGCAGGCTGCGCTGGACGCGCTTGAGGAGTCGGTGCGCATGATGAAATCCGGTGAAATTGACGCGGTGGTGACGGCCCCAGTGGGCAAGGAAGGTTTACACGATCTTGGTTTTGATTTTCCGGGGCAGACGGAATTTTTTGCGGATCGATTGAGTTGTGGGAATCATGCGATGTGTTTGACGGGAAAACGCCTGACGGTGGCGTTGGTGACGATCCATGTGGCGTTGGCTGATGTGCCGGAGCTACTATCGCGAAGTGAGATTGTGCGGGTTGGCAGGTTATTGGGTGAATTTTGTCGGCAGCGGGGTGTGAAGCATCCGCGCGTGGCGGTTTGTGGATTGAACCCACATGCTGGCGAGAATGGGGCGTTTGGGCGTGAGGACATCGAGATAGTGGCGCCGGCCGTGAAGGAGCTTCAGAGCGAGGCGGGCGGTGTCGATTTTAGTGGGCCACACCCGCCGGACACGATATTCCGACCTGCGGTCGATGGTGAGTATGATGCGGTGTTGTGTATGTATCACGACCAAGGGTTGATTCCGCTGAAGTTGTTGGATTTTGATTCGGGTGTGAATGTTACCTTGGGATTACCGGTGCCGAGGACGAGCCCCGATCACGGCACGGCGTATGGGATCGCGGGCAAGGGGGTAGCCAGCGCGGGGTCGATGATTCAGGCGATTCGGCTGGCGTGTGAGATGGTGGGGAGTGATCGGTGAACGTTGATCCGTCTGCAGTGATGAGGGGGGACGTGCTTAAAAAATACTTTGGCTTTTCTTCGTTGCGGGCTGGGCAAGAGGAGGTGATCGATCGGGTTTTGGCGGGGGTGAATACCTTGGCTGTGTTGCCGACAGGTGGCGGGAAGTCGTTGTGTTACCAGCTACCTGCCTTGATGATGGATGGCTTGGCGGTGGTGGTGTCGCCGTTGATTGCCTTGATGCGTGATCAGGTTGAAGGCTTGGTGGCGTGTGGGGTGGCGGCGGTGCGGTTGGATTCGGCGGCGACCGAGGGCGAGCGTGAGGAGGTGATGGCGCGGGTGGTGGCGGGACAGGTGAAGCTGTTGTATCTCTCTCCGGAGCGGCTGGCGGATCCAGCAATGATCCAACGCTTAAAAGGCTTGGAGGTTTCGTTGGTGGCGATTGATGAAGCGCATTGTATTTCCGAGTGGGGGCATAGTTTTAGGCCCTCCTACATTCAGCTTCCTCGTGTTGTTAGGTTGTTGCGGCCACGGAGTGTCTTGGCGCTTACGGCGACGGCCTCGCCTGTGACGGCGGCTGGGATCAGGAAGGGGTTTAAGATCTTAAAGCGTGACCAGGTGCAGACGTCATTTTTTAGAGAGAATCTTGAGTTTGATGTCACGGTGGCAGACGAGTCGGGCAAGAGATTGCGGCTTCTTGAACTTTTATCGGAGAGTGGCCGGGTGCCTGCGATTGTGTATGCGACGCGGCGTGGGGATGTTGAGGAGGTTGCGGCGTATTTATCCCGTCATGGGGTTGCGGCGCGATCCTATCATGCGGGGATGTCCGCGGCGGCACGGGCAGAGGTGCAGGATGGATTTTTAGATCATCAGGTTCCAGTGATCTGCGCGACGATTGCTTTTGGTATGGGGGTGGATATGCCGGACGTGCGGACGGTGGTGCACTATCATCCGCCGAAGTCGCCGGAAGGTTGGATTCAGGAAAGCGGTCGGGCCGGAAGGGATGGGAAAGCGAGCCACTGTGAGTTATTGATCCATGGTGACGACCGAGCGATGTTGGAAGGTATGGTGGTGGCGAAGCAGCCTGGTCGGCGTGCGGTCGAGGCGGTGATCCAGAATGTATTTTCGCAGGGCCGGAGTGCGGTGGTTTCGCGTTACAACCTGAGCACACTCAATGACATGCCGGTTGAGTTGCTGGATGTGATGTTAGCGCGTTTGGCTGACGGTGGTTGGATTGTTCCCGATGGGGGTTCGTGGATGTGGTGTCATGTGGTGCCATTGCGATGGGACGCCGCGGCGAGGGAGAGGATATTACGAGGGTTTAGTCAAAATGACCGAGCTGTGCTCGAGGGGGTGATGGACTCGAGGCAGCGGGTATCGTTGTGGGATCTGGCCGATGGCAGTGTGGTGAAGTTAAACAAGCTGGTCGCACTGTTCCGCGAGCTGGAGGCGGGCGGTGAAGTGAAGTTGAAGATGAGCCATAGTCTGGCGCATTACCGGGTGAAAAACGAACCTGAGAAATTACGGGTGCTGGTGGATGAGGTGATGGATGTGATTGAAGAACACACCAATCACGACGTTGCACGGATCCGGATGGTGTTTGAGATGGCCGTTTCTAGGAAATGTATCGCCGCGTCCTTGGTCGGGTATTTCGGCGAAAAACTACCGGAACCTTGTGGCCGATGTGCATCGTGTCTTGGTAAGGCGCGTCCTCGGAAATGGCCTCGGAGTGAGGTGGAGGAGGTCACCTTAGAGGAAATGGAGAAGATCCAGGTGCTCGTGGCTGAGAGGCGGCCTGCGTTATCAAGTCCGCATCGGCTCGCGCGGTTTTTGTGTGGGATTTACAGTCCGGCGATGATGCGATACCGACTCTACCAGCACCGCGACTGGGGGATGTTGAGTCGCTTGGGATTTGACGAAGTGCTGGCGGTTGCGCAGGTGAAGTATTAAAACCCTGACTGCCCCATCAGTCCTGCCGTTTTTTGAGCCATTTGCGGAAGTCACCGCCGGTGGATCTAGGGAGGGTGCGTTGGCCGAGCCATGCTTGCATCGGTTTGATCGGTGCGACGTGGAGCGGTAGGTGGTTCATCGCCTTGGACATCGTCATGGTGGTGCGCCAGAGTTTCGGGGAAGTAGCGAGCTCAGCAAAGGGTGCCATCGGGAGTGCGCCGGGGGATTTGATTTTTTCCTGTTTCGCGCGGTCGCGGAGGCGGAGCAGGAGGTCGGGGATCGGGATATCGACTGGGCAGACTTCGCGGCAAGCACCACAGAGGGTGGAGGCTTTGGGGAGGTCGGCAAGTTCGGGGAATTTGTCGCCGGCGAGCAGAGGCGAAAGCACGGCACCCACGGGGCCGCCGTAGGTAGCGCGATACGCGTGACCACTTGACTGGCGGTAGATCGGGCAGACATTTTGGCAAGCGGAGCAGCGGATACAGCGGAGGATCTCCTTGCAGTTGGATGCGAGGATATCGCTGCGGCCATTGTCCATAAACACGACGTGCATATGTTCTGGGCCGCTGGGTTGTTGGGCTGAGCGTGGCCCGTTGATGAACTGGGTGTAGACGGTGAGTTGCTGGCCGGTGGCGGAGCGGCCGAGCAGGTTGAGAAGGACGCCGAGGTCTTGATCTCGGGGAACCAGTTTCTCGATCCCGATCAGGGCGATGTGGACGGGTGGGGGTGCCATGCCGAAGCGGGCGTTCCCTTCGTTGGTGACAAGCACCATACGGCCTGACTCGGCGGAGACAAAGTTGCCGCCGGTGATGCCAGCCTCGGCCTGAAAGTATTTTTCACGCAGGTGAGTGCGAGCGCGTCGGGTGATGGTTTCGGGGTCGTCGTTGTAGTCCTGAGCGATGCCCTCTTTGAGAAACGTGTTAGCGATTTCGCGTCGGTTTTTGTGGATGATGGGTTTGACGATGTGGGACGGGACGTCGTCATCGAGTTGGATGATAAACTCCCCGAGGTCGCTTTCGAGGCATTCGATACCATTTTTAACGAGGTATGGGTTGAGGTGGATTTCCTCGGATGCCATCGACTTGGATTTGGTGAGGCGTTTGACTCCATGCTGCTGGAGGATGTTGAGCACGGTTTCACGGGCGTCTTGATCGGTCTCGGCGAAGTGGACGTTGGCGCCGTTGGCGGTGAGTTGTTCCTCGGCCTGAGCGAGGTAGGTATCGAGGTGATCAAGCGTGTGTTGTTTAATTTGTGCCGCGACTTTTCGGATGGCATCGGGGTCTGGGTAGTCGTTGAACAGGACGTTGTAACGCTTCTCGGTGCCGGAGGAGGTGCCGCCCATGACGGAGGCCTGTTTCTCCGCGCTGATTTCAGCGGCGTAGGTATCGATGAGTTGGTGTGATGGCATGATGAGGTGGGGCGGATGGTAAGCAATGAATGATGTTAAAGCTTATAAAAGTGGGTGGCGGTGTTATGGCGGATCGCCGATTGTTCATCGCGGCTCAGGGAGTGGATGAAGTTATCGACGGTGTTGAGCCAAGCGGGGTAGGTGGTGTTGAGTAAGGCGACCGGCCAATCGGATCCGAACATGATACGCTCGGGTTGGAAGGCGTTGACGAGGGTGTCGGCGTAGGGCAGGAGGAGGTTGTTGTCGTAGCGTGATTCGTGGTCCTGAATCTCGGTGGTGAGGCCGGAGAGTTTGCAGTAGATGTGGGGTCGGCGTGCTAGCTCACGGATGTTGCGGGCCCAGGTTTGGGTGTCTGGGTGGGTCAGTCCTTGTTGGCAAACTGGGGGTTTGCCGCCGTGGTTGAGCACCATGGGTTGGTTTGGGTGCTTGTCGGCGAAGGCGATGGCGGCGGGCAGTTGGTGGTGATTGACGAGTAAATCAAAGCTAAGCCCACGGTGGGTGAGCTCGCGGATGCCGTGGTCAAAGTCGGCATTATCGAGGAACTGTTCGTCTGGGGTGCCTTGGATGATTTCGCGGACGCCTTTAAAGAGGGAATCGTGGATGTATTGATCGAGAAAGACACGCAGGGTGTCTGAGGTGAGTGGCGCCCAGCCGACGATGGCCGCGACGAGACCGTCGGATTTTTTTGCCTGATCGAGGAGGAATCGATTTTCCTGATCGGAGCAGCGTGCTTGGATGCTGACGACGTGATCGACGCCGGCCATATCGAGGTCATGCTCGAGTTCTGAGACGAGGAAATCGCGTTTGAGAGCGGTCATCTCCTCGCTGATCCAGCCGAATTGTTCGGTGGAGTATTTCCAGAAGTGGTGGTGGGAATCGATCAAGGTGGAAGTGAGTGATGGGGTCAGGGGGTGACTCCCTTGAGTGAGGCGAGCAGGATCTGGGCGACGTGGCGGTAAGTGATCGGGCGGTTTTGTTTTTCGGCGAGGCCGCCGAGGTGCATCATGCATGAGAGGTCGGCGGAGACGAGGAAGTCGGGTTGGTCATCAAGCAGGTTGTCGAGTTTGAGTGTGCCCATTTTTCCTGAGATGTTGGGGAAGGTGACGCAGAAGGTTCCACCGAACCCGCAGCATTGTTCCTTTTGTCCGTATTCGACGAGTTGAACGCCATCGATGGCATTGAGCAAGGTGGTGGCGGCGGCGCGGGTGCCGGTGCCGCGGGTGTGGCATGAGTGGTGGAAAGCGATCTTGGCATCGAGTTTGCCAGGCCAGCTGGTGATGCCAAGCTCGTTGACGATGAAGTCGGTGAGCTCGAAAGTCCGGCGGCCCATATCCTCGATGACAGGGAGGTCGTCTTCTTTTTCAAACTGGAGTGGATTGCCGTGTCGGTGCATCGCGGCGCAGGAGCCAGAGGGGACGATGATCGGGAGTTTACCGGCAAAGACGTCGGCGGCGTGGCGGGCGACTTTGCGGGACGATTTCCAGTCGCCTGAGTTAAAGGCGGGCTGGCCGCAGCAGGTTTGGTCGATGGGGAAGATGACTTCGACACCGAGGTGCTCGAGGATTTCCACGGTGGCCTTGGCGGCGTCGGCGTAGAAGGCATCGCAGAGGCACGTGCCCATGAGGAGGACTTTTTGATGTTTGGCGGAAGAACAGGGAGTGTCCTGTGTGTGATTCATGGGCGCGATAGTAGAATGTCAGAGGAAACTCGCAAGTCTTGATCTGTGATCGTTTAGTCATCACGCAAGGATGTCTTGGTCTTTGGTGTTTAAGATCCGTGGGGATGTGTGTAAACAGATCCCATGCACGAGAGTTGGTTGGTTCTTCAGGCGGCGTTGCCGGTTTATATTATTGTCGCGTTGGGGACGCTGCTTCGGCGGACGGGGGCATTGACGCCGGAGATGGACAAGGGGGTGATGTCGACGGCAGTGCATTTGTTTTTTCCCTGCCTGATCTTGGATAAGATGCTGGGTGCTGAGATTCTACGTGATGCCAGTGTGGTGTTATCCTCGGCGGGAATTGGGTTTGGTTTAATCCTTGCGGGCACGGCCGTGGCATATGTTGTGGCTCCCTTGATCGGTTTAAAAATAGGAAGCGGCAGGAGGACGTTTGCGGTGTCCGGTGGATTGCAGAATTATGGATTCATCGCGATTCCGCTCGTCGCGTATCTTTACCATGACGACGAGGTGATGGCGGTTTTATTTACCCATAACCTGGGTGTGGAGACGGCGATGTGGACGATTGGTTTGATGCTGTTGTCGGGGGTGGCTAAGCCGTCTGCGCGTGTCTTTTTGAAGGGTCCGATTATTGCCGTGATCGTCGGTCTGGTGCTGATACAGACGGGGACGGATCATCTGATCCCGGGCGTCGCCCGCAGTGTGTTCTCCATGCTGGGGGTGTGTGCGGTTCCGGTTTCGTTACTGCTTGTCGGTACCACTCTGTATGATCTGGCGGGAAAGGTGAAATTTGATTGGAAAATCGGCTTAGGTGGCGTGGTGGTCCGCTTGGCATTGGTGCCGGTTTTGTTTCTTTTGCTTGCCAAGTATCTCCCGCTGGCGGTGGAGTTGAAAAAAGTCCTCGTGGTGCAGTCGGCATTACCCTCCGCGATGTTCCCGATTGTTTTATCGCGCCATTATGGTGGACGGACGGATGTGGCCATTCAACTTGTCATTGCCACGACGATTGCCAGCTTGCTGACGATGCCGTTGGTGATTGGATTTGGCAAATACTGGGTTGGGCTCTAGGAGCTTTGAGCGTCGACAGATGGGTCGGATAGCCAAGGGTGTGTGAAGCCCTTGGCTACGGGATGAATGACCTGCCGGTGGTTGGCTTAGCCTTGCATGTCTTCGAGCTCGATCCCCTTGGTTTCGTGGACAAATTTGAGCACGAAGATGACGGAGAGGATAGCAAAGAATGCGTAGATGCCATAGGCGCCGCCGAGGCCGATGCCCGCCAGCAACATGGGGAAGGTCATGGTGATGATGAAGTTGACACCCCACTGGGATAAACCACTGACAGCGAGTCCGGTTCCTCGGATTTGGTTCGGGAACATCTCGCCGAGCATGACCCACATGACGGGGCCCCAGGAGAAGTTGAAACAGATGACGTAGAGGTTAGCGGCGACCAGTGCGATGATGCCTGAATTGCCTTTGAGGTCGAGGTCGCCGGCGTCGTTGGTGAATGCCATGCCAAACACGACGGCCATCACGCTGAGTGTGATGGCCATACCAATGGACCCCCAGAGGAGCAGGGGTTTGCGCCCGATTTTATCAATTTTGAGAGTGGCGAAGACGCAGGCGGCGATGCTGAGGGCACCACTGAGCACGTTGATTTGTAAGGCATCGGACTCGGTGAATCCGGCGGCTTGCCAGAGCACGGCACCGTAGTAGAACACGACGTTGATACCGACGAGTTGTTGCAGGGAGGCTAGTCCGATACCTAGCCAGACGATTTTGCGGATGCCTCCTTTATTTTTGTCGATGAGGTCGGAGAAGCGGGGTCGGTGGTGGTCTTTGGCGAGGGAGGCGTCAATGTCATCGACGGTCGACTTCGCCTCCTCTGCACCGCAAAGGCGGGTCAGGATGGCTAAGGCCTTGGTTTTCTTGCCTGCGGCGACCAGGAAACGGGGGCTTTCTGGGATGAAGAGTAGGGCAACAAAGAAGGTGATGGCGGGAATGAGTTCGACCCAGAACATCCAGCGCCAAGCGGCGTAGCCGAGCCAGAAGGTGTCGGTGGTGGCGCCTGCACTACCGGCGATGAGGTAGTTGCTCAGGAATGCCATAAAGAGTCCGGAGATGATGGCGATCTGTTGGATGGAGGAAAGGGTGCCTCGGTATTTTGCGGGGGCGATCTCACTGATATAGGCTGGGGCCATCACACTGGCGGCACCGACGGCGAGTCCACCAAGGATGCGGTAGATGATGAATTCGAACGAGTCCGTTGAGATGCCTGACCCCCACGCACTGATACTAAAAAAGATGGAGGCAATGATCAGGCAGGTCCGCCGCCCGAACACATCAGCCAAGCGGCCGGCAAAAAAGGCGCCGACGGCACAGCCCAATAGCATGGATGCCACGTTGAATCCGGTGCCGGCACTATCTGAGTTAAAGGCCGTTTGAAGGCCTTCAACGGTGCCGTTGATAACACCGCTGTCGAAACCAAATAAAAAGCCGCCGATGACGGCGACGAGGCTGATAAATAACGTGTAGGCTCGTTGTGAGGATGGATTGTTGCTCATAGGATAATGGATTGAGTGTTTGTTGGATTCGTGTGAATACGTTGATTGTGTTCCCGATGCGTTGACTGCGACCACCGGTGGCTTGGGGCTTGGTGCCATTAAGGGCACAATGTGCGAGCGCGGTCAAATTGATATCTCTCCATCTCAGGGAGCCTCTGGGTATGGGAGGAATGAGTGAAGTTTGATCCGACGCAAGGTGGCTGAGTGTTTGTGATCTTTAGGCTTGGCTTGGATGCTGATCGTCGTGAAGAATGTGGCTATGGAGCATCACGTGTATTTTTGGTTGAAGGAGGAAAAAAAGAATTCTGCGGACCTCGCCTCGTTTGAGCTAGGGGTGATGGACTTGCTGAAGATCGGTGAGATCTCTGCAGGATTGTGGGGGAAGTCCGCGGATACCCCTAGTCGGCCAGTGACCGATAAGAGTTTTGATTATGCCATCTCATTAAAGTTTGACTCCTTGGAGCTTCACAACATCTACCAGGATCATCCGGATCACCATGTTTTTGTCAATGCATTCAAAGACTGGTGGGAAAAGGTGTTGGTGATGGATGTGGACGAGTGATTGTTTTATAAGCCGAGGACTTCGAGGAAATTGAATGTGTCCTCATCAATAGAATCGACCAATTTGGTAAGTATTCTAGATGGGTAGTAGAAGCCAGACTGCTCTAACTCGGTGGCTTTTTTCAGGAGCCCTTGGGTGTAGAAATCAAGTTGAGTTTGGAGTTGATCCTCATGATCTTGATCGAGTTTTTCAAACGATTTTTCGGACGCGGCATGGATTGCGTGGAAATTTTCGGGGAAGTAAACGGGGACGGCATCCGGTAACTCACCACTTTCTTCCACTTTTTCCATGTTTTCTTTGACCACCTTGACGAGGAAGCTGGCTTGTCGGGCGCTTTTGATTTTTTTAGCCGCGCTCTCCATGTCTTGGATGTATTTTCTGATCAGCTTTTTCTGGTTTTTGCGGTGGTCGTTAATATCGGGTTTGACTCGCTCCTTGATCTTCCGGTTGACGCTTACAAGCCATGGGTTCAGATCGAATGAGGTGATGGTGACTTGTTTAGGGTTACTCCATTCGATGAGGAGGCCTTGGGCGTCGCCTTTTTCTCCTTCGGAAGTGGCCCAGGATGGTGGTGAGCTGGGCGAGGCTGCTGTCATCAGGAGGCGGTTGTGTGCTGAGCTGTCGACGGGTTCGTTGCGGCTCCATCCGGAGGAATGCCAAGCTTCCTTGGTGATCCATTGCCACGGGGCAGTGGGTTTGAGTAGATACCCGCCGAGCCAGTAGCTTATTGCGGTGTCATTCCAGAACGCGTTGCTGATGATCCATTGGCTTTCCACTCGGGACGAAGGCACCGCGAGTTGCGCTTGCTGTGATTTGGCAAACTGGTAGGCGTTTTCCCAGCTCATCGACCGGGGGATCAAGAGGAAGTGGGATTTTTCGAAAGTGCGGGTGCCGACTGGGTAGCGTGCCTTATGGATGTCAGTGCTTTGGATGCTTGCTACGGTGCGTTTGAGCTGGGCATCGAGCGTGCAGGGGTTGGATCCATCGTTTCGCCATTGCAGGATGAATCCGTGTGTTTGGTCGGGTGCGGATGCCGCGAGGGTGCCGTTGGGGGTGAGTGTCGCGAAGCATGGCTCGTCTGAACCCGCCCTCATTTGGTCCACGGGGTTCCATGCGGTATCATCGAGCCATTGCCAGCGCGCCTGACCCGCGATGCCGGCGCCGAGCCAAGCGTGGGATGGGATGCGAAACGTTTGGCTCATCCACTCTTTATCTTCTTGGGATGCGGCGATGGCGAGGTGGCCTCCGTGCTCCTCGGCAAAGCGTGTGGCCGCCTGCCATGACAGGGGGAGATGGAGGAGGAGGAAGTGGCTGCCGTTTCGTTCTTCGGTGCCCTCTGGAAATTCGTCTCTGGAGCCGTTGGCGAGTTTTTCTTTAAGTTGAGCCAGTGCCTGTTGGACAGCTTGGTTGGGACGGGTTGGGTGGCTGACGGGAGTTGGGGGGTCTTCTGATCCGCTCGGGGTTGGGGTGACAGGACGAGTCGGAGTATCAGGAGTCGCGGTGATAGGGGGATTCGGGGTATCAGGAGTTGGGGTGATAGGGGGATTCGGAGTGTCAGGAGCCGCGGTATCCGTTGGTGTTGCTGCGACAGAAGGCGTCGCCGAGGGGTCATTTTTCTGACTGAAAGAGTAGAGGATCAGGGCGAGTGCGATGACGCCGATGATACAGAGTGTGGTGGCTAAGGCGCGGGATTTTTTGGCAGGAATAGCCGCTTGGGCGGCGATGGGCGCTCCGGTGAGGTTTAATCGGGCGTGTGAGGCAGCTCCTTTCAGAGCGTTTTCCAGATCGTCAGCGAATTCTGCGGCGGTGGAGTAGCGCTGTTGGGGGTCGGGGTGGGTGCTGCGTGCGACGATGTGATCAAAGGCGGCGGGGCAACTCGAGAGCATGGACGGAGGCGTGCGGTTGTCGTCAGGGAGCGCGCCGGTGAGGAGTTCGTGCAGAATGACGCCGGTGGAGAAGATATCTGCTCGGCGGTCGACTTGGAGGCGGTGGATGATCTCGGGCGCGGTGTATCCTGGTGTGCCGTAGACGATATCTTCCTTGGATGCTGTCTCGTTGATCGGGGTGGCGAGGCCGAAATCGCCAATTTTTGGTGTGGCGTTGGGTGATAGCAGGATGTTGCTGGGTTTGACATCGCGGTGAAGGATGTCGGCCGAGTGGGCATGATCGAGGCCGCGGCAGATGGCGATGACGATTTCTGCGGCCTGTTTCGGGTCGATCCGCTTACCATAAGACGAGTGGAAGAGGGATTTCCCCTCGACGCATTCCATGATGAGGAAAAGCATGCCATGGATTTCACCGAAGTCATAAATGCTGATGAGGTTAGGGTGATTGAGTCGCGCCATAGCTTTGGCCTCGGCCTGAAAGGATGCGCGGAATTGCGGGTCGTCACCGAACTCGCGTGGAAGGATTTTGATGGCGACGGATCGATCTAACGAGATTTGCCGAGCCCTGTAAACGGCACCCATACCGCCTTGGGCGATGAATGTTTCCATGGCATAGGCTGGAAAAAGAGGGGTGAGTTCCTCTAGGGATGGGGCTTGGAAATGTTGCGGTGGTTGGGCGTCTTCCATAAGTGTGAATGGCTCTTCGCTATAAATAATACCATTTGAAGGTGCTTATCCACCTGAAAATTTAATTTTTTAGAGGTTATTATTTTTGCTGTGGTCAACCTTCTTTCAGGGTTGTTGCTGTGGAAAGAATGCCCATTTTCTGAATTGCGAGAGCCTGTGATGAAATAAACCATTGCCAGCGTCTTATGGGCTGCTAAAAGACGGTCTCACGAGATATCGTGCCAATGAATATGTCGGGCAAACTTACCTATAAGGAATCAGGTGTGGATACAAGAGAAGCTGCTGCCCTGGTTGGGGACATCGGTGCTCACGTCCGCAGGACGCAGAATCAAAGGCAGCTTTATGGTGCCTTTGGTCTATTCGCAGCAGCATTTGACCTATGCGACTATGAGCAACCCGTGATTGTCACTGGCTGTGATGGTGTGGGCACCAAGCTTGAGCTGTTGCTGGAGCATGACCAGCTTGAAGCGGCGGGCAAGGACTTGGTAGCGATGAGTGTGAATGATATCCTGACAACGGGTGGTGATCCGCTGATGTTTCTCGATTACATTGGGATTTCGGCATTGGATAAGCCATTGATCACGCGCTTGATTGCAGGCATGTGTGACTACCTTGAAGATTGTGGATGTATTCTGGCAGGTGGGGAAACCGCTGAAATGCCAGGCATCGTGCCAGAGGATGTGGTTGAGCTTTCCGGATTTTGTATTGGATGCTGCGAAAAGCCTGATTTGATCGACCCGACGCAGATTGCCACTGGTGATGTATTGATCGGTTATGGGTCTGATGGTCCGCACGCGAATGGGTTCAGTCTTGTTCGCCGCGTATTGGCTGAGCATGGTGATGCGTTTACCAAGGAAGAGATTGTCAGTTTACTCGCGCCGACTCGACTTTATCATGATGTCGTCAATGATATTAAAGCGGCGGGTGTCAAACCCCGTGCAATGGCGCACATCACGGGCGGCGGACTTCCTGAAAACCTTGAACGATTGCTGCCGAATCATGGTGCTGATGTGGTCATTCCGAACTGGGACAATGCAGCCATGCAGAAGCTAATCCAATATGTGGATGCGGCTGACAAATTTAACACCTTTAATATGGGGTTTGGCTGGGTGGTGATTGTTTCGCCGGATGATGCGGACAAGATCATGCAGGCTGGGCCGGGTGGCGTGAAGATCGGCACGATCACCGATACCCATGGCGTGAGGGTGAGCATGGAGGGATAAGTTTTCAACGCTGAACTTCAAACACCAATCTATTCTGCACGATGAGTGATCCACTGAAACACGAATGCGGGATTGCCGTGGTCCGTCTACGTAAGCCTCTTTCTTATTACAAAGATAAATACGGCACGGCGCTCTGGGGATTAAACAAGCTTTTCCTCCTGATGGAAAAGCAGCACAACCGTGGTCAAGACGGGATTGGTATCGGCTGCGTGAAACTCGATATGCCACTCGGGCAGCCGTATATTTTCCGCCGCAGAGACGCTGCCAAGGACTCCATGGCGGCGGTTTTTAGCAATGAGTTAAAGAGTTTTAACAAGATGGCCCGCGAGGGCGTGCTTGATCCGGAAAAACCGGAGTCGGTGAAACAGAAATTTGATTTTGGTGGGGAGGTTCTCGTGGGTCACCTCCGTTACGGAACCTCGGGTGAGTTTGATTCGGGGTCTTGTCACCCGTATTTACGCCGCAGCAACTGGCCGACCCGCACCCTGATGGTGATGGGGAATTTTAACATGACCAATGCGGGTGATTTGAATAAAAAGCTGATGGACCGTGGTCAGCATCCAATTTTTGGAACGGACACCCAAACGGTGTTAGAGGAGATCGGGTTCCATCTCGATGAGCATCACACTGACCTCTATCACAAGATGCGTGACGAGGGGATCGACGGCCGTAAAATCCCGGCGATGATCTCCGATCAGATTGACCTGCCAACGATCCTGCGTGACTCGGGTGAACCCTGGGACGGCGGCTACGCGATTAGTGGCGTGGTGGGTAACGGCGATATGTTTGTGATGCGTGACCCTCGGGGGATTCGACCTTGTCACGTGTATCAGGATGATGAAGTGATTGCCTTTGCTTCCGAGAGAGTGCCGTTGATGACGGTGTTTGAAGCATCCAAGGATGAGGTGAAGGAAGTGGAGCCGGGCACGGCAACGATTATTCGTCGTGACGGGAGTCAGAGCACGCAGCGCTTTCATGATGAGAAGCCGCTGAGCCCATGTTCGTTCGAGCGGATCTATTTTTCTCGAGGCAACGACCCCTCGATTTATCGCGAGCGCAAGGCGATGGGTGCGGCCTTGGTGGACCAGGTCTACGAGGCGATCGGGCGTGATTTTGACAAATCGGTTTTCACCTTTATTCCCAATACCGCCGAGACCGCCTATTATGGGTTTTTGGACGGGTTACGACTGCTTCGCCGTCAGCAAGTGCGGTCTGAAATCATGACGGCCTGTGAAAAGGGCGTTCTCACTGAGGATGTGCTTGATGAACTGATTATGCGTAACTGGCCGCGTGGAGAGAAGGCGGTGCATAAGGATATTAAGATGCGCACCTTCATTTCTCAGGAAAAAGGACGGGCGCAGCTCGTGTCGCACGTTTACGACATTACCTATGATTTGGTCAAAGAGGGGGATGCCTTGGTCGCGCTGGACGACTCGATTGTGCGGGGGACCACGCTCAAGGAGTCGATCTTAAAAATTCTTGCCCGAACCAATCCGCACAAGATCGTTGTTTGTTCTACAGCACCACAGATTCGTTACCCAGATTGTTACGGGATTGATATGTCAGAGCTCGGTAAATTTATTGCCTTCCAAGCTGCGGTCAACCTAATCAAATGCGCTGGTAAGACTCGGCTCCTTGGTGATGTCTATGACCTCTGTAAAGCTGAACTGGCGAAGCCTAAGGAAGAACGCGTGAATCAGGTGAAGCGCATCTATGCCGATTTCACGGACGAGGAGATCTCTGCCGAGATTAGTCGGATGGTTTACCCTGAAGATATTGATTGGAGCGGTGATGTGGACGTGATTTTCCAGACGATTGACAACTTACGTGCCTGCATCAAAGGGCCGTGTGGCGATTGGTATTTCACTGGTGATTACCCGACGCCTGGAGGCTTTGGCACCGTCAACCTAGCCTATGTCAAATGGTTTGAGGGGTCTGACGGCCGCAGCTACGACCTGCCATTGTAGCCCGGCACCGCTGGTGGTTCTCCTTTTTTTGGCTTGTAGGATTTTTCGATGATCATTAATGAATAGACGCATATGGAAGCTCCACAACAATGGTATTTTGTCGACGGTGATGGGAAACAAGCTGGACCGGTCACGAGGGATAATTTGCAGGGGAAAATAACCAGTGGCGTGGTTGTTGATGAGACCCTGGTATGGTCTGAGGGGATGGCGGAATGGCAGGCAGCCTCATCGGTTGATGGCTTGATGAACGTTCCCACCCCCCAAGCGGAACCAGCAGCTGTCGCTCAGGTTGGTTCTGGGTCATCGTTGGCCTCATCGGCATCTTCAGCGGTCAACCCCTACACTGCACCGCAGTCTGACCTGGGAGTGGGTGCTGGGGTGCAGGCGAAGCCAGGTTTTATGGCGACGCTATTTTCCTTTGGTGGACGTATTCCGAGAAGGACGTATTGGGCTTATTCTTTTATTTTGATGGGGATAGTGATGGCTGTTTTAGTTGCCCCTATCATGCTTTTGGGTGAGGAATCACCTGTGACGTTGATCATCGTCGCAGTTGTTTACGTCGGTATGATTTGGTCGTCCTTGGCGCTTCAATGCAAGCGATGGCACGATCGGGGGAAATCTGGGTGGTGGTTTCTCATCGGCCTGGTTCCATTGATTGGCGGGATCTGGTCATTTATTGAAGTCGGCTGCCTGCGCGGGACGATGGGCCCGAATGATTACGGCGACGACCCGACCTAGTCCTGACACGGAGCTTGACGACTCGATAATCGAGGCTTGCACCCTCGTCTGCTAGAGCTAGTATTTAGCTTGTGAAGCATGTGACGATTTCCGAACTCAGGCAGTGTGCCGGCACTGATCCACTCTCCGCGAGCTTTGACGCCCAGCTTGAACGTAAGGCTGAGCGGGAAACCAAAACGGGGAAACCCTACTACGAGATCAGCTTGGTTGATGGCACCGGTGAGATGAAACTCAAGGTCTGGGAAAACAGGCCGCAATTCCGTGCCTTGCAGGATCTTTCCGACGGCACTTTGCTTCGTCTCAGTGGTGAGTGGACACAGAGTCAGTATGGTATTGATTCCTCGAAGTGGGATATGCGTTTACTGACTGAGGCGGAAGGGTCGGATTTTCTTGCAGGTGATCCAGAGACGCGCAGGCGGCAGGAGGCTGACTGGTCGGATATTTTAGAAATGACGACGGGCATCGCGGACCCGAGGTTACGTGAGGTGTGTGCGGAGTTTGTCCGGAGGTATGGGGGGAAGTTCCGGCGCAGTGCCGCGGCCAGAAAAAACCACCATGCACGGCGTGGTGGGTTGGTCGAACACGTTGCCCAGATGATGCGTTGTGCTCATGCTGTGTGTGGGGTTTACCCTCGTCTTAACCGTGACCTGATGACGGCGGGCGTGCTGTTTCACGACTGTGGGAAGATGTGGGAAAACAACTACCCTGAGTCGGGGTTTACTCAGCCGTTTAATCTGCATGGAGAGATGTTAGGTCATATTCCGTTGGGGATTGAAACGGTGAATAAGATCTGGCGCGATATGATGGAGGAGGATCGGTCGTCTGGGTGGGCTGAGCTTGAGCCATCCAGTGATGACGTGCATCTGCACCTGCTGCACCTGATTGCCAGTCATCATGGGACCCATGAATGGGGGTCGCCGACGCTGCCACGCACACCAGAGGCGATGGCGCTGCATTATGTCGATAACATGGATGCTAAGTATGAAATGATGCGGATGGGATACGAAAGCTCACCTGAGCTCGCACCTGGAATCCAAGAGCGCAAGTTCCCCTTGCCGGCGAGTTTGGTGAAGCCACTGGCACATTTTTCCGAAGCCGAGGACGGGCCGGAAGGCGACACGACTCCCTCGGATGAGGTGATCGATGAGTTGTTTTAGTGACGGTGCAGGGGGTGAGGAAAAGTCGGCAGATGGATGGAATCGGAAGCGCTTCAGCGTGGAAATATGTTGTTTGACCTATCTATTTACCGGTGATGGGTTTAGACTACCGGTATGCCTGTTGATGAAATAAATGCAGAGCACTCACCAGATGCCATTCGGGCGCGACTGCAGGCGGAGCCGAGTCAGAGTTACCTGAGGGACTTTATTTATGGTGCGATTGATGGTGCGGTGACCACGTTTGCGGTGGTGGCCTCGGTGGCAGCAACGGGCTTATCGAGTGGGGTGGTGATTATTCTCGGGGTTGCGAACTTGCTGGCTGATGGGTTTTCGATGGCGGCGGGGAATTTTTTAGGGACCCGAGCAGAGATCCAAAGTCGTGTCCGTGCGAGGCGTAATGAGGAGATGGAGATTGAAGCGCATCCGGATGGGGAGAGGGAGGAGATCCGGCAGATATTTTTAGCCAAGGGGTTGGAGGGTGACGTGCTTGAGCGGGTTGTTGAGGTGATTACCTCTGACAAGAAACGCTGGATCGATACGATGATCACCGAGGAGCATGGATTACCCCTGCACAACCCATCGGCGTGGAAAGCGGCGGGGGTCACCTATCTCGCCTTTATCGTGGTCGGGACTATTCCGCTGGTGACCTATCTATTGGAATATGTGATACCTGGGACGGTGGCTGACCCGTTTGGGGTGGCTGCCTTGCTCACTGGGATCGCCTTCTTTATTGTGGGCACATTGAAAAGTCGTTTTGTCGGGAGTTCCTGGGTTGCGGAAGGGTTTGAAACGCTCTCGGTGGGGGCACTTGCCGCGGGTATTGCCTATCTCATTGGGTTGATGCTTAAGCCACTGGTCAATGGATGTGTTTGACGGTTCACGAGTCATATCCGAGCCATGGTCCCAGCCACTTTTCGGCTTTGTCGAGCGACCAACCTTTGCGATTTGCGTAGTCCTCGATCTGATCTTTTTGGAGGTCGTTGAGGGCAAAGTACTTGCTGTCGGGGTGCGCGAACAGGAGACCAGAAACGGCGGCTCCAGGGTGCATGGCACAGGATTCGGTGAGTTCAACACCTGTCGCTGAGGTCGCGTCGAGTAAGTCAAAGAGTGTTTCTTTTTCGGTGTGATCGGGCTGCGCGGGATAGCCGGGGGCAGGGCGGATCCCTTGATAGGTCTCTTTGATGAGTTCGTTGTGGTTAAACGCGTTTGGGCGTTCATACCCCCAAGCAACGCGCGCCCGGTGGTGGAGAAGCTCGGCAAAGGCCTCGGCGAGTCGATCCGCGATAGCTTGCACCATGATGGCGGAATCGACTTCATGTTTTTCACGTAACTCGGCTGCCCAGGCGTCAGCACCGTGGATACCAACGACAAATCCGCCGATGTGATCGTTTGTTTTTCCGTTAGGTTGGGTGCTGTCGCCTGGCTTGATGAAATCACTTAGCGCGTAGTGAGGTTTGCCGCTGGTCTTGTCGGTCTGCTGTCGCAGTGTGTGGAAGGTGGCGTTGTTGTTGGGCAGAATGATATCGTCTCCATCTGAGTGGGCGTGGAAAAACCCGTAGACGCCTCGGGCGGTGAAGCGTTTGTGGGTGATGATGTCCTCGAGGAGCTCTTGGGCTTCCTCGTAGAGTTTATCGGCCACCTCGACCGCTTCTGCATGACGGGTTTTAAGAACTTTTTGCTCCCGATCCCAGACGCCACGGAGCTCCCATGCGTGGAAGAAGGGTGTCCAGTCGATATAATCCGCAAGCTCGCGCAGCGATTGGTTGTCGATCACACGGGTGCCGGTGAATTCGGGTTGAGGTGGGGAGTAATCCGACCAGTCGCATGAGCTGGCATTGTTACGGGCGGCCTCTAGGCTGATGGTGGCTTTGTCTTTTTTGTTAAAATTGGCGCGTAGTGTTTCGTGGCGTGTGTTATTTTCTACGATCAACTTTTCGCGACCATCATCGCTGAGTAGGGTAGTGGTGACGGGGACGGATCGGGAGGCGTCGAGCACGTGGATGGTGGGGCCGCTGTAGTGGGGGGCAATTTTGACGGCGGTATGTGCTGGGCTGGTGGTGGCGCCACCGAGCAAGATCGGGGTGTTGAGTTTCCGGCGTTCCATTTCCTTAGCGATGTTCACCATTTCATCGAGCGAGGGTGTGATCAGTCCGGAGAGACCAATCACATCGGCGCGTTTTTCAGCAGCGACTTCGAGAATTTTTTCGCAGGGGACCATGACGCCGAGGTCGATGACCTCGAAACCATTGCAGGCGAGCACGACGCCCACGATATTTTTACCGATGTCATGGACGTCGCCTTTGACGGTGGCCATAACGATGCGGCCAGCGCTCATGGATTTCTCGGCTTCCGCGCGGGCATGATCTTCGCTGAGTGAGCTATCATTTGCCATCAGCTCGGCGGCTGAGGCGGTGATCTTCCGCTGTTTCTCCTTCTCCATAAAGGGCTCGAGGTGGGCGACGGATTTTTTCATGACACGGGCGGACTTAACCACCTGGGGGAGGAACATTTTACCTGCGCCAAAGAGGTCGCCGACGACGCCCATGCCATCCATCAGCGGTCCTTCGATGACCTTGAGGGGGATTTGATACTGGAGTCGGGCTTCTTCGGTGTCCTCGATGATAAATGTGTCGATTCCCTTGAGCAGTGCGTGTTCGAGGCGTTTTTCGACTGGGGCGCTGCGCCATTCAAGGTTTTCCTTCCGCTCTGATTTTTTGACACCCTTGAATTGCTCGGCAAAATCGAGCAGTCGCTCTGTGGCATCCGGGTCGCGGTTCAGGAGGACATCCTCGACATGCTTCAGCATCTCGGGTGGGATTTCATCGTAAACTTCTAACATGCCTGCGTTGACGATACCCATGTCCATGCCGGCTTCACCGGCGTGGTAGAGGAATGCGGAGTGCATGGCCTCGCGCACGGGGTTATTTCCTCGGAACGAGAACGATACGTTGGAGACGCCGCCCGAGACTTTAGCACCGGGGAGGTTTTTTTTGATCCACGCGGTGGCTTTAAAAAAGTCGACGGCGTAGTTATTATGTTCCTCGATGCCGGTGGCGACGGTGAGGATGTTAGGGTCGAAGATGATATCCTGTGGGTTGAACCCGACGTCATCGACGAGGACACGGTAGGCGCGTTCGCAGATGCGGATTTTTTCCTCGTAGCTCGCGGCTTGGCCGTTTTCATCAAAGGCCATGACCACGGCCGCGGCACCGAATTTCATGATGGTGCGTGCGTTGCTTTTAAACGCTTCTTCACCTTCCTTGAGTGAGATGGAGTTGACGATGCCTTTCCCTTGCAGGCATTTGAGCCCGGCATGGAGGATTTCCCATTTCGAGGAGTCCACGGTGATGGGAACCTTGGTGATATCGGGTTCGGATTGCACCAGGTTGAGGAAGCGCGTCATCATGGCAACGCCATCGATCAGTCCGTCGTCAAAACAGATATCGATGACGGGTGCGCCATTATCGACCTGCTGGCGGGCCACAGCGAGGGCGTCCTCGAGTTTCCCATCCTGGACAAGTTTACGGAACCGCGGTGAGCCGGCGACGTTGGTGCGCTCGCCGATCATGAGGAAATTTTTTTCGGCTGAGTGGTTATAGGGTTCGGTGCCGGAGAGTCGGAGTAAGGGTTCGATGGTGGGGCGTTTACGTGGTGACACGTCCTTGACGCCTCGAGCGATGGCGGCAATGTGATCGGGGGTGTTTCCGCAGCATCCACCAGCGAGATTGATAAACCCAGAGGAGGCAAAATCGCGCAGGTGTCCCTGCATGTCCTCGGGGAGCATGGGGAAGCCGGTTTTTGACAGGGCGTCCGGCATACCAGCGTTTGGGTAGCAGGAGACAAAGCTATCGGCGACCCGACTGAGCTCGGCGATAAAAGGTCGCATTTCGTCCGGTCCCAGCGAGCAATTCAGGCCGATGGCCAGTGGTTTGACGTGGGCGACGGCATTCCAGAGTGCCTCCGCCTTCTGGGCGGAGATCATGGTTTCCCCACCCCGACCGACAGCGGCGGAGATGATGATGGGGAGTTTGAATCCGTCCTCTTCGAAGACGTCTTGGATGGCGACGAGGGCGGCTTTTGAGTTGAGGGCGTCGAAAATGGTTTCGACCATGAGGATATCTACGCCCCCTTCCACGAGTGCTCGGATTTGGCGTTTGTAGTCCTCGTAGACTTGATCGAAGGTGACGGTGCGGAACCCGGGGTCATCGGGATCAACGGCAGCGTTGTTGAGGCCAACGGTCATGGGTCCGATGGCGCCAGCGGCGTAGCGCGGGATGCCGGTGGCTTGGGCCACTTGATCGCAGGCATGGCGGGCGAGCTGGGCGGACTCGACATTGATTTGCCACGCGAGGTCTTTGAGGAACGGGTCATCGAGCACTTTCTGGTAGAACTCGGGGTCCTTGCGGCCCTCGCCGGATTCGCGGGGGTCATCGACGAAGAACTCTGACTGGGCAATGGATGTTCCGGAGAAGGAATTCGTTTCGATGATATCCGAGCCGGCGTCGAGAAAACGGTGATGGATGTCGCTGATGACATCTGGGCGAGTGAGTGAGAGGATGTCGCCATTGTTGAGCAAATCCTTAGGGGCATCCTTGAAGAGTGTGCCTCGGGCATCGGATTCCTCCAGCCCGTAACCACGGATGGTGGTGCCCATGGCTCCATCGAGCATGAGGATACGTTGCTCTAAGGCGGCGGTAAGTTCGGCGGTGGCGTCAGGTCTTGGCATAGCGTGTCAGCGCAAATTTAGTTACAAATACAGGGAAAACAAGAACAAATCTACATATCTTGATTTGTTGATTTGTTTGTCGAATCGCCTCAAAGAGGTCAAGTTGTCGCTGTGAACCCTGAAAGGAAGAAGAGTCGCTGGAGTTTGGCTGATATGGTCGATTTCGAAGCCCTCATTGGAAATATAAAACCATGGAAGCGGTCATGGCGGGCTGGTGTGAGGGATGAGGTGGAATCTTCCTGCCCTGATAGCGAAAAAGAGCGTCGGAGGTTGGGGTTGAGATGGATGCTCGATGATGTGCGTGGTGATACGTCGGCGGGGGCCAAGGTGACAGCGTCGGCAAGAATGGTCAGCGTGGTTGTTGTGGTCGTGATGTTTATCATGGGTATCGGGGTCGTTCGTGGATTGTTGACCGATTTTTCTTATGAGGAGCTTGAGTTCAGCCGACCCGAAGTGGGTGAGCTGGTAAGTAAGACGGACTACGCGCTCAGCATCGAGACGGTGAGTCGACAGGTGAAGGGGTTCAACGTATGGATTTTACTCGCGGTGACGCTGGGCTTGCAGTGGTGCTTTCTGGTTGTTGGTGTGTTAGGTTATTGGCTTTGGCGGAGGTGGTCGGGGTCGCTTACGTTACTCGAAAATGGAATCGAGTGGCTGATTCGAATAGCCAGTGGGGGAAAAAGGGATGCGGCACTTTGGGAGTCACTCAAAAGCCGAGTGTGTGGAGGTCGCAGTGTGTTGGGTTGGCGGTTGACTCGTCTGATGCAAGCAGGTGGGGTGGGTTATAATGTTGGTTTATTGTTTGGGCTCTTTGGCTGCCTCTGGTTTTTAAACGTCGGCTTTTACTGGGAAACTTCCTTACCCCAATTTGGCGAAGAAAGTTTGAATAACGTCACGCGTGTCATGTCGCTGCCCATAGGAGAGGCATTTCCAGGAAGGCAGGCTGTGGAGATGACTCAGCTTGGTTACAAACCGGATATGAGCGAGTTGACGGGTGATTTGATTCATTCCATGCCACTACGTCAGCAAGCCATCCTCGGGTGGGCGGTTTTCTTTTTCGTATCACTCAGCCTGTATGGGCTTTTGCCTCGACTGCTGATGTGGATCGGTTCTTGGTGGATGGAGCGACGATCTCTCGCAAAGATGAATTTTCAAGAGTCCCACCACCGCATCCTGTGGCGTGAGATCACCAAGGTAGAGCGGGGTGAAGTGCAATCGGGTCCCTCCGATGGCGTGGTGATACTGGATGTGGGAGGTTTGGAGATCGCAACTGAAGCATTGCGGCCGTTTTTACTGCAAGAGCTGCGCGTGAACCCAGAGGCGAGGTTTTCGCTAGGAACTCTGGATGCGGATGGCGAAAAACAGGCTCTGAACGCTGCGCGCGATGCCGCCATGGGTGTGGTTTTTTTAGTGGAAGGTTGGAATTTGAGCCCGAAACAGATGGGCGTCTATCACGCTCAAGTCCGGTCAGCGATCGGCGAGGGTCATATGATTCGATATGTCATGATAGGGGGGGATGTGGAGATGCGTCAATGGACGAGCTTTGTTGATGGGCTCAAGGACAGCGAGGCCGAGGTGTTTCATTTTCTTAAGTAAGAACGCTATGCAAGATGTTGACACCCCAAGGAATAATCAAACCGAGCATGCCGACAGCTTGCAAAGCTGTCCTGCCTTGCCTAAGCTGCAGTGCCAATGAGTGATCCGAAATCAGAAACGGACGTGCCGACCTTTGCCGTGGTGGGTAAGGTCAACATGGGGAAATCCTCCGTGTTAGCGACTTTGCTGGAAGTCGATGACGACCGGGTCATTCGCATTAGCCCGACGCCGGGCGAAACGACGCGATGTCAGATTCTTCCTCTGGAGTTTGACGGACAAGAGCGTATCCGCTTCATCGATACCCCCGGGTTTTCGCGGCCCATCGAAGCCATGCGTGAGATTCAGCGTATGGCGGGACACAGCCCACCAGGGCTTGATGCGGTAAAAACTTTTGTGGAGGAAAATAAGAACTCGAGTGAGTTTGATGACGAATGTCAATTGTTGGCCCCCTTGATCGACGGAGCCGGTTTGCTCTACATTATCGATCCCAGCAAACCCCTACGTGATGAATTTATCGCGGAGATGGAAATACTGCGTTGGACGGGTCGGCGCCGTATGGCCGTGTTGAATGCTAAGGGGGATGCCAGCGATCATGAGAGAGCGTGGAAGGACCGACTAGGAAGTTATTTTAATTTGGTAAGAACATTTAATGCGCACCATGCGAGGTTTGACGAGCGACGGAGGTTGTTAAAATCGCTACTTGAAATTGATGAAGAACACGCAGGCGTCATTGAGTCGACCATTCGTTTTATCGACGACGAGTGGAGGCAACGCCGAGAGGAAAGTGCCGAGGTGGTGGTGGATGTGCTGGAAAAAGTCATGTTGCTCCGCGAATTCCGCATTCTCGATGAACATGATCTCGAAGTCGAACACCGCCGTGAGCGCGTGAAGGATGAGATGGTCACGGCCTATTACCAACGTGTGACAACGATAGTGAAGCAGGGGGTCGACTGCTTACTCAAGATTTACCGTCATCACCTCGTCCAAGTCGATTGGGAAGAGTTCGGCTTTGAAAACATCGATCTCGAGGCGGCTGAAACATGGTCGAAGTGGGGGCTTTCCCGTAGTCAACTTGCGCTTGCTGGGGGCGCAGCTGGAGCCGCTGCAGGGGTTGCCGTGGATGTGGGTACGGGTGGGCTGACCCACGGTGCAGGCACCCTGGTTGGATCAATCGCCGGTGCCGCAGCCGCCTTTTTTAAAGGGAACGAATTGCCCGACCTTAAAGTGGATATACGAGGCGGAGTGAAACTTCAAAGTGGTGAGGGGAGAAAATGGGAACTCGGCCCGCCGAAAAATGAGAATTTTCCATGGATTGTACTGGACCGACTACTCGTGACCTTTCGCGAGATTCAAAACCGAGCGCATGGTCGGCGTGATCCACAGCTTCTCAGCGGTGGCGAAGGGATGGTCAAGCGGATGGATGCCGAGCAGCGACGCACACTCGGCAAGTGGCTCAATAGTTGCAGTCAGGGGGAGCCAGATCGTGGCATGGAACCAGATGTCTATCGTCTATGCGTTGCGACACTTGAAGAAGTGGAGCAGGGTGAAGAAGTCAAGCAGGGTGAGTAAATCTCGCGCTGCCAGTATTCGTCAATCAGCGAAAAAGGGGACCTGAGTTCAGTTTGCCAATGTGGTCATGCTCATGGATTGAGCTACGCGCTCATGCCGGCGTCTTCAAGGCGCTGCGCCATTTCGGCGGTTTGGAGGGCGGCGGTGATCTCAAAAAGATCGCCGTCGAAGATGCCATCCATGTTGTGGGTGGTGAAGCCGATGCGGTGGTCGGTGATACGCGATTGGGGGAAGTTGTAGGTGCGGATTTTTTCGGAGCGATCACCGGAGCCGATCAGTGACCTGCGCTGGGCTGAGTATTCCTCTTCTTGTTCGCGTTGTTTGATTTCGAAAATCTTGGCACGGAGAATGGCGAGGGCCTTTTCCTTGTTCTGTGTCTGGGACCGGCCGTCTTGGGATTTGACCTGAATGCCTGTCGGCAGGTGGGTGATCTGGACAGCGGAGTCGGTGGTGTTGACGTGTTGTCCGCCAGGGCCGCCGGAGCGGGTCGCCTGGATGTGGAGGTCCTCGGTTTTGAATTGCACATCGACCTCCTCGGCCTCAGGCATGACGGCAACGGTGACGGTAGAGGTGTGGATGCGTCCCTGTGTTTCAGTTGCGGGCACGCGTTGGACACGATGCACGCCGGACTCGTACTTGAGGAAGCGGAAGACCTCTTCACCGGTGACCTTGAGCACGACCTTGGAGAAGCCGCCGGCTTCGGACGGGGTGGAATCGAGATGTTCATATTTCCAGCCACGTTGTTCGGCGTAGCGTTGGTACATGCGCATGATCTCGCCTGCGAAGATAGCGGCTTCGTCACCACCAGCGCCGGATCTGATTTCTAATAATGCATCGCGGTCCTCGGCTTCATCGCGGGGGAGGAGGGCGTATTGCACATCCTGGGAGAGTTTTTCGATGGTTTCCTCGAGTTCGGGGATTTCCATATTGGCCATTTCTGCGATTTCCTCATCGTCCTCTTTCGCTAGTTCGCGGTTTTCCTCGAGGTTGGTTTTAGCGGCTTTGAGGGTATCCCACATTTCCAGAAGCTCTTTGAGTCGGCGGTGTTCGCGCATGGTCTCGGTGGCCTTTTTTTGGTCGGAAAAAAGGTTCGGGTCGGCGATGAGTGTTTCCACCTCGGCGAAGCGATCACGGCGTTGGGAGATGAGAGTGCTGTAGTCCATGGGATGGTATTGGCTTATGGGGTTTGAAGTGGAATGAGGACGGGGCTTCAAGGCGGTCAGGCGCCGCGCATCAGAGAGATCTCGGCGAGTGAGATGAGTGAGCTTTGGATGTCATCGGCGGTGGCGGATTTGAGTTCGCTGGCGGTCATGGCGCGATCGACGGTGAACTTGCCCGAGCGGGTTCTGCGGAGGGCAGAGAGGTGGGCACCGCAACCGAGGTCCTGACCGATGTCGTGGGCGTAGGTGCGGACGTAGAAGCCTTTGGAGCAGTTGACGGTGAAATCAACCTCGGGTAGGGCGACGCGGTCGATCGAGTAGTCGGTGACATACACGGCGCGTGGTTTACGTTCTACCTCGATCCCCTTACGGGCGAGTTTATAGAGCGGGACACCATTCTTTTTGATGGCGGATACCATCGGTGGCGTTTGCTCAAATTTGCCGACGTATTCGTTGAAGGCGCTGTCGATTTGCGCCTCGGTGAATGGGGGGACATCCTTTTCTTCGAGGATGTCACTTTCCTTATCTTGGGATGAGGTGGTGGCTCCGAGCGTCAGGGTGCCTTTGTATTCCTTGTCCTCGGACATGAGGAGGTCTTGGATTTTGGTGGCACGACCGATGACGAGCATCAGCAGGCCGGTGGCCATCGGGTCGAGGGTGCCGCAGTGGCCAATTTTCTTGAACTTGAGTTGTCGGCGGCAGATGGCAACGGCATCGTGCGAGGTCATATCGGGCTCCTTGTCGATGAGAAGGACGCCACAGGGGGCGTCAGTCTGGAGTGGGTTTTGGGTCATTGGGCAAATGGGGTGATGTGTAGCTCTAGGGAGTCCGTCGTTGGAGGATGACCGAGGCGGTCGCGCTACAGGACTTCGCTGATGGCGGCGAGAACTTGGCTGCGGGCGTCGGCGAGGGGGCCGGGCATGCGGATGCCAGCGGCGCGGGCGTGGCCACCACCTTTGAAGCGTTGGGCGAGTTCACTGCAGTTCACTGAACTGTCTTTGGCACGGAGTGAGACGCGTATTTTTTCATCGGGAAGCTCCTCGAAGAAGGCTGCGACGATAACGCCTTCGATGCCGCGGATGAGGTCGATGAGGTCTTCGCTGTCTTCGGGTTTGAGGTGGTATTGCTTTTTGACGGAGTTTGGCAGTTCCCAGTGCGCGACTTTACCATGGTCATTCAGTTCGAGGGTGTTGAGCAGTGACCGGAGGAGTTCGATGCGGCGGTAGGGGTTGTTGTCGTAGGTCAGCGCATTGATGGTTCCGACGTCAGTGCCGCGTCTGACGAGGTCAGCGGCCATTTCGTAGGTCGCGGCGGTGGTGTTGGAATACTGGAATGATCCGGTATCGGTGGAGACGGCAACGTAGATCGAGTCGCGGGTTTCGTCTGAGAACGGAAAGTCCTGTTCGGTAATTAGGTTGTAGAGAATCTGTCCGGTGGCGGGAGATGTGGCATCGATGTGATTGAGGTCACCGTAGCTGGGGTTGGAAACATGGTGGTCGATGTTGATCCAGAGCTTGGCGTTGGAGGCCGCGTGTAGGGCATGGTCGCCGAGGCGTGGTTTGGTGGCGCAATCGAGTGCAATGGCGACCTGAACGTCGAGCGGGTCAGCTGGTGGGGTTTGAATTTTGTCGCTACCGGGAAGGAAAGTCAGGTTGTCGGGCAGGCCGTCCTCGTTGATATAGTGGACGGTTTTCCCCATCTGCTCGAGCGCGTGGCCGAGGGCGATCTGGGAGCCGATGGCATCGCCGTCGGGGCGAAGGTGGCTGAGGATGATAAAGGAGTCGTGTGCGCGGATGGCGTCGGCGATTTCTGCAAAGGTAGTATTTTCACTCATACGGATGGAACGTTGGGGTGGAGGCGGGATATAGACTGTTGCAGGCGAGTGGGCAAGATTTTTAGAACGATTGGAAAAGTATTCGGTTTTCAGTTGTCCATTTTCAGTCTATGCTGCGCGCAAGTGGATTTTCTCAGTAGTCATTGGCGTGCAGGTGTCGAGGTATTGATCTTATGGTTTGGTCTCTATCAGATTTACCGTGCGTTCAAAAAAACGCGCGGTGCGAGTATCTTGGTCGGTTTGATTTTGTTGCTGATGGGTTTGTCCCTGTTGTCTTTGGTGTTGGAGTTACAAGTTATTTGGTGGCTGTTGAAGTCGTTGCTTGTCGGTCTTGCGGTTGCGTTGCTGGTTATTTTCCAGCCTGAGTTACGGAATGCCTTGGCGAGGTTGGGGAGTAGTAAGCTGTTTTCTTTTTCGCAGACGCAGAAGCATGAATTTTTGGATACGATGGCAGAGGCGGTCGGGCAGTTGGCGAAGAAGCGGATCGGCGCCTTGATTGCATTTGAGCGGTCGATTTCTCTTAAAGAGCATTTAGAAACGGGGGTGGAACTGGATGCTGTTTTTTCTCCGGAATTTGCGCTTACCGTATTTTACCCTAAGACGGCGTTGCATGATGGAGGGATGATCATTGCCCAGAATCGGGTGGCTGGTGCCGGGTGTGTTTTTCCTGTGAGTTCCCGTGAGTTGTCAGACCGGAGTACGGGTCTGCGTCACCGAGCTGCGATTGGAGTGACCGAAGAGACCGACTCGGTGGCGGTCGTGGTGAGCGAAGAAACGGGTCAGATATCGATTTGTGTGAATGGACGATTGGAGCGGAACCTGAGCCTTGATGATTTCCGCAAGCGTATGGAGGCGATATTTTTACCGAAGGAGGAAACTCATGAAGAACCTGCTAAACAAGAGCGTATTGAAGAAGAACTGGCCCGCGAAGTTAGCGACCTTGATGGTGGCGATCGCGATCTGGTTTCTGATTGATTACATTATTAAAACTGAGAACCAGGGGGTCACCAAGCCGAGCGTGAAGGTGAAGTAGTGACGAGTGCGCGTGTTTGGCTGAGAGGGACTGAATTTTTGGGATCGATTTTATTTTTGACTGATGAAAGGACTATTTATAACTGGGACGGATACTGGGGCGGGGAAGACGTATGTGACCTCAATGATTATCAAGGCATTACGTGCTGAGGGGGTGGATGCGGTGGGGTATAAGCCGATCTGCTGCGGTGGACGCGAGGACGCCTACGCACTGCAGAATGCGTCGGGTGGTTCCGTAGAGCTTGACCGGGTGAACCCGTGTTATCTGAGAACGCCCGCGGCGCCTTATGTGGCGGGGATGTTTGAAAACCGAGACCTTGAAGTGGAGACGATCCTCCAAGGGTGTCGCGAGCTCGGCGAGGAATACGGAGCCGTCATCGCTGAGGGAGTGGGCGGATGGTTAGTGCCGATTTTAAAAGATTACATGGTGGCTGATTTGGCAAGGGACCTCGGACTTCCCACGATCCTCGTGGTGGGGAATCGGCTGGGTGCGCTGAACCAGACGATGCTCACGGTGCAATCGATGCGAGCCATCGGTGTGGAGCCTGCCGGGTTGATTTTTAACCATCTTGCCGATGAGCTGGATACTGCGGCGATTACCAACAAGGGGATAGCCGAGGACTTGACCGGGGTGCCTGTGCTGATGGACGTGATCCGTGATCAGGATGAGATCGAGGCATGGCCGTTTGTCGATATTCTCGGAATTTGAGGTTTGGAAAATTTCGTAAAGAGTATAGAAAATGCGTTATGATCGACATGCTGGTAAGGCTTTACGCGCTACCCGACACCCGCGAAATGTACGCAGGCGTCGAGGAGCAGGGGGTGATTTTGCGCAGGGCACGCGCGTATGAACGGCACATCGTTGCGGCGTGGGCCGGTGAGCATTTTTCCCCAAAATGGGAGAGCGAGGTGAAGGTCGCGTTTTCTCGTCAGCCGTTGACCTGCTATATTGCCACGAAGGATAAGGAGATCCTTGGTTTTGCTTGTTATGAGACAACGGCAAAAGGTTTTTTCGGTCCCACCGGAGTGAGTGAGCAAGCTCGCGGGATGGGCCTGGGCAAGGCGCTTCTTTTTAAATGCTTAGAGGGGTTAAAAGATCTTGGGTATGTCTACGGCGTGATTGGTGGTGTCGGGCCACGTGCGTTTTACGAAAAAGCATGCGGTGCCGTGGAGATTGAAGGAAGTGATCCGGGAGTTTATCGCGACATTTTACCCGATTAAGTTGGTAATCAGCTTTTAATCCGTAGAGTTTTTAACCGCATGCAGGATCCGAATTACGTCAAAAAAGCATTTAGTCGTATCGCCGACCGTTATGTGGTGACCAACCACGTATTGAGTCTGGGCACGGATATTTTGTGGCGAAAAAAAGTTGGTCGCATCGTTGCGGGCTGGAACCCAGAAACGATTCTTGATGTCGCGACAGGCACGGGTGATCTTGCGCTGGAGATTCAGAAAAAATGTCCGGATACCCAGGTGACGGGCTCGGATTTCTGTGAAGAGATGTTGGCTTATGCTGCTCAGAGCGGTGTGCGGGAAACGGTGGTGGCGGATGCCATGGCAATGCCGTTTGACGATGATTCCTTTGATGGGCTCACGGTCGCCTTTGGCTTACGTAATATGGCGGATTGGTCGGATGCACTTCAAGAAATGTACCGAGTTATTAAGCCGAAGGGTCATTTGCTGGTGCTGGATTTCTCGCTACCTACAGGGGTTTTGCGCAAGCCGTATCGGTTTTACCTCAATAAGGTGTTGCCCAAGATTGCGGGAGTGATGACGGGAGAAGGTGATGCGTATGAATATCTTGCGGGCACGATCGAGCAATTTCCCAGCGGTAAGGAGATGACGGACCTGATTAATTCCTGCGGATTTACCGGTGCGTCAGCTCGACCGCTTACCTGTGGCGTGGCATCCATCTATACGGCGACGGCGTGATATTGCATTGCGGTCGCGGGCATTGTCTTCTAGCTTCTCGGCATGTCGACCACGTCAGTAAAAAATGTTGCCAATCAGTTTGTCTGTGACCTTGTGGCTTATGAGCCGGGCAAGCCGATCGAAGAGACCGCGCGCGAGCTCGGACTCGATCCCGCGACGATTGTTAAGCTTGCATCCAATGAGAACCCGCTTGGGCCGTCGCCGATGGCTCAGGAGGCGATGCGGAACGAGATCGATCAGGTGCATATTTACCCAGACGGCGGTGGTTATAAGCTTCGATCTGCCTTGGCGGATCGTCATGGGCTCGAGATTGAAAATGTCGTTCTTGGCAATGGCTCGAACGAAATTATCGAGTTGCTTTGTCATTGTTTCCTGAATCCGGAAGCCGAACTGATTGCGGCGGAGCATGCGTTTGTTGTCTATAAGCTGATGGCCACCTTGTTTGGGGCCAAGTATGTTGAGGTGGCAGATCCCGATTTTATTCATGACGTTGACGGGATGGCAGATGCGATCACCGAGAACACCCGGCTTGTATTTATTGCAAATCCTAACAATCCAACTGGCACGTTGGTGGGGCAGGATGCGCTGGATCGGTTTATGGACCGACTTCCCGAGCATGTCGTTGCCGTCTTTGATGAAGCCTATTACGAGTTTCTTGAAGACGCTCCGGATACGCTTAAATATGTCAAAGAGGGGCGCAACGTCTGTGTGTTGCGGACTTTTTCCAAGGCATACGGGCTGGCGGGATTGAGGATAGGTTACGGGATGGCCTCGCCTGCAGTTGCCTCCCTGTTACAGAAAGCACGCCAACCCTTTAATGCCAATGCGATGGCACAGGCTGCGGCACTGGCGGCGATGAATGACGGTGATCACGTCCAACAAACGTTGGATACCAATAACACAGGACTTGCGTATTATGAAAAAGCCTTTGCCGCGCGTGGGCTCGAGTATGTGCCGAGTGTGGCCAATTTTATCTTAGTCAAGGTGGGTGATGGTGATGTGCTGTTTCAGAAGATGTTGGAGCAGGGTGTGATTGTCCGAGCCATGCGTGGATACAAGCTCCCTGAGTGGGTGCGTATTTCCGTCGGCACTCAGGCAGAAAACGAACGCTGCATCGAGGTGCTTGACGAGGTGCTGGCCAGTTGATGCATGGTTGACAGTCTGATGCCATCCTTTATCGTTAGCGATCGATCTTCCCTTGCCCATGACCGGCTTTTCCAAAATTTCACAGCCTAGCTTCCCCTGCAAGTATTGTAAGAAAGCGATTTTTATTCCGCCTGGGCTCCCTGAGACCACGGCGCCGTGTCCTCACTGTGGAAAAAAGGTGACGTCACCGGGTGGCAGTGGGCAAGTTGAGAATGTCCCCTCTGGTAAGGATTCAGGGGGTTGTAAGGAAAGTGAAATTGCCACATCTGAATCCACGCCTGAGGTTATCGATCCGGAAGCGATGGAACCTCCGACCCCACAAGTTACGCAAAAAAAAGATCTTACCATGCCTCGTTTAGTGAGCGGTGGAGTGAACCAGCGACGCGGGAAAGACAGTATGGGGGTTGTTGTCGCCGCGGCGGTTATTCTGCTTGTCGCATGTGGCGTGGTCTTCTTTGTGTCGGAACAAGGGAAAAACGATGAGCCGTCGGGTGCTGGAGGTTTCGATCAAGTAGCGAGCGGACCCAAGGGCGCTGAGGGAACGTGGTTGCAAACAGGCTGGAGGCAGGAAGCCACGAACGTTCTGAATGCCTTTATGAGCGCGCAATCTCCTGACGAGCGTTTGAAGTATGTCATTCCTAACGAGGGTGTGCTGGATGAACTCAAGATATTTTATCCCGCCGGGAGTGACGACTCGGACACGCCGCACGAATTTTTTTCACACGTCATGGGGAGCAAGATGGATCAAAAACGGGGTATCTTCCTGATGCAGTATCGCCAACCCGCGCAGGATGATGTGACGGGGTATTTTACTCCGATTACCTCGTCGGGTTCTTCGCCCGATGAGGAACCGTTGAATGTCATGGATATGGCACACCTTGTGGATGAAGATAGCTTATCGAAACCGATCGGTATCAATGCTTTTTTTAAGCAAACCGATCATGGGATGAAGCTGGATGCCTCGGTATTTATCCAAGGGAAATTTAGGACGTTCCGTGCCTTCGTTGACTACCCACGCCCTGGGAAGACGCAGGTGTTTCGGGTGGTTGTTGGTGAGTCGTTGAGTCATGCCTTACGCGACGATCCTGATATCCGGACGTATCGGCTTGAGGATTTTGCATACCCGAAGGATTTTATCAACTTGCCGGCACGGGTGGATTCGGATGTGGGCAAGGTGTTATCGGTGATCAATTGGCGAGGGGAAAATCGCGACCGGACGATACGCACCGCGACGGTCGAGCTCGGCTGGAGTCATGAGACGCCGTCGGAATTAAACATCGTCAAGGTGGTTTGCTGGGAGTTTCTTGGGGTGGGTGGCGAACTTGGGAATGCCGTGGTGAAATCTCCTCCCGTTCCCGCTGAAAACAACACACCCAACAAAAAAACTCAATAACGATGGAAACGACGATTGCTGCGATTGCCACGGCTCCAGGGATGGGGGCTGTGGGTATGATCCGTGTGAGTGGACCTGATGCCTTTGCGCGAGTGAGCGACTGCTTGCAGGGTGGGCGGCGTGTTGAGCGTATGAAAGAACGTTATGCGACGCTGACCAAGGTGGTGGACACGCAGGGTTTAGTTCTCGATGAGGTGTTGGTGACCTGTTTTCATGGCCCGCGGAGCTACACTGGCGAGGATACGGTGGAGATTGCCTGTCACGGTGGCGTGCTGGTGATGCGGCGAGTTTTAGAAAGGTTGTTGGATGTGGGTGTGCAGCCTGCGGGTGCGGGTGAGTTTAGCCAACGGGCATTTCTAAATGGGAAGATGGATCTCACTCAGGCTGAGGCAGTGATGGATTTAATTTCGGCGCAAACCGAGCTCGCGATGCGGGCCGCACACGAACAGCTCCAAGGGACACTGGGCGATGCCTCCGAATCGATCCGCGAGGACATCCTCGGCATCGCAGCTCATATCGAGGCGTATATCGATTTTCCCGATGAGGATATCGACACCGATACCGGGGCGGCACTGCTCGGCCGTATTCGATCGGTTGGCTCGAAGATTCAGAAGTTACTCCAAACGGCTGAACAAGGGCGCATCCTGCGTGAAGGGGTGAGGACGGTCATTTTTGGTTCACCCAATGCGGGAAAATCCAGCTTGTTGAATCGCTTGTTAGGTTATGATCGTGCCATTGTCAGCGATATTGAGGGCACGACGCGTGATACTGTTGAGGAGGTATTAAACCTTCAGGGGATCCCCGTGCGACTGATTGATACTGCGGGGATGCGTCAGTCGGAAGACCGGATCGAGCAGCAGGGAGTCAAGCGGACCCGAGATCAACTTGAAACGGCCGATCTGATCCTGGAAGTGGTCGATGGAACCCAGCCGCGCGTGATTCATTTAAGTGACGAAGAAATTGGCAGAAGGCATCATATTGTTGTGATCAATAAAGCAGATCTCGAACTCCACGCCGACTGGAGCAACGTGGCGGGTGTAAAAATTTCCTGCACGGAAGAAGTCGGTCTTGATACGCTGATCAACACGATTGCCCATGAGCTCTCGATGGGGGCCGGTGAGTGGGGCGGACATGCGGTGGCGATTAATACACGTCACCAAGCGTGTCTGAAACGTGCTAAGGTAGCGCTTGAGGCCGCGGAGTTCACGCTCGAGGATGGTCAGGGAGCCGAGTTTATTTCCGTCGAACTCCGTGAGGCGATGGAGTTGATTGGTGAGATTGCGGGAAGAATTGACACCGAGGAATTACTTGGCGAGATCTTCAGTAGTTTTTGTATCGGCAAGTAGTGAAAAGGGGCTGGGAGCTCAGGTTTACTTGGTCATTTGGTTGAAGTCATCTTCGCTGAGTATTTCAACATTCAAGGATTCTGCTTTGGTACGTTTGGATCCAGCTTTCTCTCCGGCTAATAGATAGTGGGTCTTTGCCGAGATGGATCCTGAGACTTTACCTCCGCGAGATTCGATGAGTTTTTTAAATTCTGGTCGGGGTCGGGACAGCGTGCCGGTGATCACGAAGGTTTTTCCTGTGATGGCAGAATTTGTGTTTTTGAAGGCAGAATTTTCCGGGTCGTAGTTATCGGATTGGGGGTTGATGTGGAGGGAATCTAGTTTTTCTAACACTCTTTGGCCGGATCTACTTTGAAAGAAGTCGACGATATTCCGCGCGGCAACCGGGCCGAGCTCGGACTCGATCTGGTAGTTGGCGAGCCGAGGGTGGTTTTCTTTTTTTCTTTTCGAGGTAGGAAGTTCCTCGAAGTTGGGTAAGTTGGCGAGATCCTCGAGTATGCTGGAAGTAGAGACCTGAGTAAGGTTTTTGTGGAGGCGGCCCATTTCGCGTGCAGCGGATTCTCCGATGTGGGGGATACCCATGGCGTAGACCCATTTGGAGAGGCTGGCACCGCGAGCTTTTTCGAGTGAGGCGATGATTGTTTCGGCTCGCTTTTCTCCAAGGCGTCGAGGTTTGCTTTCACTTTCCTCGAGTTTGGCGGGATCGAGGAGCAGGTCCGCTAGGGGTGTGAGCTTGAGATCGAAGAGGTCGAGGGTGGTGGTGATCTGCTTCTCGACGAGCTTCTCAGCTACGGCGGTTCCCAGTCCGTCAATGTCGAGAGCTTTGCGTGATGCGAAGTGTTTGATGCGAGTGACGGCTTGAGCTGGGCATTCGAAATTGAGGCAGCGCCACGCGACAAATCCTTGTTCTTGTTCTATGGGACCATGGCAGGACGGGCATTGGCCGTGAGCGTGGTCGTAGAGGTTGAAAGGGGGCGAGCCAGAGGGTCGTTTTTCAGTAACGACCTTGACGACGGCCGGGATGATTTCGCCGGCTTTTTCGATGACGACCGTGTCTCCAATTCTGACGTCCTTGCGGTCGATTTCGTCTTGGTTGTGGAGCGTAGCCCGAGAGACGGTGGTGCCGGAGACGAAAACGGGTTCAAGTTCGGCGACGGGGGTGAGCACACCTGTACGGCCGACTTGGATCGTGATATCTTTGAGGATGGTTTCCTTTTGTTCGGGAAGGAATTTGTAGGCGCATGCCCACTTGGGGTGTTTGGATGTGGCACCTAACTCGGTATGCAGGGCGAGCTCGTTGACTTTAATGACGGCGCCGTCGGTGGCATAGAGGAAGTCATGGCGATCCTTATCGAGCTGGCTGATACATGCCAGAAGTTCATCCATGGTGGTAGGTTTCTTGAACCAGTGGGTGGATTTGAGGCCGTAGTCTTTGAGTGTTTTCTGAAACTCGCTGACGGTGGTGTAGGGGGCGTTATCGACGCGGCCGTAGGAGTGGAAAATGCAGTCGAGCGGCCGTGCAGCAACGATGTTGGGGTCGAGTTGTTTCAGGGTGCCGGCGGTGGCGTTGCGTGGGTTAACAAAGGCGGGTTCTCCGGCTTCATCGCGCTGTTGGTTGAGTTGGACAAACCCTTTGTTGGGCATAAAGACCTCACCACGAACTTCAAAAAGATCCGGTGCGTGATCGGGGAGCCTGAGTGGGATGGATTTGATCGTCTTGATATTCTGCGTGATATCGTCGCCAGTAGTGCCATCACCACGGGTGACAGCGTAGTCTAATACTCTATTTCGGTAGACGATGGAGACGGCGACGCCATCGATCTTAGGTTCGACAGTGAGGGCGACATCCGAGTGGCCGAGTGAGCGGTGGAATCGATCAAACCAGTTGATGAGTTTGTCAGCACGAGTGGCGTTGTTTTTTTCTAAACGAAGTTCTTCCAACTCCTCGTCTTTGAGCTCGTGAATGTCCTCGATGGAGAGCATCGGCACGAGGTGTTTAACCTGTTGGAAACCTTCGAGTGGCGCGCCACCGACACGTTGGGTGGGGGAATCGGGTTGGATGAGAGCCGGGTGGGCGGCTTCGAGTTGCTTTAATTCGTTGAGGAGTTGATCAAACTCGGCATCGGAGATTTCGGGTTCTGCGTCCTGGTAATAAAGTTGGTTGTGGCGTTCGAGCTCGGCACAGAGTGTCGCGATGCGTTTTTGGGGATCGGGCTGTTGTGAAGCGGCGTGGGCAAAGAGGTCGTTTTCCATAGCAAGAAGTTGGAGGTTAAGAGGGGGGCGTGAGACGTGACCCTTAATCGAGGAACTTGCCTGGGTTGAGAATCCCCTGAGGGTCGAGGGCATGTTTGATGTGTTGGTGAGTGCGCATGGATGTTTCTCCGAGTGCTTGCTTAATCCAAGGTTTTTTGGCGAGGCCGATGCCGTGTTCACCGCTGATGACGCCTCCGTTTTCAATGACCCAGGTGAAGAGCCGGTCCAAGGCTGCATCGGCTTTCTGTTTAATCTCGGGGTCTGAGTAGTCGGCGACCATGAGATTGGTGTGGATGTTGCCATCTCCGGCGTGGCCGAAGCAGGCGACGGGGATATCGGTTTCTTTCTGGAGTTCGGTGGCGAAGTGAACGAGATCAACGAGTTTGGAGCGTGGCACGACGATGTCCTCGTTGAGTTTGGTCAGGCCAGTGTGTTTCAGTGAGTAGGAGAAGTCGCGTCGTCGTTGCCAGATTCGTTCGCAGGCTTCCTCATCGGGTGCTTCCTCGATACGCAGGGCATGGTGTTTGAGGAGGAATGCGTGGAGTTGGGGGAGTTCGCGTGCGACGGATTCGGGGTTGCCGTCGATCTCGATCATGAGGTAGGCGTCTCCGGGTGGGAGTTGATCGGCGCCGAGGTAATCGCGTGCGGCGGCCATGGTGAATCCGTCGGTGATTTCGAGGGCTGATGGAAGCGTTCCGGAATCGAGAATCGCCTGCACGGCGGCGGCGGCGGCGGTAAAATCGGGGAAGGATGCGCCGAGCATGGCGCGTGTTTTTGGGTGGGGGATGAGTCGCACAGTAATTTCAGTGATGATGCCTAACATTCCTTCGGATCCCGTCATGAGGGAAGTGAGGTCGAATCCGGTGGAGTTTTTGTGGCAGCGGCCACCGGTGCGCAGGATTTCGCCTGAGGCGAGCACGGTTTCCAGTCCGAGGATGTATTGTTTGGTGACGCCATATTTGAGGCATCGTGGGCCGCCTGCGTTGGTGGCGACGTTGCCGCCGAGCGTGCACTCTTTGAGTGATGCGGGATCGGGTGGGTAATACCAGCCGTGTTCTCGGGTTGCGTTTTGGAGGTCGCCGGTGATGACTCCGGGTTGGGCGATGGCGATGCCGTCGGACGGGTTGATTTCGAGGATTTGGTTCATGCGGTCCATCGAGAGCAGAATGCCGCCGTGGATGGGGACGCAGCCGCCGGTGTGGCCGGTGCCGGCGGCGCGGGTATAGATGGGGATGGTGTTGGCGGATGCGAACGTGAGGATTTGGGAGACGTCGGCGGTGGACTCGGGAAATGCAACGACGTCAGGCATGGCGGACGCGTGCCATTTGTCCGCGGAGTGCTCGGCGCGCACGTCATCGGATATCGAAAACTGGTCGTCGCGCAGGATTTCTGCGAGGTGTTGGGTGAGTGCTTGAGTTTTCACGTAGCTGGATAAATGTGAGGTGGGTCGTTGCGTGATTAGGCTTCGCGGATGCTGGTGATGGCGGCAGCCATATCTGAGGCTTTGAAGGTGGATGATCCGGCGACGAGGACATTGGCGCCTGCAGCGGCCGCGATCGGTGCGGTTTCGGGATCGATGCCACCATCGACTTCGATGTGGTAAGCGAGGTTGCGCTCGGTGCGCCATGTTGCGGCTTGTTCGACTTTTGGCATGGTTTCGAGCATGAACGACTGTCCACCGAATCCGGGCACGACGGTCATGACGAGTAGGAGGTCGATTTGGTCGAGGTAGGGTTCAGCGGCACTGAGCGGGGTGGCGGGGTTGATGGCGAGCCCGGCCTTGACGCCTGCATTACGGATGCGCGTGAGGGTTTTGCTGACATCATGATCGGCTTCGGCGTGCACGGTGATGAGATCTGAACCTGCCTGGATAAAGCGATCGAGGTAGTGATCAGGTCGGGAAATCATGAGATGAACATCGAGGAACAGGTCATGGCTGAGATCAATGGCTTGGATGATGGCGGGACCAAACGAGATATTATCGACAAAGTGACCGTCCATGACATCGAGATGAAGCCAGTCGGCGCCCGATTGGCTGGCGCGGGTGGTTTCCTCTCCGATCCGTGTGAAATCGGCGGCGAGGAGGGAGGGAGCGATGACACGATCAGAGTAGGACCAATGCTTCATGGCTTCAGTCTAGGGAGCGTGGGATTTTTTTGACAGGATTATCAGGATTAGCATGATTTTTTTTTCTATTTTGCTATGGATTTGGCATGGCAGATGATTTGATGATGGATTTTCAAGGTGACGATTACTTTATGCAGCAGGCGTTGCGTGAAGCGCGCAAGGCGTATGCGGCGAAGGAGGTGCCTGTGGGGGCGGTGATCGTGCGTGACGGGCAGGTGATTGCTCGGTCGTGGAATCAGGTGGAAACCCTGAGGGACGCGACGGCGCATGCTGAAATGCTGTCGCTGACCTCGGCGCAATCGGCGGTGGGGGATTGGCGGCTTGAGGGGTGCACGCTCTATGTCACCAAGGAACCGTGCCCGATGTGTGCGGGTGCGATTGTGCACTGCCGGCCTGAGCGGGTGGTTTTTGGTTGTCCCGACGCCAAGGCTGGGGCTGCTGGAGGGTGGATTAATTTACTCGAGTCCAATCCGCCGTTGAACCATCGTTGTGAGATTGTATCGGGTGTGATGGGTGACGAGTGCCTTGCCTTGCTGCAGAGCTTTTTCCGCGAGGCGCGGGAGAGAAAAAAGGAAGAGCGGAGAATGCGTGGGGACATGAAGGAGTGAAGAGATACCGACTCCTTGTTCAAAGAAAACAAGGAGAGCGGTAAGTCGCTCTCCTTGCATGATCAGTGGGTGGTTGGCTGCGGCGGTTAGCGGCAGAAACTCACACTGCCGTAGCGTGACCGGTAGGTAAGGTGACTGCGGTTTCCATGGTGGCGTGAGTAAGAGCTTCTGTAGCCATGATGGTTGCCGTAATAGCTGCTTTGGTGACGGTAATGGTTTCTGCAACGATGCACTACGGGCACTCTGTAGTAGCGATAGGTGGGCCGATGATAGCAGTCGTATCCGGTGAAGACACGCTTGGTGTAGGTGGCGCATCCGCATGATGCGTTGCCGCTGTGGTAGGTGTAGCTTGAGCTGCAGTGTCTGGGTGAACGAGCTTCAGCTTGATGGGGGAAGGCGACGAACCCAATGACGATGGTGACGAGTATTGTGAGGAGTGTTTTCATATTCTGGTATTTTTTGGTGTTCGCCTAATTCGACGACCAGAATATGAAATTTATTCAGAAAAAATTCACTCGTTCATGGAAATGATGACTTTGCCTGCACGTTTGTCTTGGTTGGCGCGGGTGATCGCATCGTGAATGTGATCGAGTGGGAACGATGAATCGATCGGTTGTGAGAGGTTTTGATCGATCATCCACTGGGCCAGTTTCTGATAGGTTTCGCAGACGATGGCGGGGTCGTTTTCCTTGATCCACTGGGTGACCCAAAACCCGTGAAGTTGGATGCGCTTGAAGATGAGAAATTTATTGGGCACCTTGAGGCTGCGTCGGCTCATGGCACCGTAAGTGACATGAAGGCCTTGGGGGGCGAGGGCGTCCATCAGGCGCAGTGCGCTATCACCGCCGACGGCATTGAGTGCTAGTTCGGGTTGTTTGTCTTTGATGATGTCGATGTAATCCGTATTGTCTAGCAGGCAGATGTCACCGCCGATTTTTTTGAGTTCTGGGATGAGCTCATCGCGCCTTACGAGGTTGATAGTTTTGAGACCAAGCAATTGGGCGATTTGGATGACGCAGTAACCAACGCCCGAGTTGGCAGCATTTTGGATTACCCAAGAACCTTTTGGGAGCTTGCGAAGTTGGGTCAGCATACACCAAGCGGTGAGTGGATTGACCTTGAGCATGGCCGCTTGTTGAGACGGGGTGTCGGCGGGTATTTTGAGGACACCTGCTGCGGAGCTGATGACCTCATCGGACCAAGTGCCTGCGCGTTGGGTAAAGATCACCTTATCGCCTATGTGGAAATCGGTGGACTGGCTTTCAATGACCTTGCCGCAGCCTTCAAGGCCAGCGGTGGCCGGTAATTCTGGTCGGATACCGTAGATCCCCTGAATCAGATTAATGTCTGCTGGGTTGACCGGTGCGGCGAGCATTTTGATGCGGACTTCGCCACCGCGGAGTGCGGGTGATGGCGTGTCGATGAGTTGGATGACCTCCTCCGGCTGGCCGTAGGATGTAAAGGACGCGTGTTGAGGCATGATTCTTTGTGTTGGGTTGTGGCGAATGAGTTGCTGCTTATGAGTGAGTATGGCTTAAGGGAAGAGTCCACGCACGCTTTTGGCGGTAGCGACTTCCTCAATGCCCAGTGAGAGGGCAGCGACTCGGTGGGACGTTTGGCTGCGCTCGGCAAAGTGGATGACTTTTTCAAAGGCCGCTTCGAGTTTGGTTTCGAGTTTGGTGAGGATTTCCTGCTCGCTCCATTGGTATCGTTGGATGTTTTGAACCCACTCGAGGTAGGAGACGGTAACGCCGCCAGCATTGCAGAGCACATCGGGGATGAGGAAAATGTCATCTCTTGATTCGAGGATGGCATCAGCGAGGGGGGTGGTGGGCCCGTTAGCGGCTTCGGCAAGCACGCGGCACTGGAGTTGGGCGGCATTTTTATCATTGATGACACGTTCGAGGGCTGCTGGGACGAGGGCGTCACACGGCTGAAGCAGCATTTCATCTGGGTCGATGAATTCGGCACCGGGGAAGTCTTTGACGCCACCAGTCTGATGCACATGTTTCGTTAACTCGTTGATGTTAATCCCTTGCTCGTTCCAGATGGCGCCGGTGATATCGGAAATACCGGTGATGCTGACGCCGTAGCGGGAGAGGGTAAATGCTGCGTGGGATCCGACGTTACCAAAGCCTTGAATGATAGCGGTTGCGTTTTGCTCCTTGATGTTGAGTTTGTCAAAGGCGCGGGTGATGAGGAATGCTACACCGTGGCCGGTGGCCTGAGTTCGGCCTTCGGACCCTTGGAGTTCAACGGGTTTGCCAGTAACAATGCCTGGGACGAAGTGACCAGCGTGTGTGGAATAGACGTCGGTGATCCACGCCATCGTCTGTTCGTTGGTGCCCATGTCGGGTGCCATGACATCGGTTTCGGGGCCGATGAAGGGGAGGATTTCCATGGCGAAGCGCCTAGTGAGGTTTTCCGTTTCATGGGCACTGAGGGTGCGAGGGTCACAGGTGATCCCGCCTTTTCCTCCACCAAAGGGGAGGTCCATGAGGGCACATTTCCAGTTCATCCACATGGCGAGTGCGGCGACTTCGCCGAGGGTGACGCCGGGGTGAAAGCGAAGGCCGCCTTTGACGGGGCCGCGTGACAGGTGGTGCTGAACGCGGTAGCCGAAGAAGACCTCAGTTTCACCATTATCGCGTTGAATGGGGACCGTGACGGTGATGAGGCGTTTGGGCCATTTGCAGCGTTCGCGGACGGATTGATCGAGCTCGAGGAAGTCAGCCGTGCGGTCGAACTGGCTGACGGCCATTTGAAAAATCTTGTTGTTCAAGAGGTCTTTTTTCATGAGATCATTTGTAGTTGTTTTTGCAAAATTGAACAGGATTATTAAGAGTTATTAAGGATTATAAAGAGTGGGGCTTGCATCATGGGCTGAGGTGGTTACAGGTTGACGATGCTTGATGGTCTGGAGAATATGCTTCCTTGGGTGGGTTCGGGGCTGGCTTGGATGGTGACGATATGTCTGCTGGTTGTTGGTTTTATAGGGACGCTGGTCCCCTTTCTTCCTGGGCACCTGATCCTGTTTTTTGCGGCGGTGGCTCATTGGTTGATGTTGCGCGATGAGTCGGGGGTCGAGTGGTGGACGTTTGTGGTCTTGGGGGTGTTGTTGACCTTGTCTCAGATTTTTGAATTCATGAGTGGAGCGATGGGGACACGTTGGTTTGGCGGAACTCGATGGGGAGCGGCGGGTGCGTTGTTGGGTGGGATAGTTGGAATGTTTTTTATGCCCTTGGGTTTGATTCTCGGGCCATTGGTCGGGTCGATGGCCTGTGAGTTTTTCTTTGCTCAAAAAGAGGTCAGGCCTGCGACGGTATCGGGTGTGGGATCGGTGCTGGGAACGGTGGCTGGCTTAATCGTCAAGGTGATTGTTGGGGTGCTGATGATGGTTTGGTTTATGGTGGATGTGATTTGGATTTAATGGGGGGTGATAGCAGGGCACGAAAAAGCCGGCAGGGTTTCCCATGCCGGCTTTAAGTTGATTGGATATAAGCTTAGCGTCTTATTTGGGCAGGACTACGGTGGGTGCCTTTGCGTCTCCTGTGACGGTTTGAGCATTGGTCCAGATGTCGGTATCAAACAACGTCTTACCGCCGCCTACGTTGGCCGTGGCATCGGTTTTCTTGAGGCGGTATTGTTTGACGGCGCCGTCAATACGAAGGACGACACACTTGCCGTCATAGGGGTCGGGTTTGAATGTTGTTTCATCAGCCATGGGTGCGCACAAGAGGGGGAGGCCCGTGTTGTTACTTGTGGACAGGTTGACAACGTAGGCAAATCCACACTCGCCCGCCTTGAGGGTCTCAGCTTGTGATTCGACATTGTTATCAGGGTTTCCAGCTGTCGGAGATCCTGCTTTGGCGTAGAAAATTTCTTCAGAAGAAGTGTATCCACCGGCAATGAACTGCCCTAAAAAGTCGTTGGAGTTACTGCCCGTGTAAGCGGTGAGGTCGTCATCGGAAGCCGCTGTCGCTTCATTCGGGAATGCTCCGAAATCCTGATCGAACTCGACCATCAGCAGGAAAACCTGCTTGGCGTTACTGACCGCGGTCGTAGCGGCAGCTTTTTTCTGCTGTTTCATGATCACGGGAGTGGCCATGGCTGCGAGAGCGGCAATGATGGCGATCACGACGAGCAGCTCCACCAAGGTGAAGCCCTTTATCATTTTTTTTGTTGTTAGTTTCATGGTATTTATATTTGGTTATGTTTGGGTATTATATGTATTTAATATTACTTCTCTGCAGGTGGCGGTTTCCCTTCAAAAGGGAAGGGCACAACCTACTGCTTGAAGATACTGGTTGTAGGGCCTGCGGCAAGAGGAAAAGAGGACTGCAGCGCGATTATTGAGGTTTACGGGCGTTGAAAAGAATGGGCGAGGCTGTCCAGGTCGGTTGACGACACCTGATCGGCGTCGAGGATGGCCTGTTTTTGGAGGGCGGTGATTTCGGTGACGCCTTTGCGTGCGAGATCGAGCATGGCGGTCATTTGTTCGTTGGAGAAGACGCTTTCCTCGCCGCTGCCTTGAAGTTCGACAAATTCGAGGTTTTCGGTCATGACGACATTAAAATCGACGCTGGCGTTTTTGTCCTCGGGGTAGTCGAGGTCGAGGATGGGGGTATCCTGATAAATACCAGAGGAGATGCCTGCGATGAGTTTTTTCATCGGGAAGGATTTGATTTTTCCCGCTGCGAGGAGTTTGTTGAGAGCGATGGCGATGGCGACGCAACCACCGGTGATGGATGCGGTGCGGGTCCCGCCGTCGGCTTGCAGGACATCGCAATCGAGCCAGATGGTCCGTGGTCCGAGGGCCTTGAGGTCGACCACGGCCCGGAGCGAGCGTCCGATGAGCCGTTGGATTTCGGACGAGCGGCCATCGAGTCGGCCAGACGAGATATCGCGTTGTTTACGGTCGAGCGTCGAATACGGGAGCATATTGTATTCGGCGGTGAGCCAGCCACCGCCGACTTTTTGGTATTTCATCCATCGTGGCACGTCTTCTTGCACGGTGGCAGCGCAGATGACGCGTGTGTTGCCAAAGGAGACGAGGGTGGATCCTGTGGCATGGGGGGCGATTCCGGATTGGAACGTGATGGGGCGGAGTTGATCGTTGTTGCGGCCGTCGGGTCGAGTCATGTGGGTAGTTCTAAGTTTGAAGTTTGAAGTTTCAAGTTTGAAGTGTATAAGATCGGCACGGATGAGAGAAACCTTGGACGAGCTGGAGCAATGGGGGACCGAAGTGATCTTTGGTCGGGCTCGGGGGTTTCGTGCGGCGATGATGCGTTTATTTTTGTGGCATTTATCGGGGCTTTATCGATTAGGAGTGGCGGTCAGGCTGGGTGGATACCGGCGTGGGAGGAAGCCGCAGCATTATTTGGGCACGCAGGTGATTAGTATTGGTAATTTGACGGTAGGTGGGACGGGTAAGACGCCAGTGGTGGAGCTTTTTGCCCGGACACTGCGGGATCGGGGGCGGAAGCCTGCTATTTTGAGTCGTGGCTATAAAAGTAAAAAGCTGGGTCAAGCCCAAGAGTGGTATCGGCGTGACGGGGGTGAACTTATTCCTGCGGAGGAAATGCCCAAGGTGGTGAGTGAGGGTGGCAAGCCGCTCCTACGGGTCAAGCATGCGGGTGATGAGCCGTGGATGTTAGCCAAGAACCTCCCTGGCGTATCGGTGGTGGTGGATAAAAATCGGGTAAAAGGTGGGAGTTTTGCTGTCAGTGAGTTGGAGGCGGATACGTTGATTCTTGATGATGGTCTGCAGTATCTTGATCTGGCGCATTCTACGGATGTGGTATTGGTTGACCAGAGTTCGCCATTTGGCACGGGGCAGATGTTGCCACGGGGGACATTGCGTGAGCCGCGGCGGAATTTGTGTCGGGCGGATTACATCTTCATTACTAAATGTGATGCGCGATCGAACGAGGAGCTCATTCAAAAAATGCGTCGCTTTAACAAGCATGCGGAGATCATTGAATGCACGCATGGTCCGCAGCATTTGGAGAATCTGTTTACGGGTGAGCGGGTGCCGTTGGATTTTTTATCGGAGAAATACGTTGCGGCCATCAGTGGGATTGCGGTTCCTGAGAGTTTTGAAAAGATCCTCAGGAACCTAGGTGCCCGTGTTGAATTTCACCGAGTATTTTCGGATCACCATTCATTTAATCAAAGGGAGATTGACCGGTTCATGACTCGCTGTGTGCAGCGGGATATCGAGTTAATCATCACCACTGAAAAAGACGCGGTGCGTTTTATGAAGCCCAATGAGCTGGATGTGCCGGTGTATTTCCTAAGGATTGAGGTGGATATCCTTAAGGGTCAGGAAGTTTGGGATCGGCTGGTTGATAGGATCTGCGGCGAAAAGCAGGTGGCTGACCCCCTATTGATCAGGGAATTGGTGGGGTGATCCGGCTGTCGCTGCGGGTGCCGTTGGTGGGGTGCTTTCATGAGGATGACGGAAGTTCGCTTCTGTCCTTGTGATGAGGGTCTGTGCTCCGTAGTTTGGTGGGCATGAGCCAGAAGCAATCACAATGGATTCTTGCAGAGATTCCAGATATCCCGCCGGGGGTGGGTGGGGGGATACCAGAGATCCTGGTGAAGATGATGTTGCAGCGCGGTGTGGATGCCGCTGAGATGCAGCGCTTTCTGCACCCGAGGTTGATGGATTTGCAGGACCCTTTTTTGTTGCCTGACATGGAGGCCGCGGTGGACCGCATTTTTGTAGCGGTTGATGCGGGTGAGGAGGTGTGTGTGTATGGTGATTATGATGTTGATGGTATCACCTCGGTGACCTTGATGTCGGCGGTGATCGAAGCATACGGAGGTCGAGTTAGAGGGTTTATCCCGCGGCGTGGCCCTGAGGGGTATGGATTGAATGAGGCGGCATTGAAGCGTTGTATGGCGGAGGGTGTTCGGCCGGGCCTGTTGATCACGGTCGACTGCGGCACGGCCTCACTGGACGAGATTGCGGCACTGAAAGAGTCCGGTGTCGAGGTGATTGTTGTCGATCACCATGAGCTGCCACCTGGGGGTAAGCCGGACTGTGTAGCTGTGGTTAACCCGAAGTGTGGGGAGGGGGGCTTTCAATACCTGTGTGCTGCGGGTGTGGTGTTTAAGCTGGCGCATGCCTTGTTAAAAAGGCGCCCATGTGATGACTTTGATTTAAAGGACTATCTGGATCTGGTGGCGATGGCGACGGTTTCAGATATTGTGCCATTGGTTGACGAGAATCGGTTGTTAGTTAAGCATGGTTTGAAGCGGATGGGGATGACGCAAAAACCAGGATTGAGGGCGCTGATGGATGTGGCGCAAGTTAAGGGTCCGCTGACCAGTGCGGATGTGGGTTTCCGGATTGGGCCACGCATCAATGCGGCAGGAAGGATGGATCGTCCAGAGGACGCGCTGGCGGCTTTGGGGGCGAAGGATCCCGAGGAGGCGCACGCGCTTGCGGAGCTTCTGGATGCGCACAATAAGGACCGGCAACAGCAGGAAGCTCGGATTCACAAGGAGGCATTGGATTGTTTAGAAAAAGAGCATGATCCTGCTGACCCAGTGATTGTATTGGGATCGCGGGATTGGCACCCAGGTGTTGTGGGGATTGTTGCGTCCCGGATGATGCGCCGCTATCACAAGCCAACCTTTATCATCGCGATCGACGAGCATGGGATGGGAAAAGGAAGTGGCCGAAGTATTGGGGGTGTTTCGCTGATGGATGCGATCAATGCCAACCGTGACCTTTTAGAAGCTGGTGGTGGGCATGCCATGGCGGCGGGGGTGAGTGTGCATGAGGACAAGCTGGATGATTTCCGCAAAGGCTTCGCTCGGTATGTGGAGGAGAACGTGAGTGAAGAGGATCGTGCGCCGCGACTTTACATCGATGCTGACATTTCATTTTCCGAGTTATCGCTGGAATTTTTAAAGAGCTACGAGTTGTTGCAGCCGTTTGGGTCAGCCAACCCGGAGCCATTGTTTATGAGTCGTGAGGTGTATCTTACGGAGCCTCCGAGGGAGTTGAAAAATCATCATCTCAAGCTCTCGATGAAACAGAACGAGTGTTGGCACGATGCTATGTTCTTTGGTGCAGGTGAGCGTGAACTGCCCGAGCAACCATGGGATATTGCCTTTACGATTCACCGCAATGTTTTCCGTGGCAGGACGAGTCTCCAGGTCGTTATTCAAGATGTGCGAGCGCATCATCAAGAGAAGTAGTATAGGTGATGAGTGGATACGGTGCCAGTGATGCGTTGTCATTGGTGGATTTTATTTCCGCCAAGGATGTGTTGGCTTTCGCCTCGGCGGGTGTCGAGACGGTGGCTGATGTATTAGACCGGCTACCCAAGAGGTATGAGGACAGGCAGCGATTTGATGTTTTCCCCGTGCAAGCTGGCGGCGGTCCGGTGTGTTTGCGTGGAATGGTGGTGGATACTCAGGTGCAGAGGTTCGGGGGGAGGAAGCAGTTTTTTGAAGCGATCGTGAGTGAGGCGAATGGCGGTGCATTTTTGCCTAACAAGGTAACCTGTCGGTGGTTTAATATGCCGTGGATGAAAAGCATGTTGGCGGAGGGTCATGAGGTGGTGATGTTTGGTAAGCCGAAGGATTACCAAGGCCGGATGGTGATGGATCACCCCGATTTTGAGATTGTGGGTGAGAGTGATAACGTATCGATTCATTTGGAGAGGATTGTGCCGATTTACCGAGGGGTTGCGGGCATTGCCCAACGGCGGCTGCGTGAGTATACGTATAAGCTACTGGTGGGGGTGGATCGATCGAGTGTCGCTCCCGCCTATGATATTGACCCAAGTTACCCGCGGCACGAGGCGTTGCGTGAGCTGCACTTTCCGGACAGCCTTGCGCAGGCGGAGGCGGCGAGGCGTTATTTTGCCTTGGAGGAATTTTTTGCCTTGCAGCTTAGTGTGGTGTGGAAACGGGCGAGGGTTCGCGAGCATCATGGGCGAGTGATGGGGAGGAAAACATCATTGCTGACGGCATTTTATCACAGCTTGCCCTTTGATTTAACCGAAGCCCAGAAGCGGAGTATTAAGGAGGTGATTGCGGATATGCGTTCACCGTTTCCGATGAGTCGGCTGTTGCAAGGAGATGTGGGATCAGGGAAAACCTTTGTGGCGATGTGTGCGATGCTGTTGGCGGTTGAGTCGGGTGTGCAGGCGGCCTTGATGGCACCCACTCAGATTCTTGCAGAACAGCATTACCTGACGTTTCGGAAATGGCTTGATCCCTTAGGGATCAGGGTGTCGTTGCGGACTGGATCGCGGCAGGAAGATACACATGACAAGCTGGAAGGTGCTGCCCAGATGGTGATTGGCACCCATGCCCTGCTTTATGAGGGTGTTGAGTTTAACGAGTTAGGGTTCGTTGTCATTGACGAGCAACATAAGTTTGGAGTCGGTCAGCGGGCGATGTTGATTCGGCAAGGGGTGATGCCAGATGTGTTGGTGATGACGGCGACTCCAATCCCGAGAACGCTTACGCTGACACTTTATGGTGACCTTGATGTATCTCTGCTTGATGAGCGGCCTGAAGGACGGGGTGAAGTGGTTACCGCACTGAGAAAAAAACCGAAGGTCACGGACATCAGCCAATTTATCAAAGGGCAACTGAAAGAGGGGAGGCAGGCTTACCTTGTTTACCCACTGGTTGAAGAAAGCGATCATCTCAAGGTGGAGGCGGCGACGGTTGAATATGAAAAATGGGTGAAGCGCCTGTCTGGTTTTAAGGTGGGTCTATTGCATGGAAAACTGCCGCCCGAGGAGAAAGACGCGGTGATGACGGAGTTTCGTGATGGCGGGCTCGATGTGCTGGTGGCCACCACCGTGATCGAGGTGGGGGTGGATGTGCCTAATGCAAACCTCATGGTTATTCATCATGCCGAGAGGTTTGGGTTGGCTCAGCTCCACCAGCTCCGCGGCCGGATCGGTCGAGGTGCGCACAAGAGTTACTGTATTTTGACCACGGACGGAAAATCTGCCGATGCGATGGAGAAGCTGGAAGTCTTAGTGGGGACGTCGGACGGGTTTCAAATTGCGGAGGCGGATCTCCGGTTGCGGGGACCTGGCGATGTTTTGGGGATGGAGCAGAGCGGGTTGGCAAACCTTCGCTTTGTTGAGTTTTTGGCCGACATGGAACTGATCCGCGAGGCGCGTGCCTGTGCTGAGAAGGTGCTGGAGGATGACCCGCATTTAGAAAAACACCCAGCGTTGCTGAAGCTTATTCACGATGGCGATGTCGAGGTGGGTTAGCGCTCAGGGGGTGACCACAAGTAGGCCCGAGCGGTCACACTTCGAGGATTTCGACCTCGTAGCCGTCGGGGTCGGTGACAAACGCCATTTTGCGTTCACCGCTGGAGAATTTCTGTCGCCATTCTCCGGGCCAGATCTCGATGCCGTCCTGCTCGAGTTTGTCGCAATAAACGATGATGTCGGCGACGCCGACGGCGGTGTGCATGAGGTCCTCGGGAAACTCGACCGCAAAGTCAGGTGAGTAGGTTAGCTCGAGGAAGTGGTCATTTCCTGGTAAGTGGAGGAATGCGAGTTGATTTCCTTGGGGGGATGTTTTTTGTTCGCCGAGGGTGAAGCCAAGTTTCTGGTAGAACGCGATGCTGGCTTGTGGGTTGGAGACACGGATACGGGTATGGAGAAATTTGATCATGTCTGTTTGTGCCGTTCTGCGGTGGAGACGTCAAGTTCTACCATGCAGTCGAAGGAAAGAAAATGGAGTAAGCCCATGGCATCCTTGTGATAGAAATGAGCCGTCTCACGCCGCGTGTTGAATCGATATCTGAAAAAAGGATTTGCAGATTATTGTTTGAGTTTTACTCTTGGTTATGTGCGGTGAGGATCTGACGCCGACACAAACGAATCAACAAATCATTCACCCCTGATCTATCCTTATGAAAAATCCTGTAAAAGTCATTTTTGTTCTTCTTGGTCTTGCGGCCATGGCACTGAGCTCCTGTAACACCATCGCTGGTTTTGGGCGTGATATCCAGAGTGCTGGCGGAGCCATTCATGACAGGGCCCAGCGTTGAGCCTTGTCAGTCGCGAGTAGGCATCGTCTTTGATTTGCCTCTCTCTATGTTGTCGCGGTATCTTTGCCTTTGCCTTTGCCTTTCGTTTGGACCGGTTTGAAGGTGAGATCCTGGGCATCTTTTTTCCGAGAAACCTTAACGGTGTCACCTTCCTTGATGTCGGCTCGGAGTAGGGCCTCGGCGAGTGGATCTTCGAGGTAGCGTTCCACGGCGCGGCGCATGGGGCGGGCACCATAGTTCGGATCGTAGCCTTTTTCCATGAGAAGTTCGCGGGCGGCCTTCTCCAATTTCAAGGTGATGCCTTTTTCTTCGAGGCGGTTGAAGAGTTTGGTGCACTCGAGGTCGACGATGACGCTGAGGGCTTTTTTCTCCAGCATGTGGAAGACCACGGTGTCATCGAGGCGATTGAGAAATTCAGGTTTGAATTGTTTTTTGGCCTCCTCGAGGATTTTTTCCTTCATGCCTTCGAAGTCGCTTTCCTCCTCCTGCATGGCTCCAAAGCCGAGTGATGTTTGGCGTTTGATGCTGGAGGCACCAACGTTGGAGGTAAGGATGATGATGGTATTGCGGAAGTCAATTTTGCGGCCGAAGCTATCGGTGATCATACCTTCCTCCAAGATTTGAAGGAGGAGGTTCATGACATCGGGGTGGGCTTTTTCGATCTCGTCAAAGAGGACGACGGAGTAGGGTCGGCGTCTGACGGCTTCGGAAAGCTGGCCACCTTCTTCATAGCCGACGTATCCCGGAGGCGATCCGATCAGGCGCGAGGTGGAGAATTTCTCCATATACTCGGACATGTCGATCTGAATCAGGGAGTCAGGATCCCCGAACATAAACTCGGCGAGGTTGCGTGCGAGGTAGGTTTTACCCACACCGGTAGGGCCGAGGAAAAGGAATGATCCGATCGGGCGGCGCGGGTCTTTGAGGTCGGCGCGGGAACGGCGCAGGGCTTTGGAGATGGTGGTCACGGCTGTGTCCTGGCCGATGACACTGCTTTTGAGTTGCTCCTCCATCTTGAGGAGTTTTTCGGTTTCCTTCTGTTCCATGCGTTGCAGGGGAACGCCGGTCCACTTTGAAATGACGGACATGATTTCGTCTTCACCGACCTCGACGATGGTTTCCTCGCTTTCGGCTTTCCAGGTGGCCACGATGTCTTCGAGTTCCTGTTTCGCCTGTTTCTCAGCATCGCGCATGGAGGCGGCTTCCTCGAAGTTCTGATCGTTGATCGCGGCAACTTTATCGGCTTGAATTTCTACGATTTTGGCTTCGAGGTCCTTGACCTTGGGGGGGCGGGTCATCTGACCGATCCGGGCGCGCGAGCCGGCCTCATCGAGCACATCGATGGCTTTATCGGGTAAAAAGCGGTCGGAGAGGTAGCGTGATGAGAGTTTGACGGAGGCGACGATGGCCTCTGGGGTGTATGTTGCCTTGTGGTGGTCTTCGTATTTAAACTTGAGGCCTTTGAGGATGGTGATGGTGTCCTCTTGGGAGGGTTCCTCGACTTTGACCTTTTGGAATCGGCGCTCGAGCGCGGAATCTTTTTCGATGAACTTTCGGTATTCGTTCATGGTGGTGGCACCGACACATTGTAACTCGGAGCGTGAAAGGGCAGGTTTGATGATGTTGGACGCGTCCATGGCACCCTCAGCGGAGCCAGCACCGACGATGGTGTGAAGCTCGTCGATGAAGAGGATGATGTTTTTGGCTTTGCGGATTTCGTCCATCACGGCTTTGATGCGTTCTTCGAACTGGCCGCGGTACTTGGTGCCGGCGACCATGAGGGCGAGGTCGAGTGTGACAACACGGCGGTCACGCAGGAGTTCGGGGACGTTGCCGTTGATGATTTCTTGGGCGAGGCCTTCGACGATGGCGGTTTTTCCCACACCGGCTTCGCCGATGAGGACGGGGTTATTTTTGGTGCGCCGGCAGAGGATCTGGATGACGCGTTCGATTTCAGATTCACGTCCGATGACGGGGTCGAGTTTGTCTTTCTCGGCGAGCTGGGTGAGGTCGCGACCAAAGGCCTTGAGTGCAGGAGTTTTACTTTTGCCATCGCCTCCCTCGGACGGATCACCTTCGTCCTCAAAATCTTCAAACTCGTCCGCGATGTCGTCTGGGTTGAAATTGGGGTCGATCTCGGCAAGGATTTCTTGGCGGGTTTGGTTGATGTCGACATTGAGGCTGGTGAGGACACGGGCGGCCACGCCTTCGCCTTCGCGCAGTAGACCTAAGAGGAGGTGCTCGGTTCCCACGTAGGAGTGGTCGAGTTGTTCGGCCTCTTTGTTGGAGAGAGCGAGGACTTTTTTGACGCGCGGGGTGTATGGAATATTGCCTGAGATCGTGTTTTCTGGGCCCGACCCTACTTGTTTCTCGACCTCGACGCGTACCGTCTCAAGGTCGAGACCCATGTTTTGCAGCACGCTGACGGCAACGCCTTGGCCGAGTTTGATCAACCCGAGCAGGATGTGTTCGGTGCCCACGTAGTTGTGGTTAAACCGATCGGCCTCTTTGCGGGCGAGAGCGAGAACTTGTTGGGCTCTTGGAGTAAAATTATTCATAGTGTGGGTTTATTCGGATGGGGGGGTAGGGTCAGAAGGGGATGTGTTATTAAGAGAATCTATATCAGGTGTTGGGAGGTTTTGCAACCGACTACGGACGATTTTGGCACGAATGGTATCGCGTTCCTCGGGGGCGAGTTTTCCGTCTACGTGGTATTGGAGGTGGGCGGGTTCGATATCCATGAGCAGGGAATCGCAGATGGAGATGGTTTCCTTGGGGAAGCAGCCCATATCGGTCCCGAGGCGGATCAATGAGAGGTGGTTGAGGGCTTCTTTGGAATCGATGACATAGGCGTGACGCAGTAATCCGTAGGCACGGGAGATTTTATCTGCGACCATTTGGGGGTCATCCTCGACGAGTTTGGTGCGAGCATGGCGTTCGTGGTCGCGGACTTGGTGGATGACGCGTTCGAGGCGGTTGATGATGTCATCCTCGGATTCGCCGAGGGTAGATTGGTTGGAGATCTGGAACAGATGCCCGAGCGATTCGGTGCCCTCGCCGAAGATGCCACGCACGGCGAGGCCGAGTTTGCTGGCGGCATGGATCGTTTGGCCGATGTGATCGCTGATGACGAGGCCAGGGAGATGGAGCATGGCGGAGGCACGCAGGCCGGTGCCTACGTTGGTGGGGCAGGCGGTGAGGTAGCCGAGTTCTTGGTCGAACGCGTAGGGGAGTAATTTTTCGAGTTGGGAATCGACGTGGGCGATGAGATTGTAGGCTTCGCGGAGGTGGAGGCCGGAGCGGATGGATTGCAGGCGCAGGTGATCTTCTTCATTGATCATCACGCTGAGCTTTTGGTTGCGACTGACGACGGCGGCGCTGCCTTCGCCGCGGGCGGCTTGTTCGCGGCTGATGAGGTGCCGCTCGACGAGGACCTGTTTTTGCACGGAAGTGAGGTCGCTGAGTTGCTGGGAAAAGGCGTCCTTCATCTCGGGGAGTTGTTCGATTTTTTGGCGCAGGTGGTTGAGGAGGTCGATGCGCTCCTGCTTGCGCGCCCATCCTGGGAAGGGGGCGTCGGTGACATTGCGAGCGAGCCGGATACGGCTGGTCAGGACGACGGTGCTATCGGCATCCGCGCCAGTCATCCAGTCGGCAGGGTGCTTGAGAAGGGTGGAAAATCGCATCATGATGAAAGGAAATCAGGGTTCGAGGGTCAGGTTGTCGCCGGGGTCGATTTCGCTGAGTTGGCTGAGTTGATCGCGCAGGGCGGCTGCTTTTTCGTAATCTTCAGCCTGAATAGCTTCGTCCATTTCCTGCTGGAGTTGTTCGCGGTGCTGACGTTGTTGAAACGCCTTGAGCATTCCCTCGGGGACGCGGCCTGTGTGGCTGGTGCCTTTGTGCATGCCGCCGAGGTTATGGCGGATTTCATTGTGGAAGGACTGATAGCACTGGCTGCAGCCGAGTCGGCCGGTTTTTTTAAGATCGTCCAAGGCAAATCCGCACCCAGGGCAGGTGGCCGATTTTTCAAGGGTTGGGGGTGTGTGCGTAGCAGGATCGGTGGTGTCGCCGGTCAGTGGGGGGTCAAAGGGTGAGTCTTTTGGGTTGGTCGGACTGGTCGGGTTGGCTGAGGCTTCGATGTTTCCGAGCAGGAACCCGTCAGGGTCGATCACCCCAGACTGGGTGGCACATGCCTCACACAGGCATGATTTCTTGCTATTGCCGTCAATAATCTGGGTGAAAAAGACGGTGGCCTTATTGTTGCAGTAGTCGCATTGCATCGTTGGGAGGTATCGTAGACCCGTGATGCGGAAATGCGAAAGGAAAAGCGTGCGATGGCACGATTTTTTCCGGAAGGATGTTGAAGATGAAAAACACCGCCTTGCCAAGGCCGCCCATCCCCGTCATTCTAGGGACTCGCGACCACCTGTCAGGAAATTCTGTCAGGTATGGGTTATTGGTATGAATATTTTCCGACATATGGCGTCCAATCGGCTGAATGGACCTGTTCCACCTGAATCTGCTGTTGGCGGAGGCGCGGGGGGCGGGTCGCAACCCTACAAAAAAAAGGAGGGTCAAGGGGCTCTGGACGCAAGTATCCAGAGTGCCGCAGAAGATGCCGAGTGGGTTCAAAAAGCTCAGTCGGGGGACACGCGGGCCTTTGATCGTCTGGTCACCAAACACCGAGGAAAAATCTACGCCATGATACTCAATATGGTCAAAAATGATGCTGATGCCTGGGACCTCTCGCAAGAGGCGTTTATCAAGGCATGGAAGGCCTTGCCAAAGTTCGAGGCGCGGGCACGGTTTACCACGTGGATGTTCCGGATCAGTCACAACGTGGTTTACGACTGGCTGCGCAAGCGCCGAGGCGAAAGTGCGGGGGAGCTTCATGATGAGGTGTTTGACGCCAGTCGGATTGAGTCTGGTGCCGCGACGGCACCTCGGCAGGAAAAACGTCCCGATGAAGCGATGGCGCAAAAAGAGCTGCGCGGCCAGATCGAGGCTGCCATGGGAAGGCTCTCTGCAGAGCACCAGGAAGTGATCCTGCTGCGTGAAGTCCAAGGGATGGATTACAAACAGATTTCTGAGATCACGGAGTGCTCGATGGGGACGGTGATGAGCCGTATTCATTACGCCCGCAAAAAATTACAATCGTATCTTCGACCTGAATTATAACCTAAATTTTTAACCACACACAGACCATGAAAACGAAACCTGATGAAACCGCACTGACACTCTGGATGGATGGTGAGCTGGAAGGCGATGACCTGCAATGTGTCGAGGCATGGGTGCAGGATCATCCTGAGTTGCTTGCTGAGCGTGATGCGGTGCAATTGATGCGATCCAACATTCAACAGCACATTCCTCGCAGTATTGAGCCCCCGTATCCGGATTTTTTCAACCAGCACGTTCTCCGTCATATTGATGATGAATCGGTTCCCGTCGCTGGCGAGTCGTCTCGGAGTATCAGGGGGTTTTGGCGGTGGTTGGCCTTTCCTGTTGCGGCGGGTGTGATGGCGGCTTGTTTTTATATGGGAACCCAAGTGGTGGAAACCTCCGAAGGGTCGGCACCGCTGGTGGCTGAGCTAAGCTCTGTTTACACGCCCGATGGAAATGTGAAGGCGGATATGTTTAAGTCCACGGATGCGGATGCCACCGTGATTGTGTTGGAAGGGCTTGAAGATATACCCGACGAACTTGATATGGTCGGGCGGCCATCGATCGAGCGATCCGGAGCTGTGATGGTCCGCACTGAAATGACATTCTAAGATAATTTACCCTCAAATTGATATGACACGCGCACGTGGTATTCTGACGATTCTTTGCCTTCATCTGGTGTTGGTAGCGGGGGCGGCCAAGGCCGAAGACAACGAGAAGGACGTGGGTAAGGAGTCGGTGGGGCGTCTCAAGGCGACGCTTTATATTGGCACGGATGGTGATGTCGGCAAGCTGGGGGAGAAGGTGGCCGCAGTGGATGAGGTGATGGTGAAGCGACTGCGCCGTATTGAAAAAATGCGATTCAAGCACTATCGCAAGCTGGGGGAGGACACACAGTCGGTATTCCGGAGCTATGAAAACTGGTTAACGCCGCTGAAGCCCTCTGAGGAAATTCTTCTTAGTTTTGAATCGCGTGGGCGTTCATCGGATGATGGATTGCGACTTGATCTTGAGCTTTGGCAGCACCGACGTAAGGTGATGAAAAGTGATCCTGTCCTGCATCGCGGCCGACCGTTGTTGATTCTTGGTCCGAAGTGGCGTGGAGGATCGCTTATTATTGCCGTCGAAATCATGGCAATCACCCCGAAAAAATAATGCCCACGCTACTCATATTCTCGTTTATTTTATGTTTCATGGCAGCTGCGTCGGCAACGGCTGGGCTGACCTTTACCCAGGACCGGATCGCTCTGACGGTGGCGCCGGATGCTAAAAAAGTCACGGTCCCCTATACCTTTGAAAATACGAGCCAGCAGACGATTACGATCGCTCGCTATGATTCGGCGTGTTCATGTTTGAGTGCGCAGGTCAAGGGCGGGAAGCTGGCCTATAAACCGGGTGAAAAGGGTGAGATGAAGGTCGAGTTTGAGTTGAAAAACTTTTCGGGATTGGTGGAAAAAACGGTAATGCTATGGACCACGGAAGATGCCGAGGATGCACCGTCGTCGGTGTTGACGGTGGCGATTACGATTCCGAAGTTGTTTGAAGTGGCGCCCCTCACGGTATTTTGGGATCAGAACGGGACGAAGGAGACCAAGATGTTTCAATTGAAGGTGAATCACGACAAACCGATCCGTATTCTGAGTGATACGGGGACAAATGCTAACTTTGTCTATGAGATTAAAACCATCCGTGAAGGTTGGGAGTATGAACTCTCGGTGACGCCCAAGGATGTGAGCACCCCGGCATTTGGGATGATTAAACTGACCACGGATGCGACCATCCCGCGTTATAAGCGGCAGATGGCATTTGTTTGTATCAGGCGGCAGGGGCAAAAGTGACGGGAAATCGTCCGAGTTTTTCACTCACGCATTGCCAAGCGGGCTCGGTGTCCTAAGGTGGCGGGGTCCCATGTCTGATTCGCCTGATTCCCCCCCTTCCTTTGTCCACCTGCACGTTCACACTGAGTATTCCACGCTGGACTCGACGGTGCGGACCAAGGATCTTGTCGCCCGTGCGGCGGAGCTGGGTATGCCGGCGGTTGCGATGACGGACCACGGGAACCTCTACGCGGCGGTGGAGTTTTATCAAAATGCGCAGAGCGCTGGAATCAAGCCGATCCTGGGTTGTGAAGTCTACCTCGCGCCCGCATCGCTGCACGATAAAAAGGAAACCCCCGGACGAAAAAACGCGAGCCATCTCACGCTGCTGGCAAAAAATGAGACCGGTTGGAGTAATCTCGTCAAGCTCGTCAGTGTGGGGCATCTCGAGGGTGATTACCTCGGCGAACCCCGCATCGACCGCGAACAGCTCGCCAAGTTTTCCGAAGGGTTGATCTGCCTGAGCGGTTGTGTCAATGGCGCGGTGAATGAATGGATTCAGGCGCATGATATCGATGCTGCCCGTGAGGAAGTCTGTGGGTTACGTGACATTTTTGGCGTGGAGGATTTCTATCTTGAGCTCAACGACCAGAGCCTTGAGCAGCAACAAGTTGCAAATGCGCAACTCAAAGAGTTTGCCGAGGAATTGGGGCTCAAGATGGTGGCGACCAATGACGTGCACTTTCTGGGTGAGCAGGACGCCGAAGCTCAGGACGTCTTGATTTGTATTGGTCAGGGTCGTTTGCTGTTGGATGAGAACCGGAAGCGCTACCCGACCGATCATTATTTTAAAACGGGAGAAGAGATGCGTGCCTTGTTTGCGGATTTCCCTGGCGCCTGTGATAACACGCTTGAGATTGCTGAGAAATGCCATGTTGAGATGACGCTGGACCCAACAAGTTCAGACAAGTATCCACAATTTGACGCTCCGGATGGAAGCCCGCGTGAGCAGTATTTCCGCAAGGTTTGTTTTGATGGTTTGAAGGAACGATACGGGGAGGGTCGGTTGGAGCAGCTCGCCGATCTTGAGGAAGTGACCGTGGAGGAAATGCAAACAACGCTTGATGATCGACTCGATTACGAGATTAAGACGATCAATGACCTTGGCTTTGCGTCTTACTTCCTGATCACCGCGGACTTTATTCAATGGGGGCGCGATCAGGATATTCCTGTCGGGCCGGGACGTGGCTCTGCGGCAGGATCACTGGTCGCATACACCATGGGGATCACCGACATCTGCCCGATGCGTTTTGGTCTGCTTTTCGAACGTTTCCTTAACCCAGAGCGGGTGAGCCCACCGGACGTGGATATCGATTTTTGTCAAACCCGTCGGCCGGAAGTCATCGAGTATGTGCGTCAGAAATACGGTGAGCGATCGGTCTCTCACATCATTACCTATGGAACGCTGGGGGCAAAGAGTGTGATCCGTGATGTTTCCCGTGTCATGGGCATCAGCTATGGCGATGCCGATATGCTGGCAAAAATGATCGAGACCAAGCCAGGGGTGAAACTCAAGCAGGAGTTTGACGCGAAACAGGAGCTGCGTGACGTTATCGAAAATAGCAGCACATGGCAAGAGCTCTGGGACTATGCACTCAAGCTGGAAGGTCTGAAACGGAACACCGGAGTGCACGCCGCGGGTGTGGTGATCGGTGACCGTGCGCTCGATGATCACTGCGCACTAACAAGAGGAAACGAAGGGGAGGTGGTCACTCAGTGTGATATGAATGCGATCACCGAGTTGGGTTTGTTGAAGATGGACTTTCTCGGTCTAAAAAACATGACCGTGATTCAGGATGCGGTGAACTATATCAAGCGGCACACCCCGGATTTTGATATCAATAAAATCTCCCTTGAGGATGAAGCCACGCTGGATCTTCTCAACCGTGGTGAAACCATGGGTGTGTTCCAGTTGGAATCCGGTGGTATGGTCGAAACCTGCCGAAAGTATGGGATTGATCGTATCGACGACATCATCGACTTACTTGCGCTCTACCGACCGGGTGCGATGGATTACATCGATCAGATGATCGAGGTGAAAAAAGGGATCAAGCCGGTTAGGTATGAGCATCCCTTGTTGGAGGAAATCTGTGGGGACACGTATGGGGTGATGATTTATCAGGAGCAGGTGCAGAATGCCGCCAAATTACTCGCCGGGTACACGCTCGGTGGTGCGGATATTCTTCGCCGTGCGATGGGTAAGAAAAAACCCTCCGAGATGGCGAAACAGCGAGAGATATTTGTCGCAGGTGCCAAGGAGACCAATGACATTGACGCTCCCTTGGCGAACCAGATCTTTGATAAAATTGCCGGATTTGCCGGCTATGGATTTAACAAATCTCACTCCGCCTGCTACGGTCACATTTCCTACTGGACGGCCTACCTGAAGGCGAACCATCCCGTTGAATTTATGTCGGGACTCTTATCGAACGAGCTCAACAACACGGAGAAAATTGGTGTTTTTGTTTCGGAATGTCACCGCATGGACATTGAGATACTACCTCCGGACATCAATCAGTCACAGATCCGATTTGCGCCAGAAAAAACGCCGTCGGGGAAGATGGCTGTCCGTTACGGGCTCGCCGCGATTAAAAACTGCGGCGAGGGCGCGATGACCGCCGCTGTCGCCGAGCGCGAGAATCAAGGGCAATTCGAGAGTCTCGATGACTTTTCCAATCGGCTCGATTCCCGCAGTGTGAACAAGCGCATTCTTGAAAACTTGGTTAAAGCGGGGGCGCTCGATTGGACGGGGGAAACGCGTGCTGGGATGTTTAGTCGTATCGAGCAGGTGGTTGCCTCGGCGAGTTCCGCGCAGCGTGATCGGGCGCAAGGGCAGGTGTCACTCTTTGACACCATGGACTTTGCGGGAGCTGCGGTTGATTCCGTAGCAGCGGGTTCGGCACCTGACCTTGCTGAGTGGAGCAAGGATGATCGGCTTACTAGCGAAAAAGAATTATTAGGTTGTTACACCAGTGGTCACCCGCTGGATAAGTATCGTGGCGTCATCGACTCCGATCGGTTTAAAAAAATGGGATTCATGGATGAGTTGGATACCCGTGACAAACGGGCGCGTTATCCCTTTGCTGGAATGATCCGTCACGTCGAGCACAAGGTGACTCGGAAAGGTAAGCCATTTGGAGTGCTTCATATGGAGGATTTCACCGGAAGTTGTGAGGTCGTTTGTTGGTCGGAAAGTTACAGTCCGGCGCGCGAAGCTGGTCTGCTGATGTCCGGTGGCGTGATCCGTTTTCAGGCGAATGTGCAGGTCGATGATCGCACGGAAACCTTGAGGCTAACAGGATCTCAGATCAAGGAGTTGAAAGCACGTAAAAACTCAGGGAATGGTGCCCTGCAGATCAATCTCTGGGTCGCCCGCCATGGCGAAAATGATCTTCGGGCGATTCATCAGGTCCTCAAAGATCACCCTGGATCGACACCTGTTGAGATGAATTTTCAAAGTGGCACAGGGAAGCGCGCGACCATCGAGGTGGGCGAAAGCTTACGCGTCAAAAAGTCCGCAGCGCTTGATAAGGCGTTGGCGGAGTGGACGGATTCGTGAGCTCGTGTGCCGCCATTGCGCGATCAATGATGATGCCCGTGATCGGCGCAGGCGTGGCACTTCACCCAGATGCTGGTGCCATCGGTGTAGTGTTCTTTTTTCCAGATCGGGACGGTCGATTTGATGGAATCGATGATGGCGCGGCAGGCATCAAATGCGGCATCGCGGTGGGCGGCGGATACTGCGATGGAGATGGCAATATCGCCAACGTGCAAGTGGCCGGTGCGGTGGGTGCAGCGGGCTGAGACGATGTCGTGTTGGGCACAAATCTCCTGGAGAATCCGGTTGCCTTCTTTTTCCGCGAGAGCTGGAAAGGCTTCATATTCTAACGATGCGACATCGCGGCCTTGGTGGTGGTTGCGCACCCAGCCCTCGAATGAGGCAAAGCCGCCGGCGGATGGATTGCGGACCGCGTCACAGAGGGCGCGCGGGTCGATGGGGGTTTCAGTGAGTTGGAACACGGAGAAATAGATGGGTGATGGGTGATGGAAGTTGGGGTGGCTTAGCCACCTGCGACGGGTGGGATGAAGACGACTTCTTCACCGTCTGCGAGCGGGTGTGTCCAGTCGGTGAAGTCACCATTGACGGCGACCATCATGCCTTTGCGTTTCAGTGGGATGTTGTGTTGGGCCCGTATTTCCTCGAAGAGGCCTGCGGGGGTTTCGGAATCGGTGGTGAGGGATTCAGATCCCGTGCCGGTGAGTTCACGGAGCTGGGCGAAGTAGGTGACGGTGATGTTTTTCACGGTGGTGGATCGGTTGAGTCGGGCGCGAATTTCGAGCGCATCGGCTTCGGTGTTGATGTTGGCGAGCGGCCAGAGTCCGGGGGAGGGTAGGGCTGTGGCATTGAGTTGCTTGAGCACCGCGCGTGGGCAGCGGTTTCCGGATTTGATGGCGGTGCGAACGATGGCAGCGGAGGATGGCTCCCAAAGGGTGCAGAGTGGCTCTGGGAAGCCGTCGGTGGCGCTGGTGAAGTAGGTGGCGTCGGACGCATGACTGCGCGCATCGACAAGGGTGTGCAGGTGTTTTTTTTCTAATAGCGGGAGGTCGCACGCGAGCACCAGCCAAGTCACCTCCGGGTGTGCCTGTTGGGCGGAGGCGATCGCGCCGAGCGGTCCCACTTCGCCGAAGGCGTCTGCGATGGTGTGTGGGGCCGCTTCTTGGTCGTCGCGGATCGAGACAAACGCCTGATCGCAGACAGAACGAAGAAGTTCCAGTCCGCGCTCGGTCTGGGATTTTCCGTCGTGGAATGAGAGTGCCGCTTTGTCGGTACCCATGCGGCGCGATCGGCCGCCTGCGAGGAGAAGTCCGTAGATCATATTGTTAGCTTGCTTGAAAATCTGACTTGCCGCCGGTTTTGGTGAGCAGTTTGGTTTCGCGGATGATCATCTCCTTACTGACGGCTTTGCACATGTCGTAGATGGTGAGGGCGGCAGCGGAGGCGCCTGCGAGGGCTTCCATTTCGATGCCGGTGCGTCCTGTGGTGACGCAGGTGCAGGTGATCGATATCTCGGTGCCAGAGCTGGCGTTGATGGTGAACTTGGCGCTATCCAACGGAAGGGGGTGGCAGAATGGGATGAGGTCGGAGGTCTTTTTTGCGGCCATGGTGCCGGCGATGATGGCGGTGTGAAAGACGGGGCCTTTTTTACTTTGGATATCACCATCGGCGAGGAGTGCCATAACCTTGGGTCCGACGTCGATGATGCTTTGTGCGGTGGCGGTGCGGCGCGTGATGTCTTTGGGCGATACATCGACCATGCCAGGTTGGTTGTTTGAATCGATATGGGTGAAGTTGCTCATGAGTCTTAGGTGATGGGAGATGAAAGCTTAAACCCAAGGGTAGAAGGTGGCGGGTTCGTTGAGAAGGCTTTTTCGAGCCAGCTTTCCTGGGAGTTCGGCGATGCCATGGGTGCCTGAGAGGCTGAGGAAGTTGCCGGAATTGGAGATCGGGATAAGTTCGATCCGTCCGTTGTTGACCTTACATGGGATGAGTCCCGTGAAATGGGGTGGGCAATTGAAGTGGCCGGTGGCGGGGAGGGTGGATACGGCGGTGGCTCGGGCGCCGCTGGCGACCTCGATCAGGGCGGGTAGCAGGTAGCGGGCGGCGCAGGCCATCACGGAGACGGGGTTGCCGGGTAAGGCAAAGACCGGGGGGGTATGTGGCTTGTTCCAGAATGCAAAGGGTTTGCCGGGGCGTTGGGCGACGCCGTGGAAGTGGGGGGCGCCGAGGTGTGCCTTGAGGACAGGGGCGACGTAATCGTATTTTCCTCGGGACACGCCACCGGTGACAACCAGCACATCGTGGCTGCTGAGCGCGTTACCGATGGTTTCATGCAGTGTTTCTGGATGATCAGGGACGTGCTGAGTGGTCACGGTGCCGAGGTGCATGCTGGTGATGACGGCATGAAGGGCTGTCGCGTGGCTGCGGCGGATCTGGTGCGGCATGGGCGTTTCATCAGGGGCCACCACCTCATCGCCAGTGCTGAGAATAAGGATGCGGGGGAGGGATGTAACCTGAAGGTCGGTGGCACCACAGGATGCGGCGATGGTGAGCTCGGGAGCATTAAGCCTCTGGCCGCTGGTGAGGAGCGTCTGGCCTTGCGCTGTATCGCCGCCAGTGAAATGGATGTGCTGGTTACGCCGCGGCTTCGCTTCGTCGTTGACCTGCGCGGTATGGTTCGAGGTATCGATCAGTTCGACGGGAATGACACAATCACATCCGACTGGGAGCACACATCCGGTCATGACCTCGATGCAGCTCCGTTCGTCGGCTAGCTTGATGGCGGGGGCGCCGGCGGCTTGGGTCGCGGCGATAGGGAAATGGGATTGTCCTGCGGAGTAAGCGGCGTGTTTGATGGCGATGCCGTCCATCATGACGCGGTCGAATGGTGGCATCGGTCGGTCGGCCACGATGTCCTGACGCAGGTAGCGTCCCTGTGCCTCCGCGAGGGGGATGGTTTCAACTGGGCGTGTGGTCAGGTTTTGGCGAATGAGTGACTCCGCCTCTTCAACAGTGATGAGTGCTTGCATGGGGAAAGATCGTTGATCAGGCAGACCATGAAGCGGATCCTAGGGCGGGACTATTGGTTTTTTCCCTGTTGCGCGCCAGTCTGTCCTGCAAAGATGGGGATAGCGACCTTCAGCAGCAAGGTGTAAATGATTAATCCTGCAGCCCAGATGCCAGCGGAGACCTTCCACTCGATGGCGCTGGGGATGTATTCGATCCACTCATGAAGCGTCGATGGGATGAAGCCGGGAATGATCAGTCCCATGCCTTTTTCAATCCAGATACCTACAAAAATAAGGATGCAGGCGACATCGAGTGTTTTCATGTGCTCGTGGATATTGGGTCGCATCAGGAGCACGGCGGCGACGACAATGGAGATGGTAGACGTCCAGATCCATGGTTGCAGGGCGTTGAGTCCGTGGTGGCCGAAGTAGAGGTATCGAGCGGCGGTGGCGTGGCTGCCACCTGTGTAAAACTCGGTGAAGAGCTCGGAGGCAAGCATCACCAAGTTGATCAAAATGGTGATCCGCATGATATTGGTGAGGGTGCGGATCGAGCCAGCACCCACGACCATATGAGTCATGCGGCGGATGATCTGAAGCACGATGATGATAAATGCCGGACCGGCGCAGAAGGCGGTGGTGAGGAATCGGGGGGCAAGCAAGGCGGTGTTCCAAAAGGGGCGACCTCCTAGCCCGCAGTAGAGAAAGGCGGTGACGGTATGGATCGAAATCGCCCAGGCGATGCTAATAAAAACAAAGGGCACATACCACTTCGGGTTGGGCACCTCACCGAGGAAGCGTTTGTAGAGGAGGTATCCGCAAATGTGAAGGTTGAGTAGGAGGTATCCATTCAGCACGATGACATCCCAGGTGAGCATGGAGATCGGCCAGTTGAATTTTCCAATCAATGGGATCATATGCCAGAAACGGTCGGGTCGGCCGAGGTCTGCGATGACAAACATCAGGCACATGGCGATGGATGCAATCGCGAGGAGTTCACCGATGATCACGGTGTCGTGCATGTCCTTGTCTTTGTAGATATAAGCAGGGATCACCATCATGACACCTCCTGCGGCGAGGCCGACGAGGAATGTGAAGTTGGCGATGTAGAGCCCCCATGAAACGTGGTCGGTCATGGCGGTTCGGATCATGCCGTCGCGCACCTGAAGCGCCCAAGCATTGGCACCAACGAGGGCGACGCAGCTGAGGAAGATCATCCAGGCGTAGAACGTCCAGCTTCCCGAGGTGCATAGTCGGACTGCCATGCGGAGGAATTTGGGATAGCTGTTTACATGGAAACCGGCGCTGTGGTTAGCATTTTTGATAAGGGAGGAATCATCTGAGCTCATAGCTTCTAGCGGGATGGAGAGGTGGTGAGTGGTTGGTTCAATGGGCGTATGCGATACGGCCTATTCATCGAAGAAGTAGAAAAAGTTAGGTTTGGTTCCGAGTTCCTCTTTGAGGACAAAGACACGTTTGTTGGCGAGCACGGTCCGGATCTCGGATGTCGGGTCGAGGAGGTTGCCAAAGACGCGGGCACCGGTCGGGCAGGCTTCTAGGCAGGCTGGGAGTTTACCTTTGCGGGTGCGGTGCAGGCAGAAGGTGCATTTTTCCATCACCCCTTGGGGCCGGATACGGTTACTGAGATATCCTTGCTCGATATTGATTTCCTCCTTGGGGACTTCGGGTTTGGTCCAGTTGAATCGGCGGGCGTGATACGGGCAGGCGGCTTCGCAGTAGCGACAACCGATACACCAGTTGTAGTCGACCACCACAATGCCGTCGGGTTCTTTCCAAGTTGCCTCCACAGGGCAGACGTCGACGCAGGGTGGATTTTCACACTGCTGACACTGAACGGGCATGTAGAACTTATCAGGCTGGGGCACGGGGTGGTTGTAGTCGGCGTGACCTTGTTCCATATCCATCGACCCTTTTGACATCTCGAGCACGGTGATGTAGGAGTTTCCGGATGTGCGATCGTGGTTATTTTCTTCGTGGCAGGCTTTGGCGCAGCGTCGACAACCAACGCAGATACTGAGGTTGAGGGCGTAGCCGAACTTGACGCCTTTTTGTGGTCGAACATCACTGATGTTGACCTCGGCGCCGTAGTCATTTTTTGTTTCCTCCTCAAGGCGGGTGATGACCTCAGCGAGTTGATCTTTGCTGAGTTCTCGATAGTGGGTTTGGAGGAATTCATCGACGGATGTGCTTTCTTTCCACTCGGTGATGGGTGCCATGGCCTTGGCGAAGGCGGCGACTCCGAGCGTGGCACCGGCTCCTTTGAGGAGGTTGCGCCGATTGAAGAGTCCCTCGTCATTTCCTCCGTTGCTCGGGGGGGTGTGGCAACCACAGTGGCTGCCGCATGATTCTTTATGATGTCCGCTCATACTGAGTAATTCGGGTTAGGGTGTTAGTGTTGGTGGCCTCCTGCGCCTTGGGTTCCGACGCGTGTCTTCGGTGGGAAAACGGGCATGACTTTCGGGTATGCCGGGGCGTGTGAATCGTGGCAGTCGACACAGTTATTGCGTGTGCGTGGTCCACGGCTGAGGTCCCAGTAGCCATTCATGCCTCCGTGGCTTCCATTGTTGTAGTCGCGGTATTGCGGGCCGTGGCACTGAGCGCAGAGGTCCATGACGTTGGAGAAGGTGACAGATGAGCCATCGGCAAGCCGAAGGGATTCATAGTCGTCAGGGTGATGGCAGCTTGCGCACTTGAGCGAGTTGTGGCGGAACGTCATGTGCTGGTGGAAGTCGTTGAGGTCGCTTGCCTTCTCCGTGAGCGTGTTGGGTTCTTTGGTGTCGTGGCAGTTGTTGCAACGAATCATAACGGCTTTTCCCTCACGGTCTTTTTTGCCGGAATCCACCATGGGCATCAGGTCGGGTTGGTGAATGGTGACGGGGTGCAGTGAATCGCTGGGAGTCCACGTTTCAAGTTCACCATGCGAAGGGTTGTTTTTACTTTGCAGATAGCTGAGGGCAACGGCTGATATGATGGCTAAGATGATGAGCACCGCAATGACCACGATGGTTCGACCAGTTTTTGAAATCTCTTGCATGATTCGTAAAAGTTTCTCGAGTAAAGGCGTGAAGTAGGGGGGGGGAGGCGTTCTCGAGTCGGGCGGCGAGCTTGGCGTCCGAAGCTCGGATCTGAATGAGTGATGAGGTAAGGCGAGAAAATGTTCAACCATAAAAGAATTTTTTTTCTTGATAAGGGTCGCCGCTTGTTCCTATATCAATGGCGTCGGATCACCCGTCTAGAAGAAATGCCAGTCAACGGATTATTGCTCACACTCACGGAAGACGAAGAACTTGCGGGGGAATCCTTGTTGGAGATTAGCCGGCGTGATGATATCGAGCTGGGTGATCGCACTGACAGGTGGCAGCCGGTGGTGGTCGAAACGGAGGGTACACGTGAATCGCATGAGGCGCATGAGTGGCTGGCGGATCTTCCCGGTGTGCAGATGGTGGATGTTGTTTTTACCAGTGTCAGTCGTCCTCCGCAGGAGGCATCGTCAAAAAAAGTTTTGAAGTAAGAAGAGATCAATCAACTGAATAAAAAAATGAGTAACATGGAACGCCGCGACTTTTTAAAATTATCCGCTATGACAGCGGCCACCGCTGCAGCGCAGGCGAAGGCGGGAGTGGAGCGCAAAGCAATACATACGGATGATCACGGCATCCGTTGGGATAAGGCACCGTGTCGTTTTTGCGGGACAGGCTGTCATGTTAAGGTCGGGGTGAAGGATGGTAAGGTGATCGCGATTGCCGGAGCCGAGGATGCCGATGTCAATAAAGGCCTGCTTTGTGTGAAGGGTTACCACGTGGGTGGGATTCTCTACGGTAAAGACCGATTAACGACTCCGATGCTTCGCAAAGAGGGTAAGCTGGAGCCGATCAGTTGGGATGAAGCTATCACCGTGGTGGCCGATCGTATTTACAAAGAGCCGAAGAAGTTTGCCTTTTACGGGTCTGGTCAGTGGACGATCCCTGAGGGGTACGCCGCACAGAAATTTATCAAAGGTGGGTTGTCAAATAATCACATTGATCCGAATGCACGCCTCTGCATGGCGTCTGCGGTGACGGGTTTTATCTCAACGTATGGTGTTGATGAACCCGCCGGGACGTATGATGATCTCGACAATGCCAGCGTGGTTATTTTCTGGGGTAACAACCCAGCTGAGATGCATCCGGTTCTTTTCTCCCGTATTGTTGACCGTCGTTCTCGTGGTGAGAAGGTCACCATCATCGACATAGGGACACGGCGCACGCGTTCCACGGAGTTTGCGGATCATTACCTGGAGTTTCGCCCGCAGACGGATTTGGCGATTGCCAATTGCATTGCTCATTATCTGATAGAGAGTGATTGCTACGATAAGGAGTTTGTCAGTAAACACTGCAATTTCAGAATTGATGTGGATGACACAACACGTGACCTCTTTGGTAAGGCAAGCAGCTTTGAGGAATACAAGCAGCAGATGTCGACCTATACCTTCGAGTATACCAGCCAACTTTCAGGTGTTCCCGAAGAGCAGTTGAAGGTCCTCGCTGAGGCCTTTGCTGATCCAGAGTCACGTATCACATCGCTCTGGTGCATGGGTGTCAACCAGCACTACCGAGGAACTGCGATGAATCGTTTGCTCCACGGTATCCACCTCCTGTCTGGTCACTTTGGTAAACCTGGTGATGCCCCAACAAGTTTGACCGGTCAGCCATCTGCCTGTGGCACCGCACGTGAGGTCGGCACGCTGGCCCACGCGCTGCCTGGTGGGCGGATTGTGAAGAAGCCAGCGCACCGTGAGGCATGTGAAAAAGCGTGGAACATGGCGCCTGGAACGATTAATCCGAAGCCGGGTTATCATACGGTAAAGATGTTTGAGCAGTTTTGTAAACCCACAGCGGAAGGTGGAGATATCTCCACGGTGCTTGTGCAGGTGACCAACCCAGGGCAGACGTTACCGAACCTTTACAAACTTTTTGAAGCGAAGAAGGATTTGGAGGATAAGTTTCTGATTGTGTCGGAAGTTTACCCGACGGCGACCACGGAGCTGGCGGATCTTGTCTTGCCGGCCGCCTTGTGGGTGGAGAAGGGTGGCGTCTATGGAAACTCAGAGCGGCGCACGCAGCAGTGGTTTAAGCAGGTGAATCCTCCCGGGGGGGCACGCGAGGACCTCTGGATGACGATCGCTATCGCTCGGAAGCTTTTTGACATGGGGTATCCTGGAATGAAGGACCAGGACGGTAAGTTCATCTTCAGCTACAACGACGAGCAGGGGAATGAAGTGCCAATCTGGGATTATGACCACTTCCATGACATCAATGTGGATCGGGAACTCTACGAGGAATACCGTCCGCTTACCCACGGGAAACGTAAAAACGTGGCACCTTACGATGTGCTGGTGAATGCCCATGGTCTGCGATGGCCGGTGGTGCAAACCAAGGACGGAAATTGGCGTGAGACGCGCTTCCGCTTTACCGAGGCAGATGATCCTTTTGTCAAAAAGGGGACCGGCATCCAGTTTTATAATTCCACCACCAAAGATGACAAGGCACAGATCTGGTTCTGCCCGTATGAGGCGGCACCCGAGGAACCAAATAAAGAGTATCCGTTTTGGCTTTGCACGGGCCGTGTGCTTGAGCACTGGCACTCGGGAACGATGACCATGCGTGTTGATCAACTCCGCAAGGCGATGCCCAAGGCCTACGTTGAATTGAACCCGAAGGATGCCGCCGAGAAGGGGATCAATAACGGTGACCTTGTTCAATTAACCACCGCACGTGGAGATCTTGTTCTTCCGGCATGGATCAATGGACGGGCCCGTCCGCCGAGAGGCTCCGTGTTTGTGCCATTCTTTGATGAGAAGCTTCTGATCAACCGCCTGACACTGGATGCCTACTGTCCTGTTTCGAAAGAACCCGACTACAAAAAGTGTGCGACCAAGGTGGAGAAGTATGACCCCATCGAGAAAAAACCCTTACCCTAAACTCCGTTGATTAAACCATTAGTAACCCGACCTCACTCATCCAAGCATGGACTCACACGATATCGAAAAATACTTTGCCTCGCATAAAAGCATTCTGGCGGTGGTGCTGATGATTGTTGGCATCGTCTCGGTGTCTGGATTTTTCATGGGCATGCGCCAGAGCACCAGAGCGGACGGCGATGACGCACATTGGCGATCCGCTCCCGTGGAGCTGGTGGATACTCAGACGACCTACCCCGTGGCGCCACTCTACAAAAATATCCCGACGACAGAATGGAAGGCCAATAAAGATTGGAAAAACGAGCTCGCTAACTTGCCAAAAGAGAAGCTCGATCGCACCGCTCGCGAGGCGATGGAGCATGATGCCCGGTTCGTTGTGCTGGTTGATCGGGCGCGTCGTCGTGCCTATGATGGCGCACCGCCAACCATTCCTCATGCAATCAATTACCGTGATGTGCGGTCCTGCTCCGCTTGTCACAGTCAGGATGCGGAGGTGCTTGTTGCCGGGAAAAGGGTGCCCGCGATGAGTCATCCTTATCTGGCAAACTGCACACAGTGCCACGCTCCCTCCGCAGGGATGCAGTTTGCCATCCACTCAGGAACCACTGGGCTGGTGGTCGAAAATCAATTCCGTGGAAATATACGCTATGGAAAAGGTCAGCGGGCATCTCTCGGGGCGCCTCCCACCGTCCCTCATCCCATCTGGATGCGCCAGAATTGTGTGTCGTGTCACGGCCCTGGCATGCCCGATGCGGTGGTCACCCCGCACCCGCAACGCCAAAATTGCCTGCAGTGTCATGCGCCTCACAGTGGCTATGATAACCGTGAAAAGCTTGGGCCATTGACTCCGCCCGTGGGTCAGTGATACAGTAGCGGGACGATGGAGGATCGCTCACAGCCCATATCACGCCGGGGTCTTTTTGAGGCTTTGGTTCGCCCCTTTGCACGTCATGCGGGTGGTGATGACGGCGCGGGCTTGGCACAAGGAAACCCATCACGCCCTGCGGATGATGGGACCCCGAAGGTGGCCATCATTCAGGGTCGTTTTTGTCTAGCGTATCAAGGGGGCGTTTGTTTTACCTGTTCCGAGCGCTGCCCTGTGCCGGATGCTCTGACCACGGAAAAAGGCATCCCCACGGTGCACGCGGACATCTGCACGGGCTGCGGAATCTGCCATGACCTTTGCCCCGCACCACGCAATGCCATCCTGATGCTCGCCCCACCTGAAACGCCCGCCCTCGCCCGATCATAATGGAGGAAAAATCTGACCACACGTTGCCTGGAGGCAGTGCGCTACCTGATCTGCAACAGTCTGTGCTTGATCCCGAGACCCTGGATCAATTGTTTGTCGATCTTGCATCCCTCACGGAAATTACCGAGATCATCCCGAAGGCTGCCGCCCAAGGGTATGTGCCGGAGCATACAGAGATCACACTCGAGGCATCGCGAGAGCTTCTTCTCGCTGGGCATGTCCGCGGTCTTCAAATCCGCTACAACTACCAAGGAAGTCAGTGGTGGGACACCCTGCTTCCTGCTCCAGGGAACCAGGGGTTCAGGATCGTCCGTATCCAGCACGACTTCGACTAACCATCAACGACCGATACGGAATACGTCTCATTACTCACCATGCCAATTAGCGATACATTTTCTCGGCCGCTGCGCGATCTTCGGATCTCGGTGACTGACCGCTGTAACTTCCGCTGTCGGTATTGTATGCCCGCGGAAATTTTTGGTGACGATTATGATTATCTTCCCAAGGAGGGGATACTGACGCTTGAGGAAATTGCCAAGCTTGCTGGGATTTTTTGCGGACTGGGGGTTGAAAAATTACGCCTCACGGGAGGTGAGCCGTTGTTGCGTCGGGGGCTGCCTGATCTGGTTTCGATGCTGGCGGATATCCCGGGTGAGCATGATATCGCGATGACGACCAATGGCACCATTCTCCCACGCTACGCGAAAAAGTTGATGGCGGCTGGGCTTCATCGGGTGACCATCTCATTGGATGCCATGGACCCGCAGGTTTTTGCTCGGATGAATGGGGTGGGTGCCAGCCCTGACCGGGTGATCGAGGGGGTGGATGCCGCCCTCGAATACGGGCTCGGCGTGAAGATCAACAGCGTGATCCAGAAAGGCGTCAATGAAGATCAAATCTTGCCGCTCGCCGCATTGGCCCGCGACCGCGGCGTCACTCTACGCTTCATTGAGTTTATGGACACGGGCAATACCAACGGCTGGAAGCTCGATCATGTCGTGCCATACACCGAGATGGTGCAAGACCTCCATCAGCATTTCCCTTTAGAGCCGATCGACCCCAACTACCTCGGCGAAACAGCCCGTCGGTTCCGCTATAAGGATTTTCCCGATCAGGAAATTGGGTTTATCACCTCGGTCAGCCGACCATTTTGCAGCGACTGCAATCGCGTCCGGCTCTCGGCCGACGGGCACATTTTTACCTGTCTGTTTGCCTCCCACGGTCATGATCTCAAATCGGCCTTGCGGGATGGTGCCAGTGACACACAGATGGTTGATCTGATCCGCCGTGTTTGGTCGGCCCGAGACGACCGCTACTCGGAGCTTCGCAGTGAGATCGGCGGCACCCATGTGAAGCCTGAGATGTCCTATATCGGCGGGTAGTTGCAAACGATGGAGATTGAAGAAACACGAAAATCAAGCATCATGAAGCCATGAACGTCACCTTGAAACATCTCTTTATCTCCCCAGGGCATAATTACTACGGGCGCCATGGCATGGGGTCGCTGGATCACCCGATCGAGGAGGTTGAGCGGATCGAGTGCGTGGCTGGCAGCGGCATCGTTGGCGATCGTTTTTTTGATTATCAACCCGACTACAAAGGACAGATCACCCTGTTTGATGGGGCGGTCTATGAGCGGGTGCGGGATGAGATTGTCCAAGGTGAACTTCACCCGATGGCATTCAGGCGCAATGTGGTGGTGCAGGGGGTTGATCTCAACGCGCTGATTGACCAACGGTTTTCCCTTGGTGAGCTTGAACTCACTGGGTCATGTGAGTGCGCGCCGTGTTACTGGATGGACGAAGCCTGCGCACCAGGAACCCATGAGTTCCTTAAAGGCCGAGGCGGCCTCCGTGCTCGCATCGTCAAGGGAGGCGTGCTGACTCTCGGGGAATGTCAACTCGAGGTTCTCGGCGAGCTGGATCGGAGAGACGAGGATGCGTAAGGAATCTAATGAGATCGAAATTTGGAAGCAGTCGGGGGCAGAACGCACCGCCGTGACCGACCACGTGGCGTGTGAAGAACCACTCCAGATAACGATCGATGGCACGCCGGTCGCTGTCGTCATGCGCACCCCAGGCCACGATGATGATTTGGTAAACGGATTTTTGCTCACGGAGGGGATGGTGACCTCGCTGGCGGATATCCGACGGGTCGACACAGAGGCGCAAAAAAACCACGCCTATGTCTTTCTGGTGGATGACGTCGTGCTCGATCACGCACGGCTCAGCCGTAACCTGTTTAGTGCTTCGTCGTGTGGGATTTGTGGTAAGGCGAGCATCGACGCCATCCATCAGCATGCCTCCCCGATCCAGAGTGATTTTAGTATTCCCGCAAGCATCGTGATGGGTTTACCAGCTACCCTGCGTGCGGCGCAGGAGGTGTTTGATCGCACCGGCGGCCTGCATGCGGCAGCCTTGGTCGATAGGGATGGATCGATCCTCGTTCTGCGCGAGGATGTGGGCCGCCACAACGCGATCGATAAGATCGTCGGCTGGGCCACGGCTGAGGGGGTTGATCTCAGCCAAACGCTGATGCAGGTCTCGGGTCGGGTGTCTTTCGAGGTGATGCAGAAAGCCTTGGTCGCCCGTGTTCCCGTCGTCTCCGCCATCTCGTCTCCATCGTCGCTCGCAGTCGAGTTTGCCCAGCAAAGCCGACAGACGTTGATCGGTTTTCTGCGCCCACCGAAGATGAATATCTACGCTGGTCCCGAGCGCGTGGTGTGAAAAAAGGGCACCCTAAACATGACGTGCGGATCCAGGGTGCGGGTAAGCCGGTGGTGGGTGATCAGTCGCGCGACATAAAGATACGTAGAACATACCAGAACAGCAGAGCGACGCTGGCAAAGAGCCCGAGTGAGGCGGCGACGTATTGGTCCGTGTTGTAGTGATGGATGATGTTGCTGGTGTTATAGAGGATGGTGCCGGCGGCAAAGATCACCATAGCCACGGAAAACCAGAGGCCAAGCGTCAGATCACCAGGGAAGATCACGGCGATGACAATCACCCCGAGCGCAATCATGCCCACGATTTTCAACATGCCACCGAGGAAGGAAAAATCTTTTTTGGTGGTAAAGGCGATGATGGTCAGACCCAGGAACAGCAGCATGGTCACACCTCCCGCCTTCATGATGAGTGTGTTGTCTCCCGCCATCATCTGCGCAAGCAACAACAGCGGCAGAAAGATGAGTGCCTCGGCAACCACATAAATACCCAGCCCGAGATACTGCGTGTTTTTACTCGTCGAACTCATCGCCCATTGATTCGCGAAGTGGGAGATAAACATAAAGCCGCCCAAGACGAGTAGCCAGCTGAAGCGGCTGGTAGCAAGCAGTCCAAGCACCGTGTCGCCGATGCCGGGAATCGACATCAAAAGCGTCTCCAATAGCGCAAAAGCAGCAATGGCTCCCGCAAGGTGGCCGTAGGTGGCCCGAATGAAGGCCGTGCGGGCTTCGATAGGCTGGGCCGCCACCGTGTAGGGGTTGGCGTAACTGGCCGTGGTGCTTGCGTATGGATTGTTCATGCGCGAACCATAATACGGAATGCCAACTTATCTAGTTGTTTTCATGCCTAAATTTCACCCCGTTTCGGCAGTGATGAGGCATCAACCAAGATTGGCCGATCCTCCCCGTTTTTCCATGGAGATAACCCGTCATCCCATCGACCCCTAAAGACCTGGATGCCCACTTAATTCGCTCATTATCAAGGGGTTAAGTCGCTTCGTTAAATTCAACTCAAGAGGGAAATAACGTGCTTCATCACAATATGCCTGACGTTTTTATTAATTTTATTAATTTATTTGTTAACGTTCGCTGTACGTATGACATATGCAAGTAGTGAAGTCTCATTGAAACTCGCGTGCGAGATCAACAAGACATAGGTTCTCCGCTTAATTGAAACACACACCACCCCCCCCAAAATGATAATGAATAAAAAATCACTCTTAATCCCAATACTCGGCTTGTCTGCACTTAGCGGTGCTCAGGCAGCAATCACATTCACACCCACCGTAGGTTCTTTTACTGAGAACGGTATAGTAGACGTGGAGGGCGACTCTAATGTTACTACTTATTCGGGCACTTGGTCAGAATCTGAAACTAGTGCTACTGGAACCTGGAGCATCGATATCGAGTATACATCTTCTGCAGCAACTGCTCTTGATTGGGAAGCAAACGCAGGGAATTCTGTTGCGGTTGGAGCAACGACAGGTGGCGGTCTACTTCTTGATTTCAGAGGGGCAGATGAGATTTTCAACTCTGAAACAAGCACCTTAGACATGTCATTCACTATGGCAGTTGATTCTGGTTATTCTCTAACTGGTTTGACTTACGGTGTAGGCCCATCTGGCAATGGATCATTCGCTGACTGGGGGACAGCAACTATTAACACAGGAGGCACTCTAGTGCCTGGGACGGCTAGTAGTGCTACTTATGACTCTGTAACAACGGGAGACCTAACCCCTACAGTAGCAGGAGCCCCTGGGACCAGTACACAAGACTGGTATATCTCTTATAGTGTAGGAACTACGATTACTTGGAGTGATTCTGTCCAAGCCAGAGATACTCACGTATTTGGTGCTTCTGGTGTCACAGTGGTTCCTGAGCCCTCCTCTACGTTGCTTATAGGCTTAGGGTTCTTTAGCTTCATGTTACGCCGCCGTAGATAAGTCTATTTAAAAAAGCGAAGGAGCCAATCCGCGTCCAAAAAACTCAGCTAATACTTTAGCTGAGTTTTTTTTATATCGACGACACTAGTGGGTCACGACAATGTCTATTTAGAATACCACCATGAAAATCAAATCCGTCCTACTCGCTTGCTGCTTGCTTGTTCCATCATTTGCCCATTCTGGCGCGCAAGATGACTTTATCCTATGGGCGGACAGCCCCGCCGAAAAATGGGATCTCGCCTTTCCGGTAGGTAGTGGTCGGCTCGGTGCCATGGCTTGGGGCACTTTCCCCACGGAGAAGATCCTTATCAATGAGGAAACCATTTGGGCCAATACCAGGGAAATGGAAATCCGCGAAGATGCCTTCGAGCACCTCGAAATGATCCGCGAACTGGATGCCGAAGGAAAATATCACGAAGCGGATCGCTACTTTGAGAAGGAAGTCCAAGACGGGAAACGCCCGAACAGCTATCAGCTAGTCGGCTGGCTCAATATCACCTACCCCAACGAATCGCCGCTGCAGGAAACTCGCCGCGAACTCGATCTAAAAACGGGCATCGCGAGCAACCATTACACATTAGAAAACGGAACGACCATTTACCAGCAGGTTCTGGCCAGCCACCCGGACGATGTCATCGTCGTCCATATTACCGCGAGCAAACCGATTTCGCTCGATGTGGCTATCGAGGGAGCGGTTATTCAAGACGGTGACCTCGTATTGACCAAGCAAGCTAGTGGCCCGAAAGGCACTCACTTTGTCAGCCGCGTGCGGGCCCTTCACGATGGTAAACGCTCCCAGAGCGGTGACCGCATCGCCCTGAAAGAAAGCAAGGAGATCACTCTCCTGCTATCGGTCGCCACCGATGTCGACCGACAATCTCCGGGCACAGTTCTGGCCGATGGCTGGCAAAACAAAGCACTCAATGACCTAAAGGCAGCCTCTAGGAAAAGTTTCAATAAACTTATGGGACGAGCGGTTGCGGACCACACACAGTATTTCGATAGAGTTGATATTGATCTCGGCACCACAGCAAAAGAGATCCGGGCACTCACCACCGCCAAGCGCCTAGGCCGCATCAAAAAGGGGGGGCATGACGATCCCGGCTTGATCGAGCAGTACTTCCAATTCGGTCGCTACCTACTGATTGCCAGTTCCCGCCCCGATAGCTTTCCGGCGAACTTGCAGGGCGTCTGGAACCCACACATGAAAGCACCTTGGGCCTCTGATTATCATCTGAATATTAATCTCCAGATGAACTATTGGCTGGCCGACACCACGAATCTATCGCCCATGCACGAGGCGCTCTTTCACCTGATCCGCACCTACCAGCCGCGTGGTAAGGAAATGGCAAAACGCATGGGCATGAAGGGGTGGTGTATGCCACACGCCACCGACCTTTGGGGTTACGCTAAGCCGATGGCCACAAGAGCCCGCTGGGGCGGCTCAATGTTTGGCGGCCAGTGGTTGACCTTCCACCTCCTCGACCACTACCGCTTCAATCGGGACAAGCAGCTACTCGAAGACAATTGGGACATACTCACCGCCTCCACGGAATTCGTCGAATCGTGGCTCATACCCGGCCCCGATGGCACGCTAATTTCGCGCCCCACCCCATCGCCGGAAAACACCTTTCTCTATACGAATGCCGAGGGCAAAGAAGTCCCTGGAGAGCTCTCCTCCGGCTGTAGTTTTGACCAGTTTATGATTCTTCAGGTCTTCGATAATTACCTCGAAGCGGCGAAGGCAATTGGCAAGAGTGACGACGCCTATGTGCAGAAGATAAAAGCACTCATCCCGAAAGTCTATCGCCCGCAGGTCGGTGAGGATGGTCGCCTCATGGAGTGGCGATTCCCCTTCAAAGAGAAAGACCCTGGGCACCGACACATGTCACACGTGATTGGCGCCTACCCCGGCAACCAAATCAACCTCGATGAAGATGCAAAGATGCGCGATGCCGTGCTTAATACGATTGATTACCGTCTCGATCACGGAGGGGCCGCCACGGGCTGGAGCCGTGCTTGGACGATCGGCATGTTCGCCCGCCTGAGCGATGCGCCCAAAGCCTACGACAACCTCCACGCGATCCTCGTCCGATCGACGCTCGACAACCTCTTCGACACGCACCCGCCCTTTCAAATCGACGGCAACTTCGGAGCGGGCGCAGCCATCGCAGAAATGCTCCTGCATAGCCACAATGATGAAATCAAACTACTCCCCGCACTCCCAACCGAGCAATGGCCGAATGGTCATGTAAAAGGACTGCGCGCCCGTGGTGACTACACCGTCGATATCGAATGGAAAGACGGCAAGCTAACCAAAGCTACCATCCACGCGGGGCCGAACGCTGACTTAGAAGTCGGAGTGGCTTACGAGGGTAAATCGCTCAAGCTCGAGATACAAAATGGCGGCTACGGTGTCGTAGAGGCTGACCGTTTCTCCGGAATTAAGAACCAGTAGGTCATACACCGCGACTCAACGCCCTCACCACCTGGCTCCAGCACAACGCCGGGCTCATCCCCGGCAGCCTCGCACTCGTCGGCAAGAACATCGGGGACGGGAAATGCGGCATGATCGTCACCCTCTGCCGCCACGAGGACGGACGCCCCGTGGCGATGACCCCGGCCACCGGTGGCAAAGGAGGACTGCGAAGTCAGCGAAGGGCGCAGCCTGCTTGCCGACCCCGTGGTGAACCTTGCCGGTGCCTGCATCACCCTCGACTCCTTGCATAACAAAACGCGGACCATGCAGGCTATCACCCGCAAAACAGCGGTTGCCGCGATCACCCCTGTCAGTGCCGGACTTGCCGGAGCGCGGAGCGCAATCAGTGTGGAGCGGACCTGGAGCTACAAAGCCACCCCGGACGATCCGCCCGGTCAACACACCCGCTACTTCCTGAGCAGCCTGGATCCGGAGCGTTACCCAAAGTCGCCCTGTGTCATCCGGGGTCACTGGATGGTGGAAAACGCCAACCACTACAAACGCGACACCTGCCAGTGGCGCGAAGATGACCACCGTCACCGCAGAATCAACGTGGCACTGAACGTGGCACTAACGCGCAACGCCCTGCCAGAGTAGTGGGCAAGCCCCTTTTTCCCTTCCATAGCACGGGCGCTAGAGGTATTCTCGCTGCGAGTGAAAAAGAAAATTTCTAGCATCTATCCATCCGCCGCTGGCATCAAGACGGTCGCGACCTGTCTTATGCTCGGATGGCTTTCGCCCGTATCGGAAGCGGATGAAGTTTCCAAGGCATTGCCCAACATTGTGGTGATCTATGCGGATGATCTCGGGTATGGCGATGTCCAGTGTTACAATCCCGAACGGGGCAGGATTCCTACGCCGAATATTGACAAGCTTGCATCACAAGGCATGCGGTTTATGGATGCGCATTCGTCGTCGGGCGTCTGCACTCCCTCACGTTACACTTTGCTGACTGGGCGTTACCACTGGCGCACCAGGCTTCAGCGGGGGGTGCTCGGGGGCATGAGCCCGCCGCTGATTGCGCCCGACCGTCTGACCGTTGCCAGTTTTCTCAAGGAGCAAGGTTACGCAACAGCGTGCATCGGAAAGTGGCACCTCGGCATGGTGATGCCCAAGCCCCTGACAACGGGAACCATCAAAAGGGGGCCAACGACAAACGGATTTGATTACTTCTTTGGTATCAGCGCTTCTCTGGACATGCCACCCTATGCTTTCATTGAGAATGACCGATTCACCGAAGCTCCGACAGCCGTCAAGAATCTTCTCATTGTAAACGGTAAAGACGGGCGTCGTGGACCGGCTGCACCCAGCTTCGAGTCTGAGCAGGTATTGCCGGTTCTGGCCCAGAAATCCTCTGAATGGATATCAATACAGAGAGATAAACCGTTTTTCCTCTATCTGGCACTGAACTCGCCACATACACCCTTGGCCCCCACCGAAGCTTGGAAGGGCAAGAGTGGTCTAGGTGACTACGCCGATTTTGTCATGCAAACGGATGGTATCATCGGTGAAGTGTTGACAGCACTAGATCATGCTGGTGTAGCTCAGAATACCTTAGTCATTGTTACAAGTGACAACGGTTGCGCCCCGTATGTCGGCACTAAGGTAACTCAAAACCCGCGTGATTCGCATGACAGAATGGAGTCTGTCGCAGGCTTAGAGGCAAAGGGGCACTTTCCCAGCGGTCCACTGCGCGGCTACAAGTCCGACGCATTCGAAGGTGGGCATCGTGTGCCCTTCATCGCGCGCTGGCCCAAGGCGATCAAGGCGGGAAGCGTTTGCGACCAGCTTGTGCATCAGGCCGATATCATGGCCACCGCTGCCGATATTCTAGGAAGCGATCTCCCCGACCGAGCAGGCGAGGACAGCTTTAGCTTATTGCCATTGCTCACGGGAGACAAAGAGCCTATTCGTGAACAGTCTGTTAGCGCCTCGATGTCCGGTGTCCCGTCTGTCCGCTTCGGCCAGTGGAAGTACATTCCGGCTCCGGGTTCTGGCGGTTGGAGCGAAGGGGGTGGATCGGCCCCGATTCAACTCTATGATCTTGAAAAAGACATCGGCGAAACCTCGAATTTGGCGATGCAACACCCTGAACGGGTCGAACAGATGCAGGCTCTTCTCGAGAAACTCATCGTCCGGGGTCGCAGCACACCGGGGCCTGTACAAATGAACGACGTCAAGGTCCGGCGCTATTGGCCGATGCCTTGAAATCGCGAGCCATAATCATAGATTCGTGAACAAGACGGTGCAGGCAACGTCGTATTGCGTCCTGCCCAACTCGCTCCGCTCGGCTCTTAAATCCCCACGGGAAAAGGCCACACCTAGCTAGTCGCTATCATGAACTGGCACAGCCAGAGATGTCTGATATGATGGAGGATGGATCACATCCCCATATCGTGTTTGTGGGTGATGGATTCGAGCATGGCGGCGTTGGTTTTATGGTGTCGCAGGTTTTCCTCGAGGCGCAGTGAATCGTTGCGTGAGAGGGGTTCGCTGAACCATTCCAGTTGCCATGGTTTAAAGGCTTTGGTGCCTTTGAACTGGCCTTTGTTGTGGGCACGGAGTTCGGCCTCGGCATCATCGGTGATGCCGATAAAGCGGCGGTTCATGCGGTTTTTGAGGATGTAGACGATGTAAGTTTTGGGTGGCATAGTTAGTGGGATGGTTGAAGGCTGATTTCGATGGATTTGCTGGTTGGCGTATTGCTTTCCAGAGCGGTGGAGTGGACGGGAACAAGCACGTTGGCTTCGGGAAAATAAGCAGCGGCAGTGCCAATGGGGATATCGTAGGGGATGGCGTAGAAATTTTCAGCACGTCTTTCGCCGTCCTCCCAGTGGCTGGTGATATCGACTTGTGAGACGGGGGCGATGCCGCGGCTTTTCATATCGTCGGGGTGGAGGAAAATGATCCTCCGTCCCATGCCGATACCGCGGTAGCGGTCGTTGAGTCCGTAAATGGTGGTGTTATACTGGTCGTGGCTGCGCAAGGTCTGGAGGACGAGTCGTCCCTCGGCGACCTGAAACTGATCGCAGGCGGAGTCGCTGAACTCGGCCTTGCTGGTGGGGGTGTCCCAGATGCGCATTTTGGCATGGTTGGGGAGGTAGAATCCTCCGGGGTGCCGAACTTGTTGGTTGTAGGGGGCAAAGTCTGGGATGATTTTTTCAATCATGTCGCGGATTTGGTCGTAGTGGTTTACGAGCTGGCGCCAATGGATGGCGCGGGTGTCGCCCACGGTGGCCTTGGCGAGTCGGGCGACGATATCGGTTTCGCTGAGGAGATCGGGTGAGGCGGGGTTGAGTTTCCCTTTGGACATATGGACGATGCCCATGGAGTTTTCACAGGTGACAAATTGATCTTCTCCGCTTTGGGTATCGCGTTCACTGCGGCCGAGGCACGGGAGGATGATGGCGGTTTGGCCAGTAACGAGGTGGCTGCGGTTGAGTTTGGTAGAGACCTGGCAGGTGAGTGTGCAGTTGCTGAGTGCCTGTGCGGTGAAGTCGGTGTCTGGCGACGCCTGGAGGAAGTTTCCGCCGAGCGAAAAGAAGACCTTGGCGGCACCTTGGTGCATCGCAAGGATGGCATCGACGGTATCGTAGCCGTGTTGACGCGGGCATGTGATACCAAATTCACCATCGAGGGCAGCCAGGAACGACTCGGGCATTTTTTCATAGATGCCGACGGTGCGGTCGCCTTGCACATTGCTGTGGCCGCGGACTGGGCAGAGGCCTGCGGCGGGTCGGCCGATGGCGCCGAGCAGCAGGTGGAGATTGGTGATCTCGCGGATGGTGGCGACGGCATTGCGGTGCTGGGTGATTCCCATGGCCCAGCAGGTGATGAGCTTCCGGTCGCGACGGAGGATGGTGTCGGCGAGTTGTTGGATATCGTTTTTTGGGATGCCGGACTGCGTGATGAGTTGGTCCCAGTTGGCGTTTTCGCAGCGATGTCGGTAGGCGTCGATCCCTTGGGTGTGTTGGCGGACGAAATCGTGATCGATGACAGATCCTGGTTGGGCGTCTTCGCGTTCGAACAGCTCTTTGCCGAGAGCGCGGAGCAGGGCGAGGTCGCCATTCACCTTGACCTGCAGGTATTGCGAGGCAAGGGGCGTGGATTTGCCGAGCATGCCGGAGATTTTCTGTGGGTGAGCAAAGCCGATGAGTCCGGCTTCCTTGAGTGGGTTGATGGCGATGACGCGGCCGTCATTTTCCACGGCCTTTTCTAAGGCGGCGAGCATTCTCGGGTGATTGGTGCCGGGGTTTTGGCCGATGCAGAGGATGGTATCGGCCTGATGGATATCATCGAGGGTGACGGTTCCTTTGCCGACGCCGATGGCCTGTTTCATGGCGGTGCCACTGGATTCGTGGCACATGTTGGAGCAATCGGGGAGGTTGTTGGTGCCGAAGTGGCGGGCGAAGAGTTGGTAGAGGAAGGCGGCTTCGTTGCTGGCACGTCCCGAAGTGTAGAAAACAGCTTGGTCGGGGTGATCGAGCCCCTTGAGTTCGTTGGCGATATGGGTGATGGCATCATCCCAAGAAATCGGTTGATAGTGGGTTTCGCCCGCGTGCAGAATCATTGGCTCGGTGAGGCGGCCTTGCTGGTCGTGCCAATAATCGCTTTTCTCCAGTAGGTCTGCGATGCTGTGTGTTTGGAAAAATCGGCGGTCGATCCGGTGTGTGGTGGCTTCTGATGCGATGGCCTTGGCTCCATTTTCACAGAACTCGGCGTGGGCACGATGGTCGTCTGGGTCAGGCCAGGCGCAGCTCGGGCAGTCGAACCCATCTTTCTGGTTGAGTTCGAGTAGTGCCTGGGTGCCGCGGATCGGTCCGGCGGATTTCATGACGTGTTTCAGTGCGGATGTGACCGCACCTGCTCCTCCGGCAAAGGTCTTTGGTTTTCCTGTGTGGGGTGGTTGGGGATCGCTCTCAAAGGGCATACGATGCAATATAGTGCGAAATGAATGGTCGGAAAAGCCATGATATTGACCTTTTCATCATGGTGTGTGCCCTTAGCCTCTATGCGATGAAAGATATTGAGATTGCACAGGAGACGGAGATGGTGCGTATCGCAGAGCTCGCCCATGAGAAGTTGGGAATATCTGACGAGCACCTGGAACCTTATGGCCACTACAAAGCCAAGATATCCTTGGATTATTTAGAGAGTTTGAAAGACCGCCCTGATGGTAAGCTGATCTTGGTGACGGCGATTAGCCCGACCCCAGCGGGTGAGGGAAAGACCACAACCAGCGTTGGACTCACCGATGCGATGAATCGTCTGGGTAAAAAAACGGTCGTCTGCCTCCGTGAACCATCGCTGGGGCCTTGTTTTGGCATGAAAGGTGGGGCTGCCGGTGGTGGTTACGCTCAAGTCGTGCCGATGGAGGATATCAACCTCCACTTCACGGGTGATTTTCATGCCATCGGGTTAGCTAACAATTTACTGGCTGCGCTGGTGGATAATCATATCCATCACGGGAATGCCTTGGGGCTCGACCAGCGCCGTGTGGCGTGGAAACGGGTGGTCGATATGAACGACCGCTCGCTGCGTGAGGTCACGGTAGCGCTCGGAGGGCTGGGCAACGGCTACCCACGCACGGATGGATTTGACATCGTGGTGGCCTCTGAGGTCATGGCGATTTTTTGTCTCGCCACATCGATTCAAGAGCTCAAGGACAGGCTGGGGAACATCATCGTGGGATACACCCGCACACGTGAGCCGATTCATGCACGTGATCTGGATGCGCATGGGGCGATGACGGTGCTGCTCAAGGATGCCTTTAAACCTAATATCGTGCAAACGTTGGAAGGGAATATGGCGATCATCCACGGTGGTCCTTTTGCCAACATCGCCCATGGTTGCAACTCGGTGATTGCTACGAAAAGCGCCTTGAAGCTGGCTGATTACGTGGTGACCGAAGCTGGCTTTGGTGCAGATCTGGGAGCGGAGAAATTTATCGATATCAAATGTCGGAAATCAGGTCTTCGTCCTGATGTCACTGTGTTGGTGGCGACTATCCGTGCGTTGAAATTCCACGGTGGAATCGATAAAAATGACCTTTCCAGCGAGAACTTGGAAGCCTTGGAAAAAGGCATGGTGAATCTGATCCGGCATGTGCGTAACTTGCGTGAGCAATTTGGGTTGCCGTGTGTTGTTGCTATCAACCGATTTAGTGCGGACACGGATGCTGAGGTGGCGCTGCTTAAAAGCAAACTTGCCCATCTTCAGGTTGATGTCATTCTGGCAGAGCACTGGGAAAAAGGTGGTGAAGGAGCTGAGGATCTCGCCAAGGCGGTGATGGATGTCATGGAGAAATGCCCAGCTAATTTTCAGTTTGCCTATAATGACGACACCCCGCTGTGGCAGAAGATGGAGTCGGTGGCGAAAAAGATCTACGGTGCCAGTGAGGTGGTGGCTGATACCAAGGTGCGCAACGAGGTGAAACGCCTCCAAGAATCTGGCTATGGGCACTACCCGATTTGTGTCGCCAAGACCCAGTATTCATTTTCCACCGATGCGAAGTTGCTTGGTGCTCCGGAAGATCACGTAGTCAAAGTGCGCGAGGTCAAACTCGCTGCCGGTGCGGAGTTTGTGATTATGATTTGTGGCGATATCATGACCATGCCCGGCCTGCCCAAAGTGCCAGCCGCAAACAGAATCGACCTCGGCGACGACGGACAGGTGGTTGGGCTGTTTTAATCTTGCACCAGCCGTGTCCATTTTTGGAGTTTGATACTTGATATGATGCGATTTAGAATCGGGCATGGCGAAAACGATTATTTACCACAACCCACACTGAGGGTCCTCGAAAAATGCCTTGGCGGTCGCCGAGGATCTGGGAGTTGATCACGATGTCATCCTGTATATCAAAACGCCTCCGGATCGTGAGGCGTTGGAACGGCTCGTGGCGGCCCTTGAAGGTCCCGTTGAGGACCTGGTGCGCAAGGATTCCATGTTTAAGAAAAAGGAACTTAACCCCGAGGATTATGTCAGCAACCCTGATGCCGTGATTGAAATTTTGCTCAAGCACAAGCAGCTGCTACAGCGTCCTGTGCTCATACGTGGAAACAAGGCGATCATTGGTCGGCCCAAGCAACGGATCATCGATTTTCTTCATTCGTAAACAAGTTCAACAGCGGCCAGCCCCTCTCATGCCCTCACGTGGTCGACATCAAAGTTCCTCGCCGGAATGCCTTAGAATGATTCGGAAAATTGAATCGTTAGACGGGGTGACGGGTGTGATCATTGGCCGATCCTACGGTGGGAAATCGCTCGGGAAAAACGGGAAAACAGGATCGGTGCGAGTGCAGCGGGAAGTGCCCGGTGGCCTAAAGGCCGTGACCCAGACATCGAAAGGCTTACAGGAGCTTTTTATCCGGACGGAGGAGGGGAGAGCCGAAGATGCCTGGCGGCGGATTGAAGGTATGGGTTAGGGGGTGTCGATCCATTTCCCATGCTCGGTGATCAGGTCGATGAGTCGTTCTACGGCTTCGGCTTCTGGGATGTTAAATTTGACCGCTTGTTTGCCGACGTAGAGGTTGATTTTTCCGGGTGCGCCGCCGACGTAGCCGAAGTCGGCGTCGGCCATTTCTCCGGGGCCGTTCACGATGCATCCCATGATGGCGATGCGCACACCCTTGAGATGGCCAGTGGCGGCACGGACTTTTTGGGTGGTGTCCTGAAGGTTGAAGAGGGTCCGGCCGCACGACGGGCAGGCAACGTAGTCGGTTTTAAAAATCCGAGCTCCGGCGGCTTGCAGGATGTTGTAGGCAAGGCGGAGTGATTGGCCCGGGTCGGCTTCGCCTTGGATGAGGATGGCGTCACCGATGCCGTCGCAGAGCAGGGAGCCGATATTGCGTGCCGCGATGAGGAGGTTGGGGAGTGCGTCGGCGTTGGGGTCAGACGAGGGGGTGAGGTGATCTTTGAGGAGGATCGGGTGATGCGCGGCGAGTTTGGAAGCGAGCAGGCGGAACGCGTGGATGACGGCGGCATCGTGCACGTCGCTGTTGGCGACGGTGACGAGATGAGGCTCGACGAGGGCGTTGATTTCCATCACGGCATTGGTGTCATACGGGTCCACGGAGAGGACACCTGAGTCATCGACAACGACCTCAGGCGTGAAGTCGCCGAGTTTATCGATCTTGTGTGCGAGCGCATCCCATTTTTCCCGTGAGGTGAACACTCGGATGGTGTTATCGCCACCGAGTGGGTGGCCGTTGATCTCGATGGCGTGGCTGTGTCGGCGGGTGTAGGAAAACGGGTCGTAGCTGAGCGTGCCACGCTGCGACCCGTGCGGATCGCTTTGAAGGTGGCTATGGCGGATGGTATCGACAAGCCGCTGCGCCACTGGGATTTCATAGACGGAATCCTCGGTGAGGGAGACGCGGATGGTGTCGCCCACACCATCGGCTAACAGAGAGCCGATGCCGATGGCAGATTTGATACGGCCGTCCTCACCATCGCCTGCCTCGGTGACGCCGAGGTGGATCGGGTAATTCCAGTCGGAGCCCTCCTGATCGAGCCGGGCGACCAGCAAGCGGTATGCCTCGATCATGACCTTCGGGTTGGAAGCCTTCATAGAAAAACAGAAATGGTGGTAATCGTGGTCGCGGGCAATACGGGCAAACTCGAGTGCACTCTCGACCATGCCGAGTGGGGTGTCACCGTAGCGATTCATGATGCGGTCGGAGAGTGACCCGTGGTTGGTGCCGATGCGCATGGCGCGGCCCAGTTCCTTGCAGAGATCGACCAGAGGTGTAAAATCCTCGCGGATACGCGCTAATTCATCGGCATATTGGGCATCGCTGTATTCGCGGATGGCAAACTTTTTGGTATCGGCGTAGTTGCCCGGGTTGACGCGGATTTTTTCGACCCATTTGGCGGCCTCGAAGGCGGCGTCGGGTTTAAAATGAATATCGGCGACGAGCGGGATCTCACAACCGGCGGCGCGGACGCCATCCCGGATGTGTTCGAGGTTTTCCGCATACTTTTTGGTTTGTGCAGTGACTCGGGCAATCTCGCATCCGGCTTCGGCGAGTTCTAGGATCTCCTTGACACAAGCGTCGGTGTCGCGGGTGTCCGCGGTGATCATCGACTGCACACGGATCGGGTTATCGCCACCGACGCCGACGTTGCCTACCATGATTTCACGGGATTTCCGGCGTGTGTAGGCGAAGTAGTCCTGGCAGTAGTGGAGGTCAGAGTGCATGTCACCATGCTCATAACATAACCCGTCCGAGTCAAGGGTAGTGTCTTTGATGGCGCTGAAATTGCACAAAGATTCGGCGGAGGGGTCGATCTAGCGCTGACAGGTGGTTTGATATCGTTTCCCTCATCCACCGGCTGGATGGTCTTACCACTTTTTGAAACCCTTTTTGGCCATGGGATTGACAACGGGCATCAGGGCGTCGGTTTCCTTGAGGAGAGCATCCAGCTTGGTGTTGAGCTCGGACAACTTCTTGGATTCCTTTTTGGCTAAGTCGGATTGCTCGCCGGGGTCGTTTGCAAGGTGAAACAACTCGGGTGCTTTTTTGTAATAATAACGAATGAGTTTCCAATCGCCGTCGCGAATGGTGGAGTTGGGGATGCCTCCTTGGTTTCCCCAATGTGGGTAATGCCAAAACAAGGGAGCGCGATCGTGTTTGGCCGACGGGTTTTTGAGGAGATTGGCAAAGCTGGTGCCATCGATGTGTTGCTCAGGCATCGGGTCAAACCCGCATACCTCAAGAAGCGTCGGGTAGAAATCGGTGGAAATCACGGGCACATCACAGATCGCGCCGGCCTTGCCCTTTCCTGGCCAGCGGACGATCAATGGCTCGCGGATGCCACCCTCGTATGCCCATCCTTTGCCCGCGCGGTAGGGCAGGTTACTGGTCGGTGACCCCTCAGAGGTCGAGAGCCCCCCATTGTCGGAGAAGAAGATCACGATGGTATCGTCGGCCACCCCGTTGTCATCGAGTGCTTTGAGGACTTTACCGACCGCCGCATCCATGGCCTCAACCATGGCCGCGTAGATGGCGTGTTCTTGGACGGTGCGGTTTTCCCGTGGGAACTCGGGTTCAAATTTTGGTTTAAGCCCGAGCGCTTTGCGTTTGGCCTCATATTTTTTGATGAGATCGGGTCGCCCCATCAACGGGGTGTGAACGGAGTAAAAGGGGAGATAGACAAAAAAAGGATGGTCTTTGTTGGTTGCGATGAACTTTGAAACTTCGGTCGCCAAGCGATCGGGCAGGTGTTCACCTTTGGGTCCATCGGGGAGGGTGGGATTGGCGTAGGGGGAGAAATACTTATCACCGCTGTAGGGGCCACCGTGGCTGCCACCGCCGATGTTGATATCGAAACCATGATCTTTGGGCCATGACCCTTGATCTCCAAGGTGCCATTTGCCTGCGTGCATCGTGGCGTAGCCCTTGGCTTTGAATGCCTCAGCCAGTGTTGTGTGTGAGGCGGCCAGTTTCGATAAATAAGGAGCCGGAAGCACAGGGCGCTTCTTGTGATGGCGATAATCTCCTTGGGTGATGTCGGTGGGGTCGTCCGGTAGTTGGTCTTTAAACCCATTGGCTGCGCCAAAGTAGTCCGTGTTGCGGGTGCGGGCGGGATACTGGCCAGTAAGAATGGAGGAACGCGTCGGCGAGCACACTGGGCAGGCCGCGTAGCCTGCCGTGAAGCGAACCGATTCTTTGGCCAAGCCATTCAATGCGGGCGTGTCATAGAAGGTTTTGGGGTTGTTGAAACCGACATCCATGTAGCCGAGGTCGTCGGCCATGATGAAAATGATATTGGTGGCCGCGGCCGGAAGGGCAAGGGTCAGGAGAATCGCAAAGGTCGCAAAGGCTTTCATGGAGAGCTATGATGTAGGCGTATGCCCGTGGATGGCAAGCGCTTTCATGGGCGCTTTGATGGTCCGCCTAGCTTGCGTAGCCGTCTGGGTTGGCATGATGCCATTTCCAAGCGGTGGCGATGGTGGACTCAATGTCCATGTGCTGGGGTTCCCAGCCGAGGCCTTGGCGGGCCTTGGTGTTATCGGCATAGAGCGACGGTGGGTCGCCGGCGCGGCGCGGGGCTTCCTCGGCGGGCACAGGCAGGCCAGTGACTTTTTCTACGGCGTCGAGGATTTCGCGTACGGAGGTGGGTCTACCGGTGCCGAGGTTATAGTGGACGAAGGCTTTGGGGTCTTCCAATTGATCGAACACGGCGATGTGGGCACGGGAGAGGTCGTCGACGTGGATGTAGTCGCGCAGGCAGGTGCCGTCGGGTGTCGGGTAATCAGTGCCAAAGATTTTGAGGGCGGATCGTTTGCCCGTGGCGGCATCGATGGCGAGCGGGATGAGGTGGGTTTCGGGGTCGTGGCATTCTCCGATGCTGCCGTCCTCGGCGGCACCGGATGCGTTGAAGTAGCGGAATACGGCGGAGGAAATTTTGCCGATGGCGGCGAGGTCCTTGAGGATGGCCTCGACCTGAAGCTTGGTTTGGCCATACGGGTTGATCGGAGACTGGGGGAGGTCTTCAACGATGGGAAGCGACTGAGGCACGCCGTAGGTGGCACAGGTGGATGAGAAAACGAATTTGGTGACGCCGGCGTCCTGCATGGCGAGCAGGAGTTGGATGGTATTGCCGACGTTGTTTTCGTAATACTTCAGGGGTTCGGTGACGGATTCGCCGACGTAGGCGTAGGCAGCGAAGTGCATGACGACGTCGATGTTGTTTTCCTTGAGGATTTGGGCAACGGCATGGCGGTTTCCGAGGTCTTCATCAAAGAAGGGGATATCGCTGGCAACGGCATGGCGGTGGCCGTAGACGAGGTTATCAAGAACAAGGGGAGAGTGACCGGCAGTTTGGAGTTGTCTGACGCAGTGGCTACCGATGTAGCCTGCGCCTCCGACGACGAGAACGTTCATGGGAGCAAACTATGATTTAACTTTGAAGTTTCAAGTTTCAAGTTCGGGTATTAGAATATATGCGTGGTGATTGATACATGGTCCTATTTAGAAAGATTCTGCCGAGCTGCGACTGCGTCTGGTTTTACTCGGGAGGTGATGGCTGAGGTAGGGGGGTATGAGGTTCCTGCGTTTACGAGGCGGGCGGTGGGCAAACCGAGGGTTTATGTATCATCGGGCATCCATGGCGATGAGCCTGCTGGGGTTGTTGCCCTGTTGGAAATGATGGAAAAGGGCCACTTGGGCAATCAGGTCGAATGGCGTGTCTGCCCAGTGATGAACCCAACGGGCTTGGCTCAGGAGACACGGGAAAATACGCAGGGGGTGGACTTGAATCGCGATTACCTGCGTCAGGCATCGGAGGAGGTGCGCGGGCATATCGAGTGGTTGGAGCGGCAGCCGGTCCCCGATGTATTTTTATCGTTGCATGAGGATTGGGAGAGCACTGGGTTTTATCTTTATGAAATTCAGAAATGCGCCTGCGCTAGCGTGGCCCATTCAATTATCGATGCGGCATCTACCGAGATCGAACCTGAGCCCAGCCCCTTGATCGATGATCATCAAGTGCGTGAGCCGGGGTGGATTTTCCATGAGCCGAGGTCGGATTTCCCCGGAGACTGGCCAGAAGCCATTTATATGGCGGAGCTGGGGACAGGTGTTTCTTATACCTTGGAAACGCCCAGCTCGCTAGAGCTGGAGAAACGAGTGGCATGTCACCAGCTGGCGGTTTGTAAAGCCGTGCAGGAATTCCTGTTGACGCGGGGGGTGTGAGGCGGGTCTAATGGTGCTGATGATAGCGCGACTACGTGGAAATGTGTTAGAGGCTCTGCCGGGGCGGCTGGTGATTGATGTGAATGGTGTGGGGTATCTGCTCACGGTGTCGCTGAGTACCTACGATGCGATCAACCCGGTGGTGGGTAAGGAAGTGGATTTACGGACGCACCTTCACATCCGCGAGACGGCACATACGTTGTATGGATTTGCGACGGATGCGGAGCGGGATTTATTTTTACTTCTCATCGAGCGTGTCAGCGGGATTGGTCCGGCGATTGGGATGTCGGTGCTGAGTGGGATGCCAGTGGATCATTTTAAGAGCTGCGTGGTGAATGGTGATGCGGCGGCTCTTGCTCAGATCAAGGGGCTAGGGAAAAAGACGGCCGAGCGGATTATTCTCGAGTTAAAAGACAAGGTGGGTGTGGCAGAAGCGTGGCAGGCGGCGGCCGGTGATGCGGTGCCTAGTGCGGCGGTGGATGCTGAGTCGGCCTTGATTGGGCTGGGGTATAAGCAGGCCGAGGCGCGTAAGGCGGTGAATGCGGTGACCAAGCTGAAGCCGGATTCCTCCGCTGAGGATGTGCTGCGTGCTGCGTTGCGGATGCTGAGTGCATAGATCGGACTTCAGAGCGAACTTGCATTTTTCTGGTCAATCATGAGATGCTTGTCTAGCGTTGCCCGCCTCGACAAGAGACCCCCGCAAACAAAGGTTGGCAGGATTTGCGCTTGAACCTGATCGTGCCAGCCACTAAGTCCCCCACATCACTTCCGACACATTTATGATGGATTCCCCAGATTCCCTGCTCGATTTCTCCCAATCTAAGGTCAATCAGAGCCTTACCAACGACGATAAAATTCAGTTGTTCCGTGACATGGTGCGTATCCGTCGCTTTGAACAGACCGCCCTGAAATTTTACAACAAAGGAATGATGGGTGGATTTCTTCACCTCTATATCGGCCAAGAATCGGTGGCTGTGGGCACGATTGGTCTCTGCGGAGACAATGATCACGTCATTACAGCTTATCGATGCCACGGTCATGCGCTCTCGGTGGGGATGGAAATGAACCCGTGCATGGCCGAGCTGTTTGGCAAGGCAACAGGTTCAGCCAAGGGCAAGGGGGGATCGATGCACCTTTTTGCTCCTGATAAAAACTTCTGGGGCGGGCACGGGATTGTTGCGGGTCAGACGCCCCTCGGGTTGGGCCTTGCCTATGGCCTGAAATACAAGGAACTCGAAGGCTGCTGCCTTTGCTATCTGGGTGATGGCGCTGTCAACCAAGGAGCATTCCACGAGTCGCTGAACCTCGCGGCACTCTTTGATCTGCCCGTTGTCTATGTGATTGAAAACAATGGCTACTCGATGGGCACCAGCCAGCATCGTTCCAGCGCCTATAAAGATTGTTTGGCACAACGTGCTGATGCGTATGACATGGACTGGGATCTGGTCAATGGCGAGGACTTATACGAGGTCCGCGCCAAGGCTCACATCGCCATGGAGCGCGCCCGCAAGGAAAGTAAACCCACGGTCCTCGAGATTGCCACCTACCGCTACTATGGTCATTCCGTTGCGGATGCCAATGCGAAGAAATACCGGACACCCGAGGAGATCGAGAAGTACAAGACATACCACGATCCGACCCGCCTTTGGCGTCGTCGGCTCATTGAAGAGTCGGTCTTCACCGATGCCGAGGCCGATGCCATCGACCGAGAGGCAAAGCTTGAGGCGGATGCCTCTGCCGTCTTTGCCGAAGAGTCACCCGCACCCACCGTGGAATCGATTTTTGACGATGTTTACTGGGAGACCGATAACAACACCGAAGCCGGAAACACCGGTCGACACTTTTTTAACGACTAATCGGCTGAATAGCTGGTTTGATACACAGAATACTTAAACTGAATACGACACATGAGAGAACTCCTCTACCGCCACGCGATCCGCGAAGCTCTTGACGAAGAACTGGGACATGACGAAAATGTTGTCCTGATGGGCGAGGAGATCGCCCAGTATAATGGTGCCTACAAGGTGACCGAAGGGCTTTGGGATAAATGGGGATGCAAACGCGTTGTTGATACCCCGATCTCTGAAGCTGGCTTTATCGGCATGGGTATTGGTGCTTCAATGTTGGGCGTGCGCCCCGTGATGGAGTTGATGTTTTGGTCATTCCACTCGGTCGCCTTTGACCAACTTGTCAACAATGCGGCCAACGTTCGTTACATGTCTGGCGGTCTTTGCCACTGCCCGATTGTGATGCGTGGGCCTGCGAATGGAGGAACGGCCGTGGGTGCGACGCACTCGCACTGTCCCGAAGGATTGTTTGCGGCTTTTCCTGGGCTCAAAGTCTGTTCTCCGGCCACCCCAGCCGACGTCAAGGGTCTGTTAAAAACAGCCATCCGTGACAACGATCCCGTGTATGTCATGGAGAACACATTACTTTACGGAACCAAAGGTCCCGTGCCTGATCCTGCTGAGGGGGATCATCTTGTGCCTCTTGGAAAAGCCGACATCAAACGTGTTGGATCTGACCTCTCTCTGATTGCTCACGGGCGCAGTGTCCTGCGAGCGCTTGAAGCGGCGGAAACCCTTCAGTCTGAGCACGGAATCAACTGTGAGGTGCTTGACCTCCGCTCGATCCGACCGCTCGATCAGCAGGCGATCATCGATACCGTGATGAAGACCAACCGAGCCGTGATCGTGGACGAAAGTAAGCCGTTCTGCGGTGTGTCATCCCAGATTGCCACGCTGATCCAGGAACACGCCTTTGATCATCTTGACGCTCCGGTTAAACGAGTCTGCGCCCTCGATGCTCCCGCGATTTACTCACCGCATATCGAGGACGAACAACTGCCTAACCCGCAACGTATCATCGATCAGGTTTTGACAATTGCCTAGAGCTTACTGAGATATTGCAACAGGGATGACGTCACCGATCATCTTGTCAGGAAAAAGTGATTTCCCCTATTTTTCCATTGCGCCTGCATACGCAATGCCTAGTATTCAACTCAATCATGAAAACCACGTTCCAACTCCTTGCGCTTGCCGTTCTTTCGATGTCCTTTTCCTCTTGCTGCGGTTTGCTGCCTTGTGGTGGTTCTCTTTCTGCCGAGAAGGAAGTGACGACCTATCAGGAAAGTCAACGCACCGTGTATTCGGGTAAGACATCGCATGTGGTTACCGACCGTGTGCCTGTGACGACGACCGAACGTGTTAAGATGTCCTGCAACAAGTGTGGTTCGAGTTTTTGTCCTAAACCTCAGTGTTGCGGAATTGTCAGCTCCAAGGTCTTAGCCCGCGCCACGGCCCAAGGTGGAACCGGTGAGCCACAGATCGGTCTGATCCCAACCATGAAAACACTGGCACCCACCAAAAAGTAACGGGCCCGAACTCATTTTTTCTAAAGACCATGGCAGACCCGCCATGGTTTTTTGGGTTCAATGCACCGGTGTGAGATGTGGTATCTTCACTGTCGATGCTGCAAAAACTCTTATGAGGAAACCCCGTCGTCGCGAATTATTGGCATAATCAGCTTGCCCAATAGGCTTGTTTCAACGATGAATTCCCCGCAGATACCCAGACTCACCTATGCCTATGAATATTGAAATGCCCAAGCTTTCCGACACGATGACGGAAGGAACTCTCGTAAAGTGGAATAAGCAAGTGGGAGACGTCATCGAGATTGGTGATGTCGTTGCCGAGGTGGAAACCGATAAGGCAACCATGGAAATGGAGGCATTTGATGAGGGGATCCTCTCGCAAATCCTCGTCCAAGAAGGAGGCAAGGCCGAGGTCGGTGCCGTTCTCGGAATCCTTCTTGATGAGGGAGAGTCGGCCCCCGCCGCTGCTGCCCCAGAATCCGCCGCCGCTCCTACACCGGCTGCACCTGCACCCGCGGCTCCTGCACCTGCACCCGCCGTATCCGCTTCACCTGCTGCTTCTGTGGTGCCCACACCATCAGATAACGGTGAGCGTGTTAAAGTTTCACCCCTCGCCCGCAAGATCGCGGCCGCCAAGGGGATTGACCTTTCGTCGATCCAAGGCAGTGGCCCTGGTGGCCGGATTGTGCAAGCCGATGTGGAGGCTCAAGCCTCCACCGAAGCTTCGCCTTTGGCCAGTGCTGCCAATGCCCTAGCCGCATCGGTGAAGGCACAGGTCGCGCAATCCACACCCGCGCCTGCTCCAACGCCTGCCCCCGCCGCGATCAATCCTACCGTAGGAGGAGAAGATCAGACGATTCAACTCAGCTCGATGCGCCGGATCATTGCCGAGCGGCTGTTGACCTCGAAAACGACGATTCCACATTTTTATTTGCATGTTGAGGCGGATGTTGCCTCGCTGATGACGCTGCGTAAGCAGGTTAATGCTCAGGCTGAGCAAACACATGGGAACAAGTACAGCATCAACGACTTTGTCCTCAAAGCCGTGATTAATGCCTCCCAGTCTGTGCCGGAAGTCAATGCGTCATTCAATGGTGATAGTATTGTCCAGTATGCCAAGGTTGGAGTTTCCGTGGCGGTTGCTGTTGACGATGGTTTGGTCACCCCTGTGATCAAGGACGCGGCGAACAAGTCGATGCTTCAGATCTCGCAAGAGGTGAAAGATCTTGCCGTTCGTGCGCGCGATAAAAAACTTCTCCCGAACGAGTTTGATGGCGGCACCGTGACGGTATCGAATCTCGGCGCATGGGGGATCGAGAGTTTTGACGCCATTGTCAATCCACCTCAGGCGGTGATCCTCAGCATCGGCGCGATCGTCGAAAAACCCGTCGTCAAGGACGGTCAAATCGTTCCCGGCATGCGCATGAATATCGGTGTCAGTTGCGATCATCGCGTGGTCGATGGTGCCGTCGCTGCCAAGTTCATCAACGAGGTGAAAAAACTCATCGAGAATCCTGCCTTGATGCTGGTCTGATCTGGGTGGGCATAAGGGCCCGCTGTGTGGAACTGCCGTAAGCCTTTCCCTTTTAAGTTACCTCCCCCCCCCCAACGATCATGCCTACGCAACAAGCCATGATCACGGGTGCGGCAGGCGGCCTTGGGCAGGCGCTGACCCAAAGCCTGCGCGCCGTCGGTATGCACGTGCTGGCGCCGGGTAAAGCAGAGCTCGATGTCACCTCTGCCGATCAGGTAAAAAGTTACCTCGTCGATGCTGGTGCTGTGGACCTGCTGGTATGTAATGCAGGCCTGACCCTAGATCGGCCGGTCGCGCGGATGAGTGAGGCGGATTGGGATCAAGTGATGGAGGTAAACCTCAAAGGAGCATTTCGCTGTGCGCGTGAAGTGGCACCTGGGATGATGAAACGGCGCGCCGGTCACCTTGTTTTTATCACGAGCTTTTCTGCTCTGCATCCGCCTGCAGGTCAGGTAAATTACGCTGCAGCGAAGTCGGCATTGTTAGGTCTGATGATGTCCCTAGCGCAAGAACTTGGCCCACGCAACATCCGCGTGAATACCATCCTGCCTGGATTTTTAGAAACAAAAATGACGCATGGGTTGCCGGATGCCGCCAAGCAAGCGAGCTTGAATCGTCATGTGTTAGGTCGGTTCAACACGCCGGAGGTCGTTGGTCAGTTTGTCGCCTTTCTTCACGAGCAACTCCCGCATACCTCTGGGCAGGTGTTTAACTTGGACAGCCGGATTCTTTGAGTAACTCCCTGCGGATCAGATCCAGTGCATTTTGGCTGGTCGATTGTTTGAAAATTTCGCGTCCGTGTGCGTGGATTTTGTGAATGGCAAAGCTGTGTTCGGCGGTTGCGAGTCCGATCCAAACCGTGCCTACGGGTTTTTCTTGGGTGCCGCCCGTGGGGCCTGCGATGCCAGTAACGGAGACGGCGATGTTTGCATTTGAATGTTTGAGTGCTCCCTCTGCCATGGCGATGGCGACCTCTTCGCTGACCGCGCCGTGTGATTCCAGTAAGTCGTCGGAAACGCCTAACAGATCACGCTTGGCCGCATTGGCATAGGTGACAAATCCATGGGTGAAAACGGCAGATGCTCCAGAGACGTCGGTGATGCGGCTGGCAATACGCCCGCCTGTGCAGCTCTCTGCGAGGGTAAGTAATTTGCCTTGGGTGGTGAGGAGGTTGACCACCACGGCCTCCAGCGATTCACCCTTGGTGCTGAAACAATGCGTGGGGAAGGTTGCTAGCGTGTAGGATATGGCTTTTTGAATGTTTTCACGGGATCCGATCAGCCGCAAGTCAACCTCGGACGGACGGGCACAGTAGCCGACTTCCAGTTCGGGGATCGCGAGCAGCTTCTCATCGAGCTGGGTATGAAAATCACTTTCGCCGATTCCGGTGAAGCGCAGAGTTTGCATCTTATGTTCACGGGAAACATCGGCAAGTGCGCAGAGCCTCGGCGTCACCTCGGCGTGGAACATCGGTTTCATCTCCCCAGGTGGGCCAGGAAGAAGAAAGAGCGCGCAAAAATAATCACCACTCAATCGCGGTGGGGTATAAACACCCGGAGCCGTGCCATTTGGGTTAGCAAGGACATCGGCCCCCACGGGGTTGAGTGCTTGTTTGCGGTTTTCCTCGGCCATCGGTCGCTTGCGCCGAGCAAAAAAGGCCTCAATCGATCGCATCGCCGCTTCGTCCTCGATGAGATCAACCCCAAGAACCTCAGCGGCAGCTTCACGCGAAATATCATCGCTCGTAGGGCCAATCCCGCCAGAAACAATCACGACATCACTGCGCGTCATCGCCTCGGCCAACGCCTCCATGATCGCAGGGCCATCGGGGACCGTCGTTTGCCGTTGCACGCGGAATCCATGTTGGATCAATTCCGACCCCATCCAGGCACCATGGGTATTGAGTGTCGTTCCCAGTAGGAGCTCACTGCCGGTGTTGATGATTTCGATGTGCATGATGCGTCCGGGGTCGTGGATCCGAGCCAGCCCAGCCTGCAAGATCCTTCTTGCGGGGGAGTTTAATCCAAAAGCGTCGACCTCGAAAATAGGGGGACCACAGGCACGCCGCGGGCTTCGATCGCCTCACGGCCACCTTCTTCTCGATCGACCAACACGAGGGCAAATGCGATTTTTCCGCCGGCGGCTTCAATGACATCCATGGCCTTGATGGTGGACCCACCGGTGGTGATGACATCGTCGACAATCACAATGGTGTCGCCTTCTGAGAAGTTTCCTTCGATTTGCTTACCTTTGCCGTGTCCTTTGGGTTCCTTGCGCACGGTAAAGACCTGAAGTGGCTTATCATCTGTGGCTGAGGTCATGCCGACAGCGAGCGAAATCGGGTCGGCTCCGAGCGTCATGCCGCCAATCGCTTGGACGTCGAGACCACGATGCGCGATTTCGGCCTGCACGGTTTCCCAGCCTAATTGACCAATGAGGTTGGCTCCCATCGGGTCCATGGCGGTGACCCGGCAATCAATGTAGAGGTCGGACGTTTTTCCCGAGGCGAGTGTGAATTCCCCTGTGCGGACGGACTTTTTAAGCAGTAGCGCCTTGAGTTGGGCGCGAATATCATCGTTGGACATGGCGGCAGAATAGGCACTAAACGCGAAGTTTTAAACTCCAAATACACCAGCATGGGAGGCGATGCCTAAAAAATGATGCGAGGGCGCGGAATTTCCGCCTGCCAACCAAGCATGCCCACATCCCAAGTTGTTCATTGATGGAGAAAAAGCCGGCACCCTCAACGACTAGGCAGAATTTTTTTGTTTGTGTGAAATACGGCTTCGAGCCGTGCCGTATCAGAGGTGACTCAGATAGTTTATCCCAAAATCATAATGAAACGATTACTCCAATCAAAATCGCTGGCACTGATGGTGCTGTTCGTAGCGAGCCTCGCTGTCCAAGCTGCCAAAATCCCCGCATCGAAGACGGCGGATAAACCCAAACCCGCTATTGAGCTTGGGGTGCCCTTCGCTGACAACGCCATTCTACAGCGGCAGATGGATCTTCCTGTCTGGGGGTGGTCAAAGCCCGGAACCAAAGTGACGGTGGAATTTGCCGGTCAGAAGAAATCCGCCATCGCGGGGAAAGATGGCAAGTGGATGCTTAAACTCGACCCTCTCAAAGCCAGCTTCAAACCCGCCGAGATGGTGGTCACCGATAGCTCCGGCAAAGGGGTCACCCTGAAAAATATCCTTGTTGGCGAAGTCTGGATGGCATCCGGGCAGTCGAATATGCAATGGCTTGTCGGTAAAAGCGTATGTATAAATCTTCAAGTGGAAGATAAAGACGGCATCGCCCCGATCCGTGAATGCTCCGTGACCGACTACTTTTCCGCCATGCACCCCATCGAGCGCGCGACCGGCGTCTGGAAAAAGGGTGAGTATCTCAATTACAGTGCCATTGCTTTCGCCTTTGCGCACAAACTTTACGAGGAACTAGGCGTCCCTATCGGTATCCTCAACTGTTCGTTCAGCCAGACCGCCATTCAGGCGTGGACTCCACGCGTTGGATACGTCGATGCCAAAGACGACTACAGTAAAGCCATTTACCAGAAAACGCTGGAGACCGACCCCGCCACCGCTGAACACAAAGCGGCATGGAGTAAGTTCTATCAGGGTATCGAAAACACGATCAAGGGAAATGCCGAGTTGGTCAAAAATGGCCAGCCTGCCCAGAAGATCATCACCAAGACTCCAGGCAATCTTATGGGGAATCGCGATGCCACCTGGCTGTTTAACGCCCGTCTCAACCCGATGATCCCCTGCGCAATCCGCGGCGCGATCTGGAACCAAGGTTATGCCAACATGGGTGAAGGTCTCGTCTACTACAACAACCTGCACAATATGATCCGTGGCTGGCGCAAACTCTGGAATAATCCGGAGCTGCCTGTTTATTTCCATCAATTTTATACCCCCGGTAATAAAAAAGACGACAAGCGTATCCCCCCAAGCATCGGGAGCACCGCTGAAATGCGCGCCGGCACATGGCTCGCCCGCGATATCCCGCATACCAACATGGCCAGCCAAATCGATGTCCAGGGTGCCATCCACTACCGAAATAAAGCCATTCCCGGGCAGCGCCTTGCTTTGCACGCTCTCAAAAATCAATACGGTCAAGACATCGTCGCTGACGGCCCGATGTTCAAATCCTACCAAGTCAAGGGTCATCAACTCATCATTGAATTCGACCACGCCGACGGTGGACTGGTCGTTGCCGTAAACCAAAGTAACATGAAAAAAATCGAGAAACCTAAGGTCATCTCGAACGGGGCTGACCAAGTCAACTTGTTCTATCTCGCAGGTGATGACCGCGTATGGCACCCTGCAACAGTCAAAATCGAAGGCAACAAAGCCATCGTCACGGCTGCTGGAGTCAAAGCTCCCCGTGGTGTCTCCTACGGCACCGGAGGTATCGGATTTCAGCCCAACCTCTACAATAAGGCCCTGCTGCCCACCACCCCCTTTATTTTCTACGATCACAAAATGGTCACCGCCAAAGACTGGCCGCACGATCCCATCCAGATCGCCGGCATTGTGCCTGACCCCAACATGGCTGGCAAAGTCTATGCCTACCGCAAGATGCCTCTGCTTAGCACCCAGTTTCGCGACAATGCCGTATTTCAATCCGGCGTTCCCGTCACCATCTGGGGGTCAGCGATTCATGACTGGGGCTATGAAGCCAAGGGCAAAGCCGTCATCAAGTTCAGCTTCGCGGGAACCGAAAAAACGATCCCCGTCACACCTGGTATGAAAGAGTGGCAAGTCACCCTGCCTCCCATGAAGGCCAGCGCGGAACCCAAAACGCTGAAGGTGACATTCACCATCGATGGTGAGCGGGTCCATGAACGAGTCGCCAAAAATATCGTCATTGGCGATGTCTGGTATGTCGCCACCCCCGATTTGGACCTAGGGCTCAAACCGAACCCCGCATCAAAAGGCACCATCCGCGTCATGCAGCGCAAGGCGAAGAGTGGTATGGCCAACCGAGCTAGGCGCTACAGCGTGTGTGTCTCGACCACCCCGTTAAACCGCTTTGCCTCGTTTTGGACAGACGCCAGCGAATCAACCCTCGCTCTCGGACAACGCCTCGCCGCCAAGTCAGGGAACCCAGTCGGAATTATCCTCATGCAAGGGACCGCAAGTGTGAAAGTACCCGGTCAAAGGAAAGCCAAGAGCGTGCCGCTCGATCTCAAACACTGGATCCCGAGTGAATACCTCAACGAGGCACCCAGCCTGATGGACGACTACAAGCAGCTCGCCACCATCCGCCCAGGGAATGAGTTTTATGATGCTAATGCCCAGCGTTATGTGGCCGACTGGAAAAAGCTCTGGGGCGAATACATTCCGCAGCTCATCGCTACCAAAAAAGTGCCGGACGGCGCAGCGTGGGGAAGTTACCCATCACTCACGAGTGCGGTTACCACGGATGCCTCCCATGCCTATAACGTGATGACCCATTCGTTTGGCTCTGCCAGCTTGAAGGGGATCATCTTCCTCTGCAGCGAAAACATGTTTGAAGGGGAGCAAGCCGCTAACTACGGCAGCGAGCTGTCCGCCTTGGCCAACGGCTGGAAAAACCACTTCGGTGGCACAGACACCCCATTTTTCTACACCCTCCCCGCCAAATCACTCTCTGCCAAAGCCGATGCTCCTAAGTCGATCAATGGTCAGAGCTCCGCGGTTGAACTCAGCACGTGGGTCGACCAGACGGCCATCGAGAAGCTGATCGATACGGCGGTTAAGGCGACCAGCAAGTGAGAGGTAAATGAGAAAAAGGCACCATGAGTTGATCCCGGTAGTGGGTGCTAACAATAAATTGCTCCATTAGTCGAATTGACTACCAGCCATCAGGTGTCTAAATTGGCAGCCAACATTACCAACCACTGATAAAACAATGCACAAAAAATACCTCACGCAACTCGGGAAAAACTGGACGGGTCTCGCCGCACTCTCGGTCATATTGATCGCTGGTGTCGAAGCGAGGACATGGACCAGTGTCGACGGATCCAAAACGTTTGAAGGGGACCTTACATCCTATGATGTGGCGACGGGTTCGGTGAGTGTCACCTTGTCCAACGGCAAGCGGATGAAGTTTAATCAGAAAATCCTTTCAGAGGCCGATATCACTTACCTCAAAGAAAATGGGGAAAAAGCGGAGCCCGCTTCAGACACATCCAGCACAAGTTCCGTCTCAGCGAAACCTTTACCTGACGTCCTGCCAGACTCTGACGGCAAAGAGGCGGATATGAGTAAGCCAGTTAAGGTCTTCATCCTGATGGGGCAGTCTAACATGCTAGGATTTGGGAAGACTTCGGGTTTGAAGTCGGCGACAGAAAAGGGACAATACCCCTATCTCGTTGATGACTCTGGTGATTGGATTGTGCGCAAAGATGTTCGAAATGTGCGCGTTATGTGTTCTGGTTCCAACCCATGGAATACGCACTTCAATGATTGGCTAAGCGGCGACAATGGCTCTGGCGCGACCGGTGGCAAGTTTGGCCCAGAGATCGGTATTGGTCATTACGTGGGGCATGTTCTTGATGAGCCAGTCTTGATCCTCAAGGCATGCATTGGTAACCGCAGCTTGGGTTACGACCTGCTACCTCCAAGTGCTCCTGGATATGAAGGGAATAAGGATGACCCCACTCGAACACCCAAAGAGGGGGGCTGGTATGCGGGTGTGCAGTATGATGGGGATACAAAAGCCGCTAAGGATGTCATGAAGGATATTGGCACCTATTACCCAGGCGCCACGAAATGCGAAGTTGCGGGTTTCTTCTTCTGGCAGGGCGCCAAGGATCAGGGTAAATCGAGCAAGTATGAAGAGAACCTCGTTCATTTGATCAAGGATCTGCGCAAGGATTTTAATGCTCCAGACGCTCCCTTTGTTTGTGCCACCATGGGGCATGAAAAGAAGGGCGGCCAGATTACGGATGCCCAACTCGCTGTCGACGGTAAGACGGGGAAATACCCAGAGTTTAAAGGCAACGTGGCGACCTTCTATTCCAACCCTGTCTCCAAGGGAGGCGGTGCCAACGGTCACTATGGCGGGAACGCCGAGACCTACATGAACATTGGCGACGGCATGGGCAAGGCGATGGCCGAACTGCTCCAAGGAAATTAATGAGCCTATCTGCTCAGGAAAACGGGGTAACCCCCATGCTGCGCCCGTTGCCGTTGTCTGAAGCGATAGCATAGATCTGGCGGGGTCCAAACATGGTGCTGGATCCAGTCAATCATCATCCTATCACCCGAATTATGAAAAAAAGCATTACCTCACGCCTAGGGGTCATATGGACGATCAGTGCATTCTTTTTGGCTGGCTTTATCGACCTTCAAGCCGTAGAGCCCGTCATACAGGTTGGACAGGATTATCAGGATCTGGCGGAAGTCAAAGAGCTGACTCCGAATCAAGCGTATCGGTTGGGTGACTCCGGCGTCTGCGGAAGGGTGATGGATGATCATATCCGAGTGACTCACGTCATCCCCCATTCACCGGCCGACGGCAAATTGCAGGTCGGCGATCGGATCCGCCAACTTCAACACCGTGGACTCGGCAGCAATATCCGAAAAATGGCGGCAAAGCGGATTTACCGATTGGGGCGCGATTGGGATTGGCAGCTGTTTGTCACCGTCGAGCGTGACGGGATACGCAACGGCAAAGGGAATACGCTGACATTCCACCTGCACTTACCGCCCAAACCCGGCGGACTCTACCACTTCGGCCCGACCGGTTTTTTTGCCAAACGCTACCCAGATCGCCTCGTCGTTGACCTCATCGAAAAAGGATCACCCGCAGAGGGTCATCTCCAAATCGGGGATGTCATCCTCGCGGTCGACGACAAACCAGTCACAGGCAATATTTTTCAACTTTTCACCTCGTGTATCGATCACGCCGAGAGCCATCAGGGCGGTGGTCGTCTCAAACTCAGAGTCAAACGACCGGTCGCAGCCGGCGCATTGGCCACTAAGCCAGCGCAAGAACACCACATCACGCTTCAACTTAAGGTAATCGGCAACTACAGCCCCACCGCACCCACCAACTGCCCGAAAACGGATGCCATCATCACTCAGGCTGCCGACTACCTCGTCGAATCAGGCAACGTCGGTATCCTGCAGTCTGGACTGCTCGCTCTGCTATCGACGGGTGAAAAAAAATACATCGACCACGTCGGCAAAGTCCTCCACGCAAGTGCTTTTGCCAGCCCAGAGGTTGATCCTACGCTCGGGCATCGATCCTATGTAAGCTGGTATTACGCCTATCAAGCGCTGATCCTTACCGAGTATTTCTTGCTCACGGGCGACGAATATGTTCTTCCTTCCATTAAACAGCACGCGCTCACCATTGCGAAGGGGCAGGACGCTGCCGGACTCTGGAATCATAACCTAGCGGATCCCGCAAAAAACTTTGGTCAGCTGCACGGCCGACTCAACGGCTACGGCGCCATCAACCAGACATCGGTTTCATTGTGGACGTCATTGATCCTTGCCGAGAAGTGCGGGGTTAAGCACCCTGAAGTCCGCGCCGCGATTGAAAAAACCCACGCCTTCTACAGCAACTGGATCGGAAAAGGGGCACTCCCATACGGAAGTCACGGACCTGTGGAACAACATCACACCAATAACGGAACGAGCGGATCGATCGCTGTTGCCTACGCGCTGATCGGTAACATGGAGGGAGCTAGGTTCTACTCAAGGATGTCCGCCGCCGCCGCTGATGAAATACTAACTGGTCATACCGGCCCGTGGTGGAATATTCTCTGGTCTGGACTCGGTGCCAACGTCGCTGGCCCCGAAGTCACTGCCGCCTACAACCAAAAAATCCACTGGTTGCGCACCGTCACACGTTCATGGGATGGCCGATTTCTGGGCATGCTGGCTTGGGGAGTTAGCCCGAAGCCGGGGAGGTTGTGTGATACTAGCCCCTACCTGATGAACTACTGCGCTGGTCGGCGAGCCATTCATATCACGGGCAAAGGGATGGATCCATCCCTTTGGCTTACCGGTCAGACGGCTAATGATAGCCCAGAGGTCGGAGCCATTGGGGAGTCACAGCGAGACGCCGACTCGCTACTCACCCTACTTGGGAGCCCATTACCCCGCGTGCGCCATAGGGCTGCGGAGCACCTTGCGATCCTCGACGCGGATGTCGCCGACCAAGTCATGAAGCTGCTCGCCAAGGGGAATCACCACCAACGTATTGGCGCCATTCATGCCATCGGACAGCTGAAAATCACCGAGGCCGCTGGTGCGCTCGTAGCCATTGTCCAAAACGACAAGGATCATGTCTGGATCCGCCAGCTTGCAGCCAAAAAACTCGCTGAGATGGATGAGGCAAAACCCCATGGCCCTGAACTCATCAAGGTGTTGATTGCGGATAAACCCTACGACCCCATCGGGAATCTCGACCGCGACCTCGGCGTTGCCCTCGTGAAAATTCTCGGCCCCGACCCCTACGCATTATCTCTCGATAAAGATCTTTTCTATTCGGGCGTCACCAAACTACTTCACCATAAACACATGTTGGCCCGTGGTGCCGGCATGGCATTGATCAAAAATATCCCCATCGATGACCTCCCGCGGATGATCGATCAAATTGTCTACATCATCGAGGATAAGGACCGCAGTTACATCGCCTACGCAGGACGGGGGCGACAGGAGGGACTCGAAATCCTCAACCGACACAACATCAAAGAAGTCATCGATTTAACCATAAAAACCATCAACGAGCCCACTGGCCGACGCGGTCCACGTGTCAGGGCCCGCATTCAACTCCTCAAAACCTTTGGCGCCGAAGCCATAGACGCCATCCCTCAGATCAAGGAAGCACTAGGGGGAGATGCCGATGAGATCATCACGCAGATAGAAAACTCCCAAACACCCCGAAAAATGATCAGCATCGAGGAAATGAAGCAGGCTGGGGGAGGCTAATTGAGTTCTGCCCCTTTTTCTGTGGTTTTCTCTATGGCCTAGGGCGGATAAGGCGTTCAAGGCGGATTAATCGAGGTTTTTTGACTGGGCCGACAGGATTTGGGCATGAAACCGTGCTGAGTGAGAGCTTAGCTCATTTTCTGCCGCCCAGTTCAACATGAGAGCCATTCAGCCTCTAGGATCGGTCGGATCTTGTGAATACGGACTCAAATATCGCCCAATCGGGAAAGTTTACCTCGTTGGATCGACCCCGTTTTGGTCGGACTTTTCTTGAAAATTAGAATTGCGTCGTTGAATTATTGTGGTTTTGTTGAATTGCTGGTTTTTAGTTGTCTTCATTTTGATGTTATTAAAATGAGGCATAAAGCATTCACTGTAAATCAGTTAGATCTATTTGATTTAGTTGTTCAAAAGGCGATGTCGATTGGATCGACAACATCATAAAGAATGTGCATCCAGATCCTGAGATCTCGATATCTTCATCCAGAATATTTAATAATCATACCATGATATCCCCACGTATTCCGTCAGTTCGTTTTTGGTTTTCCTGTCTACTTGTATTTGCATCAACATTTGGTTTTCTTCACGCCGCTCACTATGGGCCGGAGGGAAAGCTGATTAAGGTCCTTGATGGAAATGGCCAAGAACTGGAATTAAGGGTTTTTGGTGATGAATTTTATGCCGTCGCTGAGACGCTTGACGGGTTTACCGTAACGAAGGATTTGAGAACGGGGCAATTCTGTTACGCTAGGTTGGCGGCTGATGGAAAATCATGGATCTCTACGGGGAAACAAGTTGGAAAGGGAAAGGCTCCCGCAGGATTCAAAAAGAAATTACGATTGCCCGCCTCTGCTATTGCTGAGATATCCCAAAGGAGACGAGACCTTCTTGGTTATGATTCTCAAGGACGGCTTAAACCAGAACTTGCTGCTAAGCTTCGACCACGCGACTTCGGCTACAAAAAGTATTCCAAAGAAGTAGAGAAGGAAATTAAGAAAAACGGATACAAGCCGAGGAATCCGAATGCTCCAGAGAAAAATCCAGCTGAAGATACTGAAGTTTCCCAAGATCCAGATGTCCTGAAGAGCGCATCTGAGGCCGAAGAGTCATCAACGGAAGAGTCTGATTCTACTCTCATTCAACGCGGGCCACCATCGACAACTACTGTCGGGAATCGTGTGGGTCTGGTCCTTCTTGCCTCTTTCCCTGATCGGCAGTCTGATGTTGTCTTTTCACAAAGCCAGGTGGATGGTTATTTTAATGATCCCGACTATACTGAGTTTGGAAACGCAACATCGGTTTACGGGTATTTTAGTATCCAGTCCAACGGCAAGCTGTCCTACAACTGTATTGTTACCGCGTATTATACGGCTGCAAACGATCGGTCTTATTACGTTACGGACCAAGGCGTAAGTTTTGGCGTTCAGGCACGGTGGCTGATTAATGAGGGAATTGATAAGCTCGCAGCAGAAGGTTTTGACTTTACCGAGTGTGACGGCAACGGCGATGGCGTGCTTGATGGTGTGAATTGCTTTTATGCAGGGAGCAATGTCAATGCATGGGCGGATGATTTTGGCCTTTGGGCGCACAAGTCGTCCTCAAGTAATAGCAACCTAAGCGCTGGCGGACTGACGAGTAACAGTTATCAATATCAGATTACGGACATGTCTATGGCCGACTTGAGGATTGGTACAGTGTGCCATGAGAACGGACATATGCTGTGTAATTTTCCCGATCTTTATTCCTACGATGGGAATGCTTCGAGCCTAGGCTATGTGTCTCTCATGCACTCAGGGAACTACGCTGGCAACGAGTTTCACCCCACCAATGTGGATCCTTATCTGAAGAGTGCTGCCGGATGGGCAACGGTTATCGATGTTGATAGCAGTAGTAGCGTCAGAGCTTCAATGAATGTCGATAATAATACATTTTATCGATTCAAAAACCCTTCCGATTCCGGTGAATACTTCATCATGGAACTGAGGGATAACACGGGCTATGAAGGCCCCTACGGAGGTCATCAAAGTTCTGTCAACCCGCTGACCGGTTTGGTTGTCTATCATGCGAAAGAAGATGGCAAGAATACCTACAGTACCATCGTTACGGCAGAAAACCCAAACTGCGATTACACCACGCCTTACGAACTATTGCTTCTTGAAGATGATTTGCCCTCAAAGACCCCCTGGTATGATGACCCCACGCCTGGTTCGGGTGATGGATTCGAATCCGGTGACGTCATCGACGACACCACGACGCCTTCGGCCAAGTTCTGGTCTGTCTCTGGAAGGACGGTGAATTCAGGCATGCGGATTCATGATATTTCCACTCCGAGCGACACCATTACTTTTGTCATTGGGGATACGCCCACTGGCTCGCCGACAATTAACACAACAGAGACAGCATTCACCCCTACATGCGACAATGGCACGAATGCTGCGCCACAGAGCTTTTCGATCAATAATAGCGGCGGAGGCACTCTCAATTACTCAGTTTCGGATAATCAGACCTGGCTTTCTCTTAGCGTTGCATCCGGCTCAATCACAACGGGGTCGGATACGGTCAATCTGACATACGCTACAAGCGGACTGTCTAGTGGCAACCACTCCGCGACCATTACGATCACCGATGGGGCCGCCACCAACTCACCGTATACCATAAGTGTCAATCTGACGGTCAATGCTCTTGCAACAATCAATCTTAGTGAAGCTTCTTTAAGCGAAACTTTAGTTGCTGGTGGCACTAGTGATAAGATATTTGAGATCAGAAATACTGGAGGAGGGACACTCAGTTACTCATTAAGTGATGATGTCGATTGGTTGACACTGTCACAATCCAGTGGAACCGTTGCAGCGGAAGTCGATACGATCTATGCCACTTTTGATACAGGCTCACTAAGTCCAGACACTTACAACGGCACAATAACGGTTACCTCAACTTCTGCAACAAATTCGCCGCTGACGCTCCCGGTGAGCTTCACTGTCGAGGGCACTGAGATGGTGGTCACTTCACCGAATGGCGGGGAGACCTTTGATGGCTCCACCTCCGAAACCATCACTTGGACCTCAACTCTCGGAGGGAATGTCAAGATTGACCTACTCAAGGGCGGTTCTGTCGATCGGACCATTGCCGCATCCACCAGCAATGATGGCTCATACAGCTGGGCGATTCCCACCAAGGTAGGTGGGGTGAATTGCCGCATTCAAATCACAAGTATAGAACAGCCGACTAAGATTGATGCCAGCAACGCAGATTTCACGATCAATCCAAGTGGCGGAACCTGTGCAAGTTTTGAAACAGACTTTGATGGATGGCTGCAGGGGTCCACCGATGATTTCGACTGGACACGCCACACCGGTACCACGGTTAGCTCCGGAACGGGCCCTACGGATGGGCTCGCCAGCGATGGTGACTACTATCTCTACATGGAGTCCAGTTCCCCCAATTACCCAGACAAGACGGCTACGATCTATAAAGATTATGATTTTTCCTCGATGGCTGCAGTGATGATGTCGTTTGACTATCATATGTATGGGGCCACAATGGGCACCCTCTATCTTGAAGCGTCGACCAATGGCGGCAGTTCTTGGGACGCCGCCATTTGGTCACTGTCTGGTGGCCAAGGAGACGCCTGGCGTGCGGCACTTGTCGACTTAACGCCCTATGCTGGAGAGTCCAGTGTCCGATTGCGGTTCCGCGGTGTAACTTCAACAAGCTATACAAGCGACTTCTGCCTCGACAATATTTGCCTCTTTGACCTCACCAATACAGGTGTGCAATTTGCGAGCTCATCCTACGCGGCGACCGAAGCCGATGGCTCTGCAACGGTCACAGTCGACCGAGTCGGCGACACCTCTGGTGCGGTGAGCGTCCAGTATGCGACTACCAACGGGACTGCTACTGCGGGCTCTGACTACACATCAAGCTCGGGCACCCTGAATTGGGCAGATGGCGATGGGGCGTCGAAAACCTTTAATGTCTCTATCACCAATGATACCGACCATGAGTCCCTGCAGGAAACCGTTATCTTGACGCTCTCCAACCCGAGCGGAACAAGCATGATTGGTAGTAATCCCATCAACCTGACCATCGAAGACAACGACAATCAGGCACCAAGCATCTACGCTGGCGCGGATAAAACCATCTTCTTGAGTGAGGCGCAGCCCTGGACGCCTGCAGAGACGACCACCGCCCTTTGGTTGGATGCGGACGACGCCAGCACCTTCACGTTGAATGGTGGAAATGTGCAGGAATGGCGGGACAAGAGTGGCAACGCCAGGCATGCCGGGCAGACGACGCCTAGCTCCCAGCCAGCTGATACCGCCTCAGGATTGGACGGTAAACACGTGGTAAGTTTTGATGGGTCAAGCGACTACCTTAACTTCGGCACAGGCCTAGACTTTATGTCGGGTGCATCGCATTCCGCCTTCATCGTGCTTGCCGATGTCACCAATTACTCAGACATCTACGGTGCCGCGAGTGGCGGTTCCGGTGCCAACAGCCTCCATGTCGGATTCTCCAATTCATCCGGTTACCGCATGAACTACTGGGGCCATGACTATGGTCCGTCTGTCACCAGCAATTTCGTCGCCACCGGCAGTATCGTTAATTATATTTGGGACGTTGGTTCGCCGAAACAGATTTTTGCCAATGGATCTTTAGAAGGGTCCGGACACAATGCCTTGGCACCCGGAACTATGTCGGGCGGCGGTCGCATTAGCAATGTTGTTGGCCATGGTTACCTGGGCGGAAAAATTGCTGAAATCGTCATCGTCTCCGGATCGGTCAGTCAAGCAGACCGAGAGCTCCTTGAGGGCTACCTTGCTCACAAATGGGGCATGGAAGGCAACCTGCCTAGCGGGCATCCGTATAAGACTGCGCCTCCCGGCGGAGCTGGAATGTATGCCGTGGCCAACCTGAGTGACGCAACGGCAAGCGACCCCGATGGAGATGCTTTCACCACCGACTGGGACTTGTTCGACGGCCCTGGGGCATCGGTCACCTTTGGCGACGAAGCCGTTGTGAATACCACCGCCACATTTACCGAAGAAGGTGTCTATAAATTGCACCTGACTGGTGATGACACGAGGGATCAGACGACGGACGAAGTTATTATCACCGTCGGCATCGCCGGCCTGTCCGTGGCCATCGACCAAGCGTCCATCTCTGAGAATGGCGGCACTAGCTCGGCCACCCTGACTCGCGTGAGCACTGCGGGCGATTTAGTCGTCAATTTAAGTTCCGACGACAGCTCAGAAGCCACTGTGCCCGCATCGGTCACCATCCTGGACGGCAACGCGACGGCCAATTTCACCGTCACCGCCCAGAACGACAGCCTGGATGATGGCACGCAGACCGTCACCATTACCGCCACAGCTTCCGGATATCCGGTTGTCACCGACACGGTCGATGTGCTTGATGACGAATACCTCGTAAGCTACAACGGGAATGGGAACGATGGCGGCACCGCACCCGCCGACGGCAGTAACCCCTACACCAGTGGCTCCTCGGTGACCGTCTCAGGTTCGGGGACGCTGACCCTGACGGGGCATGATCTATCGGGATGGACGACCGAAGCCGGTGGTGGCGGAACCTCTTATAGCCCGGGCTATACATTTGCCATTGCTGGCGATGTCACCCTCTACGCTCAATGGTCACCCAGCTCTTACACCGTTACCTTCAATGCCAATGGTGGTGCTGCGCCCAGCCCAGCAAGTAAGTCGGTCACCTACAACACGACCTATGGAACTCTGGCCGCAATTAGCCGCAGTGGATACACATTCATGGGGTGGTTCACCTCTGGGACCGGAGGGACTGAAATCACTTCAGGAACCACCGTTGCGATCACGGCCGCCCAGACTTTATATGCACAATGGAACGAAAAACCCGTTGTCAATGCGGGTTCGGACCAGCCAGTCTACCTGACCGGTTCGGATATTGATTGGACACCTGCGGATACAAATACCGTTGCTTGGTTTGATGCTGCTGATGCCGCGACGATCGCGGAAAGCAGTGGTGCCGTTTCTCAGTGGTCAGACAAGAGCGGCAACGGAAACCATGCGACTCAGGGAAATTCTTCAAACCAGCCAACCTACAACAGTAGTGATAGCCGGTTGAATAATCTGCCAACGATTGGTTATGATCAGGGTTTTAAATATTTGGATACGCCGACGCTGACAGCGATTCAAAACGTTTACGTCGTCACCTACTATGACGATGCAGATAATAGTTTTGATTCACACCGGGTCCTCTTCAGTGATACAGGAAACAGCATCAAATTACAGGGGTCCTCCGGGAACGACGATTGGGTTGCAGGTTATGGCTTCGACAAATACAAGGACGGCTCAACGACCAGTTCGGACCTGAGCATCCTCCCAATGGGTCCTACCCTCTGGACTGCCAAAGGCACGGCATCGCACTCAGGGAAGGTCTGGCGCCTTCTCTCTGGCAAGCAGTCCTACCAATACTGGGAATACGGAGCCATCGGTGAGATTGTTCTAACAGACGGAGCAGAGAGTGTGGCCACAGTTCAGAAGATGGAGGGCTTCCTCGCTTGGAAATGGGGCATGCAGGCAAAGCTCCCTGCAGCGCATCCTTATTCAACGGCCAATGCCACGAGCGGTCCGAAGAAGTCCGTTCCTTCCGCGACAGCAACCCTAGCCGGAACTGTCACGGACTCCGATGATACTCCGACATACAGCTGGTCAGACACGGGCACAGGCACGGGCACGGGGATCGTTACCTTCGCAGATGTCAACGACCTCAATTCTGATGTGAGCTTCTCTGGTTCGGGAACCTACATCCTCCGCCTTACCGTGGACGATGGTCATAGCCCAGTCTACGAAGAGGTGGTGATTACGGTGAGCGACCCTACTCCCTATAGTATTTGGGCAGGTGGGGTTCATTCGGAGGTCGATGGTAACAACGACGGTATCGATAATGGTTTGGCATGGGTATTGGGGGCAAGCGGCATCTCAGTCGATGCCGCAGCGCTGTTGCCCACATTGGACAGCAACACGGACGCTGAGTATTACATCTTTAACTTCCGCCGCAGCGATGCCGCTAATGTTGACACCAATACCACCATCACCCCGCAATACGGTAGCGACTTGGGAACTTGGACCAATGCCGTGCACGACGGCACGGATATCATCATCACCCCGACCGATGACTTCTATGAAACGGGTGTGGACAAGGTGGAGGTGAAGGTGAAGCGCACCCTCGTGACTGGCGATAGGTTCTTCAGTCGCCTTAACGTATCAGTCGACCCGTAGCCGGATTGAAGCAGGCTGGGGGGAGGCTGGGGGGAGGCTAATTGGGTTGTGCCTCTTTTCTATGTGGCCTAGGGCGGATAAGGCGTTCAAGGCGGATTAATCGAGGTTTTTTGACTGGGCCGACAGGATTTGGGCATGAAACCGTGCTGAGTGGGAGCTGTGCTCATTTTCTGCCGCCCAGTTCAACATGAGAGCCATTCAGCCTCTAGGATCGGTCGGATCTTGTGAATACTGACTCAAATATCGCCCAATCGGGAAAGTTTCCCTCGTTGGATCGACCCCGTTTTGGTCGAACTTTTCTTGAAAATTAGAATTGCGGCGTTGCATCATTCTGGTTTTATTGAATTGCTGGTTTTTAGTTGTCTTCATTTTGATGTTATTAAAATGAGGCATAAAGCATTCACTAAAAATCAGTTAGATCTATTTGATTTAGTCGTTCAAAAGGCGATGTCGATTGGATCGACAACATCATAAAGAATGTGCCTCCAGATCCTGAGATCTCGATATCTTCATCCAGAATATTTAATAATCATACCATGATATCCCCACGTATTCCGTCAGTTCGTTTTTGGTTTTCCTGTCTGCTTGTATTTGCATCAACATTTGGTTTTCTTCACGCCGCTCCCTTGGGGGCTGAGGGTAAAGCCACCCAGTGGACTCAACCGGATGGCACAAAGCTTCAGTTGCGTGTCTTTGGTGATGAATTCCACGGACGCACGGAGACAGTAGACGGCTACACGGTGGTTTTTGACCCTGAAACAAAAACCTACCACTACGCTGATTTAGATGGAAATGGCGAGAATTTTCGCTCGACGGGGAAGATGGCTGGGGCGGTCGACCCTCAATCTCTCGGGTTACAAAAAAAGGTGAAGCTCAAGCCAGAAGCTCGTGCAGCTAAGGCCAAGGCGAAGTATGAAGCCTTTGAGGCTGTGGTGAAACAGCGTGAACGATGGCAGGCAGTCAAGGCGGCGAATAGAAATTACCGATCCTTTAAAGCCCAAGTCAAAAAGAAGGAAAAAGCAGGCAAGAAGAGCTTTGCCGTTCCGATGGGCACCGTTTTCCCTGATTCTGAGATTCCCACTGGCCCACAGATGGCGGCCCCCGAAGGTGAATCATCGGGCGAAGGTGGACCTGAGATGGGGCCACCCTCGTTCACGTTGACGGGTGAAGTGGTGGGTTTGACCATTCTTGTCGACTTTTCCGATGACCCTGGCACCGCAGTGACACAGCCACAGGTGGATGATTACTTCAACAAGCCGGATTACACCGGCTTTGGTAACAGTGGTTCCGTCTACGATTACTTTTTCATCCAATCCGGTGGTCGGCTGCGCTACAACAACAACGTCACCTATTACGTGCGCGTTCCACAACCGAAGTCCTACTACGATGATACGAGTGTCGATTCCGGTCAGTGTGGGCGCTTGTTGTTGAATGCTGCTTTGGATGTACTCATCGCAGATGGCTACGACTTCTCCTCATTGACCACCAAAAGCGGCGGCAATGTTCGTGCCTGCAATATTTTCTTTGCCGGTAACGACAGTGGGGTCTGGTCCAAGGGTCTGTGGCCGCACCGTTGGGTGCTGTCGCCATCCAAAAGCGTGGGCAGTGGTATGCAGATCTACGATTATCAGATTACCAATATCGGCACCTCGTCCACGCTCAAGATTGGCACAGTCTGCCATGAAAATGGCCATATGTTGCTCGGCTATCCAGATCTCTATTCTTACAATAGCAATGCAGCCAATGTCGGTAATTTCTCATTGATGGCATCCGGCAACTACGGGGGCAGTGGCTACCATCCGACCAACATCGACCCCTACCTCAAGACGGCTTCGGGATGGTCAGATATTGTCGAGTTGGATAGCTCCAGTAGCCAACGCTGCACGGTGCAGGTGGATAATAATCTGTTTTACCGATATCTTAACCCATCGGAGTCGCGCGAATATTTCATGTTCGAGGTGCGTGATAATACTGGGTATGAAGGCCCCTACGGTGGCCACAGTGGAAGCGTCAATCCAGCGACGGGCCTTTTAGCTTATCACCTTCGTGAGCATGGCTCGAATACCTATTCAACGATTTTCACCGCGGATAGTCCTAACGCTGATTATGGGACTCCCTATGAATTGTTGGTTTTGGAATCGAATCCCTCCGCTTCGCAGACACCATGGTATGATAACCCGACGCCTGGAACCAATGATGCTTTCAAGAGTTCCGATAAAAATCAAATTTCAGATGCGACCACACCATCGTTGAAGTTTTGGGATGCTAGTGGGCGCGGAACCAATTCAGGTGGTGTCATTCATAGCATCAGCTCCGACAGCTCAGTCATGACCTTTGTTGCAGGATCGGGCGCTCCGACCGGCTCCCCAAGCATTTCCTTGAGCCGTGCAAACATCTACAGCTCATGCAACTACGGGGAAACGGCTCCGGCGTCTACGTTCGCCATCTGCAATGGCCAGGGAGGCACTCTTAACTACACCATCTCTGATAATGCGGCTTGGTTATCTTGCAGTGTCGCCAGTGGTTCGGCCACGACGGAATCGGATCTGGTTACCGTCACTTTGTCGACTGATGCGTTGTCGTCGGGCAGTTACACGGGGACCATTACTGTTGACGATGGCAACTCGGGCACCGCCACGGTCACCGTTAACCTGACGGTTTGGGCGCAACCTACGCTGGCGGCTACTTCCTCTTCCCTGTCGGTGGATGGCCTCGCAGGAACATCTGGTCCGGATGCTGAGTTTGACCTCGAAAATATAGGTGGCGGCACCGCCACCTACACGATCACCAAAACCAAATCTTGGCTCGCCATCACGCCCGCCTCTGGAAGCCTCGGTGGTGAGCGCGATGCAATTTATGTTAATTTCGATGCCAGCAGCTTGTCCGCAGGCACCTACAATGACACCATCACGGTCACTTCTTCTGAGGCGACCAACTCGCCACTGACGATTCCCGTAACGTTCAATGTCGATGGCACTGAGATGTTACTGACCAGCCCAAATGGAGGTGAAGGATGGTTCAAGGGAACGGCTCGAAACATCACCTGGACTTCAAGTTTGGGTGGTAATGTCAAAATCGAACTTCTTAAAAATGGTGTGCTTAACACCACCATTGCGGCTACAACTTCCAATGATGGTTCCCACAGTTGGGTGGTTCCAGCAGGGCAGACGGTTGGCACGGACTACAAGATTCGAGTGACCACACTAGGAGATCCTAGCTACAACGACACGAGTAGTTCGGATTTCAGTATTTCCGCGGCACCCACAGCCGTCAGTATCCCCTATGCTGAAAGCTTTGAAAGTGGTGTGGGTGACTGGGTGCAGCTAGAAACAGATGCTATAGATTGGACGTGGGACTCTGGAGGGACGCCCTCTGGCAGTACTGGGCCAGCAGCCGCCCAAGATGGTAGCTACTACCTCTTCACCGAAGCGTCGAGTCAGTCCAATAAATCAGCACAACTCACTTGTTGGTTTGATTTGACTGCGAGTTCGCTTCCAGAGCTTTCATTTTATTATCACATGTATGGCGCAGATATGGGGTCTCTGGTGGTGCAGGCCAGCATCGATGGTTCGAGCTGGGACACGCTGTTCACCAAATCAGGAGATCAGGGGAACTCATGGGCCCAAGCTACAGCAGATTTGAGTGCTTACGCGGGTCAATATCTGCAGCTTAAATTCAATGGAACCACAGGCGGCAGTTTCACCAGTGACATTACCATTGATAACGTGACCATCACGCAGCCTGGATTCACCGTTGCCTACAATGGTAATGGGAGTGATGGTGGTAGCCCCCCCATCGATAGCAACGCATATCCTACTAGCAGTTCAGTAACCGTGATTGGTAATACTGGGAATCTAATAAAAACAGGTTACATCTTCAACGGTTGGGATACTGCGGCAGACGGTTCAGGAACCAACTATGTGGCAGGCAATTCGTTTAGCATGGGTAGCTCCAACGTCACCCTGTATGCTCAATGGACCGCGGTTCCAACCTACACGATCAGCTTTAATGGTAATGGGCATAATGGAGGCAGCCCGCCATCCAATCAAACCAAGACGCAAGGAGTGGGATTGACGCTGAGTTCAGCCAGCTCCAATGGCATGAGCCGGACGGGATACAGCTTCAGTGGATGGAACACGGCCTCCAACGGCAGCGGCACCTCCTATGCCGATGGTGGCACCTATACCCCAGATGTCGGCGACGTTCTCTATGCGCAGTGGACAGTAAGCACGTATACGGTTGTCTACAATGGAAATACCAACACGGGAGGCTCAGCTCCAAGTGATCAAACCAAGACTTATGCCATCGATTTAACCCTTGCGACTAAGGGCTCGTTGGTGAAAACTGGCCATACCTTCAGTGGCTGGAATACGGCGGCCGATGGCAGTGGTGATTCTTATGCGAGCGAAGCGACTTACAGCGCGAACTCCGCAACCACCTTGTATGCGCAATGGTCACCCAGCTCTTACACTGTTACTTTCAATTCCAATGGTGGTGGCACGCCCAGCCCAGCAAGTAAGTCGGTCACCTATGACTCGACCTACGGAAGCTTAGCGACCGTCAGTCGCACTGGATACACATTCATGGGATGGTTCACCTCTGGTGCCGGAGGGACTGAAATCACTTCGGGCACTTCCGTTGCCATCACAGCCGCCCAGACTTTATATGCGCAATGGAATGTCAATCCTGTTGTGGATGCAGGCTCCTCGCAAACGGTCTACCTGGCCGGTTCGGATGTTGATTGGACACCTGCGGATGCAGCAGCATCGCTTACTGGCTGGTATGATGCCTCTGATTCGGATAATGTGGTGCTGTCAGGGCAGAATGTCACCAACTGGAAAGACATCAGTGGAAATGGTTATGATTTGGACCAAAGCCCAACGGACCCGGTCTACGATGGCTCGCAGATCAACGGGCTGAATGTCATTCATTTCGCCGATACATGGGCTGAACTTTACCGTT